>NZ_JBVHKD010000005.1:0-139811 GCF_055559695.1 Micromonospora sp. NPDC023869
AACGCCTTCGTCCTCACCATGGCACTACCACCGGAGCACACCCTGCACTGGTCATACTGGCGGCGAACATCCCAAGCCCAAGCCCGACGATCCCATTACCAGCGCAGACAGGCGAAGTGACGTTGGAGTACTAACCGGACGCTGAACTGCGCCCCCGCCTCGGGCCCCTGAAGTGGTTCAGCGATGGTCACTGCTGCCTCTCGCGGACCTGCCGAGCGGGCCTCGGGTTGCAGTGTCGAACGCCCCCGTCCAGGGGAAGGCTTGCTGCCGCTCGGCTCCGCTACCGGGCGGGTGTGGTTCCCAGCGGTCTTCGGGCCGAGGAGGATGTGTACCCCTTCGTCGCGGAGGCTGGTGACGGCGCGACGGAAGGGTAGGCGCGTGGCGAGGGCGGCGTTGACGAAGGGACGATGACGGTCGTTATCTGCCGTCCGATCAGTTCGGCGACTGCGGTCATGGCGTAGTTGTCGGCGAGACCGAGGGCGATCTTGTTGATCGAGTTGTATGTCGCGGGTGCGATGACCAAGGCGTCGACGACGGGTGGTGAGCGGCGGCCGGAGGGCACTCGGTAGCTGGAGCGCACGGCGACGCCGGTCAACTCCTCGATCGCAGGTACGTCGATGAAGTCGAGGCCGTTGGGCGTGGCGGTGACGGCGGTCGTCCAGGAGTGCTTCTGCGCGGCGCTGATCAGTTGGGTCACGTCGGCGGCGGGGCCAGCAGCGCAGACGACGATCTGGAGGTGGCCGCCGGTCATAGCGGGATCCCGGCCCCTCGTGCAAAGTCGACGACGGCGGTGCGGGCCGAGCCCTTGGCAAGGAGCGCCAGGTCGGTGGCGATGCGCTGAACGGCTGGGCGGCAGCGGATCGCCTCGGGTGCCACCTCGTACGCGGTGCGCAGCGCGCTCAGGCTGTGCTCGTGACGTCCCCACTGGGTGTAGGCGCGGGCGACATCGACGTACAGCGAGGCTTTGCGTTCGGCGATCGTCACCTTGTCCAGGGGTACGGTGCGCGCGATGCCGATAGCCGTTCCGGCGTCGCCGAGGGTCAGGGCGACATTGACCCGGTGAAACAGCACGTTGGCGGCACCGAACCCGGTCCACCGGTCGTTGCCGTCGTAGCCGAGTCGGGCGGCGACGCGGCTCGCTTCATCGAGCATCGCTTGCGCGGTATCACGGTCGTCGTTGCGGGCGGCGGCGACGGCACCTCGGAGGACGAGGGCGCCATAGACGGCTACCGCTTCAGTCGACGCGAGGCGCGTGTCCCGGTCGAGCACACCGGCTGCGTTGCCGGCAAGGGTCACTGCCTGCTTGTCGTGGCCGTTGCTCATCAGGGCGTGAGTCATGATCCGGGCACTGGTGGCGAGCGCGACCGGCTCCGCACTCGTCGCAGCGGCTCGGGTGCTGCGCTCGGCCGCGACCAGGGCCATGCCTCGGTCGCCGACCTTGAGCAGGACGCTGCCGACGACGTGGTAGAGGTCCGTTGCCAGGACTTCGATATGCCTTCTCTGTTCGCCCTGCGCGCTGGCTCTGGCGGGTTCGAGTGCGGACAGCAGCGTTACGAGCTGGTCGAGGGCGCGTTCGTACCGGCAGGCTTGGTAGTCGATCTTCGCTGCGGCCACGGCGCGGGAGAACTGTTGAGCGGACAGCGTCACCGCGTTCGGAACGCGTGGCGAGACGAGGGCGTCGAGTAGTGGCGCCACGCCGGGCGCAGCGCCGACGCCGATCGTCGCCCCGCGTAGCAGATCTCTTCGTCGCACGTCACCATCCGAGCCCGAGTCACCCTGTCCGTCATCGCCAGTATCCGTTTCCACACCGGCATTCGGCAGCTTGGTGTTCACGGTTGCACCGCAGGTGCGCGTCGCCAGCAGGGCCTCGTCGCCCTGTTGCTCCACTTGGCCACGGTCCGTCGGGCCGCGCCTAAGTGCTCGGCGAAGGCGGTCACGCTCATCCGCAGCGCATTGCGCAGCGCGTTCGCCTCCCGGCCGGTCCAGGTCGTCACCGGAGCCATCGCACGTCCCTCCGCAACGGACAGTCCTCGGCCCGGTGATCCTCACCGACATCAGCATCGAACGGTGCGCGTTCACGGGATCCCGGTTCACCGGTAGCCGGCTCGTCGACGTCCGCCTCAAAGACGTCCTGTTCGACAACTGCCGGTTCGACAACGCCACCCTGAACCGCGTCAGTGCCGCCGGTTCGGTGGCCTTCACCGACTGCACCTTCGGACACGGCAACTGGTCGTCCTGCCGCCTGCCCGGCGTCGCCCTGCGTTCCTGCGATCTGAGGCACCTGGAGTTGGAATCCTGCCGCCTCGACGGTGCCGATCTGCGGGGCAGCCGATTGCATGACCTGAGGACACCGTTGGACAACCTGAAAGGCGTCGTCCTCGGTGAGGATCAAATTCCTGATCTCGCCCGTCAAACCGTCGAGGCCCTGAACATCATCGTCCGCGCCGAGGGCTGATCGAAGCCGAGAAACACGCTGATCGCCTTGTCACTTCGGCAGCCATTCGATCGCGGCCAGCTCTGTGCGCTTGTCCGCCACTGCGAGGTCGACGCCGAGGGCCAGCACCGCACCACTCTAGGTGCCGAGAGCGCAGCAGGACATGGCTCGACCGACGGTCGCCAGCCGACGTTTGGCTGTGTTCGAGATCCGGTGTGCTGAGTCAGAGCCGGGCGTGGCTGCCGCGTCGAGGGGAACCGTCGTCGGCTCCGTCCATGTTGGTCGTGCTGCATCGTCTTCCAACACATGGATCGATGGATGTTGACTAGGCTCTTGGGCGACCGGGGGAGGATCACATGTCATCGCGTACGGGGATGAGTGCGTTTCTTGCGGTGGTGTTGTCGGTTGTGCTGGCCGGTTGCGGCACAGATAGCGGCACACCACCACCGGCCGGACTGAGCCCATCGCCAGCGACCGCAGCGCCAGCGCCCAGCGAGGCGGCCTCGGTTGAGCCCGAGGCCGCGCCGGTCAATCCCGTCGAGGTGCTTGCCCGCAATACCCGGCGTGCGTATGCGGCGTGTGGCGGCTGCGGAGGAGTGCTCGCCCTTTCCGGTGTCGACCTACAGGCGGCGATCGACTCTTTGGTTGCCGAGCACTCCAAGCAGGCCGGCCCGCCGCTGACGCGAAAGAACGCGGAGCTTGCCCTCTACGGGCCGTCCGGGACAACGCCGAAGGTGGCGGGGGACAACGTCCAGGGGTACGACGTGTTGTTCTATGACGCGTCGGGCAAGCTGATGCTGGGACGCCAGGTCAAGACGTTCGCCGGCAAGCCCAACCAGTTTCCGAACCGACTCCGTGCCGCGGCGCCGACCATGAAATATGAAGGAGAGCTGCTGGTCCAGGTAGCGCCCGGTGTCGATGCGGCGGCCGTGGAGGGCATGATGAAGGGCTTCTGGGGCAACCGCTCCGATGCGCGGCTGGCGGCCTATCAGAACATGTGGGTGGCGTTTCGGTCTCCGGACGGAAGGCCGCTCGGTTTGTGGATGCCGGGCGCGCGCGGCATGGGCGTGCCGGGCTGAACGGGGGACGACCTGTGGGGATAGACGCCAGCTTGTTCTGCCTGTGTCGACGGGCCCAGCTTGTCCTCGGCAAGCCCGTACGGCATTCGTGGGACGACATCATCTACTTCGCCTACGCGCATCCGAGTGCGCCCAACCACAGTCAGTCGCGGGAGATGTCGGGGGCGTTGTGGAGGATCTTCGCTGAGCATGCCGGCCACCAGTTGCAGGTGATTTACGACTCTCAGCTGGAGTACGACGAGATGTGGGAGCCACCCGGGCCGCCAGCCATGATCGGCGGCGACGAGCCGGATGATATCGAGTTCAGCGACTATCTGGCTGGCTGGCCAGAGGACTCTTTCGCCGACTACTCGAGTGACGGGTGGGATGTGTCGAAGACCGGTTACCTGGCCTGTTTCCGTTGTCGGGAACGGCTCTGCTTGGGGCAGGCGGTACGTGGTGCCGGCGGTCGGGTGCTGTTCTTCCACCGTGGTGGTCCAGAGACTCCCGCCAACTCCCGGCAGCCGGTGCTCAACCGGGCGGCCTGGCGGTTTCTAGCCCACCACTCGACGCATGAGATGCCGATCGTCGTTGGCCCACCATACGACAGAGACATCGACGGTTACGTCGAGATCGGCGGCCTGCGGCCTGACGATGTCCCGTTTGACGACTACCTTGCCAACTGGCCCGGGTAGGCCGTGGCAAGCACCCGGGCACGTCACTCGCACCAACGGACGACGTCACGCCGACAGCCCACCCGAGGCGCGTCACGGTGGTGCTCCCTGGGTGCTCGGCCGCCATGGACCGGCGCGCTCAGAGTGGACTAGGGAACACATCGGTTTGGCGCAAACGGGCAAAGCCGGGTAGCGCGTGGACCGGTGAGACCTAGCTCGACGCCGTCCTCCAGATAGACGCCGCCGTATCCGATGGCGGCGATCGCTGCGGCGACCCGTCGGGCCAGCCGGGGGATGAGCACCTCGCCGATTCGCTCCGGCTCGACGAACTCGATGCGGCTGACCTCGGCGGGGCACAAGCGGATCGCCGCGATCTGCTCCGTGGTGAGTGTCCCGCCGTCGAAGACGAACATGAGGCCGCCATCCCACGGCGGGCTCGGCGGCACCCAGTCGACGCAGAGCAGCTCTCCGGTGGCGATCGAGAGACCCAGTTCCTCCCTGACCTCGCGGGCGCACGCCTCCGCCGGGGACTCGTCCGGTTCCACCGCCCCGCCGGGGATCTCCCGCGCGTCCTGGTATGTCGGGCAGACCACCAACACCCGACCGACCTCGTCCCGCAGGACGATGCCGGCAGCGGCGCGTACGCGTGTGAGGCCGGCGAGGTAGGAGGGGGCGGGCCCGCTCGACGTCTCGGCCATGCACCGAGCCTACGGCCTCGTCCGCGAATGAGACTCGGGTGTGGTTCCTATGCTTGGGCGACGGATCCCGCCCATCTCTGGAGGAACGATGCGGCAACGTGAACTGTCCGGTGGCTCGGGAATGAAGGTCAGCCAAATGTGTCTCGGTGCCATGCCCTTCGGGACCGAGATCGACGAGCCGACCTCGTTCGCGATCCTGGACCGGTTCGTCGAGGCCGGTGGCACCACCATCGACACCGCGAACTGCTACTCGTTCTGGGTGCCCGGTGGGTCCGGTGGCGAGAGCGAGGCGGTGCTGGGTCGATGGTTGGCCAGCCGGGGCAACCGGGACGACCTGGTGCTGGCGTCGAAGGTCGGCTCCGGGCTGGGAGCCGACGGTGGGGCCGAGGGACTCGGCGCGTCGGTGATCCGGGAGCAGCTCGCCGGCTCGCTGAAGCGGCTCGGCGTCGACCATCTCGACGTCTACTACGCCCACCGGGAGGACCGCGAGACCTCCGACGAGGAGACCCTGGCCACGTTCCACGAGGCGGTGACCGAGGGCAGGGTACGGGCGCTGGGCGCCAGCAACCACGCCGCCTGGCGGCTGGCCGAGACGCGGGCGTTGGCCTCGGCGCGGGGCTGGACGCCGTACACGGTGGTCCAGCAGCGCTACTCGTATCTGCTGCCGCGTCCGGCGACCGTGCTGCCGGAGGGCGGGCACGTGCACGCCGGTGACGAGCTGCTGGACCTGGTACGCAGTCGCGATCTGACCATGTTCGCGTACAGCACGCTGTTGTGGGGCACCTACACCCGGGCGGACAAGCCGTTGCCGGAGCACTACGCGCACCCGGGCACCGAGCGTCGGCTGCGGGTGCTGGGGGAGGTGGCGGCCGAGGTGGACGCCACCCCGAACCAGGTGGTGTTGAGCTGGCTGATGGGCGGAGAGCCGGCGATCGTGCCGATCGTCGGGGTCAGCTCGGTGGCGCAACTCGACGAGTGCCTGGCGGCGGCCGACCTGAAGCTGCCGACCGAGCTGCGTCAGCGCCTGAACGAGACTGCCTGAGCTGAGCAGGATCGCAACGTGACGGGCAGGGGACACGCGCGACGTCCCCTGCCCGGCTCAGTCGGCGGCGCGGGCGCGGGCCTCGTCCCAGAGGGACATGTCGCCGGGGTCCTCGCCCGCCTCCGCCGCGTTCCACCACCCGGTGTCCTCGACGTAGTGGGTGAGCCAGGCATGCAGGCTCGGCGAGTCGACGTACCAGGCGGCGTCGGGGTCGCCCGGGTTGGGTTCGAAGAGCAGCACGGTGCCGTCGACGGATCGACAGTCCACACAGGCGTACATGCCGCAGCCCCAGTCGAGGATGGGCAGGACTCCTTCGGGCCAGGCCCATTCCGTACCGGCGTCGTCGGTGCGGGCGGTGAGGTAGATGTCGACGGCCTGGTCGCCGTCGGCTCCGTCGACCAGGCCGAGCAGTTGGTAGTCGGGGCCGAAGCCACCGTTGGCCAGTTCGCCGTAGAGCTGTGCGAGCAGCGGGTGCAGGCGGAAGCCGAGCCGCTGCTCGGCGCGGGCGATGGCGTCCGGAGACAGGGGTGCCGGCAGGTCGTCGGCGATGTCGTCCGCACGGATCCGAGCGGTGATCCGGGCCAGCAGGGCGTGGTGGTCGGGCACGGACAGAACCCTGCCACAGCCCACCGACGCCGACCGCGCTTGACGGGACGGCGGTACGCGGTAAGCCTTGTCACGCCTGCGATGCCGGTCGTCGGCGGTGGGCCGAGGGGTGACGGATGAGGCGCTGGACGTACGACGATGTTCCCGACCAGCGGGGTCGTACCGCGATCGTCACCGGCGCCAACACCGGTCTCGGGCTGGAGACCGCCCGGCTGCTGGTGGGTCGGGGTGCGCGGGTGGTGCTGGCCTGCCGTGACCAGGGTAAGGGCGAGGCGGCCGTGACGCGGATCCGTGCGCAGTTCCCGGCGGCCGAGGTGCGGTGTATCCGGCTGGACCTGGCGGATCTCGACTCGGTCGCCGAGTTCGCCGCCGCGTACCGGGCCGAGCACGACCGGCTGGACCTGCTGGTCAACAACGCGGGTGTGATGTATCCGCCGCTGCGGCGTACCCGGCAGGGCTTCGAGTCCCAGCTCGGGGTGAACCACCTCGGGCACTTCGCGCTGACCGGTCGGTTGCTTCCGGCGCTGCTGGCGACCGAGGGGTCCCGGGTGGTCGCGGTGGCCAGCAACGCGTACCGCACCGGGCGGATCGACTTCGACGATCTGAACTGGGAGCGGCGGCGCTACGGGCGGTTCGCCGCGTACGCGCAGAGCAAGCTCGCCGTGTTGCTCTTCGCGCTGGAGTTGGACCGTCGGCTGAGCGCGGGTGCGCCGGTGCGGGTGACCGCTGCCCATCCGGGGTGGACGTACACCGGTCACAGCCAGGGCCGGGACCGGTTCGTCGACGTCGTCAACGCCGTCGGGCGGTACGTGGCGATGAAGCTCGACGACGGGGTGCTACCGACGTTGCGGGCCGCGACCGACCCGGGGGCGGAGAGCGGCAGCTACTGGGGGCCGGCGCACCGGATGGAGAACTCCGGTCCGCCGGTGCGGGCCGGCCGCAGCGCGCGGGCGCTGGACGTGGCGGTGGCGGCGCGGCTGTGGACGGAGAGCGAACGGCTGACCGGCGTGCCGATCACCGTCGACCCGATCGGCCGTACCGGGCACTGAGGGGCGTGCGGCCGGGCCGGGGAACTGCGCCGCGACCCGGTGGTGATCCGTGGAAGTTCCATCTTTGCCGGCGCTCGCGCGGGTAAATCATCGACGCAGATGTCGAATTGCCGCATCCGGTGGATTAAGGGGCGGAGTAAACGGGGTGGCGCGGCAGGCATAGACCGGAGTAGGGTCTGCGCCTACCCCGCTACGTCTCCCGACTGATTCATGGCCCGGCGGCCTCCCGAGGAAACAATTCTCCGATGGGTGCCGGGTCGCCCTTTGCCCTGTTCGGCCTCGTGGAGGAGTTTCCGTGCAGCAGCACGATCCCGATGCGGCGCAGCCTTACGGCGATCAGCAGAATCAGATTGCCGACACTTCTTCCCCTTCGACGTCACCGCCACTGCCACCGCCCTCTCCACTGCCACCGCCGTCTCCACTGCGCGCGTCCGTCGGCGAGGGGGCTCGATCCGACCCTGGCGGGGGCCGGCTGGCCAACCGTCCGCCCGGCTATCCGAACGCCGTCGTCTGGCTGCGGGTCGGCATCCTGCGGGACTGGCGCGGCGTCCTGGGTGCCTTCCTCGCGGCCTGGCTCTACGTGCCGGTGGCGTTGTTCACCGCGGTGGTGAGCGCAACGGTCGCCGCACTCACGCTCGCGTTCACCGGCGGCGGGATGGTCGCCGACCAGGTGCCGCACGCGGTACGCGACGCCCCGATCATCGGTGGCCTGATCGATTCCTTCCTCCAGCAGTCCGGTGGCCCGATCGGCGCTTTCGTCGGCGCGGCCATCGCATTCCTGATCGGTCTGCTGATCGTTCCGGTCCTCCGGTTCAACGAGGTGGACGGTCTCGTCTCCCTGCTGGCCCAACTGGTCGGAATGGTGGGCGCGGCCATCGTGCTGGGCCTTCTCTACACGCTCTACCGGGTGTTGCTGGAGCACCGATTGTTGCGGGTGTCGGGCGCCCGTGAGCTCAGTCGACGGGAACGCGATCTGATTCTCCCGATCCTGCACGATTGCGCGCAGCGGCTCGGTCTGCCGAATGTGCCGCGACTGCTGGTCGAAGACGATCTCGTCAGCACGAACGCGCGCGCGTACGCCCGGCACGTCGTGGTCACCACCGGTCTGCTCACCGACTCGCCCGAGGAGATCGCCGCACTGCTCAGCCACGAGCTGGTGCACTGGCGCACCGGTGACGAGATCACCTCGGCCTTCGTCCGGGGTGTCGGGCTGCCCCTGGTCCTGGTGCACGCGGTGCCCACCTGGCTGATGCGCAGGTTTCCGCACCCGGCCACGAATCTGTTCGTCTTCCTCTTCTTCTGGCCGGTCCTGCTGACCATGAAGTACCTGGTGCAGCCGCTGCACCGCGCCGACGTGCGGGCGGCGGAGTACCGGGCGGACCTCGGCGCGGTGGCGGCGGGGCACGCCGACGGTCTGCGGGCCGTCCTGGAGCGTCGCCGGTCGTTCGAGAGCGGGCGCAGTGGCTGGGACGAGGCCGTCTGCGCCGAGCACCCGCCGAACGAGCTGCGCCTGGACCGGCTGGAGCAGGTCCAGGCCGCAGGCGACGTCCCGGACACCGAGACGCCACCGAGGCGGGTGGTCGCGCCGGCAGAACTCTTCGGTGGCGACGACCCGGTCAGCGTCCGGCGACCGGCCCTCATCGGTGCCGCCGTCCTGTTGTCGCTCTGCCTGGTCTCCAGCCTGCTCGGGGTCGTGCAGTGGGGCTTCTTCCGGCCGGTGACCGCCGTCGACGGGTACTTCTCGGCGCTTGCGGACCGGGACGTGGACGACCTGGCCGGATGGCTGAGCCCGGAGGTCGAGGCGGCGGTGCGCGGCGACGACCTGCTCGGCAGGATGGTCGAGTCGGCCGACTACCAGCCGCCCTCCGACGTCGACGTCACGGCGATCGAGCGGGAGGAGGACGACGCGACCGCGACGGTCTCGTTCCGGCTCGGCGAGGAGCGCATGGAGGCCGAGCTGACGCTGCGTCGGGACGACGGGTCGACGGCGGGCATCTTCCGGGGCTGGCACGTCGTCGGTGGTGTGTCCAGCCTGGACGCGGTCGCCGGTCAGCCGGGCCTCCTGGTCAACGGGGTGGCGGTCCCGGAGGGCCCGGAGGGGCAGTCGGTACTCTCCGTGCCGGGCGTGTACGTCGTCACCGCTGCCGCCAGCCCGCTGAGCGAGACACCGGCACAGCAGATCACCGTGCTGCCCGGTGCCGGTGCCGCGACGCCGATCCAGGTCGTGCCCGAGTTGAAGCCCGCCGCCCGGTCGACGGTCGACGCGCAGGTGAAGGAGTACCTCGACGGCTGTGCGCGGCAGACCGTCGCCGCACCGCAGGACTGCCCGTTCCGGTTGAGCGGCTACCAGGGTGCCAAGGGGATCACGTGGACGATCACCAGTTACCCCACGCCGCAGATCGACCTGCTCGGCCCGGCGGCGGCGCAGGTCAGCACGCCGTACGAGGAACGGGGCGAGGTGCGGGTGACCGGGACCTACGAGTCCTACTTCGGCGAGGAGGAGTTCAGCGACACCTACACGCTCGCGGTCACCGGCATGGTCACCGCCGCCGGTGAGGAGCTCACCTTTCAACCGGAGGTGGACGAGTGAACACCGGCGGGTCCGCAGCGGGACGCCAACCCGTCCGGCTTCAGATGATCACCACGCTCCGACAGCCGGCCCAGGTTCCGCTCGTCGACTGGATCCACCGGCGGCCGGAGTTCCGAGCCGGGGTACGGGACCTGAGCGGGCGTACCGGCGGGCGGGCCGGCTTCAGTGAGGCCGTCATCATCGCGGTGGTGGCGCAGAGCCTGTTGCCCGGGTTGTTCGCCCTGCTGCAGACGTGGCTCAGCCAGCAGCCCAGCGGTGCCACGGTCCGGATGCGGGTCGGCGAGTCGGAGGTGGAGGTGCAGGTGACCGGGCGGACCGATCCGCGACAGTTGCTGGACCAGGTCACCCGGACCCTCCAGGAGAACCGCGAACCTCCCCGCCCCGAACCGGACTCCGACTCGGCGCGACCGCCCTCGTGAAACCGGCCATGGACCGGCGACAGTCGATATCGTGTGATGTCGTGCTCGGCGGGACCCGCCCGTACGAAGCGGCCTAGGCGGTGCGGTATGACGATCACTGCGGACCACGCCGCGTTGGTCGTCGCCGCCCAGGCGGGGGACCGGACGGCACGCGACCAGCTCGTCTCGGCGCACCTTCCGTTGCTCTACAACCTCGTCGGCCGGGCGTTGAGCGGGCATCCGGACGTGGACGACGTGGTGCAGGAGACGCTGCTCCGGGTGGTCCGTGACCTGCCGACCCTGCGGGCACCGGAGAGCTTCCGCTCCTGGCTGGTGGCGATCGCGCTACGTCAGATCGCCAGTCACCGGCACCGGGTCCGAGCCGCTGTCGACCGGGTCACCATGGTCGACGCGGTGGACCGGATGCCGGGCGGCGGAGATGTGGAGAGCGAGGCGATCCTGCGCCTGCACGTGTCGGACCAGCGTCGCCAGGTGGTGGAGGCGATCCGGTGGCTCGACCCGGCGTACCGGCCGATGCTGGCGCTCTGGTGGCAGGAGTGCGCCGGTCGGCTGACCCGGGGTGAGGTCGCCGCCGCCACCGGCACGACGGTCGCGCACGTCGGCGTGCGCCTGCACCGGATGCGGGAGCAACTGGACCTGGGCCGGACCATCGTCGCGGCGCTGTCGGCCCGTCCGCGCTGCCCGGACCTCGCGTCGACGGTGGGTGGCTGGGACGGACAGCCCACACCGGTGTGGCGCAAGCGGATCGCCCGGCACGTCCGCGACTGCCCGTACTGCGGGGCGGGCGCGGTCGACCGGGTGCCCGCCGAGCGGCTGCTGCTGGGCATCGCGTCGCTTGCGGTGCCGGCCGGCCTGACCGCCGCGTTGATCGCCAAGGGCCTGCTGGCCGGGGCGGCCGGCGGCACCCCGGTCCTGGCGGCGCACACCGTCGCCGGGGCCGTGGCGGTCGGTGGGACGACGGTCGGTGGAGCGACGGCCGCCGGTGGTGCCGCGATCGGTGGAGCGACGGCGGTCACTGGTGGGGCTGCCGTTGGCGGCACGGCCGGGCAGGGCGGCTCGTTGCTGGGCATGTTGACCCAGGCGGTGGTGGCGCATCCGGTGGCGAGCGTCGCCGCCGGGGCGGTGCTGATCGCCGGCACCACCGCCGGCGTCGCGCTCCGGCCGGATCCCGCGCCCGCGCCGCCGCCGGCCGTCGCGGCGCCGGTGACGTCGTCGGCCGCCCCGCCGCGTCCCAGCCCGACTCCGGCGGCCACCACCCCGTCAGCGTCACCGTCCGCGTCACCGACGGCGGTACGCCCGCCCGTGCCGACCGGGACCATTCCACCGGGTACCTGGTCGTTGGAGTCCGTACGGGCACCGGGCCGGTACCTGACCGTGGACGGTGACGTGGCCGGGCTCGCCGAGGTGACCGGGGCCAGCAGTGCCCAGGCCCGTCGACGCGCCACCTTCACGGTCGGTCGAGGTCTCGCCGACCCGGGCTGCGTCACCCTGCGCAGCGCCGACGGGCGTTACCTGCGGCACGCGAGCCTGCGCCTGCGCCTGAGCCCGGACGAGGGCACCCCGTTGTTCCGCGAGGACGCGACCTTCTGTCCCGAACGTGGCGCGACGGCCGCCTCGGTGACGATGCGTTCGCACAACTATCCGCACCTCGTGGTGCACGAACGCGATGTCGGGTTCTGGATCGACTTCCCCGACGGTACGCAGGCGTTCGCGCGGGCGAGTTCGTTCCGGGTCCGTACCCCCTGGTCCTGACCGCCGGGGACGCTTAGAGCGACCGGCAATAGGGCGGTGGAGGCGAGGCGGGTCATGGCCGAGGATGGCAAGGCGGAGGAGGAGGCCATGCCGGTGTGGCATGGCCGACGACGACAACGCCGCCTGCCGACGTGCCAGGGCTCGCCGCAGCCCCGCCAGCCCTGTTGCTGGTCGCTCTCGTCCGGTCGGCGACGGATTTTTCGTAATGCCGGTCCCGCGTGCGCGCCTCCTACTGCGTGAGGCGTCGGCGGCTCACCACCGGTCGTACGCCGCACGCCGTTCGTCCGAGTCGGCGGGAGTGGATATGCGGGTGAGGCCACGGTCATGACCGACGAACTCCCGCCGCCGACCCCGCACCAGGTCGTGGCCGAGCCGGCCGAGCATCCGCCGATGCGTCCGCTGTGGTTGTGCCGCCACTGCGGTCACCCGTGGCCGTGTACGCGCGGCAAGCTCGCCCTGTTGGCCGACTACGAGGGTGCCCCGGTCAACCTCTTCGTCTATCTGGCCGGCTGTCTGCACGAGGCGATCGACGACCTGCATCGCCTCGATCCCTGCCAGACCGGCAGCGCCGCCGACATGTTCGACAGGTTCCTGGGCTGGCCGAACCAACTGAACCGGCGGTACCGGGTGACGCGGATGAGCGGGCACGGCGACCGGCCGACGGGAGGTCGACCGGTGCTGCCCGATCGCGCGGAGCATGCCGACGAGGGCGGTCGGCAGGAGCAGGACCGGCTCGGTTAGCGCCGAGTCCGGTGGCCGCCGGTTAGTACGGGGGACGGCCGGTGCCTCGGCCGTCCCCCGAACTGCCTCTGACGGGCGCGGTGACTACTTGGTCATCAGTTTCAGCATCTGCTGGATCCCGCCCTGCCGGGAGGCGCGTACCCGTTCGCCGAAGGCCTTGGTCTCGGCGTTCTCGCCGCCGGTGCGGACCAGGTTGGCCAGCTCCATCGCGTTGTGCTGGTGGGCCAGGAAGAGGCTCAGGAACGCCGAGTCGAACTCGGTGTCCTTCACCGTCGTCAACGCCTCGATCTCGGCGGGTCCGGTGCCGGGCAGTCCACCGTGGTGAGCGTGCAGGTTGGGCGCGGTGTCGACCTCGGTGGACTTGCCCCAGCTCTTGAGCCAGCCCTCGATCATCGACAGCTCGTCGGACTCGGTGACCTGCACCGCCTGGGCCAGGGTCTTCAGCTCCGGGTCCTGGGCCCGCTTCACCGCGGTGGCGGTCATCTGCAGGGCCTGCCGCTGATGGTGGACGAACATCTGCAGGAACATCACGTCGGTGTCGTTGTACTCGTCGCCGGCCGTGATCTCGGCGACCGTCGTGTCACTCGTCGACACGGGCGGCGGCTGTGCGGCGGGCGAGCTGCACGCGCCGAGCAGGAACGGGACGACCAGGGCGGCGGCGACCAGTCGGCGCCTCACAGCGGCAGCCACAGCGCGAGGGTGTAGATCGAGGGCTCCCAGCTGTTGATCGCGGTGTGGCCCTGCCGGCACTCGTACCGCTTGCCCTCGAACGTCACCACGTCACCGGTGCGGTAGCTGACCCCGGCGGCCCAGGCGTCACCGGCCGGCGGCGGGGCCGCGCTGGTCGGTGCGGCGGTGGTCGGCGCGGTGCCCGGCCGGGTCGGCGCGGTGGTGGTCGGTGCGGCGGTGGGCGCGGTGGTGGTCGGTGCGGCGGTGGGCGCGGCCGTGGTCGGACGGGGGGCGGGCGCGGCACCGCCGCCGCCGACGATCAGGTCGACGCAGTTGTAGAAGGCCATCGGGGTGTCGCCGATGTTCCAGACCGCGAGCAGCCGCTGCCGACCCGGGAAGTTGCTCAGGTCGATGGTGTGCGACACGGTCGCGTCCGGCTGGGCGTTGCCCTCGTCGATCCTGGCGACCCGGTTGCCGTCGATGAAGTACTCCCAGTCGGCGGTGCGGTGCCGGGCGGTCAGTACCCAGGTGAGCGTCACCGAACTACCCACGTTGCGGGCCGGCCAGTCGCGGGACTCGTCGGAGAGGACGGACCACTGGGCCACTCCGCCGTCGCACCGCTGGGACCCCTTGGGCGCCTCGACGCTCTGCGGCTCGAACTGGATCGGGCCGCAGTCGGTGACCGTCCCGGCCGCGCAGAGTGCCTGTCGGCTCGGCGGGTTGGACACGTATCCGTGGGCCTGGGCGGGCGAGGAGACCGCCAGGGTCGAGGCGACCATGCCGAGGGCCACCAGTGGGTAGGTGATCTTCCTGCGCATCTGAACTCCATACGGCTCGCTGCGGCTGTGACGGCGAGGACGCTAATGCGCGGTTCCATAAAGGAGCCTTAACGGCTCCGGAAAGGATCATGAAAGCCGGTGACTGCTCCCGAGTCGCTCCGGAGCGTGGTCGACCGACCTGAGCAGGATCCCGACCCGGGCACCGCCGAGCGGACTGCGGGTGACCACCAGGTGACCACCCGAGGTCTCGGCGGCCCGCCGCACGATGTCCAGACCGAGGCCGGTCGACCCGGCGGCGCTCACGCCCCGCTGCACCGCCCGGGTCGGGTCGGCGATGCCCGGCCCGGCGTCGTCCACCACCACTCCGTCGGGGGACACGCTGACCCGGAAGGCGGTGCCGTCCGGAGTGTGCGCGAAGACGTTGCCGAGCATCGCGTCCACCACCAGGATCAGCTCGCTGCGCGGCATCGGCAGGACCACCGGCACGTCGCCGCCGGTCACCTCCCACGGGCGCTCCTGGTCCTCGGCCAGCACCGACCAGAACGCCAACCGGTCGGCGAG
This sequence comes from Micromonospora sp. NPDC023869, assembly GCF_055559695.1. Classification (NCBI taxonomy): domain Bacteria; kingdom Bacillati; phylum Actinomycetota; class Actinomycetes; order Micromonosporales; family Micromonosporaceae; genus Micromonospora; species Micromonospora sp. NPDC023869. The sequence continues at coordinate 15,073 of NZ_JBVHKD010000005.1, forward strand.
CACCTCCACCAGGTCGGCGCTCTGACCGTCCCGCCCGTCGGTGCCGCGCCGCACCCCGCGGATGATCGAGTCGAGTTCCTCGTCGAGCAGGTCGCAGGCCTGCCGCATCCGCTCGCCGATCGGGCCTGGCGGCATCGCCTCGGCATCGAGACGCAGTGCGGTCAACGGCGTACGCAGCCGGTGGGAGAGGTCGGCGGCCAACTCGCGTTCCCGGTTCATCAGCAGGCGTAGGTCGTCGGCCATCGTGTTGAACGACCGGGCCGCGTCCTGGAGTTCCCGGGGGCCGTTCGGCTCGGCCCGAGCGGTCAGGTCACCGCCGCCGAGCCGCCGAGCCGACGCGGACAGGTCCCGGGTGGCGCGCACCAGCCGGCCGCCGAGCCGGTCGGCGAGCAGCGTCGAGCCGGCCACCAGGACGATCGCCAGGCCACCGAGGACGAACCAGGCGGTCCGTACGCCACGGCGCAGTTCGGTCTCCGGCACGAACACCTCGACGATCACGGTCCGGCCGTCGGCGAGCACGGTGGGTTGCAGGTACGCGACACCGTCGCCGGCCGGGGCCAGCACCGAGCGGCGGTCCCCGGCGGCGTCGCGTACCTGCGCGTCGGTGACGTGGGTGCTGCCGATCGGCGCGCTATCCGGCAGGTGCACGGCGAGCCTCCCGGCGCTGCCCGCCGTGGTGCTGGCCACGGCGTTGGTGAGCAGCGTCGGGTCGGCGTCCATGCCCAGCACGGTGACCAGCGCGGTGGCCTGCTGGCGGGCCTCGCTGACGGCCCGGTCCCGGGCGATCTGCCCGGTGGCGATGGCCAGCGGCACCAGGAAGGCCAGCGCCACCATCGAGGTGATGGCGATGGCCAGCCGGTTCAGCGCCCACCTCATCGCGGGTCGACCATCATCACGCCCACGCCGCGCACGGTGCGCAGGAAGCGCGGCCGGGCGGCCGTCTCCCCGAGCTTGCGCCGCAGCCACGAGATGTGCACGTCGATGGTCTGTTCCTCACCGATCTGCGCCTGGTGCCAGACCTCGTTCATCAGCTCCCGGCGGCTGACCACCTGACCGACCCGCTCGGCCAAGTACGCCAGCACGTCGAACTCGCGCCGCGTCAGTTGCAGCGGTTGCCCACCCAGTTCGGCCAGGCGTTGCCGGGGTCGGATGGTCAGCTCGCCCACGCTGATCGACGGTGGGGTCTCGTTCGCGGTGGGCCGCGCCCGGCGCAGCACCGCGTCGATGCGGGCCAGGATGTGCCCACCGGAGAACGGCTTGGTCACGTAGTCGTCGGCACCGGCGCCGAGCAGGCTGATGATGTCGGTCTCGGAGCGGCGCGCGGTCGCCACGATCACCGGTACGTCGGACACCGAACGGATCATCCGCAGCGCGTCGGCACCGTCGATGTCGGGCAGCCCGAGATCGAGGATGACCAGGTTCGGTCGCTCGGTGCTGACGATCCGCAACGCCTCGGCGGCGTGCCCGGCGGGCCGTACCACGTGACCGGCGTCGGTCAGCGCACGGGTGAGGGCGGCCGCGATGTTCCGGTCGTCCTCGACCAGCAGGATCATCGCCATGGCGTACACCATATGGGTAGATGAGACGATGTCTTCGTGCGATCTTCCTGGTGGGCACCGATCGCGGGGTGGTGCGTCGCCACCGCGTCGAGCATCGTGCTCGCGTCCATGGCGATTCTGCCCGTGTTGCGGGAGCCGGTCGCCCAGGACCAGGCGCTGAGCCCACCGCCTGCGGTGGAGACGCCCGGACCGCCGACGCCACTGCCCTCGTCGGCACCGCCGCCGCCGACGTCGGCGTCACCGCCACCCAGCGTGAGCCGGACCCCCACCCCGAGCGCCACGCCGGAGCCGGTGGAGAGCCGCCGCCCGACGACCAGACCGAGCCGGACCACGGCCCCGACCGTGACCACCGAGGACGGTTGGACGGTGACGGTGGGCGACGACGGCGTCCGCAGCTACGTCCGCTCGTTCCGGGTGGAGGGCGGCCAGGCGGTCGTCCGGATGACCTCGGCGGGCGTGGTCGAGCTGGTCACGGCGACCCCGGCGGACGGGTACGCGGTGCAGAAGGTGCAGAACTCGCCGGACAACATGGCGGTCTACTTCAACGCGCCGAACAGCAGCTTCATCATCCACGCGATCTGGTGGGACGACCGCCCGTTCGTGCAGGTCAGCAAGGTCGGCTCGTAGCACGGGCCGCCGACCGGCGGGTCAGAACAGGGTGGTGGGCTCGATCGGGATCGGCTCGGGCAGCGGTGCCAAGTCGGGCACGCGGGCACGGACCTCGTCGTGGAAGCGACGGGCGAGCACGGGGGCCTCGGCGTTGTCAGGGGTGTGCACGAACACGGTGGGGGAGCGGCCCTCGCGCAGCCAGTCCACGGTGACGTCGACCCAGTGCTGCCAGCCCTCGACCGTCCGGTCGGTGTCGTCGCGGCCGAGATACCGCACGATGGGCCGGTCGGTCAGCGCGTGGGTGCGTAGCGGCATCCGTGGCTTCTTGGTCCAGGCGTCGCGTTCGGCGTCACTGGTCGGCGGGTCGGCGAAGAAGGCGGTGGTGTCGAACGGCACCCATTCGGCGTCCGCCTCGTCGAGCGTGGTCTCCAGCAGCCGCGTGGCGCGCGGCTCGGTGAAGAAGGCGGGATGGCGGACCTCCACCGCGGCCCGGTGGGTGGCGGGCAGCCGGCGCAGGAAGCGGGCCAGCGTGGGTACGTCGTCCGGGCCGAACGAGCCGGGAAGCTGCACCCAGAGGGCGTGGGCGCGCGGGCCGAGCGGTGCCATCGCGTCCAGGAAGACCCGCATCGGCTCGGTGACGTCGGTGAGCCGACGCTCGTGTGTGACCACCTTGGGCAGCTTGACCACGAACCGGAAGTCCGGACCGGTCTGCTGCGCCCAGGTGGCCACCGTGTCCCGGGTCGGGGTGGCGTAGAACGTCGTGTTGCCCTCGACCGCGTCGCACCACCCGGCGTAGTGGCGCAGCCGCTCGGAGGTCGGCAGCGGGTGCGCCAGCAACCGACCCTGCCAGGACTTGTGCGTCCACATCGCGCACCCGACGTGCAGCCGCATACCGCCGACTCCTTCCTCCGCCACTGGTCCGGCGACAGTGCGGGTACCCGGCCGGGCTTGCTTCGCGGCCCGGTGCGGCGCGACCCCGGCTCGACGTACCGTAGCCGGGTGTCCGCTGGCCGGCTGCGGCCGGCCGGGTCAGCGGGCCGGGCCGGCGGAGTCGCCCGGGGCGAGGGACGCGATGAAGTCGAGAATGCGCTGGTTGACCAGCTCGGGACGTTCCAGCGGCAGCCCGTGGCCGGCACCGGCCACGATCTCGGTGCGGACCGAGGGGATCAGCTCCGCCGCCCGGGCCGCCGCCCGACGGGGATCCAGCAGCGAACTGCGCCCGGCCACCAGCAGCTGCACCGGCACGCGGATCGCGCGTAACTCGTCGTCGTCGAACCGGCGAGCTGCGACCGGGCGACCCGACCGCCAGTGCCGGGCTGCGATCATGATCGGGGCCAGTTGCTCGGCGGACTCGACCAGGGCATGGTTGGCCAGCCGCTGGGCGAACCAGGGCCGGGTGCGCCGGGGGGCCAGTGTCGCCAGCGCTCCGGCCAGCATGTTCGCGTAGAACCTGAGTGGCACCTTCTCCAGGCCCCCGGGATCGAGCAGGGTGATCGAGGCCAGCCGGTCGGGCCGGTGCAGGGCCTGGGCGAGCGCCAGGAATCCGCCGTACGACAGGCCGACCAGGTGAACGCCGTCCAGCCCGAGTGCGGTGAGCGTCTCGTCGAGCCAGGCGGCGTTGTCGGTCGTGCTCGGCACCGGTCGGCGTTGCACGCTGCGACCCGGGTCGTCGACGGTGTCCACCGCGTAGACCGGGTGGTGGATACCGAGCGGGCCGGCCTGCGGATACCAGTTGCTGGAGTTGCCCTGAGCACCGTGCAACAACACGATCGGCTCACCCGTGCCGGTGCCGTGGTGGTGCACGTGGACGGTGCCGAACCGCGTCTCGACGTCCCACTCCTGTCGAGGGTGCGGCCACGCGCCCATCGCCGCCTCGTAGGCGGCGAGGAACCTGCTCCGTGCCTGGTCGCTGGTGAATCGTCCGATGCCCGGCGTCGCGCCCACATCGACCTCCCCATGTGGTAGTGCGACCGTACAGCGCCGCGAGCATGTCGCACGGTGGCCGCGCAGGCGGACTCTCGGTCGGCTAGCCGTCGCCGTCGGTGCGGTCGACGGTGAGGCTGGAGACGCCGGAGGTGGCGTCGATGTCGTAGCGGTCCGTGGCCGACTCCCACTCCGGTGGCGTCAGCACCGTGCCGCCGGCCACACCGGACTGGGTGGACCCGTCGACGGTGACCGATCCGGCGCCACCGCCCGCGCGTACCCGCACCGGGGCGTCACCGGCCAGGCGGACGACGACCTGGTTCGCACCGCCACTGAGGACGGTCCGCTGGGTGCCCTTGGCCGACGGCAGGGTCAGCTCGATCCGGCTCGCCCCGGCGGTGAACTCGACGTCGCCGAGCTGGGCGCCCCGCAGGTCGAGGTGCTGTTCCTTGGCGCCGCCGCCGAGGCGCAGGTGCCAGCGTACGGAGTGGTGCAGCACCACCTCGACGATGGCCGGCCCGTCCTGACCGGTGCCGCGCAGGCTGGTGAGCACGTTGCCGTCGGTGAGCGAGACCGCGGGACGCACGCCCGCGTCGCGGGGCGTCGACACCCGGTACGCGTCCGCGCCGAGGTCCTCGGTGCGTAGCCGGACCACGTCGGCGCCGTCGAGCAGGACGAAGGTGGCCTCCCGCAGGTCGTCGGCGCTGCCGGTGACGACGTGCCCGGCCCGGCCGTCGCCGCGCACCGTGACCCAGGTCCAGGCAGAGACCAGCACCACCACCAGGACCAGCAGCGCTCCGCCGAGCCACCACCAGAACCGTCGCCCGTCGGTCGCTTGAGCGTTCTCCACGTCGCCTCCCGTACCTCGGTGACCGCAGTGGGCTACTACCCGCCGGGCCCGTCACCGACTCTTACGGCTGGGAAGGCGCGTGGGCTCACCGCCGACGGCGGTGAGCCCACAAGTACCGCTTGCGGTCAGGCGCGGGACCACTTCTGGTTGGCGGTGCCGGCGCAGTCCCAGAGTTGCAGGCGGCCGCCGTTGTTCGCGTTGTTCTCCCGGACGTCGACGCACCGGTTCGCGCTGAGGTTCACCAGGTCACCGGCGGGGCTGAGGGTGAACCGTTGGGCCGGGTTGCCGTTGCAGGCGACCAGGTTGACCTCGGTGCCGTTGGCGGTACCGGCCCAGGCCGGGTCCATGCACTTGCCCATCGCGCGCACGGTGCCGTCGGCGGCGAAGGTCCACGCCTGGGCGGCGGTGGTGTTGCAGTCCCAGATCTGCAACGGCGCCCCGTCGTACGGGTTGGCGCTGGGGATGTCGATGCACCGTCCACTCTGCTGGCCCCGGATCCGGGTGGTGCCGGTGTTGCCGTCCGGGACGTAGCCGTAGACCCGCACGTAGTCGACGAGCATCTGCTGCGGGAACTGGGTGCTGCCGTCCGGGTAGCCGGGCCAGTTGCCGCCCACCGCGACGTTGAGGATCATGAAGAACGGGTGGTCGAACACCCAGCGGTTGCCGCCGAGCCGGCTCGGGTCGACGCGGAAGAACTCCTGGCCGTCGAGGTACCAGCGGATGCTGTTCGGTTCCCAGTCGACCCGGTAGGTGTGGAAGGCGTCGGCCAGCGGCTGCCCGATGACGCGGCTGCCGGTGATCCCGCCACCACCGGAGTAACCCGGCCCGTGGATGGTGCCGTGCACGGTGTTCGGCTCGCGACCGACGTTCTCCATGATGTCGATCTCGCCGGAGGCCGGCCAGCCGACGTTGCCGAAGTCGTTGCCGAGCATCCAGAAGGCCGGCCAGATGCCCTGACCGCGAGGGATCTTGATGCGGGCCTCGAACCGGCCGTACGCCTGGCTGAAGGTGGCGGCGGTGAGCAGTCGGGCCGAGGTGTACTCGCACCGACCGTAGTGGCACTGGTAGTTGGCCGGGTTCTCCCGGCGCGCGGTGATGACCAGGTTGCCCTGCCCGTCGTGCACCGCGTTGCTGGTGCTGTTGGTGTAGTACTGCCGCTCGTTGTTGCCCCAGCCGTGGCCGCCGATGTCGAAGCGCCACTTGGACTGGTCGACCGGCGTGCCGGCCGAGGCGTTGAACTCGTCCTGCCAGGTGAGTCCGCCGATGGCGGCGGCGGCCGGTGCGGCGGTCACGGGTACGACGAGCAGGCTGGCGACGACCGCCGCGGCGAGGACGGCGGCGCTCCTTCGGAGCCTGCGGGAGATGGTGGACACGATGGGTCTCCTTGGGGGTGGGCGGATGAGGCTGGCGCCCCGGCGAGGAGGGGAGAGCGCTCTCCACATCGCAGTCTGTCGATTTCAAGAAAATTAGTCAAGGTTGTTAACAGCGATCATGGGGTGAGGCGACGCTCGGTGATCGTCAACTCTTGGTTGACGACTGTGGCCCGTCAACCTATGGTTGACGAATGACGAATCCGGTCCAGATGAACAATCCCGTCCGGCTCGACGACCTGATCCAGGCCATCAAGCAGGCCCACCCCGACGCGCTCGACCAGCTCACCGGCGCGGTCATGGTCGCCGACCACATCGGTGACGTCGCCGACCACCTCATCGGTCACTTCGTGGATCAGGCCCGCCGGTCCGGCGCCTCCTGGACCGACATCGGCCGCAGCATGGGGGTGAGCAAGCAGGCCGCGCAGAAGCGCTTCGTGGCCAAGGGCGACGCCGGGCCGACCGACCCGCAGCAGGGGTTCAACCGCTTCACCCCGCGCGCCCGCAACGTGGTGATGGCCTCGCAGAACGAGGCCCGCACCGCCGGCAACGCCGAGATCGGCCCGCCGCACCTGGTGCTCGGGTTGCTCGCCGAGCCGGAGGGGTTGGCCGTGAGGGTGCTGGTCGCCGGCGGCGTCACGGTCGAGGCGGTCCGCGAGGCGGCCACCGCCGCGCTGCCGCCGTCGGTGGGCGAGGTGCCGGATCTGATCCCGTACGACGCGGCCGGCAAGAAGGCGCTGGAGCTGACCTTCCGCGAGGCGTTGCGCCTGGGGCACAACTACATCGGCACCGAGCACATCCTGCTGGCGCTGTTGGAGCAGGAGGGCGGCGAGGGTGTACTGACCGGCCTCGGCGTGGACAAGGCCGCCGTGGAGGCGGGCACCGCGGCGGCCCTGGCCAAGGTCCGGGTGTTCGAGTAGCGGATCAGGATGCGGTGGAGAAGCCGTACCGGTCGGCGTGCTCCGGGTCCTCCGGCTCGATCTGGCGCAGCCCGGCGTCGGCGAGGCGCTTGTTGACCTCGTCCAGATGCTCGCGCACCAGCCGGGCCTCCTCCTCGGTGACCCGCCCCCGGTGCGGCTTTCCGGCGTGTTCGATGGTGCTGTAGTCGATCTTCTCGGTGGCGCGCCGCGCCTTCGGTGGGCGTACCCGCTCGGCGGTCTTGAGCAGTTGGGCCATCGGCATGTCGGTGGCCATCGCGTCGAACTCGCTCGCGGTCAGCACCACCCGACGCGGCTCACCGTTGCCGTGCCGGTCGTGGATCTCGACCACCGCCACGTCCAGCGCGGCGTCGTCGAGGCTCTCCACCTCCACCGGCGTCGCGTCCAGCTGCACGGGCCCGGCCACCAGGTCAGGATGCTCGACGACGACGACGCGGACCGCCTCGTCGTCGGGGCCCAGCACCGTGCCGCTGAAGTCGGAGACGCGAATCGTCTTCTTGCCCATGTGCGCAGTTGCTCCCGTCGTGACCTGTCGGAGGACCAGCTGACGTTACCCGACAGGTGTGCGAAAGGACGCGCTGGCTCGCCGGGTCGCCCCGGGTGCGGGTGGCCTCAGAGGGTGTTGAGAGGGCTGCGGGAGGAGTAGCCCGCCGGCAGCTCGTTCAGATCGTGCCAGGAGAGTGTGCCGAGGTCGGCGCGGTGGCCGCGGTACGAGGGCTGGCCCGGGAAGCGGTCGGCGCACCCCAGTGCCCGTCGGGTCTCCTGCGCGGAGCGGTCATTCGGCTGAATCGGCATGTCCCCCACCGTTCCAAAGAAAGTTGTCCATGTATGGAAATGGATATGACGGTTGGTCGATGGATCGGGTTCCCGGACGAGGCGTTGGTCACCCGATCGGTGCCGCCGCGCGGAGCGCCCGTCGTACCGTGATCGGTGGAGGCCGGAGCGACGCTGCGGAGGTGGACCATGCTCGACCGGCGGCTCCACCTGCACCTGGCGACCTGGCTCGGGCAGTGGCCGGCAGGTCCCGGGCTGCACGTGGTGTGCTCCACCCGGCGCGCCCGCCCGGCCTGGGACGGCCGGTTGCGGCCGGCCGTCGCGATCACCGCCGGTGCGAGCACCGTGCTCTCGGTGGCCCCGGACCGGGTCGCGGCGGTCCGCGAGCTGGCCCGGCGGCCGGAGTCGCTGCCGGACGCCTTGCCGACGGCGGTCGGCCATCCGAGCTGGGTGGTGCACGACGACGTGTTCCGCTGGAGCGTCGCCCCCGCGCCCCTGCCCGATGTCGGTGAGTGGGTGCCGTCCGGCGCCGCCGGCCTGCCGTCCTGGTTACGCCTGTTCGACCGGCCGGTCCTGGTGGTGCGGGACGACCGGGGGCGCTACCTGGCCGGCGTCGGCGTCAAGCGGCACGACCGGCACGGGCACGAGTTGGCGGTGGGCACGGTGCCGGCCGCCCGGGGGCGTGGGCTGGCCCGGCGGCTGGTGGCCCAGGCCGCGCGTCGGGTGCTCGCGGACGGCGCGGTGCCGACCTATCTGCACGCCCGGGACAACGCCGCCTCGGCCCGGGTGGCGGAGGCGGCGGGCTTCCCCGACCGGGGCTGGCGGTCGTACGGCGTCTATCCCGGCTGATCGTCGACCTGACGGCAGGGCGCGGACCGTGAATCCCGGGCCGGATCCACGGTCCGCAGCCTCCCCCCAGGCCCATGTGCGGCTCGATGCGATCACGCTACGTATCCGGCTGGTGGTCGGCAAGTAGCCACCGCGTGGTCCGTGGTGTCGAAAAGTGGACTTGACCTGGCCGGACAGGTCGACGCGGATCGGCTGCGGGGTGACTCAGCGTATGGCTCCGGAGTGTCCGGTCAGGCCCAGCGCCTCGGCGGCGGCCCGCCCGTTGGCGTGGCTGGCGCCGAAGGTGGTGACGAAGGCCCGGACGCCGGCCGGTCGCCAGGCGGCCGGCCACCCCATCTCGACCACCGCCACCGGGTGTGTGGCGGCCAGCGTGGCGGCCAGTTCCGGGCCGCCGGGCAGTCGGTGCAGGTGGCGGCCGACCAGCACGATCGGTCGGGTGCCGGCCCGGCGACGCAACGTCTCCGGGTCGGCCTCGGTCGCCACCACCCGGATCTCCTCGGTGCCGTCGAGGTGCGGGCCGAGTCCCCACGGCACTCGCCCCTCGGCGATGGTCGAGCGGGCGTGCAACTGCACCACCAGTGGCTGGTCGAGCCCGGCCAGGATGCCCTCCACCCGTACCGCCCGGCGCGCGGCGGCATACCCCAGACCGTCCGGGACGGTGATCTCCGGGCGCGCGGTCCGGGTCCAGGCGGCGAGGGCGGTGACGCGGTCGGCGGCCTGCTCCACCCGGGCGCGGTCGAGCCGGCCGTCGCCGAGCGCGGCGACGATCTCGGCGGCGACGGTCTCGACCAGGTCCGCGTCGACCGCGGCACCGATGCAGAGCAGGTCGGCTCCGGCGGCCAGCGCCCGCACCGCACCCGGAGCGATGCCGCCGGCGGCCAGGGTGGCGCCCCGCATCTCCAGCGCGTCGGTGACTACGACGCTGTCGAAGCCGTACCGGTCGCGCAGCAGGTCGGTCAGGACGGCGCGGCTGAAGGTGGCCGGCAGGTCGCCGGTGAGCGCGGGGACCCGGATGTGTGCGGTCATCACCGCCTTCGCCCCGGCGGCGATCACCGCGGCGAACGGTGGCAGGTCACGTTGGCGTAGGAGATCGGGCGACGCGTCCACGGTGGGCAGCTCGTGGTGGGAGTCGGCGATCGTCGCGCCGTGGCCGGGGAAGTGCTTGGCGCAGGCGGCCACCCCGGCGGCCTGGAGCCCGGTGGTCGCCGCCGCCGAGTGGGCGGCGACCCGGACCGGGTCGGCCCCGAACGAGCGGGTGCCGATGACCGGGTTGTCGTCGGCGCTGTTGACGTCGACGGTGGGTGCCAGGTTGACGGTGATGCCCAGGTCGGCCAGCTCCGCGCCGATGGCGTGATAGACCCGGCGGGTGAGGGCCACGTCGCCGATCGCGCCGAGCGCCGCGTTGCCCGGGTACGGGCTGCCGGTGGCGTGCGCCAGCCGGGTGACGTCGCCGCCTTCCTCGTCGATGGCGATCAGCACGTCGGACCGTCCGCCCCGCAGCGCGGCGGTGGCGGCCGCCACCTGCTCGGGCCGGTGGATGTTGGTGCCGAACAGGGTGTGTCCGGCCAGCCCTTCGGCGACCAGCTCGACCGCCCAGTCGGGCGGGACCGGCCCCGGGTACGCGGCCAGCAGGGTGCCCAGCGCCAACCGGCGGAGTCCTGGATCGATCCCCACGGGGGTGTCTCCTCTCGGTGCCGGCCGGTGCGGATCTCGTACCGGGTCGGCCGAGAGCCCTGCTTCCACCCGGCCGATACGCTACGGCTACCCGTTCCAAGGTCGGTTTACTGTTACCAATGCTAGATAGTTAGCAAAGTTTACTAATACATGAGGACATGGCATGAGTGCGACCCGGTTGCCCGGCACCCCACGTCTGTTGCGCGCCCTCAACGACCGTGCGGCGCTGGAACTGCTGCTGGAACAGGGGCCGCTGACCCGGGCTCGGATAGGCGAGCTGACCGGCCTGTCCAAGGTCACGGCGTCCCAGCTCGTGGAGCGGTTGGAGGAGCGTGGCCTGGTCGCCCGGGTGGGTGAGCAGGCCGGCGGGCGGGGGCCGAACGCCCAGCTCTATGCGGTGCGACCGGGCAGCGCGCACGTGGTCGGCGTGGACGTCGGCCCGGAGCGGGTGGTGGCCGCCTGTGCCGACATCACCGGGGCGGTGATCGGGCGGGTCGAACAGTCCACCCAGGACACCGATGACCCGGTCGGCGTGGTGCACAACGCGGTGGTGCAGGTGGCCGGTAGCGCCGGTGCGCACCTGTCGAGCGTACGGCGGATCGTGCTCGGCACCCCCGGCCTGGTCGACCCGGGCACCGGCGACATCACCTTCGCGTTCAACCTGCCGCGCTGGCACCGGGGCCTGCTCGCCGCGCTCCGCGACGACCTGGACACCCCGGTGGTCTTCGAGAACGACGTGAACCTGGCCGCGGTGGCCGAGGCGCAGTCCGGCGCGGCCCAGGGCGTGTCGGACTTCGTGCTGGTCTGGGTCGGTGCCGGCGTCGGTCTGGCGATCATGCTGGGCGGCCGGCTGCACCACGGCAGCAGCGGCGCGGCCGGTGAGATCGGCTACCTGCCGGTGCCCGGCGCGCCCATCCCGCGCGACGTCTCCCGGCGGGCCAAGCCGGCGTTCCAGCAGGTGGCCGGTGCCGACGCGGTCCGCGCGCTGGCCCGCGAGCACGGCTACCCGGACACCGAGGCGGCCGACGCGGTCCGCGCCGCGATCGCCGACGGCACCGCCGGGGGGCCGATGCTCGACGAGGTGGCCCGTCGGCTGGCCCTGGGCGTGGCGAGCACCTGCGTGGTGCTGGACCCGCCGCTGGTGGTGCTCGCCGGTGAGGTGGGCCAGGCCGGTGGGGCGGCGTTGGCCGAGCGGGTGCAGCACGAGGTGGCCGCCATCACGCTGGTCCGCCCCCGGGTGGTCGCCACCGGGCTGACCGAGGAGCCGATCCTGCACGGCGCGTTGCGCACCGCGCTGGACGCCGTCCGGGACGAGGTCTTCGGTTCCACGGTCGGCTGAGCCGCCGTCCATGTGAAGGAATTCTTCAGTATTGGGCCGGAGGCGGCAAGGAGTCGCCGCCTCCGGTTCCCGGTGCTCAGGTCAGGTCGCGACGCCGGAACAGCGCGAAGGCGGCCACGGTGAGCCCGACGGTGAGCGACAGCAGCACGGCCAGGGCCGGTCGCCAGGTCAGCGTGTAGAGACCGTCGCAGTATCCGGAGAGCAGGTTGGTGCAGGCGCTGTCGTCCCAGAGCTCGACCTTCCCGGTGAGCCACGCCCAGACGTAGCTGGTCAGCATGAGCTGGTCCGGCCGGGCCACCTCCACGATCTCCAGCACGATCCGGCCGCCCAGCTCCCACACCACCAGGTACGCGGCCACCGCCCCGAGCGCCGCCGAGGTGTGCCGGCCCATCGTGGCGATCGCGAAGCCGATCGCCGTGGCCAGGAGCACCAGCACCAGGCCCCGGACCCAGATCGCGCCCAACCCGCTCCAGAAGGCCGGGTTCGTCGGCCCGGGATGACCGGCCAGTTGGGCGATCACCCAGAAGGTGACCAGATAGGCCGCCGAGGCGAGCAGGGACAGCGCCAGCACCGCACCGAGCAGCGTGCCGAGCTTGGTGCCCAGCACCGTCATCCGGCGCGGTCGCCACAGCAGCAGGTTCACCACCCCGCCGGAGTTCAGGTCGGCGCCGATCGCCGAGGCCCCCACCAGGAAACCGAACAGCACCAGGAACGCCACGAGGAAGAACAGCAGCGGCTCGGCCTGCCGGGTGAAGGTGAACACGCCGCTGAGGTAGTCGGCGGCCACCGGCAACCGGTCTATCCGTGCCGGATCGACCTCGCTGCAGTCGGACGGCAGGTAGTCGTCGTTGTCCCGGGGATGCTCGCCCCGCTGCCGGGCCAGGCACCGGTCGAACTCCAACTCCAGGCTGCGCCGGTCGTCGGCGGCCTGCTGCTGGGCCGTGGCCAACTCGGCCGGGCTGGGACTGTGCGAACCGGCGATGGTGGTGCCGGCGGTGACCACGAAGGCCAGCGCCAGCAACGCCACCATGAGCTGGACGAAACGGCGGGCGGCCAACCGCTCCGCCTCGGCACGGATCAGGTTCACGCGCCCACCTCCCGGATCCCGAGGTCGATCTCCCGACCGTCAGTGGGGTCGTCCGCCGTGCCGTCCACCTGTCGGGGCACCCCCGCCGGCCCCGGTGCGCCGGTCAGATCCAGGAAGACGCTCTCCAGATCCGGTCGCAGCGGAGTCAGCTCGCGTACCCAGACGCCCTGCTCGCCCAGCGTCCGGTTGACCACCGCCGGATCCGGCACCCCGCCCACCACCAGGTGGTCGGCGTGCCCGGTGACCGCCAGTCCGGCCGCCGCCAGCAACTCCTCGGCCCGGGCCAGGTCGTCGGCGCGGACCAGGCACTCGTGCCGGTCGTGGCCGGCGAGCACCTCCGCCACCGGTCCACTGGCGGCCCGCCGACCTCGCGAGATGATCGTGACGTGGTCACAGATCACCTGGATCTCGGCCAGGATGTGGCTGGACACCAGCACGGTCACCCCGCGTTCGGCCAGCGCCCGCATCAGATCGCGCATCTCCCGGATGCCCGCCGGGTCCAGCCCGTTCGCCGGCTCGTCGAGGATCAGCAGCTCCGGTCGCTTGAGCAGCGCCGAGGCCACCGCCAAACGCTGCTTCATGCCCAGCGAGTAGCCCTTGACCCGCTCGTGCGCCCGGTCGAGCAGGCCGACCTGCGCCAGCACGTCGTCGACCCGGGCGATCGGCACGTCACCGGCCAGCGCGAGCAACCGCAGCGTGCGGTACGCGGTGAAGTTGCCGAAGAACTGCGGACTCTCCACGATCGCGCCCACCCGGCCCGCCACCTGGGGCAACTGCTCCGGCGCGGAGGCACCCAGCACCCGCATCCGGCCCTGGTCGGCGCGGACCAGCCCGAGCAGCGCCCGCAACGTGGTCGTCTTGCCCGACCCGTTCGGACCGAGGAACCCGTGCACCTGACCGGCCTCGACCAGCAGGTCGAAGCCGTCGACCGCGACGCGGCTACCCCGGCGCAGGCTACGGAAGGTCTTCCGTAGACCCTCGATCTCGATGACCGCACTCGTCATGAGCCGCCCTTCGGGTGAGGAATGACACGGCGCCTCACCCTACGGCCGGCGCGTACGCCCATGGGGGCAGCCCGCTGCTGCGTGGTTGGATGGGCGGGTGACTGGTGACCTGATCCCTGGCGCCGGTGGCGCCACCCCCGCCCCCTCACCCGTGGACGCGGATCTGGTGGTCAGCCTCGACGGCGTCGCCGTACGCCGGTCCGGCACCGCCCTGCTGCACGATGTGGACTGGCGAGTCGAGCTGGACGAACGATGGGTGGTGCTGGGCCCCAACGGCGCCGGCAAGACCACGTTGCTCAACCTCGCCGCCGGGCGGCTGCACCCGACCACCGGCACGGCGCACGTGCTGGGCGAGCGGATCGGCCGCACCGACGTGACCGAGCTGCGTACCCGCATCGGGCTCACCACCGCGGCGCTCGCCGAGCGTCTGCCCGCCGACGAGCGGGCCGTGGACGTGGTGATGACGGCGGCCTGGTCGGTGGTGGGCCGCTGGCGGGAGAGCTACGACCCGGCCGACGAGTCCCGCGCCCGGGCGCTGCTCGACCAGCTCGGTGTCGGCGCGCTGACCGACCGGACGTACGGCACGCTCTCCGATGGCGAGCGCAAGCGGGTGCAGATCGCCCGGGCGCTGATGACCGACCCAGAACTGCTGCTGCTGGACGAACCGGCGGCCGGGCTCGACCTCGGTGGCCGGGAGGACCTGGTGGGCCGTCTCGCCGAGCTGGCCCAGGACCCGGACGCTCCGGCGTTGGTGCTCGTCACGCACCACGTGGAGGAGATCCCGCCCGGCTTCACCCACGCGCTGCTGCTGCGCGACGGCGCGGTGATGGCCCAGGGGCTGCTGGAGGACACCCTCACCGCCGACAACCTGACCAAGACCTTCGGCCTGCCGCTGCTGGTCGAACGCCACGGCGAGCGCTACACCGCTCGCGCCGCGTGAAAGGAGGGGTCCCCTGCTAACGCCTGCGGTATAGCAGGGGACCCCTCCTTACACACACGAGCCAGCCGCAGGAGGCTTCCGTGCGCCAGACCCGGGTCGTCGTGGTGGGCAGCGCGAACATGGACCTGGTCGCCACCGCGCCGGCCCTGCCCCGGCCGGGGGAGACCACGCTCGGCACCGACTTCGTCACGGTGCCCGGCGGCAAGGGGGCGAACCAGGCCATCGCCGCCGCCCGCGCGGGTGCCGCCTGCACCTTTCTCGGCGCGATCGGGTCCGACTCGTTCGGGGTGACCCTGCGGGCCCGGATCACCGCCGCCGGGGTCGACGCCAGCCACCTCCGCACCAGTTACGGCGCCTCCGGGGTGGCCCTGGTCATGGTCAACGCCGAGGGCGAGAACGCCATCCTGGTGACGCCGGGCGCGAACGGCGCGATGACCGCGCTCACCGAGGCCGAACTGGCCGCCGTACGCGACGCGGACGTGCTGGTCGCCCAGTTGGAGATCCCGGTCGAGACGGTGACCGAGGCGGCGGTGGCCGCCAAGGACGCGGGCACCCGGGTAGTGCTGAACGCCGCGCCGGCCGTCCCGCTGCCACCGGACCTGCTGGCCGCCGTGGACCTGCTGGTGGTCAACGAGAACGAGGCGCAGACGTACACCGGGCGGGGCCGGGACGAGCCGCAGGCACTGCTCGACCTGGTGCCCCGGGCGGTACTCACCCTCGGCGGGCAGGGCGCCTGGTACGGCGACCGGGACGGCACCGCCGTGCACGTGCCCGCCGTGCCGGTGGACACGGTGGACTCGACCGCCGCCGGAGACGCGTTCACCGCCGCGCTCGCGGTGGCCTGGGGCGAGGGCCGGGACCTGGTCGACGCGGTCCGCTGGGCGGCGGCGGCCGGCGCGGCCTGCGTCCGTCGGCTCGGGGCGAGCGTGTCGCTGCCGCACCGGGCCGAGATCGACCAGCTCTACGTCCCGGCGCCCTGACCGGCGCGGCCGGGGCCGGTCGCGCGCGCCGGGGCGCTGTCGCCGTCGGCGCGGAACGCCCGGCGGTACGCCGACGGTGAGGTCCGCATCGCCCGGGCGAAGTGGTGGCGATAGGTGACCGACGTGTCGAAGCCGACCGCGGCGGCGATCTCGGTGACCGGTGCGTCGCTCGTCTCCAGCAGCGCCAGGCTGGACCGGATCCGCTGGTCGATCAGCCACCGGATCGGGCTGGTGCCGGTGGCCCGGGCGAAGTGCCGCAGATAGGTGCGCGGTGACATGTGCGCCTGCCGGGCCAGCGTCGTCACCGTCAGCGGCTCGCTCAGGTGCGTCAACGCCCAGGCGAGGCTGCCGGCGATCCGGTCGTCGTCCGGGCCGGTGCTCACCGGGGACTCGATGAACTGCGCCTGACCGCCGTCGCGGTGCGGCGGGATGACCAGCCGTCGGGCCACCGCGTTGGCCACCGCCACCCCGTGGTCCCGTCGGACCAGGTGCACGCAGAGATCCAGGCCGGCGGCGCTGCCCGCGCTGGTGGCCACGTCCCCGTCGTCCAGGTACAGCACGTCGGGGTCCACCGTCACCTGCGGGTGGCGGCGGGCCAGCAGGTCGGCGTACCGCCAGTGGGTGGTGGCCCGACGCCCGTCGAGCAGGCCGGCGCCGGCCAGCGCGAACGCGCCGGAGCAGAGGGAGACCACCCGGGCGCCGCCCCGGTGCGCCCGGCGCAGGGCGGCGACCAGCTCGGGCGACGGGGTGCCGTGCACGTCGGGCACCCCGGGCACGATCACCGTCCCGGCGGCGGCCAGGTCGTCCAGGCCGTACGGGCTGTGCAGGGCGGCACCGCCGATCAGCGGCACCGGGCCGGGCCGCTCGGCGCAGAGCCGCAGGTCGTACCAGGGCACGCCGAGCTCGGGCCGGGGCAGCCCGAAGACCTCGGTGACGATCCCGGTCTCGAAGAGCGACATCCCCGGGTACGCGAGCACGGCGACGGTGCGGTCCGCCGGAGTCATGGCGGGATGTTAGCGCAGTACGGCGTCGCCGCCACTCGTCGTCGACGCCGTACCGGTCGAGGATCGGTGCCATGACCCGTGCCTTCGCCGTACCGGCCGCCGCGCCGGACGCCGCCGTCACCCACTTCCTCGCCCGGCTCCGGTACGAGACCGACGTCTCCGACGTGCACGCCGACCTGACCGCCGGGGTGCCCGACCTGGTGGTGGTCGACTCCCGCAGTGACGACGCCTGGGAACAGGGCCACCTGCCCGAGGCCCTGCACCTGCCCACCGCCCGGATCGCCGACCGGGCGGCGGCGACGGTGCCGCCCGGAGCGCGGGTGGTGACGTACTGCTGGGGTCCCGGCTGCGACGGCGCCACCCGGGCGGCGCTGGAGTTCGCCCGGCTCGGCTACGCGGTCAAGGAGATGCGCGGCGGCTACGAGTACTGGGTCCGGGAGGGCCTGCCGGTGGTCACCGGGACCGGGGTCACGCAGCGGCCGGTGGACGAGCTGACCGCCCCCCGCCGCGCCGATTGCGGCTGCTGACCGCAGCCCAGCTCGGGCGGGGTCACCCGGCGTCGTCGCTCAGCTTCTCGCCGCGCCGACGCAGCATGCCCAGGCCGGGAATGCCGGCCACGGCGAGCTTGAGGTCCCGGGTGACGTCGAGCAGGTCGTGCAGGTCCGGACCGACCCGGTCCAGGGTGGCCAGGATCGGCAGGACGTCCGAGGTGAGGTGCTCCCGCAGCCTCGGCAGCTCGTCGACCAGGCGGACGGCGGCCGTGACCTCCTCCTCGCTGAGCTGCTCGACGAAGTGGTTGGCCATCGGGGCGGCCCGGCGCAGCGCCGGCTCGTACGCGGCCAACAGTTCGGCCGCGGTCGCCGCCGCCTCGGCCGCCGCGCCCACGGTGCCGGCGGCCCGCCCGGCCACCGACGTCGCGGCGTCGACAGCGCCCTCGGCCGCGCGGGCCACCCGGTCGGCGTTGGCCACCACCGTGGCGGCGGCCGTCGACACCTGCTCGGCGTTGGCCACCACCGTCGCGGCGGCGGCCGACACCCGCTCGGCCTCGCCGATCACCCGAGCCGCCGTGCCGGTCAGCTCGGTGGCCTGCTGCACGGCGGTGGTGGCCGCCGCGCTGATCACCGCCACCTCGCGGACGGCCACGTCGGCGTCGGTGAGCATCTGGTCGGTGCGCTCCAGGGTCTGCTCGACCCGGTCCACCACGCCCTCGATCCGGTCCACCACGCCGTTGATCCGGTTCAGCAGCTCCTCCACGCCGTCCAGCACCGCGAACGCGCGGGTCGGGACCGCCGCGAACGACGCGGCCTGGTCGAGGGCGGAACGGGTGAGACCGACGACCGAGGTCGGCCGGGGAAGAGGGATCGCCATGGCGTCAAGTGTGCGCCGTCCCGGCCAGCGGCACCGCGCGGCCGGTCACCAGTGGTCTCCCTGCTGCTCGACGGCGCGCTGCACCGCGCGGTAGATCTGCCCGAACCGCAGCGCGTCGGGGGTGCGCAGCACCATCACCTCCTGGCCCCGGTACTGCACCCACAGCTCGTTGACCCGGTTGCCGCGTTCGTACGAGCGGTCCAGCCAGCCGAGCGGGATCTCCAGGAACGGCACCAGCGCCAGCGCGATGACCACGCAGGCGGCGAAGACGATCAGGGCGGGCATCCACTCGCCCCGGTCCGAGGCGGACCAGGCCAGCGAGATCACGCAGACCAACCCGACCAGTGGGGGCAGGGAGAGCAGCAGGACCAGGACGCCCCGGCCGAGCACCCGCCCCCGTACGGCGAGGGTGGTCTGCCCCTTGGCGTGCCAGACGTAGGTCACTTCGGCCATCGGGATGACGTGTCCTGCGGCCCGGATCGACTCCGACGTCACCTGCACCGTGTCGTCCCGGTAATAGAGCGCCATCACTAAGCCTAACCACCTCCGGGCGTTCCGTGTCTGTCACGCGGAGGTCAGCATCGCCTCACACGGAGGTCAACCCGGTCAGCGACGGCGGGGCGGCCGGGCCGGTTCGTTCGCCTCCATGGCCCGTTGCACGGCGCGGTAGATCTGCCCGAAGCGCAGCGCGTCCGGGGTCTGGAGCAGTCGGACCGGGTGTCCGCGCCAGCGGATCCAGACCTCTCGTTGGCGGCTGCCCCGGGCGTACGAGCGGTCGAAGTACTCGAAGAGCTGGTCGGCGATGGGCCCGGCGGCCAGGCCGATCAGCACGGAGGTGCCGATGACGGCGACGGTGACGGTCGGGGACTTGTCGAGCCAGATGCCGATGACGATGCCGATGACGGCGAAGACCAGCGGGACGACCATCGCCGCGCCGAGGGCGCCGCGTCCGGCCAGCACCCGCCAGGACAGGCTGCCCCGGTGGTGCCAGACCTCGCTGATCTCGGTCAGCGGGTACGAGTCGCCGTCGACGGTGACGGCGCGGGAGGTGACCTGAACGGACCTGTCGTCGTAGTACGTGACCATCGCGGGAACTCCGGGTGGTGGGACTGGCGGCCAGACTACGTGTCCGACCAGGTGCGCCGTAAGGTTGGCGGGCGACTTCGACGAGGAAGTGAGGCTCAGCGTGGGTGAGTTCGTGCGGCTGGAGACCAGGGACGGCATCGGCACCATCCGGTTGGATCGGCCACCGATGAACGCGCTCAACACCCAGGTGCAGGAGGAGTTGCGGGCCGCCGCGTCGGCCGCCACGACCGATCCCGAGGTCCGCGCGGTCATCGTGTACGGCGGCGAGAAGGTCTTCGCGGCCGGCGCGGACATCAAGGAGATGGCCGACATGTCCTATGTGGACATGTCCGACCGGGCGGCCGACCTGTCCAGCGCGCTCGGTGCGATCGCCCGGATCCCCAAGCCGGTGGTGGCCGCGATCACCGGGTACGCCCTCGGTGGCGGCTGCGAGCTGGCGCTGGCCTGTGACTGGCGGGTGGCGGCCGAGGACGCCAAGCTCGGCCAGCCCGAGATCAAGCTCGGCATCATCCCCGGTGCCGGTGGCACCCAGCGGTTGGCGCGGCTGGTCGGGCCGGCGCGGGCCAAGGATCTGATCATGTCCGGCCGGATGGTGGACGCCGACGAGGCGCTGCGGATCGGTCTGGTCGACCGGGTCGCGCCGGCCGGTGAGGTCTACGACGCGGCGGTGGCGCTGGTGCAGCCGTACCTGCGCGGCCCGGTGCAGGCGCTGCGGGCGGCGAAGCTCGCCGTGGACGGCGGCCTGGACATGGACCTGAACTCCGCCCTGGCCTGGGAGAGCCAGCTCTTCGCGGGGCTGTTCGCCACCGACGACCGGCGGGAGGGGATGGCGGCGTTCGTGGCGAAGCGGAAGCCGGACTTCACCGGCCGATGAAGATGGTTCACATTCCAGCTACCGGCCAGTAGCGTGTGACTCCGGTCGGCCGACGAGAAGGAGCGGGAATGACGGAGCGGATCGAGGGGCACGGCGGGGAACTCGCACTCGCGGCGCTGCGCGCGTACGGGGTGCGGGAGATGTTCACCCTCTCCGGCGGGCACGTGTTCCCGCTCTACGACGCCGCGTACAAGGCCGACTTCCCGATCTACGACGTGCGGCACGAGCAGTCCGCGGTCTTCGCCGCCGAGGCGGTGGCGAAGCTCCAGCGTCGCCCCGGCCTGGCCGTACTCACCGCCGGGCCGGGCGTGACCAACGGGGTGTCCGGCCTGACCAGCGCGTACTTCAACGCCTCGCCGGTGCTGGTGCTGGGTGGCCGGGCCCCACAGTTCCGCTGGGGCTCGGGCAGCCTCCAGGAGATGGACCACCTGCCGCTGGTCGCCCCGGTCACCAAGCACGCCGAGACGGTGTTCACCGCCGACGACATCCCCCGGGCCGTCGCCGCCGCGCTGCGCACCGCGCTCACCCCGCACCGGGGGCCGGTCTTCCTCGACTTCCCGCTGGAGGCGATCTTCTCGGTGGGCGACGCCGAGTTGCCGACGGCGACGGGCGTCGAGCCGGTCGAGGCCGACCCCGACGAGGTGGCCGCCGCCGCGCGGCTGATCGCCGGTGCGGCCCGCCCGGTCATCGTCGCCGGTTCCGACGTGTACGCCGGTGACGCCGTGGACGCGCTGCGCGCCGCCGCCGAGGCGCTCACCGTGCCGGTCTTCACCAACGGCATGGGTCGGGGCGCGCTGCCGCCGGAGCACCCGCTGGCCTTCGCCAAGGCCCGCCGGGTCGCCCTCTCCGGCGCCGACGTGGTCGTCGTGGTCGGCACGCCGCTGGACTTCCGGCTCTCCTTCGGCGACTTCGGTGACGCCACGGTGGTGCACGTGGTGGACGCGCCGAGTCAGCGCGCCTCGCACGTCGAGCCGGCCGTCGCCCCCGCCGGTGACCTGCGGGCCGTGCTCACCGCGTTCGCCGAGTACACCGGCGAGCGGACCGACCACGGCGACTGGGTGGCGCAGTTGCGCACCGCCGAGGATGCCGCCAAGGCCCGCGACGCCGAGGAGATGGCCGCCGAGACGGACCCGATCCGGCCCGCCCGCGTCTACGGGGAGCTGCGCAAGGTCCTCGCCCGCGACGCGGTCACCATCGGCGACGGCGGCGACTTCGTCTCGTACGCCGGGCGCTACCTGGAGCCGGCCCAGCCCGGTACCTGGCTCGACCCCGGCCCGTACGGCTGCCTGGGCACCGGCATGGGCTACGCGATGGGTGCCCGGATCACCCACCCGGACCGCCAGGTCTGCGTGCTGATGGGCGACGGCGCGGCCGGGTTCTCGCTGATGGACGTCGAGTCCCTGGTCCGGCAGAAGCTGCCGGTGGTGATGGTGGTCGGCAACAACGGCATCTGGGGTCTGGAGAAGCACCCGATGCGGGCCATGTACGGCTACGACGTCGCCGCCGACCTCCAGCCCGAGCTGCGGTACGACCACGTGGTGAGCGCGCTCGGCGGTGCGGGGGAGACGGTCGCCAAGGCGGCCGACCTGGGACCCGCCCTGGCACGGGCGTTCGACGCGGGAGTGCCGTACCTGGTCAACGTGCTCACCGACCCGGCCGACGCGTACCCCCGCTCCTCGAACCTGGCCTGAGCGCGGACCCCGCCCCGGCGGTCACACCTCGGGGCGGGGTTCCTCGCGCGGCGGGTCGCCCTCGCGTCGGCGCAGGTCGTCCTCGCGCCGACGCAGGTCCTCCTCCCAGCGCTGGAAGAGTTCCTGGTCCTCCTTGCGGGACCGCTCCTGGATCGAGCGCAGGAACTCGGGGTCGTCGTCCGGGGCGAGCGGCCGCTGGGGCCCCCGCTCGGCCGGACGCGCGCCCGTCGACCACATGCCGCCACCGTCGGCCTTGCGCTTGCGCCCGGCGACGAACCAGGCGATCGAGCCGATCAGCGGGGCGAAGAGGATCATCAGCACCCAGGCGATTCGGGGTAGGTGACGGATGTCGTCTTCCTCGGCGGACAGGCAGCTGATCAGGGCGCAGACGGCGAGGACGACCTGCACCACGAAGAGGAGGATGTACAGCCGGGCCATGTACCCATCATGTCCTACCCGACGAGATGGTCACACCCCGCGCAGCACCAGCAGCACGCCGAGCAGGGCGAATCCGGCCGTACCCAGCCCGACCAGGGCGAGCGTACGGCCCCCGCCGGCGACCGCGCGGACGGTGATGCTCCGCCGCCAACAGAGCGTGACCACCGCCACCCACCCCAGCACGGCCAGCGCGGCCGGCAGCGCCCCGACGGGGCCGCCGCTGAGGGCGAGCCGGACGGCCAGCAGCACCACCACGGTCATCGCCAGCGCGGTGCGCCGCCAGGCCAGCCGGGTCCGCTCGGGTTGCAGCCCGGGGTCGCGGGTCGCGCTCATCGGCCCACCGCGCCCACCAGTACCGCCACCGTGAGCAGCAGCGCGCCGAGCGCGACGACCAGGGCGAGCACGGCCGGGAACCGGGACGCGGGCAGCTCCCTGCCGAGCCGGATGGCGCGTTCGCTGCGCGCCCAGTGGTCCACCGCCCGCAGCGCGACCACCCCGCCGAGCAGCAGCAGCGCCACCGAGATCACCTCGCGCAGGTAGGACGCCGGCATCTCCGGCAGGAACTGCGCGGCGGCGAGCCCGCCGGCGATCAGCGCCAGCCCGGTACGCAGCCAGGCCAGGAAGGTCCGCTCGTTGGCCAGCGAGAAGCGGTAGTCGGGGGTACGCCCCACCGACCGCATCTCCTGCGGGTCGAACCAATTCTTGATCAACTGCCACACGCAGGTGATTATCCGGTTCCGGTCGGGCATAACTGGAAACATGACGGATCTTGACGCGATCACGTTGCGCACGGCGTACGACACCCACCTGCGGCCGGGACTGCCCGATCCGGTGCCGGACGGGGTCCTGGTGGAGCGGGACGGTCCGTTGTTCCGGGTGCTCGGGCTGGACGGCCGGGGCCTGGTGACCTATCGCGATCTCGGCGGTCTGAGCGGCACCGAGCTGGACGAACTGATCGCCCGGCAGGTGGCGGTCGCCGTCGAGCGCAGCGAGCCGGTGGAGTGGAAGCTGCACGGTCACGACGACCCGGCCGATCTGCCGCAGCGGCTGCGCGCGGCCGGGTTCACGCCGGAGGCGGAGGAGTCCGTCATGGTCGGGCCGGTCGCGCCGCTGGCCTCCGCGCTGCCGGTGGTGCCGGAGGGCGTACGCCTGCGCGAGGTGACCGGCCGTGCGGATCTGGAGCGGATCGCGGAGCTGGAGACGCAGCTCTGGGGCGAGGACCTGTCCGGCCTGGCCGACGGGCTGGCCCGCGAGATCGACGCCGACCCGCAGTCGATCACCGTGGTGGTGGCCGAGGCGGACTCGACGGTGGTCAGCGCGGGCTGGGTGCGGTATCCGGCGGAGACCACCTTCGCCACGCTCTGGGGCGGTTCGACCCGGCCCCAGTGGCGGCGGCAGGGGATCTACCGGGCGCTGGTCACCTACCGGGCCCGGTCGGCCGGTCAGCGGGACCGGACGCTGTTGCAGGTCGACGCCGGTGCGGAGAGTCGTCCGCTGTTGGAGCGGCTCGGCCTCGTCGCGGTCACCAGCACCACGCCCTACGTCTACACTCCGTGATCATGACGCAGCGGCTGACCGACGAGGAGAAGCTGACCCTCAAGACGGGTGCCTTCGGCGCGGTCCTCATGGTCTCGAACGCCGAGCCCGGCCTGCTGGCGGTCTTCCGGGAGAGCTTCGCCGCCTCCGGGGCGATCTCCGACGCCAGCGGGGTGGTGAAGGAGGCGCTGACCAGCGGCCCGCTGCCGAAGCTGCCGCGTGACTCGGCGCTGGAGATCGAGTCGGTGGTGCTGCCGGCGCTGCGTCGGGCGGTCGGCATCCTCACCGAGAAGGCGCCGCAGGACGTCGGCGTCTACCGCGAGGTCGTGCTGGCCGCCGCCGACCGGACCGCGCGCGCCCACCAGGGGGTCAGCCCGGCCGAGGCCGAGGCGATCGGTCGGATCAAGGACGTACTGGGCGACTCGTCCTGACCGACGGCCCCTGCGGTGAGCTGCGTCACGCCGGTCGCGCACGGAAGCCTATGCTACCGACAGGTAACATCGCGTCGTGGGCAACTGCACAGCAGCCCACGGTTGACCTGACGGCAACAGACACGCAAGGCTGCGCCCCAGACCAGGGGCGATTGAGCACACCACCACAGCAGGAGGGTCGTCGAAGCGCGATGAACATCGTCGTACTCGTCAAGCAGGTGCCCGATTCGGGCGCGGACCGCAACCTGCGTACTGACGACAACACCGTCGACCGCGGTTCGGCGAACAACGTCATCAACGAGATGGACGAATACGCCATCGAAGAGGCGTTGAAGATCAAGGAGGCGCACGGCGGCGAGGTGACGATCCTGACCATGGGTCCGGATCGGGCGACCGAGTCGATCCGCAAGGCGCTGTCGATGGGGCCGGACAAGGCGGTGCACGTGGTGGACGACGCCCTGCACGGTTCCTGCGCGGTGGCCACCTCGAAGGTGCTGGCCGCCGCGCTGGGTCAGCTCGGCGCGGACCTGGTGCTCTGCGGTGCCGAGTCGACCGACGGCCGGGTGCAGGTGCTGCCGCACATGCTGGCCGAGCGGCTGGGCGTGGCGGCGCTGACCGGCGCTCGCAAGCTCACCGTCGACGGGAGCACGTTGACCGTGGAGCGGCAGACCGAGGAGGGCTACGAGGTGGTCACCGCCTCGACGCCGGCCGTGGTCTCCGTCTGGGACACCATCAACGAGCCCCGGTACCCGTCGTTCAAGGGGATCATGGCCGCCAAGAAGAAGCCGGTGCAGACCCTGGGCCTGGCCGACCTGGGTGTGGCCGCCGACGAGGTGGGCCTCGCCGGGGCGACCAGCACGGTGCTGGAGCACAGCAAGCGCCCGCCGCGTTCCGGTGGGGTCAAGGTCACCGACGACGGCTCCGGTGGCGCCCAGTTGGTCGAGTTCCTCGCCACCGAGAAGTTCGTGTGAGGGGTGTGGGACATGTCTGAGGTTCTCGTCGTCGTCGAAGCCACTCGGGAGTTCGGCGTCAAGAAGGTCACCCTGGAGATGCTCACCCTCGCGCGCGAGCTGGGCACTCCGGCGGCGGTGGTGCTCGGCGGCGCCGGCGCCGCCGACGCGCTCGCCGGCAAGCTGGGCGAGTACGGCGCGGAGAAGATCTATGCCGCCGAGGGTGAGGAGATCGACGGCTACCTGGTGGCGCCCAAGGCCACCGTGGTCGCCGACCTGGTCAAGCGGGTGCAGCCGGCCGCCGTCCTGCTCGCCTCCTCGCAGGAGGGCAAGGAGATCGCCGCCCGGCTGGCGGTCAAGCTGGACAACGGCATCCTGGCCGACGTGGTGGCCCTGGCCGCCGACGGCACCGCCACCCAGGTGGCCTTCGCCGGCTCGACCGTGGTCACCTCCAAGGTGACCCGTGGCCTGCCGCTGGTCACCGTCCGGCCGAACTCGGTCACCCCGGCCCCGGCCGCCGCCACCCCGGCGGTGGAGCAGCTCACGGTCACCGTCGGCGACACCGACAAGCTGGCCAGGGTCGTGGAGCGGGTGGCCGAGCAGAAGGGCTCGCGCCCCGAGCTCACCGAGGCCGGTGTGGTGGTCTCCGGCGGTCGTGGGGTCGGCAACGCCGACAACTTCGCGCTGGTCGAGGAGTTGGCCGACCTGCTCGGCGGCGCGGTCGGCGCCTCCCGGGCCGCCGTCGACTCCGGGTACTACCCGCACCAGTTCCAGATCGGTCAGACCGGCAAGACCGTCGCGCCGCAGCTCTATGTGGCGCTCGGCATCTCCGGTGCGATCCAGCACCGGGCCGGCATGCAGACCTCGAAGACGATCGTCGCGGTCAACAAGGACGGCGAGGCGCCGATCTTCGAGCTGGCCGACTTCGGCGTGGTCGGCGACCTGTTCAAGATCGTCCCGCAGGCCGCCGAGGAGATCCGCAAGCGCAAGTGAGGCGTGATCGCGAAGCCGCCGCCCGGAACACCGGGCGGCGGCTTCGTCGTCTGCGCCGAGGGAGCTGATCGGCGGGCCGGGGAGCTGAACCGGCCCGCCGATCAGCCCGTCAAGGAGCCCCTCAACAGGCTGTCCCCGGAGTGGGCGGTGTCGTTGTCGTACTGCTCGGCGGAGACGTCGACAACAGAGTACTGCCCGAGGTCGACGTTGGGCGGGAGCGGCAGCAGCACCTCGCTACCGGTGCCGAGCACGCCGATCGAGAACATCTCCATGGTGTTCGGGTTGATGAGCCAGACCTCGTAGTACCCCGGCACGGCCGGGAGATTCGCGACATGCAGATGAAGCTCGCCGCTGTCGAGCACCCGCGCGTCCCCCCGGGCCTGTGCCGGCGTGCCGCCGTACGCGTCGAGCCGGGCGCTGGCCACCACCGTCTGGGCCGGCGCCGGGTCGGTCGAGCCCCCACCCAGCACGACCGCGGTGCCTACCACCCCGACGGCGGCGGCGGCCACCGCCGTGGTCACGGTCGCCAGCCAGCGCGGCACCCGGCCACGCCGGCCCCGTGCCGCCGGGCCCCCGCCGCTGACCGCCGGCCCGCCGGTGGCCACCGGCGTGTCGCCGGTACGCGGACCGGGCGCTCGTCGCCGAGCGTCGGCGGTCAGCCCGGGCAGGTCCTGCGCGGCCCGGATCTCGGACGTGATGCCCTGCCAGAGGTGCTCCGGCGGATCGGGCAGGTCGCGCAGCCCTTGCGTGGCGGCACCGAGACCGGCGACGTGCCGCAGGTTCTCCACCTCGTCACGACAGTGCGGGCAGCCGTCGAGGTGGGTGCGGTCGACCTCCTCCGCCTCGCTCTCACCGAGTGCCAGAAAGACCAGCCGGTCGTGCTCCAGGTGCGGCACCGTCCACCTCCCATCTGCGCTTCAGACTTGCCATGCCGCGTCGGATGTGACTCTTGACGGTACCCAGCGGCACCCCGGTCACCGCCGCGATCTGCTGATGGGTCAGATCGTCGAAGAAGGCCAGCTCCAACATGCGTCGCTGGTCGGCGGGGAGTCGCGCGAGTTCGTCGGCGACCACCAGCCGGTCGACCACGACGTCCGGGTCCACGCCGGGCGCGACCGGCTCGGGCAGTTGGCGGACCGCCTCGGTCACCCGGTTGTCCCGGCTGACCGACCGCAGCCGGTCCACCACCTTGCGCCGGGCGATCCCGAGCAACCAGCCGACCAACGAGCCCCGGGCGGGATCGAAGGTGTCCCGGCCGAGCCAGGCGGCGACGAAGGTGGCCTGGGTGACGTCCTCCGCGTCGCTGCGGTTGACCAGGGTGCTGGTGGCCAGATGGAACACGGCACGGCCGTAGCGGTCGTACGCCTCGCGTAATGCCAGTTCGTCGCCGTGGCGGAACCGGTCGGCGAGGTCGTCCTCGGGTGTCCCCGGCTCGTGCCGGGCCCCGGTCACGGGACAGGTCGCCTGGTTGGGGGCATGCCCGACTGTAGCTCTCACCGGCGCCGTCCCCTCTGTCAGCCCAGCGGCTCCTCGATGTCTCTTCGTCCGGGACCACCCCGCCGGATGCGCTTGCGAGGAAGAAAAGAAAGTCGATTTCCGGCGCATCCAGGCGGCGACGAACCGGCGTAACTCGGGATGTCAGCAACACCAACGAACCAGTACGAACCATCAGGAGGCAGACATGCAGCTCGCGTACCTTCGTCGGGTCGCGGCAGGCGGCGCGGTCGCCGCGCTGACCTTCGTCGCCGCCGGCGTCGCCACCGCCACCCCGGCCTACGCCGCCACCTCGAAGGTCTCCGTCGTGCACGGCATCCCGGACACCCCGGTCGACGTGTACGTCAACGGCGAGAAGACGCTCGAGGGATTCAAGCCCGGTGACGTGGCGGGTCCGCTGGACCTGGCCGAGGGGCGGTACGACATCGCGCTGACCAAGCCGGGCGAGCCGATCGGGCAGGCCATCCTCACCGTGGACGACGCCGAGGTGCCGGGCGGGGCGAACCTCAGCCTCGCCGCCCACCTCGACGCCGAGGGCAAGCCGAAGATCACGCCGTTCGTCGACGACACCGCCAAGGTGGACGCCGGCAAGGCCCGGCTGATCGTCCGGCACACCGCCGCCGCCCCGGCGGTGGATGTCCGCGCCGGTGGCACGCCGGTCTTCGAGGACCTGACCAACCCGAACGAGGCCAAGGGCGACGTGGACGCGGGCAGCGTCTCGGCGGACGTGGTGCTCGCCGGCACCGACACGGTGGTGATCGGACCCGCCGACCTGAACCTGCGGGAGGGGACCGCGACGATCGTCTACGCCATCGGTTCCGCCGAGGCCGAGAACCTGGACATCGTGGCGCAGACCATCACCGGGCTGCACTCGGCGCCCTCCGGCGTGCCCAGCGGCACCGGCGGCGAGGCGGGCACCGGGCTGACCACCGGCTGGTACGTCCTGGCCGGTGCCGGGGTGCTGCTGCTCCTGCTGGGCGGGGTCCGGGTGGCCCGTACCGTCCCGGGTCGCCGGTGAGCGTCGTCAACCGTGCGGCGCTGGCGGCACTCGCCGCCGGCGCCGCCGCGCTCACCGTGGCCGGGGCGGTGGCGGTCGCCTCCCGCCCGTCCGGCAGTGTCGGCGCCGAGCAGGCCGTCGCACTGGCCAGCCCGACCCCGTCGACCGTGGGCCCGAGCGTGGCGGTACGCCCCGGCGGGCTGCCCGACGCGGCGACCCCGGTGCCCCCGGTACGCCTGCGCATCCCCGCCATCGAGGTCGTGGCGCGGGTCGACCCGGTCGGGGTGGACGCGCGCAGCGGCGAGTTCGACGTACCGCCCAGCGTGGACCGGATCGGCTGGTACCGCTTCGGTCCCGGGCTGGAGGCCGACGCCGGTTCGGTGGTGATCGCCGGGCACGTCGACAGCGCGGAGCAGGGCCGGGGCGCCTTCTGGCGTCTGCGGGAGCTGACGCCGGGCGACACCCTCGCGGTCACCGGCGCGGACGGCACGCCACGCGACTACCGGGTCGTCGCCCGGGAGGAGTACGACAAGACGAAGATCCCGCTGGAGCGGTACTTCGCCCGCGACGGCCGGCCCCGGCTGACGCTGATCACGTGCGGGGGACCGTTCGACGCCCAGGCCCGCAGGTATCGCGACAACATCGTGGTGACGGCGGTTCCGGCGTGAGCACTCCGGCCTGCCGTCCAAGCGGGCGCGGTCGTTAGGCTGAGCCGTGATGGCTTACCTGGATCATGCCGCGACCACTCCGATGCTCGGCGAGGCACTGGAGGCGTACGTCGCGACCGCCCGCGAGGTCGGCAACGCGTCCTCCCTGCACGCGTCCGGCCGGCGCGCCCGGCGGCGGGTCGAGGAGTCGCGGGAACGGGTGGCCGCCGCGCTGGGCGCCCGGCCGTCCGAGGTGATCTTCACCGGCGGCGGTACGGAGAGCGACAACCTCGCGGTCAAGGGCATCTTCTGGGCGCGCCGGGACGCCGACGCCGGGCGGATCCGGGTGGTCTCCAGCGCCGTCGAGCACCACGCGGTGCTCGACGCGGTGGACTGGCTGGGCGCGCACGAGGGTGCCGAGGTGGGCTCGTTGCCGGTCGACGGCACCGGTCGGCTGCACTCCGAGGCGCTGCGCGCCGAGTTGGCCGCGCACGGCGATCGGGTGGCCCTGGTCACCGCGATGTGGGCGAACAACGAGGTCGGCACCGTCCAGCGGGTCGGCGAGCTGGCCGCGGTTGCCGCGGAGTACGGCGTCCCGTTCCACACCGACGCGATCCAGGCGGTCGGCCAGGTGCCGGTCGACTTCGCCGCCAGCGGCGCCGCCGCGCTCACCGTGACCGGCCACAAGCTCGGCGGCCCGGTCGGCATCGGCGCGCTGCTGCTGGGTCGGGACGTCGCGGCGGTGCCGCTGTTGCACGGCGGCGGCCAGGAGCGCGACGTGCGGTCGGGCACGCTGGACACCGCCGGCATCGTCGCCTTCGCGGTCGCCGTCGAGGCGGCGGTCAAGGGCCAGCAGGAGTACGCCACCCGGGTCGCCGCACTCCGTGACGACCTGGTCCACCGGGTCCGGCAGGCGGTGCCCGAGGTGGTCTTCAACGGCGACCCGACGGACCGGCTCCCCGGC
This sequence comes from Micromonospora sp. NPDC023869, assembly GCF_055559695.1. Classification (NCBI taxonomy): domain Bacteria; kingdom Bacillati; phylum Actinomycetota; class Actinomycetes; order Micromonosporales; family Micromonosporaceae; genus Micromonospora; species Micromonospora sp. NPDC023869. Next base: position 45,442 of record NZ_JBVHKD010000005.1, read on the forward strand.
AACGCGCACTTCTCCTTCCCCGGCTGTGAGGGCGACGCGCTGCTGCTCCTGCTGGACGCCCAGGGCATCGCCTGCTCGACCGGTTCGGCGTGCTCCGCCGGGGTGGCGCAGCCCTCGCACGTCCTGCTCGCGATGGGCGCCGACGACGACCGGGCACGCTCCTCGCTGCGCTTCTCGCTCGGCCACACCAGCACCGCCGGTGAGGTCGACGCGCTCATCGCCGCCCTGCCGACGGCCGTCGACCGGGCCCGGCGGGCGGCGGCACTGCGGACGCCGCGCTGAGGCAGGGCCGACACCCCACGGTGGGACCAGGTGACGCCCGGCTTCGACGCCGGACCGGGGGAGGACCGGGGCGACCGTCGCCCGGCGGCGCGGAGATAGGCTCGGTGGGAAGGGAGCGTGGTCCGGGTGAGGGTGTTGGCGGCGATGTCCGGCGGCGTGGATTCCGCCGTGGCGGCGGCGCGGGCGGTGCAGGCCGGTCACGACGTCACCGGCGTGCACCTGGCGCTGGCCCGCAACCCGCAGACCTACCGCACCGGAGCGCGGGGCTGTTGCACCCTGGAGGACTCCCGGGACGCCCGCCGCGCCGCCGACGTGCTGGGCATCCCGTTCTACGTGTGGGACATGGCCGACCGCTTCCACGAAGACGTGGTCGACGACTTCGTGGCCGAGTACGCCGCCGGGCGTACCCCCAACCCGTGCCTGCGCTGCAACGAGAAGATCAAGTTCGCGGCGGTGCTGGACCGCGCGGTGGCCCTGGGCTTCGACGCCGTGGTCACCGGCCACCACGCCCGACTCGGCGCGGACGGGCTGCTGCGGCGCAGCGTCGACCTGGCCAAGGACCAGTCGTACGTGCTGGCCGTGCTCACCCGCGCGCAGTTGGACCGTTCGATCTTCCCGCTCGGTGACTCGACGAAGGCGCAGGTCCGGCAGGAGGCCGCCGACCGGGGCCTGGCGGTGGCCGACAAGCCCGACTCGCACGACATCTGCTTCATCGCCGACGGCGACACCCGGGGCTTTCTGGCCCAGCGGCTCGGCGAGACGCCCGGCGACGTGGTCGACGCCAGCACCGGCGCGGTGGTGGGCACGCACGCCGGTGCCTACGCGTACACCGTGGGCCAGCGGCGTGGCCTGCACCTGGACCGCCCGGCCCCGGACGGCCGACCCCGGTACGTGCTCTCCATCACGCCGACGACCAACACGGTGACCGTCGGGCCGGCCGAGGCGCTGGAGGTGGCCGAGGTGCGGGCCATCCGCCCGGTCTGGACCGGTGGCCCACACCCCGACGGCCCCATCGAGTGCGAGGTGCAGTTGCGGGCGCACGGTCTCGTGGTGCCGGCCGAGGTCACCGTGGACAGCGACGCGTTCCGTGCCGACCTGCGGCAGCCGGTCCGGGGAGTCGCCGCCGGCCAGGCGGTCGTCGCGTACCGCCCCGATCCGGCCGGTGACATCGTGCTCGGCTCCGCCACGATCACCGACTGACCGGTACCCTTCGGCCGTGAGTGATCAGGTTTGGCCCTGGCCTGCGGGCGCGGCGACCGGCATCGGATCGCTGCCCGGCACCGACATCGCCGAGGCGCAGCGGATCGTCCTCGGTGAGTTGCCCGCCCTGCCCCACCTGCCGGAGCTGCCGGCCCGTGGCCCGGGCGCGGACATGATCGGGCGCGGTGCCGGCCTGCTGGTCGAGCTGCCGGTGGAGCTGTACGCGGCGCGCTGGCGGGTCGCCCTGCGCCCCGGCCGGGACCTGCGCCGCGCCCGGGACCTGATGGAACGCGACCTCGACCAGCTCGCCGAGCAGGCCGAGGAGTACGCCGGTCCGATCAAGGTGCAGGCACCCGGTCCGTTCACCCTCGCCGCCTCGGTCGAGCTGCCGGTCGGCGGCCGGATGGTGCGCGACCCCGGTGCGGTACGCGACCTGACCGAATCGCTCGCCGAGGGGCTGCGCGCGCACGTGGCGGCGGTGGCCCGCCGGGTACCCCGGGCAACCGTCCTGCTTCAGGTGGACGAACCGTCGCTGCCGGCGGTGCTGGCCGGCCGGGTGCCCACCGAGAGCGGCTTCGGCACGTACCGGGCGGTGCAGCCGGAGGACGCGCGGGCGTTGCTGGGCGCGGTGGTGGAGGCGGTCGGCGTACCGACCGTGGTGCACTGCTGCGCCCCGGACGTCCCGCTGGAGCTGATCCGCTCCACCGGCGCGGTCGGTGTCGCCCTCGACCTGGACCTGGTCACCGACCTGGACCCGCTGGGCGAGGCGATCGACGCCGGGCTGGGCCTGTTCGCCGGGGCCGCGCCGAGCACCGCCCCGGCCGGTCGCGCACCGACATCGGCCCAGGTCGCCGACCGGGTCCGCACCATCTGGGACCGGCTCGGCTTCCCGCGTCGCCGGCTCGCCGAGCAGGTGGTGGTCACCCCCGCCTGCGGTCTGGCCGGCGCCACCCCGGCATACGTCCGCGCGGTGCTGTCCGCCTGCCGCGACGCGGGGCGGCGGATCGCCGAGGAGTGAGGTGTCGGCGCGGCGGGCGTGGCAGCATGCCGGGCATGATCGGACGACTGCGTACCACCGTGATCGATTGCCCCGACCCGCGCGCCCTGGCCGCCTTCTACGCCGAACTGCTCGGCCTGCCGCTGATCGAGGAGGACAGCGACGGTGACGAGTGGGTGGTGCTCGGCGGGCATCCCGGCCACCAGCCCCGGATCGCCTTCCAGCAGGCACCCGACCTGCGTCCGCCCAACTGGCCCGACCCGGAACGGCCACAACAGTTACACCTCGATGTGACCGTCGACGACATCGAGGTCGCTGAGCGGGCCGTGCTGGCTTTGGGCGCGCGGCGGCTGCCGGATGAGGGGGAGGGCGAGGGCTCCCGGGTCTACGCCGACCCGGCCGGGCACCCGTTCTGCCTCTGCTGGGAGACCTGACCGTCGCGCCGGCCCATCCGAGCGGGCATGATCGCCACCATGATCAGTCCTGTGCGCGGGTGGGCCGCCGGCTCGCTCCTCGGACTCGCCTACGGTGACGCCCTGGGCAAGCCCACCGAGTTCCTCACCGTGGCCGAGATCGACCGGCGGTACGGCCCGACCGGACCCCGGGACCTGGTCGGTGATCCGGCGTTGGTCACCGACGACACCCAGATGGCGCTCGCGGTCGGCTGGGCGCTGCACGACGCGCCCGCGTACACGGCCGAGATCGTCGAGCCGTTGCTGCGGCAGCGCTTCCTGGCCTGGGCGGCCAGCCCGGACAACAACCGCGCGCCCGGGATGACCTGCCTGCGGGCCTGTGCCGAGCTGTCCCGTGGGCTGCCCTGGCAGCAGGCCAGTCAGGTCGAGTCGAAGGGCTGCGGGGCGAACATGCGGGTCACCCCGGTCGGGCTGCTCGACGTCGACCTCGACACCGCCGCCGGACTGGCCCAGCTCCAGGCGGGGCTGACGCACGGGCACCCGACCGGCCTGGCGGCCAGCGAACTGACCGCGTACGCGGTGCGGCTGCTGGTCGACGGCGCGGCGCCGGCCGAGCTTCCCGGCCGGCTCACCGCGCGGGCCCACGAGCAGCGCGAGGTCTACCGGGGCGACTGGCTCGGTGACCTGTGGCAGCGCGCGGGCGCGGGGTCGCCCGCCGAGTTCATCGCCCTGGGCTGGGACGAGTGCCTGCGGGTGCTGGCCCGGCTCGACGCGGCGCTCGCCGGCCCCGACGACGGCGGCGACCCGTGCCGGTGGACCGGTGAGGGCTGGATCGCCGAGGAGGCGTTGGCGACCGCGCTGTACTGCGCCGTCCGGCACGCCGACGACCCGGTGGGCGCACTGGCCCGGGGTGCCCGGACCGCCGGTGACTCCGACTCGATCGCCGCGCTCGCCGGGGCCTTCGTCGGCGCCGCCGTGGGCGCCACCGCCTGGCCCGCCGACTGGGCCGGTCGCATCGAGTACGCCGACCAACTCGCCGCCCTCGCCGCGACCTGGCAGCGCTGACCGCCGCCCGGCAGCGCGCACCGCTGGTCGAACACGCGCCGCCCTCCGGCGGGGAGAGGCGCTGACCGGCGGGAAGCGGTGGGGTTGTCGGCGAACTGTCCGACCCGCCGGATACCGTGCCGGGGTACCCATCACAGGAGGTCGCGGGGTGTCCGAGGAAGCCATCGGCGAGCAGGTCAGCGCGGCGCAGGAGGCGGCGGCCGGCGCCGAGCCCACCCCGCAGGCCCGGGAACGGCACGCCACGCTGAGCCAGGAGTTGACCGAGCACCAGTACCGCTACTACGTGCTCGACGCGCCGACCGTCTCGGACGCCGAGTTCGACCGGATGCTGCGGGAGCTTGAGGCGCTGGAGGAGGAGTTCCCGGCGCTGCGCACCCCGGACTCGCCGACCCAGCGGGTCGGCGGCACCTTCTCCACCGACTTCGCCCCGGTCGCGCACGCCGAACGGATGATGTCGCTGGACAACGCGTTCGCCGACGAGGAGCTGGCGGCGTGGGCCGAGCGGGTCGAGCGGGACGCGGGCGGCCCGGTGCCCTACCTGTGCGAGCTGAAGGTCGACGGGCTGGCGATCAACCTCACCTACGAGTCGGGTCGACTGGTCCGGGCGGCGACCCGGGGCGACGGCCGCACCGGTGAGGACGTCACCGCCAACGTGCGCAGCATCCGGGACGTGCCCGGCCGGCTGACCGACTCGGCGGAGTTCGGCCCGGTCCCCGAGCTGATCGAGGTGCGCGGCGAGATCTACTTCCCGGTCGCCGCCTTCGCCGACCTCAACGCGGGCCTGGTCGAGCAGGGCAAGGCACCGTTCGCCAACCCACGCAACGCCGCCGCCGGCAGCCTGCGGCAGAAGGACCCACGGATCACCGCGTCCCGACCGCTGCGTCTGGTGGTGCACGGCATCGGTGCCCGGCGCGGCTTCCAGCCGGCCACCCAGTCCGAGTCGTACTCGGCGTTGCGAGCCTGGGGGCTGCCCACCAGCGACCGCTGGCGGGTGGTGTCCGACCTGGCCGGCGTCCGGGACTACATCGCGCACTACGCCGCACACCGGCACGACGTGGAGCACGAGATCGACGGCGTGGTGGTCAAGGTCGACCCGGTGCCGATCCAGGGCCGGCTCGGCTCGACCAGCCGGGCACCCCGCTGGGCGATCGCCTTCAAATATCCACCCGAGGAGGTCAACACCACCCTGCTCGACATCGAGGTCGAGGTGGGACGGACCGGTCGGGTCACGCCCCGGGCGCTGCTCCAGCCGGTGAAGGTGGCCGGGTCCACCGTCGCGTACGCGACCCTGCACAACGCGCGCGAGGTGGAGCGCAAGGGGGTGCTCATCGGCGACACGGTGGTCATCCGCAAGGCCGGTGACGTGATTCCCGAGGTGCTCGGCCCGGTGGTCGAGCTGCGTCCGCCCGACGCCCGGGCGTTCGTCATGCCCACCGTCTGCCCGGCCTGCGGCACCCCGCTCGCCCCGGCGAAGGAGGGCGACGTCGACATCCGCTGCCCCAACTCGCGCAGTTGCCCGGCGCAGTTGCGCGAGCGGGTCTATCACCTGGCCGGGCGCAAGGTGTTCGACATCGAGGCGCTCGGCTACAAGAGCGCCGCCGCATTGCTCGACGCGCAGGTCATCACCGACGAGGGCGACCTGTTCTCACTCGACGCCGACGCGTTGGCCACCTCGCCGTTCTTCGTCAACAAGGACGGCAGCCTCGGCAGCAACGCCGTCAAGCTGCTCGACAATCTCGCCGTCGCCAAGGAACGCGAGCTGTGGCGGGTGCTGGTGGCCCTCTCCATCCGGCACGTCGGGCCGACCGCCGCGCAGGCGCTCGCCCGACACTTCCGGTCGATCGAGGCGATCGACGCCGCGTCCGAGGAGGAGCTGTCCTCCGTCGACGGTGTCGGGCCGACCATCGCGGTGAGCATCCGGGAGTGGCTCGCCGTCGACTGGCACCGCGAGGTGATCCGCAAGTGGGCCGACGCGGGCGTCCGGATGGCCGAGGAGGCGCAGGGGGAGGGGCCGCGTCCGCTGGAGGGGGTGACGGTGGTGGTCACCGGCACCCTGGCCGGCTACTCGCGGGACCAGGCCGCCGAGGCGATCCAGTCCCGGGGCGGCAAGGTCAGCGGCTCGGTGTCGAAGAAGACCGGCTTCGTGGTGGTCGGCGACAATCCCGGGTCCAAGGCGGACAAGGCGGCCGGGCTGAAGGTGCCGATCCTCGACGAGGAGGGCTTCCAGGTGCTGCTCGACTCCGGCGCGGAGGCGGCCCGGGTGGTGGCCCGCGTCGAGGAGTGAGGCACTTGCCGATCTTGCGGGGACTCGCCCGGATACCAACTTAATTACGACTACGACCGATTCGTGGCTGTCGTACCTGGTTTCCGGTCGTCGGGGGCGTTTCATTAGGACACGGCGCGTGAACCCACGCGTCGCGTCCTGTAGCGGGAGGTGTGATGGAGCCGCCCGATCCGCGCAACCTCGTCCCGCCCGGGCGTACCGCGCCGTTCTCGGTCTTCGTCGGCCTCGTGCTGGTCCTGGCCGTGCTGCTCTCCGTCGGGCCGCTGGTCTCGTTCGCCGGAACGCTGCCGGACCTGCCGGCGGCGTTCTGGACGATGGCCCTGCTCGCCGTCGCCTGCGACGCACGCCCGTTCCTGCCGCCCGGCCGGCGGCCCTCCTCGTCCGCGGTCTTCCCGTCGACCTGCTTCATCTTCGCGATCCTGCTCGGCTGGGGTCTCGGCCCGGCGGTCGCGGTGCAGGCGGTCGCCGTGCTGGTCTCCGGGGCCCGGATGCGGCACGCCCCCTGGCGGGTCGCGTTCAACGCCGGGCAGTACGCCTGCTCGCTGGCCGCCGCGTACGCCGTCACCCGGCTCGGGCCCGGCGGCATCTTCGACGGCGGCGGTCTGGGATGGACCGACATCGCCGCGATCGGCGGTGCCGGGGTGGCCTGGTTCGTGGTGAACTACGGGCTGGTCACCACGGCCGTCCGGCTGCGCTTCGGCGAACGGTGGTGGCCCAACGCCCGCCACGGACTGCCGTTCGAGCTGCTCTCCACCGGGTCCCTGCTGCTGCTCGCCCCGGTGCTGGTCACCGCCGCCCGGGCCAGTGCCGCGCTGGTGCCGCTGGTGCTGGTGCCGCTGTTCGCGGTCTACCGGATGGCCCGGCTCACCGTGGAGCAGCATCAGCTCGCCGCCCTCGACCCGCTGACCGGGCTGCCCAATCGCAAGGCGCTGCTCAGCGAGGTCAATGAGCAGGTGCACCGGCACGCCGAGCGCGCCGCACGCGGTGCACCCGGCGCCCGCCTGGCCCTGCTCCTGATCGACCTGGACCGTTTCAAGAACGTCAACGACGCCCTCGGGCACGCCGTCGGCGACCGGCTGCTGGTCGAGGTGAGCGCCCGACTGACCGACGTGGTGCCGGCGTCGGACCTGGTGGTCCGCCTCGGCGGCGACGAGTTCGCCATCGTGATGACCGGGGTGGACGACGTCACCCAGGCCCGCGCCCTGGCCGACCAGGTGGTGCGCGTCCTCGCCGAGCCGGTGCCGCTGGACGGGCTGCCGCTGGACGTCGGCGGCTCGATCGGCATCGCGCTGTACCCGGAGCACGGCGAGGACTTCGCCACCCTGATGCGCCACGCCGACGTGGCCATGTACGACGCCAAGCACCGCAACGACACGGTCGCCGTCTACACCGCGGAGTCCGACCACAACTCCGCCGAGCGCCTGGGCCTGCTGGCCGACCTGCGCCGGGTGCTGGACGCGGGCGCGACGGGCCGCCCCGCCCTGCCCGACGCCCCGGGTGACGCGCCCGTGGCGCCGGACGGCGTGCGGGACGGGGACGCCGCGCCCGTGGCGCGGGACGGGGACGCCGCGCCGGTGGTGCGGGGCGGGGACGGGGCGGCGTTGACCACCTCGGTGGTGCGGCAGCCCAGCGGTGGCCGGTGGTTCCGCCGTCGTCACCGGCCGCCGGTGGTCGCGTCGGACGACGAGCTGATCGCCCGGATCGTCACCGGTGCCGACCCGATCCTGCGCCGTACCGCCCGGCCCGCCGACCCGGCGGCGGTCCCCGGTGAGCCGTGGTCCGGACCGGTCGGCGCCCACCGGCCGGGGGACGAGGGCACGCCCTCCGTCGGTGCCGCGTTCGGCGGTGACCCGGCCGGGGACGCGGGCGAGATCACGATGTACTACCAACCGCAGATCGCCATCGCCACCGGCGAGGTGGTCGGGGTCGAGGCGCTGCTGCGGTGGCGGCACCCGCGCCGGGGCATGGTCGACCCGGAGGAACTGATCCGGGTCGCCGAACAGAGCGCCGTGATGCGCCTGCTCACCCGTCGGGTGGTGGACGACGTGGTCGAACAGTTGGCCAAGTGGTCGGCGGCCGGTCTGGGCCTGCGGGCGGCGCTCAACGTCAGCGTGCGGGACCTGCACACCGGCGAGATCGCCGACCAGATCGCGGACCGGTTGACCCGCTACGGCGTGGCGCCGGACCGGCTGCAACTGGAGATCACCGAGGGCGCGTTGATGGCCGACCCGCGCCGGGTGCTGACCACCATCACCCGATTGCACCGGATCGGGGTCGGCATCGCGCTCGACGACTTCGGCACCGGCTACTCGTCGCTGCAACACCTGCGCCGGCTGCCGCTGTCGGAGGTGAAGGTCGACCGGTCCTTCGTGCTCGGGATGACCGAGGACTCCGACGACGCGGCGATCGTCCGGTCGACGATCGAGCTGGGCAAGGCGCTCGGGTTGCGGGTGGTCGCCGAGGGCGTGGAGGACGAGAAGACCTGGCGGATGCTGCACGCGGCCGGATGCGACGCCGCGCAGGGCTGGTTCTACGCACGGCCGATGCCGGCCGAGGAACTGGTCGCCTGGCTCGGCCGGTACCGACCGGTACGCCCGCTCGGCGGCCACGACGAGCCGGACGTACCCCGCCGCAGCCCTCGGTGACCCGCGGCCGGGCCGCCGTGACGCCGCCCGCCCGCCCAGGTCTCTGTTCGGCGGGAGCCGGACGCCCCCGGGGAGCCGGGGGCGGCGGGCCGGGCGCGGAACAATAGACTCGCTCCGGTCACCGCGCGTCGCGTCGCACGCCGCGCGGTGGGCGTACGCAGACGCAGGACAGCCACGAAGGGGGCACCGATGGCCGCCATCTCCCGCGAGGAGGTCGCGCACCTGGCGCGACTGTCGCGGCTCGCCGTGACGGAGGAGGAGCTGGACACCTTCGCCGGCCAGCTCGACGTGATCCTCCAGGCGGTCGCCCAGGTGGGCGAGGTCGCCGCCGCCGACATCCCGCCGACCTCGCACTCGGTGCCGTTGACCAACGTGCTCCGCGAGGACGTCGTGACGCCGGGCCTGACCCCCGAGGAGGCGCTGTCCGGCGCGCCCGACGCCGAGGAGCAGCGGTTCCGCGTTCCGCGGATCCTGGACGAGGATGTGGCATCGTGAGCGAGCTTCAGCGAGCGGACAATCAACTCAGCGTGGTGCCTCATGACGCCACGCAGCGGAGCGGAGTGGCGTCATGAGCGACCTGACCAGACTCACCGCCACCGAGATCGCCGGGTTGGTCGCCTCCGGTGAGACCTCGGCGGTCGAGGTGACCCAGGCACACCTGGACCGGATCGCCGCGGTCGACGACCGGGTGCACGCCTTCCTGCACGTCGACACCGAGGGCGCGCTCGCCGCCGCCCGCGAGGTGGACGCCCGGCGGGCCGCCGGAGCGGAGCTGGGCCCGCTGGCCGGAGTGCCGGTCGCGGTCAAGGACGTGCTGACCACCCGGGGCGTGCCGACCACCGTCGGCTCGAAGATCCTGGAGGGCTGGCGTCCGCCGTACGACTCGACGATCGTGCAGCGGCTGCGCGCCGCCGGCACGGTGATGCTCGGCAAGACCAACATGGACGAGTTCGCCATGGGCTCCTCCACGGAGTACTCGGCGTACGGGCCGACCCGCAACCCGTGGGACACCGAGCGCATCCCGGGCGGCTCCGGCGGGGGCAGCGCGGCGGCGCTGGCCGCGTACGAGGCGCCGCTGGCGATCGGCTCGGACACCGGCGGCTCGATCCGCCAGCCGGGCGCGGTCACCGGCACCGTCGGCGCGAAGCCGACCTACGGCGGCACCTCCCGGTACGGCCTGGTGGCCTTCTCCTCCTCGCTGGACACGCCCGGCCCGTGCGCGCGTACGGTGCTGGACGCCGCGCTGCTGCATGAGGCGATCGCCGGCCACGACCCGCGTGACTCCACCTCCATCCCGGCCCCGGTGCCGGACGTGGTGGCCGCCGCGAAGCTCGGCGCGACCGGCGACCTGACCGGGGTCCGCCTCGGCATCGTCTCCGAGTTCGTCGGCGAGGGCGCCGAGCCGGGCGTGATGACCGCCTTCAACGAGGCCGTCGACGCGCTGACCAAGCTGGGCGCGGAGATCGTCGAGGTGTCCTGCCCGAACTTCGCGTACGCGCTGCCGGCCTACTACCTGATCGCCCCGAGCGAGTGCTCCTCCAACCTGGCCCGCTTCGACGGGGTGCGCTTCGGTCTGCGCATCGGCGACGACGGCAACCGGTCGCTGGAGGAGGTCATGTCGCTGACTCGGGAGACTGGCTTCGGCCCCGAGGTCAAACGGCGGATCATGCTCGGCACGTACGCGTTGTCGTCGGGCTACTACGACGCGTACTACGGGCAGGCGCAGAAGGTCCGTACGCTGATCACCCGCGACTTCACCGCCGCGTTCGAGCGGGTCGACGCGCTGATCTCGCCGACCACGCCGTTCGTGGCGTTCCCGCTGGGCGCGCGCACCTCCGACCCGTACCAGATGTACCTGGCCGACCTCTTCACCATCCCGACCAACCTGTACGGCGGTCCGGGCATCTCGGTGCCGTGCGGTCTCTCCGACGGGCTGCCGGTCGGGTTGCAGGTGATGGCTCCGACGATGGCCGACGACCGGATGTACCGGGTGGCCGCCGCGCTGGAGAGCGCGGTCGGCACCCTCACGCCGCCGACGCTGTGACGCCGTGCGGGGCGGTTCCGCACCGCCCCGCCGGGCGTCGCCCGGCCCATCCGGTGACACGAGGTCACCGTTCGGACTCATAACGCGTGGTGACGTGCGCGGGTTGGATAGAGTCCGAGCCGCTGGCGAAACGCAAGCATGGGCTTCTAGCCGACTGGAACTGCGATGAAGACGCTGCGGCCGATCACGATTGTCTCGGTGCTCACGATGCTGCTGATCGGCGTCGCCGCGCCCGCTGCCGCAGAACCGGCCGCCGTCGATCCGGTGATCGTGGATCCGGCGGTCGTCACCATCACCGTCACCTCCGCCCCGCCGCCGTCCGGGGTGACCGCCTACGAGCCGTACCCGGGTCACACCTTCACCGCCACCGGTGACGACGAGATCCGGTTCGCGCTGGTCGCCGGTGCGATCCCGCCCGGCCTGGCGCTCTCCTCGTCCGGCACCCTGACCGGGACGCCCACCGTCGCCGGCCGCTTCGCCTTCACCGTCCGGGCCACCGGCTCGCCGAGCGGGGAGACCGCCGACCACCAGGTGACCGTGGTGGTGGTGCAGCCGGTCGTCACCGTGACGTCGCCCGAGCCGGTCTCGCCCTGGTACGTCGGGCAGGTCTATCCGACACACCGGTTCACCGTCTCGGGCGGCACCGCCCCGCACACCGTCTCGCTGGGGTCGGGTGCGCTGCCGCCGGGTCTGTCGCTCACCTCGGCGGGTGTCCTCGCGGGTTCGCCGAGCCAGGCCGGGCGTTACCGCTTCAGGTTGCTGGTGACCGACGCGAACGGCTTCCAGGGGCAGCAGGACGTCACGCTGGTGATCGCCACGCCGGCCGCCGTCATCACCTCGGCCGCGCCGCCGCGCGGTACGGCCGGGCAGACGTACTCGTTCCGGTTCACCGCCGACGGCGACTCCGACATCCGGTTCGGGCTGGCCGCCGGGGCGCTGCCGGACGGGCTCGTGCTCGACCCGGACGGCGCGCTCAGCGGCACCCCGACCGTCGCCGGCACCTTCGACTTCACGGTCCGCGCCACCGGCACCGCCACCAGCGACACCGAGGAGGTGTCGCTGGTCGTCTACCCCGACCCGACGGCCACCCCGTCGGCCTCGCCGACCCCGACCGCGCAGCCGACCGCGTACCCGACTCCGTCGCAGAGCCCGACGCCGACCGCCGCCGCGCCGTCGCCGTCCCGGACGACCGGGGCCTGGCTGCCGGTCACCGGGTCGAACTCGACCCTGGTGCTGATGCTCCTCGGTGTCGTGGCGTTCAGCATCGGCGGCATCCTGCTGGTGGTGGCGTACCGCCGTCGGCAGGGGTTCACCGCGGTGTGACGCCCGACCGAGACCAGGCGGGCGGAGCGGCTAGGCTGGGCGGCGTTGTGTCCGGATGCCGGCGCGGGCCGGCTACCGCCCGAAAGCTGGAGTTCTCATGACCACGACGCTGCCCGCGTACGACGAGGTCGTCGCGCGATTCGAGCCGGTGATCGGCCTGGAGACCCACGTCGAGCTGGGCACGAACACGAAGATGTTCTGCGGTTGCCCGACCGACTTCGGCGGCGAGCCGAACACCCGGGTCTGCCCGGTCTGCCTGGGCCTGCCCGGCTCGCTGCCGGTGGCCAACAAGGCGGCCATCGAGGCGACCATCCGGATCGGCCTGGCGCTGAACTGCTCCATCGCGCAGTGGTGCCGGTTCGCCCGGAAGAACTACTTCTACCCCGACATGCCGAAGAACTTCCAGATCAGCCAGTACGACGAACCGCTCTGCGTGGACGGCTACCTGGACGTCGAGGTGAACGGCGAGACGGTGCGGATCGGCATCGAGCGGGTGCACCTGGAGGAGGACACCGGCAAGACGCTGCACGTCGGCGGCGCCACCGGCCGGATCCACGGCGCGACCGAGTCGCTCGTCGACTACAACCGGGCCGGCATTCCGCTGGTGGAGATCGTGACCAAGCCGATCCCCGGCACCGGCGGGCTCGCCCCCGAGGTGGCCCGGGCGTACGTCACCGAGCTGCGCGACGTGCTCCGCTCGCTCGGCGTCTCCGACGTGCGGATGGAGGAGGGTTCGCTGCGGTGTGACGTGAACACGTCGCTGAACCTGCCCGGCGAGGAGTGGGGCACCCGCACCGAGACCAAGAACGTCAACTCGCTGCGCTCGGTCGAGCGGGCGGTGCGTTCGGAGATGCTGCGGCAGGCGTCGGTGCTGGACGCGGGCGGACGGATCACCCAGGAGACCCGGCACTTCCACGAGGACACCGGCGACACCACGCCCGGCCGGTCCAAGGAGACCGCCACCGACTACCGCTACTTCCCCGAGCCGGACCTGGTGCCGCTCGCGCCGGACACCGCGTGGGTGGCCGAGCTGAAGGCGGCCCTGCCGGAGCTGCCCCGGCTGCACCGGCGTCGGCTCCAGCAGGCGTGGGGGCTCTCCGAGGCGGACATGCAGTCGGTGCTCAACGCCGGTGCGGTGGAGCTGATCGAGGCCACCGTCGCCGCCGGCGCCACCCCGGCCGCAGCCCGCAAGTGGTGGCTGGGCGAGCTGTCCCGGCGGGCCAACGAGACCGGCGTGGAACTGGCCGACGTGGGCGCCACCCCGGCACAGGTCGCCGAGCTCCAGGGGCTGGTCGACGCCGGCAAGCTCAACGACAAGCTGGCCCGTACGGTGCTGGAGGGCGTGGTCGCGGGCGAGGGTTCGCCCACCGAGATCATGGCCAACCGGAACCTGGAGGTCGTCTCCGACACCGGTGCGTTGACCGCCGCGGTAGACGAGGCGATCGCCGCCAACCCCGACATCGCCGACAAGGTGCGCAGCGGCAAGGTCGCCGCAGCCGGCGCGCTGGTCGGCGCGGTCATGAAGACCACGCGCGGGCAGGCCGACGCCAAGACCGTCCGCGAGCTGATCCTGGAGCGCCTCGGCGCCTGAGGTGTAAGGAAGGGACCCTTCTTATCGTCTGGTGTATAGGAAGGGTCCCTTCCTTGCATCCGCACCACCACCCCCCGTCCCCCGACCGGGCGTCAACGACGACGCGCCGGACCCCTGGAGCGCACCGTGAAACAGCACGACATCGACGTCCTCGACGACATCCAGCGCCGGGTGCTCTGGCTCGCCACCCGGATCGTGGACGCGGCCAACCACGACCGCAGCACCGGGGACGGGGTGAAGGCCGGCGGGCACCAGGCGTCCAGCGCCTCGCTGGTCAGCGTGATGACCGCGTTGTGGTTCGCGCACCTCGACGCCGAGGACCGGGTCGCGGTCAAGCCGCACGCCTCGCCGGTGTTCCACGCCGTCCAGTACCTGCTCGGCAACCTGGACCGGTCGTACCTGACCACGTTGCGCTCCCGGGGCGGACTCCAGTCGTACCCGTCGCGGACCAAGGACCCGGACGGCGTGGACTTCTCCACCGGCTCGGTGGGCCTGGGCGCCGCCGCGCCGCTATTCGCGGCGGTGACCCGGCGGTACGTCGACGCGCACTTCGGCGCGCGTCCGCACTCCCGGTTCGTGGCGCTGATCGGTGACGCGGAACTGGACGAGGGCAACATCTGGGAGGCGGTCGCCGATCCGGCCACCACCGGACTCGGCAACGTCATGTGGGTGGTCGACTTCAACCGGCAGTCGCTGGACCGGGTCGTCCCCGGCGTCCGCATCGACCAGTGGCGGGGCCAGTTCGAGGCGGCCGGATGGCACGTGGTCGAGGTCAAGTACGGTCGCCGGCTCGCCGAGGCGTACCAGCGGCCGGGCGGCGCGGCGTTGCGCGACTGGATCGACGCGATGCCGAACGAGCAGTACCAGTCGCTGTTCGGGCTGACCGGGCCGGCGCTGCGCGAGCAGTTCCTGGACGGTGCGCCCGACGGCATCGCCGCGTTCATCGCCGACATCACCGACGAGGACCTCGGCCCGCTCGTCACCGACCTGGGCGGGCACGACCTGGCGGCGCTGCTCGACGCGTACGCCCAGTGCGACGCGGTGACCGACCGGCCGAGCGTGGTGTTCGCGTACACGGTCAAGGGGTGGGGTCTGCCGATCGCCGGTAACCCGCGCAACCACTCGGCGTTGCTCTCCGGTGAGCAGGTCGACGCGCTGCGGGCCGGGCACGACCTGACCCGGGACACCGAGTGGGACCGCCTCGACCCGGCGTCCCCGGCCGGCATCCGGGCCGGGCAGCGTCGGGAGTCGCTGTCCCGTGCGCCCCGCGAGCGTGCGCTCGGGGTCACCGTCCCGCAGGCCACGAACGTACGCGCCAACAAGCCGATCTCCACCCAGGAGGCCTTCGGTCGGGTCCTGGTCGACCTGGCCCGTGATCAGCAGGTGGGGAAGTACCTGGTCACCACCGCGCCGGACGTGGCCACCTCGACCAACCTGGCCGGGTTCATCAACCGGACCGGGGTGTTCGCCCCGACCGCCCAGCGCTCCTGGTCGTCGGAGACGATGCTGCGTTGGACGGAGAGCCCCGAGGGGCAGCACATCGAGCTGGGCATCTCCGAGATGAACCTGTTCCTGCTGCTCGGCCAGCTCGGGCTGTCGTGGGACCTGTCCGGCCAGCCGTTGCTGCCGGTGGGCACCGTCTACGACCCGTTCGTGCTGCGCGGGCTGGACGCGTTCCTCTACGGCACGTACTCCGGTTCCCGGTTCGTGGTGGCCGGCACCCCGTCCGGCATCACCCTCGCCCCGGAGGGCGGCGCGCACCAGTCGACCATCACCGCCAGCGTGGGGTTGGAACTGCCCGGCGTGACCTTCGTCGAGCCCGCGTACGCGGTCGGCCTGGACTGGCTGCTCTGCGACGCGCTCGGGCACATCGCGGGTGCCCCGCAGCCGGTGCCGACGGCCGCGCCGGCCGAGGACGGGGCGTACTACTTCCGGCTGAGCACCCGCCCGTTGGACCAGGCGCCGTTCGAGGCGGCCCGGGCCCGTCTCGGGGACGCGGTGCTGCGCCGGCAGGTGCTGGCCGGAGCGTACCGGCTGGTCGACGCGCACCAGGCGTACCCGCACCTGGCCGACGCGCCGACGGTGCAACTGGCCGCCTCGGGCGCGGTCCTGCCCGAGGTGCTCGCCGCCGCGGCGGAACTGGCCGACGAGGGCGTCGCCGCGCACGTGGTAGACGTGACCAGCCTGGACCGCCTCTACCGCGCGTGGCAGCGCACCCTGCGGCAGGGCGTACGCACCGCCACCGTGCCCAGCGTCCCGGGCGCGCTGCGGTCCGCCTTCGCCGACCGGGTGCCGGTGGTCAGCGTGCACGACGCCGCCTCGCACGCGATGGCATGGCTCGGGTCGGCGGTCGGTGCGGCGGCGGTGCCGCTCGGCGTGGACGAGTTCGGCCAGTCCGGCAGCGTCGCCGAGCTGTACGAGCTGCACGACCTGCTGCCGGGCAGCATCGTCAACGCCGCCCTGGCCGCTCTCGCCCTGCGCTGACCCAGCCGGCGACAGGCGTCAAGATCACGCTCGATCCCGGATCGAGTGGCATCGGGGGCGGAGGAGGCCACTGGATCCAGGATCGAGCGGGGCTCAGCGGGTCGGTGTCGGGGTGGGAGTGATCGGCGGGGTCAGCAGCGGCGTCGGCGGCTGGACCACAGTGCGCTCCAGGTTCACCTGCGCCTGCCCGGTGCCGCCCACGGTGATGTCGTCGTACGCCTGGAGCTGCTTGTCCTGGTCGAAGTAGAGGACGGTCATCGCCAGCGGGGTCGGCTCCTCGCCCTCCAGGCCGCGCAGCCCGGCCCCGCCGGTGGAGCCCTGCACCATCAGCGTGGTCGGCTGCTCGCCCGGCACCTCCGGCAGCGTGTTCACCCGCCGGTCGTGGGTGTGTCCGGCGAGCACCAGCGGGCAGGTGCCGGAGATCGGGCCGGCGGAGGCCGGGTCGTGCACCAGCGCGATGTTCACCGGCCGGGGGGAGCTGCGGATCGTGGCGGCGAGCTTGTCCCCGGTGGCGATCAGCTCGTCGGCGGTGGGCTGGTTGAGCCCACCGCTCGCCGGTGAGGTGCTCTTGTCCGGGGTGAAGCGCGGGTCGCCGATGCCGGCGATGGTCAGCCCGGCGACGGTGGCGGTGGTGTTGTCCAGCACGATCGCGTTCGGCTGCCGGGCCACCGCCGCAGCGGTACGCGGCGAGTCGTGGTTGCCCCGGATGTAGACGTACGGCTTCTCCAGCAGGCTGATCGAACCGACGTAGGAGGCCTCCGGCTCGCTGCCCCAGTCGGTGATGTCGCCGGTGTCGATCACCACGTCGATGCCGAACTGCTCGGTCACCGTGCGGATGAGCTGCCAGGCGGCCGGGTTGAGGTGCATGTCGGAGATGTGCAGCACCCGGGTGGTGCCGGGCTCCGGCTCGTACACCGGCAGGGCCGACACGGTGGTGTAGAGCTGGGTGACGTTGCCGATGAGCCGCTGGAGCTGTTCGGCGTACCGGCCGTAGTCGTTGGCGATCTTGCGTACGTCACCGACAATCGCCGGGGCGTTGACCAGCAGCCCCTCGTACGTGGGCTCCTCGATCGCCTGCGGTCGGACGGTGGCGGCGGCGGTGCCCAGGCTGCCCGCACTGATCGCCAGCGCCAGCGCGCCGGCCCAGGCCGCCCGTCGGGTGTCCCGGAACGCCAGCAGCGCCAGCACCAGCGTGGCCAGCACGGTCGCGCCGACGGTCCGCAGCCCGAGCCGCAGCACACCCTCCTGCACGTCGTCGACGGCCGACTGGGTGGCCCGGTTGATGCTCGCCGGGTCGTCGATCAGGGCCTCGGTGCGGCCCTGGTCCAGCGCGCCCAGCTCCACGGTCAGCCGGGTCGGCCCGTCGTGGCTGTCCAGGAGCAGCGCGCCCAGCGGCGGGATGTCGACGGTGGTGCTGCCGTTGACCGCCGGTGAAACGGACAGTCGGGCCTGGAAGGGCCCGATGTCGGTGCTGACGTGCCCGCCGGCGAGCACCCCGAGCAGCACCCCGGTCAGTGTGACGACCAGCAGCGCCAGTCCGGCACCCAACCGGCGCAGCCCGCTGCGCCGCCCGGCGCGGGGCGGACCGGCGGCGGCGCGCCGTAGCGAGACGAAGCGACGCGGGCGACCGGTCGGGTCGTCCCCGTTCCGATCGCGGTGCGGCTTCTCGTTCTCGTGATCGTCCATGCTGAGATTCTGACCTGCCCGCCTGAGGATCTTGGCAAACCCGAGGTGCTGCGTGTCGAGAATGCCTCAGCTTCGCCCAGCGCCGCCACCTGCGAAAACAAGCCGCAACAAGCGATCATCCTCTGGTGCGGGTCGGCCGCGTCCGTCGTGGTTGGAAGTGCCCACCCAGAATGAGCCGTCCGGCGCGGCGGCGATCGCCCGCAGTCGCCCGTACTCCTCGGTCAGCAGCGCCTGCGGCTGCCCGAGGACGGTGCCGGTGTCGGTCAGCTCGACCAGCCAGAGGCGCTGCCCGCGCAGACAGGCGGTGGCCAGCAGCCGCTCACCGGCGGCTAGGCCGGAGCAGGACGCCTCGTCGGTCGACCACTGCACGATCGGGTCCACGTAATCCTTGTCGCCGCCGCGTCCCTCGACCTCGGGCCAGCCGTAGTTCTTGCCCTTGGTCACCTGGTTGATCTCGTCCCAGGTGTTCTGGCCGAACTCCACCGCGTACATCCGGTCGCCGGCCCAGGTGATGCCCTGCACGTTGCGGTGGCCGAGGGACCAGACCGGGGAGTTCGGGAAGGGGTTGCCGGGCGCGGGCTCGCCCTCGGTGGTGATCCGCAGGATCTTGCCGCCGAGCTTCTTGGCGTCCTGCGACTGCGCGGTGTCCCCGGCGTCGCCGGTGCTGGCATAGAGCTGCCCGTCCGGGCCGAACGCCAGGCCGCCGCCGTTGTGGATGCCTGCCTTGGGGATGCCGGTGAGGATCGGGGTGGGTTTCTCGCCCAGCCGCATCCGGGCGATCCGGTTGTCCTCCTCGGCGGTGTAGTAGACGAAGACCGTGCGGTCCTGCGCGAACTCCGGCGACACGGCGATGCCCAGCAGGCCGCCCTCGCCGGAGGCGACCACGTCGTCGACGGTCTGCCGCTCGGTGATCCGTAGGCCGTCCGGGCTCGACTCCGGGCCGACCTGGACGATCCGGCCGCTGTCGCGTTCGGTGACCAGCGCCCCGCCGTCGGGCAGGAAGGCGATGCCCCACGGCACCCGCAGGCCCTGGGCCAGCACGGTGGCCACCACCTCCTGGCCGCCGCCGGCGGCGCTGGCCGACGGGGTCGGCAGGTTCGGCGGCTCGCCGGCCGGGTCCGGTTCGGGCTCGCCGAGACTGCACCCGGTGGCCGCGAGCAGCAGCGTCGTGCAGGAGGCCGCGAGGAACCCGCGGACCCGACGGGCCGGAGAGTACGGGGGAGCGCTCACCCGCCCGAGCCTAGCCCGCCGTGTCGGTCGGCGTGGAGGTCGGCGGACCCCCGCCCCGGTGGCGGTACGGACGACGGGTCTATCGTCGGCTGGCGTGAAGGTATGGATCCCGCACGACTCCGGTCACGCCCTGCTCGGCGAGCTGCCGCCGCAGATCACCGTCGAGACGATGGAGGACCCGGCGAGACCGCCCTCGTCGGTGGCCGGGGTCCGGTTCTGGGTGCCGCCCTTCCTCGCCACCCGGAAGATCGTTCCGTTCGCGCACGAGCTGCCGGACCTGGCGGTGGTGCAGTTGCTCTCCGCCGGTGCGGACGCCTGGGCCGGCCGGGTGCCGGACGGGGTGATGCTCTGCGACGCCCGGGGTGTGCACGACCCGTCCACCGCCGAGTGGGTGGTGACCGCGATCCTGTCCCGACTGCGGGCCTTCCCGGAGATGATCCGCGCCCAGGCCGAGCGGCGGTGGGCGTACGACGAGGTGGCGCCCACCGACGAGTTGGCCGGCAAGCGGGTCCTCATCGTCGGTGCCGGGTCGATCGGCACCGCCGTGCGGGACCGGCTCGCGCCGTTCGAGGTGGAGTTCACCCTGGTCGCCCGGACGGCCCGCGCCGAGCAGGGGGTGCACGGCGTCGACGAGCTACCCGGGCTGCTGCCGCACGCCGACGTGGTGGTGCTGCTGGTGCCGCTGACCGATCGGACCCGGGGCCTGGTCGACGAGAAGTTCCTGGCCGCGATGCCGGACGGCGCGCTGCTGGTGAACGCCGCCCGAGGGCCGGTGGCCCGCACCGACGCCCTGCTGGCCGAGCTGTCCACCGGCCGGATCTCCGCCGCGCTGGACGTCACCGACCCGGAGCCGCTGCCCGCCGACCACCCGCTCTGGAAGTTGCCCAACGTGCTGATCACCCCGCACGTGGCCGGTTCGGTGCGCGGGCTGCTGCCCCGGGCCTACCGGCTGGTCGGCGAGCAGATCCGCCGGTTCGCCGCCGGTGAGCGGCCGGAGAACGTGGTGGTCGACGGCTACTGAGCCGTCTCGGGTTCGCCCCGGCCGGCCGCCGCCACCAGGCGGGGCAGGTCCTCGCGGCGTACGGCGGGCAGCAGGAGCTGCTCACCGTCGTCGAGCCGGGCGACCGCCCGGCCCCGGGGGTCGGCGCCCAGCTCGGCCACCTGGTCCCAGGGGATCCGTCGCTGACCGGCCAGCGCGCGCAGGCGCAGCCCGCCCAGATCGGCGTCGGTGCCGGCCCGCCACGCCCAGACCGCCACCGCCAGCGGCACCAGCAACACCGGCAGCAGATAGGCGCGGGCGCCGGCCAGTGGCAGGGCGCCGATGGTGGCGACGATCGCCGCCACCAGGATGGCCTGGTTGTGCCGGAATCGGGTGGTGTCGGAGCGAGCCATGTCCCGATGATTGCACCAGGCCGGACGCCGCCCGCAGCGGGCCGTCCCCGAAGCCGGAGCACGTGACCGGACTCACTGTCGACTGGCCGTCACTCCCGGCGAGCTGGCTCGTTCATCGATGTTGGGCGGTGGACTTCACCTGTCGCCGCCCACGCACCGCCGCACCGCCCCAGTGCCCCCTCACGAAGGCGACCGTCGTGCCCGTCGCGTCTGTGTTCCGAGCCGCCGTGTTCCGTGCCGGCGTCCGCTCACCGTTCCTGCCGGAGTCCTGCGTACTCGCGCTGGTCGTGCTGCTGCTCGTAGCCGGCGCGGTCGGTGCGGTCCCGGCCCTGGCGGTGGTGGCGCTCGCCGGAGCGGCCGGTTCCACGCTGGCGGGCGTCCGCCTGTCCCGACTCGCCACCGGCACCGACGTGCCCTCCGGGTCCACCGACGGCGGTCGGCTGGCGCGTCGTCGTGCGGCTCGGCCCCGCCGCGCCGCCGCCCTGCTGCACGGTGCCGTGATGGCCGCCGGTCTGACCGCCGCCGTCCTGCCACTGGCCTCGATGGGACTCCGCCCGACTGCGGCGACGGTCGGGCTCCTCGGCACCGCCGCACTGCTCGTCGGTGGCCTGTCGAGCCTGCCCCGACCGCCGAGACCACCGTGGCGGGTACGGCTGCTGAGGGTGCTGGACGCCGCCGCGCCCGGCGTCTGGCTGGTGCTCGTCGCCTGGCTGCTGCTGCCGTACGCCGACACGGCACCCTCGGTGCGGCTGGTCGCGGCGGTGGCGTTGGGCGTGCTGGCGGTCGACGCGCTGCTCGTGCTGACCGGCGCTCATCGGGCCGGCGGCCTCAGCCGGTGCCGGGCCGGTGCGTCGGCCATCCTGTTCGCGCTGGTGCTGCTGGCGGTGCTGCCGGCGACCGCCGGTCGGGTGGCACTGCTGGCGGTCGGCCCGCTGGTGGCCGGGGTGCTGCTGGTCGCCGCCGGGATGCGGCAGGTGGCGCGGTCGGCGCCCGAACCGGAGGATCGGACGGCCCGGGTCTGGCCGGTGGTGGTGGTCCCGGCGTCGGCGGTGGTGCTCGCCGTCGTCCACCAGTTGCAGGCCGGTCTCCTGCTGGACAACACGGCGGTGCTGCTCGCGCTCGCCGCAGTGCCTCCGTTGGTGGCCCGGGAGCTGGTCCGGAGCGCTGCGGAGTCCGCGGCGTCGTCGGAGCCGGCACCCCCCGGACCGGAGCCGGTCACTGCCGAGAGTCGTGGGCCGGACGGCCGCCCCGGTCTGCTGCGGGCGCTGGCGGCCTGGCCGGACCAGGGTGCGCTGCTGGTGGTGGACCTGCACCTGACCGAGCTGCCCGGCGTGGCACTCCGCGACGACGTGGCCGCCGAGGCGGTGCGCCGGGCACGCGCCGTGGTGACCGCCGGCGACGAGGTGTTCGACCTGGCCGGCAGCGGGCTGGCGGTGGTGACCGACGCCGGGGCGATGCTGGCCTACGCGCTGGGTACCCGCCTGATCACCGAGCTGCGCCGCCCGTACGAGGTGGCCGGCGCGGTGCTGCGCTCGCGACCCAGCGTCGGGCTGGCCGAACTGACCCCCGGTCGCCCGGAGGACGTGCTGCGGCAGGCGGATCTGGCCCGGCGGCGGGCCGCCCAACTCGGCCGGGAGCGGGTCGAGTGGTACGACGCCTACCTGGAGGAGCAACTGGTCCGGCGGCTGGACCTGGAACGGGAGCTGCCCGGCGCGGTCGCCCGAGGCGAGCTGGACCTGGTGTTCCAGCCGGTGGTGGACCTGGCCGACCGCTCGCCGGTCGGCACCGAGGCGCTGCTGCGGTGGCGTAGCCCGGTGCTCGGCACCGTCTTCCCGGCGGAGTTGCTGCCGGTGGCCGAGGACCTCGACATCGTGGGCGAGCTGGGCGTCTGGGTGCTGGACCGGGCCTGCCGGCAGTTGGCGCACTGGTCCGGCGGCGGTCGGCGGCTCTGGATGTCGGTCAACGTCACCACCCGTGAGCTGACCTCGCCGGACTTCGTGCCCCGCACGGCGGCGGTGCTGGACGCGTACGGGGTGGGGCCGGACCAACTCGTGGTGGAGGTGGCCGAGCCCCGGGTGGGTGCCGAGCTGTCCACCGTGGTGGCCCGGCTGGCCGGTCTGCGGTCGATGGGCATCCGGACCGCCCTGGACGACTTCCGGGCCGCGCACGCCTCCCTGGCCCAGCTGCGGCGGCTCCCGATCGACCTGCTCAAGGTCGGCCCGGAGTCGGTGGTGCCGAGCGGCGATCCGGCCGGTCCGCTGCTGGACGTGGTGGTCACCGTCGCCGACCGGTTGGGACTGGAGGTGGTCGCCGAGGGACTGGAGTCGGCCCACCAGGTCGACGGGGCGCAGCGCGCCGGGTGCCGTTACGGCCAGGGCTTCGAACTCGCCCGACCGGCGACTGCGGAACGGGTGGAGGCGTACTTCGAGGAGTTCCCGTCCACGTCACGATGACGATGAATGCGGCTTAACCGGTTCATGGGCGAGACGGGGGCGGACCGGTGCTGCCGCGCGGGGTCAGGTGCGCGGTCTCGTCCTCGACGACCACCGCCGCAGCGCCCTCGATCGCCTGGAGCAGGTGTCGGGCGGCGTGGGCGCCGTACGCGGGGATGTCCCGGCCGAGCGCGGTCAGCGGCGGGTGCACCAGCCGGCACAGCGGGGAGTCGTCCCAGGCCACGATGGACAGCTCGGTCGGGACGGCGAGCTTCATCTCCTGGGCCACCGAGAGTCCGGCGATGGCCATCACGTCGTTGTCGTAGATCACTGCGGTCGGCCGGATCCGGGAGCTGAGCAGTCGGCGGGTGGCCCGCGCGCCCTCCTCGCCGGTGTAGTCGGAGGAGACGGTCGTCGCCTCGGCCAGCCCCAGCCGCTGGCACACCTCGCCGAACGCCCGGGTGCGGGTCGCCGTGTGCAACAGGTCGGGCAGGCCGCCGACCCGGGCGATCCGCCGGTGTCCCAGCGCGTACAGGTACTCCACGGTCTCCACCAGGGCCGCCGCGTCGTCGGACCAGACGCTGGTCAGCCGGCCGGTGCCGGAGGGCCCGCCGATCACCACGGCGGGCAGGCGCAACTCCTCCAGCACCGGCACCCGCCGGTCGTCGGTGCGCAGGTCGCAGACGAGTACGCCGTCGACCCGCCGTTCGCCCCACCAGCGCCGGTAGACCGCGATCTCGGCGTCCTGGTCGGCCACCACCTGGAGGGTCAGCGCGTACGAACGGGCGGAGAGTTCCGCCTCGACTCCACTGATCAGCTCCATGAAGAACGGTTCGATGCCGAGCGTCTGCGCCGGTCGGGCCAGGATCAGCCCGATCGCCCGGGCGGTCGCGCCGGACAGGGCCCGGGCGGCGCTGCTCGGACTGAACCCGATCTCGGCCGCGATGGCGAGGATGCGTTGCCGGGTCGCCTCGGAGACGCCCGGCTGCCCGTTGAGCGCGTACGACACCGCGCCCTTGGAGACCCCCGCCCGCCGGGCGACGTCCGCGATGGTGGGCCGCTTCACCGGCGTACGTCCTCCTGATCGCTCTGCCTGCCCGCCGCGCGCGGTGGCGCGGGCGTCGGGCACCAACGCTACCGGTCGCCCGCCGCTGTCCCGGTGGCGGTCCGACACCGTCTCGATCGGTCGGTCGGACGCCGTCACTTGTTCGGTTCAGCCGACCGGCAGGTCACCGTTAGGCGCTGTTCGTAACGCGCCGTTGACACCGCGAGAGCATGCACTTACGGTCCTAACTTATCCGGTTCAGTCAATGTTCTTCGATTTATTGAGCATTCCCAGCCTGTTTGGAGGAGGGGTCATGAGACGGTCCACGCCCCGGTGGCTGCGGGTCGCAGCCGTGGGTCTGACGGTCGGTTCGCTCGTCGTCGCGTGCAGCGGACGCAGCACCACCGGCGGCTCCGGCGGTGAGGTCACCCTGACGATCAACTTCTGGGGCGACTTCGGCCTGCAGGACCTCAAGACGAAGTACGAGGCGGAGAACAGCAACGTCAAGATCGCCCTCAACTCGGGCGAGTACAACGCCCAGCACGAGGACCTGCAGAAGAAGCTCATCGCCGGCTCCGGCGCCCCCGACATCGCCGCCATCGACGAGGGATTCATCGTCCAGTTCCGTAGCCAGGCCGACAAGTTCGTCAACCTGCTCGACAAGGGCGCCGGCACCTACGAGACCAACTACCTGCCGTGGAAGTGGAAGCAGTCGCTCTCCGCCGACGGTGCCACCCAGATCGGCCTCGGCACCGACGTCGGCGGCCTGGCCATGTGCTACCGCACCGACCTCTTCTCCGCCGCCGGTCTGCCCACCGCGCGTGACCAGGTCTCCGCACTCTGGCCCACCTGGGACAAGTTCCTGGAGGTCGGCGAGGGATACACCGCCGAGACGGGGAAGAAGTTCATCGACAACGCCACCAACCTGTTCAACCCGATCCTCGGGCAGCAGCAGGTCGGCTTCTTCGACGCCGACGAGCAGTTGCAGATGGCGGGCGGCCCCAAGGTCGCCTTCGACTACGCGGTCAGGGCGGCCGACGCCGGGATCTCCGCGAACCTGACCAGCTTCCAGGCCGACTGGGACAAGGGCTTCACCAGCGGCGCGTTCGCGGTGCTGCCCTGCCCGGCGTGGATGCTCGGGCACATCCAGAACACCGCACCCGGCACCAAGGGACAGTGGGACATCGCCACCGTGCCGGGTGGCGGCGGCAGTTGGGGCGGCTCCTTCCTCACCGTGCCGAAGCAGGGGCGCAACGTCGACGAGGCGTACAAGTTCGTGGAGTGGCTGATCCAGCCGGAGCAGCAGATCGAGGTCTTCAAGACGGTCGGCAACCTGCCCTCGCAGCCCGCCCTCTACGCCGATCCGGCGATCGCCGAGTTCAAGAACGAGTTCTTCAACTCCGCGCCGGTCGGGCAGATCTTCCCCAAGATGGCCGAGGGGCTCACCCCGCAGTACCTGGGCCGCAAGAACGGGCCGACCCGGGTCGCGGTGGAGAATGTGATCAACCGGGTGCAGAACGGCACGCTCGCGTCCGGCGCGGCCTGGGCCGAAGCCATCAAGGAAGCCGAGAAGGCCGGCAGGTGACGGTACGGGTGGCGCGGCGCACCCGTACCGCCCGGTCCCTGACCTGGCGGGACCGGCTGCACCGCTTCGACATGCGGTACGTGCCCTACCTGCTGATCGCGCCGTTCTTCCTGCTCTTCCTCGTCTTCGGCCTGTTCCCGATGATCTTCAACGGGGTGGTGGCGCTGCGCCACTGGCGGCTGGACGACCCGGAACTGACCGGCTGGGCCGGTACGGAGAACTTCCGCCGACTCCTCACCGACGGCGACTTCGGCAACGCGCTCTACAACACGTTCGGCATCTTCCTGCTCTCCACCGTCCCGCAACTGCTGCTCGCGCTGGTCATCGCATCGATGCTGAACCGGCGACTACGGGCGCAGACCTGGTGGCGGGTGGGCGCGCTGCTGCCGTACATCACCCCGATCACCGCCTCCACGCTGGTGTTCAACGTCTTCTTCTCCCGCGACTTCGGCATGGCCAACTGGGCGCTCGGCCTGCTCGGCATCGGCACCGAGACGCCGATCGACTGGCGGGCGGACAAACTCCACTCCTGGATCGCCATCGCCACGATGGTCAACTGGAAGTGGATCGGCTACAACGCCCTGCTCTATCTGGCCGCGATGCAGTCCATCCCGCGCGACGTCTACGAGGCGTCGGCCCTGGACGGAGCCGGGCCGTGGCGACAGCTATGGCGGATCACGGTGCCGATGATCCGTCCGGTGGTCATTTTCACCGTGGTGCTCTCCACCATCGGCGGACTGCAACTGTTCACCGAGCCGATGCTGTTCGACCTGAACGCGCAGACCGCCCGAGGTGGCGCCGGCGGTGAGTGGCAGACCGTCGCGCAGCTCATCTACAAGGTCGGCTGGAAGGACCTCAACCTCGGGTACGCCGCCGCGATGTCCTGGGCGCTGTTCCTCATCATCCTCGCGGTCGCGGCCCTGAACACCCTGCTGACCAATCGCATCTCGGGGGGCCGCAGATGACCGCACCGAGCACCACGGAGGCCCGGCCCCGCCGACCAGGCACGCCGCCCGGTGGACGCAGGCGGACCGGGTCGTACGGCCGGGCCCCGCAGGACACCCCGGCGGGCATCGGGACGTACCTCTTCTTGGCGGTGACCACGCTGTTCGCGGCGTTCCCGCTGTACTGGATGTTCGTCATCGCCACCAGCACCGACGAGGCGACCGCCCAGTTGCCGCCGGCGGTCGTCCCGAGCGACCAGTTCCTGGTGAACCTCGACGAGGTCTTCACCCTCCAGGACGTCTACTTCGCCGCCTCGCTGGTGAACAGCGTCATCGTCGCCACCACGGTGACCGCGGCGGTGCTGTTCTTCTGCTCGCTCGCCGGGTTCGCCTTCGCCAAGCTGCAGTTCCGGGGCAGCCGGCCGCTGATGCTCTTTGTGATCCTCACCCTGACCGTGCCCAACCAGCTCGGCGTCGTCGCGCTCTATATCGTGATGGGCAAACTGGGCTGGAACGGTACGCTGCTGGCAGTGATCGTGCCCGGCCTGGTGACCGCCTTCGGCGTGTTCTACATGCGACAGTTCATCGTCAACTCGGTGCCGGACGAGCTGGTCGAGGCGGCCCGGGTGGACGGTGCCACCACCATGCGGATCTACTGGAGCGTGGTGCTGCCGGCGATCGGCCCGGCGCTGGCGGTGCTCGGCCTGTTGACGTTCGTGGCCACCTGGAACGACTTCCAGTGGCCGCTGATCACGTTGAACGGCACCGACTATCCCACCTCGATGGTGGCCATCTCCGACCTGGCCAGCGGCAACTACGTGATCTATCGACGGGTGCTGGCGGGTGCGTTCGTGGCCACGGTGCCACTGTTGGTCGTGCTCGTCATCGGCGGTCGCCGGATCGTCCGAGGAATCATGGAAGGCGCGGTGAAGTCTTGAGCGACGCACGGGGGAGCCGGCCGGACCGGTTGCCGTTGCACGACGGCTGGACCTTGCGGCCGGTGCCCGGTCCGCAGGTGCCACCGGAGGTCGACGGTCGGGTGGTGGCGGCCACCGTCCCCGGCTGCGTGCACACCGACCTGCTCGCGGCGGAGCTGATCCCCGACCCGTACCTGGACGACAACGAGACCGCGCTGGCCTGGATCGGCCGCACCGACTGGGTGTACGAGACCACGTTCGACCGGCCCGACGGCGACCACCAGCGGCTCGACCTGGTCTGCGCCGGGCTGGACACGGTCGCCACGATCACGCTCAACGGGGTCGAGGTCGGCCGCACCGAGAACATGCACCGGGCGTACCGCTTCGACCTGACCCCGCTGCTGCGCGCCGAGGACAACAACCTCGTGGTCCACTTCGACTCCGCCTACCGGTACGCCGAGGCGCAGCGCGACCGTCTCGGCGACCGGCCCAACGCGTACCCGGAGCCGTTCCAGTTCATCCGCAAGATGGCCTGCAACTTCGGCTGGGACTGGGGACCGACCCTGGTCACCGCCGGGATCTGGCAGGAGATCGGCCTGCACGGCTGGTCCACCGCCCGGCTGGCGCGGGTACGCCCGCTGGTCACCGTCGCCGACGGTACCGGCCGGGTGGAGCTGCACGTCGATGTCGACCGCGCCATCGACGTGCCGGTCACCGTGCACGCCGAGGTGGCCGGTGCCACCGCCGAGGTGACGATCCCGGCGGGGAAGCGGACGACCGTGCTCACCCTCACCGTCGACCGACCCGAGCTGTGGTGGCCGCGCGGCCACGGCGACCAACCCCGCTACGACCTGACGGTGACGCTGCGCGGGCCGGACGGTGACGTGCTCGACGACTGGCAGCGGCGCGTCGGTTTCCGTTCGGTACGCCTGGACACCACCCCCGACGCGCACGGCGTCCCCTTCACGCTGCACGTCAACGACGTGCCGCTCTTCGTACGCGGGGTGAACTGGATCCCCGACGACGTCTTCCCCCACCGGGTCACCCGGGACCGTCTGGCGTACCGCTTCGACCAGGCCGAGGCGGCCAACGTCAACCTGCTGCGGGTCTGGGGCGGCGGCCGGTACGAGTCGGACGACTTCTATGACCTGGCCGACGAGCGGGGCCTGCTGGTGCAGCAGGACTTCCTCTTCGCCTGCGCGGCGTACCCGGAGGAGGAACCGCTGCGCACCGAGGTGGCCGCCGAGGCTGCCGAACAGGTGACCCGACTGGCCGGACACCCCTCGCTGGTGCTGTGGACCGGCAACAACGAGAACATCTGGGGCTGGCACGACTGGGACTGGCAGCAGCCGCTCGCCGGACGCACCTGGGGACACGGCTACTACCTGGACCTGCTGCCCCGGATCGTCGCCGAGCTGGACCCGACCCGCCCGTACTGGCCCGGCAGCCCGTACTCCGGCCGGGAGGACGTCCACCCCAACGACCCGGCGTACGGCACCACGCACATCTGGGACGTCTGGAATACCGACGACTACACGAAGTACCGCGAGCACCTGCCCCGGTTCGTCGCCGAGTTCGGCTACCAGGCCCCGCCCGCGTACGCGACGCTGCGGCGGGCCCTGAGCGACGAGCCGTTGGCGCACGACTCACCCGGCATGGCCCACCACCAGAAGGCCACCGACGGCGACCTCAAGTTGCGTCGCGGCCTGGACGCCCACCTGCCCGTGCCGCGCGACTTCGACGACTGGCACTACCTGACCCAGCTCAACCAGGCCCGCGCCATCCAACTCGGGGTGGAACACTTCCGTTCCCACCGGGGCTACTGCATGGGCACCATCGTCTGGCAGCTCAACGACTGCTGGCCGGTCACCTCGTGGGCCGCCGTCGACGGCGACGGTCGTCGCAAACCACTCTGGTACGCGTTGCGCCGGGCCTACGCCGACCGGCTGCTCACCGTCCAGCCCCGCGACGGCGGACTGGCCCTGGTCGCGGTCAACGACGGCGGCCGACCATGGCACGCGTCGACCACCGTCACCCGACTCACCCTGGCCGGCGAGCCCCGCGCGAAGACCACCCTGGAGCTGGAGGTGCCCGCGTACGCGACGGTGACCGTGCCGTTGCCGGCGGAGCTGACCCGGCCGGACGAGGCCCGCGCCGAACTGCTCGTCGCGGACGCCGGCAACGACCGGGCGCTCTGGTTCTTCGCCGAGGACCGCGACATCCCCTGGCCGACCGCGTCCTTTGACGCCGTCGTGGAAGAGGTCGACGGCACCCAGCGGGTACGCGTCACCGCCCGCACCGTCCTGCGCGACCTGATCCTCTATCCCGACCGGCTCGACCCGTCCGCCGAGGTCGACGAGGCTCTGGTGACGCTGCTGCCCGGCGAGTCGACGACCTTCGTCGTGCGGTCGTCGGCACCCCTGGACCCGACCGCCCTCACCAGTCGCCCGGTGCTCCGCTGCGTCAACGACTGACCGCCTGCCGCGTATTCGGCGCCCGCCTTTTGCCTAATCTGTCAGATCCAATTCAGGGTACTGGTTGGCGGGTATCCGACAGAATGTGGCGCCGGGGTCGGGTTCTGCCGTGCTCTGGTCGGGCGCGCCGATTCGTCGCATTGGCTTGACGTCTGACGGTCGAATCAGTATTTCGGCTGGTTCCACAGTGAACTCGTCGAGTGAACCAGGCCGGCCGGACGACCATTTCTGCGGTTAACCGTGGCACCGTTAGAGCGCTTTACTGATTACGCGGTAGCGCTGGACGAGACCCGGGAGACACCACTCGATGACGGCCCCATACGACCCTGCCCAAAACCCGCCCCCCGCTGGTCAACCGCCGACCGCGCAGTTCCCACAGGTGCCCGCAGCACAGTTACCGCCGCCGAATGGCGGTCAGTTCCCACCGCCGCCGCCTGCCCAGTTCGCTGCACCACCCGTAGCCAAGAAGCGGGCCTCGTGGCTGGTGCCCACCCTCATCGGTGTCGGCGCGTTCGTGATGCTGTGCTGTGGTGGCACGCTTGTGGTCGGCTTGGCCGGAGGCGACCAGACGACCGACGTCACCTCCGCGACCAGCGCCGCTCCGGCTGCCGAGGGGGCCGCGCCCGCGCCTGAAGCGGCACCGACGACCAGTGCGGCGGCAGCCGAACCGACCAAGGCGGCGGAGAAACCGGAGCCGGCGAAGTCGAAGACCCCCGGTATCGGCGACAAGGTGCGTGGCGGTGACTTCGAGTTCACCGTCAAGAGCGTGAAGTGTGGCATCTCCCGGGTCGGCAGCGACTTCCTCAACGTTAAGGCGCAGGGCACCTTCTGCAAGGCCATCGTGACCGTCAAGAACGTCACCAAGAGCGCCCAGACCTTTCACGCCGATAGCGCGCTGACCGCACAGGACGCCAGCGGCCGAGAGTTCGAGCCCGACGGTACGGCCGGGATCTACGGCAACAGCGACGCACAGGGATTCCTGGACAAAATCAACCCGGGTAACTCGGTGACGGCGAACGTCTTCTTCGATGTGCCGAAGGGCACCAAACTCAAGAGCATCACTCTGGACGCCGGTTTGTTCACCTTCGCCGAGGATGCTGTCGTGGTCCTTTGAGCGGCCGATCGCCTTCCGGCGGTCGATCGAGGAATCGATGATTGACGCGATGCCCCGCTCGGTGGCCTTCGCTTGATCTCCGGCCCGTCGGCGAGTTCTGCACGTGGCTCGCCGACGGGCCGTATGACCTCCGCAGGATCAGTATTGAGCGATCACTCGGGCTTGGGACGGTGCTCGTCCCAGGCGGCGGAGTGGTAGGCGGAACTCCAGGCGTTCAGGCAGATCCCGATCGCCACGATGATGGCCGCGCCCGCGCCGATCTTGCCCCAGGTGCCGACGCTCGGATCGGAGAGGCGGTCGAGCCCCCACACGGTGACCGCGATCTGCCCGATCTGCACAGCGATGGCGACGAGGTAGAGAAATTTCGTCTCGCCAGAGGCGTCGGCGGGGATCTCGTCGAGCTCTTCGGGGACGAAGTCGGCCAGTGCGTGGTCCTCCTGGCCGGCAGCGCGATCCTTCTCCTCCACGAATTTATAGTAGGCAATGTGACAGGTGGTGGGGGACGAGGAAGTTCGGGCGGCACCGATCGCCCCTGAGTGCTCAGGGACGGGACGACAGCGTGACGGCTTCCGCGAGTTTGGCGTCCAGTTCGTTGTCCGGCAGGTCTTCCTCGGTGAGGATCTTCTGCACCGTGGCTGCCTGGATGTGGCCGATGCTGCCGCTCATCCGAGTCGCTTGAGGTAGTCGCTTGCCTGTTCGGCGGTGTCCTTGAAGCCGCGGCGAGTCGGGGCGACCTCTGCCCCGGCAGCGGCAAGCGCCTCGTGGGTGGCGGTCACGTGCTCGTGTTGGCTGCCGTGCAGGAGGGCGGCCGCCGTTCGGGTCGCCGCCTCGGCCTCGGAGACAGCCTGGTCGAACCCATGTCGTCCCTGCCGGGCGGCTTCGACGGCGGCGCGAAGGGTCGCCTTGACCTCGCCGACAATCATGATGGTGGAGGTTGCTAGCCGAGGATGCCGACGTAGCGGCGGGCGGCCTCCGAGCTGCCCTGCATGAGGGTCATGGCCTCGGCCAGCCGTTGCTTGCTCTGCTCGCCCCGGGCGATGGCCTCGGCGATCGTCGGATGGCCGGTGCCGGCGGCGACGGCACGTAACCGGCTCAGCATCTGCTCGGTGTTCTCGGCGGCGGTCCGGATCTGGTTGATCGTGGCGTTGCCCTGCTCGGCTGCCTGCATCAGTGCCGCCTTGACCTCTTCGATGCTGGCCATGCCGTCCTCCTACTGCTGTCCGCGAAACCGGTCATGTCTGCGTAGTGGGGCGGACACTATCGGAGACGAGCGTGAGGTCGCAGCCCCGGTAGCTATAGGTAGTCGGCTGCGGTGCGCTCCACGTCGGCGATGAACTCTTCAAGCTGCGCCTCGCTGTGGTCGCGGTCCTGTAGCAACTTGCCGAGGAAGACGATCTGCATCTGTAGGGCGGTCTCGGGGTCGAGGTTCTCGATCAGTTCGGTCTCGCCGAGCGCCGCTCGGAGGAGCCCTTCCATCTCCAGCGTGGGGAGTGCCTGCGCGTCCGGGAACTGTGATCGCGTCTCGGATACAAAGCGAGCCACGTCGGTCGGGGAGTGGCTGGTGGGGAAACGCTCGTTCGCCGCGATGGCGAACGCCGCACCGATCACCTGGCTGCCGCCGCGCCATCCGGTCGTCTCCAAGCCGTCCAGGATCTGGTCGACGGTGCCCCAGTCACGACGCGCCATCGCGCGGATCAGGTCGCTGAATTCCGTCCGTACGCTCACGGTTTCGTAACCTCGCTATTCCTTTGCGGATTGAGAGGGCGGAGCGGTGGACGGCGATGCCCGCCACCAGTCCGACCACAACCAGGTGTCCTGCGGTGTCCGGTGCATCGTTGGCGAGACGCTGACCCAGCGTCGGGCTGGCGGTCGGTGTAGTAGTGCTGGCCTGCGTTCCTGTCGGGCCTTGTGGGCCCCGGACGAAGGTGAAGGCTTCACGCGCTGCCGTTACGGTCTTCTGGGTGTTGTCTTGAAGGTCTTCGACTTTCCGGGTCATCGTACTCAGGAAGGATCCGAGGTTCCGTCGGCCGGATTCGCGTTCGACGCTCTCGGCGAGAAGCCTCTCGCCCGAGGGCATGGCTGCTTCGGTGGGTGCCGTGGGTGCGGAGCCGGGAACCACGGCGTTCGAGTAGGCGGCAACGCTGTCGGCTGCCTTGCTGATGAGGTTGGCGAGTCTGACGGCCTTCTCCCTGGCCGCTTCACTTTCCCGCACAGCGCTGGTGAGGTTGGGGTGGCTGCTACCGCGTCCTGCCTCGGCGTAGTGGGTGGTGGCTTGACGGGCATCTTCCTGCGCACGTCGAGCGACGACGGCGGCACCTTGAAGATTCTCGATCACCTGACGTAGCTGAGAGACCACCGCGTCCAGGCCCGCGCTCATCCGATGACGCCCAAATATGCCTCGGCATGTTCCCTGGCAGCGTTGATTCGGCGCAACGTCAGCTCGACCTCGTGAGTGGCGGCGAGCAGCGCCTGCCTGGCGTCCTCCGCCTCCTCGCGTCGGCTGTCGTGGAGAGTGGCGAGGGCCAAGGCGGAGGCGTCATCTAGCTGGGCACTCGCCATGTGAACGCTCGTCTCGGCATCGTCGAGAGACTGGTTGCCGCGTCGGATGGTGGCCTTGACATCACCGATTGGCACGCCAGGACAGTATCCGGATCGAGTGGTTCAGCGCTGCCCTGCCAAGCAAGGGCGTTGTGAGGACCGCCCGCGGTGTGTAGGGCAAGAGGGGAGCCCGTGGACGGGTTCCGCTGACGGAACCCGTCCACGGCCACTGGGTCCGGATGCGCTTCTAGGCTCAGCGGCCCGTTCGGGTGGACGCGAGGAAGGTGGCCCAAGTGGTGGGGGTGAAGGTGAGGGCGGGGCCATGCGGGTCTTTGCTGTCGCGGACGGCGATGATGCCGGGCAAGTTGTCGGCGACCTCGACGCACTCGCCGCCGTTGCTGCCGCTGCGGGTGCTCTTGCGCCAGTGTGCGCCGGTCAGATCAACCATGATGGACCTCCCCGATGATCTTGGTGATCAGGTGTCTTGATTGTGCTTCATCAAGGGCAAGTTGTTCCAGGCTCGCCCATACCTTTTCGTAGGCAGCAAACTCATCGGGGCGATCGAGGTAGAGGGCCCCTGTCCACGACTCGCTGTAGATCACGGGTGGTTCAGGAGTCGCACGGTTCCTGAGCGGGAAGTTGAGCATCACGAAGGAGCCTGCCTCGACGCCACGATGCAATCCCGCCGTGAGCGGCAGGATTCGGATGGTGGCGGTTGGCGTCTCAGCGACTGTCAGCAGGTGGTGCAGTTGACTTGTCATCGTCTCGGGGCTGCCCACCGTGCGAAGCAGGGCTGATTCGGAGAGGATCACTTCCAATGTTGGTGGCGCAGGCATCCTGCGGCTGAGCAGGGACTGGCGCTGGAGTCGGACCTGTACGAGCCGTTCCCGCTCCTCGTTGCTCACCTCCGTGCGGTGCTGGTAGACGCCGAGCGCGTAGTCCCGCTGTTGCAGCAATCCTGGCAGCATCGCCTCGTTGAAGAACCGAAGTCGGCATGCGGCGGATTCGAGGCCGACGTACAGCTCGAACCAGTCGGGGATGGCGTCGCCGTAGGCGTGCCACCAGCCTTTTGCTCTCGTCTCGGTGGCCAGTGCGGTGAGCGCCCGGGTCAGCTCGGCGCGGGCGGCGTACAACTCGCACATGGCGCGGACGTCGACGCCGCGCACGGAGCCGAGGCCGCTCTCGATCCGCCATACCTTCTGTCGGCTGCACTCCAGTGCCTCCGCGGCGGCATCGAGCGTGATGCCGGCCTCGGTGCGCAGGTCACGCAAGGTCCTGCCGAGCTGTCGTCGGGGCACTGTCGACCCCATGTCTTCGGCCACCGCACCCTCCTTCCTGTCGGGTTTTGCAACATCCTGACGGCGGTCGTGGAACTCGGAATTGGTGCTATCAAGCAGCGGAAAAGTATGACGGGACATTCATTGTGATGGTGTTTCCGACCCTACAAGATAAGCCCGACAACAGCGATGACCGCGACGTCGATCCCAGAACAGGTGGTGCCGATTCGTGCGCGCAATATTCCCACAGCCACCGTGCGCCGACGAGAAGCGAGCGGGTGCGCGGTGACCGTCATTACCTGCCCGGACTGCGACGGGATGACCTTTCAGCTGCTGCCGTGCCGGTGCACCAGCTTTGGGAATCGGTTCCTGGCGGAGGAGACCGCCATACCCGCGCATCGTGTGGCGTACCGGGATTGCGAGCAGTGCCGGGGTGCGGGCAGTGTGGCGTACCCGTGTGGGCGCTGTCGGCGGCGCGGGCAACGGCGGGCGCAGGTGGTGCTCAGCGTGGCCAACCTGGACACCGGCGCGGTCGCCTCGCACCGCGTCGTGCCCGGAGGTCTCGACCCGGAGTGCACGCAGTCCGGATGGGTGGTCGACCTGGGCCGGAAGGTGCGCGATCTGGCCGCCCGCATCGGCGCGGCCGTCACCGATGAGGCACCCGAGCTGTGGTTGCCGCAGCAGTGGCGACCCGACGCGCCGCTGGTGCAGCGCCTGGAGCTGGAGGCTCAGGCGATCGTGCGGATGGACTACCTGCCCTGGCTGCTCTTCCTCGGGCGAAGCGAGCCGGTGCCGCCGGTCGATCCGGCCGAACGGCTCGTCCGGCTCTGCGTGCTCGCCGATCTGCTCCTGCTCGACCTGGTGATCGAGGTGCGTCGGCCGGGGATGGGCTGGGACGTCCGGTACGAGGTGCCAGGCTCGCCGGTGCCGGGCTTCCGGAGCGGGCAACCCGACCTGCCGCAGGCGCTGGCCCGCACCGACGTGGCCGACGCGCTCGCGGGGCTCACCGAGCGCGGCCGGGGCGTCGCCGCCCGGCTGGTGCAGCCCGATCGACCGCGCCCGCCCGCCGTGCCGTCCGTCGACGTGGACCAGCTCGAACGGCGGATCCTCGCCGACTGTGTCGACCCGGTCGACGGCTCCGAGCGGCCCGGCGCGCAGGCCCTCTGGCGGGACGGGCGGTGGTGGCACACCAGCCTGCGTGACGGCGATCCGGTCGAGACCTTCGTGGAGCAGCTCACCGGCCAGGTCGTACGCCGGGTGCGGGTGCCGTTGCGGCGCGGCTTCACGCCGCCCGAACCGGCCTGGCTCGGTGCGGAGATCGGCTGGCGGCCCTGCCCGGACTGCGTGCCCGGCAGCCGCCTGCGCAACTGCGACTGCCGCCTCGGCGGCCGTGGGGTGGAGGCGGGCTGTCCACGCTGCCGGGGCGCCGGGCTGCGCACGTCCGCGCTGGCCTGCTTCACCTGCGACGGTACCCACCGGCTGCACGAGGCGGTGGTGCTCACGCTCACCGACCTGCGGCACCGGGTCGTGCACCTGACCTGGCACACCGGCACGCCGGAGCCGGTCACGCTCGTCGCCACCCAACCCGGCGGCAAGCCGGTGGTCCAGCTTCCCGACCGCTATCGGCTCGCCGCCTGGGCACCCGTCCTCGGCGTACGGCCGGAGGACCTCGCCGAAGCCGACGGCGGGCACGAGATCGAGGCGCGACTGCGTGGCGGCCACGTCACGCTGCCCTGCGCCGGAGCCGATCCGGTGGGCGAGCACGTGCGCGCCGCCGGTCGGGGCCAGCCCGCAGGTCGGCTGATCGTGACGGCGGTACGCCCCGACGCGCCGCCGCTGACCGTGCTGATCCGGCTCGCGCTCGGGCTGGACCTGGCGTGTGAGGTCAGCATCTGCGACCTGCGGCACCACGCCGACGATCCGCGTTACCTGAGCGGGCTGCGCTGGTCGGTCGAGCTACGACCGCGTGACGCCCTGGTCCGCCCCGACGAGTGGCCCTACCGCCCGACCCTGGAAGCGGCGCTGGCCTGGTGCGTCGAGTGCCTGACCGACACCATCGCCAGTGCCGCGCCGGCTGACGCGGTGGTGCCGATCCCGGTGCCCGAGTCCGCGCCGAGCACCCTGCCCGCCGACCCGGTGCCGGTGCTGCTGCGGCTGGCCGCCCGACACGTCGGGCAGGTGCTGACCGTGCGGTTCACCCGGGCCGGCTGCACCCTCCACCTGCACGACGACGAGGGCATCCATTTCCTCGCCGAAGCCCCCGACCTGCATGCCATTGAAGGATGAGAGTCGCGCGGCCGTCGGCTGCGGCGGACCCGGTGGTGGCGCTCGTCGACGTCGTCGGCCGACCGACCGGGGAGCGTAGGCTCCGGCGAGTGGAGTACCCGCCGGATTCATGCCGGCCGGGCTTGATCTGTTCGGCGTTGTAGGGAGATGGCCGGTGAGCAGGGCGGTCGAGCAGACGAACCGGGCGATGTTGCGCGCTCGGGACGCGATGGACCGCGCGTACGCGCAACCCCTGGACATCCCGACGCTGGCGAGGATCGCGTACGTCTCCGAGGCCCACTTCATCCGCACCTTCCGGGCGACCTTCGGGGAGACGCCGCACCGGTATCTGCAACGGCGTCGGGTGGAGCGGGCCATGTACCTCCTCCTGCACACCGAGCAGGACGTGACCGAGGTGTGTCTTTCGGTCGGGTTCGGCAGTCTCGGCACGTTCAGCCGTACGTTCCGACAGATCGTCGGCGAGTCGCCCACCGGTTACCGCAAGCGGCGGACGGCCCCCGCCGCGCCGGTGCCGGGCTGCTTCACCAAAGCCTGGACGAGGCCGAGCAGTTTTGGATAAGCAGCAGGTCAGAGCGTTGCACTAGCGTTCCGGGCATGACGATGAACGCAATCAGCCGCTCCCAGGTCTACGTCCTCGACCAGGACGAGGCGCTCGACTTCTACGTGGGCAAGCTCGGCCTGGAGGTGCACACCGACCAGGATCTGGGCTTCATGCGGTGGCTCACGGTGAACATTCCCGGTGACCGGCAGCGCGAGATCCTGCTGGAGAAGCCCGGCCCGCCGAGTCTCGACCCGGCCACCGCCGAGCAGGTCCGCGAACTGCTCACCAAGGGGGCGGCCGGCGGTTTCCTCTTCATGACCACGGACGACGCCCAGAAGAAGTACGAGGAACTCGTCGGCAAGGGCGTCGACATCACCGACGAGCCGATGGAGCGGCCGTACGGGATCGACTTCGGCATCCGCGACCCGTTCGGCAACAAGATCCGCATCGGGCAGATGTCCGTACCCGCCTGAGCGCACCGGGCGCCGGCACCGGGCGTCGGATGTTAGGAAGGGTCCCCTGCTATACGCGAGGCGTTAGCAGGGGACCCTTCCTTTCACCTCATTCGGGGACGCGGCGGTAGGCGCCGTCGCTGGCCGAGGTGGCCATCGAGGCGTACGCGCGCAGCGCTGCGGAGACCGGGCGCTGCCGGTCGACCGGGGTGTACGGGCGGTCCCGCTTCTCCTGGGCGATCCGGCGGGCCTCCAGCACGTCGGCCGGCACGTTCAGGTCGATCGACCGGTTCGGGATGTCGATGACGATCTCGTCGCCCGGCTCCACCAGCGCGATCAGCCCGCCGGAGGCCGCCTCGGGGGAGACGTGCCCGATGGAGAGGCCGGAGGTGCCGCCGGAGAACCGGCCGTCGGTGAGCAGCGCGCAGGCGCGGCCCAGCCCCCGGCCCTTGAGGAACGAGGTGGGGTAGAGCATCTCCTGCATGCCGGGGCCACCCTTGGGGCCCTCGTAGCGGATCACCACCACGTCCCCGGCGACGATCTCCTTGGCCAGGATGGCGGTGACCGCGTCGTCCTGCGACTCGTACACCTTCGCCGGCCCACGGAAGGTCAGGCACTCCTCGGGCACCCCGGCGGTCTTGACCACGCAGCCGTCCGGCGCGAGGTTGCCGTGCAGGATGGCCAGCCCGCCGTCGGCGGAGTATGCGTGCTCCCGGTCGTGGATGCAGCCGTTGGCGGCGTCGGTGTCCAGGCTCGACCAGCGGTTGGTGGTGGAGAACGGCTCGGTGGTCCGCACGCCGCCGGGCGCGGCGTGGAACAGCTCGATCGCCTCCGGGGTGGCCGAGCCGCCACGCACGTCCCAGTCGGCCAGCCACTGCGACAGCGACGGGGAGTGCACCGCGTGCACGTCCCGGTGCAGCAGGCCGGCGCGGTCGAGTTCGCCGAGGATGGCCGGGATGCCACCGGCCCGGTGCACGTCCTCCATGTGGTACTGCGGCGAGTTCGGGGCGACCTTGGACAGGCAGGGCACCCGGCGGGAGATCGCGTCGATGTCGGCCACGGTGAAGTCCATCTCGGCTTCGCGGGCGGCGGCCAGCAGGTGCAGGATCGTGTTCGTCGAGCCGCCCATCGCCACGTCCAGCGCGACGGCGTTCTCGAACGCGGCCCGGGAGGCGACCATCCTCGGCAGCACCGAGGCGTCGTCGTGGTCGTACCACCGCTTGGCGATCTCCACGGCGGTGCGGCCGGCCTCGACGAAGAGCGACCGGCGGGCGGCGTGGGTGGCCAGCGTGGAGCCGTTGCCCGGCAGGGCCAGCCCGATCGCCTCGGTCAGGCAGTTCATCGAGTTGGCGGTGAACATGCCGGAGCAGGAGCCGCAGGTCGGGCAGGCGGAGCGCTCGATGGCGTCGAGCTGGTTGTCGGTGACGGCCTCGTTCGAGGAGGCGACCATCGCGTCGACCAGGTCGATCTTGGAGTGGACGACGCCCTCGATCGCCACCGTCTTGCCGGCCTCCATCGGGCCGCCGGAGACGAAGACCGTCGGGATGTTCAGCCGCAGCGCGGCCAGCAGCATGCCCGGGGTGATCTTGTCGCAGTTCGAGATGCAGACCAGGACGTCCGCGCAGTGCGCGTTGACCATGTACTCCACCGCGTCGGCGATCAACTCCCGGCTGGGCAGGGAGTAGAGCATGCCGCCGTGACCCATGGCGATGCCGTCGTCGACCGCGATCGTGTTGAACTCCCGGCCCACCCCGCCGGCCTCGGCCACCGCCTCGGCGACCAGCCCGCCGAGGTCCTTGAGATGTACGTGGCCCGGCACGAACTGGGTGAAACTGTTCGCGATGGCGACGATCGGCTTGCCGAAATCGTCGTCGGTCATCCCGGTGGCCCGCCACAGGGCCCGGGCGCCGGCCATCATCCGACCGTGCGTGGAGGTCTTCGACCGCAGCTCAGGCATGCGTACCAGTCTTGCACCGTGAACCCCGTGTCGGACAGGCACACGGACCGTGTCCCAACAGATGCACACCCGATCCCCACGACGGAAGCCGATCCGGCAGAGTTGGCGGGGTGCACACACCCCCGGCGTTGATCGGTGTCGCGGTGTCGAGCGCACTGGTCGCCCTCACGGCCGGTGTGCTGTTCGCCCTGTCGGTACGCCGTCGGTCCGCCCCGCACCGCTCGGCGTACGCGTTGCTGGCCGCGGGTGGCGTGATCGCCCTGCTGACCCTGCTGGTCGGGGTGGCGGAGGCGCTCACCGTCGGCGGGCACTGGGCACACGAGCAGGCGCAGCGTACCGGTTGGGCCACGCTGGTCGCGATCGGCACGGCGGCGAGCAGTCTGCTCTTCGGTGCCGGCCTGCTCCGGATGCCCGGGGTCGCCGGCTCGGCGAGTTCCGCCGCCCGGCTGGCCCTGGACGGGGTGATCGTCGGTGCCGCGCTCTGGTTCGTGGGGTGGGTGCTGCTCTCCGAGCCGACCCGACTGCTCGGCGCGGCCACCCCGACGGCCTGCCCGGCGATCCTGGTCGCCTCGGCCAGCGCGGCGCTGAGCACCGGGCTGGCCGCGATCATGGTCTTCCGCGCACCACCGCCCCGGCAGCACCTCGCGGTGCTGGGCGGCGGGATCACCGTGGCCACCGGTGGCGGGTTGGCCATCGCGGCCGGGCTCTGCCAGGGCGGGCCGGGCGTGACCTTCGTCGGTGCGGCGCTGCTCGCCGTGGGCCTGCTCGCCGCCGCGCTGGCGGTCCGCCGGATCGATCCGCCGGACCAGGTCGCCGTCGACGTGATCCGCCGCGACAGCGAGTACGCGGTGGTGCCGATGATCGCGATGGCCGCCTCGGCGATGTACCACCTCTTCCAGGACGGCCGGTTCGACGGTCCGGCCATCGTCGCCGGCAGCATCGAGGGCTTCGCCCTGGTCGCCCGGCAGTACCTCACCCTGCACGACGTGCGGGCCTACGCCCGGCGGCTCGCCGAGCGGGAGGCGCACTTCCGCCAGCTCGCGCACACCGACGCGCTCACCGGGCTGGCCAACCGGCGGGGGCTGTTGCAGTCGCTGCACCGGTCCGCCGAGGCCCGGGTGCCCTGTGTCCTGCTCGGCCTGGACCTGGACGGCTTCAAGAACGTCAACGACATGCGCGGCCACGACGTGGGTGACGCGGTGCTGGCCGAGGTGGGCCGGCGGCTGCGCGGCAACCTGCGCCCCGGTGACCTTGCCGCCCGGCTCGGCGGCGACGAGTTCGCGGTGCTCATGCACGGGGGCCCGGCCGAGGCGGGAGTGGTGGCCGAGCGGCTGCTCAGGGTGCTCGGCGGTGCCTACGAGCAGTCCGAGGGGCCGGTGTTCCTCTCGGTCAGCATCGGAATGGCGGGTTGGGCCGAGGAACCCGACGTCGAGTTGCTGCTGCGGCACGCGGACGCCGCCCTGCGCTACGCCAAGCAGCGCGGCAAGAACCGCATCGAGCGCTACGACGGGGCGTACGACCGGTTGTTGCGTCGCCGCACGACGCTGGAG
The DNA here is from genome assembly GCF_055559695.1 of Micromonospora sp. NPDC023869. Classification (NCBI taxonomy): domain Bacteria; kingdom Bacillati; phylum Actinomycetota; class Actinomycetes; order Micromonosporales; family Micromonosporaceae; genus Micromonospora; species Micromonospora sp. NPDC023869. Next base: position 87,190 of record NZ_JBVHKD010000005.1, read on the forward strand.
CACGAGCTGCGCGGCGCGATCGAGCGCGACGAGCTGCGGTTGGTCTTCCAGCCGGTGGCCTCGTTGCCGTCGGTGCGTCCGGTCGGCGCCGAGGCGCTGCTGCGCTGGCGCCATCCGGCGCTGGGCAACGTCCGGCCGGACGAGTTCATCCCGCTCGCCGAGGAGTGCGGGATGATCGCCAAACTCGGCGCCTGGGTGCTGCACCAGGCGTGCTACCAGTTGTCCCGCTGGCTGGCCGAGGGGCACGATGTCTGGGTGTCGGTCAACGTCTCGCCGCGTGAGCTGCACGCCGCCGAGTACGTGGTGCAGGTCGCCGAGGCGCTGCGCGCGCACCACGTCCCGCCGCAGCGGTTGGTGCTGGAGGTCACCGAACACGCGGTCGCCACCGACCTGGACGAGCTGATCCGGCGGCTGACCGCGTTGCGCCTGACCGGGGTGCGGATCGCGCTGGACGACTTCGGGGCCGGCTACTCGTCGCTGGGGCAGTTGCGTCGGCTCCCGATCGACATTCTCAAGATCGACCACAGTCTGGTCGCCGAGCACGAGCCGGTCCGGCCGGTGGGGCAGGACGGCCCGGCCTTCGCGCCGATGGTCGACATCGTGATGCGACTGGGTCACCAGCTCGGGCTCGAGGTCGTCGCCGAGGGCGTGACCAACCCCACGGAACTGGCCGCGGTGGTCGCCGCCGGCTGCCGGTTCGGTCAGGGCGCGCTGTTCGGTTGGGGCGTACCGGCCGAGCACCTGGAGGCGATGCTGGAGGCGGCGACGTCGCCGGGTGCCCGCCCGGCCCGCCCGGTACCGGTGGACGGGACGCCCGCGCGCCCCTTCCAGCCGCCCCTTCCACGTGCGGTCGACGGTGCGTCCGAGCACGTCGGACCCGGTGTGAGCGGCGTGCCGGACGGAACGCGCCGAGATCCGTGAACCAATATGTGGGATCAGTTGACTCATCGCGTGAGATGCGTCAGGCTTGGCCCATGTCGTCGAACCGGTCGCTGCGAGTACTTACCTGAGCGCACTCTCCCTGACTGAGAGTGCGCTGGCCCCGTGCATCTGGCACGCGGGCTTTTTTCTTGCCGTCGAACCCATCGGACGCCGCCGGATCGCCGCGTCCACCCGTGAGCAGCCCCACCCACTCCAGCCGAAGGCAAACCGCCATGACGAGACCCACGCCAGAGACCCTCGCCCACTCCGCCCGGCGGGCCCGTAGCGCCGCCGAGACCACCGACGCCGCCCGCGCCGCCACCCCCACCCCGGCGGTACGCCCCACCCAGGCCCAGTCCCAGGTCTCGGGCGCCGGTTCGCTGGTGCGTTCCCTCGAGGCGCTCGGCGTCGACGTCGTCTTCGGTATCCCGGGTGGCGCGATCCTTCCGGCGTACGACCCGCTCTACGACTCGACCGTCCGGCACATCCTGGTCCGGCACGAGCAGGGCGCCGGGCACGCGGCCACCGGTTACGCGCAGGCCACCGGCCGGGTCGGGGTGTGCATCGCCACCTCCGGGCCGGGCGCGACGAACCTGGTCACCCCGATCGCCGACGCGTACATGGACTCGGTGCCGCTGGTGGCGATCACCGGTCAGGTGGCGCGGCCCTCGATCGGCACGGACGCCTTCCAGGAGGCGGACATCCAGGGCATCACGCTGCCGGTGACCAAGCACAACTTCCTGGTGCAGAACGCCACCGAGATCCCGCGGGTGCTGGCCGAGGCGTTCCACCTGGCCTCGACCGGCCGTCCGGGCCCGGTGCTGGTGGACATCCCCAAGGACGTGCTCCAGGCGCCGACCACCTTCGCCTGGCCGCCCACCCTGGACCTGCCCGGCTACCGGCCCACCCTGCACCCGCACGGCAAGCAGATCCGGGAGGCGGCCCGGCTGATGAGCAACGCCCGTCGCCCGGTGCTCTACGTCGGCGGCGGTGTGCTCAAGGCCGGTGCCACCGAGGGCCTGCGCAAGCTGGCCGAGCTGACCGGCATCCCGGTGATCACCACGTTGATGGCGCTGGGCGCCTTCCCCGACTCGCACCGGCAGCACCTGGGCATGCCCGGCATGCACGGCACCGTCGCCGCGGTCTACGGCCTGCAGAAGGCCGACCTGATCGTGGCACTGGGCGCCCGGTTCGACGACCGGGTCACCGGCAAGCTGGACTCGTTCGCACCGGACGCCGCCGTGGTGCACGCCGACATCGACCCGGCCGAGATCGGCAAGAACCGGCACGCGGACGTGCCGATCGTCGGTGACGCCCGGCACGTGATCGACGAGCTGCTGGCGGCGGTCAACGCCGAGCGGGCGGCGGGCCGTGGCACCGACCTCACCGACTGGTGGGCGCAGCTCGACGACCTGCGTGAGCGATACCCGCTGGGCTACGAGGAGCCCAGCGACGGCACCCTCTCCCCGCAGTACGTGATCAAGCGGCTGGGGGAGATCGTCGGACCGGACGCGATCTACGTCGCCGGGGTGGGCCAGCACCAGATGTGGGCCTCCCAGTTCATCTCGTACGAGAAGCCGCAGACCTGGCTGAACTCCGGCGGCCTCGGCACCATGGGGTACGCGGTGCCGGCGGCGATGGGTGCCAAGGTCGGCATGCCGGACACGGTGGTCTGGGCGATCGACGGCGACGGCTGCTTCCAGATGACCAACCAGGAGCTGGCCACCTGTGCCCTGGAGGGCATCCCGGTCAAGATCGCCGTGATCAACAACGGCAACCTCGGCATGGTCCGCCAGTGGCAGACGCTGTTCTACGGCGAGCGGTACTCCAACACCGACCTCGGCACCCACAAGCACCGCATCCCGGACTTCGTCAAGCTCGCCGAGGCGCTGGGCTGCATCGGGTTGCGCTGCGAGAACGCCGAGGACGTCGACAAGACCATCGAGGCCGCGATGGCCATCAACGACGCGCCCGTGGTGATCGACTTCGTGGTCGGCAAGGACGCCATGGTGTGGCCGATGGTCCCTGCCGGCACCAGCAACGACGAGATCATGTTCGCCCGTGGCGTCCGCCCGACCTTCGACGAGGATGACATTTAGATGAGTGAGCGTAGCGAACGAATCATCGGGCTCAGCCCACTGTCGCGTCATGGCGCGACCGAGCGCAGCGAGGTCGTGGCATGACCATGCACACTCTCTCCGTGTTGGTGGAGAACAAGCCGGGCGTGCTGGCCCGGGTCTCCGGGCTCTTCTCCCGGCGGGGTTTCAACATCGACAGCCTCGCCGTCGGTGAGACCGAGAACCCGGACGTCTCCCGGATCACCATTGTGGTCAACGCCGAGTCCTCGCCGCTGGAGCAGGTCACCAAGCAACTCAACAAGCTGGTCAACGTGCTCAAGATCGTCGAGCTGGACCCGTCGACCTCGGTGGCGCGCGAGCTGCTGCTGGTGAAGGTGCGTGCCGACCGCAACGCCCGCGCCCAGGTCCTGGAGACGGTCAACCTGTTCCGGGCACGGGTGGTCGACGTGGCCTCGGACACGCTCACCGTCGAGGCCACCGGCACCCCCGACAAGCTCGACGCGCTGCTGCGCGACCTCGAACCCTTCGGGATCAAGGAGATGGTGCAGTCCGGCCTGGTGGCGATCGGCCGGGGCTCGCGCGCCATCACCGCCGGCCCCGCCCTGCGGGCCGCCTGACCCGAGACCGCTGGCCCGTCGCGCGGGCCGTCCGAACCGAACCGCCGGCCCGGCTCCTTGAGGCCGCGGCAACCACGAAGCCACGACGGGCCACTGCGGCCGCCGTACGAAAGGGAAGTCATGAGCGTTGAGGTGTACTACGACGACGACGCCGACCTGGGCCTGATCCAGTCGAAGAAGGTCGCCGTGATCGGGTACGGCAGCCAGGGCCACGCCCACGCGTTGTCGCTGCGCGATTCGGGTGTCGACGTGGTGATCGGTCTGCCGGAGGGTTCGAAGAGCCGGGCCAAGGCGGAGGAGCAGGGCCTGCGGGTGCTCACCCCGGCCGAGGCGGCCGCCGAGGCCGACGTGATCATGGTGCTGGCACCGGACACCGCGCAGCGGCACGTCTACGCCGAGTCGATCGCGCCGAACCTCAGCGCCGGCAAGGCGCTGTTCTTCGGGCACGGCTTCAACATCCGGTACGGCCTGATCACGCCGCCGGCCGAGGTGGACGTGGCGATGGTCGCCCCGAAGGGCCCCGGTCACCTGGTCCGCCGGCAGTACGCCGACGGCAAGGGCGTGCCCTGCCTGGTCGCGGTCGAGCAGGACGCCAGCGGCAGCGCGCTCGCGCTGGCCCTGTCGTACGCCAAGGGCATCGGTGGCACCCGGGCGGGCGCGATCAAGACCTCCTTCAAGGAGGAGACCGAGACCGACCTCTTCGGCGAGCAGGCGGTGCTCTGCGGCGGTGCCGCGGCGCTGGTGCAGACCGGTTTCGAGGTGCTCACGGAGGCCGGGTACGCCCCCGAGGTGGCCTACTTCGAGTGCCTGCACGAGCTGAAGCTCATCGTCGACCTGATGTACGAGGGCGGTATCGCCCGGATGCGGTACAGCGTCTCCGACACCGCCGAGTACGGGGACCTGTCCCGGGGCCCGCGGGTCATCGACGGCCGGGTCAAGGAGGAGATGCGCAAGATCCTCAGTGAGATCCAGAACGGCGAGTTCGCCCGCGAGTGGGTCGCCGAGGACGAGGCCGGCCGCCCCAACTTCAGCAAGTGGCAGGCGGAGGGCGCGGCGCACCCGATCGAGGAGACCGGCGCCAAGCTGCGCGGCATGATGAGCTGGGTCGACCGGCCGATCACCGAGACGGCCTGAGATCTCGGCCACCTGAGAGCACTCTCACCGACGGCACCCGGACCCGACGTTCTCCCCGACGTCGGGACCGGGTGCCGTGCTGTTCACCGGGGTGGCTAACGATCGTTAACACGCACGTCACGTCCGGTTTGTGAGGGCACTCACCCCGTGGTCCGGGGCGCGCCGGGCTGGCCGCCCCCTACGATCGCGGTAGGTGCTCCAGGCGGCACCTGACGGCCATGGCCCCGCCCGCGCCGGGCGCAGCGCAGCGTCCCCGCACCGGCCGACCGCTCTGACGACATCTACGAGGACCAATGACTCCTGTCGTACTGATCGCCGAAGAACTCGCCCCCGCCGCCATCGAGGTGCTCGCCCACGACTTCGACGTCCGGCACGTCGACGGCACCGACCGCCCGGCTCTGCTCTCGGCGCTCTCCGAGGCCCACGCCGTCATCGTCCGCAGTGCCACCCAGATCGACGCCGAGGCGATCGCCGCCGCACCGCGACTCAAGGTCGTGGCCCGGGCCGGAGTGGGTCTGGACAACGTCGAGGTGCCCGCCGCCACCGCGCGGGGTGTCATGGTCGTCAACGCCCCCACCTCCAACATCGTCTCCGCCGCCGAGCAGGCCGTCGCGCTGCTGCTCGCCGTCGCGCGGAACACCGCCAGCGCCAGTGCCGCGCTCAAGGCGGGGGAGTGGAAGCGGTCCAAGTACACCGGCGTCGAGATGCAGGGCAAGACCGTCGGCGTGGTGGGCCTGGGCCGCATCGGCGTGCTGTTCGCGCAGCGCATCGCCGCCTTCGGCACCCGGCTGATCGCGTACGACCCGTACATCCAGCCGGCTCGCGCCGCGCAGCTCGGCGTACGCCTGGTCGGGCTGGAGGAGTTGCTGCGGGAGAGCGACTTCATCTCCATCCACCTGCCGAAGACCCCGGAGACCGTGGGCCTGATCGGTGAGAAGGAGCTGTCCATCGTCAAGCCGGGCGTGCGGATCGTCAACGCCGCCCGGGGTGGCCTGGTCGACGAGCAGGCGCTGGCCGACGCGCTGGCCGAGGGCCGCGTCGCGGGCGCCGGTGTGGACGTGTACGCCAAGGAGCCGTGCACCTCCTCGCCGCTGTTCGCCCTCGACAACGTGGTGGCCACCCCGCACCTGGGCGCCTCCACCGCCGAGGCGCAGGACAAGGCCGGTCTGGCCGTGGCCAAGAGCGTCAAGCTGGCCCTGCAGGGCGAGTTCGTGCCGGACGCGGTCAACGTGCAGGCCGGCGGCGTGGTCGCCGAGGACGTACGCCCGCTGCTGCCGCTGGCCGAGAAGCTCGGCCGGGCGTTCACCGCCGTCGCCGGTGGGATCGCCGCCAGCGTCACCGTCGAGGTGCGCGGCGAGATCGTCGACCACGACGTCACGGTGCTCAAGCTCGCCGCCACCAAGGGGCTGTTCAGCTCCGTGGTGGAGGAGCAGGTCACCTACGTCAACGCGCCGCACCTGGCCGCCCAGCGCGGCGTGGAGGTGTCGCTGACCACCCAGACCGACACCGTCGAGTACCCGGTGCTGGTCACCGTGCGCGGCGCGCTGCCCGACGGCCGTACGGTCAGCGTCTCCGGCACGGTGACCCACGCGGGCACCCGGGACATCATCAAGCTGACCGAGGTGGACGGCTTCGACGTGGAGATCGGTGCGGAGGGCATCCTGCTGTTCCTCCGGTACGCCGACCGCCCGGGCGTGGTCGGCACCGTCGGCACCCTGCTCGGCGAGGCCGGCATCAACATCGCCGCGATGCAGGTGGCCCGCCGGGAGGCCGGTGGTGAGACGCTGATGACCCTCACCGTCGACCAGGCGCTCGGTGCCGAGCTGCTCACCTCGGCCGCCGACTCGATCGGCGCGACCGCGGCCAGCGCGGCGGACCTGCGCGACGAGTAGTCCACACGCGACCGACAGGGGCCCGGCCGCCGGCCGGGCCCCTTCGTCGTCCGTCGCGCGGAACCGACCGGGGTGTCGGTGCGCGGCCGGGCGGAGTGGTCAGCCGGGCAGTCGGACGGCCGGCGGCGGATAGACCGAGCCGTCCTGCGCGTCGAACAGCATCAGCCGGTACTCGCCGGCGAATCGCTCGATGTCCAGCAGTACCTGGTCGGGGCAGCCCGGATCCAGGTTCATCTCCACGTGGTCGGCCGCCGCGTGCAGCGGCATCACCGCCCAGGGCGTCCGAAAGCCGTTCGGCCGGTCGGGGTAGCTGGCGGTGATCGCCCGATAGAAGGCCACCACCCGTGGGTCCGGTTGGCGTTCGCCGTGCCGGCCGTTCCGGCACTGCTGCACCGCGGCTCGTACGTCCTCGGGCGTCGCCCCGTCCGGCAGGGCCCACACGCTCAGATCGAAACTCACGGCGGACAGCGTGCCATCCGGTGTGCACCTTGTCGAAAACGGCCCGGTTGCGAGAGCGTTAGCGCGCCGATGGAATCGTTCCAGAAGCTCCCCTGTGGAGCCCTTGCCGCGAATCACGTCAATTCGATAGCGTACGGGTGCGGTTACCGGCCGAGTTCGTGGCAGCGGCCCGTCTTCGGGTGGCGAGGTCGACGTCCGGCCGACCGGCCCGCACCCCTCGATTGCGCGAGCCATGCGCTTTCGTCGCCGACCGGCCTCCACGGTCGTTGCCGCGGCCGTGGAGGCCGATCGTTGCCGTCGCCCACACTCGACACTCTTACCTCGTGCCGATGTGCGCGCCTCCCGAGTCAGCGCCGGGTGGCGAACAACGCGTGGTAGTCCGAATCGGACCGGAACCAGGCGAGTCCGGCCGGCCCGGCGGCGTACAGGGCGGTGGCGTACGCGTCGGCCACCGTCAGGTCGGGGCCGACCACCGTGGCGGCGATCAGTTCGTCGGCGGGCTCACCGGTGTGCGGGTCCACCACATGGCCCTGCCGTCCGGTCACCCCCGAGGTGCCGATCGCGCCCGCCGTCATCTCCAGCACCAGCGGTGCCCGGCGACGGTCGGTCGGGTGGTGCACCGCGATCCGCCATGGCCCGCCGTGTGCGGCGTTTCCGCGTACCACCAGGTCGGCGCCGGCGAGCACGGCGTAGTCGTGGATGCCGGCGGCGCGCAGCCGGGCCGCGGCCCGCTCGACCGCCCACCCACCGAGCAGGCCGCCCGGGTCGAACCCGCCGGGCACCGCCCAGGCGTCGAACCAGCCGTCCGTGGCGGCCCGCATGGCGGCGCACCGGTCGACCAGCTCCGCCAGCGGCGGGTACGAATCGGCGCTGATTTCGTCCCGACGCAGCCGGGACACCAGACTCTCCGGTCGGTGCGGGCTGTAGGTCAGGTCGATGGCCCGCAGCTCGGCGACGGCGTCCCGCAGCGCCTCGCCGACGCCCCGGCGGCCGAGCCACTCGGGGGCGTTCAACAGCAGGCGGTACTCCGCGGTCGAGGTGCGGACGGTGTGCGTGACGGCGATCCGGTCGCCGGCCACCGTGCCGCTGCGGTCCGGCTTCGGGTCGCGGGTGCCCAGCCGCAGGTCGGGCCGGCGGTAGCGAAAGACCGCCGGGTCGATCCAGCGGGTCCGTGGCTGCTCGTCGGTCCACATCGTGTCCGCCCCCTCCTCGACGTCCGCCGCGCCGTTACGCCGACCGTCCGGGCCGGGTGGCCCGTTGGAGATCACCGTAGGCAGCGGACATGACCGCCCCATGAATGCCTCCTGGGAAGGTGCTGTGCGTCGGTGATTTCCCGAAAAGTGGAACACTCGTACCGGGAGGCGGGACGGCAGCGTACCGTCGACCCGATACGAGCGAAGGAGCTGACGGTGGCACGGATCGCGGTGGTGGCCGGAGACGGGATCGGACCCGAGGTGGTCGCGGAGGCTCGCAAGGTCATCGACGCGGTGCTGCCGGGCGTCGAGGCGACCGAGTACGACCTCGGCGCGGCACGTTACCACCGCACCGGCGAGGTGCTGCCCGACTCGGTGCTGGCCGAGTTGGCCGAGCACGACGCGATCCTGCTCGGCGCGGTCGGCGACCCGACCGTCCCGCCCGGCGTGCTGGAGCGGGGCCTGCTGCTCAAGCTTCGGTTCGCCTTCGACCAGTACGTCAACCTCCGCCCGTCGCGCCTCTGGCCCGGCGTGGCCAGCCCGCTGGCCACCGTCAAGTCCGGTGAGGTGGACCTGGTGGTCGTCCGCGAGGGCACCGAGGGCCTCTACGCCGGTGCCGGCGGCGCGTTGCACCGGGGCACCCCGGCGGAGATTGCCACCGAGGAGAGCCTGAACACCCGGCACGGGGTGGAGCGGGTGGTCCGGGACGCCTTCGCCCGCGCCCGTCGGCGCGAGCGGCGCAAGGTGACGCTGGTGCACAAGACCAACGTGCTCACCCACGCCGGCTCGTTGTGGGCCCGCACCTTCGAGGCGGTGGCCGCCGAGCACCCGGACGTCACCACCGAGTACCAGCACGTCGACGCCGCCGCGATGTTCCTGGTCACCCAGCCGCAGCGGTACGACGTGGTGGTCACCGACAACCTCTTCGGTGACATCCTCACCGACATCGCCGCCGCGGTCACCGGCGGGATCGGCCTGGCCGCCAGCGGCAGCATCAACCCGGACGGGACGTACCCGTCGATGTTCGAGCCGGTGCACGGCTCCGCGCCGGACATCGCCGGCCGTGGCGTGGCCGACCCGGTCGCCGCCGTGCTCTCCGGTGCCCTGCTGCTCGACCAGCTCGGGCACGCCGACGCCGCTGCCCGGATCACCGCCGCGGTCAGCGCGGAGCTGGCCGCCCGTGGCCCGGACGTAACCCTGCGTACGGCCGAGGTAGGCGACCGGATCGCCGCGCAGGTATCCGCCTGAGGTTGCCGCTGCGTCGCCGGTGATCCCGGTGACGAGGGTTCGAGGTGCGCGCCGGGCGAACTCCCGGACCTCGGCACGACCCCGCGTCGATCAGCACGTTCCGTGGGCTCCGTACCGGTTGTCGGCTTGCTACCCGCCGGTCGACCTACCCGCTGAACGACCGTTCGGGGTAAGTTTCTGGCACAAAAGTTTCCGGCATGCCCTCGGCGCATGTCGTCGTACCCCCAGGGAGGTCAGCGCAATGAGCGGTGGTGACAAGCTCGACTTCGAGATCCGTCCGAATCCCGCGCCGGTATCCGCCGCCGATCGGGCCGCGCTGCTGGCCAACCCCGGATTCGGTCGGGTGTTCACCGACCACATGATCACCGTCCGTTACGCCGAGGGTAAGGGCTGGTACGACGCCCGGGTCGAGGCGCGCGCGCCGATCCCGATGGATCCCGCCAGCGCGGTGCTGCACTACGCGCAGGAGATCTTCGAGGGAATGAAGGCGTACCGCGCAGCAGACGGCGGGGTGACCATGTTCCGCCCGTATGCCAACGCGGCCCGGTTCAACATCTCGGCGACCCGGATGGCGATGCCGACGCTGCCCGAGGAGACCTTCGTCGACTCGCTGCACCGGCTGATCGAGATCGACCGCGAGTGGATCCCGGAGGGCGAGGACGGCAGCCTCTACCTGCGGCCGTTCATGTTCGCCAGCGAGGTCTTCCTCGGTGTCCGGCCGGCCAACGAGTACCTCTACTCGGTGATCGCCTCGCCGGTCGGGGCGTACTTCTCCGGCGGCGTCAAGCCGGTGACGGTCTGGGTCTCGCCCGACTACACCCGGGCCGGGCCCGGTGGCACAGGAGCGGCCAAGTGCGGCGGCAACTACGCCGCGTCGCTGGCCGCCCAGGCGCAGGCCATCGAGCACGGCTGCGACCAGGTGGTCTTCCTGGACGCGGTAGAACGCAAGTACGTCGACGAGTTGGGCGGCATGAACGTCTTCTTCGTCTACGACGACGGATCGGTGGCCACCCCGCCGCTGACCGGCACCATCCTGCCCGGCATCACCCGGGAGTCGGTGATCATGCTGGCCGAGGCGGCCGGACACCGGGTCGAGGAGCGTGCGGTGACCTTCGACGAGTGGCGGGCCGACGCCGCCAGCGGCCGGCTGCGTGAGGTCTTCGCCTGCGGCACGGCGGCGGTGATCACGCCGATCGGCGTGGTGCGCTTCCCCGAGGGGGAGTTCGCCGTCGGCGGCGGCGCGCCGGGCACGGTGACCATGGGCCTGCGTCAGCAGCTCGTCGACATCCAGCGGGGCAAGGGCACCGACCCGGCCGGCTGGGTCCACCGCGTGCTCTGAGCCGTTGAGATGCAAGGAAGGGTCCCCTGCTAACGCCTACGGCATAGCAGGGGACCCTTCCTCACGTCCGGACGGTGCAGCGCCGTGCGCGCGGCAGCGGCGTCGGGGGTGCGCTCCCTCAGGCGAGCAGGTGGGTGCGCAGGGCGGTGAGCTGTTCGTCGGTGACTCCGGCGTGCCGCAGGTAGTCCTCGACCGAGCCGTGGCCCGCCCGGATCTCGGTGAGGAAGAGCAGCATCGCCTCGGCCGGCGAGGACAGGAACGGCGCGGGCAGCGGCGCGGCGTCGGGCAGGGTGGCGGCGATCCACGCGCTGAACCGTTGCGAGGCCTCGGTGCTCAGCGCGTAGTCCGACGCGATCTCCTCGTCGTCGACGCCGAGCACGGCGAGGGTCAGCCCGCAGACGATCCCGGTGCGGTCCTTGCCGGCCACGCAGTGCACCACCACCGGGCTGTTCGCCGCGTCGGCGACCAGGCCGATCGCCTCGGCCAGCCCGGCCGTGCCGGTGCGGGCCAGGTCGGCGTACCGGTCGGCGAGGTAGCGGGCCAGGTCGGTGTGCGAGTCGTGCAGCCCGGCCCACTCCGCGTGCTCGGGATGGATGTTGCGGTAGGTCAGCCCGTCGAACTCGGGGACCCGGCCGTCCCGCTCCACCTCGTGCGGCCGACGCAGGTCGATGACCGTGCGGACACCGAGCGCCGCGAAGGCGTCCCGGTCACCGTCGCCGATGCGGTGCAGCGAGTCTGAGCGGTAGAGCCGGCCGGTGCGTACGGTCCGGCCGTCGTGCCCCCGGTAGCCGCCGACGTCCCGGAAGTTGAACGTCGTGGTGAACGGGATCCTGCGGTTGACCTCGATGGCGTCCACCCCTGTCACGGTAGACGGCCGGCGGGCGGATGCCCACCGGCCGTCAGGCCGTACGCCCAAGCAGGGGAGTCGTCAGCGGAGGGAGCCGGGCGGGGTGGCGGCGTACGTGTCGTTGTAGTAGCCGCCGAGCTTGTCCCGGTACGCCGGGTCGGTGGCGGTCTCGTCGTACTCCGGAGCGGCCTTGATCTGGTCCTTCTCGCGGTCGACGTAGACCTTCTGCTCCTCGTGGTCGACGTGGTTGACGGTGCCGGCGGGCAGCATGACCTTCTTGCCGAAGATCCACGGCCCGGTGTCGACGACGAGGTAGCTCGCGTTGACCTCCTGGCTGTTGCTGTCGATCTTGCCGATCGACCCGTCGGTGGCCTCGACCTTGTAGCCGACCAGGTTGGCGCCGGCCACTCCGGCCTCGTCCCGGTAACTCCACGGGTCGAAGGCTCCGGCGGGGGCGCCACCGGGCACCGTGCCCTGGTCGCCCTGGATGGTGACGTCCTCGCTCGACACCGCGCGCAGCGTCGGGTCGGGCTGGCCGCCGTGCAGCGCCGGGTCGGGCGTGGCGTGCGTGCTGTCCGGGTTGAGCCTGTCCATGGGGATCTCTCCTGCCCCGACTGCGATCAGTCGTCTCGGAGGAAGGGGTTCGCTGTCCCGAAGACACGTACCCGGCGCGACGTCTTCTACACCCACTGCGGGGAATCCGCCTCGATGTCCCGTCCCGACATGTGGATTGTTTCTCCCGCAGGCTGTCCGAGAGTGGCAGAGTACCCACCGTGACCAGCACCGCCCTCATTATTGGCAACTAGCGCGCCGGCTTCTCCCTCCGCCGAGCGCGCAGACCTCCCGCATCCGCGGGGGGTCTTTTTGTTGCGTCGGCCGGTGCCTGTACGAAGGGATCTCCCCCATGACGTTCCAGGTCTACGACACGACCCTGCGCGACGGTGCCCAGCGCGAGGGGGTCAGCTACTCGGTGGTCGACAAGCTCGCGGTGGCCCGGCTGCTCGACGAGTTCGGCGTCGGCTTCATCGAGGGCGGGTGGCCGGGTGCGGTGCCCAAGGACACCGAGTTCTTCCGTCGGGCGCGTACCGAGCTCGACCTGAAGCACGCGGTGCTGGTCGCCTTCGGCGCCACCCGCCGGGCCGGCGCGGTCGCCGCCGACGACCCGCAGGTGCGCGGCCTGCTCGACGCGCAGACCCCGGCGATCGCCCTGGTGGCCAAGGCCGACCTGCGGCACGTCGAGCGGGCGCTGCGCACCACCGCCAAGGAGAACCTGGCGATGATCCGCGACACGGTGACCCACCTGGTCGCCGAGGGACGTCGGGTCTTCGTCGACGGCGAGCACTTCTACGACGGCTACCGCCACGACCCGGCGTACACCGCGTCCGTGGTGGAGACGGCGCTGGCGGCCGGGGCGGAGCGGTTCGTGCTCTGCGACACCAACGGCGGGATGCTGCCCTCCTGGGTCACCGCGGCCATCTCCGACCTCACCGACCGGATCGGGGTCGCGCCCGAGGTGCTCGGCATGCACGCGCAGAACGACACCGGATGCGCGGTCGCCAACACCCTCGCCGCCGTGGAGGCGGGCGTCCGCCACGTGCAGGGCACCGCCAACGGGTACGGCGAGCGGCCGGGCAACGCCGACATCTTCGCCGTCGCGGCGAACCTCCAGCTCAAGCTCGGGCTGCCGGTCCTACCGGAGGGCTGCCTGGAGCAGATGGTGCGGGTCTCCCACGCCATCGCCGAGATCGCCAACATCGCCCCCGACACCCACCAGGCGTACGCCGGGGCCGCCGCCTTCGCCCACAAGGCGGGGCTGCACGCGAGTGCGATCAAGGTGGATCCGCTGCTCTACAACCACGTCGAACCCGAGGTGGTGGGCAACGACATGCGGATCCTGGTCACCGAGATGGCCGGCCGGGCCAGCATCGAGCTCAAGAGTCGTGAGCTGGGGCTGGATCTGGCCGGCCATCCGGAGACGCTGTCCCGGGTCACCAACCGGGTCAAGGAACTGGAAGCCGGTGGCTGGTCGTTCGAGGCCGCCGACGCCTCGTTCGAGCTGCTGGTCCGCTCCGAGTTGCCGGACGCGGCACCGGCCCGGCCGTTCGCGCTGGAGTCGTACCGGGTGCTGGTCGAGCACCGTGAGGACGGCGCGGTGGTCTCCGAGGCGACCGTCAAGATCCGGGTACGCGGCGAGCGGGTGATCGCCACGGCCGAGGGCAACGGCCCGGTCAACGCGCTCGACGAGGCGCTGCGCGTCGGCCTCGGCCGGCACTACCCAGAGCTGCGCAACTTCGAGCTGGCCGACTACAAGGTCCGCATCCTGGAGGGCAGCCACGGCACCGGCGCGGTCACCCGGGTGCTGGTCGAGACCGCTGACGGTCGGGGCGGTGGCTGGACCACCGTCGGCGTGCACCCCAACGTGGTCGAGGCGAGCTGGCACGCCCTGGTCGACGCGCTGACGTACGGCCTCGACCGCGCCCGCGTGTAACACCGCACCCGGCACGCGCGCCGGGGCGTAGCTCCGCACGCCTTCCGGGTGCGGCCGGGTGCCTCGGGCGTTAGGAAGGGTCCCCTGCTATCGCCTGGTGCATAGAAAGGGTCCCTTCCTTACACCTCAGCCCTTACGCATCACAGCGGGTGCGGTGCCGAGGGCAGGTGGAGGTCGGCGAGGACCATCCGGTGGTCGCTGCCGGGTAGCGGGTGCACCGTCACGGCGCGTACCGCGATCCGGCGGTCGACCAGCACGTGGTCGATCACGACCGGCGGGATGGGGTCACCGTCGTACGGCCCCCAGGTGCCGGCCAGCCCGGCGCCGACCGAGGCGGCGGCGTCGGCGTACCCGGTGCGCAGCAGGGCACGCAGCGGGCCGTGGTCGAGGGTGGCGTTGAAGTCACCGGCCAGGACGCTCAGCGGCCCGTCAGGGGTGGCCGCCGGTTGGGCCGCCAGGTCCGCGCGCCAGCCGGGCACCTGGTCCACCGCGTACGGGGCCGCCGGGTGGACCGACTCAACGCGGACGGCCGGCGCGCCGGGCACCGCCACCGTCGCGTACGCCTGCGTGAAGCTCCAGCCGCCACGGAGCCGGCGGACGCCGCCGTCGCCGATCGGGTGGCGGGCGTAGAGCCCGGAGCCCGGCGTGCCGTCCATCGGGTTGAGCTGCCGATGGGGGAGCAGGTCGGCCAGGCCCAGCCGGTCCAGTTCGGCCTGGGCCGTCGGGGTGAACTCCTGCACCACCAGCACGTCCACCCGCGCCTCGCGGACCAGCGCGACCACCGCCCGTGGGTCGGCGGCACCGGCGAGCAGGTTGGCGGTGAGCACGCGCAGCTCCGGTCCGTCGACCGTCGGCTGCGGCGAGGGCAGCGCGCGGGGCACGACCGCCGCGAGCAGCGCCGCCGTGGTCACCGCCGCGACCACCGCCGGCCAGCGGCGTCGCAGGGCGACCGCGAGCACCACCGGGATCAGGCTGCCGAGCAGCGCGTACGGCGTGAAGGCCAGCGCCTGCACCAACGGTCCCCGGTCCAGCCCGGCCAGCCGGACGACGGCCCACCCGGCTCCGGGGGCGACGGCGAGCCAACAGAGCACGGTACGTCCGGACAACGTCGACGGCCGGCCGAGGATGATCGCCACAGCAGGCAGGGTAGCCGCCACCCGGCGACCGGCGGAGATGCATGACGTACGCGGGCGACCGAACAATTCTCGCGCCTCATTCGTGAATGCGCCTCTCACAATTAGTGGTGTTGATCCGACATTGCTCCAAAGCGTGAAGGGTTATTGACCGAAGGTATTTTCCGGTGTTACGTTCCTGCTGGTCGGGTGGTCGCGATCAGGGAGATTTTCCCAGCTCAGAGCGCATGTCGATCATCGAGTAAGGCCGTTTGCGAGTGCACGAGAGAATGCGGCATCCGGCGTTCGAAGGTCATTGCGGCCCGACGAGGAAAAGGCAATATCCGCCCCGCGTGTCGCGGGTCGGCGTATCCCCACGGTCACCAAGGGAGACCTGTCATGACCAGATTTTTCCGACGTAAGGCGGCCGCGGTGTCGATCGCGGCCTTGGCCCTGGCCCTCGCTGGCGGTGGTATCGCCGCGGCGAAGCCCACTGTGGCGGGCAACCAGCCCACCGCCCGCGCCACCGCGCAGCAGCCGGCGGTCACCACCGCCTCGATGAACAGCGCCCGGGCCCTGCTGGCCAAGGGTGAGGTCGCCGCGGCCAGCACCTCCGGGTACGCCACGGCGGTCAACGCCAACGGCACCAAGGCCCGCGGCGACGGGGTCGTGATCAAGTACGGCGTCGGCCAGTACGAGGTGCAGTTCGGCAGCAGCGTCGCCACGGGCATCTACGTGGCGACGATCGGCCAAGCGGGCTCGTGCTGCGTCCCGCCCGCCGGGGAGGTCTCGGTGGCACCCCGGCTGCTCACCCCGAACGGGGTGTTCATCCAGACGCGCAACTCCGCCGGTGTTGCCGCCGACCTGCCGTTCTTCGTGATCGTGCACCGCTGAGCGGGGCACGACCACCGGCCCCCACCCGTGCGGTGGGGGCCGGTGGTCGTTGCGTTCCCGGACGACCCGCCCGACCAGTTTCGTGCCGTCCGGCCCGGTTCCACGCCGTGACGGTGGCGGTCGACCCGTCTGGGCCGGGCAGGGCCGGTAATTCCGACGTTTGCCCGAGGTGCGCCTCGGGAAGCAAGCACCGTGACGGACATCTCGGACACCATGGCCAGCCTGCCCACCCCGGTCGATCCGGACGCGACCGCCGCCGAGCTGGACCAGACGCTCTTCGAGGTCAAACGCGTGATCGTCGGGCAGGATCGGCTCGTCGAGCGCCTGCTCATAGCCCTGATCGCCGACGGGCACTGCCTCCTGGAGGGCGTGCCGGGGGTGGCCAAGACGCTCGCCGCGCAGACGCTCGCCACGGTCGTGGGCGGCACCTTCTCCCGGATCCAGTTCACCCCCGACCTCGTCCCCTCGGACATCGTCGGCACCCGCATCTATCGGGCGTCGAAGGAGAGCTTCGACGTCGAACTCGGGCCCATCATGGCCAACCTGGTGCTCGCGGACGAGATCAACCGGGCCCCGGCCAAGGTGCAGTCCGCGCTGCTGGAGGCGATGGCCGAACGTCAGGTCTCGATCGGCGGGCGCAGCTACCGGGTGCCGGAGCCGTTCCTCGTGCTGGCCACCCAGAACCCGATCGAGTCGGAGGGGGTCTACCAGCTCCCCGAAGCGCAGCGTGACCGCTTCCTGATGAAGATCCTCGTCGGTTACCCGGACGGCGCCGACGAACTGGCCATCCTCTACCGGATGAGCGCCGATCGACCACGGGCCCGTCCGGTGCTCGACGCGGATCGCCTGCGCGCCTTCCAGCGGCAGGCCACGCAGGTCTTCGTGCACCACGCGATCGCCGAGTACGTGGTCCGTCTCATCCTCGCCACCCGGGATCCGGTCCGATTCGGGCTGCCGGAGATCGCCCCGCTGCTGGCGTACGGCGCCAGCCCGCGCGCCACCCTCGGCCTGGTCGCCGCCGCGCGGGCGCAGGCGCTGCTGCGCGGCCGGGAGTACGTGCTGCCCGAGGACGTCCGGGAACTCGCGGGCGACGTGTTGTCGCACCGGCTGGTGCTCTCCTTTGACGCGGTAGCCGACGGGGTGACCGCCGAGGCCGTCGTGCGCCGCCTGGTGGAGGTGGTTCCGCTGCCTCGGGTGGCGGCCACCGGCCAGCCCGAGTACGCCCCTGACCTGGCCGCCGCCTGATGGCCCGCCGCCCCGCCCCGGTGCCCGTACCGGCCGATCCGGTGCTCGCCGACCTCACTCCGGACCAGCGGCTGCGTCGGCTGGAACTGACCGTCACCCGCCGCCTCGACGGCATGCTGCACGGCGAGCACCGGGGCCTGCTACCCGGTCCGGGCAGCGAACCCGCCGGCAGCCGGGAGTACCGGCCCGGCGAGGACGAGGTACGCCGGATGGACTGGTCGGTGACCGCCCGGACCACCGTGCCGCACGTCCGGCAGGTGGACGCCGACCGGGAACTGACCACCTGGCTGCTGGTGGACGCCAGCCCCAGTATGGAGTACGGCACCGCCGAGCTGGACAAGCGGGAACTGGCGGTGGCCGCGGTCGCCACGGTCGGCTTCCTCACCACCGGTCCGGGCAACCGGCTCGGCGCCCAGGTGCTCACCACCTCCGGGCTGCGTCGGCTGCCGCCGCGCGGTGGGCGTACCCATCTGCTCGGCCTGCTGCGCGGGCTGCTGGCCGAACCCCGGGTGGGCGGCCACGACGGGCCCGGCGGGCCGTCGCCCGGCACGGCCGACCTCTCCGACGCGGTGGCGGCGGTGCACCGGGTGGCCCATCGGCGCGGCCTGGTGGTGGTGGTCTCCGACTTCCTCGACGGTCTGCCCGACGATCCCCGGCTGCCGGCCACCTGGGAACGCCCGCTGCGTCGGCTGGCCGTGCGGCACCAGGTGCTGGCGGTGGAGATCACCGACCCTCGTGAGCTGGACCTGCCGGACGTCGGCCTGATCACCCTGGCCGACCCGGAGACCGGCGAGCGGCGCGAGGTGTGGACCGGCGACCGGCGGCTGCGCGAGCGGTACGCGGCAGCCGCCGCCGCCCAACGAGACCAGGTCCGGGACGCGGTACGCCGGTCCGGCGCGACCCACCTGAGCCTGTGCACCGACCGGGACTGGGCGACCGACGTCGTGCGGCACGTCCACGCGCAACGGCGGCTGGCCGCCGCCGGAGCCGGACCGAACCGGGGAGGTGCGGCATGATCTGGCAGTCACCGATGCGGCTCTGGCTCCTGCTCGGCGTGCTGGCCCTGGCGCTGGCCTACCTGGTGGCGCAACGGCGGCGCAGCCGCTACGCGGTCCGCTTCACCAACCTGCGGCTGCTCGACCGGGTCGCGCCCCGGCGACCGACCTGGCGGCGGCACCTGCCCGCCGGTCTCTTCCTGGCCATGCTGGCGCTGCTGGTGGTGGGTTTCGCCAGACCCACCGCCGAGGTGCGGGTGCCCCGGGAACGGGCCACCGTGATGGTGGCGGTGGACGTGTCCACCTCGATGCTCGCCGGCGACGTGGACCCGGACCGGCTCACCGCCGCCAAGAGCGCCGCCCGGCGGTTCGTCGACGGTCTGCCGGACGAGTTCAACGTCGGGCTGGTCGCCTTCGCCGGCAGCGCGGCGGTGCTGGTGCCGCCGAGCACCGACCGGGAGGCCCTGCACGACGGCATCGAGCGTCTCGCCGAGGGGGTGACCGGCGTGCAGGGCACCGCGATCGGCGAGGCGATCAGCACCTCGCTGGGGGCGGTGAAGGCGTTGGACGAGGCCGCCGCGACCCAGCCGCCACCGGCCCGGATCATCCTGCTCTCCGACGGGGCGAACACCTCGGGCATGGACCCGATGGAGGCCGCCGCCGACGCCGTCGCGGTCGAGGTGCCGGTGCACACGATCTCGTTCGGCACGCTGAGCGGCTTCGTGGACCGGGGCGGTCGGCCGATCCAGGTGCCGGTGGACGGGGAGACGTTGCAGGCCGTCGCCGAGCAGACCGGCGGCGTCTTCCACGAGGCCGCGACGAGCGACGAGCTGCGGGCCGTCTACGACGACATCGGCAGCTCGGTGGGCTGGCGCAAGGTACGGCAGGACGTCGCGTCCCGGTTCATCGGGCTCGGACTGGTGTTCGCGATGGGTGCGGCGTACGGCTCGATGCGGTGGTTCTCCCGCCTGCCCTGATCCGCCCCGACGACCCGGCCGACCCGGGCCCGCCACACGTGAGGAGCGTACGAATGGCAGTGCAGACCGGACTGGGTGAGCCACGCGGGCCCTGGTTCGTCTCGCCGGACCTTCGCCCGGACGGGCGGGGCGGACCGGACGGGACGAGCGGTGACCGGGCGGCGTGGAGTTGGCGCCGCCGGCTGCTGGCGGGGCTGGCCGTGGTGACGCTCTCCACCGGATCGGGGGCGTTGGCCGGGGGCTGGGTGGCCGGTCGTGACGGTGTGCCGGGTCCGGCTGCGGCGTCCGCCGCCCCGGTGCCGGCCGAGCTGGTCACCGCGGCCGAGAAGACCGTGCCCGGAGTGGTGTCGGTGCTGGTGGGCGACGGGGGCGGCGCCTCGGCGACGGGTTCCGGGTTCGCCGTCGACACCGAGCAGCACATCATCACCAACGACCACATCCTGGCCAAGGGACGCGGTGCGGTGACCGTCGAGCTGCCGGACGGCCGGCGGCTCGCGGCGGAGGTGGTGGGCCGGGAACCGGGCAGCGATCTCGCCGTCCTCCGGGTGCCGTCCTCCGCCGGGTTGACGGCGTTGCCACTGGCCAAGCCGGGGTCGACCCGGGTGGGCGAACCGGTGCTGGCGGTCGGTTCGCCGCTGGGGCTGCCGGGCACGGTCACCGCGGGGATCGTCAGTGCGCTGGACCGCCAGGTCCGCCTCGGCGACAACCGGCACCGGGCGGTGCAGACCGACGCCTCGATCAACCCGGGCAACTCCGGTGGGCCGCTGGTCAACGCGCGGGGCGAGGTGGTCGGGGTGAACACCGCGATCGCCACCATCGACGGCAACGGCTCGATCGGCATCGGGTTCGCCATCCCGATCGAGCAGGTGCAGCAGACCGCCGACACGATCATCGGCAAGGGCGGCTGATGTCACGTACGGTCACTGTCCGATTACGTGCGGATGCGCGGTCTGTCGGGTTTCTGGCGTTAGAAGATCGGAGAATGGAAATATTACGCTGAGTATGGATACTGGCGTGGGTGGAGCGTCCTCTCATCGCGGTCCTCCTGCTGGTGGGCCTCATCATCGGAAGTGGTGTCGGGTCGTCGTACGCGCGGGCCCGGCGCGGCTGGAACGACTATCAGGCGGCGAAGAAGACGGTGCCCGGCGCGCGCCGCGCTGCCTGGCTGCTGATCAAGGTGGTCACCACCAAGGTCGGGGTGATCGCCCTGTTGCTGGTCGGGGCGGTCGCGTACGCGGCGGTCGGTGGCGACGAGTCGACCGTGCCGGAGTCGAATCCGAGCAGTGCTCCGAAGTAGCCGCCGGCACGTTAGCCTCGGTGCGTGGACGACGGACTGCGGGTGACCGACCGGTGGAGTGTCCCCGCCGCCGAGCTGCGGGAGCGGTTCTCCCGGTCGTCCGGGCCCGGCGGCCAGGGGGTCAACACCACCGACTCCCGGGTCGAGCTGAGTTTCGACCTGGCCGGGTCGCCCAGCCTGCCGGAGTCGCTGCGGGCGCGGGCGCTGGAGCGGCTCGCCGGTCGGCTGGTCGACGGCGTGCTGACCATCGCCGCCAGTGAGCACCGGGCGCAGCTCGCCAACCGCGAGGCGGCCCGGGAGCGGCTCGCCGCACTGCTGCGCGAGGCGGTCGCGCCGCCACCCCCGCCGCGTCGGCCGACCCGCCCGTCGCGGGCCGCCAAGGAGCGTCGGCTCGCCGAGAAGAAGCGCCGCTCGCAGCGCAAACGCGACCGCCGGGCGGACGGCGAGTAGCGCGGCGCGGGGCGGTGGTTGCGTCCGTCGATTGATGAACGTCGTTGCGTCTGGTTGACTGTCGGCGGGAGCGCCAGGGCCGGTCACACCGCAGCCACCACACGTGACGGGAGTCCCTCCACCATGCTCCGAAGGTCCCTGCTGACCGCCTCCACCGCCGCCGTCGCGGCGGTCGTCCTCGCCCTCGCCGCCGGCTCGGTCGCGGCCCCTCCCTCCGCCGCCGCACCGGCCGCCCTTTCTGCCGACAATCGACCGGCACTTGCCGTCGCCGCTGCCGACCCGGTCCGCGTGATGCCGCTCGGTGACTCCATCACCGGCTCGCCGGGCTGCTGGCGGGCGGTGCTCTGGAGCCGCCTCCAGTCTGCCGGGCACACCGCCGTCGACTTCGTCGGCACCCTCGGTCCGCAGGGCTGCGGCCAGCCGTACGACGGCGACAACGAGGGGCACGGCGGATACCTGGTGACCAACGTGGCCAACCAGAACCTGCTGCCGGGCTGGCTGTCGGCCACCCGCCCGGACGTCGTCCTCATGCACTTCGCCACCAACGACGTGTGGAGCAACGTCGCTCCGGCCACGATCCTGGCCGCGTACGGCCGGTTGGTGGACCAGATGCGAGCCGCCAACCCCGCCATGCGCGTCCTGGTTGCGAAGATCATTCCGATGGCGCCGAGCAGTTGCCCCGAGTGCGGCCAGCGGGTCGTCGCCCTCAACAACGCCGTCGACGGGTGGGCGGCGGGCAAGACCACCGCCCAGTCGCCGATCGTGGTGGTGGACCAGTGGACCGGCTTCAGCACCACCACCGACACGTACGACGGGGTGCACCCGAACGCCGCGGGCGACCAGAAGATCGCCGACCGCTGGTACCCGGCGCTGGTGGCGGCCCTGACCGGCGTACCCACGCCCACGCCCACCGCGACGCCCACCCCTCCCGCGACGCCCACCCCTCCCGCGACGCCCACGCCGCCGTCGGGCGGCTGCGTGGCGAGCTACCGGGTGGCCGGACAGTGGCAGGGCGGATTCCAGGGAGAGGTGACTGTCCGTAATGGAGGGTCGACCGCGATCGCCGGTTGGACGGTGCGATTCGACACCGCCGACGGTCAACGGATCACTCAGGCGTGGGGGGCCGAGGTGGTCCAGAGCGGAACGACGGTCACTGCCCGTAACGCGGGCTGGAACGGCGTGCTGGCCTCGGGTGCCCAGACCACGTTCGGCTTCCTGGCCAGCACCGGCGGCACCCCCACCGTCCCGACGGTGAGCTGCACGGCCTCCTGAGCATCGGTGCGGGGCCGCGTCCAGCGGAGGTGGCCCCGCCCGGTTGTCAGACGGGGATCGCCGCCAGCAGCCGATCGCGCAGCATTGCGGCCCGCTCGGCGAAATCCCGCTGCGCCCCGGCGTACGCGGCCCGCCCCTCCGGGGTCTCCACCCGCACCGGCGGGTAGCCGAGCGCCGCCAGGTCGTACGGCGAGGCCCGCATGTCCAGCGTGCGGATCTCCCGGGCCAGCGCGAAGGCATCGGCGACCAGCTCCGACGGCACCAGCGGGGAGAGTTTGTACGCCCACTTGTACAGGTCCATGTTGGCGTGCAGGCAGCCCGGCTGCTCGTGGTCGTGCTGCGTGTCCCGGGTCGGCCGGAGCACGTTGAGCGGGCGGGCCGGCTCGGTGAAGAATCGGTACGCGTCGAAGTGGCTGCACCGTACGCCCCGCTCCTCGACGACCTCGGCGGTGCGCTCCGG
Source organism: Micromonospora sp. NPDC023869 (assembly GCF_055559695.1). Lineage (NCBI taxonomy): Bacteria > Bacillati > Actinomycetota > Actinomycetes > Micromonosporales > Micromonosporaceae > Micromonospora > Micromonospora sp. NPDC023869. Next base: position 110,108 of record NZ_JBVHKD010000005.1, read on the forward strand.
GCTCAGCCGCAGCGGCCAGGCGCGGTGCCGGACCTCGTCCTGGTTCTGCCGGTAGACCATCGCCCACTCGTGCATCCCGAAACAGCCCAGGTGGGCGGGGCGTCCCGAGGTCGCCGCCAGCAGGGATCCGATCCAGCGCACCGACTCGGCACGACGGGCCAGGACCGCCCCGGTGTCGAGGACGACCCCACCGTCGACCAGCCGGTAGTCCGGACCGAAGTCGACCGCGTCCGCCTCGCGCAACAGCACCCCCACACCCGGATGCCATCGGCGCAACTGCGCCGGCCGGCACGAATAGTAGGTGAAGAGGAAGTCCTCCACCGGATGCTTCTCGCCCCGCCTGCGACGCTCCAGGTGCCCGCTGAGCCAGCCGTCCACTCGCTCCTCGTGGGCGCGGCGGCGTGCCTGCCAGTCGGCCGCGTCGAGCACGGCGGGGGCGAGGGCGGCGGTCATCGTCCCAGGGTACGACCGCCGCCCGACCGCCGGTCAGGGCACGTCCACCCGCACGCCGGCGGAGAAGACCCCGCTGCGCAACTCCAGGTGCCGGGGCGGCTCCGCGCCGTTGACCGTGAAGACCAGCGGCAGCACCGTACGACTGCCCGCCGCCATCGGCTCGGCGAAGACGTCCCGCCCCCGGTTGGCCCGCCGGGTGGCCTGCTCGTCGGTAGTGACCCAGTTGCCGTCCGCCAGGTACGCCCGCTGCAACTTGCCGTGCCAGCTCTGGTGCTCCGGGGTGACGTTGCGCACCCCCACGGTCGCCTGGCACTGGCGGGCGCCCCGGCCCGGCTCACAGGCCATCCGATAGACGGTGAACTCGAACGCGTCCTCGGTCAGCGGCACGCCGATCCCACCGCTGATCCCGGTGCCCTTCCAGGCGCCGCTGGTCGGCTGGCTGTCGGTGTCGATTGCGGCGACCCGCCGGGTGGCGGTCCACGCCGCCACACCGATCGTGACGATGAGCACCGTCGCGGCCACCGGCACCACCAGCCAGACCGGCGGCGTACGGCGACGGACCGGGGGCCGGGGCGTGGCCGGGCGCGGGTACACCGTCCCCCGTCCCTCCGAGGCCAGCGCGGCGGCGACCGGTCGCCTGCGTCGACGCCAGGTGACGAAGCCGATCACGCCGAGCACCAGCACCGCGACCGCACCGGCCAGCAGCGCGGGCGCCTGGTGCCGCCAGCCCGACTCCGCCGCACCGGCCGCCGGTGCGTCCGGCGACGTCCAGGTGGCCGACGCGCAGTCGTACGGCTGCTGGTCGTCGGTGCCGTAGGCGCAGGCGGGCGTGGTCAGCGGTTGCTGCGCGGAGGCGGCGGTCAACGTGGTGTCCAACGTCCTGGTGCTGCGCGGCGGCAGGCTCAGACGCCAGGTCACCTCGGTCGCCGGTGACCCGTCGGGGCGTACCTCCCGGCCGCCACCGCTGATCGTCGTCGCCGTGGCGCCCTGCGGCAGTTCCTGGCGCACCGTGGTGGAGACCGGCGCATCGCCCCGGTTGCGGACCTCGATCCGGTAGCCGGGCGCGGCGGTGTTCTGCGGTCTCACCGCCACGCTGACCTCCGGCCTGGCCACCGGCGGGGCGACCCGGGTCGGCGTGGGCACCGCTGGCGGGGCCGACGGCATGGTGGGCTCGGGCGTGGCGGCTGCCGCGTGCGGCCGACCGGGCGCCGGTGCGTCCGGGGCGGTGGCCGCCGGCAGGACCGGCAGCGCCGTGAGCAGACCGACGCAGTGCACGATCGCCGCGAGCTTCCTGTGGTGTCGTGTCGATGCAGGCATGCGAACGAACCTCCGCAGCCGACGCTAGGTGCGCGCGCACGTCGTGCGGGTACGAAGCGACGAATCCGGCCCCGACGCTGATCGTCGCAGGTATGGTGCGCCACCGTCGATCCGGCCGGACCGCATCGGCCTGGCCGGTCCGGTCTGCGACGCGACGGGATTGGCCTGGGCGGTCCGGTCTGCGACGCGACGGGATTGGCCTGGGCGGTCCGGTCTGCGACCGGACTAGATTGGCCTGGTGCGTATCGCTCGTTTCGCTCATGCCAAGGGAATGTCGTTCGGTGTCGTCGAGGGGGAGCCGGAGGCGGGCCCGCAGGGGCTGACCGTCGCCGAGATCACCGGACACCCGTTCGGCCAGATCACGTTCAGCGGTGTCCGGTGGGCGCTGTCCGACGTCCGCCTGCTCTCGCCGATCCTGCCCAGCAAGGTGGTCTGTGTCGGCCGCAACTACGCCGAGCACGCCGCCGAGCACGGCAACGAGGTACCGAAGGAGCCGCTGCTCTTCCTCAAGCCCTCCACCTCAGTCATCGGCCCCCGGGACGCGATCCGCCTGCCCGAGTTCAGCAAGCAGGTGGAGCACGAGGCGGAGTTGGCCGTGGTCATCGGCGCCCCGGGTGCCCGCCGCGCCGACCGGGCCGCCGCCGAACGGGCGATCTTCGGCTACACCTGCGCCAACGACGTCACCGCCCGGGACCTCCAGCGTTCCGACAGCCAGTGGACCCGGGCCAAGGGGTTCGACTCGTTCTGCCCGATCGGTCCGTGGATCACCACCGGACTGGACGTCACCGACCTGGAGATCCGCTGCGAGGTGGGACGCGACCCGGAGGAGATGGAGGTCCGTCAGCTCGGCCGTACCCGGGACATGGTCTTCGACGTGCCGGCCCTGGTGTCGTACGTCTCGCACGTGATGACGCTGCTTCCCGGCGACATCGTCCTGACCGGCACTCCGGCGGGGGTTAGCCCGCTCACGGACGGGGATACGGTGGCCGTCCGGATCGAGGGGATCGGCGAGTTGGCCAACCCTGTCGTGTCCGCGACCTGACCGCCGTTTACGCAGCTCAAGGGCGGTTTGGGGAAGTCGATTTGGCCCGTCGGTGCCGGGAGGGTAGAGTTTGCCCCCGGCACCGCAAGGGGCCAATGGGGTATGGGGTAATTGGCAGCCCAACTGATTCTGGTTCAGTTAGTCTAGGTTCGAGTCCTGGTACCCCAGCGCAGCCGAGATTCGCAAGAATCGAGGCCGCTGGATTCTGTTGGAGTTCAGCACCGATGCTCTGCAAGGGGCCTCGGTCACGAGTTCTGGTAGAGTTTGGCGACACCACCGCGCGGTGGTGTCGCAATGTGTTCTGGCCCCGTCGTCTAGCGGCCCAGGACGCCGCCCTCTCAAGGCGGTAGCGCCGGTTCGAATCCGGTCGGGGCTACAGATTCAGGTGACGGCTCGTCCCGCTCAGCGGGTCGGGCCGTTTCGCTGTGGTGCGTGAGCCCAGTTGCGGCAGCCGATGCGCGCTCGACCGCCCGGCCTCTTGCCCGCCCGGCCCTCTTGCCGCCTGGTCTCAGCCCGCCCAACTTCCGCCCGGCCCCACCTCCTGCCGCCCGCCCCCGTCTCCCTCCCTCCGGCCGGGCTGCCGCAGGCTGGGTGTCGCGCGCCGGGTGTCGCCGGCCGGGTGTCGCGCCTCACCCGATCGGGTGAAACCGCCCCCGACCTCGCCGGACGGCACCGTCCCACCCCAGATTCCGCCGCTGCGAGGGACGCCGCTAGACTACTGCCGCACCGCCCGCAGGGGTGGTGAACCAGGAAAGTCTTGGCCCCGTCGTCTAGCGGCCCAGGACGCCGCCCTCTCAAGGCGGTAGCGCCGGTTCGAATCCGGTCGGGGCTACCACACCGAAGCCCGTCTCGCCCCGCGAGGCGGGCTTCACCCATCCCACCCCCCCGCCCCCGTTACCCCCACTCCCGCCCCACCCCACCCCAGCCCACTCCCAGGCGAAGTTGACCAAGGAGTTTGCGTCGGGCTCGGGCCCTGTCGGTGACCAAAACTTCTTGATCACCGCGAACAAGCCGGGGGTGGGGAGGGTGGGGAGGGTGGGGTGGGGAGGGGAGGGGGAGAGGGGGGTTAGAGGCCGGAGAGGCGTTGGCCGGCGCGGACGACGGCCATGGCGTGACGTTCGCCGGGGCGGCGGCCGAGCCGTTCGATGGGGCCGGAGATGCTGATCGCGGCGATGACCCGGCCGGTGCGGTCCCGGATCGGTGCGGAGACGCTCGCCACACCGGCCTCGCGTTCGGCGACGCTCTGCGCCCAGCCTCGGCGGCGTACCTCGGCGAGGGTGCGGCCGGTGAACTTGGACCGGGGCAGCAGCGGCATCACCGCCTCGGGCGGCTCCCAGGCGAGCAGGATCTGCGCCGCCGAACCGGCCACCATCGGCAGCACCGAACCCACCGGGACGGTGTCCCGCAGGCCGCTGGCGCGTTCGGCGGCGGCCACGCAGATCCGTTCGTCCGCCCGGCGCAGGTAGAGCTGCGCGCTCTCGCCGGTGGCGTCGCGCAGGGCGGCCAGCAGCGGCTCGGCGGCGGTCAGCAGCACGTCCGGTGCGGCGTTCGCCAGTTCGCCCAGACGTGGACCGGGACGCCAGCGGCCCTGGGTGTCCCGGACCAGCATCCGATGGATCTCCAGCGCCTGTGCCAGCCGGTGCGCGGTGGCCCGGGGCAGCTTGGTGCGTTCAACGAGTTCGGCCAGGCTGGCGCCGTCGACACAGGCGGCCAGGATGACCACCGCCTTGTCGAGAACGCCGACACCGCTCATACTGTGTCCCACAAGCCGAAATTTACCTCCCAGAATTTAGGATGTCCAGATGGTGGGAGTCACTCCTGAGCCGAGGACCCTGGCCGAGAAGGTCTGGGACGCGCACGTCGTCCGGTCCGCCGATGGTGAGCCCGATCTGCTCTTCATCGACCTGCACCTGCTGCACGAGGTGACCAGCCCGCAGGCCTTCGACGGGCTGCGGCTCGCCGGTCGCCCGGTGCGCCGTACCGACCTCACGCTCGCGACCGAGGACCACAACACCCCGACCGGGTACGCCGATCCCTCGTTCCGGCAGCGCCGTGGTGACCTGCTCACCATCGCCGACCCCACCTCCCGGACGCAGATCGAGACGCTGCGCCGCAACTGCGCCGAGTTCGGCGTGAAGCTGCACCCGCTCGGCGACGAGAACCAGGGCATCGTGCACGTCATCGGGCCGCAGCTCGGGCTCACCCAGCCCGGCATGACGATCGTCTGCGGCGACTCGCACACCGCCACCCACGGCGCGTTCGGTGCGCTGGCGTTCGGCATCGGCACCAGTGAGGTCGAACACGTCCTGGCCACCCAGACGCTGCCGCAGGCCCGGCCCAAGACGATGGCGGTCACCGTCAACGGCCAGCTCGGTCCCGGCGTCACCGCCAAGGACCTGGTCCTCGCGCTCATCACGAAGGTGGGCACTGGCGGCGGGCGCGGGCACATCGTGGAGTACCGGGGCGAGGCGATCCGGGCGCTCTCCATGGAGGGCCGGATGACCATCGCCAACATGTCCATCGAGTGGGGTGCCAAGGCCGGCATGATCGCGCCGGACGAGACCACCTTCGCGTACCTGAAGGGGCGGCCGAACGCGCCGGCCGGCGCGGACTGGGACGCCGCGGTCGCGTACTGGCGGACGCTGCCCACCGACGAGGGCGCGACGTTCGACGCCGAGGTGACGCTGGACGCCGCCGAGATCACGCCGTTCGTGACCTGGGGCACGAACCCGGGCCAGGGCGCGCCGCTGGGCGCGGCGGTGCCGAACCCGGACGACTTCGGCACCGAGCCCGAGCGGGCCGCCGCCCGTCGGGCCCTGGAGTACATGGACCTGCGGCCCGGTATGCCGTTGCGGGACCTTTCGGTCGACGTGGTCTTCGTCGGCTCCTGCACCAACGGTCGGCTGGAGGACCTGCGGGCCGCCGCCGACGTGCTGCGCGGCCACCAGGTCGCCGACGGCGTACGCATGCTGGTCGTGCCAGGCTCCGCCGCGGTTCGCGAGGCTGCCGAGTCCGAGGGGCTGGACAAGGTCTTCACCGACGCGGGTGCCGAGTGGCGCTTCGCCGGCTGCTCGATGTGCCTGGGCATGAACCCGGACACGCTCTCCCCGGGGCAGCGTTCCGCCTCCACCTCGAACCGGAACTTCGAGGGCCGGCAGGGCCGGGGTGGGCGTACCCACCTGGTGAGCCCGCCGGTCGCCGCCGCCACCGCCGTGGCCGGTCGGCTGGCCGCCCCCGCCGACCTGTAGAGAAGGGCTGCGACAGATGGACAAGTTCACCGTGCACACCGGCACCGCCGTGCCGCTGCGTCGGTCCGACGTGGACACGGATCAGATCATCCCGGCCGTGTACCTCAAGCGGGTGACCCGTACCGGATTCGCCGACGGGTTGTTCAGCGCGTGGCGGGAGGACCCGGGATTCGTCCTCAACGATGAATCATATTCGGGTGCCTCGATTCTGGTGGCCGGTCCGGAGTTCGGTACCGGGTCGTCGCGGGAGCACGCCGTGTGGGCGTTGCGCGACTTCGGCTTCCAGGCGGTGATCTCGCCGCGCTTTGGTGACATCTTCCGCGGCAACGCCCTCAAGGAGGGTCTGCTCCCGGTCGAGCTGGAATTGAAAGCCGTCGAGGAGATCTGGGCCCTGGTCGAGTCCGACCCGAAAGCCGCGATCACCGTCGACCTCACCGCCCGGCAGGTCCAGGCGGGCGGTTCCACGTGGTCGTTCCCCCTCGACGACTTCAGCCGCTGGCGGCTGATGGAGGGCTTGGACGACATTGGACTCACCCTTCGTCACGAGGCGCAGATCAGTGCCTTCGAGGGCACTCGGCCGCCCTTCCTGCCCCGCGTCGCCTAGCCCGTTCACCCGGCTCCGTCGCCGATTCCGCCCCCACCGGTGCCACCGGTGGGGGCGAATCCGTTACGACACAAGGGCTTTTTTCCACCGAATGTTTGTGTCCGGGCAGCACAGGGCATACCGTGCGCGCAGAATGGCTCGCGTCGAGTCAGTTGCACAATCAGGAGGAAGTAGTGAACAAGGCCGAGCTCATCGAGGCGCTCGCCGTTCGCCTGGGGGACCGGAAAACGGCGACGGCCGCGCTCGACGCGGTCCTCGCTGAGGTCCAGGCGGCGGTCACCAAGGGCGAGAAGGTGGCGATCACCGGATTCGGAGCGTTCGAGAAGCGCGTACGGGGCGCGCGAACAGCCCGCAACCCGCGTACCGGGGAGGCGGTGAAGGTCAAGAAGACCTCGGTGCCGACCTTCCGTCCGGGCGCTGGGTTCAAGGAGATGGTGGCCAACGGCAAGGTGCCGAAGGCCACGGCGGCGGCGAAGAAGACCGCCGCGGCCACCGCCAAGACCACCGGTGCGAAGGCGACCGGTGCGAAGGCGACGGGTGCGAAGGCGACCGCTGCCAAGAAGACGACCACGGCGAAGGCCACCGCGGCGAAGAAGACGACCGCCACGAAGACCACGGCGGCGGCGAAGAAGACGACCGCGGCCAAGGCGACCAAGACCACCGCCGCGGCCAAGAAGACGACCGCCAAGAAGACGACCGCCACGAAGAAGGCCGCCCCGGCGAAGAAGACCGCCACGGCGTCCAAGGCCACCGCGGCCAAGAAGACCGCGACGGCCAAGAAGGCACCGGCGAAGAAGGCGCCGGCCAGGAAGAGCGCGACCCGGCGCTGAGCCGGTCGTACGACGAGGGCGTCCGCCGCACGGCGGGCGCCCTCGCCATGTCCGTCGGGTCCGCCGCCGAAGGTCCGCCTCCGAGAGGCGTTGACGGGGCGGGGCACGACGCCCAGAATCGCCGGACCACCCCTCGGCGAAAGAGGAATCGTGTCGCGTCACCGCCATCTCGGTACCGCCACCCTGGCCCTCGGTCTCGTCGTCCTGACCGACGTGCTGCGGGTGTTCCTGCCGTCGGTCATCACCATCTTCGGGCAGGCCGCGTCGACCCCGGCCGAGCTGCTCGGGGCGTTCGCCCTCGGCTGGTTCGTGCTGGCGCTCGCCGCACCGCCGCTCGTCCGGCTGGTCGGCGGCCGCGTGGTCGGCGTGGTGACCGTGGCGCTGCTGGGCGTCGCCCGGCTCGCCCTCACCGCCGGCCCCGGCGGCGACGCGCAGCTCTGGCTCGCCAGCGCCGGCCTGCTCGCCGGTCTGGTGTGGCTCGCCGCGACCGCGGCCCGGGGCGAGCGCACCGTACCCGGACTGGCGCTCGGACTGGCCGCCGCGGCGCTCGGGCACGTGCTGGTCGGCACGTACGACCTGGTGTGGCGGGGGAGTTGGGCGGCGTGGGTGGCCGGCGGTGTGATGGTGGTGGCGCTGCTCGCCGGTGAGGTCCTGCTCGCCCGTCGTCCCGGTGCGTCCACGCCGGTGCCGCACGGTCGGGCGTGGTTGCTCGTCGGGCCGGCGTTGTTGCTGGGCGGCATGGTGGCGTTGTCACCGGCGGTGGTGAGCACCGCGACGTCCTACTGGTTCGGCGCGGCGGGCACCGCCTCGACCCCGCTGTTCGCGTTCGCGCCGCTCGGCGTGGCGCTGGCGGTGTTCCTGCCCGCCGCCCTGACTCCGCCCCGGCCGCGTACCCGACTGGTGTGGCCGGGGCTGCTGCTGGCCGGTGCCCTGCTGTTCGGGTACGGCCCGCCGGCGATGCTGACCGTCGCGGTGCTGCTCAGCGCGGCCGGTCTGGGCGGCTGCCTGGCGTCGGCCGACGGGGCCGCCGTGCCGTCGGTTCGGTCCGCGACCCGTCGGGGGTACGCGGCGGTGGGCGGCATGCTTGTCTTCGCGGTCGTCTCGGTGCTCTACTACGCCGCCTACGACCTCGGCTATCCCAACGGGTGGCTGCCGGCCCTGGTGGCCGCGCTGACCGGCCTGATCGCGCTGGAGGGCCGTCTTCGGCCCCGTCCGGCCACCGCACCGGCCACCGAGGAGTTCGGCGCTCCAGCGGCTGCTCCGGCCGTCCAGGGGGCCACCACGTTCGCCCGGCTGCCCAGGGTGCCGATCGCCGTGCTCGCCGCGCTGACCGCCGTCGTCGCCGCGGTGGTGCACGAGCCGTGGCCGGTGGCGACCAACCGGCCCGGTCCGCCGGAGCAGATACGGGTGGTGGCCTACAACATCCGGATGGGCTTCGGCATGGACGGCCGGTTCGACCTGCCCGCCCTGGAACGGGCGGTCCGGGGCGCCGACGTGGTGGCGCTCAGCGAGGTGGACCGGGGCTGGCTGCTCAACGGCGGCCACGACACCCTGCACCTGCTCTCCGACCGGCTGGGCCTGCCCTACGTCTTCGCGCCGGCCGCCGACGCGCTCTGGGGCGACGCGGTGCTCAGCCGGTGGCCGGTGGACCGGGCCCGGACCCGGGTGCTGCCCGCCGTGGGCGCACCCACCGGCGCGCAGGCGCTCGGCGTGACCGTGGACTTCAGCGAGGGCGTACGCCTGGCCGTGGTGAGCACGCACCTGCAACCACCGCCCGGCGCGGATCCGGTGGTGCAGGCCCGTGCCGTCGCCGAGTTCGCCACCGGGTACGCCGACGGCCTGCCGCTGGTGGTCGCCGGTGACTTCAACACCGAGCCGGGCGACCCGGCCTTCACCGCGCTCACCGGTGCCGGTCTGGTCGACGCGTTCGCCGCCGCCCGCCCGGTGCCAACCAGCCCGGCCGACGACCCGCGCGAGCAGATCGACCACGTCTTCGTCTCACCCGACCTGGTCGCCTCCGACGCCGTCGCGACCCCCGGCACCGCCAGCGACCACCTGCCGGTCGCGGTCACCCTCACCCTGCCCGGCGGTGCCGGCTGACCTCGGATCAGAGCCGGTCGGCGGCGACGAGGCGGTCGTCGCTGAAGGCGAGCAGCCAGCCCGTGCCCTTGTCGGTGTCGTAGTCGCCGTCCTGCCCGGCGAGGCGTTCCAGCGCGCCCGGGATCACCTTGCCCTGGCTGCACACCGCCGTACGTTCGCCGGAGGCGGCCAGCGCGGCCATCCGCGCCGCCGCGGCGAGGACCCGTTCGTCGGGTTGCTGGCCGGCGAGGGGCTCGTCCAGGTCGCCGCTGATCTCGATCGGCAGGTCCAGCGTCTCGGCGGCCGGGTCCAGGGTCTGTACGCAGCGGCGCGGTGACGCCGACAACAGCCGGCTCGGCCGGGTCAGCGCGATCAGCGGTGCCAACGCCCGCGCCTGCGACCAGCCCCGGTCGTCCAACGGCCGGGCCGTGTCCGGGCCGGACCAGGTCAACCGCTTGCCGGCGTGGCCGTGCCGGACCAGCACCATGGTGGCGGTGACCCGGGGCAGGGCGGCGAACGCGGCCAGGATCTCCGCGTCGTGCGGGTAGCTGGCCAGCGCCACCGCGTCGTCCACGTCGAGCCAACGCACCGCGTCGACCTCGGTGCCCGGCTGGAAGCCGCCGGTGCCCATCGCCCGCATCGACCAGTAGTCGACCTCCTTGAGACTGCCCTCGCTGCGGTACCGCACCGAGGGCAGGCGCACCTCGGGCGCGGCCCGCGCGTCGGCCTCCTCGGCGACCTCCCGGACGGCTGCCGCCAACGGATGCTCGCCCGGCTCCAGCTTGCCCTTGGGCAGGGTCCAGTCGCCGTACCGGGGGCGGTGCACCAGACAGACCTGGACGTCGTCGTACGATCCGGGCCGCCACACCACGCCGCCGGCCGCCCGGATCTCGATCACGTCGGTCATCCGGTCCGTCGCCGTTCCTCCTCGATCATCCGCTCAGCCTATTCCGCCGTCGCTCACCCGGCGGTGCTGCCGACCCGACGCAGCAGCATCCCCTGCAGGTGGGCCGGTGGCGCGTCGGTCGTGCCGTTACGTCGGGTCCAACTCCCGTCGGCGGCCAACTCGAACGCGTCGATGTCGGGGCTCATCGCGGCACCGAACACCTGGTCCAGTTCGGCCCGGGCCACCGGGTCGCTGACCTGGACCAGCGCCTCGACCCGCCGGTCCAGGTTGCGGTGCATCAGGTCGGCGGAGCCGATCCAGAACTCGGCGTCGCCGTTGTTGCCGAACCGGAAGACGCGGGAGTGTTCCAGGAACCGGCCGAGGATCGAGCGGACCCGGATGTTCTCCGACAGCCCCGGTACGCCGGGCCGCAACGTGCACATGCCCCGGATGATGAGGTCGACGTGGACGCCGGCCTGGGAGGCCCGGTACAACGCGTCGGTGATCTCCTCGTCGACCAGCGCGTTCACCTTGAACTGCACGAGTCCCGGCATGCCCAGCCGGACGTGGGCGATCTCCCGTTCGATGCGTTCGATCAGGCCGCTGCGGATGCCCTGCGGCGCCACCAGCAGCCGCCGGTACGCGGTCTGCCGGCTGTAACCGGTCAGCACGTTGAACAGGTCGGTCAGGTCGGCCCCGATCTCCGGGTCGGCGGTGAGCATGCCGAAGTCCTCGTAGAGCCGGGCCGTCTTCGGGTGGTAGTTGCCGGTGCCGATGTGGCAGTAGCGCCGGATCTGGTTGCCCTCCTGGCGTACCACCAACGCCGTCTTGCAGTGTGTCTTGAGCCCGACCAGGCCGTAGACCACGTGACAGCCGGCCCGTTCCAGGGTGCGCGCCCACCCGATGTTGGCCACCTCGTCGAACCGCGCCTTCAACTCCACCAGCACCACCACCTGCTTGCCCGCTTCGGCGGCGTCGACCAGCGCGTCCACGATCGGCGAGTCGCCGCTGGTGCGGTAGAGCGTCTGCTTGATGGCCAGCACGTGCGGATCGGCGGCGGCCTGCTCCACGAAGCGCTGCACGCTGGTGGCGAACGAGTGGTACGGGTGGTGCACCAGCACGTCCCCGTCGCGCAGGGTGGCGAAGACGCTGCGCGGCACCTCGCCCTCGGCGAGCCGGGGATGGGTGGCCGGCACGAACGGCGGGTCCTTGAGGTCGGGCCGGTCGGCCTCGCCGTACAACTGCCAGAGCGCCGAGAGGTCGAGCAGGCCCCGGACCCGCAGTACGTCCTGGGCGTCCATGTCCAGTTCGCGAACGAGCAGCTCCAGCATGTGATCGGAGATGGAGGCGGCCACCTCCAGCCGTACCGGTGGGCCGAAGCGACGCCGGGCCAACTCCCGTTCCAGCGCCTGGAGCAGGTCCTCGTCGCGGTCCTCGTCCACCTCGACCTCGGCGTTGCGGGTGACCCGGAACAGGTGGCACTCCACCACCTGCATGCCGGAGAAGAGCTGGCCGAGGTGCACCGAGATGACGTCCTCGACCGGCACCATCCGCACCCCGGGCTGGTCCCGGTCGACGCGGACGAACCGGGGCACGTTGTTGGGCACCTTCACCCGGGCGAACAACTCGGGCCCGCCGTCCGGGTCGCGCACCGACACGGCCAGGTTCAACGACCGACCGGAGATGTACGGGAACGGGTGGGCCGGGTCGACCGCGAGCGGGGTGAGCACCGGGAAGATCTGCTCCCGGAAGTAGGCGCGCAGCCGGTCCCGCTCGGCGTCACCCAGGTCGGACCAGCGCAGGATCCGGATGTCCTCGTCGGCGAGCTTGGGCAGCACGTCGTCGACGAAGCACGTGGCGTGTCGGGTGACCAGGGTGGCGGCCTTCTCGGCGACGAGCGCCAACTGGGTACGCAGCGGCATGCCGTCGCCGCCGCGCACCGGCAGGCCGGCGGAGAGCCGGCGCTTGAGCCCGGCCACCCGCACCATGTAGAACTCGTCGAGGTTGCTGGCGAAGATGGCCAGGAACTTCGCCCGCTCCAGCAGCGGGGTGTGCGGGTCCTCGGCCAGCGCCAGGACCCGGGCGTTGAAGTCGAGCCACGACAGCTCCCGGTTGAGGAACCGGTCCTCCGGCAGCGGCCGGACTGATGGCGGCTCGTCGCCGGACGGTGCCGTGGCACCCGGCCCGGACACCGGGTCGATAACCTCCTCCAGCCCGGTGGAGGCGGCGGCCGGGTCGGTGCCGTTCGGGTCGGTCGTCGGCCGGGTACGGCGGAAGCGCCCGTCGGATCCCCGGGAGCGACCTGCGTCGCGGCTGGTGTCGTCGTCGGTGCCGGCGGGACTGGCGTTACGTTCGCGAGGGGTGCTCACCTGCTCATAATCACCCGACTCGGGTTAACGCAAAATGAACTTCCGCTGGGTAGGTCAGGACATCGTCGGCAGGGTCACGCGGATCACGTCCCCGGCGGCGTCGGTCTCGACGCGGACCCGCTGGCCGAGCCGGAGCAGCCGCAGCCCGGAGGCGTCGAAGGCGCGGGCCGGGAAGGACAGCTCGGTGCCGTCGTCGAGCAGCAGCAGCCCGCTGCGGGTCGCCGCGTCGAAGGTCGCCACCGTGCCCTGCATGTCCAGCACCGTACACCGCAGGGGTGGCTCAGCCGGTGAGGCAGCCGGCGGCCAGTCGTGCGGTGCGCGGCCCGAGCCCGAGCCGGGCGGCGGCGGCCAGGTCGTCCGGAATGTCCACGTCTCGGCGCAGGCTGGGCCAGTCGCCGGCCAGCGGCCGGGCACCGCTCGCCGCGTGCGCCGCGGCCGAACCGGGCCCGAAACACGGCCCGAGGGGCACGCCGGCCGGCGCGGTCAGCAGCACGGTGCCGGTACCCGGCGCGTCGGCCACGAAGCAGCGGACGCCGGGCGGGGCGTCCCGCGCCGCGCGCAGCGCCGCCGCCAGCTCGACCGGACGCAGCGCCGGAAGGTCGGCGGTGATCCCGGCCACCGGACCGGACACCTGTGCCGCACCGTGCCGGAACGCGCCGTTGAGTCCGGCGTCCGCGACGTCCGCCAGCACCTGCGCCCCGGCCGCGAGGGCCTCGGCCCGGACCCGGGCGTCGTCGGTGACCACGAGCACCTCGACCACCTCGGGACAGGCCCGCACCGCGTCGAGGGTGTCGGCCACGAGCGCCAGCGCCAGCTCCTCGTGGGGTACGCCGGGCAGCCCGCCACGCAGCCGCGACTTGGCGGCGACCAGGCGTTTGACCGGCACCACCACGCTCCAGGGCTGACTCACACCTGTCATCCTGCCAGCCCGTCGGCGGTACCCTCACTGGCCGTACCAGGGGCGAACAGGCATGATTTCGGCTGCGGGCGTCACCGGATCTCTCCGGTGGGCGGGTCGGGGTGGGCACGAGGAGGCACGGTGGGTCGGCGCAGGCTGGGGTTCTGGCGGAGGTTCGCCGTGGTGCTGGTCAAGCCGGTGGTGACCGTCTGGACCCGGCGTACCTGGCGGGGCATGGAGCACCTGCCGCAGGACGGTCCGGTGATCATCGTGGCGAACCACATCTCGCACGCCGATCCGCTGGTGTCGGCGCACTTCGTCTACGACGCCGGCCGGTGGCCGCAGTTCCTCGGCAAGGCGAGCGTGTTCAAGGTCCCGGTGGTCGGCTGGATCCTGCAACGGTGCCGCCAGATCCCGGTGGAGCGCGGCTCAGTCGACGCGGCCAAGTCGCTGGAAGCCCTGGTCAAGGCGCTGAATGAGGGCGCGGCGGTGATCATCTATCCGGAGGGCACCACCAGCCGGGAGCCGGACCTGTGGCCGATGAAGGGCAAGACCGGCGCGGCCCGGCTGGCGCTGACCACCGGTGCCCCGGTCGTGCCGGTGGCGATGTGGGGCCCGGAGCAGATCTTCGACCCGCGCCGGGCCCGGCTGAACCCGCGCCCCCGCATCCCGGTCAGCGTGGTGGCCGGTCCGCCGGTCGACCTGAGTCGCTGGGCCGGAGCCGCGCCGAGCCGGGCGGTGCTGGAGGAGATGACCGACGTGATCATGCTGCGGGTGCGGGACCTGCTTGCCGAGATCCGGGGCGGCACACCGCCGCCGCTGTGGCAGCGCACCTCCCGCGCCAACGCCAACGCCGACCGCCCCGAGGCGACGTCATGAGCGAGCGTCAGTCTCGTGGCGGCATGCAGCGAAGCGGAGTGCCGGCATGAGCGAGCGTCAGCGAGTGAATCGTCAGCGCAGTGTGGTGGTGTCTCGTGGCGGCACGCAGCGAAGCGGAGTGCCGGCATGAGCGGACATGTGGCGGTGCTGGGGGCCGGGTCGTGGGGGACCGCGTTCGCCAAGATCCTCGGCGACGCCGGACGGGACGTCACGATCTGGGCGCGGCGACAGTCCATCGCCGACGTCCTCCGGGACGAGCGGTGCAATCCGGAGTACCTGCCGGGAGTGGTGCTGCCGCAGCGGGTCACCGGCACCGGTGACGCCGCCGAGGCGATCGAGGGCGCCGAGATGGTGGTGCTGGCGGTGCCGTCGCAGACGCTGCGCGGCAACCTCGCCGAGTGGGTCGGTCACCTGCACCCCGATGCCACCCTGGTCTCGCTGATGAAGGGCATCGAGCTCGGCACCACCAAGCGGATGAGCGAGGTCATCGTGGAGACCGCCGGGGTGGCGGCGGACCGCGTGGTGGTGGTCTCCGGGCCCAACCTGGCCCCGGAGATCGCGGCCGAGCAGCCGGCCGCCACCGTGGTCGCCGGCACCGACGCCGACCGTGCCGCGCAGGTGCAGCACTCGATCACCACGCCGTACTTCCGGCCGTACACCAACGACGACGTGATCGGCTGCGAGCTGGGCGGGGCGGTGAAGAACGTGATCGCCCTGGCGTACGGCATCGCCACCGCCATGGGGTTCGGTCACAACACCCGGGCGATGCTGGTCACCCGGGGACTGGCCGAGACGGCCCGGCTCGGGGTGGCCCTCGGTGCCGACCCGCTCACCTTCGCCGGCCTGGCCGGCATGGGTGACCTGGTGGCCTCCTGCTCGTCGCCGTCGGCCCGCAACCGCACCTTCGGCGAGCACCTGGGTCGGGGCGCGACGCTGGAGGAGGCGCGGGTGGCCACCCGGCAGACCGCCGAGGGCGTGAAGAGCGCGCTGGCGATCCGGGACCTGGCCCGCGCGCACGGTGTGGAAATGCCGATCACCGAGCAGGTCGAGCTGGTCTGCCACGAGGGCGTCGACCCTCGGCGCGCGGTCCGGGCGCTGATGAGCCGCACCACCAAGCCGGAGTGAGTCGCGTGGACGAGATGCGTACCCCTTCCCCCGAGCGGGACGACCGGACGTTCGGGTCGGCCGGTGACGGCACCCGGTGCGTACACGCGGGACTGCCCGAGCCGACGCCCGGCGCGCCCTTCCTGCCCGGTCCGGTCTTCGCCGCGCCGTACCACCTGGATCCCCGGCAGGGACCGGCGGCGGCGCCGAACGGCTACGGGCGGCCGGACAACCCGACCCGTCGCCTGCTGGAGGCGGCGATCGGCGAGCTGGAGGGCGGCGACTGCCGGGTCTTCGCCAGTGGCCAGGCGGCGATCACCGGCCTGCTGCTGGCGGTGCTGCGGGCCGGTGACACCGTGGTGCTGCCCGCCGACGGCTACTTCCCGGTGCGCGCGTTCGCCACCGACACGCTGGCCGGCAACGGGGTCCGGGTGCTGTTCGCGCCGACCGCCGGGCCCTACCCGGACTTCACCGGGGTACGCCTGGTGCTGGTGGAGACGCCGGCCAACCCGGGACTCGACGTGGTGGACCTGCCCGCCCTGGCCGAGCGGGTGCACGCGGCCGGCGCCCTGCTGGCGGTGGACAACACCACCGCCACCCCGCTCGGTCAGCGTCCGCTCGACCTCGGCGCGGACCTGGTGGTGGCCTCCGGCACCAAGGCGTTGACCGGGCACTCCGACCTGCTGCTCGGCTACCTCGCGACCCGGTCGACGCCGTTACTGGAGCAGGCCACCACCTGGCGGACGGTCACCGGTTCGGTGCCCGGGGCGTTCGACGCCTGGCTGGCCCACCGCTCGCTGGCCACGCTCGACCTGCGGCTGGCCCGGCAGACGGCGAACGCCGAGGCGCTGGCCCGACTGCTCGTGGCCCGTCCCGACGTGTCGGGGGTGCGCTGGCCGGGACTGCCGGACGACCCGGCGTACCCGGTGGCGTCGCGGCAACTGCGGCGGATGCCGGGGGTGCTCTCCTTCGACCTGGCCGACGCCGACCGGGTCGCCCGGTTCCTCGACGCGGCCCGGCTGGTCGGGGCGGCGACCTCGTTCGGCGGCCTGCACACCACGGCCGACCGGCGCGCGCAGTGGGGCGACGACACCGCACCCGGCTTCGTCCGGCTCTCCTGCGGGGTGGAGGACACCGTCGACCTGGTCGCCGACGTGACGGCCGCGTTGGACGCGGCAGCCTGATGGAGCCCGTCTCCCCGGCCGAGATCGACGCCCTGGCGCGCCGGCTGCGGGAGGCCGGTTGTGTCTGGGCCGAGGACGAGAGTCGGCTGCTGGTCGAGGGGGCCGACAGCCCGGAGACGTTGGCCGGGCTGGTCGACCGGCGGGTCGCCGGCGAACCGTTGGAGTACGTGCTCGGCTGGGCGGAGTTCTGCGGCGAGCGGATCGGCGTACGGCCGGGGGTCTTCGTGCCCCGGTCGCGTACCGCGCTGCTGGTCTCGGCCGCCGTGGCGGTGACCGGACCGGCCGCGGCCGTGGTGGAGCTGTGCTGCGGTTCCGGTGCGGTGACCCGGGCGCTGGCCGGTCGGCTCACCGCGCCCCGGCTGGTGGCCGCGGTCGACCTGGATCCGGCGGCGGTGGCCTGCGCCCGACGGAACCTGGCCGACCTGGCGGTGCCGGTGCTCTGCGGCGACCTGTTCACGCCGCTGCCGGCCGCCTGCCGGGGTGCCCTGGACCTGGTGGTGGCGAACGCCCCGTACGTGCCGACGGCGGCGCTGCCGTTGCTGCCGCCCGAGTCCCGCCGGTACGAGGCGCCGGTGGCGCTGGACGGCGGCCCGGACGGCCTGGCGGTGCTGCGCCGGGTCGCCACCACCGCGTCGCGCTGGCTCGCCCCCGGCGGGCACCTGGTGGTGGAGGTGGGCGAGGACCAGGTGGACGAACTGGGGGCGGTGCTGACCGGGGTCGGTCTGGTGCCGGAGGTGCTCCGCGACGCCGATCTGGGGGCCACCGCGATGACCGCCTGCAAGCCGGTCCGTGCCGGACACCGGGACGGGAACGGCCCGGCACACATGGCGGGCCGGCGGACCGAGAACTAACCTCGCGTCAGGTTCGGACGGCGGGAGGCGGGTTTCGGGTGAGTGGCGCAGCGGTGCCGGTGGTCGTCGGGATCGACAACGGAGGAACGAGCAACAACACCACGGTCCTGACCCTCGACGGGCGGTTCCTGGTGGACGAGCTGGTGGAGACGCCCAGCGAGGTGCAGGCCGGGCCGGAGGCGGCGGTGGCGGCGATGGCACGGGCCTTCGACGGCGTGCTGACCCGGACCGGGGTGCCCCGCGAGTCGGTCCGGGCGGTCGGGCTGGACACGCCGGGCCCGGCCAGCGCCACCGGGGTGATCTCGTCGAAGGGCTCGACGAACTTCTCCCAGCCGGCCTGGCGCGGGTACGACGTGCGGGGCGCGCTGGAGCACCGACTCGGGCTGCCGGTGGTCTATCACAACGACGGCAACGCCGCCGCGCTCTACGCCCACCACGTGCACTTCGGCGCCGACGCGATGCGGCGGTCGTCGGTGTCGGCGATCGTCGGCACCGGGCTGGGTGGCGGCGTGGTGGAGAACGGCCGGGTGGTGTCCGGGGCGGCCGGCATGGCCGGTGAGCTGGGGCACGTGCAGATCCCGCTGACCACCGTGCTGGCCCCGGAGCAGCCGGTGCCGACCTGCGCCTGCGGTTTCGCCGGTGACGTGGAGAGCGTGGCCTCGCTGACCGCGATCGGCCGCAACCTGTTGCCGTACTGGCTGACGCGCTTTCCGGGGCACCCGCTGGCCGACGAGTCACCGGCTCGCGGGGCCAAGCTGGTACGCGGGTACGGCGAGCGCGGCGACGAGATGGCCCGGGAGATCTTCGCGCAGCAGGCGCGGGCGCTCGGCGCGCTGTTCACCATCGCGGCGAACTTCACCGATCCGCACGCGTACTTCGTCGGTGGTGGCGTGGTGGAGACGGCCCCGGAGTTCCGCGACTGGTTCCTCACGGCGGTACGCGAGCACACCGCGCTCCGCGCGGAGCAGGCCGCTCTGGCCACGTTCGCGTTGGTGCCGGAGCGCGACATGGCCGGTGCGCGGGGCGTCGCGCTCGCCGCGCTGGAGGCGGCCCGGGACCTGCCGGCACCACTGCCGCTGGTCGGCGACTGATCCCGGCCGCTGGTCGGCGGCTGATCCCCGGCCGCCGGTCAGCCCAGTCGGACGTCCTCGATGACCGGGAAGTCGTACCAGCTCAGCGAGAAGGGGTCGGTGGGGGACGGGGACACCGGGAAGACGCCCCACGTGTCGGTCGACTGTCCCGGGGCGACGGTGACCGTCTCGCCGGCCCGTTCGGCGGCACACCAGGTGTCGGTGGGGCGTACGGTGCGGCCGTCGGCGAGCGTCAACGCGGAGGAGTTCAGGTCGTCCTCGCGGCTCGGGCAGCTCAATGGCCACGGCAGCAGCGAGTCGTTGCGGTAGCGGAAGGTGAGCCGCAGCGTGCCGGCGGAGGTCTCGGCACCGGTCAGCGTGAGGCTGAACGACGACTGCTGGTAGATCTGGCGGTCGAGCCGGTACGTCTGCCGGTCGGTGCCCGCCGGGGGCGGCGAAGCGTCGTCCGCGTCCCGGGCGGGGGTGCCGCTGCGGTCCGTCGCGTTCTCCGGGCTCTGGTCCGACCCGGCCTCGACGGACGGCGACCGTGGATCGGCCAGGTAGTAGCCGGCGAGGGAACCGATGATGGCGAGACTGGCCGTCGCCACGACGACGGCGGTCAGGACGCCGTACCTTCTCTCCACACGGACCCCCGGCTGCTGGGCGGCAACGTCGGCCGTGAAGGTAGCACCGGTGGGAAAGCGCGTCGGCATCCGAGCCGGGGCTGACCGGGCCGGCGGTGCCCTTACCGGCCCGGTCAGCGGTCCTCGGTGTGGTGGTACGGCTCAGGGGGTGCGGACCCGGTTCAGCGGGTCGGGGGCGACTGGGCGAAGGCGGTCCAGGCGGTCGGCGGGAAGTGCAGCAGCGGGCCGTCCGGGTCCTTGGAGTCGCGTACGGCCACCGTCCCGGGAACGACCGCCACCTCCACGCAGGCTCCCTCGTCGCCGCTGTGGCTGCTCTTGCGCCACCCGGCCACGGCCACCACGGTGTTGGTCGTCGGTGTCATTCTCTTACCGTCCCTTCAGGGTTTTCAGCAGGAGGTCACGGCTGTCCGTCGGGCTGAGTGCGACAGTCCGCAGGTGTTCCATGATCTTGGTGCAGGTGCGCAGGTCACCGGGCCGATCCAGGATCATCTGGCCGGCGACGGTCTCCACCGAGGCGATGATCGGGTCCTCCGGGTCGGCGAACTCGAGGATGTGCAGCGAACCTCGGGTGCCCCGGTGGTAACCGGCGACCAGCGGGATCACCTGCACGGTGATGTTCGGCAGATCGCTCATCTTGAGCAGATGGTTGAGCTGCCCCTGCATGGCCGACTCGTCGCCGACGGGACGCAGCAGCGCCGCCTCGTCGAGGATCGCGTCGAAGATCGGCGGGTCCTGCTCGAAGACCCGCTGTTGCCGGTCGAGCCGCATGTGGACCCGCTCCTCGACGTCGTTGTCGCTGAGCGTGTGCGGTCCGCCCCGCATCACCGCGCGGATGTAGTCGGCGGTCTGCAACAGACCCGGCATCACCGACGGCTCGAAGTTGGCGATGCCGGTGGCCTCGGCCTCCAATGCGATGAAGTCGATGGTGCGCCGGTCCAGCAGGTACGAGTACGAGACCCACCAGCCGGGCTTGCGCGCGTCCTTGGCCAGCGCGACGGCCGCGGCGACGTCCTCGGCCTTGACGCCGTAGAGGGTGAGCAGCGCCCGCACGGTGGCGGGGTTGACCAGTGTCTGCGCGTTCTCGTAGCGGGAGAGCGTGCTACGGGTGCTGTTGATCTCGTCCGCCGCGGCCTCCAAGGTGAGGCCGGCGGCTTCCCGGTGGTGGCGCAGCGCGAGGCCCAACCGGCGAGCGCGAGCGGTCTTCGGTGCCATGCATCGATGGTCGCACGTATTTGGGACTCTGTACATGAGAGAACGTCGGTGAGAGTTGCATTCATGCCCATGGACCTGTCAGTCTGTTAGCGCGTCCTCACCGCCGGTTGTCGTGGCGACGGTGGTGGTGAGCGACCGGAGGGGATGGGGCGCGCGGCGGTCGGGTTATTCCCCCGTACCCGACCGCCGCGTGCCGCGCCAGTTGTCGGCCACCGGAAGGGAATCGACGTGCGAACTGGTCAGCGGGTGTGCGCCGAGCGCCTCGGCGGCCGGCGATGACACGTTTCCTGGTAGTCCTGACCGACGTCCGTCCATACGAGATGGACGGACGCAACGAGCGGGTCACCCCGGAGCGCCGACGCCAGGTCGTCGGCGCGAGCAGCCGGGAGGCGGCGGACCGGATCGCCGGCGCGTTCATGGCCCTGGGCATGGTGCGCGCGGGCCGGCAGCGGGTCAAGGTGATCGCCATCGGCCGGCGGCACGCGTTCGGCGAGCGGGAACTGGTCGGCTGACCTGGCCTGGTAACGCACCGTATATGCCGCCTTGACCGAATGCTGTCATCCCGTGTTCCCGCAGGGTATCGGCCACCCTGCCCCGCCACGCACAGTAAGGTCATCCGGGAGAGCGCCAGCAGTGCGTCCCGGAAAGGTGACCGCAGTGACCACCCCAGGCAAGACCCGCGTGGCGATCGTCTTCGGAGGCCGCAGTCCGGAACACGGCATCTCCTGCGTCAGTGCCGGGAGCGTGCTCGCCGCGCTGGACCCCGACGAGTTCGAAGTGGTGCCGGTGGGCATCACCCGGGCCGGGCAGTGGGTGCTGAC
Source organism: Micromonospora sp. NPDC023869 (assembly GCF_055559695.1). NCBI lineage: Bacteria > Bacillati > Actinomycetota > Actinomycetes > Micromonosporales > Micromonosporaceae > Micromonospora > Micromonospora sp. NPDC023869. The sequence continues at coordinate 131,599 of NZ_JBVHKD010000005.1, forward strand.
CAACGGCGACCCCGCCCAACTGGCGATCAGCGCGCGTCAACTGCCGGAGATCACCGCTTCGTCCGGTGTGGACATCGTGCTGCGCGCCGACCCGACCGGCAGCGGCCTGCTGGTGCTCGACCCGGCCGACGGCCCCCGCGCGCTGGCCGATGTGGACGTGGTCTTCCCGGTCCTGCACGGCTCCTACGGCGAGGACGGCACCATCCAGGGCATGCTGGAGATGGCCGGCATCCCGTACGTCGGGGCGAAGGTGTTCGCCTCGGCCGCCGCGATGGACAAGGAGTTCACCAAGAAGCTCTGCGCCGCCGAGGGCATCCCGGTCGTCCCGTACGCGGTGCTGCGCAGCGGAATGACGCTCAGCGAAGCGGACAAGGAGCGGCTCGGCCTGCCGGTCTTCGTCAAGCCCTCGCGGGCCGGGTCCTCGTTCGGCGTCAGCAAGGTCAGCGACTGGGCGGACCTGGAGGCGGCGATCGCCTTCGCTCGGGAGATCGACAACAAGGTGCTGGTCGAGAGCGCCATCGTCGGTCGCGAGATCGAGTGCGGCGTGCTGGAGGGCGAGGCCGGCGGGACGCCCGAGGCGTCCGTGCTCGCCGAGGTGCGGGTGGTCGGCGACTACGAGTTCTACGACTTCGAGGCCAAGTACATCGACGCGGCGTCGGCCTGCGAGTACGACCTCCCCGCCGACCTGCCCGACCGGGTCACCCGGCAGGTACGCGACTACGCCGTCCGGGCCTTCACCGCCCTGGACTGCGCCGGCCTGGCCCGGGCCGACTTCTTCGTCACCCCGGAGCTGGACGTCTATCTCAACGAGATCAACACGATGCCCGGCTTCACGCCGACGTCGATGTTCCCCCGGATGTGGGCGGCGGCCGGCCTGGAGTACCCGAAGCTCGTCGATCGGCTGATCCGCACCGCGCTCACCCGCGGACCCGGGCAGTACTGAGTCCCCACCCCGACGCGGCGGGCCCGCCACCGGAGCGGCCCGCCGTCGGCAGGTGGGTCAGGCGGTGCAGCCGGTGGGCTTCGAGTCGCCCGACGGGATCGACTCGACGATGGTCGCGGAGATCGGAGCGGCCCACTGCAACGCCTCGCCGTAGAAGTGCGGCACCCGCAGGGTCACCTCCGTCTCCCGGTCGACCGTGGTCAGCTCCGTCGCGTCCGGCCCCTCCACCGCAAACCAGCAGACCGAGTTGACCAGGTAGAGATGCGCGTCGCGGGCCAGGGCGGGCCGGTCGGCACCGCAGGCCACCGTCAACGCCGGATCGCCGTACGCGGCGTTCTGCTCGGGACCGGCCGAGACCGGCCGTTGCGGCAGCTCGCGGACCGTGTCCGGCAACTGTGACAACAGGGCGCGACAGACCACGGTCGGTCGTTCGGCCAGCTCCGGAGCCGCCATCTCGACCGGGCTGGTGGACCGGGGAGCGGCCGTGCTCGGTGACGCCGTGGGTGCGGCGGCCGGCTCGCTCGACGGGAGATTGGCCCAGGCGACCGCGCCCACCAGCAGCGCCACCGGCAGCGCCACGGCGGTGGCGATCAGCGCGGCGGAACGAGTGGTCCGGTCGGGCTTCTTCGCACCCTCGGTGCGGTCGCCGTCGGCCGGCTTCTCGGTGGTCTCGTCCACTTACAGTCGCACCACCGAACAGGTCAGGGTGCGGGTGATGCCCGGCACCATCTGCACGTTGCTGACGATGAGCTTGCCCAGCTCATCGACGGTGTTGGCCTCGGTGAGCACGACCACGTCGTACGGCCCGGTGACGGCGTCGACCCGGACCACACCGGCGAGATCCGCGATGAGACCGGCCACGTCACGTGCCCGACCGACCTCTGTCTGGATGAGGATGTACGCCTGTACCACGCTCGACCTCCCTCCGTCGCCGCCGTCAAGCGGCCCGAAGGGAGAAAGTACCTTACGGACCAGGGGTGATCCCTATCGGTGGCCAAGGAGAAGCAGTGAGCGAGCGAGCTGAGCGGCTCAACGCGACGACGTCCCCCGTCGGCACGGGGCGTGACGGAGCGGCGGCGTGAGCGTGGCGGGTGTCGGCGAGTTCGGGCTGATCGACCGGGTGACCTCCCGCCTGTCGTACGGCTCCACGGTGCTGCTCGGCCCCGGTGACGACGCGGCCGTGGTCGCCGCGCCCGACGCCCGGGTGGTCGCCTCGACGGACGTACTGGTGGAGGGGCGACACTTCCGCCGGGACTGGTCCGGCGCGTACGACATCGGGCGCCGGGCGGCGGCGGCGAACCTCGCGGACGTGGTGGCGATGGGCGCCGACCCGACCGCGCTGCTGGTGGCGCTCTGCGTACCGGCCGACGCGGCCACCGACTGGGTGGAGCAACTCGCCGACGGGCTCGGTGCCGAGGCGGCCGAGGTCGGCGCCAGCGTGGTGGGCGGGGACATGTCGGCCAGCCCCACCCTGACCATCGCGGTCACCGCCCTGGGTGACCTGGGCGGTCGTGCCCCGGTGACCCGGGCCGGTGCGCGACCCGGGGACCTCGTCGCCCTGGCCGGTCGCACCGGGTACGCGGCGGCCGGATTCACCGTGCTCTCCCGAGGGTTCCGGACGCCCCGGCTGCTGGTCGAGGCGTACCGGCGGCCGGAGGTGCCCTATCCGGCCGGGCCCCAGGCCGCCCGGCTCGGTGCCACCGCGATGATCGACGTGTCCGACGGGCTGCTCGCCGACCTCGGGCACGTGGCGAGGGCCAGCGGGGTGACCGTCGACCTCACCCGGAACGCCTTCGAGGTGCCGCCGCAGATGCGGGACGCCGCGCAGGCTCTCGGCGTCGACCCGTACTCCTGGTTGCTGGCGGGTGGCGACGATCACGCCCTGGTGGCGACCTTCCCGCCGACCACGGCGCTGCCCGCCGACTGGCGGGTGGTCGGCCGGGTCGGGGAGGGCTCCGGAGTGACCGTGGACGGGCGACCGTTCGACGGTCCGGGCGGCTGGGATCACTTCCGGTGACCCCGCCCGGTAAGGGGCAGGTTGGGTCGTACCCTTTACCTGTGCAGCAGATCGAGATCCACGTGGTGCCCTTCGACTCCCCGGTCGCGCAGCGGTTGATCACCGCCGCGCTGGCCGATCTGGGCGCCCGCTACGGCGGCAGCGGTGACGAGACCCCGGTCGACGCCGACGAGTTCGCGCCCCCGGCCGGGGCGTTCCTGGTCGCCCACCTGGACGGGCAGCCGGTCGGCTGCGGCGGCTGGCGCAGTCACGGCGACCAGGGCGACACCGCCGAGCTGAAGCGGATGTACACCGCGCCGCAGGCCCGTGGCCGAGGGGTGGCCCGGACGGTGCTCGCGGCCATCGAGCGCTCGGCCCGCGAGCACGGCCGCAAGCGCCTCATCCTGGAGTGCGGCGACCGGCAGCCCGAGGCGATCGCGATGTACACCGGTGCCGGCTACGAGCGGATCCCCAACTTCGGCTTCTACGCCGCCGAGCCCGGCTGCCTGTCGTTCGGCCGCACGCTCTGAGCTGTTCTGAGCTGTTCTGAGATGTAAGGAAGGGTCCCCTGCTAACGCCTGGTGTATAGCAGGGGACCCTTCCTAACATCAGTGCCGGCGCGACGGCGATGCCGCCGGTTCGTTGCCGGCGCGAGTCGGTGCCGGCGGTGCGGACCTTCCGGGCGCGGACACGACGATGCCGGTGGGCCATCGGCCCACCGGCATCGAACGACAGTGTGATCCCGCGTCAGGCGCGGGCGACCTTGCCCGCCTTGATGCAGGACGTGCAGACCTTCAGCTTCTTGGTCGTGCCGCCACCGGCGGGGGTACGCACCGACTGGATGTTCGGGTTCCAGCGGCGGTTGGTCCGCCGGTGCGAGTGGGACACGTTGTGGCCGAAGCCCGGTCCCTTGCCACAGACGTCGCACACGCTAGCCACGGGATACTCCTGGGTTTGAAACGTTCATGAGGTCGCCGGCAGGTGCTGCCCGGGCAACCTGGCCAGGGTACCCGATGGTGGAACCGGCTGCCCAATCGGCCCCGGCCCGGCCTCGGCGGCCACCGTCCGGCACCAGGGCCGGCTCCACCGGGAGCCCGGCCGCCCGACACGGCGGATCCGGCCGAGCGACACCCGGGTCCGGCCGGGTGGCATGTGGGCTGAGTGGCACGTGGATCCGGCCGCGACGTGACACGCCCGGCGACTGTCACCCTACGCCAGTAGGCTTCCACCGTGCTGGACACCCTCGATGCCGCCGCCGTGCGCCGCTGGTGTGCCAGCGGGCTGGCCACGCTCAAGCGGCACCAGCGGGAGATCGACGACCTCAACGTCTATCCGGTGCCCGACGGCGACACCGGCACCAACCTGGTGCTCACCCTCACCTCGGCCCAGCAGGCCCTGGCGATGGATCTCGACACCGGGGCGGACGGCACCTCGACCGCGCACGGGCACGCCCTGCGGCTGCTGGCCCGGGGCGCGCTGCTCGGGGCCCGGGGCAACTCCGGCGTGATCCTGTCGCAGATCCTGCGCGGCCTCGCCGACGCGCTGGGCCCCGTCCCCGAGGTGCGCGGACGGGAGCTGGCCGCCGCCCTGCGCGTGGCGAGCGTGGCGGCCTACGCGGCGGTGGCCCGGCCGGAGGAGGGCACCCTGCTGACGGTGGCGTCGGCCGCCGCCGACGCGGCCGCACGGGCCGTCGACGGCGCGCTGCCCACGGTGACGCGGGCCGCCGCGTCCGGCGCGGCGACGGCCCTGGCGCGTACGCCCGAGCAGCTGCCGGCGTTGGCCCGGGCCGGTGTGGTCGACGCCGGTGGGCGGGGGTTCTGCCTGCTGCTGGACGCGTTGGTCGAGGTGGTCACCGGGGAGACCCCGGTGACCTGCACGCCGACTCCCCGGCCGGTGCCACTGGCCGCCGCGCGGGAGACCACGTCCGCCGGGTACGCCTACGAGGTGCAGTTCCTCCTCGACGCCGAGCCCGAGGCGGTGCGGAGGATGCGCGACGAGTTGGACGCGCTCGGCGACTCCCTGGTGGTCGTCGGCGACGGCAGCCCGACCGGCGGGACCTGGCAGGTGCACGTGCACGTCGACGACATCGGGGCGGCGATCGAGGCGGGTGTGGTGGCCGGCCGCCCGTACCAAATCTCGGTGACCCGCTTCGCCGACCAGCGTGTCCCCGAGGCGACCCCGGCCTCCGACGCCGCCTCAGCCCTCGACAACACCTTCGGCCCGGCCTCGGCGCCCGGTACGCTTCCGCCCTCCGGCGCGGCCCCGACCTCGACCCCTGGCGCGGCCCCGGCCCCCGGCACGACTCCGGCCCCCGGTGCGGCGCCCGGCGCGACCCTGGCCTCCGCAGCGGTGCCGGAGCCCGACGCGGTCCGGGCAGCCGCGCCGGGTCCGGCGCCCGACGGCCGTGGGGCCGTGGTGGTGGCCACCGGGCCCGGCATCGCCGAGCTGCTGGCCGGTGAGGGCGCGGTGGTGGTGCCCGGCAACCCGTCCACCGGCGAACTGCTCGACGCGGTCCGCGCGACCGGGGCGGCGCGGGTCGTGGTGCTGCCCAACGACCCGAAGGCGCAGGCGGTGGCGAACCAGGTCGCGGTGGAGGCACACCGGTCGGGCGTGAAGGTCAGCGTGGTGCCCACCCGGTCACCGGTGCAGGCGCTCGCCGCGCTCGCCGTCCGTGACCCGAGCCGGCGCTTCGAGGACGACGTGATCGCGATGGCCGAGGCCGCCGGGGCCTGCCGGCACGCGGAGGTGTGCCGGGCCGGACGGGACGCGCTCACCGTCGCCGGTCCGTGCCGCGCCGGTGACGTACTCGCCCTGGTCGAGGGGGAGGTGCACCTGATCGGCACCGATCTGGTGCAGACCAGCGTCGCCCTGGTCGACCGGATGCTCGGCGGCGGCGGCGAACTGGTCACCCTGCTCGTCGGCGCGGACGCGCCGGACGGGCTGGCCGAGGCGGTGCGTACGCACATCGTCGGCCGGTGGCCCTTCGTGGAGGTGCACACGTATCCGGGCGGACAGCCGCATTATCCCCTGCTGGTAGGTGTCGAATGACCTCGGATGCGTCCACCGTGGACACGCCGCTCAAGAAGCTCGTCGGTGACCGGACCGCCAAGGCGCTCGCCGGTCACCTCGACCTGCACACCGCCGGTGACCTGCTCTATCACTTCCCGCGCCGGTACGACGAGCGCGGCGAGCACACCGACATCCGCGCGCTCGACGTCGGGGAGCAGGTCACCGTGCTGGCCCAGGTGCAGCGCACCGCGGTACGCCCGATGCGTCAGCGTCGGGGCAACCTGCTGGAGGTGACCGTCGGCGACGGTTCCGGCGGCACGCTCACCCTCACCTTCTTCGGTAACCAGGCATGGCGGGAGCGGGAACTGCGCCCGGGGCGGTGGGGCATGTTCGCCGGCAAGGTCACCGAGTTCCGTGGCAAGCGGCAGCTCAACGGACCCGAGTACGTGCTGCTCGGCGACCAGACCGACGGGGAGGCCGCGGCCAACGAGCAGGTGGAGGAGTTCGCCGGTGCGCTGATCCCGGTCTACCCGGCGGCTGCCGCCGTACCGACCTGGGTGATCGCCCGCTGCGTACGGGTGGTGCTGGACACGGTGGAGCCGCCGGAGGACCCGTTGCCCGCCACCGTGCGAGCCACCCGCAACCTGATCGGCCTCGACGTCGCCCTGCGCGAGATCCACCGGCCGTCCAGCCGCGAGGACCTGTACCGCGCCCGGCGCCGATTGAAGTGGGACGAGGCGTTCGCCGTGCAGTTGACCCTGGTCCGCCGCAAGCAGCAGGCCGCCGCCTGGCCGGCCCGGGCCCGCCCCGCACGGCAGGGCGGGCTACTGGACGCGTTCGACGCCCGGTTGCCGTACCAGCTCACCGGCGGCCAACGCGACGTCGGCGTGGAGATCGCGGCGGACCTGGCCACCGACCATCCGATGCACCGCCTGTTGCAGGGCGAGGTCGGCTCCGGCAAGACGGTGGTGGCGCTACGGGCCATGCTCCAGGTGGTGGACGCGGGCGGTCAGGCGGCGTTGCTGGCCCCGACGGAGGTGCTCGCCGCCCAGCACCACCGGGGCATGCTCGACCTGCTCGGCCCGCTCGCACAGGCAGGTCAGCTCGGTGCCGCCGAGCAGGCCACCCGGGTGGAACTGGTCACCGGCTCCCTGGGCGCGGCGGCCCGGCGGCGGGCCCTCGCCGAGGTCGCCAGTGGTGCGGCGGGCATCGTGCTCGGCACCCACGCCCTGCTCTACGAGGGCGTCGACTTCGCCGACCTGGGCCTGGTGGTGGTCGACGAGCAGCACCGGTTCGGCGTCGAACAGCGGGACGCGTTGCGGGCCAAGGCCGACCAGCCGCCGCACGTGCTGGTGATGACCGCCACGCCGATCCCCCGGACGGTGGCCATGACGGTCTACGGCGACCTGGAGATCTCCACGCTGTCCCAGCTCCCGCAGGGCCGTTCGCCGATCGCCTCGCACGTGGTGCCGGCCGCCGAGAAGCCCGCCTTCCTCGACCGGGCCTGGCGCCGACTGCGCGAGGAGGTCGGCAAGGGGCATCAGGCGTACGTGGTGTGTCCCCGGATCGGGGAGGCGGACGCGAAGCCCGGCGGCGACGAGGAGCCGCCGGAACTGGACGACAACGGCCGCCGTCCGCCGCTTGCGGTGACCGAGGTCGCTCCGCTGCTGGCCGAGGGACCACTGCATGGGGTACGCATCGGCGTCCTACACGGTCGACTGCCAGCCGACGAGAAGGACGCGGTGATGCGGTCCTTCGCCGCCGGGGAGTTGGACGTCCTGGTGGCCACGACCGTGGTCGAGGTCGGCGTGAACGTGCCCAACGCGACGATGATGGTGGTGCTGGACGCCGACCGGTTCGGCGTCTCCCAGTTGCACCAGCTCCGCGGCCGGGTGGGCCGGGGCAGCGCACCCGGGCTCTGCCTGTTGGTGAGCGAGGCGACCGAGGGCAGCAGTGCCCGGGAACGCCTGGATGCGGTCGCCTCCACCACCGACGGTTTCAAGCTCGCGGAGCTCGACCTGGAGCAACGGCGGGAGGGCGACGTGCTGGGCGCGACGCAGTCCGGCCGCCGCTCGCACCTGCGGCTGCTGTCGCTGCTGCGCGACGCGGACCTGATCCGTGACGCGCGGACGGAGGCGATCGAGATGGTCGAGGAGGACCCCGACCTGGCCCGGCACCCAGCCCTGGCCGCGTCGGTCGCCGCCCTGGTCGACGCGGACCGCGCGGAGTACCTCGAAAAGGGCTGAGCACCTGCGCCGAGCACCT
>NZ_JBVHKD010000005.1:139910-418248 GCF_055559695.1 Micromonospora sp. NPDC023869
TGCGCTGATCACCTGCGCTGATCACCTGCGCTGATCACCTGCGCTGATCACCTGCGCTGATCACCTGCGCTGATCACCTGCGCTGATCACCTGCGCTGATCACCTGCGCCGAGTGCCTGCGCCGAGCGCCTGCGCCGAGTGATCACGCTCGATCGGGGATCGAGTGGCCTCGGCGCGACGTGGAAGGCACTCGATCCTGGATCGAGCACGACCATGGGCCGCGAAGTGTGCCGGGACCGGGCAGGGGCGCCTACGCCGAGGGCGCGCCGACCGGGTGGTCGACGCGCCCTCGGATTCAGGCTTCGCTGGGGTCCCGCCTCAGTCGCGGGAGGGACCCCTCAGCTCGGCTCAGGCGGTGAAGTGGATCCGACGCCGCCGGGCCATCACGAACAGCACCGCGCCGACCGCCAGCAGGGCGATCGCGCCCGCGGCGATGCCGCCGGCCGCCGCACCGGTCACCGGCAGGCCCGGGGGCTCCTCGCCGCCGCCACCACCGCCACAGCCCTCGGGGGCGTAGACGACCTCGAGCTCCAGACCGAGGTCGGGGAGGACGACCAGGGCCGCCTCGTCGTCACCGGCCTTGAAGGTGACCTTCTCCGAGGTACCGGGCGCGACGGTCCGGCTCTCGGTCTTGTCGCCGTAGGTGAAGTCCACCTTGACCGGCACGCCACCCTCCGGGTTCGAGGCGGTCAGCGCGAAGGTCTCGCAGTCGGCGTCGGTGGTGACGGTCGGCAGCGGGCAGTCCTCGGGGCGCTGCCACTTGTACGTGCCGCCCTCGATCACCTTGCCGTCGACCAGGACCTCGATCGCGCCGGCGTTCTCGGCGGGCACCACGGTCTCGTTGTCGGCCTTGCCCGGCTCGACGGTGACCTTCTTGGACCAGCCGTTCTCGCCGCGCACCTCGAACTCGACGGCGTACCGGGAGAGCGAGCCGTCGTTGCTCAGCGAGACGGCCACCGTGCCGTCGCAGGCGGAGGCGAAGGTGGACGCCGGGGTGGTGCAGTTCTTGCTGCCGCCGTTGTACCAGCCCTGCGGGCCGGACGAGCGGTTGCCGGGCGCGCCCTTCTCGCCGAGCTTCTTGTTGCCGTAGCGCTCGCCGTTCTCGACCAGCGGGTCGATGACCTCGTCCACGCCGCCCCAGATCAGGTCGACCTGGGTGTGACAGTCCGGAACACCGACGTTCAGCTCGATCTCGGTCTGGGTGCCGCCGAGGTAGTCGCTGGCAGGGGTGCCGTAGACGTACTGCGGGGTGGCGAACTGCGGGCGCGGCGCGAAGTACGACACCAGCGTGAAGTACTGCTTCGCGTCACCGCAGAGCGGCTGGTCGCCCTCCAGCTTCACGGTCGCCGTGCCCTTCGGGCCGTCGAACGTGTGGCTGTACTTGGCGGCGCTGGCGTCGACACACTTCGGCGCCGGGGCGCACGCGCCGTCGGCGTCGAGCTTGATGGTCTTGGAGTCCGACGACCTCGGCGCCTTGTTCCGCCGAGAGTCGCCTTCCTGGAACCAGGCCGCGTCCACGGTCAGCGTGGCGCTCGTGGTGTCGCCGGGCACGCGCTGGACGCCCTCGACGAAACCGGCCTTCGGGATCGCCGTGCCCTTGAGTTCGGCAGCGTCGGCACCCTCGGGGGCGAGCACGACCGTGGTCGCCGGGTTGGCCGTCACGTTCGTGATGGTGGCGGTCTTCCGGCGCTCGCTGTTGACCACCTTCCAGGTGATCACCCGCTCGCCGCTGCGCTGGTCGCAGGCGACGGTGGCGGAGATGGTGGTGTGGTGAGCGCTGGCCGGGCTGGCCAGCGCCACTGCTCCGGTCGAGCCGATGAGGGCGGCTGCCAGGACAGCCAGCGGCCGCCGGAGCGACAGCTTGGGTCGGATCACGCGTACTCCCGGGGTGAAGAAGCGTCGGGTCGGCACGGGCGGGACAGGACGACGCCGGCGGAGTGTGCCGCGCCGGGGGAGGTGCCGCCCGTGTCGATGGCCGGCGGCGTCAGAACGCCGGCACCGGGGCAGACCCTAGCGAGATCGTGTGGAACGGGACAGTCCTCAGCGGGGGCTAAGGATGATGTTATGAATGCGAGATCATTGATATACGGCCGGTGATCGATCGAGGGCTGTTCGCGTCCGGATCGGACAGTCGACGGGCGTCCGGGGCCGCGTGCTCGTCGCCACGGTCATCGTGTCCTCGCGTAGCGTCAGGGGCATGAGCAGGAGCGAAGGGTGACCCGGATCGTGGCCGGGAGCCTCGGTGGTCGGCGGATCGCCGCGCCGCCGGGTGCCGGCACCCGGCCGACCTCGGATCGGGTTCGGGAGGCGTTGTTCAGCGCGGTGCAGGCGGAGGTCGACCTGGACGGGGCGCGCTTCGCCGACCTGTACGCCGGATCCGGCGCGGTCGGCCTGGAGGCGCTGTCCCGGGGGGCCGCGCACGTGTTGTTGGTCGAGTCCGACGCGCGTGCCGCCCGGGTGATCCGGGAGAACATCGCGGTGCTGCGCGCCGGGCCCGCGGCGCGACTGGTCACCGGCAAGGTCGCCACCGTGTTGGCCGGCGGGCCGGAGGGTGACCCGTACGACGTGGTCTTCGCCGACCCGCCGTACGCGCTGCCGGACGACGGCGTCACCGCGATGCTCGCCGGGTTGGTCGACGGCGGCTGGCTCGCGCCGGACGCCTTGCTGGTGGTCGAGCGCTCCAGTCGCGGCAACCCGGTCGAGTGGGTGGAAGGCGTCACTGGCCTGCGCAGTCGCCGGTACGGCGAGACCACCCTTTGGTACGGTCGCCGATCATGAGACGTGCGGTGTGTCCCGGCTCGTTCGACCCGGTCACCAACGGTCACCTCGACATCATCGGTCGGGCCAGCCGACTGTTCGACGAGGTGATCGTCGGTGTGCTCATCAACCAGTCGAAAACGGGCGTGTTCACCGTCGAGGAGCGGATCGAGATGCTCCGCGAGGTGACCGCCTCCTACGACAACGTCCGCGTGGAGTCGTTTCGCGGGCTGCTGGTGGACTTCTGCCGGGCCCAGCGGGCGACGGTGTTGATCAAGGGCATCCGGGCGGTCAGCGACTTCGACTACGAGTTGCAGATGGCCCAGATGAACATCGGCCTCGCCGGGGTCGAGACATTGTTCATGCCGACCAACCCGCTCTATTCCTTCCTCTCCTCCAGCCTCGTCAAGGACGTGGCCAAGTGGGGCGGCGACGTCAGTCCGCACGTCCCCGACCTGGTCCGCGAGGCGCTGAAGGCCCGCCTGACCCCGCCGTCCTGACGCGGTACGCGCCGCGACCCCGGGCCGTCGTCGGCGTCCGGCGGCACCCTGCCGCCGGTGCCGCCGAGGGGGCCGAGCGCGACGCGCCGGGGGAGGGGTGGGGTGTCGCGGGGGTGTCGGGACGACATCATTGGATGAAGCGGGAACTTGGCCGCAGCCCGCATGATGTAGGTCGGCCCGACGAACGACAGGAGTGAGGTACCGGTGGACCCGCTCGACCGCATCGACGAAATGATCGCCATGGTGGAGCAGGCGCGCTCCGTGCCCATGTCGCGCAACAACTGCATGGTCGATCGGGGCGAGATGATCGCGGCCCTGGACGAACTGCGCGCCGAGTTGCCTGCCGACCTGCGCCGCGCCGCCGCCCTGCTGGAGGAGCGGGACAAGATCATGGAGGCGGGCAAGCGGGAGGCGGACCGGATCATCAGCGAGGGTGAGGCGGAACACGCCCGCCTGGTCTCGGTGAACGAGATCACGGTCTCCGCAGAGCACGAGGGCGCCCGGATCATCGCCGAGGCGCGTGCCGAGGCGCAGCGCCTGCGCGAGGAGGTCGACGACTACGTCGACACCGCCCTGGCCAACTTCGAGCAGTTCCTCACCCGGGCGCTGGCCTCCATCGAACGCGGCCGGGACAAGATGCACGCGCTGCGCGAGATCGGCACCTTCGGCGGTGACGAGGCGGAGCGCCCGCTGCCCTTCTGACCCCACGGTCGGTACCCGCCGGAGCGGGCGTACCGCCGCCGAGCCTGCCGCCGACGCGGCCCGGTGGCGTCCGTCCCGGCAGGTGCCGCCGCTGGCATCCCTGCCGACGCCGGGGTAGCCCAGGCCGGCCCCGGTTCGACGGTGGGCCGCCGGTGCAGGTAACCTCGTTTGTCGGCCTCTCACCGGCCGGAGTCTGACTATGCCCAAGAACTCACCCATTTCACTCGACCCCAGGTCGCCGCTGGTCCTCGACACGAGGGAGCTACCGCGCCGGCCTGGTGCGTTGCGTACCGTCACACGGGTGGTCCCGGCACCGGCGGACCTCGGCGTGGAGTTGATCAGCGTGCCGGAGGGCGCGGACCTCGACCTCGATCTGCGGATGGAGTCGGTGTCCGAGGGCGTGCTCGTCTCGGGGACCGTCAGCGGTCAGGTCCGGGGCGAGTGCGGTCGCTGCCTGCGCGAGATCAACGACTCGGTGTCGGTGACGATCCAGGAGCTGTACGCGTACGAGAACAGCACCACGGACGTCACCACCGAGGATGACGAGGTCGGCCGGATGCAGGGAGACCTGATCGACCTGGAACCGGCGGTGCGGGACGCGGTGGTGCTCGCACTGCCGACCAACCCGCTCTGCCGCCAGGACTGCCCGGGCCTGTGCCCCGAATGTGGGGTACACCTGGACGATCTGCCGGCCGATCACAGCCACCAGCAGATCGACCCGCGTTGGGCGGGCCTGTCGCAACTGACCCGTACAGAGGAGTAAGAACCGTGGCCGTCCCCAAGCGCAAGATGTCGCGCAGCAACACCCGGTCCCGCCGGGCGAACTGGAAGGCCGCGGCGGTCGCGACCGTGGCCTGCCCGCAGTGCAAGTCCGCCAAGCTGCCGCACGCCGCCTGCTCCGTCTGCGGCACCTACAACGGCCGCCAGGTCCTCGAGGTCTGACCCGGACGCCGAGTGACGTCTCCGACCACGGGTCGGGCGACGCGCACACCCCGGCGATCGCCCGGCACTCCCGCCGACGCCGGCCGGCTCTTACCGGCCGGCGTCGCGACGGAGCCGGGCACCGCACGGATCGCCGTTGACCTCCTCGGCGGGGACGACGCTCCCGCCGTCGTGGTGGACGGCGCTCTGCGGGCGGTGCGCGCCGACCCTCACCTGCATCTGCTGCTCGTCGGCCCGACCGAGGTGGCCGGCGCGCTGGTCCATGCCCTCGACCCGGCCGAACGCGCCCGGGTCACCGTCCGGCCCGCCCGGACCGCCGTCGACATGGCCGAAGAGGTCGTCACCGCACGCACCGACTCCACCGTCCGTACGGCCGTCGCCGCCGTGCACGCGGGCCAGGCCGACGCGCTGGTCTCCGCCGGCTCCACCGGCGCGACGGTCGCCGCCGCCGCCCTCGGCCTGGGTCGCTGGCCCGAGGTCCGACGCCCGGCGCTCGCCGCCGTCCTGCCCGCCGTCTCCGGACCGGTGGTGCTGCTCGACGTCGGCGGCTCGCTCGAACCCAACCCGGCCACGCTGGCCCGGCACGCCGTGCTCGGGGCCGCGTACGCCGCTGCCGCCCACGGTGTCGTCGCACCCCGGGTGGGCCTGCTCTCGGTGGGCACCGAGGCCGGCAAGGGCGACCGGGCCCGCCGGCTCACCGATCCCGTGCTCAGCACCGTGACCCTGCCCGCCGACGCCCGCTACGTGGGCATGGTGGAGGGGTACGACGTCTGCGTCGGCACGCGTGCCGATGTGGTGGTCACCGACGGGTTCACCGGTAACGTGCTGCTCAAAGCCATCGAGGGCGCGTACGCGATGGCCGGTGGACCGCCACCCGGCGGGGGTGCGCCCCGGGCGGCCGCCCTGCTCGGCGTGGGTGGGACGGTGGTCGTCTGCCACGGCGCCGCCCGCCCCGACGACATCTCCTCCGGCATCGCCCTGGCCGCCCACCTCTGGCGACGCGACGCCACCGACCGGGTCGCCGCGCTGCTCGCCGGCCACCGCACCGACCGCACCACCGACACCGAGGTACGCACATCATGAGCAACGACAAGCGGCGGAGGCCCTCCGTCGGCCACCTGGAAGCCGCCTTCGGCGTGACGCTGGACCCGGACCTGCTGGAGCGCGCACTCACCCACCGCTCGTACGCATACGAGAACGGCGGTCTGCCCACCAACGAGCGGCTGGAGTTCCTCGGCGACTCGGTGCTCGGCGTGGTGATCACCACCGCGCTCTTCCACAACCATCCGGACCTGCCCGAGGGGCAGTTGGCCAAGTTGCGGGCCAGTGTGGTGAACATGCGCGCCCTCGCCGAGGTGGCCCGTGGCCTGGGCCCGGACGGCCTCGGCCCGTACCTGCTGCTGGGCAAGGGTGAGGAGACCACCGGCGGGCGGGACAAGGCGAGCATCCTCGCCGACACCCTGGAGGCGCTGCTCGGTGCGATCTACCTCCAGTACGGGCTGGACACCGCCGCGATCGTGATCCACCGGCTGTTCGACCCGCTGATGGCCGAGTCGGCCGGACGCGGTGCCGCGCTGGACTGGAAGACCAGCCTCCAGGAGTTGACCGCCGCGCTCGGGCTCGGGGTCCCGGAATACCGTATCGAGGGCACCGGCCCGGACCATCTCAAGACCTTCACCGCCTGGGTGGTGGTGGCCGGGAACCGGTACGGCGGTGCCGACGGGCGCAGCAAGAAGGAAGCCGAGCAGCGGGCGGCCGAGTCCGCCTGGCGGATGCTGACCGCGGACGCCGAGGCGGAGTCGAGCCCGGCCGAGGAGATCACCGACCCAGCCGCCGAGCAGGACGCGGTGACCGTCGACGGGCGGGCCGAGACGGTCGGCGAGGTCCAGGCGCACCGTGCCTGAGCTGCCCGAGGTGGAGACGGTCCGGCAGGGCCTGGCCCGCTGGGTCACCGGCCGCCGGATCGACGTGGTCGAGGTACGCCATCCCCGGGCGGTACGGCGGCACCAGCCGGGCGGCGTCCACTTCGCCGACGTGCTGGCCGGTCGGACCGTGCTCGACGTACGGCGGCGAGGCAAGTACCTGTGGCTCCCGCTGGACAGCGGCGACGCCGTGATCGGGCATCTCGGGATGTCCGGGCAGTTGCTGCTGCAACCGGCGGGCACCCCCGACGAGGCGCACCTGCGGGTGCGGTTCCGGTTCACCGACGACGGACCGGAGCTGCGCTTCGTCGACCAGCGGACGTTCGGCGGGCTGTCGGTGAGCGAGGGCGGTGCCGGGCTGCCGGTCGAGATCGCGCACATCGCCCGGGACCCGATGGACCCGGAGTTCTCCGACGACGAGTTCGTGGCCGCGCTGCGGCGACGGCGCACCGAGGTCAAGCGCGCGCTGCTGGACCAGACGCTGATCTCCGGCGTGGGCAACATCTATGCCGACGAGGCACTGTGGCGCGCGGGCCTGCACGGGGTCCGGCCCACCGACGCGCTGACCGGCCCGGCCGCCCGGCGACTGCTCGGCCACGTCCGGGACGTGCTCGCCGAGGCGATCACCGCAGGTGGCACCAGCTTCGACGCGCTCTACGTCAACGTCAACGGCGAGAGCGGCTACTTCGACCGGTCGTTGAACGCGTACGGCCGCCAGGGGCAGCCCTGTCACCGCTGCGGTGCGCCGATCCGGCGGGAGGCGTTCATGAACCGTTCCTCGTACAGCTGCCCCCGCTGCCAGCCGCGCCCCCGGGGCTCGCTGCGCGGCTGATCACGAGTCGGCGCGGCCCGGTCGGTGCGCGGGTCCGGTTCAGGGTGCCGGGCAGGGCAGCCGCCAGGCGTCCAGGGCACGGTTCTTGCGGATGGACGCGAAGCCGTAGCCGACGCTGGTGACGCAGAAGTCCGCCGTGTCGCCGGTGTACTCGACGTGGAAGACCGGCTTGCCGGCGTCGACGAAGGGCAGCAGCTTCTCGCACCGCGCCAGCCGAACGCACTCCTCGTCGACCGCGAAGTCGAAGTCGGGCGCGAGCGCGGCGACCTGCGGCAGAGCATCGAGCAGGCCGGGGGAGAGGTCGAGGGTACGGGCCAGCGCCGCCACCTGACGGTTGAACCGGAGCTGGTGGTCGAAGTCCAACGGGAACCCGGAACGCCGGGCGTACCCGTCGGCGTCGGCCAGCAGCACCGCGCCGAAGCCCTTGCCGCGGCACAGCCGGAACCGGTCGGCCAGCACCGGACGCAGCACGTCCCACCGGCGTACGTCCAGCCAGGTGCGGCCGGTGCCGGTGGACGTGGTCCCGCGTACCTCGGCCGGGTACCGGCTGGCGTCCGGATCGTCGGGGTGCACCGACCCGACGTGCACCTGGCAGACCAGTCGGGTGTCGCGGGCGCGGAGCGTGGCGGTCTGCGCGGCGGTGGTGCGGACCGGGTCGAGCACGAACACGTTCGCCGGGACCGCCGGGTCCAGCTCGCCGTGCAGTTGCCACTGCCACTGCCAGTGGCGCGCCGAGGCCGCCGGCCAGCTCGTGGGTGCGCCGGGCGGCGGGCGTGGGGGCCGGCAGGCGACGGTGGCGGCGAGGACCGCCAGCGCCAGGCCGGCCGGTAGCACCCGGCGTACCCACCGCGTCCGACCCACCCCGATCCGCATCGCCGTCTCCGCACGTCGCGGGGCGGCGTCAGACCGCCCGGGTGAGGTACGCCGACGCGTACCTCACCCGGTCAAACGAGGACAGACCCGATCAGGACTCGCAGTCCGGCCGGGACCGGCGTCGCGGCCTCAGCGCGGGGCGGCGAAGACCTGCGTCCAGTACGGCCCGTTGCTGCTGGCCACGCCGACGCCGATCTCGGTGAACGCGCAGTTGAGGATGTTCGCCCGGTGCCCCTCGCTGTTCATCCAGGCGTCCATCACCGCAGCCGGGGTGCGCTGGTTCCACGCCACGTTCTCGCCGAAGGTGCGCCAGGTGTAGCCGGCCCGGTCGATCCGGTCCCCGGGACTGCTGCCGTCGCTGCCGGTGTGCGACATGTTCTGCGTGTCGGCCTGGTCCTGGCTGTGCCGCTGGGCGGCGGTCATCAGCTTGTCGTCGATGCTGAGCGCGCCGCAGCCCTCCTTGGCCCGCTCGACGTTGACCAGCCGTACGACCTCCGCCGCCTGCGAGGTGGCACCCGAGGAGGGGGTGGCGCTCGGCGTGCTGGCGCGGTTGGGGCTGCCCTGCCGGTCGGCGTTCTGCCGCGAGGGCGCGGTGGTGCGCGCCGCCGCCGGGGTGGGACTGCTGCTGGCCCGACTCGGCGACGGCGACGGTGACGCGCTGCTCGGCGAGACGCTCGGGCTCGGGCTGGGACTCGGGGAGTCGGTCGGGTCGAGCGCCAGGTCCGGCGTCTCGTCCGCCAGGGCCGGCGCGGTGGCGGCGGGGATGTCGGCGGCGGTGCGGTCGGCCGTCTTGTCGTCGCCGGGCAGCGCGAGGGCCGCCACGCCGATGCTCACCACGAGGGTGGCCGCGGCGGCGGCACCGCCCAGCACCAGCGGACGCCGCCACGTGCGTCGCTCTCCGCGATCGTCGGGGCCGGCCGGCTCGTGCGGCTGGTCGGCGGTGCCCCCCTGCTCCGCCGGCACGCCGTACCGGCCGTGGTCGCCGGTGCCACCGTACGGGCCGGCAGCCGCCCCGTACCCGCCCTCGACGACCGAGTCGTACCGGCCTTCGACGGTCATGTCGTAGCGGCCCTGGTCGGCCGTCGCCCCGTACCGGCCGTGGTCGCCGGTGGCGTCGTACCGGCCGTGGCCGGCGATCGGGGCGTACCCGTCGTAGCGGTCCTGGGCCGAGGCGGCCGGAAAGCCCGAGGCGGGCCCGGCCGGAGCGTCGTACCGCCGGGTGTCCCAGTCGGCGCCGTGGTGGTCGGCCTCGGGTGCGGCGTGCCGAGCGGGCCGGTCGGGGTCGGCCGGTGCGGGCCACCCGGGGATGTCCCGCCTGCCGGGCCCGTCCGGCGTCCAGCCACGGTCGGTCGGCTCGTAGTACCCGGTCTCCGGCTCGACGGCGTGGTGGTGCTGACCGGACCGCCGGTCGGTGTCCTCCGACCGGGCGGAGTGCGCGGCGTCCGGTTGCCACTGCTCAGTCGGCTGGTCGTCGTACCAGCGGTCGGTCGAACTCCCCGGTTCGTCACCGAAGAGGTAGGCCGACCTCGGTGCGGGACGGTCGGTCAGCCAGGCCGGGTCCTCGGTCGGGTGTTCCGGTCGACGAGGGTCGCCCTCCGGGTCGCGCGGGTTGTTCCAGCCGTGCACGCCTGTCGCCTCCACGGGTCGGGTACGGGCCGAGGTGACGCTACGTGTCGCCCCTGGGGGCAGCAATCCGGCTAAGGAAGAGTTAAGAGGACCCTGTACATCCGGGTGAGGTAATCCACCGAACCGGCGCGTAGAGTCGAGGCGTCCGGACAGAGCGTGTCCGCGCCTCGTGGCAGCCGCCGGTGACCGGTCGGGCCGACGTCGAGATGATCTACGGCCTGCGAGAACTTGACGAATCAGGGGCTCCCGGCTCAATATGTATGTGTCGCCAGTCGCGCCCGGCCATGCCCAGAATCCGTGGGAGTGGTAGTCGCGTACACCAGGGCGCGCGTTGGCCGGCCTCTCCGGCAGCGCATATCAAGGAGTCAAAATGGCGAAGGCCCTCTATGGCCACGTAGGTGCGGCGCCCGACCGGCGTCTGCTCGACGAGGTCACCCGACTGCGTTCCAGGGTTCAGTCACTGGAGTTCGAGGTCACCCGTCTGCGTGCCGAGAACGATCGGCTCGCGGCGGCCGCGGCGGAGACGGACGATCTGCTCCGTCTGGCCGAGCCGGCACTGACCTGACCCACCTGGTCGCCACAACCGAATAGCACCACCGCACAGCAGCGCGCCGACACGATGTGTGCCGGCGCGCATCTCTGCC
This sequence comes from Micromonospora sp. NPDC023869, assembly GCF_055559695.1. Taxonomy (NCBI): domain Bacteria; kingdom Bacillati; phylum Actinomycetota; class Actinomycetes; order Micromonosporales; family Micromonosporaceae; genus Micromonospora; species Micromonospora sp. NPDC023869. The sequence continues at coordinate 150,709 of NZ_JBVHKD010000005.1, forward strand.
CGGCCCCGGACGCCGGCAGAGGCGGGTCGCGTCGGGTGGGCCACCCGCTGCCGGGTTACTCTGCGGGTTTACCAGGGTCCGCGCAGCCGGGCGACGGTACGGCGGCCACCGGACGAGGATCGGGACGTGCATCTCAAGAGCCTGACGGTGAAGGGCTTCAAATCCTTCGCCTCCGCGACGACGCTCAAGCTGGAGCCGGGGATCACCTGCGTGGTGGGCCCGAACGGCTCCGGCAAGTCCAACGTCGTCGACGCCATCGCCTGGGTGCTCGGTGAACAGGGCGCGAAGGCCCTGCGGGGCGGCAAGATGGAGGACGTCATCTTCGCCGGCACCGCCGGTCGGGCCCCGCTCGGGCGGGCCGAGGTGACGCTGACCATCGACAACACCGACGGCGCCCTGCCGATCGAGTACACCGAGGTCTCCATCACCCGCCGGATGTTCCGCTCCGGCGAGAGCGAGTACGAGATCAACGGCGACTCCTGCCGGCTGCTCGACATCCAGGAGCTGCTCTCCGACTCCGGCATCGGCCGGGAGATGCACATCATCGTCGGCCAGGGCCGGCTCGACGGCATGCTGCACGCCAAGCCGGAGGACCGGCGGGCGTTCATCGAGGAGGCGGCCGGCGTCCTCAAGCACCGCAAGCGCAAGGAAAAGGCGCTGCGCAAGCTCGACGCGATGCAGACCAACCTGAACCGGCTCACCGACCTCACCGCCGAGCTGCGCCGCCAGCTCAAGCCGCTCGGCCGGCAGGCCGAGGTGGCCCGCCGGGCCGCCGTGATCCAGGCCAACCTGCGGGACGCGCGGCTGCGGCTGCTCGCCGACGACCTGGCCACCCTGCGCACCACGTTGGACAAGGAGATCGCCGACGAGACGGCGCTGCGCCAGCGACGCGAGCAGGTGGAGGCCGAGCACGCCGAGGTGCAGTTCCGCCTCGGCGAGTTGGAGGAGGCGCTGGCCTCCGACGCGCCGCTGCTGGCCGCCGCGCAGGACACCTGGTACAAGCTCTCCGCCCTCCAGGAACGGTTCCGCTCGATCGAGCAGCTCGCGCTGGAACGGCTGCGGCACCTCAGCGCGACCCCCGACGACGAGCGTCCCGGCCGGGACCCGGAGCAGTTGGAGGCCGAGGCCGAGCGGATCCGCGAGCAGGAGGAGGAGCTGCGCGCGGCACTCACCGACGACCAGATCCGGCTCGCCGAGGCGGTCGAGCACCGCCAGGAGCTGGAACGCCAGCTCGCCGCGGCGGAGCGGGAACTGGTCGCCGCGGCGAAGGCGATCGCCGACCGGCGCGAGGGGCTGGCCCGGCTCACCGGGCAGGTGAACTCCGCGCGCGCCCGGACCACCAGCGCCGGTGAGGAGATCGAACGACTCGCCGCCGCGCACACCGACGCGTTGGCCCGCGCCGAGCGCGCCCAGGCCGACCTGGACGCGGTCGCCGAGCAGTCCACCGAGGCGGACCGCGACAACGCCGACCTGGACACCCGGCACGCCGAGGCGGTCGGCGCCCAGGAGAAGGCACAGGCCACCGTCCGGTCGCTCTCCGACGCCGAGCGGGCGGCGGAGAAGGACGCCGCCACCTGGAAGGCGCGGGAGGAAGCGCTCGCCCTGGGCCTGCGTCGCAAGGACGGCGCCGGCGCGCTGCTGGCCCGCGCCGACCAGGTGCCCGGTCTGCTGGGCGGTCTCGCCGGCCTGCTCACGGTCGCCCCCGGCCACGAGGCCGCGCTGGCCGCCGCGCTCGGCGGGCTCGCCGACGCGGTCGCGGTCAGCGGGGTGGACGAGGCGGTCGAGGCGATGCGCCTGCTCAAGATCTCCGACGCCGGGCGGGCCGGCCTGCTCGTCGGTAGCCCGGCCGGGCCGGGGATGTCCGGTTCGGCCGACGCGCTGCGTCCCAAGCTGCCCGACCGCGCGCACTGGGCCCCCGACCTGGTGGACTGCGACGCCCAGATCCGTCCGGCGGTGCACCGGGCGCTGCGCGACGTGGTGCTGGTCGACGACCTGACCGCCGCGGCCGAGGTGGTCACCGTCAACCCCGAGCTGCGCGCGGTCACCCGGGAGGGTGACGTCGTCGGGGCGTACGCGGCGGCCGGCGGCTCGGCGAAGGCCCCCAGCTACATCGAGGTGCAGGCGGCGGTCGAGGAGGCCCGGGCCAACCGGCTCACCGCCGAACGGAGCAGTGCCGACCTGCGTGACCAACTCGTGCAGGCGCGGGCCGAGGTGGCCGCCGCCAAGGAGGTGGTACAGCACGCCGCCGCCGCCAAGCGGGAGGCGGAGAGTCACCGCAACGCCGCCGCCCGCCGCCTGGCCGAACTGGGCGCCGCCGCCCGGTCGGCGAAGGCGGAGACCGACCGGCTCGGCGACTCCCGGTCGCGTGCCGAGGCGGCCCGGGAACGGGACCTGACCGCCCTGGCCGAGTTGGAGGAGCGGCTGCGGCTGGCCGAGGCGACCCCGATCGACGCCGAGCCCTCCACTGAGGAACGCGACCAGCTCGCCGCGATGGTGCCGCAGGCCCGGCAGAACGAGATGGAGGTCCGGCTCGCGGTGCGTACCGCCGAGGAGCGGGTGGCCTCCATCGCCGGGCGGGCCGACTCGCTGCGCCGGCAGGCCGCCGCCGAACGGTCCGCGCGGGAACGGGCGGCGGCGCGGCGGGCCGCGCGTACCCGGGGCGCGGGCATCGCCCGGGCGGTGGCCGGCGGCGCCCGGGCGGCACTGACCCGGCTGACCAGCAGCATCGCCCGGGCCGAGGAGCACCGCGACGCGGTGGCGCGGGAACGGGCCACCCGCGAGGCGGAACTTCAGGAGGTGCGGGCCGCCGCGAAACGCCTCGGCGGTGAACTGGACCGGCTGACCAGCCAGGTGCACCGGGACGAGGTGGCGCGGGCCGAGCAGCGGCTGCGCATCGAGCAGTTGGAGGCCAAGGCGGCCGAGGACTTCGGCCTGACCGTGGAGACGCTGATCGCCGAGTACGGCCCGGGGCAGCCGGTACCGCCGACCGAGGCCGAGGTGGCCGCCGCCGAACGGGACGGCCTTCCGGTGCCCGAGCCGGTGCGGTACGAGCGACCGGTGCAGGAGAAGCGCGCCGCCAAGGCGGAGCGGGAACTGACCCTGCTCGGCAAGGTCAACCCGCTCGCGCTGGAGGAGTTCGCCGCGTTGGAGGAGCGGTTCAAGTTCCTCTCCGAGCAACTGGAGGACCTCAAGGCGACCCGGCGTGACCTGCTCACCGTGGTCAAGGACGTGGACGACCGCATCCTGGAGGTCTTCGCCAGCGCCTTCGCCGACACCGCGCGGGAGTTCGAGCAGGTCTTCGAGGTGCTGTTCCCCGGTGGCGAGGGCCGGCTGATCCTCACCGAGCCGGACGACATGCTGACCACCGGCGTGGAGGTCGAGGCCCGCCCGCCCGGTAAGAAGATTAAGCGGCTCTCGCTGCTCTCCGGCGGCGAGCGGTCGCTGACCGCGGTGGCGATGCTGGTGGCGATCTTCCGCGCCCGGCCCAGCCCGTTCTACATCATGGACGAGGTCGAGGCGGCGCTGGACGACGTCAACCTGGGGCGGCTGATCACGCTGATGGCCCAGTTGCGGGAGAAGAGCCAGCTCATCGTCATCACGCACCAGAAACGGACCATGGAGATCGCCGACGCGTTGTACGGCGTGACCATGCGTGGCGGGGTCACCCAGGTGATCAGTCAGCGGCTCAACCGGGCCGACACCGACGACGAGCGGCACGGCCGCGGCGAGGAGAACGGGTAGTGGCTCGGGAACGCGCGACGGCGCTCCTGCTGGACTTCGACGGCGTACTGCGGCGCTTCGATCCGGCGGTGGCCGCCGGGGTGGAGCGAGAGTACGGCCTCACCGAGGGGGTGCTCGGTGAGATCGCCGAGCACTGGGAGCTGCTGCAACCGGTGCTGACCGGCCGGGTCAGCCACGCCGAGTGGGTGTCGAGCGTGGCCGACGCGCTGGCCGAGTCGGCCGGTGGCCCGCAGCGGGCCCGGGCCGCCGTCGAGCAGTGGCAGCGCTACCGGGGCGAGGTCGAGCCGGCGGTGCTCGACTTCGTCCGCGAGATGCGGGGCCGGGGCATCCGCGTCGGGCTCGCCACCAACGCCACCGACCTGCTCGACGAGGACCTGGCGACGTTGGGGCTCGTCGGCGAGCTGGACGTGGTGGTCAACTCCTCGGTGGTCGGGGTGCACAAGCCGGCCCGCGAGTACTTCCAGGCCGCCTGCGAGGCCCTGGAGACCGCGCCGGGCCGGGTGCTCTTCGTCGACGACGAGGACCGGGCGATCAGCGGTGCTCGGGTGGCGGGATTGTCGGCGCACCGCTGGAGTGGCCCGGCGGACCTGCGTTACCTGCGGGCGGCGTTGGCCGCCTGAGCCGGCCGGCGGTCGATCGCCGGTGACGTCGTCGCGTGTGTGCCGCGTGGTGACCTGTTAAGAAGGGGCACTTGCTCTACCGCAGGCGTTAACGGGGGGCCCTTCCTTTCACGGGGTGAGCCGCTGGCGGGCCACCTCGCGCAGGGTGCCGTCGCTGGTGGTGCCCTCGATCACCACTTCCGACCCACGGCCGGCGTTGGTCAGCGTCGACACCGCGTTGCCGAAGTATGGCCCGGCCAGCTTGCGCCACTTGATGAAGGAGCGGCGTACCCCGGCCGTACGGGCCATCGCGCGCGCCGCCCCGGCGGGGCCGCGCGCCCAACCCAACCGCATCACCGGTCGCATCCCGGCCGGCACCTGGTTGTGGATCGGCGAGCAGGTCAACTGGTGGACGGGCGTGTGGACGTCCGGGTCGGCGAACCGGACCCGGGCCACGTACGAGTGGTGCACGTCGCCGGAGAGCACGCTGATCGACGCCGGAGGCGGGTACGCCGGCCCGGCGCCCTTGCGCTCGTCGGGCCCGCCCGGTGTGCCGGTGCCGAGGCGGGCGAACAACTCGGCGAGGCCCTCGAAGGAGCGCCGGAACGCGCCCCAGTGCTCCAGGTCGAGCGCGCGGCGCAACTTCTCGGCCAGCCCGGCGACCCACGGGCGGTTCGAGTCGGCCAGCTTCTCGTTCCACGCCTCGACGTGGTGGATGCCGGGCGGCAGCAGCCAGGGCAGCGAGGTGCCGACGACCAGGTGGTCGTAGCTGCCGTGGGCCTGGTCGACGAACCAGGCCCACTCGGCGGCCGGCAGCATCGTCCGGCGGCCGGGCACCAGCACCCGGCTGCACCGGCTGTCCAGCATCACCAGCCGGGTCCGGCCCAGGTCGAGCGCGTAGCTCCACTGGTACTGCACGGCGCTCCACCGGTCGGTGTCGTGCGACAGGTCGGCCTCGGTGTCGACCCGCGCGCCGAACTCGCGCAGCACCTCGGTGGCGTCCTCGGACGCGCGGACCTTGGCGAAGACCGGGTCGGCGTCGATCTCGTCCGGGGAGAGGTTGCCCAGGTGCTGGTAGACCCAGTACGACGCCAGTCCGCTGGCGATCCGCTCGGCCCACCAGGGCTGCTCGCGCATGTCCGCCCGCCAGGACGCCGAGGTGTTCCAGTCGTCGATGACCTCGTGGTCGTCGAAGATCATCACGCTCGGCACGGTGGAGAAGAGCCAGCGGATCTCCGGGTCGCTCCACGACTCCAGATAGAGCTTGGTGTACTCGTCGAAGCTGACCACCTGGTCGCTGGGGGCGTCCTTGGGACGCCGCCGCCGACGCCGCAGCAGCCGCTTGATGGTGGGCGAGGTCTCGTCGGCGTAGACCTGATCGCCGAGAAGCACCACCAGGTCGGGCAGGGCCGCCGGGTCGGGGTCGTCCAGGATCCGCCGGGTGTACGCGTCCAGCGCGTCCGGCGGGAGCTTACGGGTGGTGGCGTGCTGGGTGGTCTCCCGGCAGGACCCGAAGAGCAGCCGCACCGGCTGGTCCCGGTCGTCCGCCGCGCGGGTGCGGATCACGCTGGGCGGGAAGCGGCTCTCCGGTGCCGGCCAGGCCACCTCGTCGTCGATCAGCACCTCGTAGGTGGTGGCGCTGTCCGGGGTGAGGCCCTCCACGACCACCAACGCGTAGTGGTGCTCGTACGCGGAGAAGGTGGCGGCCGTGCCGGCGGCGCCGCCCGCCGTGCGGACGGTGACCGTCGCGGGGGCCGTGGTCTCGACCCACACGGTGGCCCGGGTGCCGACGACCCGCCGGAGAAGCGGACCGATGAGCAGTCGGGCGGTGGGCATGGCGAACCTCCGAGGTGAGGGGGGAAACCTCTTCTTATTACCCCGCCGGCGGCCGTGGCATTGCTGGCTGGGCGAGCCTACCGCTCCTGGGGTGGACGACCGGGGGGAGCGGTGGATGAGACGCCGTCGCGAGCATCTGACAGGATTTCGGCATGATGGATTACCTCCTCGTCGCACTCGCCCTGCTCGGCGTGCTGATCCTCGCCGGAGTCGGGCTGGTCGTGCCGCGGCTGCGCCGACGGCCGGAGCCGCCGCTGCCGCGTACGGAGGTCGACACCCGGGCCGAGGAGGACCTGGCCGGACCACCGGTCGAGGCCCCGGAGTCCGATCTGTCCACCGGCGTCCTGGTGGAGCCGCCGGTCATCGAGGCACCGCCGACCGTCGAGGTGCCCGAGCCGACCGCCGGGCGGCTGGTCCGGCTGCGCTCCCGGCTGTCGCGTTCGCAGAACGTCTTCGGCAAGGGCCTGCTCGGCCTGCTCAGCCGTGACCGGCTGGACGAGGACGTCTGGGAGGAGATCGAGGACAGCCTGATCACCGCCGACGTGGGCGTCGACGCCACCCGGGAGATCGTCGACCGGCTGCGGGAGCGGACCCGGGTGCTGGGCACCCGGTCGGTCGCCGAGCTGCGGACCCTGCTCGCCACCGAGCTGGTCAACGCGCTCGACCCGGCGCTGGACCGGTCCCTGCACACCACGCCCGCCGACGGCGTGCCGGCGGTGCTGCTCGTGGTCGGCGTCAACGGCGCGGGCAAGACCACCACCTGCGGCAAGATCGCCCGGGTGCTGATCGCCGACGGGCGTACCGTGCTGCTCGGCGCGGCCGACACGTTCCGGGCCGCCGCCGCCGACCAGTTGGAGACCTGGGCCGGTCGGGTCGGTGCGGAGACCGTACGCGGCCCGGAGGGGGCCGACCCGGCCAGCGTCGCCTTCGACGCCGTCAAGCGCGGCATCGACACCGGCGTGGACACCGTGCTGGTGGACACCGCCGGTCGCCTTCAGAACAAGATCGGCCTGATGGACGAGCTGGGCAAGGTCAAGCGGGTGGTGGAGAAGCACGGGCCGATCGACGAGACACTGCTGGTGCTCGACGCCACCACCGGCCAGAACGGCCTGGAGCAGGCCCGCGTCTTCACCGAGGTGGTCAACGTCACCGGCGTCGTGCTGACCAAGCTCGACGGCACCGCCAAGGGCGGCATCGTGATCGCGGTACAGCGCAAGCTCGGCATCCCGGTCAAGCTGGTCGGGCTCGGCGAGGGACCGGACGATCTCGCGCCGTTCGACCCGGCGCAGTTCGTCGACGCGTTGCTGGGTGCCGAATCCTCCGGTCCGACCGCGTAACCTCGGGTGACCAGAGACGATCGCGCGTACGCGGGCTGGCGCGACCCGAGCCACCCGTCGCAGCGCCTCGGGAGACCGTACGTGACTTCGCAGGAGATCCCGCTGCACGGCGGGAACGTGAGCACCGTGGTGCGGGTGGGCGACACCGTCCGGCGCAACGCCGGGCCGTGGACACCGGCCGTGCACGCCCTGCTGCGTCACCTGGAGTACGTCGGGTTCACCGGCGCGCCCCGCGCCCTCGGCATGGACGAGCGCAACCGCGAGGTCCTGTCGTACCTGGAGGGGGAGTGCGGGGAGTACCCGCTGGCCCCGCACTGGGTCACCGACGAGGCACTGGTCACCGTCGCCACCATGCTGCGGATGTTCCACGACGCGCAGTACGGCTTCGCCCCGCCCCCGCAGGCGGTGTGGCGCTCGTTCGGCCCGCCCCCGCCGGACACCGAGGTCATCTGCCACCACGACGCCGCCCCGCACAACGTGATCTGGCGGCCGGACGGCACCCTCGGGCTGATCGACTTCGACCTCGCCTCGCCCGGCGCGCGGATCTACGACGTGGCGTACGCGGCCTGGACCTGGGTGCCGATCTTCTCCGACCGGGACTCGATCACGCTCGGCTGGAAGCACCCGGACCGCCCGCGCCGACTGCGGCTGTTCGCCGACGCGTACGGGTTGATCCCGCGTGACCGGCACCGGCTGATCCGGACCATCCGCAAGCGGATCGTGGACCATGTGGAGGGCATCCGCCGGATGGCCGCCGCCGGGGAACCGGCCTTCGTGCGGATCGTGCACAAGGGGCACCTGCGTCGGCCGATGCGGGACCTGCGGCTGCTCGACTACGAACGGCACGCCCTCGAGTACGCCCTGCGCTGATCCATCGGGGGAACGGGGTACGCCGGACGGCTGACCCGCCCCCCGCCGTGTCACCGAGGCGTCCGACCTTCTTCACACGTACGAAACAAGCCGTCACGGTTCGGAAACCACTCGGGGACCCTGGGTGAAACAGCCGACAATCAGGCTTCCGCGCAACCGGCGTACGGGCGATGCTGCGCGATGCCGGGAGGGAGGGAATACAACCCGAGAGGAGGCAGCGTGCCGGAGCTAGATTCTGGTGCCACCGCCTGGATTTTGACTTCTGCCGCGCTGGTGTTGCTCATGACGCCCGGCCTGGCGCTGTTCTACGGCGGCATGACGCGATCCAAGTCCGTGCTCAACATGATGATGATGAGCTTCGGGGCGATCGGCCTGGTCAGCCTGTTGTGGGTGTTCTACGGCTACAGCATCGCATTCGGCGACGACATTGGCGGGATCACCGGTGATCTCTCCTACCTGGGTCTTCGCGGCATGTTGGAGAGCGGCACCGAGGGCGGTATTCCCGACCTTCTGTTCGCCGGTTTCCAGTTGATGTTCGCGGTGATCACCGTCGCCCTGATCAGCGGCGCGATCGCCGACCGGGCCAAGTTCGGCCCGTGGCTGCTCTTCGCCGGCCTGTGGGCCACCCTGGTCTACTTCCCGGTCGCGCACTGGGTGTGGGGCGGCGGCTGGATCGGCGAGCTGGGCGTGCTCGACTTCGCCGGTGGCACCGCGGTGCACATCAACGCCGGTGCCGCGGCCCTGGCCCTGGCGCTCGTGCTCGGCCGACGGGTCGGCTGGCCCAAGGACAAGTTCAAGCCGCACAACCTGCCGATGGTGCTGCTCGGTGCGGCGCTGCTCTGGTTCGGTTGGTTCGGCTTCAACGCCGGCTCGGCGGGTGCCGCCGACGGCGCCGCCGCCGTCTCGCTGATCAACACGCAGGTCGCCACCGCTGCGGCGGTGCTCGGCTGGATCGTGGTGGAGTGGCTCCGCGACGGCAAGCCGACCACGCTCGGCGCGGCCTCCGGTGCGATCGCCGGCCTGGTCGGCATCACCCCCGCCTGCGCGTTCCTGGAGCCGCTGGGCGCGATCGCCCTCGGCCTCATCGCCGGTGCGGTCTGCGCGCTCGCCGTCGGCCTGAAGTACAAGCTCAAGTACGACGACTCGCTCGACGTGGTGGCCGTGCACATGGTCGGCGGCATCATCGGCTCGCTGCTGATCGGCTTCCTGGCCATCGAGGTGCTGGCCGGCGAGGGCAACGCGGGTCTGCTCTACGGCGGCGGCATCAAGCTGCTCGGCCTGCAGACGATCGGTGTGGTCGCGGTGCTGGCGTACTCGTTCGTGGTCGCGTACATCATCGGCTTCGCGATCGAGAAGACCATCGGCTTCCGGCTCAACCCCGAGGCCGAGGTCGAGGGCATCGACAACGCCGAGCACGCGGAGAGCGCGTACGAGTTCAGCTCCACCGGCGGTGGCGGCGGAGCGTTCGCCGCCGCGGGCCTCACCCCCTCGGCGAAGCCGAAGAGTGAGCCCACCGAAGCGGTAAGCGAAAAGGTCGCCGGCTAACGTTCTCGGAATGGAGGGGTTGGACATGAAGCTGGTGACCGCGGTCATCAAGCCGCACCAGTTGGACGCCGTCAAGGAAGCCCTGCACACGCTGGGCGTGGCCGGATTGACCGTGAGCGAGGTCCAGGGCTACGGACGGCAGAAGGGCCACACCGAGGTCTACCGGGGTGCCGAGTACACGGTCGAGTTCCTGCCCAAGATCCGGGTCGAGGTGCTGACCGACGAGATCGACGTTGACAAGATCGTCGACGCGGTGGTCGGCGCCGCCCGGACGGGCAAGATCGGTGACGGCAAGGTCTGGGTGACCGGAGTCGAGGAGGTCGTCCGGGTCCGCACCGGTGAGCGCGGCCTGGACGCCCTGTAGGACACCGTCGATGACCTCGTTGACCGGGAGGGCGGCCGTGGAGAGTGACGGCGGAACCACACCTCCGGTCGACGAGGTCGTCGGCGTACCGGCCGGGATCGGCGCCGCCGCGCGCCGGGCCCGGGCCGACGCGTACGACGCCTGGCTGGCCCGGCTGCTGCCGGACCGGCCGGGCGTCGCGCTGCTCGCGGTCGGCGGACTGGGCCGACGGCAGTGCGCCCCGCACGGCGACCTCGACCTGGTGCTGGTGCACGCCGGGGTGCCCGGCGTCGACGAACTGGCCGCCTCGCTCTGGTATCCGATCTGGGACGCCGGGCTGCGGCTGGACCACTCGGTACGCACCGTGGCCGAGGCGCTGTCGGTCGCCCAGGACGACGTGAAGGTGGCCCTGGGCCTGCTCGACGCCCGCCTGGTCGCCGGTGACCCGGAACTCGCCGACACGCTGGTCACCAGCGCCGTCGACCACTGGCGGCGCACCGCCGTACGCCAACTGGCGCCGCTGCGGCAGAGCGCGGCGACCCGCTGGCAGGCCCACGGCGAGCTGGCGTTCCTGCTCGAAGGCGACCTCAAGGAGGCGGCCGGCGGCCTGCGGGACGTCGGCATCCTCAAGGCCATCGCGCTCGCCGGCATCACCGACGCGCTACGGCCCGCCGTCCACGCCGCGCACCTGCGTCTGCTGGACACCCGCGACGCCCTGCACCACCAGCTCGGTCGGCGGGTCGATCGGCTGCTCGCCCAGGAACGCGCCGGGGTGGCCGCGCTGCTCGGACTCCGGCAGGGGCCGGCCGAGAGCGAGGCGCGCCCGACTCCGCCCGGAGGTGCGGCGCGCCCGGGTCCGCCCGATCCCGCGCCGGACCGGCGGGCGCAGGCCGAGGAGGGCGACGGTGACGCCCTGCTGCGCCGGGTGGCCGGCGACGCGCGCACCGTCAGCCACGCTCTCGACGACGCGTTGCGCGCCGCCGACCGGCTGCGTTCCGGCCGCCGTCGGGGTGCCGACGGTCGCCCGGTACGCCGTCCGGTCGCCCGGGACGTGGTCGAGCACGACGGGGAGCTGGTGCTGGCCCGCACCGCCATCGGCGCCCGCCCCGACGCCAGTCTCTCGCTGCGGGTGGCCGCCGCGGCGGCGGTCACCGGGCTGCCGATCGCCCGGGCCACCTGCGAGTGGCTGGCCGCGTACTGCCCGCCGTTGCCGACGCCCTGGCCGGTCGAGGCGCGGGCCGCGCTGACCACGCTGCTGGGTGCGGGCGCGGGCCTGCTGCCGGCCTGGGAGACCTGCGACCGGTACGGCCTGATCGACGGCTGGCTGCCGGAGTGGACCCGGCTGCGCAGCCTGCCCCAGCACAACCCGGTGCACCGGTTCACCCTGGACCGGCACCTGGTGCAGACCGCGTACGAGGCCAGTCGGCACACCCGCGACGTGGACCGGCCGGACCTGCTGCTGCTCGGCGCGTTCCTGCACGACATCGGCAAGGGTCTGCCAGGAGATCACTCGACCGTGGGGGCGCCGATCGCCGAGGCGATGGCCGCCCGGATCGGCCTGCCCGAGGCCGAGGCGGCGCTGATGGGCACGTTGGTCCGGCTGCACCTGGTGCTGCCCGAGGTGGCCACCCGGCGGGACCTCGCCGACCCGGTCACCATCTCCCGGGTGGCCGAGGCGGTCGGCGACGTGGCCACCCTCGACCTGCTGTACGCGCTGGTCCGCGCGGACGCCGCCGCCACCGGACCGGGTGCCTGGTCGGACTGGAAGGGGCGGCTGGTCGCCGAGTTGGTGGCCCGGGTCCGCACCACGCTCGACACCGGCACCGTGCCGCAGCCACCGGCACCCGATCCGGCGCTGGTGGCGGGGCCGCTGCCGGTCGTACACCTGACCGGGGACCGGGTGGCGGTGGCCGCGGCGGACCGGCGGGGCCTGCTCGCGACGGTGGCCGGGTGCCTGGCGCTGCACCGGCTGGAGGTGCTCGCCGCCGACGCGTCGACGGTGGACGGCCGAGCCCTGGTGGAGTGCCGGGTGCAGCCACGGTACGGGTTGGCGCCGGATCCGGTCGCGCTCACCGCCGACCTGCGCCGCGCGGTCGGCGGCGACGTGTCGGTGACGCAGCGCCTGCGCGCCCGGGCTGGGCGGGGCACCGGGGCCGAGCCCCGGGTGGTCTGGCACCGGGACGCGGCCACCGACGCCGTGCTGCTGGAGTTGCGTGCCGCCGACGCGGCGGGCCTGCTCTATCGGGTGACCACCGCGCTGGACGCGGCCGGTGCGCAGGTCCGGGCGGCCCGGATCGCCACCCTCGGCGGGGACGTGGTGGACGTCTTCTATCTCGTCGGCTCGTGGCCCTCCGACGCCGAGCGTGACCGCCTCGAAGCCGCCGTGCTCGCCGCGGTGTAAGGAAGGGCCCCCTACTAACGCCTCGTGTATAGGAGGGGTCCCCTCCTATACATCCAAGGCGGCGTGGAGCGGGGGTTCCGGCGGCCGGATACGCTAACGGTGGTCGGAGCGCTCATTCGGCCCCACTCGTGCTCGCCGGAACCACTGACAAACGGGATGTTCGTGTGTTTGACACCTTGAGTGACCGCCTCTCCGGGATCTTCACCAAGCTCCGCGGCAAGGGACGCCTCACCGACGCCGACATCGACGCGACCGCGCGCGAGATCCGTCTCGCGATGCTGGAGGCCGACGTCGCCCTGCCGGTGGTCAAGGGCTTCATCGCGAACATCAAGGAGCGGGCCCGGGGGGCGGAGGTCTCCCAGGCGCTCAACCCGGCGCAGCAGATCATCAAGATCGTCAACGAGGAACTGGTCGCGGTCCTCGGCGGCGAGGGGCGTCGGCTCCAGTTCGCCAAGCAGCCGCCGACGGTGATCATGCTCGCCGGCCTCCAGGGTTCCGGCAAGACCACCCTCGCCGGCAAGCTGGCCCGCTGGCTGCGGACCCAGGGGCACCAGCCGCTGCTGGTCGCCGCCGACCTCCAGCGCCCCAACGCGGTCGGGCAGCTCCAGGTGCTCGGTGGCCGGGCCGGTGTCGAGGTGTACGCCCCGGAGCCCGGCAACGGCGTCGGTGACCCGGTGCAGGTGGCGAAGGCTTCCATCGAGCACGCCCGGCGGTCGGCGCGGGACGTGGTCATCGTCGACACCGCCGGTCGGCTCGGTATCGACGCGGAGATGATGCAGCAGGCCGCGGACATCCGGGACGCGGTCGAGCCGGACGAGGTCATCTTCGTCATCGACGCGATGGTCGGTCAGGACGCGGTGCGGACCGCCGAGGCGTTCCGCGACGGCGTCGGCATCACCGGCGTGGTGCTGTCCAAGCTCGACGGCGACGCGCGCGGTGGTGCCGCGCTGTCGGTCCGCGAGGTGACCGGGCAGCCGATCCTCTTCGCCTCCACCGGCGAGAAGCTGGAGGACTTCGACGTCTTCCACCCCGACCGGATGGCCAGCCGGATCCTCGGCATGGGCGACGTCCTCACTCTGATCGAGCAGGCCGAGGCGGCCTTCGACACCGATCAGAAGGAGAAGATGACCGCCAAGCTGATGGGCGGCGAGCAGTTCACCCTGGAGGATTTCCTCGACCAGCTCATCGCGGTACGCCGGATGGGTCCGATCGCCAACGTGCTGGCCATGATGCCGGGCATGGGGCAGGTCAAGGACCAGCTCGCCGAGCTGGACGACAAGCACTTCGACCGGATCACCGCCATCATCCGGTCGATGACCCCGGCCGAGCGCACCAACCCGAAGATCATCAACGGGTCCCGGCGGGCCCGGATCGCCAACGGTTCCGGCGTCACCGTGATGGACGTCAACCAGCTGCTCAACCGCTTCACCGACGCGCAGAAGATGATGAAGCAGATGGGCGGCATGATGGGCCTGCCCGGGGGCGGCCGACGCAAGGCGACCAAGAGCCCGAAGAACAAGCGCAAGGGCACCAAGGGCGGCAACCGGCCGCGCACCGGCGCCGGGATGCCCGGTGGCTTCCCGGGCGGCATGCCGCAGCTTCCGCCGGGGATGAACCCGGACGACCTGGCCGCCGGCCAGGGTCTGCCGCCGGGCTTCAAGCTGCCGAAGATCGACTTCAACAAGCTGGGTAAGCGGGACAAGCCCTAGGGCGGTCCGGCCGGGGCGAGACGCCCGGCCACCGGTCGAAGTAGAACGGCAGCCACCGCAGACAGTGCCGCGCGAACGGCGTGGCGGCGGGGCAGACGCGCCTGCTGAACCCGGACAGCAGCACGGTGTCCGGGGAAGCGGTCCCGTGGAACAGGCCCACCGTGGTGCTGAACACGCCGCGCCGGATCGCCGCCTCGACGCCGCTGGTCAGCACACCGGCGTCGAGGGCGTCCTCGTCGGCCGGTCGGCGCAGGAGTTCGCCCGCCACGGCGGGCAGGACGTTGTGGCACAGCACGGTGACCAGCTTCGGGTTGGGCGACAGGTCGATCACCGGGGACCGGTAGCCGGTCCGGTTGACGTACGCCTCGGTGAAGGGCAGCAGGACACGCGTCGTCCCCCAGTCGGCGACCAGCCGGGCCGCTGTCGCCGACGATTCGGCGACCAGACGCAGGTGCGTGGCGAGCAGCGCGTACTGGAGGCGGGGACGGCGGGCCAGCCGCTGTGCCAGGCGCAGTTCCTCGTCGGAGAAGCAGAGCCGACCGAGCATGCAGAGGCGGGCCAGATCCCGGACCTCGGCCTCGGCGAGGCTGGCGTCGGTGTCCGTGTCGCGGGTGCCAGCGTCGGGGTGGCGGGCGTCGGCGTCGGGGCGGTGGGTGTCGGTCGGCTCGGCAGCTGGCGGAGTGTCGGCGACGGGCTGCGGTGGACGCCGTCCGAGGCGGCCGGTGGCGAGCGCCTCGTGGAACGCCGCCAGGACGACGCCGACCTCCGGGCGTACGTCCTCGGGGTGCCCGCCCTCGGCTCCCCTGCACTGGGTGACGAGGTCCCGCCAGTGCGTCGAGAGCAGGTGCAGCACCTGCCGGCACGACTCGGCCGGCGACGTGCCCGATGCGGTCAGACGATCGATGCTCCGGAGCAGGGGACCGGCAGGGGAGTCGGCCGCGATCGTGTCGCGGGCCCGCGCCATCGCGGCGGAGGTGCTGCGCTCGGTGGAGACGGTGAAGTAGTCGTCCAACGCGTCGTGGTCCGCCGCCCCGAAGCGCACCGCCATCGGCTTGGCCCGGGTGACCCGCTGCCAGTAGTGCTCCCGCAGCGCCGCCGGGTCGTCCAAAAGCGGGCCGAGATGATCCGGCGCCGGGTCACCGCGCGCCAGAGCACCGCGGAGGAGCGACCGTACGAAGCGGTCGTTCTCGGCGACGACATGACCCGGGGCGCTGCGCAGCCACACCTCGGAGGCCAGTTTGGCGGTCTGCATCTCCTCGTTGACGTGCCGCAGGTAGCCGTCGAGCCGCCGCCGGTCAGGCCGCATCGGCGTCCCGGCCGCCCGCTCCGGCCGCGTCGGCGCGCCGAGTTGTCGGTCCGGTCGCATCGGCGTCCCGGCCGGCCGGTCCGGCGTCGGCGCGCTGATCCAGGAACTCCGGTGCCACCAGCGCGGCGTACCGCGCGAACAGCCGTGCCGTGACCTGACGCGTGTCGTCGTCGAGCACGAGCAGGTCAGCGGCGAGCGCGGCGCTGAGCGCGCCGAATCCGCTGGCGGTGACCAGCGAGTCCGGGTCGTCGACCCGCCGCGCGGTGCGTTCGAGGTCCAGCACGAAGCGGTGCAGCGAGTCGGTCACCCGGCGCCCGTCCGTCGGCCCCCAGGCCGGATGGACGCGCCCGGACGGCGCGGCACGCGGTATCGCCGTTTCGAGGACGACGAGACAGCGGCACAACTCCGCCACCGCCTCGTCGTGCGATCCCGGGTCGGGTACGGGTGAACCCTGCCGCATCCAGTCGGCCCGCGACCGGGTCAGACAGTCGAGGATCTGCTCCGGTGCCATCTCCCGGATGACGATTCGGGCGCGCTTGCGGACCTCCTCGCTGATGTCCGCGTACAACGGCATGTTCAGGGGGCCCTGGAGGTCGTACCGCATCCGCCGGACCAGGCGCTCGGCGGCGGGCTCGGCGGCGTCACCGGCCAGGTCGGCCTCGCGGAGCCGGTTCAGCGTGACTCCCGCGCTCTGGCGGTCGTACCAGGTACCCAGTGCCTCACCGGCCAGGAGATGACGGTCGGTGTCGACCACCAGGCCGGGGCGGGCGAGCGACTGCCGCAGCGCGTCGACGATGCGGGTGACCTCGCCCCGGAGCAGGTCCAGGAAGCTCGACCCGGCGGCTCCCGTCAGCAGGAACCGGTCGAGGTCCGAGCCGTTCAGGTCCGGTACGCCGAGCTGGTCGGTGCCGTCGTCCACCCGGTGGAAGGACGCCATGATCGCGCTGCGCGGCGCGCCGGTCGAGGTCCGGTAGCGGTGATGGACCACCCGACTCGCGGCGAAGATCGTGTGACAGGGGGCGGTCAGGTCTTCGAGGTGGACGACGCGTGGCTGCCGGTCGTCGAAGAAGCGGGCCTGGGCGGCCAGCGCCTCGTCGACCCGGGCCCGGGTCGGGAAGATGCAACTGTCCTCGTCACTGGAGGCGTCGCCGTCCGCGTCGACGAAGCACTGCCGGAAGAGCCGGTTCGTCCGGGGCAGGTAGGTGAGTCCCTGCCCGGCGGGGCCGCGATCCGTGCCCAGCGTCCAGGTCACGATCACCTTGAACTCGTCCATGAACGGGTTGTTGTCGATGTGCAGGGTGTTGTCCCGGGCGACCACGTCGACCGGCTGGGTGTCCTTGGCCCGCAGGTCCACGATCTTCACCGGCCCGCCGAGGGTGTGGGCGACGAGCGCGACCAGGAGCGGGTGGGCGAACGTCTCCCGGAAGTGCGGATCGTCGAGCAGCAGCGGCGAGTGACTCGCGTTCAGGTAGTTGTGCAGGGTGCCCCGGCTGCCCTTGGCGCTCATCTCCGCGTCGTACGCGGTGCGGGCCGCCTCGAAGCGGGACGTGGGCAGCAGACCGGCGAAGCTGAGCGCGCCCTCACCGCGCAGGTCGCGACTCAGGTCGACGAACGCCGCGGCGAGCCGTACGCCGTCCTCCTCGCCCCGACACGCCTGCCCGACGAGCGCCTCGACGTCGCGGCGGAACTCCTCGGCGACCTCCGGCCGGCGCAACTGGCGGTACGCCTGCGGGCTCGCCAGCTCGTCGGCCGACACGAGCGGCGAATACCTGGCGCTCACGGCGCGGTCGTCCCGACCGTGAGCGTCGACCGGGTCAGGTCGGGATGGCGTTCCAGACGTGTCAGGGCACGGCGGACCTCGTCGCCGGCGCGCTCGTCACCCAGCTCGGTGTAGGCGTTCTCCAACTGTCCGAGGATCGTCTGCACCGACCGCACGTTGCCGAGCGAGTCCTCCACCCGCCACGCCCGCTCCCACCAGGTGCACGCCTGCTCCAGGTCACCGGAGCGCAGACTGACGTCGCCGAGCAGACGCAGCGCCAGGGCCCGGCCGTAGGCGTTCTGCGCGTCCTCGCAGATCGACAGGCTGCGTACCCCGAGGGCGTGTGCCCACCAGTGGTGACCCGTCTCGGTGAGCGCGCGGGCGGCGTCGTACAGACCGCGCGCCTCGCGTACCGGCTTGCCCGTCCGGCGCGACTCCCGGGCCGCTCGCAGGCCCCACCGCAACGCCTCGACGTACTCGCCGGAGCGCAGCGCGAGTTCGGCCATGGCGTGCTGGGCGGAGGCCACCCCGCTGTCGTCGTGCTGCGCGGCGTCCAGCGCCATCGAGGCACGCAACTCCGCCTTCGCGGCGTCCAGCCGCCCGACGTCGGCGAGGGCCCGGCCGAGAGCCCGGCGAGACAGCGCCTCCATCGCCGGGTCCCCGGCGACCGACGCGGCGACCGCCGCCTCCTGGACGGCCAGTGTCCTGGTCACGTCCTGCCGCCAGTACAGGAACGTGTTCACCGAGCGGGCGAAGCGGGTGACGAACGTGAAGTCCCCGGCGGCCGTCGCCTCCTCGACGAGGAAGGTCAGCGACGGCGTCAGCGACTCGAACCAGGCCAGGGCCTCGGCCACGTCGAAGGGGGCGGCGTCGGCCAGGTCGGCCGTCTCCCGGTCCAGCGGCGACGGGTGCCGGTTGGGGTCGATGGCCCGGTCGGCGGCGTGGCTGAGCGCCAGGTGGACGACGCGGACGCGGCGGGCGTACGCCTGCTGCTCCTCGTCGTTCATCACCAGGGCGCGCGTCTCGGTCAGGTACGCCTTGATGATGTCGTGCATGCGGTACCGCCCCACCCCGATCTCGTCGACCAGGGAGGCCAGGCAGAGGGACTGGAGCAGACGGTCGCAGTCGCGCCGGGGCAGGTCGAGGATCAACGAGAGCACCGACAGCGAGCAGTCGGTGCTCGGCAGCATCGACGCGACGTACAGGACGCGCTTGGCCGGCGCGTCCAGGTCCTCGACCGACCAGGAGATCACCCGTCCCACCTCGATGCCCAGCCCGGCCCCGTCGAGGAAGCGCAGCGGATTGCGGTCCGACTCGATGCCCAGCAACGCGTCGCGTACCGTCCAACTGCTGTGGATGGCGAGCTTGGCCGAGACGATGGCGAGCGCCAACGGGTGTCCCTCCAGGAGTTCGACGATGCGTCGGGCGCTGCGGTCGCCCCGCTCGACCCGGACGAACCCGACCCGCTCGGCGAGGAGCTCGACCCCCTCGTCCGTGGTCAGCAGCGGAAGCTTGAGCACCCTGGCCTCGTGCCGGACGCTCATCTCCGGGATGGCGCGGCGGCTGGTGACCACCAGCCCCGACCCGTACCCGGGCACCAGGTCGCGCACCTGGTCGTAGGAGCCCACGTTGTCGACGATGACGAGGCACCGCCGACCGGCGGTGGCGGACCGGAACACGCTGCCCCACTCGTCCTCGTTGTCCGGCAGGTCGCCTCGGGTGATGCCGAGCGTGGCCAGGAACGTGCGGACCGCGTCCCGGGCCTCGACCCGTGGCGTGCCGGAGTACGCCCGCATGTCGACGAAGAACTGACCGTCGGGATAGTTGTCGATGCGCGAGCTCGCCCAGGCCAGGGCGAGGGTGGTCTTGCCCGAGCCGGCCAGCCCCCAGAGCATGCAGGATCGGGACCCGGGTTCGCTCATGGCCTCGTCCATCGCCTGGAGGAGATGATGCCGGCCGACGATTCTTCCGATTCCGCCGGGAAGCATGCGTGGAATTTCCGCCGACCACATCGTCGGCCGCGATTGCTGGACGTAGATCGCCCCGGACGTCCCCACCTGGAGTACCTGGTTGGCGGTGAGTTCCTTGGCGACGTTGCGCGGCGTGTTCTCGTCAGCGGGGACCATACCTGCGCCCTTTCCGGCAACGGATTCCTGGCGTCGATCGGAGGTTTCCGGCTCGGGTCCGCTGATCACATGGTGACGTCGCCGACGTGCTGGGCCTGGATCAGCTTGCCCACCGTGCTGGAGGTGACCGAGTTGACCGCGCCGGTCGACACCGACACCTGCCGGAGCGCCTCCAGCAGCCGTGGATCCTCGGCCGCGTACGCCGAGAGCACCTCGACCAGTCGCGCGGTGTCCTCGTCGGACGGAACCCGGTGCGCGGTCCGCTCCAGGGCCCCGATGACCTCGTCCGGCTCGTTCCGGCGGAGGAATCGTTGTCGAATGGCGTCGACGATCGCTGCTCCGGAACCTTCGGCGATCTTGATTAGTGCGGCGGAAACGATTGCCTCGATCATTTCGCGGCTCCTACGGTCGAGGAACGGCCCACCCGTTTGACGCGAGGAAAAGATTACCGACCGACGTGACCACAAGAAAGCCTCGTTCGTCCCGATCCTCGATCGAAGAAACAATTTCCCGGGCCCTCCACCTGCCCTGACAGCCGCGAGCACGGCGTGATCGGGTAGGACTGTCACATGGCTCTGCACGTACGTGGTGTGCTCCTGCCCGACGACGAGGTACGCGACCTGTGGCTGGTCGGCGACCGGGTCACCTTCGATCCGGTGCCCGGCGCCGAGACGGTGGTCGACGGCGGTTTCGTACTGCCCGGGCTGGTCGACGCGCACTGCCACATCGGCATCGCCCGGGGCGGTACGCCGATCGCCTCGCTCGACCACGCCCGCGCGTTGGCCCGTACCGACCGGGATGCCGGTGTCCTCGCGATCCGCGACGCCGGTTCGCCCTTCCCGTACCCGGAGCTGGAGGACGAGCCCGACCTGCCGCGACTGTCCCGCGCGGGTCGGCACGTCGCGCCGCCCAAGCGGTACCTGCGGGACATCGGGATGGAGGTCGACGCGGCCGAGGTCACCGCCGCCGTGACAGCGCAGGCCGCCGCCGGCAACGGCTGGGTCAAGCTGGTCGGCGACTGGATCGACCGGGGCGTCGGCGACCTGGCGCCGGCCTGGGACGCGGCGACGATGACCGCCGCGGTGGCCGCCGCGCACGCCGCCGGGGTACGCGCCGCCGTGCACACCTTCAGCGAGTCCGCCGTGGAGATCATGGTGCGGGCCGGGGTGGACTCGGTGGAGCACGGCACCGGGCTGAGCCTGGACCTGATCGACCTGATGGCCCGGCAGGGCACCGCGCTGATTCCCACCATGATCAACATTCGGACCTTCGGCGGCATCGCCGACCAGGCCCGACCCAAGTTCCCCGGGTACGCCGACCACATGATCGCCCTGCGTGACCGCTTCCCGCAGGTGGTGCGCGCCGCGTACGAGGCCGGTGTGCCGATCTACGTGGGCACCGACGCGGGCGGCGGCATCGACCACGGCCTCGCCGTCGAGGAGATGCTGTTGCTGCACGAGCAGGCCGGCATGTCCCGCACGGACGTGCTCGCCGCCGCCTCCTGGGGCGCCCGCGCCTGGCTGGGCTTCCCCGGCCTGGTCGAGGGCGGCCTGGCGGACCTCTCCGTCTATCCGGAAGACCCCCGCCGAGACCTGAACGCCCTCCGCACCCCCACCCGCCTGATCCTGCGCGGCGCCGTCCTCCGCTGACCCCACCCCACCCACCCCACCCCACCCACCCCACCCCACCCGGTCGGGTCGCGGTTGATCAAGAAGTTCGGGTCGGGTTCCGCGCCTGACGGCGACCCGAACCCCTTGATCAACTCGGGATGGTGGGGTGGGAGCCGGGGGAGGGGACGGCGGGGCGCATAGGATGTGCGGTCATGGCGCGTGTGCTGACTCCCCGGGCGGAGGACTTTCCCCGCTGGTACCAGGACCTCATCGCTAAGGCGAAGCTGGCCGACAACGGGCCGGTACGGGGGACCATGGTGATCCGACCGGCCGGCTATGCCATCTGGGAGCGGATGCAGGCCGAGATGGACGACCGGATCAAGGCGGCCGGGGCGGAGAACGCGTACTTCCCGCTGTTCATCCCGGAGAGCTACCTCAAGCGTGAGGCCGAGCACGTCGAGGGCTTCTCGCCGGAGCTGGCGGTGGTCACCCACGGTGGCGGCAAGCAGTTGGCCGAGCCGGTCGTGGTGCGCCCCACCAGCGAGACGGTGATCGGCGAGTTCATGGCCAAGTGGATCGACTCGTACCGGGACCTGCCGCTGCTGCTCAACCAGTGGGCCAACGTGGTCCGGTGGGAGTTGCGGCCCCGGGTCTTCCTGCGCACCAGCGAGTTCCTCTGGCAGGAGGGACACACCGCACACGCCACCCGCGCCGACGCCCGCGCGTACGCCCGCCAGATCCTGCACGAGGCGTACGAGGACCTGATGGTGAACGTCCTCGGCATCCCGGTGGTGGTCGGGCTCAAGACGGCCCGCGAGCGCTTCGCCGGGGCCACCGCCACGTACACCTGCGAAGGCATGATGGGCGACGGCAAGGCGCTCCAGCTCGGCACCAGCCACGAGCTCGGGCAGAACTTCGCCAAGGCGTTCGACATCAGTTACTCCTCTGCCGAGGGTGGCCGGGAACACGCCTGGACCACCTCCTGGGGTACCTCCACCCGGATGCTCGGTGGCCTGATCATGTGCCACGGCGACGACAACGGACTGCGGGTGCCGCCGAAGCTGGCGCCGGTGCAGGCGTACGTGATGGTGGTCAAGGACGGCGACGGCGTCGGCGCGGCGGCGACCAAGCTCCGCGACGCGCTGCGCGACGCTGGTGTCCGGGTCACGCTCGACGACCGCACCGACACCCCGTTCGGCCGCCGGGCCGTCGACGCCGAGCTGCGCGGCTACCCGGTACGCGTCGAGGTCGGCCCGCGCGACCTGGCCGCCGGGAACGCGGTCGTGGTGCGGCGTACCGACGGTTCGAAGGCGCCGACGCCCGTCGCCGACGTGGTCGGTGCGGTACTCGCCGCCCTGGAGGCCGACCAGCAGTCCCTGCACGACCAGGCGCTGGCCTTCCGCCAGTCGCGCACGGTCGAGGTGGCGACCCTGGACGAGGCGCTGGAGGCGGCGGGCACCGGCTGGGCCCGGGTGCCGTGGTCGGCGGTCGGCGTCGAGGGCGAGGCGAAGGCCAACGGGCAGGGTGTCACGGTCCGCTGCCTGGTCCGCGCCGACGGCTCGGTGCCGGACACCGAGGACGAGCCCGACCTGGTCGCCATCCTGGCCCGCGCGTACTGAGGCACCGGTCACGACGGTGAGACTCCAACCGGGCCGCCTGATCGTGCACCGCAACGTCCGGCGGGGCCGGATCGGGTGGGTGCGCCCGATGCGCGTGGTCAGTGACGACGAGCGCGGGCTGCTCCTCTGGCTGGCCCGGGACACGGCGGTGGCCAGCGAGGTCACCGAGGCCGGCGTGGGCATGCGGGGCGTCCCGTTCGCCGAGTGGGTCGTCTCGACGTACCGGATGGCGACCGGCCGGTGGATGGGACCGCCGCTGCTGAAGTTCCTGCCGACAGACGCCGCCCACTCGGTCTGGTGGTTCCAGGACGCGCAGGGGTGCTTCGCCCACTGGTACGTCAACCTGGAGGAACACGGGGTCCGCTGGGACGACGGCGACCTGGCCGGCGTCGACATCGTGGACCAGGACCTCGACGTGGTGGTGCGTCCCGACCTGAGCTGGGAGTGGAAGGACGAGGACGAGTTCACCGAGCGGCTCGCCTTTCCGGAGCACTACTGGGTGTCGGACGAGGCGGCGGTCCGGGCCGAGGGCAAGCGGGCCATCCGGACCGCCGAGGCGGGCGGATTCCCGTTCGACGGCACCTGGTGCGACTTCGTCCCACCGGC
Organism: Micromonospora sp. NPDC023869; assembly: GCF_055559695.1. Taxonomy (NCBI): domain Bacteria; kingdom Bacillati; phylum Actinomycetota; class Actinomycetes; order Micromonosporales; family Micromonosporaceae; genus Micromonospora; species Micromonospora sp. NPDC023869. Next base: position 174,116 of record NZ_JBVHKD010000005.1, read on the forward strand.
GGAGTGGACCATCCCGCCGGAGCTGCCGTCCGGTTGGGACCGCCCGCCGGCCCGCTGACCGCACGGTTCGGTGTGATCCGGATCACGTTCGAGTGGTGGTCGGTGTCGGAGGCAGGTCCGGTGTGAGGGATCCGGGACCTGTCTGGCAGAATGGCTGGCTGGTATCCGGCGCGTGTCCGGCGCCCTCTAACCCGGGCGCGTCGCCAGTCCACCCGAGCGGTCTCCGGCCCAACCCCACTGTGCCGGTCGGCGTTCACCCATGCACACCGCCCATACCGGGCCGGTGATATCGCAACAGGAGCGAAACAACCGTGGCCGTAAAGATCCGGCTCCTGCGGATGGGCAAGATCCGCAACCCGCAGTACCGCATCGTCGTCGCCGACTCGCGCACCAAGCGCGACGGCCGGGCGATCGAGTTCGTCGGGATCTACCAGCCGAAGGAAGACCCTTCGGTGATCGAGGTCAAGTCGGAGCGGGTCCAGTACTGGCTGTCCGTCGGCGCCCAGCCGAGCGAGGCGGTGCAGCGGCTGCTGGAGCTGACCGGTGACTGGCAGAAGTACAAGGGCCTGCCGGCCCCGCCGCCGCTGAAGGTCGCCCCCGAGCGGGCCGACCGCAAGGCGGCGTACGAGGCCGAGGCGAAGGCCGCCGCCGGCCTGGCCGAGGCACCGGCCAAGCCGGCGAAGAAGGCCGCCAAGGCCGCCGAGGCCGAGGCCCCGAAGGCCGACGCGCCGAAGGCCGAGGAGCCCGCCGCCGCCGAGTCCGGCGAGCAGGCCTGACATGGCACTGCGGCCGGCGTTGGAGCACCTGGTCAAGGGCATCGTCGACCACCCCGAGGACGTGCGCGTCCGGATGGTCGACTCCCGTCGGGGCAAGCGGCTCGAAGTCCGCGTGCACCCCGAGGACCTGGGCACCGTGATCGGGCGGTCCGGCCGGACCGCCAAGGCGCTGCGCCAGGTGATCGGCTCCATCGGTGGGCGCGGCGTGCGCGTCGACATCGTCGACTCGTACTGATGCTGCTCATCGTCGGCAGGATCGGCAAACCGCACGGCATCCGTGGTGAGGTCACCGTGGAGGTGCGGACGGACGAGCCCGAGACGCGGTTCGCCCCCGGCATGGTGTTGACCACCATGGCGGGGGCGAAGGCCGCGAACGGACGAGGCGCTGCGCCCGCCGATCCCGGAGTGCCGTTCGAGGTACCCGCCGAGCTGATCGTGGAGTCGGCCCGCTGGCACCAGGGGCGGATGTTGGTCGCCTTCGAGGGAGTGCTCGACCGTGACGTCGCGGAGGTGTTGCGCGGCACCCTGATCGCGGTGGACAGCGCCGGCGTCGCCCCGCCGGAGGACCCGGAGGAGTTCCTCGACCACCAACTGGTGGGTCTGGCCGTGGTCACCCCCGACGGCGAGCGCCTCGGCGAGGTGGCCCGGATCGACCACGCTCCCGCCTCCGACCTGCTGGTGCTGCGCCGCCCCGAGGGGGGCACCGCGCTGATCCCGTTCGTCAAGGAGATCGTCCCCGAGGTCGATCTCGCCGGTGGTCGTGTCGTGGTCGACCCGCCCGGCGGCCTGCTCGACCTGTAGACCCGGGAGCACCCCTGATGCGCGTCGACATCGTGTCGATCTTCCCGGAGTACTTCGCCCCGCTGGACCTGTCGCTGGTCGGCCGGGCCCGGTCCAACGGCACGCTGCGGCTGGCCGTACACGACCTGCGGACGTGGACGCACGACGTGCACCGCACCGTCGACGACACCCCGTACGGCGGTGGGCCCGGCATGGTGATGCGGCCCGAGCCCTGGGGCGCGGCGCTGGACGCGCTGGCCCCGCCGGAGGCACCCCCGCCCCGCCTGCTGGTGCCGTCCCCGGCCGGTGTGCCGTTCACCCAGGCGTTGGCGCACGAACTGGCCGCCGAGCCGCGCCTGCTGTTCGCCTGCGGCCGGTACGAGGGCATCGACCAGCGGGTACTCGACCACGCCGCGACCCGGATGCCGGTCACCGAGGTCAGCCTCGGCGACTACGTGCTCTTCGGTGGCGAGGTCGCGGTGCTGGTGATCCTGGAGGCGGTGACCCGGCTGCTGCCCGGCGTGCTCGGCAACGCCGGCTCGCTGGACGACGAGTCGCACGCGCACGGGCTGCTCGAAGCGCCGATGTACACCAAACCGGCGACCTGGCGGGAGCTGGAGGTGCCGGCGGTCCTCCGCTCCGGCGACCACGGCCGGATCGCCCGCTGGCGTCGGGACGAGGCGCTGGCGCGGACCGGTCGACGTCGTCCGGACATGCTCGCCGCGATCGACCCGGACAGCCTCGACAAGCGGGACGTCGCGGCGCTGGACCGGGCCGGATTTCAGGTGCCCGGGGCGGATGTGGCAAAGTAGGGGGGTTGCCGCAGACGCCTACGCCGTGGGCGGCTGCGAGGATCCCCGACCGGGGTCGGTTCCGGCCGGCCACCGTCCGGGGATCAGTATCACCCATCCGCGCGCCGAGTGACGGTGCGCCGTGAGCCTCACGAGGACACCACGATGAACATCCTGGACGCCCTTGACGCCCAGTCGAAGCGCACCGACCTCCCCGACTTCCGTGCCGGTGACACCGTCAAGGTGCACGCCCGCGTCGTCGAGGGCAACCGGTCCCGGGTCCAGATCTTCCAGGGCGTCGTCATCCGCCGCCAGGGCGACGGGCTGCGCGAGACGTTCACCGTCCGCAAGCTCAGCTTCGGTGTGGGTGTCGAGCGGACCTACCCGATCAACAGCCCGGCGATCGACCGGATCGAGGTCATGGTCCGTGGTGACGTCCGCCGGGCCAAGCTCTACTACCTGCGTGAGCTGCGGGGCAAGAAGGCCAAGATCAAGGAGCTGCGCGAGAAGCAGCCGAGCTGACATCGCGCTCCGCCACGCCGCCCGAGCTGCGCGTATGCCGTACCGGCCAGACCGCACTACCCTGGTCGGTACGGGCGCAGCGGGGCGGTGATCCGCCGGACAGGCGGATGGACCCCACTGCCGCCCGGGAGGTCTCGACGAGACTTCCGGGCGGTAGTCGTTTCTGCGGACCGGGGAGTGGGCGTGGTGCAGGCGCTTGACGACAGCGGCGCGGTCGATCCGTGGCGGCGACGCACCCGTCGCACCAAACCGCAGATGCCGCTCTGGCAGGAGCTGCCGCTGCTGCTCGTCGTCGCGTTCTGCCTCGCGGTGCTGATCCGCACCTTCCTGCTCCAGGCGTTCTTCATCCCCTCCGGGTCGATGGAGGACACGCTGCTGGTCAATGACCGCGTGCTGGTCAACAAGGTCGTCTACACCATGCGCGACCCGGAACGCGGCGAGGTGGTCGTCTTCCGCGGCACCGAGGAGTGGGTGCCACAGGTCGACACGCAGCCGCCCACCGGCTTCGCCGACAAGCTCGGCCGCACCATCGGCGACCTGGTCGGCGTCGGCCGGCCCGGCGAGAAGGACTTCATCAAGCGCGTCATCGGGCTGCCCGGCGACCGGGTGAGCTGCTGCGACGACCAGGGTCGGGTGCTGGTCAACGGCACCCCGCTGGACGAGTCGGCCTACGTGCTGCGGGACTCTCCGCTGGACCTGCCGCCGAATCCGGAGGAGTGCCGTTCCCGCCGGTTCGAGGAGATCGTCGTACCACCCGGGCAGATCTTCGTGCTGGGTGACCATCGCCTGGTCTCGCAGGACGCCCGCTGCCAGGGCCCGGTGCCGATCGACAACGTGGTCGGCCGGGCGTTCGCGGTGGTCTGGCCGTCGGACCGTTGGCACTCGCTGCCGATCCCGGAGACGTTCGCCAGCGTCGCCCCACCCGACGGTGCCGAGGGCGCCGACGGTGCCGCGCCGCCGGTCCGACCCACGCCGGTGGGGGACGTCGTCCTGATCCTCCCGATCGCGGCCACGCTGACCGTTCTCGCGCGTTCCGGACGGTGGTCCTCGACCCGGCAACGTAGGCTCCTTCCGTGATTGACGAGCAGACCGACAAGTCGCGCCACTCGTTCTGGAAGGAACTGCCCATCCTTCTGGGGGTGGCGATCGTGGTCGCGGTACTGGTGCGAGCCTTCGTACTGCAGACCTTCTTCATCCCCTCGCCGTCGATGGAGAACACTCTCAAGATCGACGATCGGGTGCTGGTCAACAAGCTGGTGTACAACTTCCGGTCACCGCACCGGGGCGAGGTCATCGTCTTCAAGGCGCCGGTGGAGTGGAGTGGCAACCCGGCGGGGGAGGACTTCATCAAGCGCGTGATCGGCGTCGGCGGCGACCGGATCGTCTGCTGCGACGACCAGGACCGGCTGACGATCAACGGCACGCCGCTGGACGAGCCGTACATCTTCTCCTTCGACGGACGGCGCGACAAGCCGGCGGACCAGGAGTTCGACGTGCAGGTGCCGCCGGGCCGGCTCTGGGTGATGGGCGACCACCGGTCCGCCTCCGGCGACTCGCTGGAGCACTACCAGCAGTCCGGGCAGAACATCGACACGGCCACCATCCCCGAGCAGGACGTGGTGGGTCGAGCCTTCACGATCTTCTGGCCGGTCGACCGGGCCACCCTGCTGACCGTGCCCGAGCAGTTCGAATCGATCCCGCAACCCTGACCCCGGCCGCCCGGCAACGGGTGGCGTGGGAGTTGTCGGCGGGGTCTGGCAGGCTAATACCGTGACGGTCTATACCCCGAGGCGCGCTGCCCGCGTGCTCCTGGTCGACGCGGCGGGCAGGTTGCTGCTCTTCCGTGGCGTCGATCCGGCCCGACCGGAGCACGGCCGCTGGTGGTTCACCGCCGGCGGTGGCCTCGACCCCGGGGAGACGTACGCCGAGGGCGCCGCCCGTGAGCTGGCCGAGGAGACCGGATTGCGGCTGTCCGTGGCCGAGATCGGCGAGCCGGTGCACGCCGACCTGATCGAGTTCCCCTTCGACGGGGTGTGGTATCGGCAGGAGCAGCAGTTCTTCCTCGTGCGGGTGGCGGCGCACGAGGTCGACACCGCGGGCTTCAACGAGATCGAGCGGGGCAGCGTGGACGGCCACCGGTGGTGGTCGGCGGCGGAGCTGGCCGGCACCGACGAGCGGTACTACCCGCAGGACCTGCCGCAGTTGCTGGCCCGGGTGCTCGCCGACGGCCCGGCCCGGACCTCGGGTGCGGCATGCTGACCCCGCCCCGCACCGTGGTACGCCGCGACGCCGGTCTCTATGCGTTGGAACGCGCCCTGCAACGACGGGGCTTCCGGCACGTCGCCGGTGCCGACGAGGCCGGTCGGGGCGCCTGTGCCGGGCCGCTGGTGGCCGCCGCCGCGATCCTGCCGGAGGGGCGACGTGGCGAGATCGACGGGCTGGCCGACTCCAAGCTGCTCACCCCGGCCAGCCGGGAGCGGGTGTACGACGAGGTCGTCGCGTGTGCCCTGGCGTACGCGGTGGTGGTCGTCCCGGCCGAGGAGGTCGACGCCCGAGGGCTGCACGTGTGCAACCTGGCCGCCATGCGTCGGGCGCTCGCCTCGCTGACGGTGCGCCCGGAGTACGTGCTGACCGACGGGTTCGGCGTGGACGGGCTGGGCGTGCCCGGGCTGGCGGTGTGGAAGGGCGACCGGGTGGCCGCCTGTGTGGCGGCGGCGAGCGTGCTCGCCAAGGTCACCCGGGACCGGATCATGGTGGAGCTGGACGCGGTGCATCCCGGCTACGGCTTCGCCGAGCACAAGGGGTACGTCACCGCGGAGCACAGCGCGGCGTTGCGCGACCGTGGGCCGTGCCCGCAACACCGGTTCTCGTACGTCAACGTGGCCGCTGTCTCGGGGCGGGACGGTCGGCCGCCACGCTCCCGGCGACCGCTGGGTGCAAGCCCGGACGAGCCGATGGAGCGCTCAGCCGCCGTAGGGGGTACCGTCGGCGTGGCGTTGGGCGAGCAGCCTCGGCCTCCGGCGTCGGTGGGGGAAGATGTGGTCATGGAAGGCGGAGTGCGATGAGCGCGGAAGATCTCGAGAAGTACGAGACCGAGATGGAGCTCCAGCTCTACCGGGAGTACCGCGACATCGTCCGTCAGTTCTCCTACGTGGTGGAGACCGAGCGCCGGTTCTACCTGGCGAACCAGGTCGACCTGCACGTGCGTAACTCCGACGGCGAGGTCTACTTCGAGGTCGAGATGCACGACGCGTGGGTGTGGGACATGTATCGCCCCGCCCGGTTCGTGAAGAACGTTCGAGTGATGACGTTCAAGGACGTCAACGTCGAGGAGCTGGAGAAGCCGGACATCTCCCTCCCCGCCGACTCCGGCTTCGGCGGCTGACCCGTACGTCCCCGCCCGGACGGGCATCGCCGGTGACCCCCACCGCCGCGATCCGTCCACCGTGTCCGGTCAGCGGTCGACGTCGTCGGTCGGCCGCCCGGTGAACTCGAACATCGTCACCCCGCTCGGCAGCGGTCGGGGCGTGCCGAGGAACCGGTGCACGCCCACCCCCACCCCGTCTGCCGGAGAGCTGACCGCCACCGGGGCGAAGCCCTCCTCGGCGAACCAGTCGCAGATCGCTGGCACCAGGTCCGGCGCCCCTCGGTGCCGGGTCCAGAAGACCGTGCCGTCGGTGGCGCAGAGCGACGCGCAGTGGCCCACCGTGGCCCGGATGTCCGCCTCGGTGATGTTGCCGAAGACGCCGCAGACCAGCACCAGGTCGGCCGGGACCAGTCCGGCGTACGCGTCGGTGCGGGCCGCGTCACCGGGCACCACCTCGACCCCGGGCAACCCGGCCCGCGCCACCGCCGCCCGTGCCACCTCGACGTTGCGCGGATCGAGCTCCACCAGCCGTGCGGTCACGTCACCGCCACGCCGGTGCGTCGCCAGCACCGGAATCAGGTCACGTCCCTGACCGGCGCAGAGACTGACCGCCCGCAGAGGTCCGGGCCGTGCCGCGTCCAGCGCAGCGCCGACGTGGGTACGCACCTCCGCCAGCCGCCGGGACAACGGCGAGGCGGGGCCGGTGTACTGGTCGTGCCAGGCGTACCAATCGCGCGTCATCCCGTCGAGCCTAGGCCCGCTGGGCTGGGCCATAGCAGATCAGCTCCTCCGGCGCGGGTTGTCCACAGGACGTCCCGCTGTCCACAGGCGAGGCGCGCGGGGCAGCCGGCCGGCGTCCGTCCGGTCAGGATCGCCGACATGCCCATCCGGTCACTGATCAGACTCGGTCCTTCCGCTTCGGCGTCGCCTGTCCCGGCGCGGTCTGCCCTGGTGTGGTCCGCCTTGGTGCCGCGTGCCTCGGCGTGGTTCGCCTCGGTGCGGTCCGGCTCGGTGGCTGGTTCGAGCGGGCGGGTGTCGGCGCGGGGTGGCGAGGTTGTGCCATCTCTTGCCGCGCGTGTGCGGCCGACGGTCACCCCGCGTCCTCTTGCGGGCCGGTGTCCCGTCGTGCGACCGGCCGGTGCGGCACGCCCGCGCTCGGCGGCCCGGCGCGGTGGCAGGCGGGGTGTTCTCCTCGCCGGTGTCGTCGCGCTGCTGCCGGTCCTGGCATCGCTAGCGGTCGCGGTCATGCCCCGTGCCGCTCCGGTGCGGACCGGGCTCGCGGCCGTCCCGCCTGGTGGTGCGCCAGTTCCGGGCCTGCCGTCTGCGGCTGCCGCAACGCCCGCGCCAGCCGTTTCGCCTCCGGTCGTGCCGTTGCGGGCTGCTCCGGAACGGCCGGTGGAGCCCGGGCGGTTCAGGTGGCCGGTCGACGGCCGGCCGCACCCGGTGCGTCGGTTCGATCCGCCGCCCCGCCCGTGGTTGCCCGGCCATCGCGGGGTCGACCTGCTCGCTCCGGCCGGTGCGACGATCCGGGCCGCCGGCACCGGCACCGTCCTGTTCGCCGGCATGGTCGCCGGCCGCCCGGTGCTCTCCGTGGCGCACCCGGACGGCCTGCGCACCACCTACGAGCCGGTCCAGGCGGACGTCACGGTTGGCACGTCGGTGTCGGCGGGAACCGCGCTGGGCACCCTGCTGCCCGGCCACGCCGGCTGCCCCGAGGCGGCGTGCCTGCACTGGGGGCTACGCCGGGGCGACGACTACCTCGACCCGCTGGCGCTGCTCGGTCTCGGTCGATCCCGCCTGCTGCCGCTCGATCCGGACCCGGCCGCCGTCATGTTCCGTGGCGGGCGCGGATGATCCCCGGCGCGACCACCCGGGACGACGGAACGACGGTCAGCGTTGGGCGAGCAGGGTGGGCAGCCGGACGGCGAGCCGCTCGTACTCGTCCGGCGAGTTGTACACCTGCCCGCACAACCGCAGCAGCCCCCGTCCGCCGAAGGTCATGACGGCCACCTGGGTGGCGAGCCGCTCGAAGATCCGGGCCTGCAACGCCCGCGCCGCGTCGAGGGTCGTGGCGAGGCCCGCCGGCAACGGGACGATCCGCATGGCGACGGTCGGTCCGCCGGGGTCGAGCAGTTCGGCGGGCGGCACCGCGAGCGCGTCCCCGACCACCCGCTGCCCGTACGCGGCCAGTGCGGCGTTGTGCGCGCGTACCCGGTCCACGCCCAGGTTGCGCAGCGTGTAGAGCCCGGCCGGTGCGCTGAGCCAGGCGGTGTAGTCCGCCGTCCCCTGCCACTCCAACCGGCCGGGGAAGCCCGACTCCTGCTCCCAGGAGACCACCAGCGGCTCGATCCGCTCCCGCCACGCCGGTGACACCACGAGCACGGCGGTGCCGCGTGGCGCGTACCCCCACTTGTGCAGGTTGCCGACCCAGAAGTCGGCGCCGATGCTCTGCACCGACGCGGCCAGCATGCCCGGTGCGTGCGCGGCGTCGACCAGCACCGGCACACCCTGCTCCCGGGCGATCCCGACGATCGCGGCGACCGGGAACAGCCGGGCCGTGGCCGAGGTGACCTGGTCCACCAACAGCAGCCGGGTACGCCCCGGACGCAGCCCGGACCGGACGACCTGCAGGATCTCCTCGTCGGTGGCGGCCAGCGGCACCCGCAGCACGCGGTGGGTCACCCCGCTCCGGCGGCATTCCCGCTGCACCGACAGGGTGACCGCGCCATAGCCGTGGTCGGTGGTGAGCACCTCGTCGCCTTCGCGCAGCCCGAGCGACTGGAGCACCACCGCCACACCGGTGGTGGCGTTCGGGGTCAGCGCGGTGCCGTCCGGGTCCGCGCCCAGAAAACCGGCCAGGTGTCGGCGGGTGTGCGCGATCCGGTCGGCCAGTCCCTGCACGAAATAGCGCAGCGGATCCGACTCCATCTCGTCGCGCAACCGTTGCTGGGCCCGTTGCGCGACGATCGGCACCGCCCCGAACGAACCGTGGTTGAGGTGGCTGGTCGCCGGATCGAGGGAGAAGAGCAGGCGGGCACCCGCGATCGGCTCGGGCGGCGGCGGGACGCTCACCCGATGATCGTAACCGCTGACCGGCCTCGCCCGGCCCGCTCCGGTCAGGCGCGGGGATGGGCCTGCCGGTACGCGGCGCGCAGCCGCTCCACCGAGACGTGGGTGTAGACCTGGGTGCTGGCCAGCGACGAGTGCCCCAGCAACTCCTGCACCGCTCGCAGGTCCGCGCCACCTTCGAGCAGGTGGGTGGCGGCCGAGTGGCGCAGCGCGTGCGGGCTCGTCCGGGGCAGGTCGGCGGCCTCGGCGTACCCGGCGACGATCCGGCGAGCGGTCGTCGGGTTCAGGCGACCACCCCGAGCGCCGAGCAGGAGCGCGTCGCGCGAACCCGGGACCGCCAGCACCGGCCGCCCTCGCCGCAGCCAGTCGTCGAGGGCACGCTGAGCAGGCAGCCCGTACGGCACGCTCCGTTCCCGACCACCCTTGCCGTGGACCCGCACCACGCGTCGGGCGTGGTCGACGTCGGCCACGTCGAGCCCGCACGCCTCGCTGATCCGTACCCCCGTGCCGTAGAGCAGCTCCAAAAGCACCCGGTCCCGCAGTAGCACCGCCTCGGCGGTCCGGTCCGGCTCCCCGGAGCCGTCGACGGGTGCGCGGTGTCCCCGATCAGTCCGCCCGACGTCGGTGAGGGCGGCCTCTGGCGCGGCATCGGTGTCGGCGGTCTCCGGCGCGGTGCCGGTGCCGGCGGCCTTCGGCGCGGCATCGGTGTCGGCGGTCTCCCGCGCAGTGTCGGGGCCGGTGTTGCGGTCGGTGACGCGGGCGGGGGCGGTGACGCGGGTCGGTGCCTCGACGAGCTGGGCGGCCTGGTCGGCACGGAGCACCGTGGGTAGGGTCCGCTGCGCGCGGGGACTGGCCAGGGTGGCGGCCACGTCGGTGGGCAGCAGCCCCTCCCGGTGGGCCCAGGCGCTGAAGGTCCGCGCCGCCGCCGCCCGCCGGGCCATGGAGGTGCGGGCCGCGCCCGTCGTGCGTTGCCGGGCCAGCCAGCTGCGGACCGTGTCGAGGGTCAACTCGGCGACCCGGGTGCAGCCCATCCGTCGCGCATGCTCCATCAGGGACACCAGATCCGCGACGTAGGCGCGTACGGTGTGGGCCGACCGGTTGCGGACCGAGGCGAGGTGGCGGGCGAAGTCGTCCACCGCGTCGCGCAGCGGCTCCGGCAGCGCCGCGTGCACCGCCCGGGTGCCGCGGACGTCCCGGCCCTGTCCGTCCGTACCCCGCACGCTTGCCAGCCTACGGCCGGTCGGCGCCACCCGCGACCACGCGGCCCGGCCGGGCGCGCTTGCCGGGTGCGGGCGCGCTTGCCGGGTGCGGACGCCCGTGTCGGGTTCACGGGGACCGGGGCGGATGACCTGCCGGGTCGGCCAGGGCGTACCCGTCCTCGCGTCGCACCACGAGGGACAGTTCCTCGAGCATCGCCAGCGTGCGCAGGACCGAGCGGACGACCAGGCCGGCCCTTGCCGCGATGTCGTCCACGCCGAGGGTGCCGCGTCGGGGCAGCGACTCCAGGATCGACCTCGCGTCGTCGTCGAGCAGGTCGGCGGGGTGCTCCGGACCGCGCGGCACCGGCGCCAGCTCACCGATCGGGCCCACCTCCTCCAACACCTGGGCCAACCCGGTCACCAGCCGTGCCGCCGAGTCTGCCCGCAGGATCTCGTGCGCACCGACCGACATCGCCGAGGTGACCGGACCGGGCACCACCATCGCGCGCTTGTTCAGGGCGAGCGCGCGTCGGGTGGTCTGGGTCGCGCCGCTGCGCGCCGCCGCCTCCACCAGCACGGTGCCCCTGGTGGCCGCCGCGATCACCCGGTTGCGGATGAGGAAGCGTGGACGCAACGGCTCGGCACCCGGCGGCCACTCGCTCACCAACAGGCCGGTCTCGGCGATCCGGTCGAACAGCGCGGTGTTGCCCAGCGGATACGGCCGGTCCACTCCACACGCGAGCACCGCGACGGTCAACCCACCGGCGTTCAGGGCGCCCCGGTGTGCGGCGGCGTCGATGCCGAACGCGCCGCCGGAGACGACCGTCCACTCCCGGTCGGCCAGCCCGTAGGCCAGGTCGGTGGCGACGTGCATGCCGTACGGTGTGGCCGCCCGCGCCCCCACCACCGCCACCGACCGCTCCAACGTCTCGTCCAACCGCCACGAGCCGCGTACCCAGAAGCAGAGCGGGGGATCGGTCTCGATGTCGACCCGACGCTGCTTGCCGGGCAGGTCGAGCCGGAGGTGGCGCAACTGCTCGACCGTCGTCGGCCACTCGTCGTCGTCGGGCGTGACGAGGCGGGCACCGAGCCGGTCGGTGCGGCGTAGCGCCTCGGCGGCGACCGCCCGCGGATCACCGGCCCGGGTGCGCGCGGCCACGGTGTTGCGCAGGTCCTCCTGCGGCGCCCCGCCGTCGAGCAGCAGGTCCAGTGCGGCCACCGGCCCGATCTCGGCGACCAACCGGTAGACCGAGCGGGTGCCCGGCTCGGCCAGCCAGGTCAGCGCCACCCGCGCCAGCCGCGACTCCTCGTGCGTGCTCACGTACCCTCTCCCGTCCTGAGTGTGATGGCCTCGGCGATGTCCTTCTTGTCCGGCTGGGTCCGTCCGTCCAGGTCGGCGATCGTCCAGGCCAGCCGGAATATGCAAGACTCGCTGAGGTGAAAACCTGGATCTATGCGCGGCAGTCCCTCGACCGCGACGGCGACGGCCTGGCGGTCACCCGCCAACTCGATGACGGGCGACAACTCGCTCAACTGCGGGGGTGGCGTGTCGCCCGTGAGCTTGTCGAGAACGATACGTCCGCCTCCGGCAAACGGGACCGGCCCAAGTTTCAGGAACTGCTGGCCGCCATCGAGGCAGGTGAGGTTGATGCCGTCGTCGCCTGGGACATGACCCGGTTGAGCCGGAACAGGCGTGACACGGTCCGGCTGCTCGAAGCGGGGGAGAAACGGAAGATCACCCTAGCGTTCGTGCGGGGGTCCGACCTGGACTTGTCCACCCCGGCTGGCGGGTTGATCGCCGACATTCTGGCCGGCGTCGCACGTAACGAGATCCGCGTCAAGTCCGACCGTCAGCAGGCCGCCAACCGGCAGGCCGCCGAGCAGGGCCGCCGCGTCGGTGGCCGGCGACCGTTCGGCTACGGGCCGGTCGTCGGCACCGAGGAACACGTCAACGAGCAGACCGGCAAGACTGAGGTCCGGGAGATCCGCGACTTCAACGCCCTGGTCCCCGAAGAGGCTGAGGCGCTGCGCGCGGCGTACCGGGACGTGCTGACTGGTGTGCCGCTCGGCCGTATCGCCCGCGAATGGAACAAGCGGGGTCTGACCACCACCCAACTCACCCGTGACGGCAAGCCATCCGAGTGGACGGCCGGGAACCTTCGGGGTGTCTTGCTGAACCCGCGCAACGCCGCCCTGCGGCACCACGTAGACGAAACCCTGCGCGGCACCCTCCATCCGGTGAAAGCGCGCCTACAGAGCATCGTGGGGCGGGCCACGTGGCCCGCCGTGGTGTCGGAGTCGACGTGGCGGGCGGTGGTTGACGTGCTTACCGACCCGGCCCGCCGGTCAAGCCCGAACCGCAGCGGCGTGCATCTGCTCACCGGCATCGCCGTCTGCGGGGTGGAAGGGTGCGGCGCCACCGTCCACGCGGGCGGCGGGAAAGGTGGCAAGCCCGGTTACCGCTGCTCGGCCACCTACGGTCACGTTTCCCGGCAGGCCGAGCCGGTAGACGCGTGGGTGACCGATGTGCTGATCGCGTGGTTGAGCCGACCCGACGCCGCCGAGATGCTGCGGGCCGACGACGACGAGGCCGGCGACCAGGACGAGATCCGGGCCGAGTTGTCGAAGCTTCGCGGGAAGCTCAACAACCTTGCGGTGATGCACGCAGCCGATGAGGTGGACGACCAGCAGTTGCGGTCGGGGTCGAAGGTGCTGCGGGGACGCATTGCCGAACTGGAACGTCTGCTGGTGCGGGTGGGTCGCGTGTCGGTGTTGGAGCCGCTGATCGGCGCCCCGGATGTGGCGGCTGCGGTGCGGGCGATGGACACCGACCGACTGAGAGCGGTGATCGAAAGCGTGATGTCGGTCACGCTCATGCCGCCGGGTCGGGGTACCCGGACTTTCCGGCCGGAGACGGTTGTGATCACCCCGCTTCGGTCAGGGCGGTGAGCTGCCGATGACGGGATGTCACGGATGGCGTGCCGGGTGTTGCACTGCACTGACCCCCCAGAGTGTCGGTGGGGGCACTCAGGAGTGAACAGTTCGGAGAATGAGCAGCTAGGAAAGGTTCAGAAAGGATCTACCGACCGTGACGGAAGGGGGCGGCGTGGTTGCGAATTCGAGCGAACGGGGCCGTGTATCTGGCTGGATACGCCTCTTCCTGTCCGAACAGGGGATAGTTCCATCTGTCTATGTGCAAGATGTGCGTTACGGGTCGGTAGCGGTTCGCACGCGGCCCACATCCAGCCTGGCAAAATGTTACTCAGAGTCACTGCTGATCGATGGGGGTGAGTGTCCGGTCAGACACGCCACGCGTGACGCGTCGCGCGTCATGCATGACGCGCGGTCGCTGTCCGCACCGCCACCTTTAGCAAGTTGTAGCAGGATGAAGCGTGTCACCAATGGCACACCTCGAACGGATGTTCGCTCGATCGTCGGTGATGATCAGGCCAAGATCGCCGATCCTGGTGCACGGATAGGTGCGCGGCCAATCCACACAGTCAGTAGTCACGTCGCTGGACAACCACTGCGCTCGTCTGACAGAGTTGTACCGTCCACAGGACCGGACATGAACCCCGAACTCGGGGTCAAGTTCGAGATCGAAGGACGACGCTTGCGAATGGTCCGCCGGACTTCCGGAGGGCAAAAACAACGGTGGGGCCGGAAAACCGACCCCACCGCCCTGGATTCGATTACCGCCTCGGCGGCAACCGGCCGGTCAGTGTTGGCGCACTACCGGCTACCTGCGACTCTACTGAGTCGTAGACGTGATACTCAACTACGACTCCAAGTCGTAGGTGAAACGTCACACGCCGCTGAGGCCCCACCTGAGGGGACCTCATGCCCATCACCGATCCTGAACTTGCGCAGGAAATGCGCCACTGGCGGGCCGTCAAGGCTGGCAGCATCAGCGCCGCCAAGAAGACCCCCGCCGAGCACAACGCAGCCATGGCCAAGGCCCGCGAGGGAATCCGCTCTGCGCTTGCCCGCGAAATCGACCCCAATGGCACCCTGGCCGCTACCGACCCTGATGAGCTGAGCCGTCAGGTTCGGCTGCTGCGCCGCGCCCGACTCGCCGACGCCAGCCTCAAGGGCGTTAAGGCGCGGGCCGAGCGGCGCCAGCGCACCCAGGTTGGTGCCGCATGACCCCGGCTGAGCGGCAGGCCGCTGCCGCCGAGCTGGTCGCCGGCTGGCCGCTTCCCGCACCCGAGCAGATGGCTCAGGTTGCCGACCTGATGCGGCCCTTCCTGGCTGCGGCACGCGCCGACCGCCCGGTCCAGGTGCTGCGCCCGCGCGTCCCCGCGCAGCGCCGCGCCGCCTGACCAACTCCCGGACAGCAGAAAGCCCGGGGGGCTAGTCCCGGGCTATCCATTGGAAGACGTGGATACATGGTAGACATCTTCGCTGGCGGCGCGCAACGCGACTCACGCCACACCCAGACCGTACCGGACACCTCCGACAACCAGCAGCCCGCAGACGATGCCGGCAGCATCATTCGCACCCGGCCGACTGTCCACCTTGCCGACCTCCGTCCCGCGCCCAACACCGGGCCGGACCTGTTCGACCTGCTCGCCCAGGCGCAGGAAGGCGACCAGTGGGACGAGAGCGCCCACCGTCACCTGACCACCCCTGAGGTGTTCGAGGCGCACCACGCCCGGTACCCGCTGCTGTACGACGCTCTCTGCGAAGTCGCCTTGCACCGGATCCGCCGCCGGATCCGGCAGGGCCGCAAGCCGCGCACCGGCTTCCCGAACGTCTGGGAGCACGTCAGGTGGGAGGTTGAGGATCGGTTCAAGGGCGACGGTTCTGCGTCCATGAACAACAACTTGCGCGCGTACTACAGCCGGTTGTTGTTAGCTCAGGAGCCGGAGTTGGCCGGGGCGTGGGAGATTCGCGTCAGTCCCGAGGCTGACGCCTGGATCGCTGCCCGCATGGCGAAGCAGAACGGCGGGCAGGCCGCGTGACCGTCACCCTGACCCGGTCGGCGTTGCTCGACGAGGCGTACCGGCTCGCCGACGAAGGCCGTCACGTCTTCTGGTTGGGCAGGTCGAAGCGTCCCGTCGGCAACTGCCCCGACTGCAAGACCCCCGGCAGCCACGACCCGGCCACCTGCGGCCACCTGCTCTGCCACGGCTTCCACGCCGCCAGCCGCGACCACAACCGGATCCGGGCCATGTCCGACGCTGTCCCCAACGGCACGCTCGCCATCCGCACCGGCGCACCTTCCGGCGTCGTCGTCCTGGACGTCGACCTCGGCAACGACGGTGACGTCGCCGAGCTGATCCGCCGCTGGAACATCCCGCCCACCTCATGGGTGCGGACCGGCAGCGGCGGCTACCACCTTCACCTCGCCCACCCCGGCGGCTACCTGCCGTGCAGCCAGTCTCGGATCGGTCAGGGTGTCGACGTTCGCGGTGACGGCGGCTACGCCGTTGCCCCGCCGTCGGTTCACCCTCGCACCGGACTGCCGTACGTCTGGGTGGAGCGCGGGCCGCTCGCCGAGATGTCGCCGCTGCTGGTGGAGGCGTGCCAGCCGCCGCAGGCCGTCGTGCTGCCTGCCGGTGGCGTCACCCCGTCGACCACCACCACGGGCGACATCAAGCGGCCGGATCGGCTGCTGGCCGCGCACCTGTCCGCCGTCGACCGGGCGCCGTCCGGACGCCGCCGGGTGGTGCTCTACGGCAGCAGCAGGGGTGTGGCCCGGATGGTGGCGGCCGGGGCGATCAGCACCACCGACGCGGTGGCCGCACTCACCGACGCCGGCCGCCGCGCCGAGCAGACCGAACGCGACACCCGCCGCGCCATCATCGACGGTTTCGCTGCCGAGGGGGTGCGGCTGCCGTGAGCGTTGACCCCATCGACCAGCGCCCTAACCTGACTGTGGTTCACGGTGCCGGCGACACCGAGTCAGCCAAGGCCAAGGCCGCGCGGGAACTCCACGAACGGCACATGGCCAAGCAGGCGGACAAGGCCGCGAAGGCGGCCCTGGCCGAGCAGCGGCGCCAGCAGATCGAGGCACAGCGGAACCAGCGGACCGGCAGCAGCCGACCTGACATCCAACTCGGCACCGACCCCGAATCGATCCGCGCCATCACCCGGGCCATCAACTCCCGAACCCTGCCCGACACCTACGTGCGGGCCGGGTCGGTCGTGGTGGTGGAAACCCCGTCCGGGGCGATCGAAGACGACGACGAACCCGCCCAGGTCGTCAACATCGTGGACCCGACCCGGCTCGCCCGGCTCCTGGCCGACACCACCTACACCTACTCGGTGGAGAAGGAGCGGCTTCCCGACGGGTCGGTGGAGTTCATCGACGTCGAGTCCACGCCGAAGCAGCACCTGGCCGCCGCCGCCCTTTCGTCGGCCCGGTGGGATGGCCTGCCGGTGCTGCACGGCATCGTCACCACCCCGCTGTTCCGGCCGGACGGCACTCTCGTTCAGGAACCGGGATACGACGAAGCCACGAAGGTGATCTACGCGCCGAAGCTGTCCATTGACCCGGTGCCCGACCAGCCGACCGAGGAAGAGATTCAGGACGCGAAGACGTTCCTCACCGGCAAGCTGCTGGCGAACTTCCCGTGGGTCGGGCCGAGTCGGGCCAACTACATCGGCGTGCTCGTCGCCCCACTGATCCGCCACTACCTCGGCGGCGTGCTGGTGCCCATGGTCGCCATCGACGCCGCCTCGCCCGGCACCGGCAAGTCCCTGCTCGCGCTGATCATGACCAAGGTGTTCTCCGGCCACATCCGGCCCTGGGTCAGCGACGACGTGGAACTCCGCAAGGCCATCACGTCGATCCTGGTCGACAACGGCGGGGCGGTCGTCTGCCTGGACAACGTCGGCAAGGGCGAAACCGTCGACCAGCCCACCCTGTCGGCGCTGCTCACCGCCGCCGCATGGTCGGATCGTCTGCTCGGCGCCTCCACCAGCGTCCGCGTACCCAACGACCGGGTGTGGATGGTCACGGGTAACAGTCTGTCCATCGGCGGCGACAACGCCTCCCGGACGGTGCCGGTGAAGGTCGACGCCAGGATGCCGAACCCGGACATGCGCCCGTCGTCGGAGTTCGCGCTCGGCGACTTGGAGGAGTGGCTGACCGACCCCGCGAACCGGGCGACCCTGCTGCGGCATCTGCTCGTGCTGGTGCGCGGGTGGATCGTGGCCGGGGCGAAGCGGATCGAAATCCCGATGCGGACGTTCACGCCCTGGGCGTCGGCCACGGCTGGGTTCCTTGACTGGCTCGGCGAGTCCGGGTTCATGACCAACCGGGACACCCTGCACGAGGCCGACGAGGAAGAGGCGCAGTACGGCGCGTTCTACGCCCAGTGGTACGCCCTGTTCGGCGATGAACGCCTGACGGCCAAGCAGTTGCACGACTCGACCCTGCCTCCCATCGGCGCACCCTTCGAGGAACGAGACAGGTGGCACGGCACGTTCCTCGTGCGCAAGAAGGACGGACAGACACCGTCGGCCGTCGGCCTCGGGAAGATGCTCGCATCCGAGGTCGGCCGGTACCGGGGTGGCTTCCGCCTGAACGGGTTCTTCAACTCCAACACGAAGGTGTGGACCTACTCGGTCATCAAGAACGGTGACGAGATCCCCGAGGACGCCCGGTGACGGCCCGTGCGGGGCTTGCGGGGCTTGCGGGGGGTAGGCGAACCCCATCCCCCGCGCACCCCCCGCAGGTCATCACCCCCTTGCGGGGGATAGGTTCCGGCACCGACTCCTACCCCCCGCGAAGATCAATCCGCAAAACCGCAGGTCATGGGTGTAAGTCCATCGACGTTGCGGGGGATGCGGGTGATAGAACGCCGATTTCAGCTTCCCGGGACGTGCGCGAAGAAAAAACACCCCCCTACATCTGTCCGAATAGGTCGCACTGGTGCCGGTTTGGGGCGGGGGGATTTTCTGACGCCCTCAAGGAATGGGGCCGAAACAGCCTTCCTACCACCCGCATCACCCGCACGGCAGGTGCCGGAGGGGTGCTGACCTGCGGAAGCCTCCCGACGGCCTTGCGGGGGGTAGGCGAGATCCAACCCCCGCACCGTCGGATCCCCATCACCCGCACCCCCGGCGGGGGGCATCTCTCGGTGCTGTGCCCGGTCCGACCGCACGTCAAGGTCCGACCCCCTCAACGCCCCGGAGATGCCCTCCGCGCGGGCAGGGGTGTCATGACACCTCCGGTCTGCGTGACCCGGACCGAGTAGCCCACCCGATGGCAAACGCCATGGCACTTGCCATCCGCAAAGGAGCAAAACCCATGATCGTCCTCGATGGCCGCTACGACTACGGCGTGTTCAGTCGCCCCGACCAGACCGAAGGGCACACCCTGCCGTTCATCGGCTGGCTGACCGAAACCGTGGGCGGCGATACCGCCCGCGTCGTGCCCGTGTTCCTCGAAAACGAGGGCGCGGTGACGCCCGACCAGTACGCCGAGCAGATGGGCGACGGCACCGAGCTACGGCACCTGGTGCCGGTCGACGCCAACCGTCACGCCGTGACTGCGCCCGTGACTGGCGGCGTGACCGCCCACGCTCTCACCGGCCCCGTGATGGTGACCGCCGACGCCATCGCCGAACGCCTCGACCTCGAACGGTTCGAGCGCGAAGGCTGGCCGACCGTCGCCACCGACCTGGGCGCCGCCGCCGCACCCGCCCTACTTCGCTGGATCGGCACCTACCTGCATATGCAAGCCGTCCACAGCGAGGGCGAGGTGGCCGCCGGCTACCAGCGGTCCGCCGACAGCCTCGCGGCCCTCGCCGACCGCATCAACCCGCCGCAGGTGTCATGACACCGGTCGATCGGGCGTGCCGCCAGGCGGCATCGGACAACCGATCGGTCAACCGATCGCATAGCCATTCCCCGAAACCCGAATAGCCTATCCACCTGGGAGAACGCATGATCATCGACGTTTCCATCAAGCCCGACACCAACGCCCCCGGCACCGGCCGCGCCCGCCCCGGCGAACCCCGCAAGGTCACCTGCCGCTACCTGCGCCGAAACAACCAGCGGTGCACTGCCGAAGCCGCCGACCCGGCCGCCGACGTGATCTTGTGCCCCCGTCACACCGGTCTGGTCATCGAGCATTTCAACGCCGCCGTCGCCACCCTCGGCGGTGACCGGTGACCGCCGCCGAACTCGTCGCCGTCATCGGTGCCGCCGGGTTCTGGGCCGTCTTCCTCGTCATCGCCTGGGCCGTGTTCCGCCCCGACCGGGCACGCCGCGACGACAAGCACCTGGCCGACCTCCGCAAGCTCAACAGCGAACTGGCCGCCCTGCTCGCCCGAGTTGAAGCCGCCGGCCGCCAGCCGAACCTCACCGTCAACGACCACCGTCGCGCCGCTGGCCTACCTGCGGCCCCGCCACCGCAGCCGCCGACGCACCTGCACAACTAGCCCAACCGCACAAGCCGGGAGCCCGACGTGAGCCACCACCCCGCCAACATGGACGCCACCGCCACCTGCTGGTCGCTGCGCCGAGCATGGTCGGTACTCCGCGACACCAACCCGGCCGGCACCGAAGACGGCCTACGGTCCACCGTGTGGGGAACCCGCCGAGGTGTCGGCAGCCACGGCGACCCCACCGCCGACACCGCCAGCCTCACCACCGGCGCCCGCCGCCAGCTCGCCGACACCGTCCGCGAAAACGTCGACTCCGCCCGGTGGCTAGCCACATCCGCGCTCCGCCAGACCGGGCTACCCGTCGGCCCCGCCCTCGCCGCCCTGACCGCCGTCATCGGCGACCTGGACCCGGCCACCGCCCACGAAGTCGGCCGTCACCTTGCCCGCGCCGACACCGCCGTCCGTCGGGCGCTACGCCTCGGCGACGACCACTGGCCGCTGCCCGGCAACCCGAAGTGCCCGGCCTGCGGCACCCGAATGCTGCGTGCCCGCACCAGCAACCCGGACCGGGCCGCGTGGCCCGTCATCTGCGGCGCCGGATGCTGGTGCACCGGCATGTCCTGCCCGTGCGGCATGGACGTCAAAGTAAGGCGTACCCCCCACATCTGGTCCGCCACCTGGGCGGCAACCACACTCAACCTGGACATCACCGTGGAGGCGACCGCATGATCACCCTCGCCGCACCTGCCCTGCCACGTGACCGCGACGGCTACGAGTACGGCACCGCCGCCGACCTCGCTGCGCTGCTCAGCAGCCCAGAGCGCACCATCAACGCCGACCGCATCCGCGACTGGGCCCGCCGATCCCGCCGCCACGGCGACCGCCTCCACGGCCTGCTGCCATCCGTTCACGTACCCGGCGCACGCACCGGCAACAGCTACTACCGGTTGAAGGACGCAGCCCACGTCGAGCTACTTACCGACCCGAAACGGCGTGCGCTACCATCGTGATCACACACTGGCGCAGCAGGTGAACTGTGCCCGTGACGGCCCGCTCGGCGGCTTCGTAGTCGAGACGAGATGCGTACGTACAACGAACACGGCCCGCCCCACCAGGCGGGCCGTTCGCATGCCTGCCGCTACCAGATCAGACTGATGACGATGTGCACCGCCACCCTCGCCGCGAACCTGATCAGCGCCAGCACCCGCTCACGATTCAGGCGCTGACGCTTCCGTAGTCGCCCACCCTTGCGGATCCTCTTCTTCTTGCCGGCCATCCTGTGCCCCTCTCAACTCGGGGGCGTTGATCTTCAACGCCCAACAAGATGGATCGGCAACTAGTCCGAGCGAACCCCGCAAATACAGGATGCGAATTGTGTGACCCCCGCCACACCTAGGCGGCAGCCGCTGACCTCGCCGGCCAGCAGAGAGGCGGCGCCCATGTCCCACGCATGGCGAAGCCTCGGCGGCAGACGACGCACCCTCAGCCGACTCGTGTACGCACGCGACAGGAACACCCCCGGCTACGTGTGCCCCGGCACCAGCGACAAGCCATGCGGCCAGCCCATCGACTGGACGCTGCCCTACCGCGACCCAGACACCGGACTCGTCAACACCGACTCGAAGTCCGTCGACCACGTCATCGAAACCCAAGACGGTGGGCCACTCACCGACATCGACAACCTGGCCAGCGTCCACCTCGGATGCAACAGCAGCAAGGGCGCAGGACGTAGGCACGAACGTGAGCGTGAGCAGCAGCCCACCCCATCCACCGTCGTGATCACCATCGACCCTCACTCAGTGTGAGGGGATAGGGGGTCTGAGGTCACAGACCGTAGACCCAGGTGACCCCAAGCGAAGCGGCGAAAATCTCTGTCCGGCCGAATCCTGGGGGCGACCGACATGAGCCTGACCGGGGCTGAGCGGCAACGACGCTCGCGGGCGCACAAGGCCGGTGATCATTCGCTTTGCGACCCGGACCGGTGTTCGGACGCGGCCGGCACGCCCGTCACATCGGCTGTCACGCGTGACGTGACACGTGACGGTGACGACCGGCGACCCCGGTTCCTGCGGGTGCGCGGCCGGCAGTTGTGGGACGACATGGACGGCGACCGGCTGTCGGGGTCGCGGCGGGTGGTGCTGGAAGAGGCGTGCCGGCTGGTGGATCGGCTCGACCGCCTGGACGCGATCCTCAACGGTCGGGATCGGGCGTGGCTGACGTTGGAGGTGTCGGAGGACGGCACTGAGATGACGGTCGTGGTGGACAAGGTGTTGGGCGAGGCACGCCAGCAGCAGTTGGCGTTGAAGCAGCTCGTTGCCGAACTGCGGCAGAGCGCCACCGGTTCCGACGAGTCCGAGCAGGGGGGCAGCTTCCTTGACGAACTCGCCGCTGCTCGCGCGAAGAGGCTCGCAGAAGCCTCGGGTAGCTAACTTCCCGCTCTACCCGATCAGCGAGGCGCCGGAGGTCATCGACCTGGCGGCGTCGGTCGGGCTGCACCTGGACGAGTGGCAGAAGTTCGTGCTGACGCACGGGTTGGGGGCGACGCTCGACGGCCGGTGGACGGCCAAGAAGGTGTCCGTCTGGGTGCCGCGCCAGAACGGCAAGGGCGCGATCATCGAGGCGTTGGAGTTGGCGTGGCTGTTCCTGCCGCAGATGCACGAGGAACTGATCATCCACTCGGCGCACCAGCACCGCACCAGTTCCCGGGCGTACATCCGGCTTGAGCGGATCATCCGCCGATCGAAGCATCTGCTGCGCCTGGTCGAGCAGTTCCGGCAGGGCAGCGGCGAACAGAAGATCGTGCTGCGCGACGGCCGGATGCTGGAGTATTCGACCCGGTCCGCGTCGGCGATTCGTGGTTTCTCGTCCGGGAAGATCGTGCTGGACGAGGCGCAGGCGTTGAACAGCGAGCAGATGGCCGCGATCCTGCCGGCCGCCTCGGCGATGCCCAACTGGCAGGTGTGGTTCTTCGGCACGCCGCCACACGACCCGGAGGCGTGGGCGTACGGGCTGCGCGCCGACGGTGAGGCGAGCGAGAAGCGGCTGGCGCACTTCGACTGGGGCGCCGACCTGGACCCGACGAAGCCCGCCGACCGGGAGAAGGCCAAGGATCCGGAACTGTGGTACGCCACCAACCCGGCGCTCGGAACGACACGAGCAGACGGCAGCGGCATCGAACTCGAAACCGTCGAAGACGAGTGCAAGCCGTCCGGGCTGGGTGACAAGTTCCTGATCGAGCGATGCGGCGCGTGGCTTCCCCGGCTGGTGGGCGGCGGCGTGCTGGATCCGCAGCGGTGGTCGGACATGTTCGACGCCACGTCGAAGCGTTCCGGCGACATCGCGGTGATGGTCGACGTGACGCCGATGCGCGACCACGCGTCGATCGGCATGGCTGGTGTCCGCGACGACGGCCTGGAACACCTGCAACTGCTCGACTACCGGCCGGGCACCGACTGGATCGTGGACCGCCTGGTGGAGCTGCGGCGGGTGCTCGATCCGGCGGTGTTCGTGGTCGACGCGAAGAACGGCGCCGCCGCCCTGCTCGACGACCTGGCCGAGCACGGGATCCGGGTGGCTGAGGATCCGGAGCGGGTGCAACGCGGTGAGGTGCTGGTGCTGGACGCGGCCGGGATGGCGGCGGCGGTCGGCCAGTTCATCGACGCGTTCCGCCGGCCGCAGTCGGTGCTGCGGCACATCGGCCAGGATCCGCTGAACACGGCGGTCCGGAACGTGCGGACGCGGCAGATCGGCGACGCCGGGCAGATCGCGTGGGGCCGGAAGGTGTCGGAGGTCGACATCGGCCCGATCGTGTCGGTGACAGGCGCCCGGTACGGGCTGCGGCAGTGGAGCACGAACCGGGTTGTGGAGCTGACCGGCTCGCTGATGGCGTGAGGGGTGGTCGCGGTGACGACGTTGACGGCGACAGTGGACCGGATCAACGAGCGGGCCGGGCAGGTGGACTGGCGGCGTGTGCTGCTGGTGGCGCTGATGGTGCTGCCGTTCGCAGTGTTCTACGCGGCCCGCCTGGTGGTTCGGTCGGTCGGCTGGATGCTGGCGTGGCTGTGGGCTGCGGGCATGGTCGGCTGGGAGGCTGCCGGCTCGAAGCGTGACGGGGCCGGCTGATGCAGGAGACGGTGCGCAGTGCACAGAGGCCGCCTCGGGTCGAATCGTCGCCTCACTCCGGCCTGTGCGCGGTCATCGACCGGGTGGGCCGGTGGCGGCACCTGGTCTATCTCGTCGAGAACGATGTCCGGCAGTCGACTGGCCCCACCGGGGGCGGCTGGACCGTCTGGGGTGCGCGGCTTGCCCACCGGGTGGCCCTGAGGTCGCTTGCGGCGGAGGTACGTCGCCGTGACGGCCAGGTGCCGAGGGAGAGGCGAGTGATCCGCCATGGCGGGTAAGGGGCTGTTGGAGCGCATCCAGGCGCGGCGGCGCGGCGACCACCAGCGTGCGTGGCCGGTCGGCAAGGGTGAGCTGATCGCCCCCGACTACGCGTTCGGACACGACGACTCCCGGTTCTCGCCGGAGGAATACGGCGACTATCTGGCCACCAGCAACGACATCTATTCGGTGGTGGCGCAGAGGGCGCGGCTCATGTCCGGGCTGCCGCTGCGGTTCTTCCGGGGGCGCGGCTCCGACAAGACGGAGGTCGACCGGCATCAGGCGGTCGACCTGTACTGGAAGGTGAACCCGTTCTGGTCGGCGGAACGCCTGGCCCGCATGGACGAGATGTCGATGGGGGTGTGGGGCGAAAGCTACTGGGCGCTGGAAGGTCCGAAGGGCCGTCCACACGAAATCTGGTGGTTGAAGCCGAGCAGGGTGCGGCCGGTGCCACACGAGACGGGGTACATCGCCCGGTTCGCGTACCACTCGGTGTCGGGCGAGATCCTGTACTTCGAGCCACACGAGATCGTATGGCACCGGTACCCGAACCCCGTCGATGAATTTTCGGCGCTGTCACCGCTGGCGGCGGCCCGCCTCGCGGCGGACACCAGCCAGGCGATGATGCGGTCCAACTCGAAGATGTTCAAGCAGGGCATGCAGGTTGCTGGCCTGATCGTGCCTGCGTCGGACAAGGTGACGTTCTCACCGGAACAGGCGACCGACCTCGAACGGCAGCTTGAACGGCGGCTGACCGGAGAAGAGAAGGCGCACCGGTGGGCTGTGCTGCGGTACGAAGCCCAGTTCAAGCAGCTCGGCATCACGCAAAAGGACGCCGAGTATGTGGCCGGGCTCGGGCTGACGTTCCGGCAGGTGTGCCGGGCGTACGGCATGCAGCCGGCGCTGCTCGGCGACTTGGACAACGCGACGCTGGCGAACGCGACCGCGTTCGAGCGGATCGAGTGGACGCGGGCACTTCGCCCCGACGCCGAGTTCCGGGCAGCCGAGATCCGCGAGCAGTACCTACCCCGGTTCCGGGGCGGCGGCGCACCCGACTGGTGCGAGTTCGACTTCTCGCAGGTGCCGGCGTTGCAGGAATCCGCGTCTGAGGCGTGGGCCCGTGAGGCGCAGATGCTCGACCGGGGCGCCCTGACGATCAACGGGTGGCGCAAGTCGAAGGGTTGGCCGCCGGTGCCGTGGGGCGACGTGTGGTGGGCGCCGGTCAACAAGGCGGCCGTCGACTCAGCCGACTCGGCACCGAACAACAACCCGGACCTGCCGGACCATCCGAATCTGCCGGACGACGAAGTCAACCCGGTCAACCAGGCGCCGCAGGTGTCCGGGGAGAAGTCGCATCCGGTCGATCACATGAAGGCGCGGGAGCTGCTGGCCGCGTTCGCGGTCCCGATCAACGGAGTGAAGCTATGACGTTCCACCGGGCGAGCGGATACATCGTCCGCGAATCCATCCGCGACGGGGCACCTCTGCGGGTCGTCATGGCCAGCGAGGGCGAGCAGGCCGACGGCATCGACCTGCGCATGTCCGGCGCCCAGTACGACCGGTTCCGGAGCAACCCGGTGCTGGGCTACGGCCACTCGTACTGGGGCCGGACGAACCTGCCGATCGGCCGGGTGATCCCCGAGTCGATCGCCATCGAAGGGTCGACGTCTGTCGGTGAGCTGGAGTTCGACCAGGACGACGAGTTCGCCCGCGAGGTCGAACGGAAGATGCGCAAGCGGTTCCTCAACGCGGTCAGCATCGGGTTCGACGTGCTCCAGTGGGAGTCGGCCGACCAAAACTACTGGCGCGGCGGAGTGGCCACAAAGTGGGAGCAGACCGAACTGTCGGTCACGCCGATCCCGATGGACGCGAAGGCGCTGGTCACCTCCGGCCGCGCCGCGTTGACCGATCCGGCGCTGCTCACCGCCGTGCGTGACATCTCGCCCGCCGACTTCGATCAGATGCTCGAACGGCTTCGCGCCGTCCGGGACGTACTGGTTCCCGACCTGGGCGCCACCGACCCGGCCGACGCCGGCCGCACCAACTCCCCGACGCCGCCGGTGTCCGGGGTCAACCAGGACAAGGCGCGGGACTTCCTCGCCGCCTTCCACCTCTGAGGAGAGAGATGAGCGACCAGCTCACCCTGGAGGCGCTGGGGACCGAGGTCCGGCAGCGCATGGACGCGGTGTCGAAGGACATCGCCGACCGGACCAGCGACGAGAAGCTGACGGAGATGATCCGTGGCGTCGTCGACAGTCTCACCGAGGACACCGAGTTCGTTCGCAAGCTGCGGTTCGGGCAGGGCCCGGCCGAGCGTCAGCTTGTCGGCACCAAGTACGCCCGGTGGGGCCTGACCGTCGCCGACGTCGAGTTCCTGTACGACCTCCAGAACAGCCTGCGCGGCATGCCGTCGAAGAAGCACGGCGTGCACCCCGGCCCGTCCGAGGAACTGACCCGGACCTTCGGTGCCATCTCGGCGGCCCGGTACCTGCCGGCCGACAAGGTCCGCGAGATCGACCGCAAGGCCATCGACGACCTGTTCCCCCGTATCCCGGCGTCCGAGTTCCACGGCGAGGACAAGGAGTTGGCGGCTCGGGGCGCGTTCGAGCTGACCGGCGCCTACCAACGGGCCATCCGCGCGATGGACACCGCCGAGGCCGGGTACGGCCAGCAGCTCATCGGCGCCCAGTACGTCGGCGAGCTGTGGGAGGCGCCGCGCCGTTTCGGCCGCGTGTTCCCGCTGATCGACTCGTTCGAGATGACCGACCCGACCGCGTACCTGCCGGTCGAGGTGGACATCCCGGAGATGCTGTTCGTGTCGGAGTCGACCGCGAACAACAGCCCGAACTTCGCCACGGTGAAGACCGGTTCGCAGCGCGTCCAGGTCGACGCGAAGAAGTTCGTCATCCACCAGATGTGGTCGGGCGAGATGGAGGAAGACTCCATCATCCCGTACATCCCGTTCCTGCGGCGCCAGGCGGCCCTGTCGGTGGCGCACTACTCCGACTCGCTGGTGCTCAACGGCGACACGACCAACAGCGCGACCGGCAACATCAACCTGGACGACGCCGACCCGGCGGACACCAAGCATTACCTGGCGTTCGACGGCATCCGGCACGCGTCGCTGGTCGACAACACCGGCAACGCGGTAGACGCGGCCGGATCGCTCACCTACGCGGGGCTGCACGGTCTGCGCGGCCGGATGATCGACACCGCGCGGCTGGTCGACTGGGGTCACCCCGTCGACCCGAACGACCTGGTGTACCTCGCCGACCCGGAGACCGCCGACAAGGCGGCCCTGCTCGACGAGCTGATCACCGTCGACAAGTACGGCAGCCAGGCAACGGTGATCAACGGGGAGATCGCCCGCATCGGCCGCAACCCGTTCGTGTCGACCATCGCCATGAGCAAGACCGAGGCCGACGGCAAGGTGTCCAACACCCCGGCGAACAACACCAAGGGCCAGGTGACCGCGTTCAACCGGCGCGGCTACAAGGTCGGCTGGCGGCGGCGCGTCCAGGTCGAGACCGAGCGTCTGCCCGGTTCGGACCAGTGGCGCGTCGTCTACTCCATGCGGCTCGGCATGGGCCGGTTCACGCCGACCGGCGCGGCCGGCGGCATCGAGTCGACTTCCACGCTCTACAACATCTGACCGAACCACCCGTAGGTGCCCCGGACCCGTGCTGGTCCGGGGCACCTGGCTTGGAGGAAGCCATGCCACGCGAGTCCATCGCGACGGCGCCGAATGGCCGCGCCAACCGCTGGTCGGTGAAGCCGTCGGAAACCCTGTCCGGACACCGGACGCTGTCGTACGACGAGATCGAGCGATTCAACGCGGTGGCGTTCAACTGCAACGGCGCCGCCCGCAACCTGATCCTGCCGGCCGAAGAGGTCAGCGCGGGCGTGTACCTGCATGTCCGCAACGCCACGGCAGCCACCCACGCGCTGACGGTGCAGAACGACGCCGCCGGCACGGTCGTGGCGATCCCTGCCGTCACCGGGGCGATCGTGTGGTGCGACGGCACCGCCTGGCACAGCATCCTGGGGTCGTGACATGGCCCGATACGAGGTGCAGCGCCCGTACACGGCGGCCCGGGACGGCCTGAGGTTCGGTCCCTGGGTCGAAGGCGACCAGGTGGAGCTGGACGGCGCCGACGCCGCATGGATCGAACGCGACTCGCCCGGCGTGCTCGGCGAGGTGAAGCCCGCCAAGTCGGAGCGGCAGAAGCCGGCCGGCGCGGACCGGCAGCATCGCGGCGGCGCAAACCGTAGCGGGTGACCGATGACGGTCGTCAACGGCTACTGCACCACCGACGAACTGCGGGAACACTTCGGCGACGACCCGAACCCGGAACTGGCGAAGCTGCCTGACGCGGCACTGAATCGGGCCATCAACGCCACATCGCAGGCCATCAACCTGCACTGCGGTCGCCGGTTCTGGCGCGACCCGGAGAACGCGTTGACGACCCGCACCTACCGTGCCGATGACCTGCACGAAGTGGATGTCGCCGACATCTCCACCCGACAGGGGCTGGTGGTGGCCACCGACCCGGGCAGCGACGGATCCTGGTCGACCACCTGGGCGCTGTCCGACATCCAGTTGGAGCCGTTGGATGTCGACCTGGAGTACCCGGAGGCGCACGCCTGGACGCGGCTGGTCGCTGTCGGTGCCTCCACGTGGCCGGTCCACCGTCGCCGCGCCACGGTGCGGGTGACGGCCCGGCACGGCTGGTCGGCGATCCCGGCTGGCGTCAACCAGGCGTGCATCCTGCGCGCGGCGGCCATCTTCAAGCGGCGTGAGGCCGTGTTCGGGGTGACCGGGCTGAACGGGTTCGGCGAGGTGCGGATTACCCGCCGCGACCCCGACGTCATCGAGCTGCTGCACAACTACGTGCGTATCCGGGTGGGGGCGGTCTGATGGCGTCACTCACCGAGATACGCAAGGCGGCCGGCGAGACGTTGGAAGCCGCGATCTCCGGGTTGAAGGCGCACCGGACGGTGCCCGGCTCGGCGGCCGGCGACGTGGTGGTGGTGCAGCCGGCCGAAGACTTCGCCGACTTCAACGTGGCCATGGGCCGGGGCTCGGTCACCTACCACCTGGATCTGCTGGTGCTGGTGCCGAACCGGGACATGGAGTTGGCGCAGGACGCCCTGGACGCGTACGTGAACAGCTTCGGTTCCCAGTCGGTGCAGCAGGCCATCTGGAACGCCCGCACGTTGGGGCTGCCCCACACGAACGCGCACGTGACCGGCGGTGGCGCGTACGGCATGGATCACACGCTCGGCGAAACCCGGTATCTCGGCGCGTCGCTGCGCCTGGTCGTGCACACCAAAGGCACCGAGTAGGAGAACCAATGGACATCAAGCTTTGCGGGCGGAACGGCGACGGCTGCTACGAACCCGCCGTCGGCACCGGCAAGCGTCCGGTGCGGCACTGCCGCCCCCACTACCTGGACGAGATCGCCGATCAGATCGTGCGCGTCGAGGTGGTCGGCGACGTGAAGGTCACCGACGTGCGGACCGGTGAGAGCGTTGGCCGGGGTGGTGTGGTCGAGCTGGATCCGGCGGAAACGAACATCACGCAACTGGTGTACGCCCGGCACGTCAAGGTGCTGCCGAAGTCGGGCGGCCCGGTGCCGGCCGGATCCACGGAGACGGTGGGCGCGGGTGAGGCGGTCGTGAAGCCGGCCGGGTCGAAGCCGGCCGCCCGGAGGGGCTGACCGGTGGAGACGTTCGCCGCGAACAACATCTGCACCTGGTTCGGCGGCTTCGACCTGACCACCGACCTGTCGCAGACCACGATGCCGATCGGGTTCGACGGCCTGGACGCGACCACCTTCGGTCCGCTCGGCCAGCGCACCGCCCGGTCCCGGGTGGCCGGACTCGAAGACACGTCCAGTCAGGTGGCCGGGTTCTGGCAGGCCGCCAACGGCCTGGACGAAACCGCGTTCACGTCGCTGCGCGGGGCACCTCAGGTCATCACCCACTCGCATGACGGCGCCGAAGGCTCACCGGCGTACTTCTACCGGGCTGCCGCGTTCACCTACCAACTGTTCGGCAACATCGGGGAGCTGCTGCCGTTCAACCTGACCGCGCAGGCGGCCAAGGGCAACGGGGCGACCGGCGTAGTGCGCGGGTTCGTGCTCAAGACGCTCGGCGAGGTCGACGCCACCGGTGCGACCGGGACACCGATCGAACTGGGTGAGGTCGCCGAGGGCCAGTACCTGTACGCGGCGCTGCACGTCACCGACCCGGGAACCACGGTCACCGCCGTGTTGGAGTCCGACGAAGACGACGGGTTTGCCTCCGCAACGACCAGGGCCACGTTCGGGCCGATCACCACCGCCAGCGGCGTCTGGGCCGCCCGGGTAGCCGGTCCGATCACCGACACCTTCTACCGGCTGCGCGTGTCGGCGCTGACCGGCGCCGCCACCGTCGCCTGCGTCGCAGGCATCAAGTAGGGAGCACCAGGATGGGCACGCTCGCGTTCATCGACGCCCGCGTTGAGGTCAACTCGGTCGACCTGTCGCCGTGGGTCACGTCGGTGCAGTTGCCGATCGAGTTCGAGGCGTTGGAAAACACGGCCATGGGTCAGACCGCGCGCACGCGGCAGGTGGGCCTGGAAGACGGCACCGTGACGATCAACTTCAATGACGATTTCGCCCCGTCTGCGGTCGACGCCACGCTGTGGGCCGCCCGCAAGACGGGCGTCGTCGTCAAGGTACGCCCCACCACCGACGCGATCAGCACCAACAACCCGGAGTACGTGGGCACCTATCTGGTGAACCAACTCAACCCGTTCGGCAACAGCGTCGGCGAGTTGGCCACCCGGTCGGTGTCGTGGCCACTGTCCGACCCGGACGGCGTCGCCCGCAACACCGCCTGACCGATGGGGTTCGGCGTCCAGGTGTCCGGCGGTGCCGACCTGGCCGCCGTACGCCGCCAACTGCGGGCGGCCGGCGACCGGCAACTGTCGCAGCGGATGGCGCGCGGTCTGTCCCGCGCGGCGAAGCCACTGAAACCGGCGGTGCAACAGTCGGCGGTCAAGGTGCTGCCCAGCGGCTACGGGCCCACCATGTCCCGGTCGGTGCGGGTACGCACCACCACCCGGGAGCGGCGCGGCGCGGCCACGGTCAGCGTTCGCGTGTTCGGCAACGGGAAGCGGGAGAACCGCGACGTGAACCGCATCAACGCGGGCACGTTGCGCCACCCGGTGTTCGGCCGCCGCCGCAAGGCGTGGGTGGCGCAAAGGGTGCGGCGTGGCTTCGTGGACCGGCCGGTGGACCGGCTGGTGCCGGAGGTGTCACGGGAGATGCGACAGGTCGTGGACTGGGTCGCCGACGTAATCACGAAGGGTTGACGATGGCGCGTGTTCTTCCCCCCGTTCGGTTCAGGTTCGGCGAACCCGACCGGGAACAGTACGGCGACGGCTGGTACGAGTTCGACGAGGCGAAGCTGAACGAGCTGCGTGCCCGTGAGCTGGTGGCCATCGACAAGGAGTTGGGTGCCGAACTGGGCCTCAACGTGTTGACCGCGTTGGAGTCGTTCATGCGCGGCGAGACGGCCGGTGGGCTGGCCATCATGTGGCTCGGCCTGCGACTCAACGGCACGACGGTGCCGCTCGCCGACTTCGATCCGCTGCCGATGCTGGCCGAAACGAAGGTCGTCAAGGACACGTCGACCGAGGCGGCTGATGTCGACCCCCCGGACTCACCTTCCTCTGGCTCGGATACGAGCACGGAGGACTAGCCGCACTACTCGCCGAGGTGGGGCCGATCCTGTCTCGCTCATATGTGGCGCTGCACCCAGCCGCCCAGCGGGAGATGACGTTGCGGGACATCCAGGCGCACCTGGACGCCCTGGCGGCACCAGCCGACGAGCCAGCCGACGAGCGTGAGGCCGCAATGCGGCAGCACCCGGCCCTGCGAGGGAGGTCACGGTGAGCATCCGCAGCGTCCGCGACATCATCGTCAACCTGCTCGGCCGGGAAACCATCTCCGGTGCGGCCAAGAAGGCTGACGACGGGCTGGGCAAGCTCGGCGACCGGATGAAGGCGACCGCCGCCGACGGCCACCGGCTTGACGCCGAGATCGGCAAGGCGGAGAAGAGTCTCAAGGATCTTGCGCTCCAATACTCGCGCACCCAGGACGCGGCCGAACGTGTCGACCTCAGCAAGGCGATGCGTAAGCAGCAGTCGGAGATTCGTCGGCTGACGAAGGCGCGGGATCTGCTGCCGCCGTTCGACGTGATGGGCCGCGAGTCCGCCGACAAGTTCGGTGTCAGCTTCGCCGGCCGCATCGGGCCGGTGCTGGCGAAGGTGCCGATGGGGCCCGCTGGCGCGGCGATCGGTGCCGGCCTCGCTGCCGGAATCCTGCCGCCGCTGTTCGCTGCGCTCGGCGGGGCGACGCTCGGCGCCGGTGTGGCCGCCGCTGTGGCTGGTGGTGTGGTGGTCGCGTCCCGCGACGCGCGGGTGCAGTCGGCCGGCAAGGCGCTGGGGTCGGCGGTACTCACCGATCTTGAGAACGGCGTCGGGGCGGTGTTCGTCGGCCCGACGCTCGACGGCATCCGGATCATCCGGCAGGGGTGGCAGGACGTCCGGTCCGACGTCAAGGGCGTCGCCCGGGAAGCCTCCCAGTTCGTGGCCCCGCTGGCGCGGGGTGTCGTCGGGCTGGTGCGGGAGCTGATGCCGGGCCTGCGCGAGGGGCTGTCGAAGGCTGGCCCGGTGGTGCGGGAACTGGAACTGGGTCTGACCCGCATCGGCCGGTCGCTGGGCGACTTCTTCCGGCTGCTGGGCGACAACGCCGACGAAGGCGCGGCCGGTCTGCGCTGGCTGTTCATGGCCATTGACGACGGCATCGGCGTCGTCGGTGGCGCCATCGACGTGTTTGGCGACTTCTACCGGGTGCTGCTTGAGATCAATTCGGTGGCGGAGTCCGTGTCGTCGATGTGGAGCTGGGTGCCGGTCGTCGGCGGCTGGATCGACAGCAATCGGGCCAAGCTCGACGAGCAGCGGCAGGCGATGGAGGCGGGCGGCGAGGCCGGCGAGGAAGCTGGCAACCGAACCGCGACTGGTTTCCAGCGGGCGGGACAGGCGGCGGCCGACTCTGCGCGGGAAGTCCAGACGTGGGCGCAGGTGTTGGAGGAATCGCGACTACGGGCGTTCGAGTCCGAGCAGGCGCAGATCGGTTTCGAGCGGGCGATCCGTGAGGCTGGCGAAGCGGCGAAGGAAGGTGCCCGCAAGGGCATCGACCCTGCCACCGAGGCGGGCGAACGCAACCGGCTGGCGCTGCTGGGGTTGGCGGAAGCCGCGAACCGGGCGTCCGCCGACATCATGAAGACGACGGGATCGCAGGAACTGGCGTCGGCGGCGACCGAGCGCGGGCGGGCCAAGTTCCTGGCCACTGCGGCGGCGATGGGTGTGAAGGCGGGCGAGGCTCAGGCACTGGCCAACAAGCTGTTCGGGATCCCGAACGTCGACCGGAAGGTCAAGGTCGACACCAAGGGCGCCATGTCGCAGGTGGAGGCGTACCGGCGGTGGCTGCAATCGGTGAACCTGGACAAGACGTCCACGGTGTATCAGCGGACCGTCGCTGAAAGCCGCACGTCACGGGGCGGGCACCGAGAGTTCAGCGGCGGCGGCTACGTCGATGGCGCGGGACCGAAGGGCATCGACAGCGAGTGGGCGAAGGTCGCCCCGGGCGAGGGCATCCTGACGTCCCGCGAGGTGGATCGGCTGGGCGGCCGGTCCGGGTTCGAGCGGCTGCGCAACATCATCCGCAGCGGCGGACGTCCGGCCACGCCTGCCACCGGACACAGCCGCATGTCCGTCGGCCGGGGCGGCGCGGGCATCACGGTGGAGAACCTCACCATTCAAGCCTGGTCGGAGCGGTTCAGCCTGCGTCAGGTCCAGGACGAGTTTGCCATGTACGGGGCGGTGTGATGGCGCTCGACGAGGGGCAGTGGCAGATCCGGGACTTGGTGCTCGGTCCGGGCACGTTCTACGGCGTCATGGACACCACCAACCCGTTCAACTGCCAGGTGCGCGCGGATCAGGGCGGCGACCGGGCGTGGGCGCACGGCGGCTGGTCCGGTGTGGAGTGGCAGGCCGAACGGGTGGTGCCGATCACGGTCCTTATCGACGTCGGCGCCGAAGACGTCGGCGCGGCGATCGACGCCCGGCACGCGCTGGCGGCGGCGTTCCGCGCGTCGCACACCGACCTGCCGCTGACGTTCAAGCTCGGCGGCCGGGAGTACCTGCTGTGGGGGCGGCCACGGATGGCCGAGGCGGGCGTGGACCTGCTCGGCCTCGGCCGCTCCTACGTCCGGTGCGCCTTCGTCGCCTTGGACCCGATGATCTACAGCGCGCAGGAACACGAGGTCGGGCCGGTGGGTCTGCCGACGTGGTCGGGCGGGCTGACGGTGCCGTTCACGGTGCCGTTCACGGTGCCGGCGATCCAGACCGGCGGCATCGACGAACTGTCTACTGCCGGCACGGCGGAGGTCGGTCTGCGGCTGCGGGTCGACGGCCCGGTGCCGCAGCCACGCATCAGCATCACCGACCCGGACGACGTGGCATCGACGCTGCGGGTCGACATCACAGTGCCGTCCGGGCAGTGGCTGGACATCGACACGCAGGCACGGACGGTGCTGCTCAACGGCGATCCGGCCGCCAGTAGGCGCGGCCAGGCGGTGGGCGACTTCCCGCTGCTGCAACCAGGTGTGAGCACCCTGCGGTTCGCCGCAGCGGAAGAGGCTGCCGGCACGCTGCGCGTGCGGTGGCGGGATGGGTGGTGGTGACAATGCCAGCAGATCCGCTGTTCATCAACGCGTCGAGCGGCGCACCGTCTTACACCAGTGCCGAGCTGCGTCGCGGCCTCGGCGTGCTCGTGTCGCAGGCGGGCACCGCCGACCGGTTTGGTGCCCGCTCGGGTGTGCACCCGTCGGGGTCGGCGGCGCTGACCTTGTCCGGGTTCACGCTGACGGTGCAGCACATCCAGGCGGTGGTGTATCCGGCGGCGTCCGCGACGCAGGGCCCGTACCTGGTGCAACTGCCCGCGCACACCTACACGGTGCCGGCCGCATCGGCGCAACCCCGCAAGGACATCGTCGTGATGCGGGTCCGTGACAACGACGAGGACGGCTCGGGGGAGCGCGACGCCGACAGCGTGTATCTGACGGGCACGGCGGCGCCGTCGCCGGTCGAACCGTCTGTGCCGGCCGGCATGTTCCGGATGGGCACGATCGACGTTCCGGCGACCGGCGGCGGCAACCCGACGCTCACCTTCAACAGCCCGTACACGGTCGCACTCGGCGGGATCCTGCCGGTGCGGGTGGCCGGCGAGCTGCCCACGACGGGCCTGCACGAGGGTTCGTACGCGGACCGGTGGGACAACGACACCCTGTACCGGTGGACCGGGTCGGCGTGGCAGGCGGTCGCCTCGAACGCCGCCTACAACGCCGCGTTCGAGCCGGACGCGCTCGGCTACGCGGGCACGGGCACGAACGTCACCGGGGTCACCAGCACCACCTTCGAGCCGGGCACGTCCTTCGGCACGTCGTTCGTGGCACCAGCCTCAGGCAGCGTGCTCATCACCTTCGGTGGCCTGGTCCGGATCACCGCGACCACCGATGAGACGGTGCTGCTCGGCATGCAGGTGCGTACCGGCGGCACGGTGGGTTCGGGAACGGTGTTCTCGGCGGCGTCGGACGTGGACACGGTCCGGCATCGCAAGTCCACCACGGCGTCGAACAGCATCGGCGAGACGCAGGCGTCGTACCAGACGCGGGTGACTGGCCTGACGGCCGGATCCACCTACAACGTCCAACTCTTGCACAGGGTGACCGGCGGCACCGGGACCATTTCCAACCGGCGGGTGTCGATCCAGAGGTGGAACTGACGTGCCTGTCATCAACATGATGGTGGGCGCGGTCACCCCAGGCTCGGCGTGGGTGCGTGCCCGTGTGTCGGGTGCGTCGTCGGTGCGGCTGATCGTCGCCGACAACCCCGCCTTCGCCGGACCCGCCTACTACGGGCCGGTCGCCCCGACCGGGCAGGGTGTCGCGTCGATCGAGGCTACTGGGCTGGCACCGAACACCCGCTACTGGTATCAGATGGAGCTGGACGGCAGCCCGGAGGCGCCGACGGGCCGGGTGCGGACCCATCCGCCGGTCGGTTCACCGGCCACGTTCACGTTCGCGGCGATCGGCGATGCGGGCCTGTCGCCGACCAGCCGGGGCGTCGGCGCGGTCCTCAACTCCAACAAGGTGTCCAACCATCCGGCGTTCGCCAACGTCGATGCCCATGATCCGCTGTTCACGGCGCACCTTGGCGACCTCCACTATTACGATCTTGGCTCGGGCAATCACGGCATCGGCGGAGGTGCGAGTCTCGCCAACTATCGGCGGGCGTACGACGACGTCTTGTTGCAGCCCAACCAGGCGCAGCTTTACCGCAACCGCCAGCTCGTCTACATCTGGGACGACCACGACGGCGGCCCGGCCGACTGGGACGGCACCCACGCCAACAAGGGCAACGCGGCGGCCGTCTACCGCGAGAGGATCCCGCACTACGAACTGCCCGAGTCCGGCGCCATCTACCACAGTTTCCAGGTGGGTCGGGTGCTGTTCGTGGCCACCGACTCCCGCTACTACCGCTCCCCGTCGAGCAACACCGACAACTCAAGCAAGACCATGCTCGGGTCGGCGCAGAAGGAATGGCTGGCGGGACAGCTCCAAGACAGCCCGGCCGAGTTCCTGGTGGTGCTCACCCAGAACAGGTGGGCACAGAACGCGGCGCCCGACATCGAGTCATGGGGCGGCTACTCGACAGAGCGCGAAGAGTTGGTCCAGATGTTCGGCGACTTCGGGTGGCTGAACCGGATGCTCATGCTCGGCGCCGACACCCACGCCATGGGCCTGGACACCGGCGCCGGGAACCGGTGGGGCGGCTTCCCGATGTTCTTGTGCGCGCCGATCGATGCCACGCCGTCGCCCAGCAACCTGAGCCAGTATTACAACCTCGGGTTCAGTGCGACCCGTGGCCAGTACGGTCTGGTGACCCTGACCGACTCGGGCACCCAGATCGGTGTGACCTGCACCGGGTACATCAACGCCACCCGCTGGCGCACCCACCAGTTCACGATCCTCACCGGCTCGGACCCGGACCCGGATCCCGACCCGGAACCCCCGCCCCCCGGTGGGGAACCGGTGCCGCCACAGACCCCGTCGTCGATCGCCGACCGGGTCCGCTGGCTGGGCTGCGACCTGGTCACCGGTCAGGTCATCGCCGAGCTGCCCGACATCACCGGCCGGGTGTCCCGGATCCTCGGCGGCTACACCACCACCGCCCTGTCGATGCCCATCCCGCTCGGCGGGCCGGGTGCGCTCGGCCCGGTCGCGTTCGAGGCCACCCAGCCGGGCACCACGATGATCGTGGCGGTCGTCAACGACGTCCCCGAATGGGCGGGCATGGTGGTCACCCGCAAGGGCGGCACCGACGGGCGTCTGGAACTGGCCTGCGCCACGCTGGAAGCGTTCCTGGACCGGCGGTACGTCGCGGACCACACGTGGACGCAGCAAGACGAGTCGGTGATCGTCGCTGGCCTGGTCGCTGACGCGCAGGTCGACGGCATCGGCCTGGCCGTGGACGCGCCGCCGACCGGAGTGAAGCGGGACCGCACATACACCACCGACGCCGACGCCTCGGTGTACTCGCGGCTGCGGGAACTGATGGCGGTCGACGGCGGCCCGGAATGGACGATCGACCTGGACTGGACGGATGGCACCCGCACCGCCGTGTCCAAGATTCTGCGGCTGCGGCGGCGGATCGGTGCGGCGGCGTCAACCCCGGCGGCGATCTGGACTTCCGGATGGTCGTCGGAGGGCGCATCGGATGCCCAGTACAACCTGGTCGAGGACTACAGCGACGGGCGCGGCGCCAACCACATCACCGCCACCGCACCCGGCGAGGGTGACTCTCGGCCGCAGTCAACGCCGGCCGTCGACATCCTGCCGGGCTGGCCCCGCTACGAACACCGCTACACGCCGTCAACGTCCATCACCACCCCGTCGGTGCTGAACGCGCACGCCCGCGCCGAGCTGGCGAACCGCAAGGGCGGCACCCACACATGGCTGGTCGACGCCCGCTGGGACGCCTACCCCCGTCTCGGCGTGGACTGGCGCATCGGTGACGACGTCGGCTGGGAACTGCGCGGCCATCGCCACCCGGACGGTGTGACCGGCTCGGGCCGGGTCATCGGCTTCGAGTTGGACATTGCGGCAGGCCGGGTGCGGCCGGTCCTGTGGTCACCGGAAGGGATCTGATCGTGGGCGTGATCGGCGACAACGCAGTGTCCAGCGGCGACGTCATGCGCCGTATCCGCACCCTCGAAAGGAAGATCGAGGAACTGACCGCCGGGCGTCGCCTCGAAGCCGCATCCATCGGCCGTGGCGGGATCACGGTCAAGGACGGCGGCGAAGTGGTGGTCCTCAACGACGCCGGCCGCCGCCTGGTGCGGCTCGGCCAGGTGAGTTTCGCCGACGGGTCGCTGCGGCCGGGAATCGTGGTCTTCCGGGGCGACGAAGACAACACCGTCGCGTTCTCGATCTTCGGTGGACTGGTGGCCGTGTGGGACCGGCAGGGCAACCTGGTGTTCGGCACCGACGAAGACTCGGGGCAGGGCCTGTCCCGCCCGTGGCTGCCCGCCCCCTGGTCGAGTGCGGATCCGTCGGTATGGCCGGGCACCACCAGCGGCAGCTTCACAGCGGTCGCCGGCACTGCGATACCCCGCCAGCAGCCCAGACTCTTCGCCCGGATCGGCTACGACACGTCCGTGTCGGGAACCACCGGCGAGCTGCGGCTGATGTGCAACGACCAGCAGCTTGGCGACACGCTGACGGTCGGATTCGCTGTCGGCTACACCGACATCCAGGCCGAACTTCCACCCGGCCCGTACGGCGAAATCCTCGGCCTGTCCGTGGACTGTCGACGGACGGCCGGGTCGGGGTCGGTGCGGGCCATGGTGACTGCGTGTTGGACGCAGCAGTCATAGGTCGACGCGCTCACCCGTTCGCGAGAAAGGAACACGAACTGTGACACGCGTACCCGCGAACCTGTCGGCTGCCCGGAAGCTGCTCATCGACCACCTGGGCCCGGACTCCACACCGCCCGCCGGGGTGACGATCCTGGATCCGCTCGGCGACCCGGTGTGGGAAGTCGGCATCGTCGGGTCGGCCGCACACAAGGCGGCCGGCACCAGTTACCACCTGGGTTCCTCCGACCTGAAAATGTCGAAGAACCCCTACTCGGTGGTCGAGTCGCCCCGGGACCGAAACGGGCTGACGGACGACGCCGCCGCCCTGGACATCGGCATGTTCCGGGTGCGAACCCCAACCGGCACCTACGACCTGCGGCACTACTCCATCTGGCTGGTGCGGCAATGCGAGGCGGGCACCGCCGACACCCAGCACATCCGCGAGGTCATCTATTCGCCCGACGGCAAGCGGGTGCTGCGCTGGGACCGCCTCGGCCGCCGCAGCACGGGCGACAACAGCCACCTGACGCACACGCACGAGTCGTCGTTTCGTGACGCCATCAAGGCGGGTGTCGACGTGTCGGCGGTGAAGCGCCGCTACCTGGCCGAGATCGGCGTACTCAACACCTCGGAAGGGATGGGCAGCATGAGCATGCTCTGCAAGAAGGGCGACCGCAGCCCGGTCGTCGAGGCCATGCAGCGGCTGCTGGTCATCGCGGGCCACTCGCCCGGCGAGATCGACGGCTACTACTGGGACAAGACGTCCGCCGCGTTGTTGGCCGCCCGGCAGGAAATCGGGACCGTGGCCACGTCCGGCGACAACTTCTCGCCGGCCGCGTACGCGCAACTGATCCAGCTCGTGGCCCGCAAGCAGGGCGGCGGCAAGCCCGGTGCCGACGGCAAGGACGGCAGAGACGGCAAGGACGCTGTCATCGACTACAAGCTGCTGGCGTTGGAGGTCATCGCCGTGGCTGCGCAGCAGTCCGCGAAGTCGTGACCGAGCCGCTTGGGCCAGTTCACATCACCGCCCGCGACATCTATGACGCCCTGATCCGGCTCACCGAAACCGTGAACCGGCTCGTGGACCAGGGCGTCGGGCACGCCGACGACATCCGCGACCACGAACTGCGGATCCGGCTGTTGGAGGACGTTCGCCCGGCGCCTCGCCTCAAGCGGCTGGAAGAACAGGTCGACAGCCTCAAGGCCAGCCGGTGGCCGCTGCCGTCGATTGCGGCGCTGGTCGGTCTGGCGGGCCTGGTCGTGGCTGTGATCAGCATGCTCACCCGATGAAGGACAAGGAGACCCGCATGATCGCTCGTATCCGCAAGGCTGCGGTGGCCGCCGGTGGTGCCGGAGTTGCCGCGTTCGTCGCCGCACTCGTCCAGGCCGGCACCGAGGGTGGGCTGACCGAGGAAGCCGTGTCGAAGGCGATCGGGCTGGCTGTGGCAGCCGGCGCCAGCGTCGGCTGGGCCACCTGGCGTGTGCCCAACGCGAAGTGACCGGCGGCGTCTGGACGTGGGCGTGGCTCGGCTGGTTCGCCTACTTCCTGGTCGTGGAAGGCATGGCCCTGTTCAACTCCCGGCCGGGTGACACCCTGTCGGAGCATGTGTGGGCGTGGTTCGGCACCGCACGACGTGCGCCGGGTGAGCCTGACCGGCCGCGTTCGGGATGGACTCAGCTTCGCCGCGTGGTGCTACTCGCGTTCATGGCGTGGTTGAGCATCCACTTCCTGACCGGCGGATGGGCGTAGACGGTCTACCAGGGCCCGTCGCCGAACTTCGCCCGGCACGCCCGCGCCACCGCGATCTGGGCGTACCCGATCGCCACGTTGTCGGCGTTGCGGGCCGCCTCCGCCAGTTCCTCACCGGCGCCAGCGATCCCAGGATCCGTCGCCTGAGCGGCCTTGAAAGCGGCGTCGGCGTTCGCCACCGGATCGAAGTCGAGGTCGACCGCCTGGACGGCCTGGCACCCGGCCCGGTTGCTGTCAGCACCGGAAGGCACGGCACTGGTCGGGGCGGCCGAGGTGGGTGCGGAGGCGGCGGGTTCGTCGGATCCGCAGCCGGCGAGGGCGGCGACCAGGGCGACGGCAACAAGCATGTGTCGGGTGCGACTCATGCCGGGCACCGTACCGGGTTCGACCAACACGAATGGCGTTCCTGATCCGTCAAGTAGGCGACACTGCACGTCCCGCTGACCCCAGCGGCGGGACAAAGGGCCGCCCCGCGTCTCCCTATCCGGGAGACTGCGGGGCGGCCCTTTCTTCGTCTCCACGCATGTGCGGCGGCACCCACCGATGCTGGTCGACCAGCCGCAGATAGCCGTACGCGGCGACCGTGGGCGGGCACATCCAGTCGCAGTGGCAGATAGGGCACCAGTCACGGCGGCCAGGGCGCGGATAGTGGTCGGTGATGATGACGCGGGCGGCGAGGATCAGCCGGTTACGAACCTGCGCGAGTGTCCACACCGCGCGCCTCCAACCACGCCCGACGGGCCGCCCGGTGTTCGTCCAACACCACCGACGCCCATCCGATGCGGGGGCAGCCGTCCGGGGTGCAGTCGGCGCACCGCAGCCCGTGCGCCTCCACGGCGATAGCGGCCACCGTCACCACCGGCGGCGCCGACCACTCGCGTACATCGGTCACCGCCACCAGCCGCCCCGCTGGTTCTGCGCCGGTGTGTAGAACGGCAGCAGTTGCGTGTCGGCGCACCACCGGTACCCGGGCCGTGCCCGCGCTTCCGGCTCGCCGGCCGGGGCGGCAGCGAACGCGCCCGCCTGATTGGTGAAGCGGATGGCCGCCCCCGTCCGGTCGATGGGCGTCACCTCACGGCGACGGTTGAACGGCCACACCCGCATCACGCACCTCCGACGTCGACCCGGTGGGTGGCGGCGGCGGTCGAGTACATCGCGTTCGGGTCAGGATGTTCACCACCGCCACCCACCGCCAGCGTCACGGCCAGCAGCAGCCGCAGTCCATGCGACACCCGTCCGCCATCTGTCCGCCCCGTCTGCGGACAGCCGGCCGCTAGGGTGTGCCGGGTGAGCGACTACATGCAGGTCAGCACCGCCGCGCCCAGCCGTGAAGAGGGAATCCGGCTCGCCGAGGGTGCCGTCACCCGGCGCCTGGCCGCCAGCGGGCAGGTGCTCGGGCCGGTCACGTCGGTGTTCTGGCACCTCGGCGAGCAGGGAACCGGCGAAGAGTGGCAGGTGCTGCTCGTGACCACCGCCGACCGGTACCCCGACCTGGAACGACACCTGATCGGCGACCACCCGTGGACGAATCCGCAGGTGACCGCCGTGCCGCTCGCTGCTGCGTCTACGGACTATCTGGCGTGGGTGCGGCGGACAGTTGACGGCGGGTAGACACCTCGGCGGCCAGCGTCCGCAGCTCGACGACGCACGGCAGACCGGAATGCGGTTCCAGGCGCCGCAGGAGGGCGTCGACTCGCTGCCCCGGTCGGGTGGATCCGACCCCGGCCGCGAGGCGCACCGCAGCGGCGGCGACCGTGCAC
This sequence comes from Micromonospora sp. NPDC023869, assembly GCF_055559695.1. NCBI lineage: Bacteria > Bacillati > Actinomycetota > Actinomycetes > Micromonosporales > Micromonosporaceae > Micromonospora > Micromonospora sp. NPDC023869. Next base: position 216,883 of record NZ_JBVHKD010000005.1, read on the forward strand.
GCCTGTTCGATCTCGTTGGCGTCCACGTACGCGTCGGCCAGCCACGACAGGTAGAGGGCCTTGTCTCGGGCGTGGGTGTCATCGAATCCGGCGAGGGTGCGTGTCAGCACCGGGATGGCGCGCATCGGCCGGTGCAGCACCGTCCAGCAGCGGCCGGTCATGATCTCGCCTTCGGTCTGGTCGACCCAGTACACCCAGTCGGGTTCGGGCCGGTCGTCGTGTTCGGTGAGGCAGGTGGTGCCGGTGCCGAGGTGCCTGTCAGCGGCGGGGGCGTCGCCAGCGACGGCGTACGCCCATGCGGCCCGCAGGTGCAGTAGCGCCCGCACACCGGGGGTGGCGCTGCTGCCGGCCGTGTCGCAGGCTGCCGCCGCCGTGTCGACGGCCGCCCGGCCTTGGCTGAGCTGCTGGTAGGCGAGGAACGCGAGCGCGTTACCGGCCAGCGCGCGGTGGTTGGCGTCGTCGGCGGCGGCACGGCTGGCCTGCCACATGTGGGCGGCGTCGGTGTGCTGGCCGGCGTCGAATGCCGCCCAGCCGGCTAGCTGCGCCTGCTCGGCGAGCACCGCCAGCAGTTGCCGTCCCACCGTCTCGTTGTAGGCGCCTTCCCGCACCAGCCGGGTAGTGGCATCCACTTCCGCCGCGAACAGGCGGTGGGTGTCGGCACCGCCGAGGTAGTTGTCGAGTCGCCGAAGCCGGGCGGTGCGTTCGGCAAGCTGCGCGGGAACGGGAGCGCCGATGCGGCGTCCGTGATCGAGCAGGGTGTGAGGTAGGGCGGCGGCGAGGCCAGCGGCGGCCACGAACTCGCGGCGGCCGATGCGGGGCTTGTCGGCAAGCATCGACAACTCTCCGTCTGCGTCAAGGGCGGCGTCGATACGGGCGGCAGTGTCGCGGGTGGGCCGCTTGGTGCCCTTCTCCAACTCGTGGAGGTGCGACTTGCTGTAAAAGGTGAGCTTGGCCAGGTCACGCAGCGACAGGTTGCGCCCGTGGCGTAGCTGGCGCATCCGCTCGGGGAATGACGGCTCGGTCATGGTGGGCCATCCCAGGTAGAGGACCGGTGGCGGCTTTCCGGCCTCTGTCCTTCCGGCCGCCTAGTGGCGCGGTGCGCCCGCCACAAGGCGGAATATAGCGTCACCTATTTGTAGTGTTTATGTAGCGCCGCATGACTTCGGTGTGTTCGCCCAGCGCGCGTACGAGCTGAGAGTTGATGGTCTGACTGTCCGAGAGCGCATTCGTCAGGGCAGACACTGACCGTTCAGTGGATGTGTCGGTGGCAAGGGTCGCCTGATGCCGAAGCTCCCAGTAGATGGCGAGCAGGGCATGGACGGTGGCGACGCTGGGGTTGAGTTCGGCGCCACCGCCGCTCTCGTTCTCATGGTTCTTGATGACGAACCCTGCTCGGGTGGCTTCCATGTCGCCACGCGCTCGATGGTCCGCACGATTCATGTCAGCCACATCTACCCCTCCCTGACGGACTGTCGTAGTCTCGCCGCGCAGAGTGATTGATCGCAATGGCGTGGCGAGGAGGATGCTTCGTGTCGTCGGATCCCATGTGGCGCACCATCGACTTCCAGCCTGCTGCTGTTCATGGGTGGCGGGCCCTGTGGGTACACAGCAAGGGCAACGTTGAAGCGGCGCCCGTCGTGGGGTGGCTCGTGCAGGAACTCATCGGCTTCGTCGACGACGACGGCGAGCGTCTGATGAAGGAGCCATCGACCGGTTACGAGCGGCGGGTGGTAGCTGCTGTCTATGTCGCAGCGTGGGGGCCGACGGCTGAGCGGGTGGACTTGGAAGGTGCGCCCTGGAAGCTTCTACCGCCCGGCGCGCTGGACCCGACACCGGACGAAGTCGCTGAGCAACACGAGCGACAGAAGGCGCGACAGGTCGTGGCCGAATCGATGAAGTAGGAAGACGCTGTGAAGGTGCCGGTGCGTGTTGATGTGGCTGATCAGCGGGGCGAGTGACTGTGTGGAGTCGGTGTGGGACAGTGGAGAGATGATGACGCTGAGCACCCCGCCCGCGAAGCAGCGTGACGTGGACGCCGCGCTCGCTGACCCCGCCCGCGTGCAGCGGTCCAAGGACGACCACGCCGAGGGCCTGCGGAAGCTCGCCACCGCCGCCGAGGTTGCCGTGGGACGTGGCGCGACCCGGGACGAGATCATGGAAGCCGTGACCCGGGCTGTTGACGCTCTCGCCCAGACGTCCACGCTCGCCGCGACCGCCCGCGCCCGGGTGCACGACGGCGACGACAGGTTCTGACCGCTACAGGAAACGGCCCCCACCGGCGTGGTGGGGGCCGTTTCGTTGATCCGTCAGGCCGTGTACTTGCCGCCGTCGAGTTTTCGCAGCTTCCCGTTCTTCGCGTAGTCGGCCACCCACTTGTTGATCGTCTTCATGCTGACCTTGACGCCCCGGCCGTCCAGGGTGCGCTGCATGTCGGTCGGTCCGATCCCTGCCGCACCCGCGTCGCGGGCAAGGTCGATCAGCAGTTCCGGACGCCACCCGGCGCCGTCCTGATCCTGGGCGGCCGGGCGCAGGTCGGCGACCAGGGCACCGAACGCGTCGTCCAGGCGGTCCTTCGGCATCTGGCTAACCTCGGCGCGGGCCGTGAACCGGCGCAGCTTGTCCCGGGCCGCCTGCCGGCGCTCATCCCGCTCGGCTGGCGTCAACGTCTCCCCGCTGTCGACCGGAATCGACGGGGTGGCAGCAGCGGCAGCGGTCGGCTTCTCCGGGGTGTGCGCCACCCCCGCCGCAACCTTCACCGGCTGAACCTGCGTCGCCCGGCCCGCCATGCTGTCCAGCCACGGCCGGAGACGCTGCATCCGCTCCGCGTACGCCTTGCCGCCGACCTGCTGCCCGGCGGCGTCCAGCGTCGGCCGCAGCGACTCGGTGGCCAGCACCGTACGGCGGATCATGTCCGGCAGGATCCGAAACACCTTCACCTGCCGCACCGCCTTACCCGTCTCCGCTCGCCGCATGAACACGGTGCCCGGGTGAACGAGGTCATCGGCGCGAACCTTCGCCCCCGGCAGCACGTATTCGATCTCCGTTTCGTCCTCCACCTGGCCGCAAATCTTGAGCGTGGTCTGCTTGCGGGTCATCACCGGCACCGTCTCCTGCGTGGCCCGCAGCGCGGAGAACAGCACGTTCACCGCCTCGGCCCGGCCGATCCGCAGCACCTCCTGCAACCCCTCCATCGCCTTGCGGGCTACCGGGTTGCTCTCCACCTCTGCCGACTCGTCCACGATGATCGTGATCTGCGGCAGGTCGTGGGTGACCGGCAGCAGGTCACCGCCGGACCGGGCCGTCAACGCCCCGTAGCGGGCCTTTCGGTCCTTGGCGATAGCCGCCGCCACCTGCGCCATGGTGACCGCCTCTTCCGGCGTGGCTGCCACCCAGTCGATCGGCGGCGTCGACACGTCGCCATCGGCGTACGGCAGCATGAACGGCACCGCGCTGCCGCCGCCGTTCAGGTCGACCACCCACACGAGCGAATCGCGGCACCGCAACACCTGGCTGATGAACACGCGCAGCAGGTTCGTTTTGCCGCCGCCCCGCCGCCCCGCGAACAGGCCGGCGGCCTGACGGATGTTCACCAACGCCGGGGTGGTGTCCTCGAACCCGCCGATGGGGAAGTCATCCCACACCGACAGCGCCGACACGTCGGCGGGCAGCGGCAGATCCTTGTCGAACGTGTACACGGTCGAGATCCGCACCACGGCGGTGCCCTGCCGGCGTCCCTGCGCCACACTGATCACGCACCCGTCATCGAGCTGCGCAGCCGCCGCCAACGCGTGCTTCGCGTCGTCGATCTTCTTCCACGTCTCGCCCGACTCCGGCGCCATCGTCACGTACAGGGTGAACCCGGCACCGTTCGACCAGTCCTCTTCGCGCGTGATGACGATCGGCTGGCAGCGGGCAAGCCGCTCGATGCGTGCCTTCCACGCCGCCGCCCGGCTGGCCGACTGCACGGACGCCGGATCCACTACCGGCGAGGTGGTGAGGATGGGCGCATCCTCACCGACGAACGCTGGTGCGATGAACAACCCGAACAGGGCCGCCGCCCCGCCCGCCACCAGGTTGGGCAGGTGCCACGGGTCGGTGATGGTCGACCACGTGGTCCATGCGCCCGCCGCCACACCGGTGGTGAGCCGGAAAATCCGCTCCGACCACGGCCTACCCACCCGCCGGTCCCGCACCACCATGCCGGCCACCGCAGCGGCGGCCAGGGCGCCGGGCACCACCGCTGGCACATCCAACGCCGAGCAGGTGGCGGCGCCGACCAGCGGGCCGACCGTGGCGATGACCCCGGTTGCGACGTTGTCCCAAGAACCCTGACCGCTCACTGCGTGTCCCTCCCTACCGGCTCAGACGTTCCACTTGCGCTCGACAGACACCGACCCGTGCCGGGGTGCCTCCCCGCGCTCGATGTCGGTTTCGTTCTCCCGGCGGACGGTGCCCCGGGTTTCCTCCGCCGTGCCGGCACCGGCCTTGATGTCGTCGGCGATCGACCGCAGACCCTCGGCGACCGGGGCGGCAACCGGCCACTCCGACTCGGCGCGGGACGCAACCTGACGGAAACCCTGCTGGATGTCGTTCAGCGCCTCGCCGAGCTGCGGCATCTCCCGCACCATCTGGTGCATGTCCTCCGGGTCGTACTCGCGCAGTGCGGCGGCGAACTCTTCCGCCGCAGCGCGGATCTTCTGCATGTTGGACATGTCGGTTCCTCCAACCGTTGGTGGTGCGGCCACGACCGGGGCGACCGTGGCTGCCTTCTTGACCTCTTCCTTGACCAGCCGTTCGTCGGTGACCGGCTGGGGCTTCACCTTGGGGGCGGGCGTGTCCTGTTTGCCCTCGTCCGCCTTGTCCTTCGACGCTGCCGGGGTGTCTGCCTTCTGCGGCTTGCGACCGGCGGCGTCGAATCCGCGTTTGAACTCGCGGGTGAAGTCGGCGAGCGGGTTCCATCCCTTCTTCTTGCTGCGGCTCGGCCCGCTGGCCGCCGTCTTGGCTGCCGCCTGCGGCTTGCCGCCGCCGGGGGTGGACGTCTTCGGCTGGCGTCGGAACAGCGACGGGATGCCCCACGGCGTCTTGCCGGCACCGCCCGACCTGCCCGCCTTGCGGCTGCTGCCGGACGGCCCGGATCCGCCCCCGTTCTTCGCGTTCCGGGGCTTCTTGCCGAACCGCCCGAGCAGACCGCCGGTCTTGCCGCCGCCTTTCGGGTTCCGTCCGGGGCCGAGTCCGGGGATCCGGCCGAGCAGTCCACGGCGTCGACCGCCGGTGCTGGTGCCGCCGCCCCGGCTGCTGCCCTTCGGCCCGGCCGGGCTGCGTCCGGGAAGCCGAAGCATCCGGGCGAGCGGGGAGCGGGGGGTGCGGCTGGTGTGGTCGACGCGCCGTGCGGCACGGTTTCCGCGCGACCGACGGCGGCGCCGACGCCACACGATGACACCGGCCAGCACGGCGAGGATCAGACCACCGATGGCGGCGTGTACGAGGATTCCCCAGAACACGCCGCCTACCTGCCACAGCAGCAGCTCGGCGGCGGCGGCGACGAGCAGCACCGCGACGATGACCTTCGGCGGCGGCATCCGCAGCGGCCGGCGGGTTCGCCGAGGCGTGTCCGGTTTGGTTGCGGTCGGCTCGGTGCTGGGTGCTGGCGCCGGGGCGGGCGCGGGCACGGGTTCGGGGTGACTCACCGGGGGGTGACTCACCGGCTGGTCGGTCTTCATTTCTGCACCTCAGAGGGGGTGAGAGAAGGGGTGACGTGGGGGTGAGTCACCTGGGGTGAGTCACCTGCGGGCGGGCGGTGCCGGTCGGCGAGGACGTAGCACAGGACGGCGGTGGCGGCGGTGCCGAGCAGGGCGACGGACATCCACGTGTGCAGCGGCGTCCACCTGCTGGTGCCGGCCGTGGCGGCGGTAACCCAGCAGGCGAGTGCGATGGACGCGGCCAGGGCGATGTTGCCTCGGATGGTGAGCGCCCGGGTTCGCGGCGTGGTGCGCTTGGCGTTTGCCATGATGGGGGTTCCTCCTGGGTTCCTTCGGGAATCTCGGGTGACCCGGGGCGGCGGACATCGCTTTGGTCGGTTGAGGCCGCCGCCCCGGGGGCTTATCTGCTGGTCAGGTTGATGTCGAGGCGCTTCCACCAGGGCAACGCCCGCTTCGCGTCGGCCACCTGCTGCGCGGCGAACGCGTAGGCGGCGGACTCGCGGCCGTCACGCTTCCGAACGGTCCTCAGGGCGCCCCGCCGGACCCGCAGCCGAAACCGGGCCAACCTGGTCTGCTCGCTCATCAACATGGGTTCGTGTCCTTCCGCTGGTCAGTCGGTGAGCTTGGTGCCGTTGGCGATGCGCTGCCGGTCGTCGGCGGCCATGCCGTGGATCTCGCCCTGTACGTCCGCCGGCAGGCTGCGGAAGGCGCCGCGACCGGCGTCGCTGCGTCCGGCCCGTTCGACCGCCAGACGGGCGACTACGTTCGCCAAGTCCTGTCGGGTTGCCTTGCGGTTGCTCATCTCGTCCTCGTCCCCTCAGGCCATCTCGTGCGAGCGGCCGTTGACCCGGTTGTCCTGTCCGCTGTCCGGCGTCTTGTCCCGGACGGCCTTCCAGACGGCGGCGAGCGTGTCCCCGCCCACCCGATGTCCGCGTGCCCGCAACTCCTGTCCGAGCACCGAACGGTTGACCGGCAGACCCTGCCCGGACAGGTCGTACAAGATGCCGTGAGCAACGGACATGAGCTTGTCCGGACCGCTGCCCGCACCGTTGTTCACCTGCGCGGACTCCTTGTCCTGCCCTTGTCCGCCCGCGCTGTCCGACGTGTTGTCCGGGCGACGCTGCCCGCTGTCCTGCTGCTTGTCCTGCCCGGCGGACAAGTCGTCGGTCCGCTTGTCCGGACCGTTGTCCGCCCGCTTGTCCTGTCCGCCGGACAGCCGGTCCGGGACAGCCACGACCTGGCGGCCGAACATCGTTTCCTGCATCCGCACGCCCTGCTGGTATCGCTCGGCGGCGGCCATCACACCCGACTCGTCCAGCGACTCACCGAGGCGCTGCAACCGGGCCGCCAGCCGTGCCGCGCGAGCAGGGGACGCGGACCGCATCCGCCGCGCGGTACGCACCGCCTTGTCCACCCGGCGCCGCTGGAACAACTGGTCGAGGTCGTCGCCGGTACCCGGCTGCACCAGACCGAGGTGCACGCCGAGACGGCGGGGCGTCCAAATCCACGTCGACACCTGCTCGACGGCGCTACCGCGCTTCTCCCGCAGCGTCTCCACGAGGTCGGCCCACCACTGGGCGGCGACCAGCAGAGGCGCACCGAAGCGGATCAGGGTTTCGGTCAGGTTGGGTGCGTTGGTGGCGGCGATCAGCCCGGCCGCCACGGCGATCGTCCAGACCAGCACCCCGTATTGGCCGGGGGTCTTGCCCTTGTCGACCTTGCCCTTGGCGCGGCGGGCGGCACGCAGCATCGCCAGTTCGGCGAACGCGAACAGCAGCAGCGCCTTCCACGGTTCGAGTTGGAGGCGTTCGGTGGCGGCTTCCCACATGCCCTCAGCGGACAGGGCGATGGCGACGACCACGGCGGCGTTGTCGTAGATGGCGCTGCTGCCGCCCCGCTTGCGTGCCCAGATCCGCAGCGCGATCAGGGCGACCAGCAGTGCGGCGGCGGACATGAGGATGGCGTCTCGGTATTCGGTGAGGAACACCAGCACCGCCTGCACGTCTTCGGTGCTCATTCGGCACTCTCCTGGGTGTGTTCGCGGCGCACCTTGACGGGGTGGCCGAGCGGGAAGCGGTGCGCGTCGTCGGCCTGCTGGTGGGCGACAGTGCCGATGGCGACCGCGTTCGGGTTCGGCTGACGGCCCCAGCCGTCGACCTCGATGCCGTCGACCGTCTGCCAGCCGTCCGGCGTGTGGATCTGGTCGTCGAGGCGCACCAGCTCGGCGGGCATGTCGACACCGTCCGGACCGGCGGCGGTCAGGGTGTGCTGCCGCAGCGTCTCGATGAACGCCAGCGTCTGCGCCGGGGTCATGCCCACCGTGCGGTCGTTGGCGATGGCGAGGTCCACGGTGGCCTGCCCGGTGGTGTCCTCGTCGTCGAGCCGCGACACGGCCACGTCCAGCAGGGTCGTGGCGGTGGCGCCTTCGCGGACGGCGTCGACCATGACGGGCGTGGACATGTGGAACACGGATCCGTCGTGCCGGTCCGGTTCGCAGGCCGGCGGCGGGCACCAGGGCGGGCAGTCCGCCTGCGGCTGGGTGTCCATCGGGGTGTTCCTCCGGTAGTTCGTGGTGGGTGGTGCCGCCCGCCCCGTGTTCAGGCCGGGGCGGACGACACCGGGGGTGGGTCAGTACGGGGGGTGCTCGGCGGTGGGCCGCACAGTCCTGCCGGTCGACACGGGCCGTTCGATGCGGTCGGCGGCGGCGAGCTTCATCGCGCGGATGGCCTGCCGTTGGGTGAGTCCGTCGGCGACCAGGCGGCCCCCGGCGGCGACCTTCCACCCGGTCGGGCCGGTCATGGCCACGGCCAGGTTGCCGCCGTGCGGGTTGTCGGCGTCCGACATGGCGTAGGCGCGGTTCTTGGCGACCTCGCGGGAGAGCAGCACCGGCTTCACCTTCACCGGGCCACCACCCGACGTGCCCCGAACTGCGACATGCGCTGGCAGGCGCCGGAGAAGATGGGACGTACCGCCTCGCCGGGAAGTCCCAACATGCGGCTGGTGTCCATCACCGACCGGTGCTCGGCGGCGTACAGCACGAACACCTGCTGCTGGGTGACGGTCAGGGACCGGAGAGCGGCGCGCATACGCGGCGTCATCCGGAACCCGGACCGCATCGGCCGACGCTTCACCGGGCCACCGCCCGCCGCACCGTGACCGGGCTGCCCAGGGCGAACGTCCACCCTTCGCACACCTCGTCGTCGCGTTCGGGGGTGAACGCGGCGGCGTGGTTGGCGGACTCGTCGATCATCACCATGTAGACCCGCTGCCAGCCGTCGCCGGTGAGCAGCACGTCACCGATGCGCAGATCACGGGCGAACGTCGCCAGTTCGCCGGTGGGCAGCGGCTCGGCGTCGTCGGCGGCGTTCAGCAGGGCCGCCGCCATCTTCCGGGCCTCGGTCGGCGTCAGCCGCCAGTCGTCGTTCAGGATCCGCTCGGTGCCGGTGAGGAGGTGCACCACCGGCTTGCCCGCCCCGGTCAGGGCGTCCAGTCGGGTCAGCGAAACGCTGATGCCCTTCTGGCCGGTTTCCTCTTCGGTGGCTTCCACCTCGGCGTAGTCGGCGGCGTGGTAGCGGGTGCCGCCGATGTCGTCCACCCATCCCTCGCAGTCGTGGTCGCACCACGCGGGGCAGGGGATGTCGGCGGCTCGGGTCTGACGCACCGCGTCAGAGTCGATCGTGATGGCGTTCATGTGTCTGCTCCCCAGCAAGACGAAGATCAGCATCAGGAGTTGGAGAAGGCGCGAACGGTCGCGTAGAACGTCTGACCGCCGCAGCCGTCGGACTGGAACACCTCGGCGTACGCGGCGCCCGTGCCGGCCACATCGGCGCGGGCAACCTGCTGCGCGTCCAGTCCGTCGGCGGCCGACGTCACGTGGGTACCGATGAGGTGCCCCGGCCCGTCGAACAGCTCGATCAGGTACGTCACGAAGCCGCCACCTCGGCCTGGTCGCGCTGCGCCAGAACGGCGGCCCGCGCCATGAGCGCGATCACCTGCGTGGTGGCGTCGGGGGTGAACGTCAGGCGCTCCCGCCGGGACTCGTCCACCACCGTCACCCGCGCCACCCCAGGGCGGCCCTTGTCGTCGGAACGCTCCACCCAGACCGCGTACTCTTCCGGGTCGCCGTCGACCGACTCGCAGTAGACGGTGCCGATCAGGGTGCCGTGGGTGGGCGAGTTCCCCACCTCGTCCGGCAGGCAGTCGTCGCACCAGTCGGGGCACAGCATCAGGGCAATGACCTTGGCCACCCGCTCGTCGGCCATCCAGCCGCCCGACCGGATGACGTTCTCCACGCGGGCGAGGGTCTGCGCGGCGATGGCGTCACCGGCCAGCCGGCGCACCTCCCGGCGCATCTCGTCCTTCACCTGCGGCAGAACGTTGGCGGCCTGGATGGCGGCGCCGATCTCCATCAGCATCTCGGGGATGCTCATGGTCTCCGGCACGTCCGCCAGCAGCGGGCCGCGCAGACGCTCCAAGGGGTTCTCGGGCTGGTGCTGGGCGGAGGGTCCGGACACCCGGTCGTCGATCTTCGGCTGTGCCAGCGACGGCGGGTTGATCACCGGGAACGTCTCGACGGAGGCGGTGCCCCGGTAGACGTTCGGGCTGGACGGCTGCGGCCGGGTGATCCCGGTCGGGAGGATGAGGGTAGGGCCGTCGATGTTGTTCACGCGGCACCCCCGGCGATGGTCGCCTGGGCGTCGTACGCCCGGTCCTTCCACGCCTGGAACAGGTCGGCGGACCGGCGCAGAGTCGTGTCGTCCGGGTACCTCTCGGCGGCGACCCGGATGGACTCGCCGAAGTAGCCGGCCAGGTAGGCGGGCGCGAAGTCCATCGCGGCGGCCTGGTCGATGGCGTCGGCGGTGATCGGGTCCACGGTCGGCGTGGCGTGCGTCTCGTTGGTGTTCGGAGTGAGCGTCTGGGACGATCCCATCGGTCCCGTTCCCTTCGTTGCAGGGTTCGTGGGCAAGGGTCCGGTTCGGGGTTGCACCCCCGAGTCGGACCCGTCTTGCTTTCCGACTTCCGTACCTAGTCTGTACTCCCGAGCCGGATGACCCGGTCGAAGCCCCGGGCGGACAGCGACCCGGAGTCCAGCCGGGCCCGCAGGTCGGCGGTGACCGGGTTGGGCAGCCGCCACGGTGCCCGGCGCAGATTCGGCCCGGGTATCTCGGAGTTGAGCCGGCGTCCCAGCGCCGCCCACCGCTCGGCGGCGGCCTCCTGTGCGGCGGCGACCCGCACGGCGACGACCGCCGAGGACTCGTGGGCCGCCGGTTCCATCAGCTCGGCCGCCCGCATCGGTTGCAGGCGGACCTGGAGGTCGATCCGGTCGAGCAGCGGACCGGAGAGCCGGGCGAGGTAGCGGCGGCGGGCCGCCGGAGCGCACTCGCACCGGTCGTCGCCCGCCGGGTTCGCACACGGGCACGGATTGGCGGCCAGCACCAGTTGGGCCCGGGCTGGGTATTCGGCGCCGCCCCGGCTGCGGGTCAGCAGCACCCGACCGTGCTCCAACGGCTGGCGTAGCGCCTCCAGCGCCGGCTTGCTGAACTCGGGGGCCTCGTCGAGAAAGAGCACTCCACGGTGTGCGAGGGAGATCGCGCCCGGCCGGGCCAGTCCCGCGCCGCCGCCGACGATGGAGGGCACGGTGGCGGTGTGGTGCGGGGCCTGGAACGGTGGCCGCCGGATCAGCCGACCGCCGGCCGGCAGCAGGCCCGCGACCGAGTGCAGCGCGGTCACCTCCAGCGCCGCGGCGTCGTCCAGCGTCGGCAGGATCGACGGCAGACGTTCGGCCAGCATGGTCTTGCCGGCGCCGGGCGGCCCGATCAACGCCAGATGGTGTCCACCGGCGGCGGCGACCTCCAGCGCCCGTCGGCCGAGCCCCTGCCCGGCGACGTCGGCGAGATCCGGTCCGGTGACCGCCTCCGGCGCGTCGTCGACCGGCGGTTCGATCAGCGGTCGGCCGTCGCGGACGAAGCAGACCAGCCGATGCAGGCTGTCCACGCCCCGCACCCGCAGGCCGGGCACGACGGCGGCCTCGGCGGCGTTGCCCACCGGCACGATCACCCGGTCGATGCCGGCCCGAGCCGCCGCGGCCACCATCGGCAGGACGCCCCGGACCGGGCGTACCGCGCCGTCGAGACCCAGCTCGCCGAGGATCGCCACGCCGTCCAGCGGGAGCAGCGGCAGCTCACCCGAGCCGCCGAGCAACGCCACCGCGATCGCCAGGTCGAACGTCGACCCGAACTTGGGCAGGGTGGCCGGCAGCAGGTTGAGGGTGATCCGCCGGTTGGGCCAGCGCTGGCCGGAGTTCACCACGGCGGCGCGGACCCGGTCGCGGGCCTCGTGCAGCGCCGTGTCGGGCAACCCGGAGATGACCACTCCGGGCAGGCCCGGTGCGAGATCCGCCTCCACCTCCACCAGGTGTCCCTCCACCCCGACCAGGCCGACGCAGAGCACCCGGGCATAGCTCATCGCGGACCCACCGGACACTCGTACGGCGACACGACCCCGCCGGTCGACGGGGGCACCTCGATGCCGGTCGGCGGGCGTGCTCGACCGCCAGTCGGCGGGCGTGTCCCACCGCCGGTCGGTGGCGGCGCGCTTCGTCCGGCGTCGCGGGGCATCAGAAGGCACCCTTGAGGTGTTCGACCCGGGCCCGGCCGGCTGCGGGCAGCAGGACCGAGAGGACGTCGAAGCGGATCTCGTCGGCAGTGGTGCCGGTGCTCGCGAGCCAGGCGGCGGCGAGCCGGCGCAGGCGGCGCGCCTTCCGGGCCACCACGGCCTCGGCGGGACTGCCGAAGCGGGTGGTGCGACGCGTCTTCACCTCGCAGAAGGCGAGCACCGGCCCGTCCCAGGCGATGATGTCGATCTCTCCGGAGGGGCAGCGCCAGTTCCGCTCCACCGGCCGCAGGCCCGTCTCGATCAGGTGTCGGACGGCGCACCGTTCCCCGTAGCCGCCGACCGCCTGGTTCCGCTTGGTCATGCCGGCACCCTGCGCCCGTACGTGGTGCCGGGGCGACCCCGCCGACGCGACCTGTGGACAACCGCAGGGGCTGTGGACGAACAGACGATCATGCCTTTCGTGTGCTAGGCGTGCGCTAATCCACGAATCCGGCCGTTACTCTGCGTACCTGGTCGAAAGGGGACAGGGCCTCTGGCCAGGCGCGGGACGGGAATGGCGTACGCCCTGCCCGTCGCATACGGTGCCGACGTGGACGGAAGACGCAGCTTTGCCGATGACCAGGAGTCGCGCTGGTACCCGGGTGAACGCGACCGCGGCTACGGCGACCCGGATTGGCGCAGTACCTCGGAGGCGCGGTACCGCGACGAGGATCCCCTGACCGCTCCCGAGCAGCGGGCGGACGACGACGACCGGTACGGCTCGCCACGGCGCTTCGGCACCCCTGATCCGCTCGGCGATGCCCCGGCCGAGACCGAGCGCTACCGGGCGTCGCGCTTCCGGCGGCCGGACGCGGCCATCGATCCGGAGATCTCCGGTGAACTGCCCACCGACCGTCCCGGTCGTCGGGCCGCCCGGGAATCGGCGCCGACCTCCGGCGGAGCGCTGCCGGTGACCGATCCGACCCGGCCGGCCCCGCTGGGCGGGTACCCGATCGTCGAGGCCAAGCGGTCGACGGAGACGCCGAACCCGTTGGAGATGCCGACCGGCTCGATGCCGTCGGTGGCACCTCGAACGGACCTGCCGACCGCCGACCACTCGTATCCGGCGAGCGGCGACACCGGGTACCAGGCCGGCAGCGACCCCGAGCCGTCGGCGGCGGGCGCCGTACACCAGTCCGGTGTCGCCGGTACCGGCTTGCCGGCCGGCGGTGCGGGCACCAGCTTCCCGGCGGGCGGTGCGGGATCCGCGTACCCGGTCGACGCCGCGACCGCCGGCTACCAGGCGCTTGCGACGCAGCCGGGGCTGCCGGCGGGTGACGGTGTCTACCGGTCGCGTCGTCCAGTGCTCGCGGTGCTGTTCGCCGTGCTGGTCGCGATCTTCGAGGTGCCCGCGCTGCTGGTGCTGCTGCACGGCGTCACCGCGGATCCGGTCTCCGCCGCCGACGTGCTGACCGGCATGCTCCTGATGATCGGTCTGCCGATCTTCGCGGCCGGCCTGTACGGGCTGCGGACCACCGGCTTCTCGCTCACCGACGGGGCACGAGGCTGGCTGCGGCCGCCCACCGCGTACCTGACCGTCGGCCTGGCGCTCTTCCTCACTGCCGCGCTGGCCGCCGGCTGAACCACCGGCGGCACCCGCCCGCGCCGTCGCGGCGTCGGGCGGACGTCGGCGTCCCGAGGATGTTAGGAGGGGACCCTTCCTATACCGCAGGCGTTAGTAGGGGGCCCTTCCTTACACCCGGGCGTGGCGGGGTGGGGAGGGCGCGTACACTGGGCGACTGGCGACCGCCTCGCGCGGTCGACCTCGCGTGCCCTCTCCACGAATCGTCGTGGGGCGACGGCCTCCCTGGTCCCGACCCTGTCGGGCCCGTCATGGCCGGCGACCGGGCGCCAGGACGCCCGACCGCCGGTCGGGCGGCACAACCAGGGACCGCAAGGAGTAATCAACCATGGCCGTCGTGACCATGCGTCAGCTGCTGGAGAGTGGTGTTCACTTCGGGCACCAGACCCGGCGCTGGAACCCGAAGATGAAGCGCTTCATCTTCACCGAGCGTAACGGCATCTACATCATCGACCTCCGTCAGACTCTCGACTACATCGAGAAGGCGTACGAGTTCGTGCGCAACACGGTGGCGGAGGGTGGCAGCATCCTCTTCGTCGGCACCAAGAAGCAGGCCCAGGAGGCGATCTCCGAGCAGGCGACGCGGGTCGGTCAGCCGTACGTCAACCACCGCTGGCTCGGTGGCATGCTGACCAACTTCCAGACGGTGTACAAGCGGCTGCAGCGGATGAAGGAGCTGGAGGCCCTCGGTGACCTCAGCGGCACCGCCGCGGGGTACACCAAGAAGGAGACCCTGCAGCTTTCCCGCGAGAAGATCAAGCTGTCCCGCACCCTGGGTGGTCTGCGGGACATGCAGAAGCTTCCGGCCGCGGTCTGGGTGGTCGACACCAAGAAGGAGCACATCGCCGTCGACGAGGCCCGCAAGCTGGGCATCCCGGTGATCGCCGTGCTCGACACCAACTGCGACCCGGACGAGGTCGACTTCCCGATCCCGGGCAACGACGACGCGATCCGCTCGGCTGAGCTGCTGACCAGGGTCGTCGCCGCCGCCGTCGCCGACGGTCTGATCGCCCGCTCCGGCCGTCGCCGGGGCGGCGACGAGAAGCCGGAGGCCGGCGTGGCCACCGACGAGCCGCTGGCCGAGTGGGAGCGCGAGCTGCTCGAGGAGCCGAAGAAGGCCGACGAGCCGCAGGCGGCTGCCGAGCCGCAGCAGCCCGCCGAGCCGCAGCAGGCCGACGAGTCGCAGCAGCCCGCCGAGCAGCCGGCCGCCGTCGCCGGTCAGTGACCGCACCGCCGCCGGCCACCGTCCGTCCCTGACGGCGGTGGCCGGCGGCGGGCAGACCGGGCACGAACCTCTCGGAACCGGGTAATCGTCACCTCAGTCCATTTCACCCGCAGTCCCAACACCGAAGAGAGAGCCATGTCCCAGATCACCGCGGCGGACGTCAAGAAGCTCCGCGACCTGACCGGCGCCGGCATGATGGACAGCAAGAAGGCCCTGACCGAGGCCGAGGGCGACTTCGACAAGGCCGTCGAGATCCTGCGCGTCAAGGGCGCCAAGGACGTCGGCAAGCGGGCCGGTCGGACGGCCGCGAACGGCCTCGTCGCCCACTCCGGTCAGGCGCTGCTGGAGCTCAACTGCGAGACCGACTTCGTCGCCAAGAACGACGCCTTCATCGCGCTCGCCCAGCAGCTGGTCGAGCACGGTGAGCGCTCGGGCGCGAGCAACGCCGAGGAACTGCTGGCCAGCGAGATCGACGGCCGTCCGGTCGCCGACGTGGTCCAGGAGCAGTCCGCCAAGATCGGCGAGAAGCTGGTGCTGAACCGCTTCGCCAAGCTGGACGGCACGGTCGCGGTCTATCTGCACCGCAAGGCCCAGGACCTGCCCCCGGCGGTGGGCGTGCTGGTGCAGTACGCCGGCAAGGCCGACGAGGCCGGCGACGCCGACGCCCGTGGCGCAGCAATGCAGATCGCCGCGATGCGTCCGAAGTACCTCACCCGGGACGAGGTGCCGGCGGAGATCGTCGAGTCCGAGCGGCGGATCGCCGAGCAGACCGCCCGCGAGGAGAACAAGCCCGAGGCCGCTCTGCCGAAGATCGTCGAGGGCCGGGTCAACTCCTTCTTCAAGGACTTCGTGCTGCTGGAGCAGTCGTCGGTCACCGACAACAAGAAGTCGGTGAAGCAGGTGCTGGCCGAGGCCGGCATTGAGATCACCCGCTTCGTGCGGTTCGAGGTCGGCCAGTCCTGACCTTCGGCCGGGCGTACGCGCCCGTGCTGGGCAACGACACGACGAGGAGGCCGCCGGTGTACGCGACACACACCGCGGTCTCCTCGTCCCATAAGGTCGGCAACGGCAGATGCGCGCACCCGGGCGCGGCAGTGGGGGAAGGACGGGCGGATGACGCAGGTTGTGAGTGACCCGACGCTGGCGGTGGACGACCCGACGGCACCACCGCCCGGCCGGGCCCGACGGGTGGTGCTGAAGCTTTCCGGCGAGGTGTTCGGCGGCGGCGAGATCGGCGTGGACCCGGACGTGGTCCAGGCCATCGCCCGGCAGATCGCCACCGTGGTCCGCCGCGGTGTGCAGGTCTCGGTGGTGGTCGGCGGCGGCAACTTCTTCCGCGGCGCGGAGTTGCAGAAGCGCGGCATGGACCGGGCCCGGGCCGACTACATGGGCATGCTCGGCACCGTGATGAACTGCCTCGCCCTGCAGGACTTCCTGGAGAAGGAGGGCATCGAGACCCGCGTGCAGAGCGCGATCACGATGGCCCAGGTGGCGGAGCCGTACATCCCGTTGCGGGCGATCCGGCACCTGGAGAAGGGCCGAGTCGTCATCTTCGGCGCCGGCGCGGGTATGCCGTATTTCTCCACCGACACCACGGCCGCCCAGCGTGCGCTGGAGATCCACGCGGACGTGGTGCTGATGAGCAAGAACGGCGTGGACGGCGTCTACAGCGCCGACCCCCGGATCGACCCGACCGCCAGCAAGTTCGACTCGATCACCTTCTCCGAGGTGCTGCGCCGCAACCTGCGGGTCGCCGACGCGGCCGCCTTCAGCCTCTGCATGGAGAACGGACTACCGATGCTGGTCTTCGGCGCGCAGGGCGACGACACCATCGTCCGCGCGGTGGGCGGCGACAAGATCGGCACGCTGATCACCACCTGAGCTGACCGTCGACGGTGACCTCGGCGGTCCGTCCCGGTGACCCGACAAGCCCACGACGAGCACAAGAAGGAGGCGAGGAGAGCGGTGATCGACGACACCCTCCTCGAGGCCGAGGAGAAGATGGAGCGTGCGGTCGAGCACGCCAAGGAGGAGTTCGGTGCCATCCGCACCGGTCGCGCCACTCCGGCCATGTTCTCCAAGATCATCATTGACTACTACGGCAGCCCCACGCCGCTGACCCAGATGGCGTCCGTGGGCGTTCCCGAGCCGCGCATGGCCATCATCAAGCCGTACGACAACTCGCAGATCAACGCCATGGAGAAGGCGATCCGCGACTCGGACCTCGGGGTGAACCCGAACAACGAGGGTAACCAGCTGCGCATCCTGCTCCCGCAGATGACCGAGGAGCGCCGCCGCGACATGATCAAGGTCGCCCGGAACAAGGGCGAGGAGGCGAAGATCGCCATTCGCAACATCCGTCGCAAGGGCAAGGAAGAGCTGGACCGGCTCGTTAAGGACGGCGAGGTCGGCGAGGACGACGGCCGTCGCGCGGAGAAGGAACTGGACGACGTGACCCAGCGCTACGTGGCGCACGTCGACGAGTTGGTCAAGCACAAGGAAGCCGAGCTGCTGGAAGTCTGATCCGCCGCCACCCTCGCCACGTACGCCCGGCTCGTCGATCATGACGTTGTCGTCCTCCGGCTCTCCGCCCGGTACGGCAAGCTCATGATCGACGAGGCGGGCGGTGGGTACTGGTGCGTCCTGCGGAGCCTCCGGGTGCAGTAGGCTCGGCACGATTCCCGGCGACCCGGGGGTGAACGGTGGAGATCAACCGGCTTACCGGCCGGCGAATCAGACGGAGCGCCTCGCGCGGGTAGGGGATGGTAGTGGCTGTGCGTCAAGTGGTTGATCTCGTACCGCTGTCGTCCGGTGCGTGATGTCCCACCTCGACCCCTACGGTGGCGCCGAGGCCCGCGGCTGGGACCGCCCGGATCGGCCGACCTCGTTGCCCTGGCCCGACCCGGACCTCGAACCCGGCCCGTGGTCGCGCGGCCCGCACCCCGGCGCTGAACTCTCCGCCGAGCCGCGTACCCGCCCGCGTCCGCCGGCCGACAACCCGTACGCCCGGCCCGTCGAGGACCGGGGCGACCCGGTCGGAGCCGGCTTCGGCTCCCGACCCGACCCGTTCGACGACCGTGACGTCCCCGGACGGTACGACGACTCGGCCGGTCCGTACGACCGGGACCAGCCGCGTGACGCCCCCGACGCTGTTCCGCGACGCACCGAGGGCAACGGACACCGCGACCTGGAGCACGAGGACGCGCCGACGGCGCAGTTCGCACCGGTACGCCCCGACGACGGCCGGGACCACGACGACGCGCCGACCACGCAGCTTGCTCCGGTGCCGGCGGACGACGCCCCCGAGCCCGAGCCCGAGCCCGACGCCGACCCGGCCCAGGCCCGACGCCACCGTGGGCGACGGCGGGCCGGTGCCGGTCGTCCGGCGAGCCAGCCGACGCCGAGCCGCGCCGGCCGGAACCTGCCGGCCGCCATCGCCGTCGGGGCCTGCCTCGGCGCCGCCGTCCTGTTGCCGCTGTTCCTGTACACCCCGGCGTTCCTGTTGCTGATCGCGGCGGCCTACGGCGTGGGCATCTGGGAGATGTCCCGGGCGGTACGCCGTGGCGGTGCCCGGGTCCCGCTGGTCCCGCTGATCTCCGGTGGCGTGCTCACCGTGACCCTGGGCTGGTTTGCCGGCCTGGACGCGCTCCTGCTCGGCCTGCTGGTCACCCTCGCGGGCACCCTGGTCTGGCGGCTCGGTGACGGCGTCGCCGGCCTCCGGCGGGACATGACCGCGGCCACCCTCATCGCGGTGTACGTGCCCTTCCTCGGCGGCTTCGCCGCACTGCTCGCCTCCTCGCCCGGTGACGGCCCGTTGCGGGTGCTGGTGACCCTGGTCGCGGTGGTGCTCTCCGACACCGGCGGGTACGCGGCCGGCGCCAACTTCGGCAAGCACCCGATGGCGCCGACGATCAGCCCGAAGAAGTCCTGGGAGGGGCTGGTCGGCTCGCTGGGCGCCGCGGCGCTGGGCAGCGCCGTGCTGCTCTGGCTGCTGTTCGACGTAGCCCCCTGGTGGGGTGCCGTGTTCGGGATGGCGATCTCGGCGGCGGCGGTCATCGGTGACCTCGCCGAGTCCATGATCAAGCGGGATCTGGGCGTGAAGGACATGAGCAACCTGCTGCCCGGGCACGGCGGTCTGATGGACCGGCTCGACTCGGTCCTGTTCGCGGTGCCGACCGCGTACCTGCTGCTGGTGGTCTTCGTGCCGGCGGTGAACTGAGGCATGGACCACGCCGGCGTGCCCGGGTCACGCAGGGGGTCGGAGGGGATGCGCTGCCTCCGGACGGGTGCGTTCCTCGGCGGGCGTGCCAGACTGGACGGGCCATGACGAGTCTGCCCCTGATCCCGGTCGACCCGGACGCGCCCGGCGCGCGTCGGGCGGCGATGCCACCGCAACACCTCGCCGACCTCGACCTGAACGGTCGCAAGGAGTTGGTGACGGAGCTGGGCGAGCCGGCTTTCCGAGCCCGCCAGATCTCCACCCACTACTTCGGTCGCCTGGTGCGTGACCCGGCGCTGATGACCGACCTGCCGGCGGCGTCCCGTGACCGGCTGGCCGACCGGCTACTGCCCCGGCTACTCAACCCGGTACGCGAGCTGGCCTGCGACGACGGGGCGACCCGGAAGGCGCTCTGGCGGCTGCACGACGGCTCGATGGTGGAGAGCGTGCTGATGGGGTACCCGGACCGGGTCACCGTCTGCATCTCCAGCCAGGCCGGATGCGGCATGGCCTGCCCGTTCTGCGCCACCGGCCAGGCCGGGCTGACCCGCAACCTGTCGACCGCCGAGATCGTCGACCAGGCGGTCTACCTGGCCGGGGTGGCCGCCTCCGGCGCGGTCGCCGGGTCACCGCCGAGGCTCTCGCACGTGGTCTTCATGGGCATGGGGGAGCCGCTGGCGAACTACAACCGGGTGGTCGCGGCGATCCGTCGGTTGGTCGCGCCGGCCCCCGAGGGTCTGGGTCTGTCGCAGCGCCACATCACCGTCTCCACGGTCGGCCTGGTGCCCGCCATCAACCGGCTGGCCAGCGAAGACCTGTCGGTGACTCTTGCGTTGTCGCTGCACGCGCCCGATGATGAGCTGCGCGACGAACTCGTGCCGGTCAACCAGCGCTGGAAGGTTTCCGAGGTGCTGGCGGCGGCCTGGGCCTACGCGGCCCGGACAGGGCGTCGCGTGTCGATCGAATACGCGATGATCAAGGACGTGAACGACCAGCCGTGGCGAGCGGATCTGCTCGGGCGGCTGCTGGCCGGCAAGCTGGCCCACGTGAACCTGATTCCGCTCAACCCGACTCCGGGCAGCCGCTGGGACGCCAGCCCGAAGCCGGTCGAGCGGGAGTTCGTCCGGCGGTTGCGCGACGCCGGGGTGTCCACCACGGTGCGGGACACCCGAGGTCGCGAGATCGACGGGGCGTGTGGGCAGCTGGCCGCCGCGGAGGACAGGGGCACCGACCCGGCCGGGGAGATGTCAGCGTGACCGGGCGTGGCGAACGAGACCAGGAGACATAGTGGCGAGTCAGGGTCAGCGTTTCCGGCGTAAGGCGCTCCGCCGGGGCTACAAGGTTGACGAGGTGGACGCTTTCCTGGACCGGGTCGAGGCGACTCTCGCGGGTCAGCCCGTCGGCGCCCCGGTGGTCTCGCAGGAGGTCCACGACGTCGTCTTCCGGGTCCGCTTCAACGGCTACGACGAGTGGCAGGTCGACCTGCACCTCGACCGGGTCGAGCGGCAGCTGGCCGAGTTGGAGGAGCGCGGCGGTACGGGTGGCGTCCGGGGCAGCGACTCCGGGATGGGCTCGTCGGACCGGATGGCGCCCCCGGACCGGATGGGCCCGCCCGATCGCATGGGTCCGCCGGACCGGATGGGACCCCCGGACCGGATGGGACCCCCGGACCGCATGGGTCCGCCGGTGCGCGACGAGCGGGGCATGGCCCCGGTGCCGCAGCCGCCGATGCCGCCCCGGTCGATGCCGGCACAGGCCGGCCCCTACGGCCGCTACGACGAACCGACGGGAGCCTTCGCCGGCGGGTACGACTCCCCGCGCGGCGGGTACGACGGACCGCGCGGTGGCGGTCCGATGGGGCCCGGTGGCCAGATGGGGCCGCCCGGCGCGCAGATGGGTCACGGCGGCCCGCCGCCGCGCGGCCTGCCCGCCGGTCCCGGCGGCTACGGCCCGCCGGATGGTCCGGGCGGGTACGGCCCGCCGGAGGGTCGGGGTGGCTACGGCTCGCAGGACGGCCCGGGCGGGTACGGCCCGCCGGAGGGCCGGGGTGGCTACGGTCCGCAGGACGGCCCCGGTGGGTACGGCTCGCCGGACTACGGTCCGCCGGACGCTCCGGGCGGGTACGGCCCGCCGGAGGGCCGGGGTGGCTACGGTCCGCCGGACGAGCAGCGGTTCGACGGCTTCGAGGCGGGACGCCACGGCCGGACCGACATGACCGCGGAGATCCGGATGCCGGACCGTGAGCAGCGACGCGGCCCGCAGGGGAGCCCGCCCGGGCTGCCGCAACAGGCGATCGGCGGTCCGTCGATGGGCGTGCCCTCGCTGGGTGGCCCGCCGGCCATGGCCGGCCCGCCGATGGCCGGGCCGCCCGGCAGCGACCTCTACCGGGTGGACGAGATCCGGCGCAGCTTCCAGGTGCGTCGCTTCGGCAGCGGGTACGACCCCGACCAGGTGGACCGGTTCTTCGACACCCTGCTCGGTGGGATGGCCGGCCGGAACCCGATGCCGGTCAACCCGAAGGACCTGGACACGCTCCGGTTCGGGCTGGTGCAGGGCGGCTACTTCGAGGCCGAGGTCGACGCCGCGCTGAAGAACGTGCAGGACATCCTCTTCGGCCGTTGAGCCACCACGACGAGAGCCGCCCACCGGGCGGCGCGACGAGGGCCCGCCCCTTCCGGGACGGGCCCTCGTCGTACGTCGTGTCGTCTGCTCGGCTCAGGAACGCAGGCCGTTGCGCCGCAGTACCGTGTCGCCGATCACGATGAGCAGCAGGAGCGCGGCGACCCCGACCAGCCAGAGGTCCTCGACCCTGCCCTCGTGGTTGCCGCAGAGCATGGCCAGCATCGCGAACGCGGTGAGGACCGCGCCGATCCGCCCGGCCTTGCGGTGCCCGGGCTTGTGCTGGTCTGGCGACGTTACCGGCTCGCTTCCCGCCACTGTCGGTCCTTCCTCGCGTTCGGATCTCCGGTTAGTCTGGCACGCCACCCGGGAGGGGACCTGCGGTGGGGCGGATACGCGGGGCCGACGCCTGCTGCGCCGACCTCGGGACCTTCGGCCCGGCCGGGTGGGGCGGGCGACTATGGCGGCGTCGCGGGGCGCAGACCAGACTGCCTCCGGTAGCGTTCTGACGTACACCTTGATTGTCTTTTTTGAGGGGGAACTGCGGTGCGAGTGACCGGTACCGGGCACGCCAGCATGCGGATCGACACGGCTGCGGGCAGCATCCTGTGCGACCCGTGGGTCAACCCGGCCTACTTCGCCTCCTGGTTCCCGTTCCCGGACAACTCGTTGCTCGACTGGGAGACCCTCGGCGACGTCGACTACCTGTACGTCTCGCATCTGCACCGGGACCACTTCGACGCGGCCCACCTCAAGCGGTACGTGTCGAAGAAGGCCACCGTGCTGCTGCCGGATTTCCCCACCTCCGAGATGGAGGACGAGTTCCGGGCGCTGGGCTTCACGAAGTTCCTGAAGACCCGCAACGAGGAGGTGTACGAGCTGGACGGTGGCCTGAAGATCATGATCCAGGCGCTGACCAGCCCGACCGACGGTCCGATCGGTGACTCCTCGCTCTGGGTGGAGTACGACGGTGTCCGGCTGCTGAACCAGAACGATGCCCGCCCCACCGACCTGACCACCTTCGCCGAACTGGGTCACGTGCACGCGCACCTGCTCCAGTTCTCCGGCGCGATCTGGTACCCGATGGTGTACGAGCTGCCGCAGTCGGCGAAGACCGCGTTCGGCAAGCAGAAGCGGGACCGGCAGTTCGACCGCACCTGGCGCTACATCGACGACCTCAAGGCCGACCACGTCTTCCCGATCGCCGGCCCGCCGTGCTTCCTCGACGACGAGCTGTGGCAGTTCAACGACATCTTCGGTGACGAGGGCAACATCTTCCCCGACCAGTCGGTCTTCCTGAGCGAGTACGCCAAGGTCGGCGGCACCAACGGCATCGTGCTGCTGCCCGGCAGCGTCTCCGAGGTGACCACCGAGGGGGCGACCACCACCCACCCGGTGCCGATCGAGGAGTTCTTCGCCAACAAGGCCGCTCACCTGGAGGAGATGCGCGAGCGCAAGCGGCCGGTGATCGAGGCGGAGAAGGCGTCCTGGCGGCACCCCGAGGTGGACGTGCTCAAGGAGATGAAGCGGCGGATCGAGCCGTTGCTGGACGAGTCGATCTATCTCGCCAAGGGCGTCGGCGGCCCGGTCCGCTTCGACCTGGTGGGCTACGACGGCGAGAGCATCGAGTCGATCGTGGTCGACTTCCCCGGCAAGCAGGTCCGGCCGTACGCGGACGAGAAGGTGCGTTACCGGTTCCGCACCGAGCGGGCGCTGGTCGAGCACCTGCTGCACATCGGTGAGGTGGACTGGGTCAACTCGCTCTTCCTCTCCTGCCGCTTCTCGGCCGCCCGGATCGGCCAGTACAACGAGTTCGTGTACGCCTTCTTCAAGTGCCTCTCCACCGAGCGCCTCCAGTACGCCGAGGGCTGGTACGACGAGCACGAGCGGGCGGTGGACGCCGAGGACATCACCCTGGGCGACTGGGTGGTGCAGCGGCGCTGCCCGCACCTGAAGGCGGACCTGAGCCGGTTCGGCATCGTCGAGGGCGACCAGCTCACCTGCCAACTGCACGGGTGGCGTTTCGACCTGCCCAGCGGCCGCTGCCTGACCAGCGTCGGGCACAAGGTCCGCGCCCACCGGGTCGGCGAGGAGGCTCCGGAGAGCCCGCAGCCCGCGAGCTGACTGATGTAAGGAGGGGTCCCCTGCTAACGCCTCGCGTATAGCAGGGGACCCTTCCTAACATTCCAGGCGAGCAGCCGAGGTGCGATGGGTGCCGTAACCGTCGAATTGCGACGCTGACTACGATTCCGGGCATGCAATCGTCCCCTGGCGTCATCGTGCCCGAATCCGCGCTCGGCTCAGCGATCTCCGCGTACCGCACCTGCGAGCTGGCGACGCTCACCAAGGACGGCACACCGGTCGCCTGGCCGACGTCCGGGCTGCTCCGTCCGGACGGCACGATCATGCTCACCACCTCGTTGGGTTACCCGCAGAAGGCGTTCAACGTGCGCCGCGACGGCCGGGTGGCGCTGCTCTTCTCCGACCCGACGGCCAGTGGGCTGACGCAGCCGGAGCAGATCCTGGTACGCGGCACGGCGCACTGCCCCGACGAGGTGCACACCGATCCGACCGGTGACCTGGCCGACTTCTGGACCCGGATGTTCCAGCGTCAGCCGAACTGCCGCAAGTACCTCGACTGGCCGGCGACCATGTTCACCGACTTCTACTTCATGCGGCTGCTGATCACCGTCACCCCGACCGAGGTGACCACCCGCCCGCTACCGGCCACCCCGGAAGCGGGCGAGTCGTCGGCCGAGGACGGGTCGCTGGTCGGTGCGGAGGTGCTGGCGGCGTACCCGAGTGTGGTGCTGGCGGCCCGGGACGGCACCGGCGCACCGCTGCTGGTGCGGACCACCGCAACTGCCGGCGCGGACGGCTACCGGGTGGTGGTGCCGGACGGGGTGGACCCCGTCGAAGGCGCGGCGACCCTGCTGGTCCACCGGCACGACGCGCAGTTGTGGAACCTGCACAACGCCAGCGTGCGCGGTGAGCTGGTCCGCAGCTGCGCACGGTGCGTACCACCCGGGCCGCGACTCGTCGCTACCTGGACCGGCGAGGCTGGCCGCGTCCCACCGTCCCGTGGGCGGCCTACCGCGCCCTGCGCCCGGCCGACTGAGCCGTGCGGGTGTGCACGTGTGCACGTGTGCACGTGTTAGGAAGGGACCCCTCCTATACACCAGGCGTTAATAGGGGGCCCTTCCTTACACCGCGCCCTTCCTTACACCGCGCCCTTCCTTACACTGCACCCTTACACCGCGCCCTTCTTGCGCCGTATCGCGCTCAGCGGCCCAGGTCGGCGAGGATGCGTTGGGCGGCGTTGTGTCCGGCGGCGCCGATCACGCTGCCCGCCGGGTGGCAGCCCGCGCTGCCCGCGTACACCCCGTCGACACCCGTGGCGTACGGCATCCGGTCGGTGAACGAGATGGTGTTGTCGACGTGGTGGATGTGCCCGCCGGTGATGCCGAAGTGCGCCTCGATGCCGGGCGGCGGCAGCGGCACCGCGTCGGCGATCAGGTCACCGGTGCCGGGGGCGTACCGTTCGCAGATCTCCACCAGCCGGGCGACGTATCCGGGCAGCGCCGCGTCCCAGGTGGTGCCGGCCAGCTCGTACGGCACGGACTGCACGAACAACGCCGACGAGTGGTGCCCGTCCGGGTCGGCCAGCGACGGGTCGACGGTGGTGTGCAGATACCACTCGATGGTCGGCTCCTGCGGCAGCCGTCCGGCCTGCACGTCGGCCCACATGGCGCGCAGCGCCGCCATCGGCGACTCGCCGCCGCCACCGGCCAGTGACGCCGACCCGGGCAGCAGGTGGATGGTGGACCCGAACGGGCTGGGCGCGTCCGGCGGCAGGCAGGAGAAGCGGGGCAGGTCGCGTAGCGCCAGGTTGAGCTTGAGCGTGGTGCCGGTGCGCCGGACCGCCGTCATCCGCTCGCCGAGTTCGGTCGGCAACGCGCCGTCGGGCAGCAGCGCCATCAGCCGGTACGGGTCGCAGGCGCCCAGCACCACCTCGGCGTCGACCTGCCGTCCGTCGGCGAGGACGACACCGGAGGCGGCCCCGCCGTCGAGCGTGATCGCGGTGACCGGGGTGCCGGTGACGATCCGGGCGCCGGAGGCGCGTGCCGCGTCGGCGAAGGTACGCGACACGGTGCCCATCCCGCCTTCGGCGATCATCCAGGTGCCGTCCGAGCCGGGCAGCCGGCACATGTTGTGCACCAGGAAGTTGTGCCCGGTGCCGGGGTCGTCCGGGCCGGCGTTGAGCCCGGACAGGCCGTCGGTGACCGCGTACATGCTGACCAGCAGCTCGGAGTGGAAGTCGAAGCGGGCGAGGTAGTCGGCGACCGAGCCGCGTACCAGGTCGACGAAGACCTGGCGCAGCTCGGGCCGGACGTAGCGGTCGGCGGTCTCCTCGGCGGGCAGCGGCTCGGCCAGCCAGACGGGGGCGAGGTCCGTGCGCAGGGCGGCCAGCTCGGCCTGCAACGCGTCGTCGGCGGCCACGTCGGCGGGGGAGAAGAACTCGGCGAGCTGGGCCCGGGTGGCCGTGGCGTCGGTGCCGAAGAGGAGGTACGGCGATCCGACGCCGCCGGGGGTGGGCAGGAAGTAGTGCGGGTCCCGGCGTCGCACCGGAATGCGGACGTCGAGCGCCGCCAGCAGTTCCGGGGGCATCAGGCCGAGCAGGTACGAGCCGGTGGAGTGGCGCAGCCCGGGCACCTTGGGGAAGGGGTTCTCGGTGCGGGTGGCACCGCCGATCACGTCGGCGGCCTCCAGCACCAGCACGTCCAGGCCGGCTCGGGCCAGCAGGATGGCGGAGACCAGCCCGTTGTGTCCGGATCCGACGATGACCACGTCCGCGCGTCCTGGAACCTCACCCCTCATCCCCGCACCCTAACCCGTCCGCACCTGCTCCGGGACCGTGTTGATCATGGTCAGGCCGGCGACCCGTCGTCCGCGCGTGCGGCACGGCGGATACGCCAGTCGGCCAGCGCCAGGGTGGCGGAGTAGCCGGCCAGCACGATCACGTGGAAGAGATAGAGCCAGAGCAGCACGGCCACGGCCGCACCGACCTCGACCAGACCGCCGAAGGGCAGGCCCAGGTCGAGCGGGAGCGAGGCGAACAGCACGAAACCGTGCAGGAAGCCGGAGAGGTTGGCGGCGGTGAACGACCCGACCGCCAGCGTGGAGAGCCAGTCCGGCGACGCCGGACCGACCACCCGGAAGACCCACACCAGCACCGGGGTGAGCACCAGCCAGACCGCCAGGAAGGACAGCACCACGCCGAGCGCGCCGGCCCAGCCGCCCCGCCGCACCAGCTCGGTGGTGGTCGGCAGCGCCAGCAGGATCGACAGCAGCAGGGCCGGGGCCGGGGCGAGCAGCGGCAGCAGCAACACCCGGCCCCGCCAGCCGACCAGGTGCTCGTCGGTGCGGGGCGCGGCCACCGAGACGAAGGCCCGGCGCAGCCCCTCGCCGTAGAGCGACGCGGGCAGCAGCGCGGCCAGCGCCAGCCAGGGCGTCAGACCCACCCCGGCGTCGACCAGGGCGGCCACCGCGTGGGGCGCGCCGATGGCGTCCGGCAGGGTCTCCACGGCGTACCCGGTGAGCCGGCGTACCCGGTCGCCTCCGGCGAGCAGGGAGGTGAGCCAGATCGCCAGCAGCGCCACCGGCACCACCGCGATACCCCCGTAGAAGGTGATCGCGGCGGCGTGCAGGGACAGGTCTCGTCCGCGTACCGGGCGGAAGGCGGCCCGGGTGATCCGTCTGGTTCGTCGCCACGCACCGCCCATCCCGCTTCTCTTCCCCCTCGCGACTCCGCCCACGCCTGGTGTCACCGGCAGCACACCCAACGCGTGGTGGTCGGCGTCGTTACGATCGGCGGCCATGACCGTGGACGTGACCGAGCGGCTGCTGCTGCGCGAGTGGCAGGACACGCCGGAGGACCTGGGCCGGCTCTACGACCTCTACTCCCGAGAGGAGGTGATGCGCTGGCTGGGCGGGGGAGCGGGACGGCTGACCGAGCCCGACCAGGCGGCCCCCCGGCTGGCCGCCTGGCGGGAGCGGTACGCCCCGTACGCCGGCCGGTACGGACTCTGGGCGATCGAGGTCCGCCGGACCGGGGTGGTGGCGGGCAGCGTACTGCTCAAGCCGTTGCCCGGGGCCGACGGCATGACGCCGACCGACGACATCGAGGTGGGCTGGCACCTGCACCCCGACTCCTGGGGGCACGGCTACGCCACCGAGGCGGCGCGGGCGGTGCTGGCCCGCGAGTTCGCCACCGGCACCGAGCGGGTGTACGCCGTGGTGCTGCCGGGCAACGAGCGGTCCACGGCGGTCTGCCGCCGGCTGGACATGACCCACCTGGGCCGGCGCACCGACTGGTACGGCGGCATCGAGGTGGAGACGTTCGCGCTGACCCGCCGCGAGCTATCGACGTAGCACTGTCGCCGCTGGTAGAACAGCCAATCATCACGGTGCCGGCGATCACGAGTCCCCGGCACCCCACCTCCCTCGAGACGAGGTACCTGCGTGGCTGTTCGACGACCACTCATGGCACTGCTCGCCGCAGTGCTCCTCTTCGGACCGGCCCCCGCCGCCGTGGCGGCTCCGGCCGCCCCTGACCCCACCGGCGCGTCGGTCCAGTCGCCCCGCGGTCAGTCCGACACCGACCTGCCGTTCACCGTCGGGTCGCCGCAGCAGCGGGGACGCTCCGCCGACGCCCCCGGCCGGCAACCCGCCCAGCCGGCCCCGTCGGCGAAGCTGCCCGGCAAACCACGGAACGACGTGATCCAGGACGTGCCGGTGGAGCTGACCGACGCGTCCATCCCGCTCAACCTCATCCCGTACCACGACATCCCGGCCGCGCTGCGCGGCCTGCAGCGCAGCGACCGGATCAGTGTGGAGGTCATCGGGCAGTCCGTGCTCGGCCGTGACCTGCACCTGGTGGTGGCCACCTCGCCGATGTCCGACGCCGCCTGGACGTCCTGGCAGAAACTCTCCGACCTGCGGTTCAGTGACCCGGTCGCGGCGCGGGCCACGATGGCGGCCGGCGGCTACGACACCTGGCGGACCCCGTTGTTCGTCAACAACAACATCCACGGCAACGAGTGGGAAGGCACCGACGCCAGCCTCCAGGTTCTCCAGGAGTTGGCCTTCTCCACCGACCCCGAGGTCGTCGGGATGCTCGACCGCCACGTGATCGCCTTCGTGGTCACCAGCAACCCGGACGGCCGGGTCGCGGCGACCCGGGCCAACGCCAACGGCTTCGACATGAACCGCGACTTCATCACGGCGTCGCAGCCCGAGGTCCGCGCCGTGCGCGCGCAACTCGTCCGCTACAGCCCGCTCACCATGGTGGACATCCACGGGTACGTCTCGTGCACGCTGATCGAGCCGACCACCGGTCCGCACGGCGACAACTACGAGTACGACCTCTACATCAAGCACGCGCTGCGCAACGCGCTGGCGATGGAGCAGGCCGTCCTCGCCACCGGCGAGACCCGCGCCTCGTGCGCGGACGGCAGCGGCGGCCGGCGTACCGACATCCCGTTCCGGGACCGGGCACAGGGCTGGGACGACTGGCCGCCGATCTTCACGCCGATGTACTCGATGTACCACGGCACCATCGGGCACACCATCGAGGTGCCGCTCAACCCGCGCGGCAACCTGACCGAGGCGGAGCGGCACGAGCGCACCCGGATCAACACCGCCGTGGCCCGGGCGTCGATCGAGGGGAACCTCCGGTACGCCACCGAGAACCGGGCGGCGCTGCTGGACAACCAGCTCGAATGGTTCCGGCGGGGTGCCGCCGGGGAGCCGACCCGGCCCATCGACGACCCGCTCGCCCTCTCGCTGGCCCGGGGGGACAACGCCAAGACGCACCCGCAGAGCTTCCCCCGCGCGTACGTCATCCCGGCCGGTACCGGTCAGCGCAGTGAGACCGCGGCGGCCCGGCTGGTGCAGTTCATGCTCGACAACGACGTCGTCGTGCACCGCGCCTGGCGTCCGTTCACGCTCGACGGCACGCGCCACGAGGCCGGCGCGTACGTCGTCGACATGCGTCAGGCCAAGCGTGGCCTGGTCAGCGCGCTGCTCGACGTCGGGCGGGACGTGACCCAGGACTTCAACGCGATGTACGACATCTCGGCCTGGAGCCACGGTCACCTCTGGGGCGCGACCGTGCAGCGGGTGACCCGGAACGTCACGCTCGACGACAAGGTGTTGCGTTCGGTGACCGAGGCCCGTGCCACGGGCTCCGTCGCACCCGGCAACCGCACCCAGTACGGGCTGGTCGTCGACTCGGTCGCCGGCATCCAGGCGGTCAACCGGCTCCTCGACGACGGCGTGACGCTGGGACGGACCCCCGACGGGACGTTCGTGGTCTCGGCCCGCGCCGCCGTGGTCGGTCCGGTCGCCGAGGCGTACGGCGTCGAGTTCACGAAGATCACGCCGCCGCAGGCACGGACCGCCACGCCGGTGTCCCGGGTCCGGCTCGGGGTCGCGGCCAACGCCGGTGAGATCCACGCCTTGCGGCAGATGGGCTTCGCACCGATCTCGGTGACGCACACCGCGTTCAACAGCGGGGCGCTCTCCTTCGCCGACTTCGACGCGCTGTTCGTCTCCACCACCTCGTTCAACCCGCTCAGCCTGGACGCCACTCGCGGTGCGGAGTTCACCCGGTGGCTGGGCGACGGCGGGACCGTGGTGGGCCGGGGCAGCAGCGGCAAGCTGTTCAACGACCGCGCCGGGCTGCTCGACGTGACGATCGCGGCGGGCCGCAGCGACGCCAACGGCATCGTCGCGGTGCGCAACGATCCGGCCTCGCCGATCACCGGTAACGCGCTGCCGACCGCGTTCGTCGACGCGCCGCAGTACTTCACCCGGGTCGGCGACGGCGTACGCGTCGACCAGCGTCTGGCCGCCGAGGGCTTCTTCCTCGCCGGACACTGGGGTGGCCAGGAGGCCGCCGCCGGTCACGCGGTGGTGGTCAGCGGTGTGGCCAAGGGCGCGAACGTAACCCTGTTCGGCACCGAACCGCTGTTCCGGGCCCACCCCGAGGGCCTCTTCCCGCAGGTCGCCAACGCCCTGTGGCAGTGACCTGACCGACGATCGCCCCGGCCGGTGCCGCCAGCGCCGGCCGGGGCGATCGCGTTGCGCGGTCACCGGCCGCCGTTACGATTGCGGATCATGGCGATCCTCTCCCCGCACCGGCCCGCCTGACATGCCCTCCGACCCGGCTCTGACCTCCGACCCGGCTCTGACCTCCGACCCGGCTCTGCCCTCCGTCGAGGCGCGTACCGTGGCCGAGGCCGAGCGCGTCCAGCAGGAACTGCGGCAGCACCTGGACCTGACCGGCGGCCCGGTGGCCCCGCCGAGGCTGGTGGCCGGTGTCGACGTCTCCTACGACAAGACCTCCACCCGGCTCACCGCCGCCGCCGTGCTCGTCGACCTGACCACCGGCGTCGAGGTGGAGACCGTCGTCGTACCCGGCGAGGTGACGTTCCCGTACGTCCCCGGGCTGCTGGCCTTCCGCGAGGTCCCGATCCTGCTCACCACGCTGGGCAGGCTGAGCCGTCGCCCCGACACCGTGGTCTGCGACGGGTACGGCATCGCCCATCCACGGCGGTTCGGGCTGGCCTGCCACCTGGGCGTGGTGACCGGCCTGCCCACGTTCGGCGTGGCCAAGACCCCGTTCGTCGGCACGTGCGCCGCACCCGGGTCGCGTCGGGGCGACCGGTCGGTGCTCTCCGACGGCGACGACGTGCTCGGCCACGCCCTGCGTACGCAGACCGACGTCAAGCCGGTCTTCGTCTCCGTGGGTCACCGCACCGACCTGGACCGGGTGACCGAGTTGACGCTGACGCTGAGCCCGCGCTACCGCCTGCCGGACGTGATCCGACGCGCCGACTTCCTGTCCCGCGAAGCCCTTCGCCGAGGCGGGGCTGCTTCCCGGCCCGGGCTCCGGGCTCCGGGCTCCGCGGGTGTGACAGGTCAGCCGAGGATCCGGAACATGGTGTTGTAGTTCCCGGAGAGGACGACCTGCACCGACGCGTCGATGTTGGTGAGGGACGGTCGATGCAGTTGGATCTTCCCGTCCACGCCGGCCCGCACCCAGAGGTCCGGGATCCCGTCGCCGCTGACGTCGGGGATGCCGACGACCGCGTTGTACGTCGTCTCGGTCCAGCCCGTGCCGATCCGCACGTCGCCGTCGCGGGAGTTGGCCGCCTGCTTGAGCGAGTCCAGGTTGACGCTGTTCGGGCCCGACCCGGGCCGTCCGTGGCGGACATAGAGCGTGCCGGCGTCCAGGTTGCGCCAGAGCAGGTCCGGCGTGCCGTCCCGATCGAAGTCGGTGATGTTCAGGATCTCCCGACGGGCCCAGGCGGTGCCCTCCATCAGCGTCGCCTCCTGGAAGCTCGCCCCGGTGTAGCCGGAGAGCACCCAGAACTGGGTCCCGGAGCGCAGCGCCAGGTCGGGCTTGCCGTCACCGGTGATGTCGCCGAGCGCCTTGATCTGGGTCCAGGTCGACGGGGCCGGCACGGTGGCCGGCAGCAGGATCCGCAGCCGCTTGTCCACGTTGAAGCTGCCGTATCCGTCACCGGGGTAGAGCCAGAACCCACCGTCGGGGGTGCGGGCGAACAGGTCGGTGAGCCCGTCTCCCGGGTACGCGTCGGAGTGCTTGGTGATCAGTGCGGCCTGGCCGGTGGCGGGGTTGTACCAGTGCCCGGGCGGGCTCTGCTCGCCCTTGTCGTTGTAGGAGGCGGCGAGGTGGTCGTACAGCTCACCGCCCTCGTCGCCGACGTAGGTGCGCAGGTTTCCGTCGCTGTTGATGATGAGCAGGTCGGGTCGTCCATCACCGGTGATGTCGGCGGGCCCGTCGGCCTCGTCCCGTGGTGGCACGAAGAAGGTGTAGTCGGTGCGGACGCTGCGGTTGCCGACCGCGTCGTAGGCGTACACGTGCAGGGTGGTGGGCCCGGCGTGCCGTGGTCTGAGGTCGGGCACGGTGACGGTGCCGTTGGTGGCGTTCACGGACGTGGTGCCGATGGACTCGAATGCATAGGTGAAGCGGACCGCGCCGGTGGCGGTGAAGGTGATCGGACCGGTTCCGCCGAACTTCACCGTCGCCCAGGTGTCGCCGTCGTGGCTGCCCTCCAGCCACACGTCACTGGTCACCGTCGGGGCGGGCGGCGCGGACGCGTCGACGTTCAGCCGGCAGGGTTCGCTGCCGGGCGGGAAGTACGTCGACGTGGCGCCCACCTGGTCCTCGGCCTGGACGTCCCAGGAGTAGGTGGCCTTGTCCTCCAGGCTGCTGGACGGGATGGTCAGCCGTGCCTCACCGCTGCTGGTGGCGGTGACCAGGGTGCCGGCGGGCACCGTCGAGCCGGTCTTCCAGAAGCGGAACCGCAGCGCCTTGAGGTTGTTGTCGGGGTCGGTGGCCTTCGCGTACAGCTCCAGGTTGGTCCTCGCGACCGTGACTCCGCTGCCGGGGCCGGGCACACAGTTGCCGCCGGGGGTGCTCCTGCCGCCGGTCGGCTCCTTGGGCGGCGAGTTGTACTCGACCGTCAGTTGGGCGGTGCTGACCCGGAACCGGCGCCAGGTCAGCGTGTCGGACTCGCTGGTCGCCTGCATGCCCAGGGTGAGGGTGGAGTCGCTGCTGTCGGCGGCCGACTTGGCGGCGGCCGCCACGTCGAAGCGGGCGTAGTCGTTGTCGCAACTGCCGTCGTAGCCGTAGGCGAAGGACTGCTTGTCCTGCACCGAGCGCCAGGTCGGCTGCTTCTTCCAGGTGGTGCCGGACGAGATCGCCGCCGTGTGCCACAGCTCCATCTGGCGGCGCGTGCAGTTCCAGGAGTGGACGTTGAGCACCCGGAAGGTGGCGGTCTCGATGTCCGGGCCCTTCAGGGTGCTCTTGAAGCCCATCCGCCAGAAGGAACGAGCCGTCA
Organism: Micromonospora sp. NPDC023869; assembly: GCF_055559695.1. Taxonomy (NCBI): domain Bacteria; kingdom Bacillati; phylum Actinomycetota; class Actinomycetes; order Micromonosporales; family Micromonosporaceae; genus Micromonospora; species Micromonospora sp. NPDC023869. The sequence goes on from NZ_JBVHKD010000005.1 coordinate 250,811, forward strand.
GCGGCGTGTTCTGCTCGTGACCGACCCGTGCGTCCGTGCTGCCGGAGTTGAAGTTGGTGCCGTTCCAGGTGTTGGTGCTCGGGTGCTGCTTGTAGACGGTGGCCCAGGCCTGCGTGGTGGTGTTCAGGGTGGGGTCGAGGAAGATCGGGAAGATCGCGTCGGCGTCGTCGAGCAGCCCGCTGGCGGCGGCGTCGAGGTGCAGGCGTACCTGCCCGGAACCGTCGCCGTCGAGGCGGGTGGGCATCCGCGCGTGGCGGGCGCCCGGCTCCACGCCGCTGAGACCGGAGAGGTTCAGCACGTCGGCGTCGGTGGCCACGGCGGTGCGGGGCGCGGCCGGTGGCGCTTCGGGTTCCTGGCCGGCGGAGTCCCAGGCGAAGGGGGTGGGGATCGAGCCGATCTCCGCCCCGTCGACGGAGTCGAGGATCCGGACGCCGCCGGTCTCCCGGTCGTGGCGGAAGGTCGCGGTCGGGGACTCAAGGCCGTAGACGAGGGACCGGACGGCGTCGATCGTGCTGCTCGCCCGGGTCTTGACGATCAGCAGTTGGCCGAAGCCGCCGTCGTCGCGGGCGACCAGGAGCAGGTCCACGCCGGGCCGGACCTCGGGATAGAGGGCGCGCGGGCCGTCGAGCACCGGCTCGGGCAGCGCACCGGGCCACAGGTAGGTGACCTTGTGGCCGTCGATCTCCACTTCGGCCAGCGGCGTGTCGGCCGCTTCGGTCCGCGTGTTGGCGACCAGTCGCAGCGCGTGGCGGGAGGGGCTCGGCTCGGGGCTGGCCCCGGGGCTGTTCGGTTCGCTGCCGCCGGCGAACCGTACCGGCACCGCGGCGTTGACCGGGCGGATACCGAGGCCGTCGGGGGCGGTGCCGGTACGGGTGAGCGTGGTGTCGATCGGTGCCCACTGCCCGGTGGAGTCCTTGGCGCGCTGTGGCACCGCGTGGGACGTGGAGCGCCATCGACCGCTCGGCAGTGCCCAGGTCAGCGAGGTGGGCGTGGTGGCGGTCTCCACCAGCACCTCCTTGCCGGTGCGCAGCGCCTCGGCCATCGCGGTGGCCTCGTCGATTGGGGGAGTGGACACCGGAACGGCCGGGGTGGCGGTGGCCGGCCGGGAGTCGGGTCCGTCGAATCCGGGCCACCACGGCAGCGTCGCCGCGACGACGGCGGCCAGCAGAAGGCCCATGGTGCACAACAGCCGGGTGCGCGTACGCACGAGTGGGCTGAGCAGGCGAGGCACAGTCACGGCGGTCTACTCCCGTGGGGCCGGGCGGACAGGAAGACGGCGCGCAGAACCGCCCCTGTCGGCGGGCCGTGGGGCAGAAATGCGGGCACACGATCGCACGCCACCGGTACGTCCCGTCTATCCCGTCAACGTTATCAAGCCGTGATCTTCACTCCTTGAATATGTGCCGTAACGCCGGAATTTGATCTTGTGTCTGGATTTGCGGGTCCGGCCTGTCGGACATGGCGGATCTGTGCGTTTAGATGACCTTCGGGATGATCGGAGATCCACTGCGCCAATGGCGGCGTGACGGGGATCACTCCAACTCGATGTTGATCACTTTAGGTGACCTTGAGCTACTCAGCGCTCTGACGGAAGGTGCTCACGCACGGGCCGCACCTGGCATGTGCCCGGTGCGGTCTCCGCACCGTCCTCTTTCGTCTTGACGCCTGGGTGGGAGTCGACGCGCATGCGTGGTACCGGTTTGCTGGCTCGGCGGTGGGGTCGCCCCGCCCGTACGACCTTCGTCCTGGCGCTCACCATGACCATGGCGGTGACGACACTGCCCGCGCCCGCCTTCGCGAAGCCCGGACCGGGTATGAGCCGTGGCGCCATCGAGCTGCCGGAGATTCCGGAGGTCGATCAGGTCTCGCCCGACGAGGAGGCGGTGACGAACCTGCTCACCGACGAGCCGGAACCGTCGGAGCTCTACGAGCCCACGGCCGTCGAGGCATGGGAAGAGGGCAGCGGCACCGTCGACCTGACCGGGGTGACGCCCGGTGAGACGCTGCCGGTCGACGACCTGCCGGTCGCGCTCGGCGTGCCGGACGGCGGCGATCCCGCTGCCCTCGCCGGCACCTGGGCCGTCGACCTGGCCGCACCCGAGGCGTCCCACGACGCCGGGGTGTCCGGCCTGATCATGAAGATCACCCCGCCGGCCACCGCCGACCCGGAGGCCGAGGTCGCCCTCACCGTCGACTACACGCCCTTCGCCGACTTCTACGGCCCGCAGGCCGCCGACCGGTTCGGCGTCATGCTGCTGCCCGACTGCGTCTTCGACGACCCCGACGGTGGCGACTGTGCCCCCGACGACGCCGCCCGAGGAACGGCGGACCCCGCGAGCATCGCCGGTCAGACCGTCTCCAGCGAGGTGGAGCTGGTCCCGGTCGCCGGCTCCTCCGCCCGCAGCGCACGGGTCGCCGGGGTCGAGGAGGGTGCTCCCGCCCGCCGCATGGTCACCAGCAGCCTGCCGGTCGGCGCGCTGCTCGGTGACGCCACGCCGGTGGCGGGTCGATCGGCGATCGGCGCCCAGTCCGCCGCGTCAGGCAGCAGCGTCGTCGGCGTGCTCGACACCGGCGCCTCGGCGGCCGGTGACTTCACCGCCACCCCTCTGCTCTTCTCCGGCTCGTGGGCGGCGGGTTCGTCCTCCGGCGCGTTCACCTACTCGTACCAGGTCCAGGTGCCCGAGACGGCCGGCGGTCCGACGCCGAAGGTCGCTTTGTCGTACTCGTCGCAGTCGGTGGACGGGCGTACCTCGGCGACCAACAACCAGGCGTCCTGGATCGGCGACGGCTGGGACTACGCCGCCGGCTCGATCACCCGGACCTACGTCAACTGCCGTCAGGACTCCAAGAAGGCCGGCTCCAACAACGCCACCCACCGGACCGCCGACCTCTGCTGGGGCTCGAAGAACGCGACGCTCTCCCTCGGCGGCATGACCACCGAGCTGGTCTGGAGCGAGTCGGCCGAGACGTGGACCACCGCCAACGGCGACGGCTCCAAGGTGGAGCTGCTCAAGAACGCGAATCTCGACAACGGCGACGAGGACGGCGAGTACTGGGTCGTCACCACCAGGGACGGCACCAAGTACCACTTCGGCCTGCACCGCCTGCCCGGCTGGACCACCGGAACGCCGGTCACCAACTCGGTCCTGGCCGTGCCGGTCTACGGCAACCACGCCGGTGAGGACTGCTACAAGGCGGGGAACTGGGCCGGCTCGGCCTGTGAGCAGGGGTGGCGGTGGTCGCTGGACTACGTCGAGGACATCCACGGCAACGTGATGACCCTCTGGTGGAAGAAGGAGAGGAACCGCTACGCGCAGAACTTCAACTTCACCAAGCCCGTCCCGTACGACCGCGGCGGCCACCTGCTGAACATCGACTACGGCCAGCGCAACACCAACAACAACGTCTTCGCGACCCCGCCGTTGGCCCGAGTCAAGTTCGACGTCGAGGAACGCTGCTACAACCAGGGTTCGCTGACCTGCTCCGACGAGAACTTCAACAGCACCATCCCGCACGACTACCGCATCTGGTACGACACCCCGGCCGACCTCAACTGCGTTGCGGGCAAGAAGTGCTGGAACGCCTCGCCCTCCTTCTTCACCCGTGTGCGGCTCGAGAAGATCACCACCTTCGCGCAGCGCCGCAGCGGCTCCACCGCCCTGCAGAAGGTGGACGAGTACCAGCTCAGGCAGTCCTTCCCGGTGGAGTGGACCGGGACGAACACCGCGCTGTGGCTGGAGTCCATCGAGCGCACCGGGTACGGCGTCGGCGGTGACACCAAGTCGCTCAACCCGGTGCGGTTCGTACACAATTCCGAGGACATGCCCAACCGGGTCCGCAAGGACAACCGGCCCGGCTTCTCCCGGCTGCGCATCGCCCGGGTCGTCAACGAGTACGGCGGCGAGACCGTCGTCACGTACAAGAAGCCCACCGGCGCCTGCGCGGACGGCACCGGCCTACCCGGCAAGACCGACACCGCCGGGCTGAGGTCGAACACCCGGCTCTGCTACCCCAACTTCTGGCACCCGGACCCGGCCAACGACGACGAGATCGACTGGTTCCACAAGTACGTGGTGGAGTCCGTCGAGGAACTGCCCGCCATCGACGGCGCCTCCAGTTCCACCGTCACCACCTACCAGTACGCGAACGCCGGCTGGAAGCTGGCCGAGGCGGAGTTCACCAAGAAGTCCAGCCGCACCTACTCCCAGTTCGCCGGCTTCGAGCAGGTCACCGTGCTCACCGGCCCGCCCGTCGCCGAGATGGGCAGCGAGCGGACCAAGTCCGTCACCCGCTACTTCCGGGGCATGGGCGACACCGTGTCCGTCAAGGACAACGTGGGCAGCGGCGAGGAGATCGCCAAGGACCGGGAGCCCTTCGCCGGCCGGGTCGCCGAGGAGCTGACCTACGCCAGCGCCGGTGACGCCGACGCCAACTGGCTCACCCGCAGCGTCACCTACCCGACGGCGACCGAACTCGCCTCCCGCCCCCGCGACGACGGCCTCAGCCCGCTCAAGGCGTGGCGGGTCACCGACACCCGGCAGAAGGCGGTGGCCCGGTCGTCCGGCACCGGCGACGACACCCGCACGTTGCGGACCGTCGAGACCAGGACCACCTACGAGAGCACCCACGGCCTGCCGGAGCGGATCGAGTCCCTCGGCGACACCGGCCGCACCGGCGACGAGTCCTGCACCTTCGTCGAGTACGCGCACCACACCAACAAGCATGTCATCGGCCTGACCCGGCAGATCCGCAGCAGCGCCACGACCTGCGCCGCCGCGACCTTCGACGACCTGACTTCGCTCGCCTCCGCCGGCCGGGTCGCCTACGACGGCACCGCCTACGGCGCGGCGCTGCCCGCGAGCGGTCGCGGTCTGGCCACCCAGACCTGGTCGCTGAGGGCCGACGGCTCCGGTTTCCAGAACGACGGCACCACCAGCTTCGACGCCGTCGGTCGGGTGCGGACCCGCACCGACCCGGACGGCAAGGTCTCCCAGATCACCTACACCCCCGCCAGCGGGCAGGCGTACTCGGTCACCGAGGAGAACTCCCTCGGGCACAAGCAGACCCGTGAGCTGGATCCGGGCCGGGGCGTCACGCTCAAGACCACCGACCCGAACGACCGCGTCAGCCACGCCGAGTACGACGGGCTGGGCCGTTTGGTCGAGGCGTGGGGCGCCGGGCGTACCCCGTCGACCTCGTCGGTGCCGGACTTCCGCGCCGAGTACGCCCTGCCGCCGATCGCCCCCGACCCGGACAACCCGGGCGAGAGCATCCGCAAGCCCCCGTACGTCACCACCTTCGCCCGTGGTCACGAGGACCGCATCCAGACCTCGGTCACCATCTACGACGGACTGGGCCGGGAACGGCAGTCCCAGGTGCAGGCGACCAACGGTGGTCGACTGATCACCGACACCCTCTACAACTCGGCCGGCGAGGTCTGGCAGACCAACAATGCCTACTTCGCCGAAGGCTCGCCGATCGGTCAGCTCTTCACGCCGCTGTCGGACACGGTCATGCCCAACGCCACCCGCTACACCTACGACGGCCTCGGCCGGGTGATCAAGGAAATCCCGCTGCTCAACGGCGAGCCGAACGAGGAACGCGCCACCAAGTACAGCTACGGCCTCGACCACTCCACCGTGACCAACCCCGGAGGGGCCGCGTCGTACCGCCTCTTCACCGACGGGCTCGGCCGCACCACCCGGGTCGACACCTTCCGCGACACGGCCCAGACCGACTTCACCTCGATGCGCTACGAGTACGACTCGCGCGGCCAACTGGTGAAGGCGAACCACTCCGCCAACCCTCTGCCATGGACCTGGACGTACGACCAGCGCGGCCGGCTCACCCGGACCACCGACCCGGACACCGGCCTCACCACCATGACCTACGACCACCGGGACCGGCCGCTCACCACGACCAACGCCCGTGGCGTGACGGTGTGGAACGGGTACGACGAGCTGTCCCGTCCCACCCAGCAGCGCCTTGGTGGTAGCGGCGGCACCCTGCTCTCCCAGTTCACCTACGACACGGTGGCCGGCGGCAAGGGCCTGCCCGCGACGTCGACCAGGTACACCGACGGCCTGCCGTACACCCAGTCGATCGGCGGCTACACCCAGGACTACCAGCCGACCTCGACCACGCTGACGCTGCCGCAGTCCATCGCCACCACCTGGGGCCTGAGCCAGCAGTACCGCTACGACTACACGTACACCGACACCGGTCTGCCCGAGTCGAGCACCATGCCGGCGGTCGGGCCGCTGCCCAGCGAGAAGCTGCTGGTCCGCTACACCGCCGACGGCCTGCCGTTGTCCGTCTCCGGCAAGGACTGGTACGGCTCAGAGACGATCTACTCGCCGTACGGACAGGTGCTGCGCTCCACGCTGGGCACCCAGCCGTACCGGGTGTGGACGATGGCCGACTACGACGACGCCAGCGGCGCGCTCACCCGCCAGCAGGTCTTCCGCGAGGTCACCGGCAACCATCTAGTCTCCAACCGCTCCTACGGTTACGACGACGCCGGCAACGTCACCTCGATCCGCGAGCACGCGACCCCGATCGCGGAGCGCCAGTGCTTCACCTACGACCCGCTCGGCCAACTCCGTAACGCCTGGACGTCCAACAGCCAGACCTCCTGCGACGCCGGCCCCGGCACCGCGACCGCGCCCAATGCGGCGGTCGGCGTCGACGGCACCGGCTACTGGCAGGAGTACGAATACGACCTGCTCGGCAACCGCACCAAGCTGGTCGAGCGGGACCTGACCGGTCGCACCTCCGCCGCGCCGCTGGAGACCACCTACGGCTACGGCCGGGAGGGCGGGGCCCAGCCGCGCACCCTCTCCGCCGTCACCAAGACGTACACCACCCCGCAGGGCGCGGCGATCGTCTCCGAGGCCGCCCGGCTGTACGAGCTGACCGGCGAGACCAAATCGGTCACCTCCACCAGCAACGGCGACCAGCAGGAACTGACCTGGACCTACGACGGCCAGATCGAGCGGATCACCGGCTCGGGCAGCAAGGGCCGCAGCCCGTACGTCGGCCTGGCCGCCAAGTGCATCGACCTCAGTTCCGGCACCTCGGAGCCGAACCGGCCGATCCAGCTCTACACCTGCAACAACACCCAGGCCCAGCGGTGGAGTTTCCTCCCGGCCCCGGGTCAGAACAACGCCAACCTGGGCACCCTGTCCGGCTACGACGACTGGTGCGTCCAGCCGGCCGCCAACACCGTGGGCTCGGCCCTGCGGTTGCAGCGGTGCGACGGCACGACCAACCAGCGCCTGGAGCGGATGTCGACCGCGCAGCTGAAGCACGTCGCGTCCGGCCTGTGCCTCGCCGTGCAGGGAGGCACCACGGCGAACGGTACGCCGATCGTGCTGGCCACCTGTGCCGGTGGGTCGGCGGCCCAGCAGTGGAACGCGCAGGACGAGACCCGGCACATCTACGGTCCCGGCGGCACCCGCCTGCTGACCGTGCAGGGCCAGCAGGCCACGCTCAACCTGGGCGAGGCGCAGCTGACCGTGCAGCCGGGCGGCATGCCGATCGACGTCCAGCGCACCTACTCCACCCCGGGTGGCGCGGTGGCCCGTCAGGTGCACGGCACCGTCACCCAGGTGCTGACGGCCCTGGCTGGTGACCACCAGGGCAGCCCGTTGGCCGAGGTGGTGCTCGCCGACGGCATGACGACCCGGATCCGGAAGCAGGACCCGTTCGGCAACCAACGGGGTACCGCGTCCGTGGGCGCGAACATGCACACCAACAGAGGTTTCCTCGGTGCGGTACGCGACGACTCGTCAGGCTTCGTGCCGCTGGGCGCGCGTCTGTACGACCCTGAGGTGGGCCGGTTCATCTCCGCCGACCCGGTCCTGGACCTGACCGACCCGGTCCAGAACAACGGCTACACGTACGCCCACAACAACCCGGTGACCCACTCGGACCCGTCCGGCCTGTCGGTGGCGTTGACCGCGTCGGAGACGGCGGCGGCCCTGGCCGGTGCGGGACTGTCGGCGGCGATGATCTCTCAGGCGCAGGCCAACATGGGCCGGTCGCTGATGTCGGTGGTCCTGGACTCGGCCTGGTACATCCTCAAGGAGTTCATCGGCATCAACGACGCCATGAACTGCTTCGGCGGTGACATGTGGGCGTGCGGCAGCCTGATCATCGGGGCGATCCCGTGGGCGAAACTGGGCAAGATCCCGGCGGTGATCCGAGCGATCGACCGAACGATCGCCGCGATCCAGGCATGGCAGGCTGCGAAGCGGGCCGCGGAGATCGTGCTGGCCGCGGCGCGGGCGGCGGAGGCTGCTGCGTTGCAGGCCAAGAAGCTGGCCATCGAACGGGCCAAGAAGGCCGCCCAGGCAGCCAAGAAGAAGGCTGCTGACAAGGTCAACTCGACAAGCAACAAGGCAACGCAGTCGGCGAAGAAGACGGGTAACCCGGCACAGAAGCAAGCCCAGGCCAAGTCCAACCCGAAGGGCTCGTCCGCAGCCTCCGGCGGTGCCGGTGGCAAGGGCGCCGGTGGTGGCGGCAAGGGTGACTCGAAGCCGGGCGGCTCGTCGGGTGGGTCGAGCCGCAGCAACGGCGGCACCAGCGGTGGCGACGCCCGCTCGTCCGGCGGCGGCGATTCCTGCGCCGTCCCGAACAGCTTCGTGCCGGGCACGAAGGTGCTGATGGCCGACGGCTCGACCAAGGCCATCGAGGACGTCAAGCCGGGCGACAATGTGGTGGTCACCGACCCCGAGTCGGGTCGCACCGAGGTGGACACCGTCACCGCCGCGATCACCGGCGATGGTGTGAAGAAGCTGGTGAAGGTCACCATCGACACCGACGGTGACCAGGGCTCGGCAAGCGCCGACGTCACCGCCACCGACGGTCACCCGTTCTGGGTGCCCGAGCCGGGCGAGTGGATCGACGCCATTGACCTACAGCCGGGCCAGTGGCTACAGACCAGCGCCGGCACGTACGTCCAGATCACCGCCGTCGACCGCTGGGACGTCCCCCGCGCCACCGTCCACAACCTGACCGTCGCCAACACCCACACGTACCATGTGGTGGCTGGCGAAGCTTCCGTACTCGTTCACAACTGCACTACGTCGTATCAGCTATCGCTTGATACGCGGCCGGCAGTTGGTAGCGGAGGTGCGCAAGCTTATCAAATCGCACAAACGGGAGCGACTGAATACCGTGCAATTGGTGGCGGTGAAAGAGTGTGGGCAGACGGTTTCGACAGAGGAACCGGAGAGCTCCTCGATGCGAAGTTCGTTGACAAGCCTGGGCGAAGTCCTTTCATCCCTGGGTCGGGTATTCCTGACTTCATCCGAAATAAGATCTCCGTCAAGACCAACGATGAGTTCAGAAGGTATGCAGCTGTAATCAATGACCCTTCCAATCCGCTAACGGGTCTGCGTGTCATCACGAACCACGCCGACGCTGTGCCATACTTCCAAGGGTTGATGCAGCAGCACGGCATACCAGGGTCGGTTGTGTTGAGATAGGAGTTAATTGGTGACGTACCTTGCCGTCTTCGAGAGTGATAAGTGGCGGCTAGAGCGGGATGCCTTAGCGCGCGCGCTTGCTGACGACTGGCCGCAAGCTCAGGTGAAGCTGGCTGTCCCTGGTTCTGCGGGATCTGAAGTGCGTGACGTGGAATGGCTCTATCGCACAGGGCGCGGTGAGTTGGAGGGGTACGCCCACGCTGACGGGCAGGGAATCTATCTAGAGGGCCCGATCGACGTTGTTGCCGACTTCGTTGTCTGGTACCGACGGATAGTTCCAGCCGAAGAGCAAGTCATATTCTGTGATGAAGCATACAGTTTTGATGGCTTGGTTCCGTTGGATGCCACAAAGGAGGACGTTATTGCGGTGGCGGAACGGTCCTTCTAAAGGATGATTTGTGCTGCGCGGCACTCCGGGAGTCGTTGAAGTGCTGGAGATGGCCGTGTGCGGCGACCGAGCCGGGCTGCGTTTGAGTTGAGGGGTGGGCTTCTTTTTGAATGGTTGTGCCTTCCGGTGAAAGGTTGCGCAGAGTGGTCTGCGTGAGTTGCGAGATGAGTACGGGGCGTAGGTGCTGGTGTGCCGAATTGCCGTAGAAGTGCTGTTGCGGCCTCGTCGGTGAGATCAGTCAACCATGCGCAGGTGGCGTGCGGTGGGCGGTCCTGACTCTGTTCAGCGCGCTGCTTTGGCGTTGCCGCAATGACCGCTACAGGTTGGCAGTGTCGTGGAAACCCGCACATTGGCCGTCGTGTTCCTTGGGACGGCGGCAGCGGACACTGTCGAGTGGGGTGTCGCACCAGACTCGGTGGCGGAGGAACTGGCGGTCTTCTTCGCTGAGTGTCGTCTCGCCGAAGTCGATGGTCGTGAGGTGACCGAGGGAGTCGCGCAGGGCCACGGCGAGGGCGGTGGCATCGTCCAGGGTGGTCAGCCTGGTGGGCAGGTGGATGATCCAGAATGGCGCGCTCATCGTGCCTCCCGATGGTGAGTGGTGTCCGCGTGGCGGCCGACGCTCTGTCGGGACTGCCATTGGCGTAGTGCCTGGCGGATGCGCTCGGCTTCGGTGGTGGCGGTGGTGAGTTCGCGGCGTAGGCGTTCCATCTCGTCGGCGAGTCGATCGAGGTAGGCGTACACCTGGGCGGGGTCGAGGCCGCGTCGACGGGTGTCGAAGGTGGCCGCGCGGACCTGTTGGGGGAGCGGTCGCTCTCCGGTTTTGTGAATCATGGTCGTGACGTCTCCTGCTCGGCGAGCATCGTCTGGATGTCGTGGTCGGTGAGGCCGCGTTCGGCGAGCACCCGGCGGCCCCAGCGGTGTAGCCGGCACGGATGTGCTGCCTGGTCGTTGCGGCAGCGCGGCCCGTCGGGTTGTTGCTCGGCGGCGTGCACCCGGACGGCTCGGAGCGCGAAGGTGACGTCCTCGGCGGTGACGTACGGCGGGAGCGGGATCTCGCCGGGGCTTTCGTCGATCGAATCCACGGGCCGGTCCTCCCTCTGCTGATTGGTGACGTGCCGGGGCGGACGCCGGGATGAGGTTTTGGGGAAGGCGTCCGCCCCGGTCGTGACCGGCGAAAGGGGGTTCGACCGGTTATCTACGATCGTCATTTCGCTATTGGCTGCGCGCAATCATCTGCGGGAGAATGCGGCCCAAGGGATGAGGTGCCTTACGCGACAACAGCGAGGGAGATGACGTGGACGACCCGGGAAGCACCGTCCCGCGTAGGCAACTCGGTAGGTATTTGAGAGAGCTTCGGGAAAGCGCGCACGTGACGGCGGTCGCGGCGGCCAAGGAACTGGAGTGGTCGGCGCCGCGCGTCTGGCGGTACGAGACCGGTCAGGTCCCGATGCACCCGAACGACGTGGAGGCCATGTGCCGGCTGTACGGCGCGACGCCGGAGACCATCCAGACCATGCGGGCCCTGGCCAGGGAGACCAAGGCGCACGGTTGGTGGCACAGCTACGGGGAGGCGATCAAGGACTGGTTCAAGGTGTACGTCGGCCTGGAGGCCGCCGCGACCAGGATCCGGAAGTACGAGTCCAATCTGGTGCCCGGCCTGTTGCAGACCGTCGAGTACATGCGCGAGGTGATCGCCGTTGACCACCCTGATCTGAGCGAGGCGGAACGGCAGGCCAAGGCCGATGTGCGGCTGCATCGGCAGCGGCTGCTGGCGCGGGCGGTGCCGCGAGCCCCGTACTACGACGTGATTCTCAACGAGGCGGTGCTCCGTCGGCCGCTGCGCGACCCGGCCGCGATGGCCCGGCAGCTCGACGCCCTGGTGGTGGCCGGTGGGCAGCACAACATCACCATCCGGGTGTTGTCCCTGCGCGCCGGGCTGTTCCGCTGGGCTGAGACCGGCACCTTCACTGTGCTCGACTTTCCCACCGACGTGCGGGAGCCGGAGCCGACCACCGTCTACATGGACGGTCCGTGCGGGGCGGTCTACCTCGACAAGACGCACGAAATTCAGACCTACGAGGACGCCTGGCGTTCGCTCGGCGAGCGGACACTCGACGTCGACGACTCCCGTGAGCTGATCACGGCGATTGCGAAGGAGATGAACCATGAGACGTGACGGAGTGTGGCGCACGTCGTCCCGGTCCGGCGGGAACGGCGAATGCGTCGAGGTGGCGGGGTTCGCTGACGCGGTCGGCGTACGCGACAGCAAGGACCGGCAGGGCGCGGAGCTGGCCTTCGACGCGACGAGCTGGACCCGGTTCGTCGCCGCCACCCGCGCGGGCCGCTTCGACACCCACGCCTGAGCCCGACGTGAACGGTTCCGGTGCCGGCCCCCCACGGGCCCGCACCGGAACCACACACCTGACGCCCGATCTATCCACTGCCAACACGGTGATGGGCGGGTGAAGCCTCCCCGCCGTCGGCTGGAGTGGCGGGCGTGGCTTCCATGCGGTGCCGCGAAGCTGGGGCAGTCGTGACCTTCAGCAGACGGGGCAAGTGGAGCTGGAGGCGCTGCTCAGGCGACGTTGAGGTGGATGTTGCCGATGCGCGCGACGACGTCGAGGTGTCCGCCAAGTCCTGCGACGTAGGCGCGTAGCGTCTCCAGGTTGGTCACAGTGCCGTTCTCGATCTGACTGATGCGTGCCTGAGATAGTCCCGCCGCCTCGGCGAGCTGCGTCTGGGTCATGCCGAGCTGCTTACGGATCTCGGCCAGCTGAGCGCCGCTGACCGAGGCGAGCATCTGCTCCCGCATCCGGGTGCGCTGGGCGACCCGTTCCTCGGTGTCCCACTCGGGATCGGCCGCCCGGGCCTTGGCCTTCACGTCACGCCAGTTCGTCGCCTCGCTCATCGTTGCTCTTCCTTCAGCCTTGTCAGATGCTCCTCGAAGCGGGCGTCGGCGATCGGGATGGCGCTCTGATACCAGCTCCGCCACTGCCCGGACTTGTCGCCGGCGACGAGAAACACTGCCTCCCGAATCGGGTCGAACGCGAAGATCACGCGGACCTCGGTGGTTCCCGTCGATCCTGGCCGCAGCTCTTTCATGTGGTGGAACCTGCTGCCCTTCAAACGATCCACAAGCGGGCGGCCCAGCGCCGGGCCGTGCTCGACGAGCAGATCGATTGCCTCGGAGACGAGGTCAGCGGTGGTGGGGTCGGTGCGGCAGAGGTCCAGGAACCATGCCTCGACCTCGGAGTGCAACCTCACTTCCCACACGCTGCAACTATAAGCCCTGCTTATTTCCGGCGTGGTGCGGGTTGTCAACGCGCGCCGCTTCCGCTGCCTCAGGGGTAGGGAAGGTGCCCTTCCGTGCACCCGGTCCGCGTGGGGAAGAATGGGCGCGTGACCTCCCCCCGCGATCTTGTGCTGTTGGGTTGTACCGGGTCGATCGGTACCCAGGCCATCGACATCGTGCGGCGAAATCCTGACCGCTTCCGGGTGGTGGCGCTCGGTGCCGGTGGTGGCAACGTCGCGCTGCTCGCCGCCCAGGCGCTCGAACTCGGTGTCGAGGCGGTCGGGGTGGCGAAGGCGTCTGCCGCGCAGGATCTCCAGCTCGCGTTCTATGCCGAGGCGAGTCGACGGGGCTGGACCAGCGGTGACTTCAAGCTGCCCAAGATCGTGGCCGGGCCGGACGCGATGAGCGAGTTGGCGCAGTGGCCGTGCGACGTGGTGCTCAACGGGGTGGTGGGGTCGCTGGGGCTCGCGCCGACGCTGGCCGCGCTGCGCGCCGGGCGTACGCTCGCGCTGGCGAACAAGGAGTCCCTGGTCGCCGGTGGCTCGTTGGTCAAGGCGGCGGTGACGCGGCCGGAGCAGATCGTCCCGGTGGACTCGGAGCACTCGGCGCTGGCGCAGTGTCTGCGCGGCGGCAGTCGGGGTGAGGTGCGGCGGCTGGTGGTGACGGCCAGTGGCGGGCCGTTCCGGGGGAAGCGACGCGACGAGTTGACGGCGGTGACGCCGGAGCAGGCGCTGGCGCACCCGACCTGGAACATGGGGCCGGTGGTCACGATCAACTCGGCGACCATGGTCAACAAGGCGCTGGAGGTGATCGAGGCGCACGAGTTGTTCGACGTGCCGTACGCCGACATCACCGTGATGGTGCACCCGCAGTCGGTGATCCACTCGATGGTCGAGTTCGTGGACGGCTCGACGTTGGCCCAGGCCAGTCCGCCGGACATGCGGTTGCCGATCGCGCTGGGTCTGGGCTGGCCGGATCGGGTGGCCGACGCCGCCGCAGCCGTCGACTGGACCACGGCGCACACCTGGGAGTTCACGCCGCTCGACGACGAGGCGTTCCCGGCGGTGGCGCTGGCCAAGGCGGCCGGCGAGACGGGGCGCTGCCGGCCGGCGATCTACAACGCGGCCAACGAGGAATGCGTCGCGGCGTTCGTCGCCGGGCGACTGCCGTTCCTCGGCATCGTGGACACGCTACAGCGGGTGTTGGAGGACGCTCCCGATTTCGACGAACCGGGTACCGTCGAGGACGTACTCGAAGCCGAGTCGTGGGCGCGCGGGCACGCGCAGGAGATCATCGCTGCTGCGGTGGAAGGAGCTTGATGTCGTTCGCGTTCGGGGTGGTGCTGTTCGCCCTCGGCATCCTCATCTCGGTGAGCCTGCACGAGGCGGGCCACATGATCACCGCCAAGGCCTTCGGGATGAAGGTCACCCGCTACTTCGTCGGTTTCGGCCCCACCATCTTTTCCTTCAAGAGGGGCGAGACCGAGTACGGCCTCAAGGGCATCCCGCTCGGCGGCTTCTGCAAGATCGTCGGCATGACGCCGCAGGACGACGACGTCGAGCCCGGTGACGAGAAGCGCGTGATGTGGCGCTACCCGGTGTGGAAGCGCACGATCGTGATGTCCGCCGGCTCGATCACCCACTTCGGGTTGGCGATCTTCGCGGCCTGGCTGGCGGCGATGACGTTCGGCCTGCCCAACCCCAACTTCCCGAGCACCGAGGAGCAGATCCGCGCCGAGCCGGCGGTGATCGCGATTCAGGAGTGCGTCCTGCCGGACACCACCTATCGGGTCTGCGAGGCCGGTGACGCGCCGAGCCCGGCCGGTGCGGGCGGGTTGCAGAACGGTGACCGGATCACCTCGATCAACGGCACCCCGATCAACAGCTACGGCGACCTGCTGACCACCCTGCGCACCACCACGCCGGGCAGCACCGCCACCCTCGGGTACGTCCGCGACGGTCAGCCCGGCACCGCCGAGACCACCCTGGCCACCACCAAGCGCCCGCCGATCGACGACCCGAACGGGCCGGTCACCGAGGTCTCCGCGCTCGGCGTGGGCCTGGTCGTCTCGACTCCCGGCCTGGTCTCCCACGGCCCGATCGACGCGATCGGTGCGACCAGCACCTTCATCGGTGACATGGCCGTCGCCACCGCGCAGGCGTTGCAGCGGCTCCCGGAGAAGATCCCCGCCCTGTGGACCGCCATCACCGGCGGCGAGCGGGACATGGACACCCCGATCAGCGTGGTCGGCGCCAGCATCCTCGGTGGCGAGGCGGTGGCCAACGACGCCTGGGAACTGTTCATCATGCTGTTCATCTCGTTGAACTTCTTCATCGGGGTGTTCAACCTGTTGCCGCTGCTACCACTGGACGGTGGGCACATCGCCATCGCCTGGTTTGAACGCGTCCGTTCCTGGGTGTACGCGCTGCTGCGCAAGCCCGACCCGGGCCGCGTCGACTACTTCAAACTGATGCCCGTCACGTACGCGGTGATCCTGATCGGTGGCGCGTTCACGCTGCTCACGATCACCGCGGACGTCGTCAACCCGATCTCGATCTTCTCAAGGTGAGTGCTTGAAGTGACCGCTGTCAGTCTCGGTATGCCCGCCGTGCCGCCGCCACCGCTCGCGCCCCGACGGGCGAGCCGTCAGATCATGGTCGGCTCGGTGCCGGTCGGTGGTGGGGCACCGGTCTCCGTGCAGTCGATGACCACCACGCTCACCTCCGACGTCAACGCGACCCTCCAGCAGATCGCCGAGCTGACCGCCTCCGGCTGCCAGATCGTCCGGGTGGCGGTGCCCAGCCAGGACGACGTGGAGGCGTTGCCGGCGATCGCCCGCAAGTCGCAGATCCCGGTGATCGCCGACATCCACTTCCAGCCGAAGTACGTCTTCGCCGCGATCGACGCCGGGTGCGCGGCGGTGCGGGTGAACCCGGGCAACATCCGGCAGTTCGACGACAAGGTCGCCGAGATCGCCAAGGCGGCCTCCGCTGCCGGTACGCCCATCCGGATCGGCGTTAACGCCGGCTCGTTGGACAAGCGTCTGCTGACCAAGTACGGCAAGGCCACCGCGGAGGCGCTCGTCGAGTCGGCGCTCTGGGAGTGCTCGCTGTTCGAGGAGCACGGCTTCCGGGACATCAAGATCTCGGTCAAGCACAACGACCCGGTGGTGATGATCCGGGCCTACCGGCAGCTCGCCGAGCAGTGCGACTACCCGCTGCACCTGGGCGTGACCGAGGCCGGTCCGGCGTTCCAGGGCACCATCAAGTCGGCGGTCGCCTTCGGGGCGCTGTTGGCCGAGGGGATCGGCGACACCATCCGGGTGTCGCTCTCCGCGCCGCCGGTCGAGGAGATCAAGGTCGGCGCGCAGATCCTGGAGTCGCTGGGGCTGCGTGAGCGCGGCCTGGAGATCGTCTCCTGCCCGTCCTGCGGCCGGGCCCAGGTGGACGTCTACAAGCTGGCCGAGGAGGTCACCGCCGGGCTGGAGGGCCTGCCGGTGCCGCTGCGGGTCGCCGTGATGGGGTGCGTGGTGAACGGCCCCGGTGAGGCCCGTGAGGCCGACCTGGGTGTCGCCTCCGGCAACGGCAAGGGTCAGATCTTCGTCAAGGGTCAGGTCATCAAGACCGTGCCCGAGGGGCAGATCGTGGAGACCCTGATCGAGGAGGCCCTGCGGCTGGCCGACGAGATGGGTGCCGAGCTGCCCGAGGAACTGCGCGGCCTGCTGCCCGGCGCCACCGTCAGCGTCCACTGACCCATCAACTCCACCGTCAGCGTGCACTGATCCATCGACGACACCGAGGGGCGGCCACCTGAGTGGCCGCCCCTCGTGCTGTCCGGCGAGTGCCCTACCACCGCCCAGGGACTGCCCTGTCGCGTGTCGCCGCCCGTCCCGGGCACCACGGCGAGATCATGCTCGATCCGGGATCGAGGTGTCTCGTCGCGCCGCTGAAGCCACTCGATCCAGGATCGAGCGTGATCTTGGGAAGGATCCCTGCGACACGAGGCCGACCACTCGCTGACTGCCTCACGTCGGCCGACGGGGCGGTGGATCCGCGTGGGGCGGACGGCGGTCACTCGGATTCGGCGAGGATGGCGTACAGCTTGCGGCGGGTCTCGTCGAGCACCTGGGCGGCCCGCTCGCGCTGGTCGTCCGTACCGGTCATCATGACCTGGCGTAGCGCGTTCATGGCCTGCGCGCCGGCGTCCCGGATGTCGTGCCAACTGTTGATCGTATCCTCGGCGACCTCCGCCCAGGGGGGCGTCTGGGCCGCCGTCTCGGCCTCGGGCCGACCCTGTTCGGTGAGGGTGAACCGCTTGCGGCCGCCGCCGGACTCCTCGGTGGCGACGATGACTCCCTCGTCCTCCAGGAGTTGGAGCGTGGGGTAGATCGAGCCGGGGCTGGGCCGCCAGCCGCCCCCGGTGCGGGAGTCGATCTCCTGGATCATCTCGTAGCCGTGCATCGGCCGCTCGGTGAGCAGCGCGAGCACCGCGCCACGGACGTTCGGGCGGCGTCCCCGACCCCGTCCGCGTCCGCCCCGGCCGTGACCGTGCCCGCCGGGCGGGAAGGGCGGACCGGGCGGGAAGGGCGGGAAGCCGAATCCGCGCATCCGGGCCTCGTGCAGGGCGTGTGCCCGTCGGTGGAACCTCATCAGACTGTCTCCTTCGTAGAACTGTCGCTGATGCGTCGACGATATATCGGAAACACATCGGCGACAAGTCACCCGAGGGGCGGTGGGGAGTTTTGCGACACGTCGTCCGGTAGCGGGTTGTC
Source organism: Micromonospora sp. NPDC023869 (assembly GCF_055559695.1). Lineage (NCBI taxonomy): Bacteria > Bacillati > Actinomycetota > Actinomycetes > Micromonosporales > Micromonosporaceae > Micromonospora > Micromonospora sp. NPDC023869. Next base: position 268,753 of record NZ_JBVHKD010000005.1, read on the forward strand.
CAGCCGTCGAGCACCGGTCACTGTCCGCCACCGCGCTCCGGACACATCTGGCAGGCTGTAAGCGTGTTGACGGCGCCGGTGCGGCAACTGGGGGAGTCGGAACGTCGCGCGGTCGAACGGTTGCTCGACTCCGACCCGTACGCGAGCGCGCAGGTCGCGGAGCGGGTCGCCGCGCGCGGACTGGCGTGGTGGCGGGCCGAGGGCCGGGTACTCGGCTACGGCTCCCGCCGCCATCTCGAATCGGTCTGCTGGCTCGGCGGCAACCTCACCCCGGTCCTCGCCTCGTCGCAGGCCGTGGCCGCCTTCGCCGAGCTGCTCGCAGGCGAGGAGCGGCTCTGCTCCTCGATCGTCGGGCGTGCCGACGCGGTCCTCGGACTGTGGGACCAGCTCGCCGGCACCTGGGGGCCGGCCCGCGACGTCCGCCCCAACCAGCCGCTGCTGGCCACCGAGGCGATGCCCGAGGTCCGCGCCGATCCGCAGGTACGCCTGGTCCGCGGCAGCGAGGTCGACCTGCTCTTCCCGGCCGCGGTGGCGATGTACACCGAGGAGGTGGGCGTCTCGCCGCTGGCCGAGGACGGTGGGCGCGGGTACCGCCGTCGGGTCACCGAGATGATCCGCTCCGGCCGGGCGTACGCCCGCTTCGTCGACGGCCGGGTGGTCTTCAAGGCCGAACTCGCGGTCGTCACCCGGCGCACCGCGCAGGTCCAGGGGGTCTGGGTGGCGCCGGAGTGGCGCGGCCGGGGGATCGCCACGGCGGCGATGGCGGCGGTGGTCCGCGACGCGCTGGCTCGGGTCGCCCCGAGCGTCAGCCTGTACGTCAACGATTTCAACCTGCCCGCCCGGCGGGTCTACGAACGCTGCGGATTCCGGCCCGTCGGCACCCTCGCCACCGTGCTCTTCTGACCTGGCCCGCTGCCGTCCGGCAGCCGCCGCCACCAGGTGATCTGCCTCCGGCAAAAATGCGTTGAGCTGCGCGGGCGCGCGACGCAGGCTGGAACCTCCGCCACGAAACCGGAGGAACCGACCCATGCGCCTGCTCCGTGATCTGTGGGTCACCTCGTCTCGCCGGATGACCCTGGTGGTGGTCCTGATCGTGCTCGGCGGGATCGGCCAGGCGGGCACCGCCGCGCTCGCCGGTCCGGTGCTGGTGAACCGCTCCGTCGAGTTCTTCGTGCTGCTCGCGGTGGCCCTGGTCCTGGTGGTCGCCAGCGATCTGGTGGTCAGCCTGGTGATGGCCGGGGTGACCGCCGACTGGGCCGCCGACCTGCGACGTCGGCTGTGCCGGGTGGCGATGGGCCAGCCGATTCCCGCCCTGGAGACCACGCCGGTCGGCGAGATGCTCGACCGGATCGACGGCGACGTGTACGACGTCGCCTCCGGCGTACGCGGTCCCGGGGTGCGCCTGGCCCAGTCGCTGGCGGTGGGTCTGCTCTCCACGCTGGTCGCGATCACCGTCTGGTGGCCGGCCGGGATCGGCATGCTGCTGCTCTGCGTCCTGCTCGCGGTCACCATGCGCCGGCCGGCGAGCCGGATCGCCCCGGCCCGGATGCACGAGGAGGCGGCCTGGTCGGACCTGGCGGCGGTGATGGAGGAGTCCATCCACGGCCAGGACGACGTCCGCACCAGCCTGGCCCGCCCGTACGTGCTGCGGCTGTACGCCGCCCGGGCGGCCGAGGTGCTGCGGCGCGGCTGGCGGGTGTGGCGGTTGTCCGCCCAGGTCAACACCGTGGCCGCCGGGGTGACCCGGGTCGGTGTCGCGCTGGTCGTGCTCGGCGGGGTGTGGGCGCTGACGACCGGCCGGGTCGACTCCGCCCGACTGACCGCGATCTGGCTGCTCGCCCTCTCGCTGGGGATGACCGTCGAGCACGTCAGCCGGATGGTCCCCGAGGTGCAGTACGCCCTCGGCGCGTGGGGCCGGGTACGACTGCTCCAGGCCGCCGCACAGGAACCCGTCGGCGGTGCCGCCCCGGTCGACGGGGACCTGGTCATCCGCGACCTGACCTTCCACTACCCGGCCGCCGACGCCGACCGTGGCCCGGCGTTGCGCGAGGTCGACCTGACCTTCGCCCGAGGGCGCTCGTACGCGCTGGTGGGACGGACCGGCTCGGGCAAGTCGACGCTGGCCAAGCTGCTCACCCGGGCGGTGGACGTACCACCCGCAACGGTGCTGCTCGGCGGGCGCGACGTGCGCGACCTGGACGTCGACCTGCTGCGCCGGTGGATCGCCGTGGTGCCGCAACGCACCGAGATCCTCGCCGGCACGCTCGCCGAGAACGTCGCGTTGTTCGACCCCGAGCTACTCGACGCCGCCGCGCGGGCCCTGCACGAGCTGGGCCTGGCCGGGTGGATCGCCGAACTGCCCGCCGGGCTGGACACCCGGCTCGGCGAGGGCGGGCACGTGCTCTCCGCCGGGCAGGAGCAGCTCGTCGCGTTCGCCCGCATCCTGGTCCGCGACCCGCACGTGGTGATCCTCGACGAGGCCACCGCCCGGCTCGACCCGGTCACCGAGGCGCGGGTGCAGCAGGCCACCGAACGGCTGCTGCGGGACCGGATCGGCATCGTCATCGCGCACCGGCTCTCCTCGGTGCGGCAGTGCGACGAGGTGGTGGTGCTGGCCGACGGCGCGGTGGTCGAGGCCGCCCCGCTGGCCCGGTCGCGTCGCTTCGCCGAACTCCTCGCCGCCGGTGACGCCGACCTGCTCGCCGACCCGGACGCCGACACCGCCGACGCGGCCGACCTGCTGGCCGACCCGGGCGCCGACCGCCTCCGTGGCGAACCGGCGCTGGTCGGCGTCACCGGTGCGGTCACGGAGGGCCACCGCCTCACCGGGTCGCCCGGGCTGACCACCGTGGTGGATCCCGCGCCCGTCGTCGGGCCCGAACCGGTCGCGCCGACCGACGGGCGGGAGATCACCGCCCGGGAGGTCGGTGGACGCGAGGCGGCCCGTACCACCACCGTCGCCGACGAGCCCGCCCCGGCCGCCACCGAGGGAACGGACCGGGCCGGCGACCGGAAGCCCGCGTCCCGGGCGCGGACCCTGCGGGAGATCTTCCGGCTCTGCCTCAACGACCCCCGGTACGGCGCCGCCGCGGTGGGCATCTTCGCCGTGGTGGCCGTGCTGAGCCTGGACGGCCCGATCCTGGCCTGGCTCTGGGCGGACGTGGTCGACGGCACCGGTGACCCGTGGCTGCCCGCGCTGGGCATCGCCGCCGGGCTGGTCCTCGCCATTCCCACGCACTACTGGACGCACCTGTGGTTCCCGGCCTGGTGGGTCCGGCAGATGCTGCGGATCAGCGCCCGCCTGGTGTACGGCCAGACCGGCCCGCGCCGGGTCAGCCGGCACACCCCGGCCGAGGTGGTGGCGCAGGGCGGCGACACCGAGCGGGTGGTGCAGCTCGCCGACCACGTGCTGGACCAGACCGTCGGCGTGCTCCTGCTGGTCAGCATGACCCTGATCACCGGCAGCGTGGTGCCGGGGCTGTTCTTCCTCGGCACGATGGTGCTCTCCGGCTTCGCCGCTACGGCGTTCGGTCCCCGGCTGGAACGCGCGGCACGGGAGACCGTCACCGCCCGTGCGGCGTTCGCCACCGCACTGGTCTCGGCGCTGTCGGCGGCCCGGACGGTGAAACTCGCCGGGGCGACCCGGCCGGTGCTGACCCACCTCGCCGACCTGGACACGGTGCGCAGCGACCGGCAGCGCCGGGAGATCGCCGTGCAGGTCTGGGCCCGCTCCACCCCGTCGATGGCCAGCGGTCTGCTGCCGATCGCGGTGTGGGCGCTGTTCCTGGCCGGCACGATCTCCGCCGGGGCGGCCCTGGTCTCGGTCGCCACGCTGGGCGCGGCGCGCTGGTTCGCCTGGACCACCGCCTCGCTGATCTCCCAGGTGCCCTCGGCGCGGGTGTGGACACGGCGGACGGCGGAGATGACCGGCATCGAGGCGTACTCGGCGCGGGTGCCCGGGATGGACCTGGTGGCCGGTACGGCACCCGCCCCGGCGGTGACTCCGCGTACCCCGTTGCGGCGGCTGGAACTGGTCGGCTTCGGCGTACGCCACACCGACGGCACGGTCGCCGTACGCGATGTCGACCTGACCGTGAACCGTGGACAGTTGGTGTTGGTGGTGGGCCCGGTCGGGGCGGGCAAGTCCTCGCTGCTGCGGGCCCTGGCTGGCATCGCCCCGCACACCGGGTCGATGACCTGGAACGGGGAGCCGGTGACCGAGCCGGAGCTGTTCCTGCGCCCGAACCAGGTCGGCTACGTCGGCCAGTTGCCCCGGGTGCTCTCCGGCACCGTGGCCGACAACATCACCCTGGGGCACCCGGTAGATCCGGCGCACGCGGTGGCGACCGCCCAGCTCGACCACGACCTGGCCGCCACCGGCAGTGGCCTCGGGCTGCTCATCGGGCACAAGGGCACCCGGCTCTCCGGCGGGCAGTTGCAGCGCCTGGCGTTGGCCCGGGCGCTGGCGCCGCGTACCGAACTGCTGGTCGCCGACGACGTGTCGTCCGCCCTGGACGTCACCACCGAGCTGGCGCTCTGGCAGGCGTTGCGTGAACGCGGCGTGACCGTGGTCGGGTCCACCTCCAAACGGGCCGCCCTGGTGCGGGCCGACCACGTGGTGGTGCTCGTCGACGGTGCGGTGCGGGCGCAGGGGCCGTGGCGCGAACTGGCGTCGCGCTGGGGCCACCTGGCCGGTTGATCCGGCACGGCCGTGCCGGATCAACCAGCCCGAGGGGACGGCGGGGGCCGGGTCAGAGTGCCCGGCGGTACTGGTGCGGCCAGTCCGCGTCGGCGCCCAGTTCGGCGGCGGCCCGGCGCGGCCAGTACGGGTCGCGCAGCAGTTCCCGGCCGAGCAGCACCAGGTCGGCCGCGCCGTCGGTGACGATCGCCTCGGCCTGCGCGGGCTCGACGATCAGGCCGACCGCGCCGGTGGGTACCCGCGCCTCGCGGCGGATCCGGGCGGCGGCCGGCACCTGGTAGCCGGGGCCCACCGGGATGGCGGCGTTCGGTGCGGCGCCGCCGGAGGAGCAGTCGACGAGGTCCACCCCGGCCGCGGCCAACTCGGTGGCGAGCACCACGCTGTCGTCGACGGACCAGCCGCCGTCGACCCAGTCGGTGGCCGAGATGCGGGCCAGCACCGGCACGTCCGCACCGACGGCGGCCCGCACCGCGCGGACGACCTCCAGGGTCAGCCGCATCCGCCCGGCCCGGTCCCCGCCCCAGTCGTCGGTGCGCCGGTTGGTCAGCGGGGAGAGGAACTCGTGCAGCAGGTAGCCGTGCGCCGCGTGCACCTCGACGGCGGCGAAGCCCGCCTCCAGCGCGCGGGCGGCGGCGGTCGCGAACGCCTCGACGACCCCGGCGATCCCGGTCGGGTCCAGCGCGGTCGGCTCCCGATACTCGGGCACGAAGGGCTCGGCGGTCGGCCCGACCGGCGTCCAGCCGCCCTCCGCGTCGGGCACGCCACCGCGCTGCGGCGCCCACGGCCGGTACGTCGACGCCTTGATCCCGGCGTGCGCGAGCTGCACGACGGGCACCGCGCCGTGCGCGGTCAGGAAGCGGGTCACCGGACGCCAGGCGTCGACGTGCCGACCGGACCAGAGCCCGGTGTCCTGCGGGCTGATCCGCCCCTCCGGCACCACGGCGGTCGCCTCGGTCATCACCAGCCCGGCCCCGCCCACGGCCCGAGTGCCGAGGTGCACCAGGTGCCAGTCGGTGGGCAGGCCGTCGGGCCCGGCACTGTACTGGCACATCGGCGCCATCGCGATGCGGTTCGGCAGGGTCACGGTGCGCAGCGCAAGGGGCGTGAACAACGAACTCATCGCGCCATCCTCTCCCGGCCGTCGGGCGCGCGACCCGGGCGCGGGCTGTGGGGTCGGGCACTCCCGCGCCGGTCAGCTCCGGTCGGGCCGTCTGCCGGAGGCCAGGGTGAGCGCGGTGGTCAGACCCCAGAGCACGGCGACCGCCAGCAGCAGCCGCTCCAGCACGCCGACCAGCGAGCCCCGTCCGACGAACAGCATGGCGGCGGCCACGGCCCCGGCGAGCGGCAACGCGACCACCGCCGCGATCACGGCCGGCCGACGCAGCCGCCGGTCGGCCTGCGGGGCGAGGGCGAGGGCGATCATCGCGAACACCACCGCTGCGGTCGCGGCGACGCTCGCCCCACCGTGCACCAGGTCCGCCACGGTGGCCGGTTCGAACGGCGGCAGCGGGCAGCCGGCGCTACAGGTCACCGCCCCGGACAGCAGCGTGCACAGCGCACCCGCGACGAGCAGTGCCACCGCGCCGGGCAGCGTCGCCACCTGCCGCAGCACCGCCGCGACCCGGTGTCCCGCGAGCCGCCGCACCACGGCCACGCCCGGGTGCGCCACCCGCGCCGGATCGGGTCGCCGGTCCTCGTCGTGCAGCGACACCGCGAGCAGCAGCAGCGCCGTGGCCAGGGAGAACACCCCGATCCGGTACGTCCACGCGTACCCGCTCTCGGCCACACCGGCCTCGCTGACGTATCCGGTCAGGCCCGGTCCCGGACCGGCGACCACGGCGAGGACCACCAGGGCCGTCCCGGTGACCACGCCCAGCGCGGCACCCGCCGCCGCGACCCCGACCCGTCCCGACGCCCGGCGGTTCGCCGTCGACGGCTCAGTCACGTCCGTGCGGGGTCGTCCAGCCGTGCAGGTCCGGACCGAGCGGCACCACCCCGGTCGGGTTGATCTGGTGGTGCGTCGCGTAGTAGTGCCGCTTGATGTGGTCGAAGTCCACGGTCTCGCCGAGACCCGGGGTCTGGAACAGGTCCCGCGCGTACGCCCACAGCACCGGCATCTCGGTCAGCTTCTGCCGGTTGCACTTGAAGTGCCCGTGGTAGGCCACGTCGAAGCGGACCAGCGTGGTGAACAGGCGTACGTCCGCCTCGGTGATCGTGTCGCCCATCAGGTACCGCCGGTCGGTCAGCCGCTGCGACAACGCGTCCAGCCGGTCGAACAGCGCCCGGTACGCCTCGTCGTACGCCTCCTGGGAGGTGGCGAAGCCGCACCGGTAGACGCCGTTGTTGACGTCCCGGTGGATCTCCGCCATCAGCGTGTCCATCTCGGGGCGCAACGGCACCGGGTACAGGTCCGGTGCGTCCGGTGCGTGCAACCGTCGCCACTCGGTGGACAGGTCCAGGGTGAGCTGCGGATAGTCGTTGGTGACCACCCGGCCGGTGAGCGTGTCCACCAGCGCGGGCACGGTGACCCGGCCGGAGTATTCGGCGTCGGTCGACAGGTACGCCTCGGACAGGTGACCGATGCCCAGCACCGGGTCGAAGCCGTCCTGGTCGAGCGTGAACCGCCAGCCCCGGTCGTCCCGGATCGGGTCGACGGTGCCCAGCGAGATGGCGTCGCCGAGCCCGAGCAGGTTCCGCACGATCAACGCCCGGTGCGCCCACGGGCAGGCGCGGCACCAGATCAGCCGGTAGCGGCCCGCCTCCAACGGCCAACGGTCCTGCGCGTCCGGCCCGCCGCCGGGCGGCGAGGTGGAGTGCGGGGTGACCCGCCCGGTGAACCGGTTGGGCTGCCGGACGAACGCGCCCGCGTCACTGGTCTCCGCGCGGAACTGAGGTCGGGCCATGCCGACAACCTATCGGGATACGCCGGGGATATCCTGGCCGCCGGACGTCCGGCGGGACCCGAAGGGCGGCCGGTGCCCGCCCTTCCCACCCCCGAAGGACTCGCGATGACCGTGGCTTACCTGGTGGCCGGTGTGCGTACCCCGATCGGCCGCTACGCCGGGGCCCTGGCCGGCGTACGCCCCGACGATCTGGCCGCGCACGTGATCCGTGAGCTGGTGGCCCGCCACCCGACGGTGGACTGGGCGCGTACCGACGACGTGATCCTGGGCTGCGCCAACCAGGCCGGCGAGGACAACCGCAACGTGGCCCGGATGGCCGCCCTGCTCGGCGGGCTGCCCGAGCAGGTGTCCGGCACCACGATCAACCGGCTCTGCGGCTCCGGCCTCGACGCGCTGGCCACCGCCGCCCGCGCGGTCGTCGCCGGTGAGGCCGATCTGGTGGTCGCGGGCGGCGTCGAGAGCATGAGCCGGGCCCCGTTCGTGATGCCGAAGGCGACCACCGCCTACTCCCGGGCCGCCGAGGTCCACGACACCACCATCGGCTGGCGACTGGTCAACCCGCTGATGCGGCAGGGCTGGGGCGTCGACTCGATGCCGGAGACCGCCGAGAACGTGGCCGAGGAGTATGGCGTGGATCGCTCCGCGCAGGACGAGTTCGCGTACCGGTCGCAGGCGCGGGCCGCCAGGGCCCAGGCCGACGGGCGGCTGGCCGAGGAGATCGTGCCGGTGACCGTGCCGGTCGGGCGGCGCGAGACGCGGCTGGTCGAGGTCGACGAGCACCCCCGGCAGACCTCGCTGGAGAAGCTGGCCGCCCTGCCCACCCCGTTCCGCGAGGGCGGCACGGTGACCGCGGGCAACTCGTCCGGCGTCAACGACGGCGCGGTGGCGCTGCTGGTCGCCTCGGAGGCGGCGGTCGCCGCGTACGGCCTGACTCCGCTGGCCCGGGTCTCCGGTGCGGCGGCGGCCGGCGTGCCGCCCCGGACCATGGGCGTCGGCCCGGTCCCGGCGACCCGGCGGCTGCTGGACCGGCGCGGGTTGGCGCTGGCCGACCTCGACGTGATCGAGCTGAACGAGGCGTTCGCCGCGCAGGCCGTCGCGGTGCTGCGTGAGCTGGGTTTGCCGGAGGACGCCGAACACGTCAACCCGAACGGCGGGGCCATCGCGCTGGGTCACCCGCTGGGCGCCAGCGGCGCCCGGCTGGCGCTCACCGCCGCGCTGGAACTGCGCCGCCGGGGTGGTCGGCGGGCCCTGGCCACCATGTGCGTCGGCGTCGGGCAGGGCATCTCGCTGCTGCTGGAAGCCGCCTGACCGGCGGCGTCGGCAGGCGCGGCGCGACGCGTACGGGAAAGGTGTTCGTGGATCTCCCTCGGGCGTGACCGACCGGCCTAGAGTGGTCAGCATCACGCGACGAGCTGAGGTGCCAGTGCAGACCCCCGACGGACTCCCCTCCGAGATCGACCTCTCGCGGCCCAGCGCGGCCCGGGTGTACGACTACTTCCTGGGCGGCGCTCACAACTTCGAGATCGACCGTCGGCTGGCCGAGCAGATCGCCGCCACCACACCCCACCTGCCGGCGACCATGCGGGCCGGTCGGGAGTTCCTGCGCCGGGCCGTACGCGTGCTGCTCGACGCCGGCATCGACCAGTTCCTCGACATCGGCTCCGGCATCCCCACCGTCGGCAACGTGCACGAGGTGGCCCGGGCCGCGAACCCGAAGGCCCGGGTGGTCTACGTCGACATCGACCCGGTGGCGGTGGCGCACAGCCGGGAGCTGCTGGCCGACGACGAGTTGACCGGTGTGCTGCACGGCGACCTGCGCGACCCGGCGCGGCTCCTGGCCGACGCCCGGGCGTTGCGGCTGCTCGACTTCGACCGCCCACTGGGCGTGCTGCTCGCCGGGGTGGTGCACTTCGTGCCGGACACCGACCGTCCCGCCGACGTCCTGGCCACCCTGCGAGCCGCCGCCGCGCCCGGCAGCCACCTGGTCGTCTCGCACTCCACCTTCGAGGACCAGCCACCAGAGATGTTGGACGCGCAACGACTGTCGGCACGGACCGCCACCGAGATCACGCTGCGCTCGCGGGCCGAGATCACCGGCTTCTTCGGCGACTGGACGCTGCTGGCACCGGGTGTGGTGCACATGGAGTTGTGGCGTCCCGACGCGCCGTCCGACGTGGCCGCGAACCCGCAACGGTTCGGTGCGTTCGGCGGCGTCGCCCGGAACGACCGGTCCGCCGGCTGACCTGATGTCCGCCGTCGGCGACTCCGGCGGGAACGCCGTGGACCAGACCGGTGCCCAGCGGTACGCGGCCGACTGGGCCCGTGCCGTACGCGGGCTCGGGTTCGTGCCGTTGAGCCCGACCGAGACCGAGCGGCTGTTGCTCGGGCACACCGTGCGGCTGGCCCGTGCGCTGCTCTCCGGTGAGCCGGTGGCCCCGGCCGCCGAGGAGGTCGGGCGGGCGCTGGTGGCGGCCCATCTGATCGCGCCGGGGGTGATCGGCTGGGCGGTGCGTACCCTCGCGGCCCGGTTCCCCACCGAGGTGCTGGACGTCCGGGCGGACCGGCCCGACCTCGCCGACCGGGTCTCGGCGGCCCAGGCGGGCCTGGCCGCCGGCTTCGCCGGTGCGCTGCGCGACCGCACCTTCGCCCAGCAGGAGGGGATCGCACGCTCGGCGTGGCAGGCCCGGGACACCGTGGAGCGGGCGTTGCGCGACAGCGAGGCGCGGTTCCGGGCGGTCTTCAGCGGGGCGGCCATCGGCATCGGCATCGCCGGGATCGACGGCACGATCATCGACGTCAACCAGAGCTTCGCCGAGATGCTCGGCTACGCCATCGAGGAACTGCGGCAGACCAACGTGGCGTCGCTGTTCCACGCCGACGACGCCGCCGGGATGTGGGAGCTGTACCAGGAGCTGATCGAGGGCAAGCACGAGGCGGTCCGGGTCGAGAAGCGTTACTACCGCAAGGACGGCACCGCCGTCTGGACGGACCTGGCGGTCTCGCTGATCCGCCACGACGACGGCCGTCCCCGGTTCACCGTCGCCGTGGTCGAGGACATCACCGAGCGGTACGAACTCCAGCAGCGGCTGCGGTTCCAGGCGCTGCACGACCCGCTCACCGGCCTGCCCAACCGGACGCTGTTCTTCGAGTCACTCGGTCGGCTGGTGAACCGTACGCACCCGCCCGGCCGGGTCGGCGTCTGCTTCCTGGACCTGGACGGCTTCAAGGCGATCAACGACAACCTCGGTCACGACCTCGGTGACCGGTTGCTCGTGCTGATCGCCCGGCGGCTGGCCGACTGCGTGGCCGATCGCGGCTACCTGGTCGCCCGGATGGGCGGCGACGAGTTCGTCATCCTGGTCGACGGCATCGCCCGGATCGAGGACGTGACCGCGGTGGCCGAGACGGTGCTGGCCGCCGTCGCCGCCCCGGTGCACATCGGTGACCAGCAACTCGCCGTGTCGGCGAGCATCGGCATCGTCGACTCGGACCTCGCCGGCACCAGCGCCACCGAGTTGATGAAGGCCGCCGACACCACGCTCTACTGGGCCAAGGGAGAGGGGCGGGGCCGGTGGGCGGTGTACGACCCGGAGCGCAGCGCGCGGGACATCGCCCGGTCGGCGCTCGCCGCCGAACTGCCCACCGCCCTGGACCGTGGTGAGTTCGTGGTGCACTACCAGCCGATCGTGTCCCTGCTGGACGGCCGGATGCTGGCCGTCGAGGCGCTGGTCCGCTGGCAGCACCCGGAGCTGGGCCTGGTCGGGCCGGACCGGTTCATCGGGCTGGCCGAGGAGACCGGCCTGATCGTCCGGCTCGGTGAGTGGGTGCTGCGGCAGTCCTGCCGGGACGCCCAGCGGTGGCACGCCGACTTCCCGGAGGCCCGGCTGGTGGTCAGCGTCAACCTGGCCGCCCGCCAGGCCGACGCCCCGGCGATCGTGGACACCGTGGCCGACGCCCTGGCCGAGAGCGGACTCCCCGCCGAGCTGCTGCAACTGGAGCTGACCGAGAGCGCGGTGATGGGTTCCGCAGGCGAACCGCTGCGGACGCTGTACCGGCTCGCCGCGCTCGGCCTACGGCTGGCGGTCGACGACTTCGGCACCGGGTACTCGAACCTGGCGTACCTGCGCCGCCTGCCGATCACCTGCCTGAAGCTGGCCGGGCCGTTCGTGGAGGGTTTGCGAGGCGACGAGCCGTCCGTCGCCGACCACCGCGACGTGCGGATCGTGGACGCGTTGGTCCGGCTGGCCCACGCGCTGGAGCTCTGGGTGACCGCCGAGGCGGTGGAGACCGAGGCACAGGCCGAGCGACTACGCTCGCTGCGCTGCGACTCCGCGCAGGGCCGGCTCTTCGGCGCACCCGGCCCGGCGGAGGCGATCGTCGCCCGACTGCGCGGCGAGCCGTCATGAGCGGAGACGTCCTACTCGCGGTGTCGCGCCGTACTACTCGCGGTGGCGCGGCGTCCTGCGTGCGGTGTCGTGGCGTGCTGCGTGCGGTGTCGTGGCCCGGCGCGGCCCGGTGGCGGCGCTGGGGCACGATCTCAGGCGACGTGGGCGAGACGATCTGGGGGGAGTCGACGTGGATCTGACGGACACCAGCGGCGTGGTGTCGGTGGTCGCCGCCCTGGCCATCCTCGCCGGGCTGGCCGGGGTGGTGGTGCCCGGCCTGCCGGCGCTGCCGCTGTGCTGGGGTGGCGTACTGGTGTGGGCGCTGTTCGGCGGGGCCGGCGCCGGCCGGTGGCTGGTCCTCGCCGCAGCCACCCTGGTCGCGCTCGGCGGCACCGTGGTCAAGTACGCCTGGCCCGGCCGCAACCTCAAACGCGCCGGGGTACCCACCACCTCACTGCTCGCCGGTGCCGTACTCGGGCTGATCGGCTTCTTCGTGATCCCGGTCGTCGGACTGGTGATCGGTTTCGTCGGCGGCATCTTCGCGATGGAACGGCTGCGGTTGGGCGACACCCGGCTGGCCTGGCCGGCGACGAAGCAGGCGGTCGGCGCGGCCGGTCTGTCGATGCTGATCGAGTTCCTCTCCGGCATGGTGATCGGCATGCTCTGGGTGACCGGCCTGGTCCTCACCTGAGCGGTCGGCCGGGCGTGGTGCTCGGTCGGGCCGTCCGCCCAGCGTCGTGCTCGGCCGGGCCGTCGGACCGCCGGGCGGCGGCGTGGTCGTGGTGGGCCCGTGGCGGAACGGCGGTGGGTGCCGGGTGGCGGGGACGAGTCGATGGGCACGGCGGATGGACGTACCGGTGAGAGAGAGGTGACTCGCCCCGCGCCACCGCGGCTGCCGGGCCGGCCGAGGGCCCGGCGGTGGTCCCGTTCCGGACCAGGTCACCGCCCCAGGATGCGTCCGGCCGGACCCGTCGGGCAACGCATTTACCCACCCGCCCGCCGGCGCATGTTAGGAAGGGACCCCTTTAATACTCCAGGCGTTAATAGGGGTCCCTTCCTTGCACCGAGGGCGGGGCGGTGGTTCGGTGATGCTCATGACGAGAGCCCCGCTGACGCTGGAGCAGTTGCGGGTCGCGGTCACCGAGGGCGAGATCGACACGGTGGTCCTGGCCCTGGTCGACATGCAGGGCCGACTACAGGGCAAACGGTTCCACGCGCCGTACTTCCTCGACCAGGTGGTCGGGCACGGCAGCGAGGGCTGTGACTACCTGCTCGCGGTGGACGTCGACATGAACACCGTCGACGGGTACGAGATGTCGAGCTGGTCGCGCGGCTACGGTGACCTGGCGATGACGCCGGACTTCGACACGCTGCGGCGGGTGCCGTGGCAGCCCGGTACCGCCCTGCTCCTGGCCGACCTGCACTGGCCCGGCGACACCGGCCCGGTGACCGTCTCGCCCCGGCAGATCCTGCGTCGGCAATTGGACCGGCTGGCCGCGCACGGACTGACCGCGTACGCGGGCACGGAGCTGGAGTTCGTGCTGTTCCGCGACTCGTACGAGCAGGCGTGGCAGCGCGGTTACCGCGAGCTGACCCCGGCCAACCAGTACAACGTGGACTACTCGCTGCTCGGCACCGCCCGGGTGGAGCCGCTGCTGCGGCGCATCCGCAACGAGATGGCCGGCGCGGGACTCACCCCGGAGAGCGCCAAGGGTGAGTGCAACCTCGGCCAGCACGAGATCGCCTTCCGCTACGACGAGGCGGTGCGCTGCGCCGACCACCACGTGATCTACAAGAACGGGGCGAAGGAGATCGCGGCCCAGGAGGGCATGTCGATCACGTTCATGGCCAAGCCGAACGCCCGGGAGGGCAACTCCTGCCACATCCACTTCTCGCTGCGGGACGCCTCCGGCGGGTCGGCGATGCTGGGCGACGGGCCGGGCCACCTGAGCGTCACCGGGCAGCGGGTGCTGGCCGGGCTGCTCGCCACGATGCGCGAGTTCAGCCTCTTCTTCGCGCCGAACATCAACTCCTACAAGCGTTACCAGCCGGATTCGTTCGCCCCGACCGCGTTGCGCTGGGGCACCGACAACCGCACCTGCGCGCTGCGGGTGGTGGGCCACGGTCAGGGGATGCGGGTGGAGAACCGGGTACCGGGGGCGGACGTCAACCCGTACCTGGCGATCGCGGCGCTGGTGGCGGGCGCGCTGCACGGCATCGAGCAGGAGTTGGAGCTGGGCGAGGAGTGCACCGGCAACGCGTACGACGACGCGGCGGCCGAACGCGTCCCCGGCACCCTCCGGGACGCGCTGACGCTCTGGGAGTCCTCCACCGTGGCCCGGACGGCCTTCGGTGACGACGTGGTGGCCCACTACACCAACATGGCCCGGGTCGAGCTGGCCGCCTTCGACGCTGCCGTCACCGACTGGGAACTCGCCCGTGGTTTCGAGCGCCTCTGACCGGCCGCCTGTCCTCCGGCAGGGCGACCCACGCGACTGTTCCACTCCGCTGCACGCCGTCCACGCCGGAGTGCGCCGATCATGGAGTCGTGGCGCCTGACCTGTCCGCTTCTACAGTTTTTGCGGGGGGCCACAACTCCATGATCGGCGTGCAGAGGGTGGACGGTGACGAGGGCGAGGGGAGTACGGGTGGGCGTGGGTGAGGTGCGGGATCCGGCCAGCGGGGCGGTGCTGCGCGAGGTCGTGGGAGCGTCGGTGGACGAGGTCGACGCGGCGGTGGCGCGGGCGGCGGTGGCGTACGAGCGGTGGCGTCAGGTGGCGCCGGGGGAGCGGGCCCGGCTGTTGCGGCGGTTCGCGGCGGTGGTGGACGCACACGTGGAGGAGCTGGCCCGGCTGGAGGTCGAGAACGCCGGGCACACCATCGGCAACGCCCGCTGGGAGGCGGGCAACGTACGCGACGTGCTGGACTACTACGCGGGGGCGCCGGAGCGGCTGACCGGACGGCAGATCCCGGTGGCGGGCGGGTGGGACGTGACGTTCCACGAGCCGCTCGGCGTGGTCGGGGTGATCGTGCCGTGGAACTTCCCGATGCCGATCGCCGCCTGGGGGTTGGCTCCCGCGCTCGCCGCCGGCAACACGGTGGTGCTGAAACCCGCCGAGCTGACTCCGTTGACCGCGCTGCGCCTCGGCGAGCTGGCCCGGGAGGCGGGGCTGCCCGAGGACGTGTTCACGGTGTTGCCGGGGCGGGGCGACGTGGTGGGTGAGCGCTTCGTCAGCCATCCGGCGGTACGCAAGATCTGCTTCACCGGTTCCACCGAGGTCGGCACCCGGATCATGGCCGGCTGCGCCGCCCAGGTGAAGCGGCTGACCCTGGAGTTGGGCGGCAAGTCGGCGAACCTGGTCTTCGCCGACGCCGACCTGGAGCAGGCGGCGGCGGCCGCCCCGGCCGGTGTCTTCGACAACGCGGGCCAGGACTGCTGCGCCCGCTCCCGGCTCCTGGTGCAGCGCCCGGTCTACGACCGTTTCCTGGAGTTGCTGGAGCCGGCGGTGCGGGCGTTCCGGGTACGCCACCCGGCCGACGAGGCCGCCGAGATGGGCCCGCTGATCTCCGCCGGGCACCGGGACCGGGTCGCCGGGTACGTCGACGGCGCGCGGGTCGCCTTCACCGGCTCCTGCCCGGACGGCCCCGGCTACTGGTACCCGCCGACCGTGCTGCTCGCCGACTCGTCGGCCGACCGGCACTGGCGCGAGGAGGTCTTCGGCCCGGTCGTCTCGGTGCTGCCGTTCGACGACGAGGCGGACGCGATCCGGCTGGCCAACGACACCGAGTACGGCCTCTCCGGCTCGGTCTGGACCCGTGACGTGGGTCGGGCGTTGCGGGTGGCGCGGGCGGTGGAGGCGGGCAACCTGAGCGTCAACTCGCACTCCTCGGTGCGGTACTGGACGCCGTTCGGCGGGATGAAACGCTCCGGTCTCGGCCGCGAGCTGGGCCCGGACGCCCTGCACGCGTTCACCGACGTCAAGAACGTCTTCATCAGCACGGAGGAGTGAACGATGCAGCGGTTGCAGGACCGGGTGGCCGTGGTGACCGGCGCGGCCAGCGGGATCGGGCTGGCCACCGTACGCAGACTGGCCGCCGAGGGGGCCCGGGTGGTCTGCGTCGACGTCGACACCGACGGCGGTGTCCGGGCCGCCGAGGAGGTCGACGGGACCTTCGTCGCCGTCGACGTGACCGACGAGAGTGCCGTCCGTGACCTCTTCGACGGGGTGGTCGAGCGGTACGGGCGGGTGGACGTCTCGTTCCACAACGCCGGCATCTCGCCGCCGGACGACGACTCCATCCTGGAGACCGGGCTGGACGCCTGGGAGCGGGTGCTGCGGGTGAACACGACCAGCGTCTACCTGTGCTGCAAGTACGTCATCCCGCACATGCGCCGGCAGGGCCGGGGGTCGATCATCAACACCGCCTCGTTCGTGGCGCTGATGGGTGCGGCGACGTCGCAGATCGCGTATACGGCGAGCAAGGGCGGGGTGCTGGCGCTGAGCCGGGAGCTGGGCGTGCAGTTCGCCCGCGAGGGCATCCGGGTCAACGCCCTGTGCCCCGGTCCGGTGGCCACGCCGCTGCTGCGGGAGCTGTTCGCCGCCGATCCGGAGCGGGCCGCACGCCGCCTGGTGCACGTGCCGATGGGGCGGTTCGGCGAACCGACCGAGATCGCCGCGGCGGTGGCCTTCCTGGCCAGTGACGACTCCTCGTTCATGACCGCCGCGCAGTTCGTGGTCGACGGCGGGATCACCGGCGCCTATGTCACGCCGCTGTGATGTTCCCGACACTTCTGGTGATTGATCGGGCGAATCGTATCGGTTGATCGACAAGTGTCGTGGGCTAATCAGCGTCGCCGTCGGCTGATGCGTTACGTTCCTGGTGCGGCGGGGTAGAAGTCCGGTCACGGCAGCGATGATCAGGGCACGTCGCGCACAGGCCGGGGAGGCTGCATGAACTCGGCCCAGGGGGGCGTGGACGGAGGCGATCCGTCGGCGACGCGTGGTGTGGTTCCACCGCTGCTCGCGGCGGCGTTCGCGGGTGGTGGCGAAATGGGCACGCTGCTGCGTGACCGGGACTGGTCGACCAGTCCGCTCGGCGCACCGGAGAACTGGCCCACCGCGCTCGGCAACGCGGTCAGCACGATGCTCGCCTCGAAGGCGCAGATCGTCGTCTTCTGGGGCGAGGACCAGCGTGCCTTCTACAACGACGCCTACCGGCCGACGATAGGAGACAAGCATCCCGCCGTCATCGGGCAGCCGGCCCGCGACCACTGGGTCGAGACCTGGGACGTGCTCGGGCCGCTGCTCACCGACGTCGTACGCACCGGTGAGGCGTACCAGGCGCGGGACCACCACTTCCTGCTCGACCGGTACGGCTTCGTGGAGGACGTCTACTTCGACGTCTCGTACGACCCGATCCGGGACACCGACGGCTCGATCAGCGGGGTGCTCTGCGTCTGCAGCGAGACCACCGGTCGGGTGCTCGGCGAGCGGCGACTGCGTACGCTCGCCGAACTCGGCTCCGAGCTGGCCGACGTGGTCAGCAGCGCGGAACTCGGCCGGGTGGCCGCGGCCGTGCTCGATCGGCACCGGCAGGACGTCCCCTTCGGGCTGCTCTATCTGGGCGGCCTCGACGGCGGCCTGCGGCTGGCCGGGACGAGCGGCCCGGTGACCGGTGCCGAGGAGCTTGCCGCCGGGCTCGCCGAGCTTGCCGCCGCCGGGGGCGGCACGGTGTCCACCGCCGACCTGTTCGGTGAGGTGCCGGCCGACGCCGCCGACGAGGCGCTGCTGCTGCCGATCACCGCCACCGCGGAGCAGGCGGGCGTGCTGGTGCTGGGGGTGGCCCGCCGGCTGCCGCTCTCCGACGACTACCGCACCTTCCTCGAACTGGTCGCCGCACAGGTCTCGCGGGCCGTCGGCAAGCAGCGGGCGTACGAGCAGGAGCAGGCCCGGGCCGCCGAGCTGGCGGCCCTGGACCTGGCGAAGACCAACTTCTTCGCCAACGTCAGCCACGAGTTCCGCACCCCGCTGACCCTGGTGCTCGGCCCGCTGGAGGATCTGCTCGCCGACCCCGGCCTGCCGGAGCCGTACACCCAACGGCTGACGATGATGCACCGCAACGCGCTGCGGCTGCTCAAGCTGGTCAACACGGTGCTCGACTTCTCCCGGCTGGAGTCCGGCCGGTTGGCCGCGCACTACGAGCCGATCGACCTGGCCGACTACACGGCCCGACTGGCCAGCACGTTCCGCTCGGCCACCGAACGCGCCGGGTTGCGGCTGACGGTGGACTGTCCGCCGCTGCCCGAGCCGGTCTACGTCGACCAGGAGATGTGGGAGAAGATCGTCCTCAACCTGGTCAGCAACGCGGTGAAGTTCACTTTCGACGGGGAGATCCGGATCGAGGTCCGGGCGGTCGACGGGATGGCCCGCCTGGAGGTCGTCGACACCGGCGTGGGCATCGTCGCCGAGGAACTGCCGCACGTCTTCGAGCGGTTCCACCGGGCGCCCGGGGTACGGTCGCGCAGCCACGAGGGCACCGGGATCGGCCTGGCGCTGGTCCGGGAACTGGCCGAGATGCACGGCGGCGGAGTCCACGCGACCAGCCGGGTCGACGAGGGCAGCCGCTTCGTCGTCACCGTCCCGTTCGGCTCCGGGCACCTGCCGGCGGACCGGGTGGCCGAGACCGGCACCGACCGCGAGCCCCAGCAGAGCGCGCTCTTCGTCGCCGAGACCGAGCGCTGGAGCGACGGCCGGTCCGGGGCGGGAGAGACGCGCCACCCGGGGTCGGCGGGCCGCATCCTGGTCGTCGACGACAACCCGGACCTACGCGAACACGTCACCCGGCTGCTCGCGTCGACCTGGGAGGTGTTCACCGCCACCGACGGCGTGGACGCCCTGCGACTGGCCGCCGACACCGACTTCGACCTGGTGCTGACCGACGTGATGATGCCGCGGCTGGACGGCTTCGGCCTGGTCGCCGCGCTGCGCGCCGACCCGCGCACCCGGTACGTGCCGATCGTGCTGCTCTCCGCCCGCGCCGGCTCGGCCGAGGAGGTGGCCGGCCTCGCGGTGGGTGCCGACGACTATCTGACCAAGCCCTTCTCCGGGCAGGAACTGGTCGCCCGGGTACGGGCCAACGTCGAACTCGGCCAACTGCGCGGCCAACTCATCCGGCGGTTGGCCGCACTCGCGGACGCCGCCGTGGCGGTGAACACCGCGCGCTCCACGGACGAGGTGCTCCAGGTCGCGGCGCGGCACGCGTTGAGTCTCGCCGAGGCGGTCCGGGTGTCCGTCACCGCCGGTGACGCCCGGTTCGAGGCCGACGGCGGCGGCACCAGCGCCGCCGACCCGGCCTTCGTCCTGCCGCTGACCGGCGTGGGTGGCAAGCGCCTCGGCGAACTGCGGGTGTGGCGTGCGGTCGCCGAGCCGGCCGGCACGGACGAGGCGGCATTGACCCAACTCGCCCGGCTGGTCGGCGTACGACTGGAGAACGCGCAGCTCTACGAGGTGGAGCACCGCATCGCCACCACCCTGCAACACAGCCTGCTGCCGCGCACCCTGCCCCAGTTGCCCGGTGCCGTGGTGGCCAGCCGCTACCTGCCCGGCAGCGACGACGTCGAGGTCGGCGGCGACTGGTACGACGTGGTGACCCGCGAGGACGACGAGATGGTCCTGGTCATCGGCGACGTGGTCGGCAAGGGGGTGCCGGCTGCGGCGGCCATGGGCCAGTTGCGCAACGCGCTGCGGGCGTACGTGCTGGAGGGGTTCGATCCGGGGGAGTCGTTGACCCGGCTCAACCGACTGGTGGGCTCGACCGAGTCCCGCTCCTTCGCCACGGTCTTCTGCCTGTGGTTCAGCCCGCGTACCGGGCGGCTGCGGTATGCCAACGCCGGACATCCGTCCCCGCTGCTGATCCGAGGAGGCGACGTGGCGTTCCTGCACGACCGGGCGCTGGGTCCGCCCGTCGGCGCGATCCCCGGTGCGGAGTACGAGACGGTCACCGGCGAGCTGTGTCCCGGCGACCGGCTGCTGCTCTACACCGACGGCCTGATCGAGGACCGGAACGTCGACATCGACGACGCGCTGGCCCAGCTCCGCGCCGACGCGACCCGGCCGGGGGAGCACGTGGTGGACCTGGTCGACGCGGTCGTGCAGCGGGTCGTCGACCGGCCCCGCCGTGACGACGTGGCGGTGCTCGCGTTGGAGGCCGCCGAACTCAACCGGTTCGCGCTGCGGCTGCCCGCCGACCCGACTCGGCTGAGCGTGCTGCGCAAGCGCCTGGAGGACTTCCTGGTCGCGCACGGGGTGAACGAGACCGACCTGTTCGACCTCACGGTGGCGGTCTCCGAGGCGGCGGCGAACGCCATCGAGCACCCGGTCGACCCGGTGGAGCCGACGATCGGCATCGAGGTGACCGTGGAGGGCCGGACGGTGACCGCGACCGTACGCGACAGCGGACGCTGGCGGGAGTCGACCGGGTCGGGCTTCCGGGGACGGGGACTGTCGCTGATCCAGGCACTCGGGGAGCTGTCGGTCAACCGCACCGCGGAGGGCACGGAGGTGACCCTGCGTCGGGAACTGGGCGCCTGAGCCGGTGGGCGCAGCGGGTCAGACCGGCCGCAACCAGTGCTGCTCGCCCAGGCCGGCGATGTGCAGCACACGGCTGACCTGCCGGGACGGCAGCACCGCCAGGGTGTCCGGATAGTGACGGGCGAGCCGCACCACCGCGTGGATCGCCGCCGAGTCGAAGAAGCTCACCGCGCGCAGGTCGAGGGTCAGCCGGGTGGCCGGCTCGCGCAGCGCGGTCTGCAGCATGGTGTCCGCGGTCGCCATGTCCACCTCGCCGGTGACCACCACGCGGAGGTGATCACCGTCGATCTCCGCGCTGGCGGAGAAGACGGGCGGTGCTCCCCCTTGATCCACGCTGACACCTTGACACAGCACTTGTGGTAGGGCAACAACCGTGGGCGACCGACGGTGGTGGGGGTCGCCCGGAGCGCGGCGATAGGCTTGCCGCATGACCGTCCGTGCGCCGTTGACCCCAGGCACGCTCTCCCCGTGGCGGCCGGTGCCCGCCCACATCGTCCGACCGGAGTACGTCGGCAAGAAGGCCCCCCGGCCGTGGCAGGGGTCGCACGTGCAGACGCCGGAGACGATCGAGAAGATGCGTGTCGCCGGGCGGCTCGCCGCGCAGGCCACCCAGCTCGCCGGTGAGCACTGCAAGCCCGGTGTGACCACCGACGAGATCGACCGGGTGGTGCACGAGTTCCTCGTCGACCACGGCGCGTACCCGTCGACGCTGGGTTACCGGGGCTTCCCGAAGTCCTGCTGCACCAGCCTCAACGAGGTGATCTGCCACGGCATCCCGGACACCACCGTGCTGGCCGACGGCGACATCATCAACGTCGACGTGACCGCGTACATCGGCGGGGTGCACGGCGACACCGACGCCACCTTCTGCGTCGGCGAGGTCGACGAGGAGGTCCGGCTGCTGGTCGAGCGGACCCACGAGGCGATGACGCGGGGCATCAAGGCCGTCGCGCCGGGCCGGCAGATCAACGTCATCGGCCGGGTCATCGAGTCGTACGCGAAGCGGTTCGGCTACGGCGTGGTCCGCGACTTCACCGGCCACGGCATCGGCGAGGCGTTCCACAGCGGCCTGTACGTGCCGCACTACGACAGCCCACGGCCCACCGACGTGATGGAGCCGGGCATGACGTTCACCATCGAGCCCATGATCACCCTCGGCACCCACCAGTACGACATGTGGGAGGACGGCTGGACGGTGGTCACCAAGGACCGCAAGTGGACCGCCCAGTTCGAGCACACGGTGCTGGTGACCGAGGACGGGTACGAGATCCTGACGCTGCCGTGACCGACACCCCTGCGGCCCTGCGGGAGCACCACCACGCGGACGTCTCCGGCGGGTGGCTGCGACCCGCCGTCTTCGGTGCCATGGACGGCCTGGTGACCAACATCGCCCTGATCGCGGGCGTCGGCGGTGGCGGCGTCTCGCCGCAGGCCATCGTGCTGACCGGCACCGCCGGTCTGGTCGCCGGCGCGATCTCGATGGCGCTCGGGGAGTACACGAGTGTCCGCTCGGCCAACGAGCAGATCGCCGCCGAGGTGGCCAAGGAGCGGCGCGAACTGGAACGCCACCCCGAGGAGGAGGCCCGGGAACTCGCCGAGATGTGGATGGCGCGGGGATTGCCCGAGGATCTTGCCGTCCAGGTGGCCGAGGCGGTCCGCCAGCATCCGGAACAGGCGTTGCGGATGCACGTCCAGGAGGAGTTGGGCGTCAACCCGGACGAGCAACCCAACCCGTGGGCGGCGGCGCTGTCGTCGTTCCTCTGCTTCTCGGTCGGCGCGTTGGTGCCGCTGCTGCCGTACCTTCTCGGCGCGACCAGCCTGGCGCTGGCCCTGGCGGTGGGCGGGCTCGGGCTCTTCGTGGCCGGCGCGGTCGTCTCGCGGTTCACCAACCGGCGCTGGTGGACCGGCGGGATGCGGCAGTTGCTCCTGGGCGCCGCCGCCGCGGCGGCCACCTACCTGGTCGGTGCGTTGATCGGCGTGCAGGGCGGCCTGGGCTGAGCCGACGCACGGTCAGCCGGCGAACAGATCGTCGACGGTCCCGTCGACCGGCCGGCCCCGGGCGGTCAGCTCCGCCGACTGGCGGGCCAGCACCGCGCCCACCTCGGTCATGTCCGCCCCGGCCAGCCCGGTCCGCCGGACCGCGTCGCCGGAGTCGCGGAAGTAGGTGCGGCTGAGCAGCCCGGTGACGGTCGCGGCGGCCAGCCGCGCCTCGCCGAGCATCAGCAGGGCCTGGTCTGTCTCGTACCACTCGGCCAGCCGGACCGCCCGCGCGTGCGCGGCGCTGCCTCGATACCACGCCCGGCGGGCGGCACCGCTGAACTCGGCCGGACGGGCCCTCGCCAGCCGCCCGAGGTGCTCGTCGCGCAGGGTGCGCAGCCACCCGGTCGGATCGTGCAGCGGCCGGGTCGTCACGTACCGGTCGGCGGTCAGCGGCCACCGCGAGGTGAGCTGCCGGGCCTGACGCAGGCGCTCCTCGGCGGCGGCCACGGTCAGGTCGACGAGCACCCCGTCGACCCGCCGGGTGGCCGAGGGCGGCCCAGTGCCGGGTCGGTACGTGACCACCAGCAGCCCGACCTCGCTGTCCCCTCCGCCGTCGTCGTCGCCGTGCGCGAGCGGCCCGTGCACCGCGACGGCGAGCACGTCGGCGGGGAAGCGTCGACGGACCGCCTCGGCGACGCGTTCGGCCACGTGCCACCGGGGATCGTTCCGGTGCTCCTGGGCACCGTCCACACCGACCACCCCACGATCGCGCCACCGTGCGGACCGTCGCCGGCAGCGACGGCCCGGTCACCGCACACCCTAGTGCGGCGCGGGCGGCCCGTCCGGCGCGTCCGTGCCGTCGGGCGTGCCGGAGGCCGTCGGCACCAACCGGAAGACCCGGATCTCCCGGTCGCCGGCCCGCCGCACGTACGCCTCGTACGCGGGCCAGGCGTCGACCAGCAGTCGCCACAGCCGCTCGCGTTCGGCACCGGTCGCCGGTTCGCCGCGGACCGCGATGCGACGCCCGGACACGTCCACCTCGGCGCGCGGTTCGGCGAGCAGGTTCAGCGACCAGGCGGGCTGCTGGGCCTGGCCCCAGTTGGAGCCGACCACCACGTACCCGTCGCCGTCGCGCACATAGAGCAGCGGGTTGCTGCGCGGCTTGCCGGAGCGGCGGCCGGTGGTGGTGATGATCAGGGACGGCACCAGCCCGAGCGCGACCACTCGACCCTTGGTCAGCCGGCCGACCGCCCGGTCGAGCGGCACCAGCAGCCGGGCCGTGGCGCCGAACCAGGGGTGGTGGCCGATCCGGCGGGTCACGTTCCGCACTATGGACATCGGGACATTCTGCATCCACCGGCGTCGGTACGACAACGCCGCCGCCGCTCCGCCCGCGTCCCTTCAGTCCAGGCGGCGTTCCACCGGCAGCCGGGATCGGGTCAGCAGCGCCGCCCCGGCCATCGCGACCAGCGGCACCACGACCAGCACGCCGAGGGTGAGCCAGGGCACCACCAGCGGGTACGGCGACTCCACCGGCCACCCCTCGGTCAACCGTCGGTTGGTGAAGGTCAGGATGATCGCCGCCGAGCCGAGCCCGGCGACGATGCCCAGCAACGAGCCGAGCACGGCGATCACCCCGGCCTGGCAGAGCGACAGCAGTCGTCGCACGCCCGGACCGGCACCGACCGACGCGAGGGTGGACAGGTCGGCCCGCCCCTCGGCGGCGGCGAGTCCGGTGGCGATCCCGGCGGCCCCCACCGTCACCAGCGCCGAGACTCCGGCGAGCAGGAGCAGGAACGGCTCGGCGCCGCCGAAGCCCTTGCCGACCTCGAACTGTGCGCCGACCGGACCGAGGGACTCCAACGCGTCGACGAACCGGTCCCGTTGCCGCTGCTCCGGCGGCTCGTCGGCGGCGACGGCCCAACCGGTCTGCCGGACGGTGAGGCCGAGGCGGTCGGCCGCAGCGGGCGAGAGCAGTAGCCAGGGTGGCCGCATGTCGCTCCGCGTCGCGTACCCGGGCACGGTCGTGGTGGCCGCCTCCGCCGTGCGGTCGTCCGGCTCGACCCGGAGGTGCAGGCGACCGTCGGCGAGGTAGCGCGGGTCGGTGACCACCGCGCCACCCGCGCGCAGGACGGCCGTGGCGTCGGCGACCTCGGCCGGCGCGGCACCGGTGAGCATCGGCAGCGCCGTGCCGTCGTCGACCGCCACCTGGAAATAGCCGTCGAGGTGGTCCTCGGACGGCCCCTGACAGCGTTGGTCGGCCCGGGCCCGCCGCTGGTCGGCCTCGCTCATCGTGTCGTAGGGGCGCCACGGGCAGAACTGTTCCGCTGGCGGCACCGCGCTCACCAGACAGGCGTCGAAGACCGGCCGGCAGCCGGCCGCGATCAGCGGGGCGACCGTCGCGGCACCGAGATGGTCCCGGGCCGCAGCGGTGACGGTGTCCCGGCCGAGTGAACCGTCGGCCCCCGGGTCGTGGGCGGTGACCAGCACCGTCCGGTCCGGCAGCAGCGGACGGTACTGCTCGTCGGATCGGATGTCCTCACTGGCCAGGAAGGCCCCCAGAGCGACGCTGCCGGCGACCGCCGCCATCACCGCCGAGATGGCCGGCGCGGTCGAGGAACGGTTGCGACTGGCGTCGCGTACCGCGATCCGGGGCGCCAGCGGGAGGAACCGGCCGAGCCGGGCCAGCAGCCCGACCAGCGTCGGCGTGGCGAAGACCAGCCCGAGTTCGCCGAGCACCAGCCCGGCGAGGATGATCGACGAACGGACCATCGCCGCACCGATCCCGGCGATGACCAACCCGGTGACGGCGAGCAGCACACCGAGCGCCAGCCAGCGCCGCCGGTGGGTGGGTGCGCCGCGTCGGCCGGCGAGCCCGGCGACCACGTCCTGCCGGGCGGCGGTCCAGGCCGGCGCGAGCGCGGCCAGCACCCCGGCGAGTACGGCGACGAGTGCGATCACGCCCAGCGCCGCCGGCCAGACGCGGTACCCGGCGAAGCGGTGCTGGAAGACGAACTCCTCGACCAGCGGCCGGGCGGCGAACGCGGAGAGCACGCCGAGCGCCACCCCGACGGCGGCACCGAGGCACCCCAGCAGCACGCCGTCGGCGAGCACCACGCGGCGGAGCTGCGCCGCGTCGCCGCCCGCCACCGCGACGAGCGCCAGCTCCCGCCGCCGTCGCCGGACCCCCACCGCGAAGGCCGGGCCGACCAGCAGGACCACCTCCAGCAGGCCCAGTCCGCCGATCAGCATCCCGGTGCCGATCGCCTCCGCGCCCAGGCTGTTACCGAGCGGACGGACCGCCTCCACCGGGCTCGACGGAGCCCAGACGCGGGCACCGACCACCACTCCGTTGCGGTTGAGGTGGCGGAACAGATCGTCGGTGACCGGCTCGGGCAGGTCGACCAGGAACACGGTGTCGTGGTCCAGCGAACCCGACGGTTCACCGGCGGGACGCAGGAACGCCATCGGCTCCAGCGACTCCGGCAGTTCGACCACACCGACGACGGTCCAGCTCCTCGTGCCGTCCCCGGCGTTGAGCGCGCCCCCGACGTCGACGCCGAGGGTGCGCCGAGCGGCCCGGTTCAGCGCGACCTCGTCGGCCGTGGCCGGCACCCGACCCTCGTGGACCCGAACGAGGCCGCCGGCGAGCGGATCGGTGAGGTCGACCTCGGTGGCGGATACGTCGTCGCGGATCCGGGTGCCGTCCCGGACCGGCATCGGCACCCAGCGGCGTACCGGGGAGACCTGGCTGTCCGCCGGGAGCAGCCGGAGGATGTCGTCCACGGTGACCGTCTCGGGGATCCGATCCTCCGGCGCGTTCCAAACGCTGCCGTCGGCGTTCTGGGTGACCGGCCCCTGACTGACCACCCGCAGCTCCGCGTCGGCGTTGCCGAGCCGCTGCTCCAGCTTCTCGGCGGGATCGAGCTGGGCCATGTCCGCGCTGACCGCGATGAAGGACAGGGCCAGGACGGGCAGGACGATCATCGCCAGCACCAGAGCGGTACGCCCACGGGCCCGCGTCGCCTCACGCCGGGCGATCCGCAGCGCGGCCCGCCAGGAACCGAGCGTCTCGGCCGACCGGCTCCGGCGGGGCCGCTCGGGTGGGAGGTCGTGCACCGGCCGCGGATGGGGGCGGAGGCTCACCGAGGACTGCCGGAGAGCAGCGCGTCGACGCCGGCCAGCGGGGCGGTCGAGTCGACCTCCACTCCGTCGCGCAGGAACACCACCCGGTCCGCCCAGGCGGCGTGCCGCGCCTCGTGGGTGACCAGCACGCCGGCCGCTCCGGCGTCGACCCGGCGGCGCAGCAGCCGCAGGACGGCCTCACCGGTCTGCGAGTCCAGCGCCCCGGTCGGCTCGTCGGCCAGCACCAGACGCCGTTCGCCGACCAGTGCCCGGGCGATCGCCACACGCTGCTGCTGGCCGCCGGAGAGTTGGTCGGGGAAGCGGTCGCCGAGTTCGGCGAGACCCACCTCGGTCAGCGCGTCGAGCGCCAGCCGGCGGGCCCGGCGTACGCCCGCGCCGTCGAGTTCGAGGGGGAGGGCGACGTTCTCGGCGGCGGTCAGGCTGCCGATGAGGTTGAGGTTCTGGAAGATGTAGCCGATCCGGCGACGGCGCAGCCGGGCCAGACCACGCCGGTCCAGGGCGTGCAGTGGCTGTCCCTCGACGAGCACGTGACCGTCGGTCGGGCTGTCCAGCCCGCCGGCCAGGGTCAGCAGCGTGGACTTGCCGGAGCCGGAGGGACCCATCACGGCGACCAGTTCGCCGGGGCGGACGACCAGACTCACCCCGCGCAGCGCGTGCACCGCGGCCGGGCCGCTGCCGTGCGTCCGGTGCACGTCCCGCAGCTCCAGCACCGCCTCCGGGTCGGGTCCGGCGCCGTCGGGTCGGCTGGAGTCAGGTGTCGTGGGGGTGTCGCGGGTGGCCGACGCGGGCCGGTCGTCCGCGCTCACCGCCAGGCCTCCTCACCACTGCGGCCCGCCGCCTCGGGCAGTGGCGTCGGGCCGGAGGCTGGGGGGCGATGCCGCACCAGGCTGCTCTCGCAGTGGTCGAGCCAGCGCACCTCCGCCTCGGCCTGGAAGACCATCGCGTCCAGCACCAGTCGCCACGGCAGGTCCTCGGGTCGGTCGCTGGAGTACTTCAGCCGGGTCAGTTCCTGGAGTGTCCGCATCGTCGCGGTGCGCTGGGTCTGCACCACGGAGCGAACGTCCACCCCCGGCGTGGTCAGCGCCAACGCCAGCTTGATCGCCAGTTCGTCGCGGGGCCGGTCGTTGCGGCTGATCGGGGTGGCGAACCACAGCGTCAGGTCCGCCCGTCCGGCTTCGGTGATCTCGTACGGCCGCTGCCCGGCCTCGCTCTCCGGCAACGACCGCACCAGCCCGTCCCGCTCCAGCCGGGACAGGGTGGTGTAGACCTGCCCGATGTTGAGCGGCCAGGTGGAACCGGTCGACTCCTCGAAGGCGGCCCGGAGCTGGTAGCCGTACATCTGGCCGCGTTCGAGCAGGGCGAGCAGGCCGTGACGGATGGACATGGAACCGGAGTATGCATACCTGGTATGCCATCCGCAACCGGTGCGGACCGTGATGCTGCCTACCCATCGACGGGCGTGTCCCTCAGGCGGGGCGACCCGGGAACGGCACGGTCAGCGGGGTGGTGCCGGCGCTCCGCCGCCACCGCGTCGCCCGGACCGCGTACTCGACCAGAGCGGCCAGGGCGCGTTCCCGCTCGGCGCCGGTGCTGACCGGCAGCGCCGCCCGCCAGAACGCCGCCGTACGCTCCTCCACCACGATCGCGAGCCGCAGCGCGCTGGCCCGGTCGGTCACCGGGAAGGGCAGGGCGTAGCCGGCCCGGTCCGGCGGCACGGTCCCGCCACCGGTGCTGATCTGCATCACCAGTGCGTCCCGCCGGCCCCGGTGGGCCGCCTCCGCCTCGGCGGCGGCCGCCCGTTCGTCACGGGGCAGGCGCACTCCGATCGGGCCGTAGGCCCAGATGGCCGCGTACTCGGCGGTCAACGCCCCGGCGAGCGCCTCACCGGGCCCGGCCGGCGCACCGCGCCCGGTGCTCCATCCGCTCATCGCAGCGCCTCCAGGTGGCTGGCACGGGCGGCGGCGACGGAGCCCAGCACCGCGGCCCGCTCGGCGGGCGCGGCGGCGCAGGCGGCCTTGGCCGACTCCCGGCCGGACCGCTCGGCCTGGCGCAGCGCGGCCAGCGCGGCGGTCGGCTCGCCCGACCCGA
This sequence comes from Micromonospora sp. NPDC023869, assembly GCF_055559695.1. NCBI lineage: Bacteria > Bacillati > Actinomycetota > Actinomycetes > Micromonosporales > Micromonosporaceae > Micromonospora > Micromonospora sp. NPDC023869. The sequence continues at coordinate 297,545 of NZ_JBVHKD010000005.1, forward strand.
CGGCGGGCGCGGACCAGGACGGCCCGGTCGGCACGGCCGAGCCGGACGGCGTCGCGGCACCGGTCAACCGGGCCAGTTCGGCCGCGTGTGCCTCGTGTGACTCGGCGAGCGGGACGAGCCGGGCGGCCAGGTCGGGGTGGGCGGTGGCGGCGGCGCGCAGCCCCGCGGCGAGACTCAGCGACTCGTCCACCAGCGGGTCCAGCGGATCCGGCTCCGGTGGCCGCTCGTCCCCGCCGAAGAGACCGCAACCGCTCAGCGGCACGGCGGCCCCACCCAGCGCCAGCAGCGCACCGGCCCGCAGGACCGTGCGCCGGGACAGCTCGGCGGACCCGTCCGATTGACTCGTCATGCCCATCACCACCGGACAAGTCAACACCATCGGCGCGGGCCGTGTGGCGCGGTGGCGCCGGTGCGCCGCCCGGGCTCTCTTCCGCCGGGCGCGTTACGCTCTGCGCAACCACCGGCGCGCCCGCACCGGTGGCGTACCGGCGTGGCGGCCGACGAGTAGTGGAAGGTCCAACAGATGACGCAGCGTGGCCGTGCCACCAGAACGACGGGGCGACCCCGTGGCGGCCAGGCTCCGCGAGGTGGTCCCGCGCCGCGCAGCGCGCAGGGTGGCCGGGGCGACCTGTCCGCCCGCCGCGAGCGGCTGCGCGCGGTGATCGCGCCGGTCGTCGCCGAGGCCGGCTACGACCTGGAGGACCTGGCCGTCTCCCGGGCCGGCCGGCGGCACGTGGTACGCGTGATCGTCGATGCCGACGGCGGCATCAACCTGGACGCGGTCGCCGACGTGTCGCGGGCGGTCTCGGCGGCGCTGGACGCGGCCGAGGAAGCCGGCGGCGACATCGTCGCCGGGGAGTACCAACTGGAGGTCAGCTCGCCGGGCGTGGACCGGCCGCTGACCCTGCCCCGGCACTGGCGGCGCAACGTCGGCCGGCTGGTCCGGGTGACCGTGCGCGGTGGCGGGACGGCCGGCGACCGGCAGGTCACCGGGCGGGTGGTGGAGGCCGACGACGAGCGCGTGGTGCTGGAGACCGACACCGAGCGCGCCGAGTGGGCGTACGCCGAGCTGGGGCCGGGCCGGGTGCAGGTCGAGTTCAGCCGCCTCGACGAACTGGCCGAATCAGAAGACCTCGACGACGATGACGATGACGATGATGTGGAGGACGAGGAGAGGTGAACATAGACCTCGCGGCGCTGCGCGCACTCGAGCGCGAGCGGGAGATCCCGTTCGACACGATCCTCGCGGCGATCGAGACCGCGCTGCTGACCGCGTACCGGCACACCGAGGGTGCGCAGCCGCACGCCCGGGTGGAGATCGACCGCAAGACCGGCGTGGCCCTGGTCTACGCCCAGGAACTGGGCGACGAGGGCACCGTTGATCGGGAGTGGGACGACACTCCGCACGACTTCGGGCGGATCGCCGCCATGACCGCCAAACAGGTCATCCTCCAGCGGTTGCGGGAGGCCACCGACGAGGTGCACTTCGGCGAGTACGCCGGCCGCGACGGTGACCTGGTGACCGGTGTGGTGCAGGCGCACGAGGCCCGGGCCGAGAAGGGCATCGTCACGGTCGACCTGGGCAAGCTGGAGGGGGTGCTGCCCCAGTCCGAGCAGGTGCCCGGGGAGCGGTACACCCACGGCGAGCGGATCCGCTGCGTGGTGGTGCACGTGGCCAAGGGGATGCGCGGCCCGCAGATCACGCTGTCGCGTACCCACCCGAACCTGGTGAAGAAGCTCTTCGCCCTGGAGGTGCCGGAGATCGCCGACGGCACGGTCGAGATCAGCGCGATCGCGCGTGAGGCCGGTCACCGTACGAAGATCGCGGTCCGCTCCACCGCTCCCGGAGTCAACGCCAAGGGCGCCTGCATCGGCCCGATGGGGCAGCGGGTCCGGGCGGTGATGAGCGAGCTGCACGGCGAGAAGATCGACATCATCGACTGGTCCGACGACCCGGCGAGCTTCGTCGGCAACGCGTTGTCGCCGGCCAAGGCGCTGCGGGTCGAGGTGGTGGACCTGGGTGCCCGGGCGGCCCGGGTGACCGTGCCGGACTTCCAGCTCTCCCTGGCGATCGGGCGGGAAGGGCAGAACGCCCGCCTTGCTGCCCGGTTGACCGGTTGGCGGATCGACATCCGGTCCGACGCCGAACAGGCCGGCTCCAGCGGCCGCCCGGGGGCCGATCACGTCCGGGAGCCAGGCGGAGCGGTCTCGGGTAGCTAGGGGTAGACTCTTTCCAGTGGCACGACGCGCGCTGCCGGAGCGCACCTGTGTGGGTTGCCGACGGCGGGCACCGGCCAGTGAACTACTACGGATCGTCGCGGTCGGTGACGAGGCTGGATTCAGCCTTCGACCCGATCCGGCCCGTAGACTGCCGGGTCGGGGAGCGAACATGCACCCAGATCCGGCCTGCTTCGCGCAGGCAGTGCGGCGTCGCGCCTTCGGGCGCGCGCTGCGCCTCGCCGGGGTTCCAGATGACGGCACCCTCGCGGAGTACCTGACGCGTTAACCACCACGTCCGGTCATCCGACCGGGTGTGGCCGCTAGCAAGGTAGGACGACCGACATGAGCACACGATGAAGTCCCAGAAATGACCAGGCTTCAAGTGCACGAGTGAGGTCGCTGCGGGTGCTGCCCGCACGACCTCGGAGTGAGGAGTGCAGTGGCAGGCAAGGCCCGCGTACACGAGCTTGCGAAAGAGCTCGGGGTCGAAAGCAAGACCGTTCTCGCCAAGCTGAAGGAAATGGGCGAGTTCGTCAAGTCCGCGTCGAGCACCGTCGAGGCGCCCGTCGCCCGGCGACTTCGTAACGCGTTCGTCGCCTCCGGCGGCTCTGGTGCCCCGGCGGCTGCGCCGTCGGCCGCACCGGCTCCGACGGCAGCACCCGCCCCGCCGTCGACCCCCGGCGAGCCCCGGGTCACCGCCAAGCCGACGCCGCCGCGGCGTCCGGCGATGCCCGGGCCGAAGCCGAAGGCGCCGGTTCCCGGCCCTCCGCCGGCGGCGGCCCCGGTCGCCAAGCCGGCGAGTGCCCACGACATCGAGGTGGCCGCCGCCGAGGCGCGCGCCGCCGCGCTGAAGGCCGAGCAGGAGGCCGCGGTCAAGGCCGCGCAGGCCGCCCGCCAGCAGCAGCGCGAGAACGTCCGCCGGGAGCCTCCGGCCGACGGTGGCGCCCGTCCGGGTCCGCGGCCCGGTCCCGGCACCATGCCGCCCCGCCCGGGTTCCCCGGCTGCGGGTCGTCCCGGTGGCCCGAACCCCGGCCCGGGTGGTCGGCAGGGTCGCCCGCCGGCGCGTGGCGCCGGTAACAACCCCTTCGGTATCCAGGGCAGCCAGCAGCAGCGGCCGCCGGCCGCCGGTGCCGGTGGCCCCCGGCCCAGCCCGGCCTCGATGCCGCCGCGGCCGAGTCCCGCCTCGATGCCGCCGCGGCCCAGCCCGGCCTCCATGCCGAGTCAGCGTCCCGGTCGTCCGGGTGGCCCGGGTGCCGGTCGTCCCGGTGGCGGCGGTGCCGGTCGTCCGGGTGGCGGCGGCGGCGGCGGTTACCGTGGCGGCCCCGGTGGTGGTGGCGGTGGCGGCGGCTACCGTGGCGGCCCCGGTGGTGGTGGCGGTGGCGGCGGCTACCGTGGCGGCCCCGGTGGCGGCGGTGGCGCCGGTGCCGGTGGTGGCTTCCGGCCGGGTGGTCCGGCCGGTGGCGGCGGTCGTCCGGGTGGCGGCGGTCGTGGCCGTGGCGGCGGTGCCGCCGGTGCCTTCGGGCGTCCGGGTGGCAAGCCGACCCGTGGTCGCAAGTCCAAGAAGCAGCGCAGACAGGAGTTCGACAACCTGTCGGCCCCGACCATGAGCTCGGGTGCTCCCCGGGGTCAGGGGCAGACGGTCCGGCTCTCCCGTGGCGCCTCGCTGTCGGACTTCGCCGACAAGATCAACGCCAACCCGGGTTCGCTGGTCCAGGAGATGTTCAACCTGGGCGAGATGGTCACCGCGACCCAGTCGTGCTCCGACGACACCCTGCTGCTGCTGGGTGAGCACCTCGGCTTCAACGTGCAGATCGTCAGCCCGGAGGACGAGGACCGCGAGCTGCTCGCGCAGTTCAACATCGACCTCGACGCCGAGGTCGCGGAGGACCGCCTGGTCAGCCGTGCGCCGGTGGTGACCGTCATGGGTCACGTCGACCACGGTAAGACCAAGCTGCTCGACGCGATCCGCAAGGCGAACGTGGTGGCCGGCGAGGCCGGTGGCATCACCCAGCACATCGGCGCCTACCAGGTCCACGTCCCGCACGAGGGCGAGGACCGGGCGGTCACCTTCATCGACACCCCGGGTCACGAGGCGTTCACCGCCATGCGTGCCCGTGGTGCCCAGGTCACCGACATCGTGATCCTGGTGGTGGCGGCCGACGACGGCGTGATGCCGCAGACCATCGAGGCGCTCAACCACGCCAAGGCGGCGGACGTGCCGATCGTGGTCGCGGTCAACAAGGTCGACAAGCCGGAGGCCAACCCGGACAAGGTCCGCCAGCAGCTGACCGAGTACGGCCTGGTCGCCGAGGAGTACGGCGGCGAGACCATGTTCGTCAACGTGGCCGCGAAGCCCGGCATCGGCATCGAGGAACTCCTCGAGGCCGTGCTGCTCACCGCCGACGCGTCGCTGGAGCTGACCGCTCCGACCGACGGGCCGGCGCAGGGTGTGGCCATCGAGGCGCACCTGGACAAGGGCCGTGGCGCGGTGGCGACGGTGCTGGTGCAGAAGGGCACCCTGCGGGCGGGCGACTCGATCGTCGCCGGTGGGGCGCACGGCCGGGTCCGGGCGATGCTCGACGAGAACGGCAACCAGGTCACCGAGGCCGGCCCGGCGCGTCCGGTCATGGTCCTCGGCCTGACCGCGGTGCCCGGTGCCGGTGACACCTTCCTCGCCGCGGCGGACGACCGCACGGTGCGGCAGATCGCCGAGCAGCGTCAGGCGCGGCGGCGGGCGGCGGCCTTCGCCAACTCCCGTGGCCGGGCCACCCTCGAGACGCTCATGGAGCAGCTCAAGGAGGGCGAGAAGACGTCGCTCAACCTCATCCTCAAGGGCGATGTCTCCGGTTCGGTGGAGGCCCTGGAGGACGCGCTGTTCAACCTGGACATCCCCGAGGAGGTCCAGCTCAAGGTCCTCGACCGGGGCGTCGGCGCGATCACCGAGAGCAACGTCATGCTCGCGAGCGCCTCGTCCGAGCCGGTCACGATCATCGGCTTCAACGTGCGGGCCTCCAACAAGGTCCGCGAGATGGCCGACCGCGAGGGCGTGGAGATCCGGTACTACACCGTCATCTACCAGGCCATCGAGGAGATCGAGGCGGCGCTCAAGGGCCTGCTCAAGCCGGAGTACGAGGAGGTCGAGCTGGGCAGCGCGGAGATCCGCGAGGTCTTCCGCTCGTCCAAGATCGGCAACATCTCCGGTTGCATCGTCCGGTCGGGCATCATCCGACGCAACGCGAAGGCGCGCCTGCTGCGCGACGGCACGGTCGTGGCGGACAACATCACGATCAGCTCGCTCAAGCGGTTCAAGGACGACGCGACCGAGGTCCGCGAGGGCTTCGAGTGTGGTCTGACGCTGTCCGGTTACAACAACGTGCAGCCGGGCGACATCATCGAGACCTTCGAGATGCGGGAGAAGGTTCGCGCCTGATCCGGTAGTGACGCACTGATCGAGGGGTTTACGCCGAATGGCGTAAACCCCTTGATCATGTGGGGTGGGGTGCGGGTAGTGTCCGCAGCGATGTTCACCGCAACCGCAGTGTTCGACCTGCTGCTGCCGGGCGACTCCCGGTCGCTGAAGGCGAAGAGATCGTACGTACGGCCGATCGTGGCGGCGCTGCGCCGCTTCGAGGTGTCGGCCGCCGAGGTGGGTGCGCTCGACCTGCACGGTCGAGCCGAGATAGGAGTGGCGGTCGTGGCCGCGGAGGCGGCGCACGCCCGTGAGGTGCTCGACTCGTGCGAGCGCCTGGTGGCCGGTCGACCGGAGGTCGAGTTGCTGTCGGTGCGCCGCCGACTGCACGGCGCGGAGGACTGACCGGTGGCGGTCGCGGCCACCTGCCGCCCCGCGCGCCGGAGCACGTGGCGCGGGTAGGGTTTCCAGTGTTGGGGTCGGTGCGGGCTCCGGTGACGGCGTCGCCGGTTCCGGCCGGCAGCGGGACGCCGTGGAGGTGGCGGAGATGACGGATCCGGCCAAGGTACGTCGGCATGCGGAGCGGGTGCGTGAACTGGTCGCGTCGGTGGTGCGGAGCCAGATCAAGGACCCGCGGCTCGGCATGATCACTATCACCGACGCCCGGATAACCGCCGACCTGCGCGACGCCACGGTCTTCTACACCGTGCTCGGTGACGCGGCGGCACAGGCAGGCACCGCCGCCGCGCTGGACAGCGCCAAGGGCATGCTGCGCAGCACCGTCGGCAAGGCGCTCGGGCTGCGCCACTCGCCGACCCTCACCTTCGTCCTGGACGACGTGCAGGACCAGGTGAAGCACATCGACGATCTGCTCGCCGCGGCCCGGACTGCCGACGCGGAGGTGCAGCGCCTCGCCGCCAAGGCCGAGTACGCCGGTGAGGCCCAGCCCTACCGGCTCGACGACGAGGAAGACGAGGCCGACGAGGCCGCCGAGGCCGAGAACCAGCCCGGCACCGGTGACACGGACGAGACCCGGAGCGGGGAACGGCGGTGACCGCCCCCTCCGGCGGTGCGCTGACCGAGTCGGGCCCGGGCGCGGCGCTGCCGAGTCCGGCCCGCCCCGGCGCGGCCGAGGGGCCGGCGGTCTCCGCCGACCCGGACGCGGCGACCACCGGAGTCTCGACGGACGCGGCGACGTCGTCGTCCCCGGGCGGGTCCGCGCCGAGCGAGGCCGACTGGGCCGCGGCGGTGGCGGCGGTACGCCAGGTGGTGCCCGCCGGGCGGGTGCTGCTGATCTGCCACGTCAACCCGGACGGCGACGCGCTGGGCAGCATGCTCGGGTTCGGGCTCGGGCTGCGGCAGCTCGGCGTACGCCGGTTGCAGGCGACCTTCCCCGGGCCGCCGGAGGTGCCCGAGCCGTTCCGCGGCCTGCCCGGGCTGGAGCTGCTGGTCCCGGCGACCGAGGCCGACCCGGAGCCGGACCTGGTGATCTGCTTCGACGCGGCCAGCGACTCGCGCCTCGGCGACCTGGCCGACCGGCTGGCCGGCCCGGGCACCGCGCTGGTGCTCGACCACCACGCCTCCAACTCCGGCTTCGGTGACGTCAACCTGGTCGACCCGGCGGCGGCGGCGACCTCGGTGGTCGCGGAGGAGCTGCTGGCCCGGCTCGGCGTCCCGCTGGACGCCGGCATCGCCGAGTGCCTGTACGTGGCGTTGAGCACCGACACCGGCTCGTTCCGGTTCGACGCGACCACTCCGGCCGTGCACGAGATGGCGGCCCGTCTGCTGTCCACCGGCATCCGGCCGGGGGAGATCTCCCGGCGGGTGTTCGACAGCCGCCCGTTCGGCGCGGTGCGCCTCTTCGGCGAGGTGCTCGGCCGCGCCCGGCTGGAGCCCGAGGCGGCGTCCGGGCACGGCCTGGTCTGGACGTACGCGACCCTGGACGACCTGGCCCGGCACGACCAGCGACCGTACGTTCTGGAGGCGCTGATCGATCCGGTGCGGTGCACCGCCGAGGCCGACGTGAGCTGCGTGGTGAAGCAGACCGGGCCCCAGGAGTGGGCGGTGTCGCTGCGCAGCAAGGGTGCGGTGGACGTGAGCCGGGTGGCGGTCGCGCTGGGCGGTGGTGGGCATCGACTCGCCGCCGGGTTCACCGGCCGGGGCAGTGTGGACGAGGTGGTCGACCGGGTACGCGCCGAGTTGGTGGCGCCCGGGCCGGGAAGCGGTGTCGACCCCGAGGGGTGATTTCAGGGGTGGCTCGGGGGAGTGTTGCCATACCGCCGCCGGGAGATGACGGGGAGAATCGAGTGATGGAGCAGCCCCACGACCTCACGATCGACGCCCCCCGTACGTGGGAGAGACCGGTCGTCTGCGTACCGGTGCTGGTGGCCCTATCGCTGGTCGGCGGGCGGTTCCCGTCGTTCTCCACGGAGGCCAACCTCTATGTGTTCGGCACCGGCGGGCTGTTGATCTGGCTGGGCCTGACCAAGCGGGTGCAGGCCCGTCCGGCCCCGCAGCGCCTGGGTTCCGGCGCGGTCTGGTGGACGCTGCCGGTGGTGGTGTTCGGGGTGTTCGAGGGGGCCACGTTCTTCGCGGCGGCCGGTGACGACTTCCCCACCTTCTCGCTGCTGGCCGACCCGTTGTTGGAGGACCGGCTGGTCCGTTCCGCCGCCTGGCTGGTCTGGCTGTCGGCGTTCTGGGGGTTGGTGCGTCGATGATGCGGTATCTGGCGATCGGTGGGTTCCTGGTCGGCCTCGCGCTGTTCGCGGTGGTCGAGTGGATGGCGCGGCGGGAGGGCTCGCGCATTCCGACGCTCGGCGAGATGTGCGCCTACGTGATGCGCTACGAGGTCGGTCCGGTTCCGGTGGGCCGGATCGGGATGTTCGGCTTCTGGTGGTGGGTGGGCTGGCACTTCCTGGCCAGGTGACCGGGATTCCACCGGTCCAGATGGCGGGAACAGCACGCACCATGTGGACCTGAACGATAGCTTGGGAATAGACCGGTGCTGCTGTGGCGCGGGTCACGGGAGCGGAGCCCTACCCGGCGTCGCTTCCCCTCCAGGGTCGACCGACCCGGGCCAACCACCACACCACCCGTCCATAGCTCCGGTGATCCTGGGGCCGGTTCCGGGTGTCTGTCGTACACCGCCCGTGCTGCCGTCGCGCCAGTCGGCGCGCGCCCTGGAAGGGGTTCGCCATGCCCGCCAAGCCCAAGCCCGAGACCACCGACGAGGCCCGCGAGCAGGCCCGCCGCGCCCTGCAGACCTCGATGGACACCCGTCAGTGACCGTACGCGCCCGGCGGTGACGCCGAGCCGCATCGCGCGTACGGCGTCACCGCCTCGGATCGCCTGACGATCCCGGCGCGGCCCGCGCCACCGGCCGCGTACCGACCATCACCCGCCCTCCCGCCGTCCTGGCCGACGCCCGCGACGGGTAAGTGGCGCAGGAGCTTGCTCTCCTTACACATCGCGTGCCAGGATCGGCGGCGATGAGCCAGACCACCGTTGCCAGCCGTGTCGCCTCGCCGCGCCGGTTCGCCGCGCTCGCCCTGCCCGCCCTCGTGGTGCTGGCCGCCGAGCCGATCTATGTCCTCGTCGACACCGCCGTCGTCGGCCACCTGGGCCGCGTGCCGCTGGCCGCGGTGGCCGTCGGCGGCACCGTGATGACCCTGACCGCCTGGCTGGGCACCGTGGTCGCCTACGGCACCACCGGCCGGGCCGCCCGCCGCTTCGGCGCCGGTGACCGGGCCGCCGCCGTGGCCGAGGGCGTGCAGTCCTCCTGGCTGGCGTTCGGGGTGGGAGTGCTGGTCGTGGTCGCCATGCAGTTCGGTGGCGGCGCGCTGGCCGGCGCCCTCGCGGGCGGTGGCGAGGTGGGTGAGGCCGCCGGGCAGTGGCTGAGGGTCGCCGCCTTCGGTGCGCCCGGTCTGCTGCTCGCCGCCGCCGGCAACGGCTGGATGCGGGGCGTGCAGGACACCCGACGGCCGCTGTTCTTCGTGGTCGGCCCGAACCTGCTCTCCGCGGTGCTCTGTCCGGTGCTGGTCTATCCGGTGGGGATGGGGATGATCGGCTCGGCGGTGGCCAACGCGGTCGCACAGACCCTCGGCGGCGTGCTCTTCGTCGGCGCGCTGATCTCCGAGCGGGCCCCGCTGCGCCCGCACCTGCGGGTCATCCGCCAGCAACTCGTGCTCAGCCGGGACCTGCTGATCCGGGGCGTGGCGTTCCAGGTCAGCTTCCTGTCGGCGACCGCCGTGGCGGCCCGGTTCGGTGCCGCCGTGGTCGGTGCCCACCAGATCGCCGTGCAGCTCTGGTTCTTCGCCGCGCTGGTGCTCGACGCGTTGGCCATCGCCGCGCAGGCGCTGGTCGGTGCGGCCCTCGGCGGCGGTGACGCGGCGGTGGCGCGGGCCCTGGCCCGCCGGGTCGCCTGGCTGGGCGCGGTCTGCGGCACCGCCTTCGCAGTGCTGGTGGCGGCCGGTGCCGGTGTGGTGCCGGCACTGTTCACCCCGGACACCGCCGTGCACGCGCAGGCGATGGTGGCCTGGCCGTGGTTCGTCGCGATGCTGCCGCTGGCCGGGGTGGTGTTCGCCCTGGACGGCGTGCTGATCGGTGCCGGTGACATCCGCTATCTGCGCAATCTGACCATGGCCGGTGCGCTGGGCGGGTTCCTGCCGGCGATCTGGCTCGCCTACGCCTTCGAGCTCGGCCTCGGCGGGATCTGGGCGGGCCTGATGCTGTTCGTCGTCGTCCGGCTGGTCGGTCTGGTGCTGCGGCTGCGCAGCGGTGCCTGGGCGGTGACCGGCGCGGTCCGGGACGAGACGCGGACCGCCGACGCCGTCGCGTGACGGCGATGCGGCGGCGGTTCAGATCAGACTGAAGATCCCGTAGGCCGCCAGCACCAGGACCAGCGCGAGCGTCCAGGCGACGACCATCATGACGATCTTGGCGGTGACCGGATAGCGCTGGTAGAGCCGTTGCCGTCTCTGCCACGCCCACCATCGGACGCGCAGCCACCGCGCTCCGGGCAGCGCGGCGAGGCGGTCGCCGACCCGGGTCCCCAGGGTGCGTCGAGGCGGGGGCGGGTCGCGCATCCAGTCGGGCAACATGCTCGGCTGTTCCGGAGTCCGCAGGCCCACCGGGCGCTCGGGACCTCGCTTGCGGACGGTGCCGTCGCTCGTGGCCATCTCGTCTCCTCGCGATCCGCCGGTGGCACCTCGCCGCCATCGGCGCACCATCCTGGCAGGGCCGCCACCGGCGCGTACATCCGATTTCCGGCCGGTCGTCCGGTGTCGGGCGGGCGCGGGCGGTCTGGCAGGCTTGCACGTCGTGAGCACTGACGGTCTGATCGTGGTGGACAAGCCCGGCGGCATGACGTCGCACGACGTGGTGGCGAGGATCCGCCGGTTCGCGCGGACCCGGCGGGTCGGCCACGGCGGCACACTCGACCCGATGGCCACCGGGGTCCTGGTGATCGGCGTGAACCGGGCCACCCGGCTGCTGACGTACGTGATCGGGGCGGACAAGAGCTACACCGCCACCGTCCGCCTCGGCCAGTCCACGGTCACCGACGACGCGGAGGGCGACGTGATCGCCACCACGCCCGCCGGCACCGTCACCGACGCGGCGATCCACGCCGCGCTGGCGGACCTGACCGGCGAGATCGACCAGGTGCCGAGCGCGGTGAGCGCCATCAAGATCGACGGGCAGCGGGCGTACAAGCGGGTGCGCTCGGGGGAGAGCGTCGACCTGCCGCCCCGGCGGGTCACCGTGTCCCGCCTCGACGTGCTGGCGATCCGGCGCGACCAGCCGGACGTCGTCGACGTCGACGTCGACGTGTCCTGCTCCACCGGTACGTACATCCGGGCGATCGCGCGCGACGCGGGCCTGGCGCTCGGGGTCGGTGGGCACCTGACCGCGCTGCGGCGGACCGCGGTGGGCGGCTTCACCCTGGCCGAGGCCGCCACCCTCGACGAGCTGGAGCAGCGCGCGCCCGACGTGGTCGGGGTGCCGCTGGCGGCCGCCGCCGACCGGTTCTTCCCCCGCCGGGACGCCGGACCCGACGAGGCGAAGGTGCTCTCCCACGGTGGGCCGCTGGAGCCGGTCGGGCTGGCCGGACCGTACGCGGTCTTCGATCCGGCCGGCGGGTTGATCGCTATCGTCAGCGAGCGGGGTGGCCGGGCCCGCGCGGAGATCGTGCTCGCCCCGGCCTGACGGCGGATGCCGGCCCGGTCGGTACGGGCGGGCGGACTAGCGGAGGAACAGCATGCAGCGGTGGCGGGGCTTCGACGCGGTGCCCGGCGGGTGGGGGCGGTCCGTCGTCACCATCGGCGTCTTCGACGGCGTGCACAAGGGGCACCAGGCGACCATCGGCCACACCGTCGCCCGGGCCCGTGAACTGGGCGTGCAGTCGGTGGTGGTCACCTTCGACCCGCACCCGGCCGAGGTGGTCCGGCCCGGCTCCCACCCGGCGGTGCTCACCGAACCGGCCCGCAAGGCCGAGCTGATCGAGTCGCTCGGCGTGGACGTGCTCTGCGTGGTGCCGTTCACCGCCGAGTTCTCCCGGCTGCCCGCCGAGGCGTTCGTGCACGACATCCTGGTCGCGCACCTGCACGCCGCGCTGGTGGTGGTGGGGGACAACTTCCGGTTCGGGCACCGGGCCGCCGGGGACGTCGCCCTGCTCGACCGGCTCGGCCGTACGTTCGGTTTCGCCGTCGAGGACGCCCCGCTGGTCTCCGAGGCGGGCACGGTCTTCTCGTCCACGTACATCCGCTCCTGCGTCGACGCGGGGGACGTGGCCGCTGCTGCCGTCGCGCTCGGGCGACCGCACCGGCTGGAGGGGGTCGTGGTCCGGGGTGACCAGCGCGGCCGGGAACTGGGCTTCCCCACCGCGAACCTGCTCTGCCACCGGTACGCGGCGGTCCCGGCGGACGGCATCTACGCCGCCCGGATGATCCGTCGGGGGCAGCCGCACCCGCTGGCCGCCGCCGTCTCGATCGGCACCAACCCGACCTTCTCCGGCCGGGAGCGGCGGGTCGAGGCGTACGCGCTGGACTTCGACGGCGACCTGTACGGCGAGCGGCTCGCCCTGGACTTCGTGTCCCGCCTGCGCGGGCAGGTCCGGTACGACGCGATCGAGCCGCTGGTCGCCCAGATCACCGAGGACGTCGCGCAGACGCGCCGGGCGCTGGGCTGAGGGCTCGTCAGGGCGATCCCGACCAGGTGCTGGTAGGCTGGCGTGGACGTCGGCTGACCGACGTGGGGCCTCGCTGCCTGCTCGACGCCGCGGGCGCGAAGGCCGTTCGTCGCCGGTGCCCTAGCCCGGCCCGACGAACCGTATCGACAACCCACCAGAACAGGGAGAACATGGCGCTCGACCAGCAGGCCAAGGCCAAGATCCGCGAAGAGTACGCGACCGCCGAGGGTGACACCGGGTCGCCCGAGGTGCAGGTCGCGGTCCTCACCAAGCGGATCGCCGAGCTCACCGAGCACCTGAAGGTGCACAAGCACGACCACCACAGCCGCCGTGGGCTGCTGCTGCTGGTCGGCCGTCGCCGCCGGCTGCTCAACTACGTGCAGAAGAAGGACATCAACCGCTACCGGTCGCTCATCGAGCGACTCGGTCTGCGTCGGTGACGTGACGGGGGGAGCGGCCCAGCGGGTCGCTCCCCCCGTCCGCGTCCCACCCGAGACACGGGCCGCGCGCACCTGAGACAAGGGGAGCCGTCGGCGTACCGGTCTCCGGTAGTGGCCTCCGGAGGCCCCGGCAGTCGCCGGTGGTACCGGGCGCTTCGATCGAAGACCGGCCGTCCGTACAGCTCCCGCGTCGTGGCCCCCGATGCGAAGGAGCACTACAGCACCATGACCGAGACCAAACTCGGCACCGAAACCCGCACCGCCGTGATCGACAACGGGTCGTTCGGCACTCGTGAGATCACCTTCTCCACCGGTCGGCTGGCCCGTCAGGCCGCCGGCTCCGTCATCGCCCAGCTCGGCGAGACGGTCGTCCTCTCCGCCACCACCGCCGGCAAGCACCCGAAGGAGCAGTTCGACTTCTTCCCGCTGACCGTCGACGTCGAGGAGCGGATGTACGCCGCGGGCCGGATCCCCGGCTCGTTCTTCCGCCGGGAGGGTCGCCCCAGCGAGGACGCCATCCTCACCTGCCGCCTGATCGACCGGCCGCTGCGCCCCTCGTTCGTCAAGGGCCTGCGCAACGAGGTGCAGGTCGTCGAGACCATCCTCGCGCTCGACCCGCAGCACCCGTACGACGTGGTGGCGATCAACGCCGCCTCGATGTCGACGAAGCTCTCCGGCCTGCCGTTCTCCGGCCCGATCGGGGCCACCCGGATGGCCCACGTCGACGGCCAGTGGGTCGCCTTCCCGACCCACGAGGAGCTGAGCCGCGCCACCTTCGACATGGTGGTGGCCGGTCGCGCCCTGGCCGACGGCGACGTCGCGATCATGATGGTCGAGGCCGAGGCCACCGAGCACACCGTCAAGCTGGTCGCCGACGGTGCCCCGGCCCCCACCGAGGAGGTCGTGGCCAGCGGTCTGGAGGCCGCCAAGCCGGCCATCCGTGAGCTGTGCCGCGCGCAGAGCGAGCTGGCCGAGGTGTCCGCCAAGCCGGTCGCCGAGTTCCCGGTCTTCCTGGAGTACCAGGACGACGCGTACGACGCCGTCGCCGAGTTCGCTCGCGCCGACGTCGCCGAGGCCCTGCAGATCGCCGGCAAGGCGGACCGCGAGGAGGCCCTGGACGCGGTCAAGGCCCGCCTGCTGGAGGAGCTCGGCCCGCGCTTCGAGGGTCGGGAGAAGGAGCTGTCGGCCTCCTTCCGCTCGCTGACCAAGTCCGAGGTGCGCGGTCGCGTGCTGCGGGAGCAGGTCCGGATCGACGGCCGTGGCCCGCGCGAGATCCGTCCGCTGAGCGCCGAGGTCGGCGTGCTGCCCCGGGTGCACGGCTCGGCGCTGTTCGAGCGCGGCGAGACCCAGATCCTGGGCGTCACCACGCTGAACATGCTCCGCATGGAGCAGGCGCTGGACACCCTCTCCCCGGAGAAGTCCAAGCGCTACATGCACAACTACAACTTCCCGCCGTACTCGACCGGTGAGACCGGCCGGGTCGGCTCGCCGAAGCGCCGCGAGATCGGGCACGGCGCGCTGGCCGAGCGGGCGCTGATCCCGGTGCTGCCGTCGCGCGAGGAGTTCCCGTACGCGATCCGGCAGGTCTCCGAGGCGCTCGGCTCCAACGGCTCCACCTCGATGGGTTCGGTCTGCGCCTCGTCGCTCGGTCTGCTCTCCGCCGGTGTGCCGCTGAAGGCGCCGGTGGCCGGCATCGCCATGGGCCTCATCTCCGACGAGGTCGACGGCAAGACCCAGTACGTGACGCTGACCGACATCCTCGGTGCCGAGGACGCCTTCGGTGACATGGACTTCAAGGTCGCCGGCACCCGGGACTTCGTCACCGCCCTGCAGCTCGACACCAAGCTCGACGGCATCCCGTCGGACGTGCTGGCCGCCGCGCTCCAGCAGGCGTACGAGGCCCGGCAGACCATTCTCGACGTGATGCAGCGGGCGATCGAGGCCCCGGCCGAGATGTCCGACTACGCGCCGCGGGTCACCACGGTGAAGATCCCGGTCGACAAGATCGGCATGGTGATCGGCCCGAAGGGCCAGACCATCAACGCCATCCAGGACGAGACCGGCGCCGAGATCTCCATCGAGGACGACGGCACCATCTACGTCGGCGCCACCAACGGCCCGTCGGCGCAGGCCGCGGTCGAGCGGATCAACGGGATCGCCAACCCGACCCTGCCCAAGATGGGCGACCGCTTCCTGGGCACGGTGGTCAAGACCGCGCCGTTCGGCGCGTTCGTCTCGCTGCTGCCGGGCCGCGACGGCCTGCTGCACATCTCCAAGGTGGGCGACGGCAAGCGGGTCGAGAAGGTCGAGGACTTCCTCAACGTCGGCGACAAGGTCGAGGTCGAGATCGCCGACATCGACCAGCGCGGCAAGATCTACCTGGACAAGGTCCGGCCGGAGGGCGCCGAGGCACCGGCCGCCGAGGCCGGTGGCGAGCGGCCGGCCAGCCGCGACCGGGGCGACCGGGGCCCGCGTGACCGGGGCGACCGCGAGCGCGGTGGCGACCGGGGCGGGCGTGGCCCGGAGGGTGGCGAGGGCGACGGCGGCGGGGACTCCCGTCCGCGGCGCCGCACCCGGCACAGCTGATCGCCGTTTGGTAGTACCGCACCGCTGACCGGCCGGGCGACACCGTCGCCCGGCCGGTTCGTGATCCACCACCCCTCGTCGTACTGGGAAGCAGGTTGCCGTGAGTCGGACCCGCCGTTCGTCCTTGCCCGCGGCGCGACCGGGAGGAACACCGTCCGGCAGCCGGCACGCCGCCGCGACGACCCGGTCCGCCGGAGCGGCCACCCGGGCGGTGACCAGGACGCTGAGTGACGACCCGCTGGGCGGTACGGTGCGCCGCACGGTGCTCCCCAGCGGGCTGCGGGTACTCACCGAGGCGATCCCGGCGATGCGCAGCGTCTCGTTCGGCATCTGGGTGGCGGTCGGCTCCCGGGACGAGACCGGGCCGCAGGCCGGCGCCGCCCACTTCCTGGAGCACCTGCTCTTCAAAGGCACCCACAAGCGGGACGCCCTGGAGATCTCCTCGTCGATCGAGGCGGTCGGCGGCGAGACCAACGCCTTCACCACGAAGGAGTACACCTGCTACTACGCCCGGGTGCTGGACGAGGACCTGCCCCTGGCCATCGACGTGATGTGTGACCTGGTCGCCGATTCGGTGCTGGAACCGGCCGACGTGGAGACCGAGCGGGGCGTCATCCTCGAAGAGATCGCCATGCACGACGACGAGCCCGGCGACGAGGTGCACGACCTGCTCACCCGGGCCGTCTACGGCGACCACCCGCTGGGCCGGCTGATCTCCGGCACCGCGGAGACGGTCACCCCGATGACCCGCCGGCAGATCCAGAGCTTCTACCGCCGCCGCTACGTCGCGCCGCAGATCGTCATCGCCGCCGCCGGGAACCTCGACCACGCGACCGTGGTCCGGCTGGTCCGGTCGGCACTCAAGGGCAGCCCGCTGGACACCGACCCGGCGACGCCCGCGTCACACCGGCCGACCACCCCGGAGGTACGCACCCAGCCCCCCACCGTGGTCGTCCACGCGAAGGAGACCGAGCAGGCGCACGTGGTGCTCGGCTGCCCCGGCATCGACCGGCTCGACGAGCGGCGCTTCGCCCTCGGCGTGCTCAACAACGTGCTCGGCGGCGGCATGTCCAGCCGCCTGTTCCAGGAGATCCGCGAGCGGCGCGGCCTCGCGTACTCGGTCTACTCCTACGCCAGCCAGTACGCCGACACCGGCCTGTTCGGCGTGTACGCCGGCTGCGCACCGGGCCGGGTGCAGGAGGTGCTGGAGCTGACCCGGGCCGAGTTGGCGCGTACCGCCGCGCAGGGCGTCACCGAGGCCGAGCTGGCCCGGGGCAAGGGGATGAGCAAGGGCTCGTTCGTGCTCGGCCTGGAGGACACCGGCTCGCGAATGAGCCGGCTGGCCAAGGGCGAGCTGCTCTACGGTGACCTGGTCCCGGTCGACGAGCTGCTGCACCGGGTCGACGCGGTCACCCTGGACGACGTCAACGCCCTCGCCGCCGACCTGCTCAGCCGACCCATGTCGTTGGCCGTGGTCGGCCCGTTCGGCGAGTCGGACTTCATCGCCTGATCCGGCCGCGCGGGTGGGGCCGTCGTACCCCCGGGGTGCCGGCGTCCCGATTGGGATAGGTTGTGCCGCGTGACTGACGAGCAGGAGAAGGGCGCGACCGGGCCGATCCGGGTCGGTGTGCTGGGCGCCCGGGGCCGGATGGGCCTCGAGGTGTGCAAGGCCGTCGACGGCGCCGCCGACATGGAGCTGGTCGCCAGCGTCGACCAGGGCGACCCGCTGTCCGCCGTCGCGGACGCCGGGGCGCAGGTGGTCGTCGACTTCACCACCCCGGACGTGGTGATGGACAACCTGCGCTGGTGCGTCGACCAGGGGGTGCACGCGGTCGTCGGCACCACCGGCTTCACCGGGCAGCGGCTGGACCAGGTGCGGGAATGGCTGGGCGGCACGCCGGAGCTGGGCGTGGTGATCGCCCCGAACTTCGGCATCGGCGCGGTGCTGATGATGCAGTTCGCCACCCGCGCGGCCCGGCACTTCGAGTCCGTCGAGATCATCGAACAGCACCACCCGCGCAAGCTCGACGCGCCCAGCGGCACCGCCACGCACACCGCCCGGCTGGTCGCGGCGGCCCGTGCCGAGGCCGGGCTGGGCCCGATGCCGGACGCCACCGCCGACGAGGTCGCCGGTGCCCGGGGCGCCGACGTCGACGGGGTCCGCGTGCACGCGGTCCGGGCCACCGGCCTGCTCGCCCACCAGGAGGTGATCTTCGGCACCACCGGCGAGACGCTGACCATCCGGCACGACTCGTACGACCGGGTGTCGTTCATGCCCGGCGTGCTGCTGGCCGTGCGCGCGGTGCCCGGCCGACCCGGTCTGACGCTCGGCCTGGATCCGCTGCTCGACTGAGCGCGACCCGGGCGGCCGCCACGCCCGACGCGGACTCCTCCCGGGCCGGGCCTGCCGCGACGGGCCGAGCCTGCCGCGACGGGCCGAGGCGGTGTCCTACCCCTGCTTCGGGCACTGTCGAGCTGAACCGTCTGCGCTATCGCGGCCGGTCGGCCGCCCGGCACCGTCGGTCGGCTACGTGTGACCCGTCGCAGCCGGACGAGCCGTCGCTGGCTGCTCGCTGCCGAGTGGGCCGTCGGTGATCCGTCTCTGCTCTCAGCTCGACAGGCACCGGGGTGACAGTACATCTCCGTCGTGGTGCTGCCGCAGCACCGGCCGGGCCGTTCGACGGCGGCTCAGTCCGCCTCGGCGGGCGGGGCGGCGGACGGGTCAGCCGGTTCGCCGGGTTCGCCCGCCTCGGTGGGCACCGCCACGTGCAGCCGGAGCTGCGGCACCAGCATGTCGTCCACGTCCAGCGCCCGGCCCGCGCCGTCGGGCTCCCAGCCGGCCGCGCCGAGGAACTTCCGGGACGCCTCGTCGCCCTCGAAGACCCAGGAGACCGCCCGGGTGAAACCGGACTCGCGCCACAGGTCCACACTGGCGGCCAGCAGCCGGCTGCCGTGCCCGCGCCGGCCCCAGCGCGGCTCTACCAGCAGGTCGGTCACGGCCACCACGTCGGCGCCGAGCGCGTCGGCCGGCTCGTTCGGGGCCAGCGCCTCCGCGTCGGCCGGCCCGGAGGCGGCGAAGCCCACCAGATACGATTGTTCGGCCTGTTCGACGGCGACCAGCACCCGGTGGGTGTCGCCGGGCGGCTGGCGTACCGCGGCGTCCCACCGCCGCGCGAGCCACGCCTCGTCGAGGTTCTCCAGCACGTGCCGGGGCAGCAGCCGCCGGTAGGCGACCCGCCAGGTCGCGAGCTGGATGCGGGCGATCTCGGCGACGTCCTCCGGACGCGCCGGGCGGACAAACCCCAGAGCCATGGGACGACAGCCTACGCAGGGTGAGGGAGGCGGCGGTGGCGCAGGGTGCCAGGCGGACGGTCGGACAGGTCGTCGCAGTGGTCGTACTCGCCGTCGCGGTGACCGCGTTCCTGTCCGTGGCGGCGGTCCGGCACGGCTTCTTCGACCTGCACGTCTATCGCGGCGCGCTGGTCTGGTGGGTGCACGACGGCGGCGAGATCTACGACTACCTGAAACCCGGCACCCAGTACGGCTTCACCTACCCGCCGTTCGCCGCGCTGGTGATGCTGCCGATGGCGTACCTGTCCTGGCACGGGGCGATCGTGGTGAGCGTGGCCGCCGGGGTGGCCGCCGCCGCGGTGCTGATCTGGTGGCTGCTGGACCCGGTGTCCCGGCGGGTCGGCTGGACCCGCTGGTTCGCGTTCGCGGTGGCGCTCTGCCTGGCCGCCGCGTTCGAGCCGATGC
Source organism: Micromonospora sp. NPDC023869 (assembly GCF_055559695.1). NCBI lineage: Bacteria > Bacillati > Actinomycetota > Actinomycetes > Micromonosporales > Micromonosporaceae > Micromonospora > Micromonospora sp. NPDC023869. The sequence goes on from NZ_JBVHKD010000005.1 coordinate 317,142, forward strand.
GCGAGACCATCAACTTCGGCCAGGTCAACACGCTGCTGCTGTTCCTGGTCGCGGTGGACCTGCTGCGGTTGCTGCCACGCGACAGCAAGTGGGCCGGCGTCGGCATCGGCCTGGCCACCGCGATCAAGCTCACGCCCGGCATCTTCCTGATCTATCTGCTGGTCATCGGTCGCTGGCGGGCGGCGCTCACCGCCACCGGCACCGCCGCCGGGGCGACCGTGCTGGCCGCCGCGCTGTTCCCGGACGCGGCCCGCGAGTTCTGGACCTCCGCGCTGTGGAACACCGGCCGGGTCGGTGAGTTGGCCTTCATCTCCAACCAGTCGCTGCGCGGGGTGATGGCCCGGCTCGACCCGCAGAGCCCCAGCACACTGGCCTGGTTGGCGCTGGTGGCCGCGACGGTCGCGCTGTGGATCCGACGGTCCCGGACGGCCGCGGCGAAGGGGGACTCCGCGGCCGGTCTGGCGCTGACCGGCGCGGTGATGTGCCTGGTCAGCCCGGTCACCTGGGTGCACCACCTGGTCTGGCTGCTGCCGGGGCTGTTGCTGCTGGTGGACCACGGCATGGCCGCGCCACCGCGCAGCCGTCGCCGTCGGCTGCTGTTGGCCGCCGCCACCGTCGGGTACGGCTTCCTGACCAGCCGGATCGTCTGGGCGTGGGAGCAGGACTTCAGCGGGATCGACGGCTTCCTGTTCGGCAACACGTACGTCTGGATCAGCCTGGCGCTGCTGGCCTTCCTGCCGCTGGGCCGCCGGGGCGAGCCGCTGGGCCGGGACGAACCGCCGGCGTCGGCCGCGCGGTCAGCCGTCGAGGCGGCCGGTGTACCGCAACTCGACCAGCCCGATCGGCGGACGCCCGCCGGACAGCGGCACCGGATAGGTCGACTCCTCACCATCCGGTGACAACCCGGCCCGCTGATAGAACCGGCGGGCCCGGTGGTTGTCCGCCAGCACCCACACCCGGTACTCCGACCAGCCGCGTTCCCGCAGCCCGTCGTGCGCGGCGGCGAACAGCGCCGGAGCCGTGCCGTCGCCCCAGTGGGCGGGCGCCACGTAGAGCGCCAGCACCTCGCCGTACGTCGGGTCGAGGTCGCCCCGGTCCTGGTTGTTGCGGTACGGCCCGAACGTGGTGAAACCGGCCAACGCCCCGTCGACCTCGGCGAGCAGCGTGGTGAACGGGTGCTCCGGGTCGGCCGTGCCGACAGCCCGGCGGCGCTGCGCCCAGGCCACCGGGTTGAGCCGCCCCAGCACCTCGTCCGGCATGATCCCGGCGTACCCGGCCTGCCAGCCGCTCACGTGCACCCGGGCGATCGCCTCGGCGTCCTCGGGTTCCTCCCGACGGATGGTGGGCATGGCTCCAGTTCTAGGCGGCGCGGGGCGTCAGGTCCAGTGTCCGCACCGGTGTCGTACGGGTGACGTAGCCTGCGCTGCGATGGTCGCACCGGAATCGCTCTCGCTCGCCCAGGCCCGCCGCGTGGCGCTGGCCGCACAGGGCTTCGCCGACCCGTCGCCCACCGGGGCACCCACCCGTCGCCACCTGCGTCGGGTGCTCGACCGGGTCGGGCTGATCCAGATGGACTCGGTCAACGTGCTGCAACGCGCGCACTACCTGCCGCTCTACAGCCGGCTCGGGCCGTACCCGACCACGTTGCTGGACACCGCCGCCTACCGCCGCCCACGTGACCTCTTCGAGTACTGGGGACACGAGGCGTCCCTGGTGCCGGTCGGCCTTCACCCGGCGCTGCGCTGGCGGATGGCGCGGGCACACACCGACGCCTGGGGCGGGATGCGCCGCATCGCCCAGGAGCAGCCCGCTCTGGTGGCCTGGGTACGCGACGAGGTGGCCGCACGCGGCCCGCTGACCGTGGCCGAGATCGAGCACGACGCGCCCCGGGAGACCGGCAACTGGGGGTGGAACTGGTCGGCGGTCAAGCAGGCGTTGGAATACCTCTTCTGGGCCGGTGAGGTGTGCGCGGCGGACCGCACCACCTCCTTCGCCCGCCGCTACGACCTGCCCGAACGGGTGCTCCCCGCCGAGGTGCTCAACGCGCCCACGCCGACCGACGCCGAGGCGTACCGCACGCTCGTCGGCATCGCCGCCCGCTCGCTCGGCGTGGCCGCGGAGGTCGAGCTGCGCGACTACTTCCGGCTGCCGGTGGCCGGCGCCCGGCAGGCCGTCGCCGAGCTGGTCGAGGCCGGGGAGCTGCGTCCGGTGACGGTGCCGGGCTGGCGGCAGCCGGCCTGGCTGCACGCGCAGGCCCGGCTGCCCCGCTGGGTGCGCGGCAACACCCTGGTCAGCCCCTTCGACCCGCTGATCTGGGAACGCGCCCGCACCGAGCGGCTGTTCGGCTTCACCTACCGCATCGAGATCTATGTGCCCGCACCCCAGCGGGTGTACGGCTACTACGTGCTGCCGTTTCGCCAGGGGGAGCGGTTCACCGCCCGCGTCGACCTCAAGGCCGACCGTAAGGCCGGGGTGTTGCTGGTGCCGGCGGCCTGGGTCGAGCCGGGCGCCGACCCGGGGGAGACCGCCGTCGCCCTCGCCGCCGAGCTGTACCGGCTCGCCGGCTGGCTCGGCCTGGACGCGGTCGCCCCGCCGTCCGCCGGTGACCTGGCCGCACCGCTGGCCGCCGCGTTGCGGAGCGTGGCGGGTGTACGGTGAGCAACGTGACGAGCGTTGACCGACCGGGCGCCCAGCCACCTCTGCCCGCCCCCGATCCCCACGCGCCCGCCACCCCGGCCCACCCCGATCCGGCCGCCGTCGCGGGCGAACCGGGATCGGTCGCCACCTCGCCCGGGCCCGCCGGACACCCCGGCGCACACCCGGCTGGTTATCCGGCGGCCGGTTACCCGGAGGGCTATCCCGGCGGCTACCCGGCGGGCTACTACCCGCCGATCGCCGAGCCCGACCGGCTCACCCGCTTCGTGACGCGCCTGCACGCGCGCACCCCACGCTGGGTGGTGCCGCTGGCCGCCGTCGGGTGTGTCGCCGCCGGCATGGGCTACGCGCTGCTCAGCGATCCCACCCGCTCCGCGCCGGACGCAATCCCCAGTTGCCTGCTCAAACTCACCACCGGGCTGGACTGTCCCGGCTGCGGCGGCACCCGCGCACTCTGGTACGTCCTGCACGCCGACCTGCCGGCCGCCGCGCGGCACCACTTCCTCTTCGTCTTCGCGCTGCCCTTCCTGGCGTACTTCTTCGTCGCCTGGGCCGGCAAGCAGGCGTTCGGCTGGAGACTGCCCGAGTTGCGCGTCGGCCCGAAGCTGGTCGGCGGCTTCCTCGCCGCCTGGCTGGCCTTCACGGTGATCCGCAACCTCCCCTGGGCCCCCTTCACCGCCCTCTACGTCTAACCTCACCCCTCTGAAGTAGTTGATCAAGAGCTTTGCGCCCTCCGGCCACCTCGTTCGTGACCAAAACCTCTTGATCAACGCGGCGGCACGGGCGGCCGCACGGGCGGTGGGGGCGGTGGGGAGGGCAGTGGGGGTGGGTGGGGGTGGTTGGGTGGGGCCAACTACAGTCGCAGGAATGCCGGAGATGGTGCAGCCCCAGGTCAAGCTGATCGCGTGGACCCACTTCGACCCGCCGGAGGACGTGCCGTGGTCGACTGACGCGGACGGGGGACAGGCGCTCGCGGAGTTCGCCGGGCGGGCCTGCTACCAGAGCTGGAAGAAGCCGAATCCGGCGACCGCCACCAACGCCGGGTACCTCGCGCACATCCTGGAGGTCGGGCACCTCTCGGTGCTGGAGCACGGGTCGGTCAGCTTCTACTTCAGCGGGGTCTCCCGGTCGTTCACGCACGAGCTGATCCGGCACCGGCACTTCTCGTACTCGCAGTTGTCCCAGCGGTACGTGCCGGAGCGGGACGCGGCGATGGTGGAGCCGAGGGTGATCGCCGAGGACCCGGAGCTGCACAAGCGGTTCGTCGAGGCGGCCGAGGCGAGTGTGCGGGCGTACAACGAGTTGTTGGCGGGCTTGGAGCAGCACTTCGCCGACGAGCCCAACCCGACGTTGCGGCGCAAGCAGGCCCGGCAGGCGGCGCGGGCGGTGCTGCCGAACGCCACCGAGACGCGGATCGTGGTGACCGGCAACTACCGCGCCTGGCGGCACTTCATCGGCATGCGGGCCACCGAGCACGCCGACGTGGAGATCCGTGAGCTGGCGGTGGAGTGCCTGCGGCAGTTGCAGCGGGTGGCGCCGAACGTCTTCGCCGATTTCGTTGTCTCGACTCTCGCCGATGGCACCGAGGTGGCGGCGAGCCCGCACATCGCGGCATCCTGAGCGGGAGAGCCCTTCCGCTCACCGAGGGGTCCTGAGGCCTTCCCCGGCGGCCGACCGCCGGCCGTCCGCTAGGTTGTCACCATGACGCACGACCACCTTGACACACCGGTCCGGGCGGCCTCCCGCCCCTTCGGACGAGTGCTCACCGCGATGGTGACCCCGTTCACCGCCGACGGTGCGCTCGACCTCGACGGCGCCGCGCGGCTCGCGGAGCACCTCGTCACGGAGCAGGGCAACGACGCGCTGGTGGTCAACGGCACCACCGGCGAGTCGCCGACCACCACGGACGCGGAGAAGGAACGCCTGATCCGGACCGTGGTGGAGACCGTCGGTGAGCGGGCCCGGGTGGTGGCGGGAGTCGGCACCAACGACACCCGGCACACCATCGAGCTGGCCGCCACCGCGGAGAAGGCCGGTGCACACGGGCTGCTGGTGGTGACCCCGTACTACAACAAGCCGCCGCAGGCCGGGTTGCTGCGTCACTTCACCGAGGTGGCCGACTCCAGTGGCCTGCCGGTGATGGTCTACGACATCCCGCACCGCGCCGGGGTGCCGATCGAGACCGAGACGCTGGTCCGGCTCGCCGAGCACGGCCGCATCGTCGCGGTCAAGGACGCCAAGAACGACATCACCGCGACGAGCTGGGTGACCAGCCGTACGGACCTGGCGTTCTACAGCGGCGACGACGCCAGCACGCTGCCCGCGCTCGCGGTCGGCTGCGTCGGCGTGGTCGGCACCTCGACGCACTTCACCGGTGCCGACACCAAGCGCATGATCGAGGCGTACGACGCGGGGGACACCGCGACCGCGCTCGCCCTGCACCGTCGGCTGCTGCCGCTGTTCACCGGGATCTTCCGTACCCAGGGCACGATCCTGGTCAAGGCGGGTCTGAACGCGTCGAAGCTGCCCGCGGGGCCGGTCCGGTCGCCGCTCGTGGAAGCCACCGAAGACGAGTTCGCCCAGCTCCGCGCCGACTGCGCGGCGGCCGGGCTACCGCTGCCCGAATGATCAAACGACACGACGGACGCCGGGTGACGGCGTCGCAGAATGAGGTGAACGCGTGACCGAGGCGCACAACGAGGAGGCCCAACTTCCCCCGCCGCTGCCGGAGGGCGGACTGCGGATAACCCCGCTCGGCGGGCTCGGCGCCATCGGCCGGAACATGACCGTCTTCGAGTACGACGGCAAGCTGCTGGTCGTCGACTGCGGCGTGCTCTTCCCCGACGTGGAGCAGCCCGGCGTCGACCTGATCCTGCCGGACTTCGGTCCCATCCTCGACCGGCTCGACGACATCCAGGCGATCGTGCTGACCCACGGCCACGAGGACCACATCGGCGCGGTGCCGTACCTGCTCGCCCACAAGCCGGACATCCCGCTGGTGGGTTCCCAGTTCACCCTCGCGCTGGTCGAGGCGAAGTTGGCGGAGCGGCGGATCCAGCCGTACACGTTGACGGTGCGCGAGGGCGGCCGGGAGCGGCTCGGTCCGTTCGAGTGCGAGTTCTTCGCCGTCAACCACTCGATCCCGGACGCGCTGGCGGTGGCCATCCGTACGCCGGCGGGCCTGGTGCTGCACACCGGCGACTTCAAGATGGACCAGCTTCCGCTGGACGGCCGGATCACCGACCTGGCCGGTTTCGCCCGGCTCGGCGCCGAGGGCGTGGACCTGCTGCTGTCGGACTCCACCAACGCGGAGATCCCCGGCTTCGTCACCCCGGAGCGGGAGATCGGCCCGGTCCTCGACTCGATCTTCGCCAAGGCGCGCGGGCGGATCATCGTCGCCTCGTTCGCCTCGCACGTGCACCGGGTGCAGCAGGTCTTCGACTCGGCGCTGGAGCACGGCCGCAAGGTCGCGCTGATCGGCCGGTCCATGGTCCGCAACATGGGCATCGCCCGCGACCTGGGGCTGCTCAACATCCCGGCCGGCCTGGTGGTCGGTCTGGACGAGGCCACGTCGATGCCGCCCGAGCAGATCGTGCTGATGTCCACCGGGTCGCAGGGCGAGCCGATGAGCGCCCTGGGCCGGATGGCCAGCGGCGACCACCGGCACATCACCATCGCACCGGGCGACACCGTGGTGCTGGCCTCGTCGCTGGTGCCGGGCAACGAGACCTCGGTCTACCGAGTGATCAACCGGCTGGCCCGGGCGGGTGCCGTGGTGGTGCACAAGGACGTGGCCAAGGTGCACGTCTCCGGTCACGCGCCCGCCGGTGAGCTGCTCTATCTGCTCAACGTGGTGCGGCCCAGCAACCTGATGCCGGTGCACGGGGAGTGGCGGCACCTGCGGGCGCACGCCCGGCTCGGCATCGAGTCCGGCGTGGCGGCCGACCGGGTGGTGCTCTGCGAGGACGGCGACGTGGTCGACCTGGTGGAGGGCCGGGCCAGTCTGGTCGGTCGGGTCAAGAGCCGGTACGTCTACGTCGACGGCCTGGCCGTCGGTGACGTCAGCGAGTCGCTGCTCACCGAGCGTCGCATCCTCGGTGACGGTGGGTTCATCGCCGCGACGGTGGTGGTGGACTCGGTGACCGGCAAGGTGGTCGCCGGGCCGACCGTGTCCGCCAAGGGTTTCTCCGAGGACCAGCAGGCGTTCAACGCGGTGATCCCGTTGGTGACCGAGGCCCTGAACAGGGCCGCCGCGGACGGCATCACCGACCCCCACCAGCTCCAGCAGATCGTCCGTCGCACCGTGGGCCGGTGGGTCAACGACGCCTACCGTCGTCGGCCGATGATCGTGCCCACTGTCGTCGAAGTCTGAACCGTTCGGTCCATCCGCCCGTACTCCGATCCGGCAGGCGTGCCCCGCGCCGGCCGGGAGGAGCATGGCGGATGGACCGCAGACGATTGACAGCCATCGGTGTCGTGGTGGCGGCGCTGGGCGCGGCGGCGGCGGTGGCCCTGCCGTCCTTCGCCGGTGACGGCAGCGCGCCGAGCGCCGCGCCGACCGGTCAGGCCGTGGAGGGCGCCGACGCGGAGGTGGTCGAGGCCATGCGTCGCGACCTGGGGCTGGACCAGGCGCAGGTCGCGGCGCGGCTGAAGACCGAACGCTGGGCGAGCGGGGTCGTCGACCAGCTCCGGTCGGACCTCGGCGGGGACTACGCCGGTAGCTGGCTGAGCGCCGACGGCGGCCAGCTCAACGTCGCGGTCGCCGACGAGGCACAGGCGCAGCGGGTACGCGCCACCGGCGCGGTGCCGAAGGTCGTGGAGCGCGGCGTCGGGCAGCTCGACGCGATCAAGACCCGGATGGACCGGACCGCCGGGCGGGCCGAGAACGTCTCCGGCTGGTACGTCGACGTCGCCACCAACAGCGTGGTGGTGCTCGCCGCTCCGGGTGCCGAAGCGGCCGGCTGGCGGTTCGTGGCCCGTGCCGGCGTACCCCGCCAGGCGGTCCGGATGGCCACCGAGGAGCAGCCGCGCCTCTTCGCCGACGTCCGTGGCGGCGAACCCTTCTTCGTCGGCGCCGGCCGCTGTTCGGTCGGGTTCGCGGTGGTCGGCGGCTACGTGACCGCCGGACACTGCGGCCGGGTCGGTGCCCGGACCTCCGGTGCCGACGGCGAGTTGCAGGGCGTGTTCCGGGCCTCGTCCTTCCCCGGCGACGACTGGGCTTTCGTGCAGGTCAACCAGAACACCCGGGTGCTGCCCGAGGTGACCGACTTCCGGGGCGGCATCGCCCGGGTCGCCGGTTCGCAGGAGGTGCCGGCCGGATCGTCGATCTGCCGGTCCGGCTCCACCACCGGCGTGCGCTGCGGCACCGTGCAGGCGCGCAACGCCACCGTCCGCTACCCGGAGGGTCTGGTCAGCGGTCTGGTCCGGACGAACGTCTGCGCCGAGCCCGGTGACTCGGGCGGTTCGTGGATCTCGGGCAACCAGGCGCAGGGCGTCACCTCCGGCGGCTCGGGCGACTGCGTACGCGGTGGCACGACGTTCTACCAGCCGGTCAACGAGATCCTGCAACGTAACAACCTGACGTTGCTCACCACGCAGAACTTCGCCACGTTGGGCAGTCGACGCTGATCTCCTCCTTCGGCCCGGTCGGACGCGTCACGTCCGGCCGGGCCGTCGCATGTCCGCTCAGGGCAGGGCGGCGACCGCCTCCGCGTACGCGACCCCGGTGCGGACCGCCGCGTCGACCAGCACCGTGACCTGTGCCGGGGCGACCCCGTACGCCAGGTCGGTGGTCACCTCGCCGGCCAGCACCAGTTCACCCTCGCCCGGATCGTGCACGTACGCGCTGGGCAGCAGCCGGTCGCGGTTCCACCCGTTGCAGAACGCGTACGCCTCGGCGCGCCGGGCGGCCGGCAACCGCCGACCGGCGACCACCCGGGCGTGCAGGATCTCTCCGCGTTCCCCGGCCCGCCGGAACTGGATCACCGCGTCGCCCCAGCGCCCGAGCACGGTGCCGGTCGGATCCAGGGCGTACCCGTCACCCCTCCGGTCCAGCGCCTCGGTGATCATCCGTACGGTCAGCGCGCCGATCTCGTCCACCGCCGGACCGGCTCCGCCGCCCGTCAGGACCGTTCCGGCCTCGGCCTCGGTCCCGTCGTCGGTGGACCCGGCCGGCGTGGCGTCGCCGGGCCACGGCTCGTCGTCCGGCTCGATCCCGTCCTCGCCGGGCAGCGGCACCGGCTCGGCCAGTGGGCGTTCGGACAGCCAGGCGGCGATCCGGCCGGACTGGTGCCCGGTGCCGTTGCGGGCGTCGAAGCTGCCGGCCAGGGCGGTGGCGACGGCGAGCAGTTCGGCGCCGAGCGCGCTCACCGTGACCTGCGCGGCCGGCCGTCCCCGGTAGGCCGGTCGGCGTACCGGGTGGTCGCCGTCGGCGGCGGCGCGGACGCAGACCAGCGCACCGGCGGCGGTGAACTCCATCACCGACCGGTCGTCGTGCGGCTGGTCGAGCCGGGGCAACTGCTCGACCAGGATCGCCAGCCCGCGTCCGAGGTGCCCGCCGAGGGCACAGAAGCGCAGGTGGGTGGCGAGGTGGCCGAACCCGTCGGGCTCGACCCGGTGCCGCCGGTACGCGCGCACGTGAGCGCCGGCGGCCCGGTGCGTCTCACCGGCCCGCAGCCATGGCAGCAGTGCCCCGGTCAGGGCCGCTTCCGGCTGGGCGGTGCAGCCGCCCGGACCGTCCAGGACGGACGCGACGACGGCGAGCGCCTCGGTCCAGTCGCCCCAGCCGGCGAGCAGGTCGGCCTGGCGTACCGGCAGGCAGTCGGGACATCCGGCGGCCGGGTCGGCGGACGCGGCCTGCCACCGGCGCAGCCAGTGCCGGGCGGCGGGCTCGTCGCCGAGGTGGTCGGCGATCCGGCAGCGCACCTGCGCCACCACCGCGTCCGCGTCGTCCCCGACGGCCGCCAGCACTCCGGGGTCCGTGCTGGTGCCGAGCAGGTGGGCGGCCTGGTCCAGGCCGATGCGGGGGGTGCCGAGCAGGGCTTCGGCGGCGTACCGGCGGTAGCGGCGCAGCGTCTCGTCGTCGGGGCCGCCGGGGAGCGACCGGGCGCGGGCGGCGGCGTCGAGGCAGCGTCGGACGGGCTCGAACAGCCGCCACCGCTCGCCGCCGCGCAGGTGCGTCTCGACCAGTTCGGACCAGGCGGCCCGGGCGGTGGCGGTGTCACCGGCGGCCTCGGCGAGGGCGGCGACGCGTTCCAGTTCGGCGATCCGCGCCTCGCCGTCCGGCCTGTCCCGGGCGTCGTGCAACGCGTCGGCGGGCCGTTCGCCGGGGACCGGCCCGGTGGTGGTCCGGCTGCGCTGGCGGCCCCGTCCGGGACCGGTCGGCCAGCCGGTCACGACCGCTCCGACCCGACGAGTCGGCCGACCTCGGCGGCCAGCCGGCGACCGGTGGAGATGCCCCGGTCGAGCAGCCGGTCGAGCTGGTGCGGGGTGACGCCGCGTTCCAGGTCGGTGATCACCTCGCCGCAGACCCGGGCCCGGCCGGCGTCGTCGACGTGCACGAACGCCTTGGGCCAGAACAGGTCGTGGTTCCAGGTGTTGCAGAACTCGTGCAGCCGGGGCACCTGGTCGACGCGGAACGCGGGCGTGGCGACGGTGCGTACCTGGAGAATCTCGCCGTCGTCCCCGGCGCGCAGGAACCAGATGTGGCCCTCGGCCCACCGGCCGACCAGCGCGGCCCCGTCGGCGGTGACGGGATGCCCTCGGCGCGCCAGCACGGCCGAGACGAGGTCGTGCGTCAACGGCCGCAGCGCCGACGGATGGCCGGCCAACGGTCCGTCCTCGAACTCCGGCGACGCCATCGGGCACCCTTCCCTGGGGCGAATATCACGGCATGCGGCGGTGGCCGCGCTGCGACACGCGGACGCGACCAGTAAGACCGGCGTATCCCGGGGCCCGCCGTTACGGTGATGCTATGGCGGGCCGTACCTCTCAGGCGAGCCGCCGACGCGGCGCGTCGCCGCGCGGTGGCACGAACAACAGTCGTGCCCGCCAACCGGCGAAGAAGACCCGGACGCCGGTCCGGCGTCGCACCACGGCCCGGGGACCGGGCCCGGCGGCGTACGTCGGCCGGGCGGTCCGTGCGGTGTGGATGGGTCTGGCGCACAGCGTCGGGTGGGCGGTACGCGCCACCGGCCGGCAGGCCGCCTCCGCCGCCGACATCGATCCGGAGCACCGCCGCGACGGCGCCGGGCTGCTGGTGATCGGTTTCGCCCTGCTCACCGCCGGTGCACTGTGGTTCTCCGGGGCCGGTCCGCTGGGCGCCCAGCTCGCCGACACGATCCGGCTGTTCCTCGGCGCCATCTCCATCGTGGTGCCGGTCCTGCTCGGCATCGGCGCGTGGCGGCTGATGCGGCAACCCGGCGACCCCGAGCACCGGGGACGGGGCCTGATCGGCTGGGGTTCCATGCTGGTCGCCACCGCCGCGATGCTGCACATCGGTCAGCAGCCGGCCGATCCGACCGAACGGGACTTCGCCGGTGGCCTGATCGGCGCGGGCGTGGGCAGTCTGCTGGAGCGCGCGGTCACCGCCTGGGTGGCCGTGCCGCTGCTGCTCCTGCTGCTGGTGTTCGGGTTGCTGGTGGTGACCGCGACGCCGATCAACAAGGTGCCCGAGCGGCTCGGCCTGCTGGCCGGGACCGTGATCGGCCGCACCGACGAGGAGGACGAGGCCGAGACGCCCGCCACGCCGCCGAAACGACGGCCGGCGAAGCGGACGCCTCCACCGATCGACCCGGACGACTTCGAGGACCTGGACGGGGTGGACCTCCAGGAGACCGTGGTGCTGCCACGCAAGGCGCCGTCCCGGGTGCCGGCCAGCCGCAAGCCGGCCGAGCCGCCGGAGCACTCGCCCGCGCCGACCCGGGCCGAGCAGCTCGCGTTGACCGGGATGGCCGGGGACTACACGCTGCCTCCGGCGAACATGCTGAGCAACGGTGCCGCACCGAAGAGCCGCAGCAAGGCCAACGACGAGGTGATCGCGGCGCTGACCGGCGTCTTCGACCAGTTCGACGTGGACGCGGCGGTGACCGGCTTCACCCGGGGCCCGACGGTGACCCGGTACGAGGTCGAGCTGGGCCACGGCGTCAAGGTCGAGCGGATCACCCAGCTCTCCCGCAACATCGCGTACGCGGTGAAGTCGCCGGACGTCCGCATCCTCAGCCCGATCCCGGGCAAGAGCGCGGTCGGCGTGGAGATCCCGAACACCGACCCGGAGAACGTGGCGCTCGGCGACGTGCTGCGGTCGCGGGCGGCCACCAGCGACCACCACCCGATGGTGGTGGCCCTCGGCAAGGACATCGAGGGTGGATTCGTGGTGGCCAACCTGGCCAAGATGCCGCACATCCTGATCGCCGGTGCCACCGGCGCGGGCAAGTCGAGCTGCCTCAACACGCTGCTCATGTCCATCCTGACCCGGGCCACGCCGGACGAGGTGCGGCTGCTGCTGATCGACCCGAAGCGGGTCGAGCTGACCGGCTACGAGGGCATCCCGCATCTGGTCACCCCGATCGTGACCAACGCGAAGAAGGCCGCCGACTCGCTGGAGTGGGTGGTCCGCGAGATGGACATGCGCTACGACGACCTGGCGGCCAACGGGGTCCGGCACATCGACGACTTCAACCGTAAGGTCCGCAGCGGCGAGATCAAGGCGCCGCCGGGCAGCGAGCGGGAGATGCGCCCGTACCCGTACCTGCTGGTGATCGTGGACGAGCTGGCCGACCTGATGATGGTCGCGCCGCGCGACGTGGAGGACTCGATCGTCCGGATCACGCAGCTCGCCCGGGCCGCCGGCATCCACCTGGTGCTCGCCACCCAACGCCCCTCGGTCGACGTGGTGACCGGTCTGATCAAGGCCAACGTGCCGTCCCGCCTGGCGTTCGCCACCTCGTCGCTGGCCGACTCCCGGGTCATCCTGGACCAGCCGGGCGCGGAGAAGCTGCTCGGGCGCGGCGACGGCCTGTTCCTGCCGATGGGCGCGTCGAAGCCGGTGCGGATCCAGGGCGCCTGGGTCACCGAGCGCGAGATCGTCGACGTGGTGAAGTTCTGCAAGGACCAGCGTGAGCCGGAGTTCCGCTCGGACGTGCTGACCGCCGCCCAGGAGAGCAAGAAGAAGATCGACGAGGACATCGGCGACGACCTGGACCTGCTGGTGCAGGCGGTCGAGCTGGTGGTCACCTCGCAGTTCGGCTCCACCTCGATGCTCCAGCGCAAGCTGCGGGTCGGGTTCGCCAAGGCGGGTCGCCTGATGGACCTGATGGAGACGCGGGGTGTGGTCGGACCCTCCGAGGGTTCCAAGGCCCGCGACGTGCTGATCAAGCCGGACGAGCTGGAAGAGGTCCTGGACGGCCTGCGGGGCGCGGAGGGCTGACCCCGGTACCGCCGGGCTGACCCGTCGGCACCGCCCCTGCCGGCCGACCGACACACGAGGAAGGGCCCGCCGGACGTCCGGCGGGCCCTTCCTCGTGTGCGGTGTCGCGGATCAGCTCGCCAGCGCTGCCGCGAGGACCAGGTTGAGCAGGATCGCGGCCACGCCCGCCCCGGCGGCGTACCAGCCGAGCGGCTTGTCGCCCTGCACCGCGCCGGCGACCCCGAGCCCGACGGCGACCAGGCCGAACAGCAGCGGGAACAGGAACAGCGCGAGACCGGCGAAGACGAAGCCCGCGATCGTGCAGATGCGGGCGGCGTTGGTGCGCGGGCGGGTGCCGGCGTGCATGTTGGCCATGATCTCCTCCGGTGGTCAACTCGTCGTTGATCGGCAAGTACCCATGCCGGGGTGCCGTCCAAACAGCACGCCGGGACACGGATCAGTGATAGACCTTGAGCCCGACCACACCGGCGACGACGAGCAGCAGGCAGAGCAGCCGGGGCACGCTGGCCGACTCGCCCAACGCGAGCATGCCGACCAGGGCGGTACCGGTCGCGCCGATGCCCACCCAGATCGCGTAGCCGGTGCCGACCGGGATCTCGCGCAGCGCGTACGCCAGGCCGGCCATGCTGAGCACCAGCGTGACCGCGAAGATCGCGGAGGGGACGGGTCGGGTGAAACCGGCGCTGCGGTCCAGGGCGATCGCCCACGCCGTTTCGAGAAGTCCGGAGATCACCAGTGCGATCCAGGCCATCGGGTCACCTCTTCAGGGCCGCCCGGGCCACCGGGGCGCCGGGACGAGTCGGGTCCATCACGCGGGGCGTCTTGGCTCACCGGGTACGCCCACGACTCGTCCGGGACGACCACGCGGGCCGTCGGGACCGACCGTAGCACCGGACGCGGTGGACGGCCCGGGTGAGAACGCTCACCGGGGGTGGACCTCAAGGTGACTTCAACTTGCATGATGGCGGGCATGACGGTCCTCATCTGCGACCCGGAGGTCGCCGCCGCGCTGGACGCCGCGACCACCGTGGACGCGATGCGCCACGCCCTGCTCGCCGCGTACGAGGGACGACTGGTGGCCCCGCCCCGGGCCGCCGCGCCGCTGGGCGGGGGCCGGATGGTGCTGACCGCCGGGCACCTGCGCGACGAGTGGTACGGCTACCGGTCGTACGACACCTTCGGGCACCCGGGCGCCGAGCAGGTGGTGGTGCTGCACGACGGGCGTACCGGGGTGGTGCGTGCGGTGGCGGTGGGGGAGGAGTTGGGCTCGCGGCGGACCGGTGCGATAGGTGGGGTCGCGGTGGACGCGCTGGCCCGCCCGGACGCCGCCACGCTGGGCGTGATCGGTGCCGGCCGGATGGCCTGGACCCAGGTGTGGGCCGCCGCCGCGGTACGACCGCTGCGCGAGGTGACCGTGCACAGCCGCTCGGCGGCCCGCCGGGAGGCGTTCGCCGCCCGGGTCCGCGCCGAACTCGGCGTCCCGGCCCGCGCGGTGGACACCGTGCGCGGGGCCACCCGGGACCGGGACGTGGTGGTGCTGGCCACCACGTCCACCACGCCGGTGCTGACCGCCGCCGACGTCTCCCCGGGTACGCACGTCAACGCGGTCGGCTTCAAGCAGTGCGACCGGGCCGAGTTCGGCACCGACCTGCTGGACGCCGCCGCCGTGCTGGCCAGCGACTCCCCCGAGCAGGCCGGCGCGTACGTCCCGCCGATGCTCGCCGCCCAGCCTCCGTACGCCGGCCGCCTGCGCGACCTGGGCGCGGTGCTGGCCGGCACGGCACCCGGCCGCACCGACGCGGACCAGATCTCGGTCTTCTGCTCGGTCGGCCTGGCCGGCACCGAGGTGTTCCTGCTCGACCGCCTGGTCTCGGTCCTCGCCCCGGCCGCCTGACGTCCGGCCCTGCGATGCCCGGTCGGTCGGCGCGCACCCTGCCCGGTCGGCCCGAGCCCGCCCGGCCCGTCCGTGTCCGGTGGGGCGGGGGCCGGCCGGGCTGTCGGTCGGGGGCCGGTGGCCCGGTACCCTCGGATGGTGTCTGCCACCTCTCCTGTCGACGACTCCCAGGCGGCGCGTCCGGCGTCGCCCCGCGACCCGGAGCAGCCCGCCGACGGCCGCCGGGTCGCCCTGCTGACCCTGGGCTGTGCCCGTAACGAGGTCGACTCGGAAGAGCTGGCCGCCCGCCTGCACGCCGACGGCTGGCAGGTGACCACCGACGGCGAGGGCGCCGACGTGGTGGTGGTCAACACCTGCGGCTTCGTGGAGAAGGCCAAGCAGGACTCGATCCAGACGCTGCTGGCCGCCGCCGACACCGGGGCCAAGGTGGTCGCGGCCGGCTGCATGGCCGAGCGGTACGGCCGGGAGTTGGCCGACAGCCTCCCCGAGGCGCAGGCGGTGCTCAGCTTCGACGACTACCCGGACATCGCGGCCCGGCTGGACGCGGTCGTCGCCGGGCGGGAGTTCGCCGCGCACACCCCCCGTGACCGGCGGGAACTGCTGCCGCTGACCCCGGTCGCCCGGCGGGACAGCGCGGTGTCGCTGCCCGGCCACGGCACGGTGGCCGAGGTGGACGAGCACACGCCCGCACACCTGCGTCCGGTGCTGCGTCGCCGCCTGGACAGCGGCCCGGTGGCCTCGCTCAAGCTGGCCAGCGGCTGTGACCGGCGCTGCACGTTCTGCGCGATCCCGGCGTTCCGGGGCGCGTTCGTCTCGCGTACGCCGGACGAGCTGCTCGCCGAGGCGGAGTGGCTGGCCAAGGGCGGTGTCCGCGAGCTGGTGCTGGTCAGCGAGAACTCCACGTCGTACGGCAAGGACCTGGGCGACCCCCGCGCGTTGGAGAAGCTGCTGCCGCAGCTCGCGGTGATCGACGGCATCGTCCGGGTCCGCGTCAGCTACCTCCAGCCGGCCGAGACCCGGCCCGGTCTGGTGGAGGCGATCGCCACCACGCCCGGCGTGGCGCCCTACTTCGACCTGTCGTTCCAGCACTCCAGCGAGCCGGTGCTGCGCCGGATGCGGCGTTTCGGCTCCACCGACCGCTTCCTGGAACTGCTGGCCTCGGCACGGGCCCTGGCCCCGGAGGCCGGCGCGCGGAGCAACTTCATCGTCGGCTTCCCCGGTGAGACCCGCGCCGACTACGACGAGCTGGTCCGCTTCCTCACCGAGGCCCGGCTCGACGCGATCGGGGTCTTCGACTACAGCGACGAGGACGGCACCGAGGCCGCCGGACTGCCCGGCAAGGTCTCCGCCGCCACCATCAAGCGGCGGTACGACAAGCTCAGCGCCCTCGCCGACGAGCTGTGCTCGCAGCGGGCTGAGGACCGTCTCGGCGCCACAGTCGAGGTGCTGGTCGACTCGGTCGACGGCGGCGTGGTCGAGGGGCGGGCCGCACACCAGGCGCCCGAGGTGGACGGCTCGACCACCCTGGTCGCCCCGGACGGCGGCGGGGTCGACCTGGCCGCGCTGCGCCCCGGTGACCTGGTCCGGGCCACCGTCACCGACACCGAGGGCGTCGACCTGGTCGCCGTACCCGATGAGATGATCTCGGCGGCGCCCGGCGCGACACGGTGACCGCCGACCAGGACGAAGCGGGAGAGCGACCAGGTGTGCTGCCGGGGAACGCGCCGATGACCGGGGCGACGGAGTCCACCCCGCTGCCCGTGGTGGCCCGGGTGGTCCCGGTGGTCAACGCCGCCAACGCGCTGACCGCGCTGCGGCTGCTGCTCGTACCGGTCTTCGCCGCCTGCGTGGTGGTCTCCGGCATGACGCACGCCGGGTGGCGCAGCGTCGCCTGCGTGATCTTCGTGGTGGCCTCGGCGACCGACCTGGTCGACGGCTGGATCGCCCGCCGGTTCTCGCTGGTCACCGCGTTCGGCAAGGTGGCCGACCCGATCGCGGACAAGGCGCTCACCGGCGCCGCCCTGCTGCTGCTCTCCTGGTATGCCCAACTGCCCTGGTGGGTGACGGTGGTCATCCTCGCCCGCGAGTTGGGCATCACCGCGCTGCGTTTCTGGGTGATCCGGCGCGGGGTGATCGCGGCGAGTCGAGGTGGCAAGGTCAAGACGGCGCTCCAGATCCTCGCCATCACCTGGTACCTCTGGCCGATGCCCGACGGCCTGGCCGCCATCGGTCCGTGGATCATGGCGGCGGCGGTCGTGGTGACGGTGGTCACCGGGTTCGACTACATCGCACAGGCCCTGCGGCTGCGGCGGACCCGCTGACCGTTCGCCCCGGCGGTGCGGCGAGTAGACCGCCCGCTTGTCGGGAAGGATGCAGGGCGTGGGTGTCAGAGAAGGCGAAGGACAGATGGGCAGCGCGGCGGCCGGTGTGGTGCACCGCCTCACCGAGCGGCGGGAGACCCTCGCCACCGTCGAGTCGCTGACCGGTGGACTGCTGGCCGCCACGATCGTGGAGGTGGCCGGGGCGAGCGCGGTCTACCGGGGCGGGCTGGTGGTGTACGCGACCGAGCTGAAGGAGCAGCTCGCCGACGTACCGGCGGATCTGCTGGCGGCGCGCGGCCCGGTGGACGGCGACGTCGCCGCCGCCCTGGCCGAGGGCGGGCGGAAGCGCTGCGGTGCCGACTGGGGCCTGGCCACCACCGGGGTCGCCGGGCCGGAGCCGCAGGACGGCAAGCCGGTCGGGCTGGTCTACGTCGCGGTCGCCGGGCCCCACGGCAGCGAGGTACGCGAACTCCACCTGGACGGTAGCCGGGACCACATTCGGGGCGAAACGGTCACCGAGGCGCTTCGGATGGTCGCCGCCCACGTGCAGAAGGACGTCGCCGCCGCAAGCTAGGAGGGCGGGGCGGGATGTCGCGGCGGCCCGCAACGGGTACGGTTGCGGGAAAGCTCCGACAGTCGGAGCCGGTGCGCACCACCGGGCCGGCGGCCGGGCGAACTGTGTCCCTCAGGGGAGGTGCGATGGTCCTGCTACGCCGGGTGATCGGTGACGCACTACGGGCGCGCCGGCAGGGGCAGCACCGCACGCTGCGCGAGGTCTCTTCCGCCGCCAACGTCAGCCTGGGCTACCTGTCCGAGATCGAACGCGGCCAGAAGGAACCCTCCAGCGAACTGCTCGCCGCGATCTGCGACGCGCTCGGCGCTCGCCTGTCCGAGCTGTTGCGCGAGGTCAGCGACACCGTCGCCCTCGCCGAGCAGCTACCGGGTGTGCTGGTGCCGGTGCAGGACGAGCCGGCCGAGGCGACTCCGGTCGGCGCGACGGCGGTGCACAAGTCCACCGGTCGACCCGTACGTCAGGTCAGCTCGGACGGCTCCGTCGCGGTCGCGGTGCGCCAGGAGTCCCCGCTCAAGGCGACCCTGCGCAGCACCCGGGTCCGCTCCGCCGAGCGCACCGAGCGGGACGTGGTCTGCGCCGCCTGAGCGTGTTCCACACCGCGTGAGCCGCCGGCTGATGGTCGAGGTGGCGACCGCCGCGTAGGGTTGATCGCAGCGTCCCCCTCGCGCCGGTACGGATGCCGTGCTGGCGCTCGGCTGGGACGATGGACCCACCATCGCCGGTGGCCGAGCTGGGCCGGCCGGACATGGCGGTTGGCGCAGCGACGTGACTGAGGGGATACGGCGGAGATGGCGAACCCGTTCGTCAAGGGTTGGAAGTACCTGATGGCGCTCTTCGGCGCCCGAATCGACGAGCACGCCGATCCCAAGGTGCAGCTCCAGCAGGCGATCGACGAGGCGCACCGGCAACACCAGGCGCTCGTGCAGCAGGCGGCCGCGGTGATCGGCAACCAGCGGCAGCTGGAGATGAAGCTCTCCCGGCAGATGTCCGACGTCGAGCGGTTGCAGAGCAACGCCCGGCAGGCGTTGGTCCTCGCCGACCAGGCGCGCGCGAAGGGCGACGAGACCGAGGCCGGCCGCTACGAGCAGTCCGCGCAGACTCTCGCCAGCCAGCTCGTCTCCTCCGAGCAGGCCGCCGAGGACCTCAAGACCCTGCACGACCAGGCGCTCGCCGCCGCCGGTCAGGCCCGCCGGGCGGTCGAGAACAACTCGATGATCCTCCAGCAGAAGCTCGCCGAGCGGGCCAAGCTGCTCAGCCAGCTCGAGCAGGCCAAGATGCAGGAGACCGTGGCCTCCTCGCTGGAGTCGATGTCGGCGCTCACCGCCCCCGGCAGCACGCCCAGCCTGGACGAGGTCCGCGACCGCATCGAACGCCGCTACTCCACCGCCATGGGCCGCGCCGAGCTGGCCGGCAACTCGGCCGAGGGCCGGATGCTGGAGATCCAGAAGGCTACGCTGGACGTGGCCGGGTCGGCTCGACTCGACCAGATCCGCGCCAGCATGGCCGGTGAGCAGCTCGGCGGCACCGCCGACCAGAACGCCGTCGGTGGCGGCCAGCAGCAGGCGGCACAGACCAACGACCCGGGCGTGGCCCGTCTCGACGAGCTGCGGGCCAGCATGAACCGGGATCGCAACACCGGCGACGCCAGCGCCGCCGGCTGAACCGAGGCGTCAAGGAGACGACGGTGGCAGCAGACGAGCGCACCCGCTACTTCCGCCGGCTGGGCAAGCTCCGCCGCTCCGCCCGCCGGTGGAGCGTGCTGGCCGGCGGGCTCGGCGGCGCCACCGTCATCCTGACCCCGTACGCCGGCATCGGCCTCGCCGACGCCTTCTGGGCCGCCGCCGCAGGCGCCTCCACCGCCTTAGCCGCCTGGCGCTGGGTGGACCTGCGGGCGCTGTCCGCCCAGCCCGCCCCACCCGCCCTCGACCCCGCCCAGGCCGCCGCCCGCAGCCGCGCCCGTCTGGTCGCCGCCGTCGAACGGCTACCGGTCGGGGCCGGGGTGGTGGCCGAGGTGCGCCGGGCGCGGTCCCGTGGCGCTCTGCGCGGCACCAGCGCGGCCCAGCCGTGGGAACGGCTGGACCGGGCGGCGTCGACCCTGGCGTCGATGGGCGGCCGGCTGACCGGCTTCGCCGAACCCGCCGTCGCCGAGGCCGTCGTGGCCGAGCAGTCGCTGCGCGAACTGGCGAACCGGGTGGCGAGCGTGGAACGCGCGGTCCGCCTGGCGCCCCCGGACGCGCGTCCCGCGCTCACCGAGGCGCACGAGGCGCTGACCGGGCAGTTGGACGCCGGTGTGGGGGCGTACGAGCGGCTGGTCGTGGCGGCAGCCGGTTACCTGGCCGAGGAGTACCGGCCGACCAGCGAGCACCCTTCGGCGGCGCGGCTGACCGAGGCCACGGACATGCTGCACGGGTTCGCGTCGGCGCTGTCGGAACTGCGGGCCGTAGGCCGCCCCGCCACCACCTCCTGACCGCTGGACCCCCGTCGTCGGCGGTCCGCGCCGGTCGGACCCGTCTGTCCGGGCTGGTCACACGTCTCGTCGTCGCCCGGGTGCCACGCTGATGCCGCTGCGCCCGTGCACGCTCAGGTACGTTGGCCTGTCGATCATGGAGTCGGGGTTCGTCGCGTGCGGCAATTCGGGCGGTCGGCCATCAGGCCGTCGCGCCTGAGGACGTGGGTGGGTAGATCTGTTGTCGCTGTATCGACAACAGATCTACCCACCGCCCCTGCACGCCCGAAGCCTGCCGAGCGCGTCCTCCCCACCTGGCCGCCGTCTTCCTTGACGCGTCGATCATGGAGTTGAGGTCGTCATTCCGTGGCGAAGTGCACCTTCTGTCGCTGCCACAACTCCATGATCGGCGGCGTCGGCGGGAGGCGGCGTCGGCGGGCAGGCGGCACCGGCGGCACCGGCGGGGTGGCGGGGGCGAGGCGGGGTGGTCACACGGGGGTGGTGACCGGGATGGTGCCGGTGTACGCGGACGCGGCCACCACGTTGAACGAGCGGATCCGGTAGTGGTAGGTGACGCCTCGGGCCAGGCCGGTGTTGGTGAAGCCGCGTCCGGTGACGGTGAAGGTCGCCAGTTCGCGGGTGAACGCGGCGTCCAGGGCACGTTCCACGGTGAAGCCGGCTCCCGCGCCGGTGGGGGTGCTCGCGGCCCAACCGAGTACGACGGTCGCGGTGTCCGGGTCGGGGGTGCTGATGGCGACGCTGACCGCGGTGGGTACGCCGGGCACCGGCGGGGTGATCACGGTGGCCACGGTGGACCAGGGCGAGGCGACACCCAGGTAGGTGGTGCGTACTCGGTAGTAGTAGGTGGTGTCGGGGGCGAGTGCGGTGTCCAGGTGGTGGTCGCCGACGCCGATGGCGGTGGTGCCGGGGCCGCTGGTGAAGGTGGGGTTGGTGGCCCGCTGCACGTCGATGCCGGTGGCGAAGGAGCGGTTGGCCCAGCGCAGCGCGGCCCGTAGCGGGGCGGCCGGTGGGATGGTGGCGGTCAGGCCGGTGGGGGCGGTGAGCTGCACCGCGGCCGGGACGCTGTTCGACCAGGCGGAGCAGCTCACGGTGTTCTCCGCGCGCAGACGGTAGTGATATGTGACGCCGGGCGTGATGGTGGCGTCGGTGTAGCGGGTGGCGGTGCCGGCCACGGTGATCTCGGTGAGGCCGCCGGCGAAGGTGGAGTCGGTGGCTCGGTGCAGCAGGTGGCTGGTGGCGGCGGGCAGGCTGCCGTTGCCGGTCCAGGTCAGGTTGATCGCCGGCAGGGCGGTGGCCGAGCCGGGGGCCGGGGTGGCGTTCAGGCCGGTGGGGGAGCGGGGCGCGACGCGGACCACCAGCGGACGGCTCATGCCCTGGTCGCGCAGGCCCGCCGCGGCACTGCCCCAGCGGTACTCCCAACCCAGGTTGACCAGGCGGTTGACCACCGAGGCGGGACGCCCGTCGAGCGGGCTGATCTCGGTGGAGCCGGTGGGTACACCGGCCGGTCGGGTCGGGTCGAGCAGCCGGATGCTGTCGCCGAGCTTGAACGGCAGCGGCGGGGCCTCGGGGCGGAGCGCGACCAGCACGTCCTCGCCCGGGTCGACCCGGACGACCTGCTTCCAGCCGAGTTCGCCGGGGTGTGGTGGCCGGATCCGACCGTCGCGGCCGACCCGGCTGACCACCTGCACGTCGAGGCCGTCGAAGCGGACCGGGTGGGTGTGTCGGCCGGTGCCGCGTACCCGCCAGAGCTGCGTGCCGTCACCGGGTGCGCCGATCGGGACGGCCGGGTCGCTGACGTGCAGGGTCTCGGTGGCCGGGTCGGCGGGGCCGAGCGGCAGGGTGGGCTCGTCGAGCGGGCCGGCGTGTGGGTGGCCGACGCCGAGGCGGCCGGTGGCGCGCCCGTGCTCGGGTTCGAAGACCTGCCGGACGGCCTTGACCGCCAGCGGCAGCGTCACCGGTGCGGTGCCGCTGGTCGGGGTGAACGTGACGGCGGCGGCGTGCACCGGGAACCGGGTCGGCGCGGAGACCGTGCCGAAGCCGGCGTCGTAGGCGGGTTGCGGCACGATCGGGGGACGTTGGCTGGCCGCGTACGCGCCGGGCAGCCGCTCGCGCAGCCGGTCCAGGTCGTACGGGGACGCGGGGGAGCCGGTCACCCGGAACTGCACCAGGGTGCGGGTGTTCGGGCCGTACCCGGGACGGGTCGGTGGCGCGCCGCCCTCGGCGGTGCGGTCGGGCCCGTCGGTGTGGTGGTCGTGTCTAGGATCGAACGCGGGCAGCGGTGCCGGGGCGTCGTTGTAGAGGATCAACGTGCTGCCCGGCGCGACGGCGGCGAAGTCCACCAGCACGTCGGCGCGTTCGCCGGGGGCCAGCAGCAGGGCGTGCCCGTCGACGTTGAGCACGGTCGCCTCGCGCCGGTCGTACCGGAATCCGATCGGGCGGTTCGGGATCACCACCGGCTCGGGCAGCAGGCCGCACTCGTTGCCGATCCGGATCAGTTCCGGTCCGGCGGCGGACGGGTCCGGTACGCCACCGGGGCGGCCGTCCGTCGGCCAGCCCGTCGGCCGGCCGGGTGCCCGGACCGCGTCGACCATCGGCACCTCCCCCGCGTCGGCGTCGGCCAGCCGGCCCTCCGGTGTCCACATCGGCTCGTCCGAGGCGGCCCGGTAGAGCTGGAGGTTCAGCCACCGGTCGGTGCAGGCGTTCAGGATCCGCCACCGGTAGACCTTCGGCTCCACCTCCAGGTACGGGTACGCGGCGCCGTTGACCAGCACCGTGTCCCCATACGCGGCGGGCACTGCGCTCGGGTGCGGCACGCCCGGCGCCTCCGGCGGCTCGTCCGGGTCGGTGACCGGGTCGTGGTGCGGGTTGGCCACGGTGGCGGCGGTGACCTCCGGCCCGGCCGACACGGCGGTACGCGACCACGGGCCGTAGTCCCAGCGACCGGTCGGGTTGACGCCCTCGGGGCGGTGGGGGTCCTGCCGGGGCTGATAGACGTGCGGGTGCCAGAGGCTGCCGCGTGTCCCCCAGCGGCTGCGGTCCCAGGTGGGGTCCTGGGTGGCGAGCTGCGCGTCGTCGGGCACGAAGGTCTTGTCCTCGAAGACCAGCGGGAGCTGTTCGCACGGCAGCACCCCGTCGTCGGCGAGCCGCTCCTGCGTCTCGTCGGTGAGCAGATAGAGCGCGACCTGTCCGGAGTAGACGGTCAGTCGGGACAGCCCGGCGGTGTTGTCGTGGAACCAGAGCAGCCGCCCGCTCTGCTCGTTCGGGATGTAGAGCGTGGTGGCGCCCTGCCCCGGGTGCGGCATGTCGGGAACGTGCGTCAGCCCGATCCCGGTCGGGTACGGGGTGATCTCCCCGGCCGGAGTGATCCACTGCCACGGGTTGCCGGCGCTGGCCCAACCGGTCGACGCGCCGCTCAGGTGCAGCACCGCCCGGTTCTGCGGGTACGGTGCCGGTCCGCCGAGCGGCCCGCTCCCGGCCCCCGGCACGGTCGGGTCCACCGGCAGGAAGAGGTCGCCGGCCGGCCCGGCGGGAAGCTGGTTGATGAACTTGATCCGTACGGGTCGGCCGCGTCGGGCCAGCACCACCGGCCCGAGGTGCCAGGGCTGGCGGGGCGGGGCCACCGTGTTGTGCCCGTCGACGTCGGTGCCGAGGTTCAGTTGCCGGTAGCCCCGCATCCGGGTCGCCGGCAGGTCGCTGTGCAGGCGTTGGGTGTACTCGGCAAGACCGATCTCGTAGTAGTCGCAGCCGGGGTAGCTGATGGTGTCCGGCACCGCGACCGGCAGGTGCGCGCCGAGCGGCGTACGCCCCAGCGGGCCGAGACCGGGCAGCGGGTCGACGAACTTGCGGATGCCGGTGCCGCCCACCACCGCGCCGTCGGAGTCGACCACCGGCAGCGGACTGTACGCGTGGTTCGGCACCGCTCCGAAGAGCCGGGGCGCCGCCGCCGGGTCCAGGCTGGCCGGTGCCGACGGTCGCTCGCCCGGCGCGCTCCGGGTCGGCGCGTGCGGTGCCGTCCGGCCGGGCGGTGACGCCTCCGCCGGGGGTGCGCTCCGGGCCGTGGCGGATCGCGTACTCCGTGGCGGGGCGGGCGGTGCCGGGGAAGCCGATGCGCCCTGCGGTGCCGGGACGGAGCCGGGGTCCGCGTGGTCCGGGTCGGTGCGGGCTTCGGGGACGGCCCCCGGGCTCGACTCGCCGTTGCGGGTGGCGCGATCCCGCCAGGTCGACCGGAATCTGCGGAACACGGCCATGGCTCTCCCCGGGGTCGGGGCGCGGCGGCCACCACCGCGATGTGGCAGGCTCGGCGCGCGACTTTGACGATCCGTGAGCGCTCAATCGCAGCATGCGACGACCGGGGGTCGGTTAGGAAGTACCCAATCGTCCCTATCTGCCGACCGCCCGGCGTGTCGACTGCGCCACTCCGACCCGGCCCGTCACCTGCGCAGACGTACGTGGAACTTGCGTCCGGAGCGGCGGAACTTCCACGCCGTCGGGAGTCAGGCGGCGGGCTGGCAGACCGGGCACCAGTAGGTGACCCGTTCGCCCAGCTCCTCCTTGCGGATCGCGGTGCCGCAGCGGCGGCAGGGCTGTGCCCGGCGGCCGTAGACGTAGCTGGTCTGGCCCCGCCGCAGCGAGCCGGTGCTGCTCTGCGTCCACCGCCCCCGGTTCGCGGCCAGCAACTCCTGGGCCAGCCGGACCAGGCCGTCGAGGTCGGGCACCTCGCGGACCGGGGTACGCGGATGCACGCCGCGCAGGAACAGCACCTCGCACTTGTAGAGGTTGCCGACCCCGGCCAGGTTGCGCTGGTCGAGCAGCGCGACACCGATCGCGGTGTCCGGGTGCGCGCCGATCCGGCGTACCGCCTCGGCCGGATCCCAGTCGGTGCCGAGCAGGTCGGGGCCGAGGTGCCCGACCAGTCGGTCCTCGTCGGCGGTGGGCACCAGTGTCACGTCGTGCAGGTGGTAGCCGACGGCCGTCGCGGCGGCGGCCCGCAGCACCACCCGGATCAGGTGCGCCGGCCGGGCCGTCCAGCGTTCCCCCGGGGCGTACGTCCGCCAGGTGCCGTCCATCCGCAGGTGCGAGTGCAGCGTCCAGTGTTCCTGGGTGGGGCCGGCGGGGGCGACCCTGGCCGTGGCGGGGGCGGCGCTGGTGGGCGCGGTCAGGCGGAGTAGCAGGTGCTTGCCTCGGCTGGCGCACTCGCGTACCGCCCAGTCGGTCAGGTCGGTGGTGGCCAGTCGGGGCACCCGGAAGTCGCTGCCGGTCAGCCGGGCGCCGGCCAGGGCGCGGTCGAGGACGCGGGCGGTGTTCCAGACGGTGTCACCTTCGGGCACCCCACCATCCTCCCTCACCCGAACCGAATTCGCATGTATCGCTATTTGTATGTCACTTCGGTTCGATCTCCTTATATGAGCATTATCGGGGAGATCTGAGGAGGAAAACGAATGAATCGCATTCGTCTATCGCGACCGGCGATCGCGCCGGCCGCTGTCCTGTCCGCTGTCCTGGCCGTCACCCTGGCGCCCCCCGCGCCCGCCTCGGCCGCCCGCGCCGACACGTGGAACGCCGCCCTGTCCACCGTCGACGCCGACGACGTCAACGTCCGACACACCCGGTCCGGGCTGCGGCTGACCGACGCGCGGCCACCCGGCGTGCCGGCCCGCCGCAGCGCCGTCGCCGAAGGGATGCTGGTGGCCGCGCCGCGTACCCTGAGCAGCCCGGCCACCCGGTTCCGGGCCGAGGTGACCGCCACCGCCCGGGCCGGTGCCACGGCGAGCGTCCAGGTGCGCGGCTGGCACGACACCGGCTGGACCGAATGGCGCGACGCCGTACCGGCGGCGGTGTTCGACCGGCCGATCGGGCGGGTGCAGACCCGGGTGGTGCTCACGGGTGGCCCGGCCGGCGCCACCGCCGAGGTCCGCGCCGTCCGGATCACCGCCGACACCGGCGGGGTGGCCGTCGCCGCCGCCACGCCCGGCCGCATCTACCGGGTCTACACCACCCGGATCGGCCTGGTCGGCGAGGTGACCGCCAACGGGCACACGGTCGCGCCCCGCGACCACTTCGTGGCGCTGCCGTCGCGGCGGAGCCTCTCCCCGCGCAACAGCGGCGACTACACCGTGCGGGTCTGCACCACCAACGGCAGCCGCTGCACGTACGCGCCGGTCTGGGACGTCGGACCGTGGAACACCCGGGACGACTACTGGAACCCCAGCGCCGTCCGGGAGAACTGGAAGGACCTGCCGCAGGGGCGTCCGCAGGCACAGGCCGCCTACCAGAACGGCTACCACGGCGGGCGGGACCAGTTCGGGCGTACGGTGCTGAACCCCGCCGGGATCGACCTCGCCGACGGCACCTTCTGGGACGGGCTGCAACTGACCACCAACACCTGGGTCGACGTGGCCTACCTGTGGACCGGCACCGGCAGCCGGGCGGTGATCGGTGACGGGCCGCTGAACATCCGCGCCGGAGCCGGCACCGGCTACGCCAGCCGGGGACTGGCCGCCCGCTACTCCCACGTGCCCGTCGAGTGTTACGTGACCGGGCAGACGGTGGCCGGGCCGTACCGCACCACCAACCGATGGAACCGTCTCGCCAGCGGGCAGTTCGTCAGCCACGCGTACGTCTCGGCGGTCTGGGGCCCCACGGTGCCGCGCTGCTGAACTCCGCGCGCGGAGCCGGGCCGGTGTCCTCCCACGCCGGCCCGGCCTGGGTTCAGGGCAGTTCGTCCGGCCGAGGAGCCCGGACCGCGTCCTGGTAGCGAGGGTGGCAGGCGCCGTAGACGGCGAAGTTCAGCCGGGCGTGCGACAGGCTCAGGTCCCCGTTCGGGCCGCCACGGACCACGTCCGCGTCGGCGTCGCCCTGACCGTCGTCGGTCCAGAAACAGACCGGACAGGTGCCGCCGCCGGTCCGGTACGCGCAGCAGGGGCAGGCGGCGGGAACCCAGCGATCGTTCACCGGAACAGCTTTCCACAGTAGACGTTACGGCCGTGTGGCGCGGGGCACCTCGTCGGCGGGGGCCGCCCACACCCGCAGCAGCGTACCCGGTACCACCCCGAGCAGGTCCACCGCGCGTCCACCGTTGACCGACAGCGCCACCAGTCCGGCAGAGTCGGCGTGCGCCACCAGCCCACCGACGGGCGCGTCACCGAACGTCCGCCCGTGCACCGCCACTCGCGCCGACTCGGTGTCCTGCGGGCGTACGTGCAACCGGCCCGGCAGCGGAGCGAGCAGGTGGGCCGACGCGGCCACCTGCACGTTGCCGAAATGGTCCACGCTCAGCACCTCGGCGACGAAACCGTCTGACGTCGACTCGACCACCGGCTCCGGCAGGCGTACCAGCGTTCCCGGATCGACCGCCGGACCGGCCTGCGCCATCGGCGCTCCCGTGGCCAGCCGGGCCGCCACCGGCGCGAACACGTCCCGGCCGTGGAACGTGGCGGAGACCCGCGCGGCCAGCCACGCCGGATCGGTCAGCTCCACGGCGGCACGCACCCCGCCCAGCGCGTCGGCCGCGTCGCACAACAGGCCGTTGTCCGGCCCCACCAGCAGGCCCCCGGGCGTGGCCAGCGCGACGCCCCGCCGGGCCGTCCCCACGCCGGGGTCGACCACCGCCAGGTGCACCCCGCCGCCAGGCAGGTACGGCACCGTCTGGGCGAGCACCGTCGCGCCCCGCCGGACGTCGCCCGGCGGCACCAGATGCGTCACGTCGATCACCCGCACCGTCGGGGCGAGCCGTGCGATCACCCCGTGGCAGGCCGCCACGAATCCGTCGGTCAGGCCGTAGTCGGTGGTGAACGAGACGACGCGGTCCACGCTGCTGGTCACGGCACCGCATCGTACGGTCCGGTGCGGGTGCCGGATAGGTGACAGGCCGCCTGACCGACCGGCCACTGCACAGCGCGCCGCCCGCCCGGCAGACTGCTCAAAGTGAGCCACCGGATCTTGCCAGCCCTCGTCCTCGTCGCGGTCACCGCCGCCCTCACCGCCTGCGGTGGTGGGGAGAAGGAACAGCCGTCCGCCGCCGACCCGACGAGCGCGCCGCCCACGGCCAGCGCGCCGGCCACCGCGCCGGCCCCGTCGGACGCCCCGTCGAGCGGGCCGTCCACCGCCGAGCCGACCGTCACCGGCAGCACCGAACGCCGTCCGCCCAGCCCGCCCCCGGTGGAACTGCCGCCTCGTAAGGCCGGTGAGCCCAGCGCGCGGGAGGTCGTCGCCGCGTTCCGGAGCGCCGGGCTCAAGGCGGGCAAGTCCAAGGACCGCTCCGTCGACTGTGGGCCGGACGGGCTCGGCCTGGGCTGCTCGGAGATCGTGGTCACCGACGGGGTGGCCGTCTACGTCTTCCCCGACGAGGTCAGCGCCACCGACATGGCCGAGGTGTGGGCCGGTGCCTCGTTCCGCTCCGGCACCGTCGTGCTCAACTACCTGGAGGCCAAGACGCCCCGCGCCGACCGCCCCGCCTACGAGAAGGCGCTGACCGAGCTCGACTGAGTCAGGCGCGGAGCCGCAGGCCGCGTGGAGTGGTGCGGAATCCGGCGGCGGTGAGGGCGTCCCGCAGTGGCGACGAGCGAACGGCCTCACCGTCGGCGCGTTCCACCGACATCGGGCCGAGCGCACCGGAGTGGACCGCGTCGGCCAGCGCCTTGCCGGCGGCGGTCAACGCGTCGGCGTCGTCGGTGAAGCTGAGGATCGTCCGGCCGCCACGCTCGACATAGAGCACCAGGTCACCGGAGACCACCACGACCAGGGCACCGGCCTTGCGCCCGGCGCGGTGCCCGGTGGGCGCCGGTGTCGACGCGTCACCGGAGTCCACCACCCGCTCCGGCCAGGGCAGCGCCGCGCCGTACGGGTTGGCCGGGTCGGTCGCGGCCAGCACCACCGCCGGGGCACCTCGGCTCGCCCGCCCGCCGTCGAGCGGCTCCGCCAGGGCCCGGATCCGGTCCACCGCGCCGGGCACCGCGAACTGCGCGGCGCCCAGCCCGTCGACGAAGTACCCCCGTCGGGCCGCGCCGCGCTCCTCCATCGCCGCCAGCACCGGATACACCGCGGCGAACCCGCCCGGCACCTGCTCGGCGACGACCGCGCCCCGGGTCACCACACCGTGCCGCTCCAGCAGCACGTCGGCCAGGGCGGCGGCCCGCCGGGTCGGGTCGGTGTCCCGCTCCGGCAGCCGGGACCAGCGCCCCGCCACTGTCGGCGGGCCACCCCGGGCCGGCAGGGCCACCCGCCCCGGCCGCCGGTAGCGGCCCCGCGCGGCGGTCGGTCGGGACCGGTGCGCGCCACCGCCGCCGAGCAGCGCCCGCAGCGGTGCCAGCGTGTCGTTGGTGAGATGACCGGACCAGACCAGTTCCCAGATCACCGCTGTCAGCGCGGCGTCGTCGGTGGACCCGACCCGGTCGGCCAGCGGGCGGAAGAACATCGCCTGTCCGTCACCGAGCGCGTCCAGCACCGCGTCGTGCAGGGGCGTACGCGCCAGCGTGTCGTCCGTCGGCGGCAGCAGCAGCGCGGCGGCGTCCGCGTACGCCAGGCCGACCCAGCCGTCACCGCCGGAGATCGCACCCGCGCCGGCCCACAGCACCTCGCCACTGGCGCACAGCTCGTCGAGGTGGGCGGGGGAGTAGTCGGCCACCCGGGCCGGCAGCACCAGGCGTTCCAGGGCCGAGGCGGGCACCGAGACGCCCTGCAACTGCTCCACGGCGGCGGCCACCGCCTCGACTCCCCGCGCCGACGAGCCGACCTGCTGCCAGCGGGGCAGGAAGGTGGCCAGCGCCCGGGGCGGCACCGGCTCGATCTCGCGGCGGAGCGCGGCGAGGGAACGGCGGCGCAACAGGCGCAGCACCTCGGCGTCGCACCACTGGGTGCCGACCGACTCCGGGGTGAACTCGCCGGAGACCACCCGGCCGAGGGCCCCCAGCCGACGTAACGCCTGCTCCACCACGAAGACGCCCAGCGCGAACCGGGCCGCGCAGGTGCTCGCCGCGAACGGCGCGTGCGTACGGGCGTAGCGAGCGACCAGGTCACCGAGCGGATCGGCGACCGGTTCGAGGTACGCCTCGGCGACGCCCACCGGCAGGGCCACGCCCAACGCGTCCCGGAGCCGGCCGGCGTCCTCCACCCCGACCCAGCGGTCCTGCCCGGCGATCCGGACCCGCAGTACCCGCCGGGCGGCGGCCAGCTCGGTCAGCCAGTCCACCGGTACTCCGCGTTCGGCCAGCTCGTCGTCGCTCAGGTCGCCGACCTGGCGCAGCAGCTCGACCACGTCCTCGGCGTCGCGGGGACGGCGCTGCGGGGTGAGCCAGCGCAACTGCCGTTCGGTCTCGGCGAGCACCTCGGCGTCGAGCAGCTCGCGCAGGTCGACCCGACCGAGCAGCTCGCCGAGCAGGGCCGAGTCCAGCGCCAGCGCCGCCGCCCGGCGCTCCGCCAGCGGCGAGTCGCCCTCGTAGAGGAAGGCGCCCACGTACCCGAAGAGCAGCGAGCGGGCGAACGGCGACGGGCGCGGGGTCTCCACCTCGACGAGCCGCACCCGGCGACCGGCCAGGTCCTGCATCACCTGGGTCAGCGCGGGCAGGTCGAAGACGTCCTGGAGGCATTCCCGGGCGGCCTCCAGGGTGACCGGGAAGTCGGCGTACTCGCGGGCGACGTCGAGCAGTTGGGCGGCGCGTTGCCGCTGCTGCCAGAGCGGCTGGCGGCGACGCGGGTCGCGGCGGGGCAGCAGCAGCGACCGCGCGGCGCACTCCCGGAACCGGGCCGCGAACAGCGCCGAGGTGCCGACCGACTCCTCCACGAGCTGAACGATCTCCTCGGGGTCGAAGGCCACCACGTCGGCGCCCGGCGGCGTGTCGGCGGTGTCCGGCAGGCGGACCACGATGCCGTCGTCGGCGGGCAGCACCTGGGCGTCCACGCCGTACCGCTCCGACAGCCGTCGCCCGACGGCCAGTGCCCACGGCGCGTTGACCCGCGCGCCGAGCACGCTGTGCACCGCCAGTCGCCAGTCGCCCAACTCGTCGCGGAACCGTTCGACCACCACCGTCCGGTCGTCGGGCAGGGCCCGGGTGGCGGCCTGCTGCTCTCGCAGGTATGCCATCAGGTTGCCGGCGGCCCAGTCGTCCAGGCCGGTGGCGCGCAGCGCGGCGGTCGCCTCCTCGTCGCCCTGGCGCAGCAGGCCACGTACCCGGGCGCCGATGGCCCGGCCCAGCTCGACCGGACGGCCCGGTTGGTCGCCCTTCCAGAACGGCATCTTCGCCGCCTGTCCGGGTGCGGGGGAGACCAGCACCCGGTCCGGCGTGATCTCCTCGATCCGCCAGGACGACGAACCGAGCAGGAAGACGTCGCCCACCCGGGACTCGTAGACCATCTCCTCGTCCAGCTCGCCGACCCGGGCGGCGCGTTCGGCGCCGGCCAGGAAGACGCCGAACAGACCCCGGTCGGGGATGGTGCCGCCGCTGGTCACCGCGAGCCGTTGGGCGCCGGGCCGGCCGGTCAGCAGGTCGGTGGCGCGATCCCAGACCAGGCGGGGACGCAGCTCGGCGAAGGCGGTCGTCGGGTACCGGCCGGAGAGCATGTCGAGCACGGCGTGCAGCGCGGAGTCGGGCAGCTCGGCGAAGGGCGCCGCCCGGCGGACCACCGTCGCCAGGTCGGCCACCGGCCACTCGTCCAGCGCGACCATCGCCACGATCTGCTGGGCGAGCACGTCGAGCGGGTTGCGCGGATGGTGCAGCTCCTCGATCGCGGCGTCGCCCATCCGTTCGGCGACCACGGCACAGGAGAGCAGGTCACCCCGGTGCTTGGGCAGCACCACGCCACGGGACACCGCGCCGACCTGGTGCCCGGCCCGGCCGACGCGTTGCAGGCCGGCGGCCACGCTGGGCGGCGCCTCGATCTGCACCACCAGGTCGACCGCGCCCATGTCGATGCCGAGTTCGAGGCTGGAGGTGGCGACCACGGCCGGAAGCTGACCGGCCTTGAGCGACTCCTCGATGTGCCGTCGCTCCTCGCGGGAGACGCTGCCGTGGTGCGCGCGGGCGATCACCGGTGGG
Organism: Micromonospora sp. NPDC023869; assembly: GCF_055559695.1. Classification (NCBI taxonomy): domain Bacteria; kingdom Bacillati; phylum Actinomycetota; class Actinomycetes; order Micromonosporales; family Micromonosporaceae; genus Micromonospora; species Micromonospora sp. NPDC023869. The sequence continues at coordinate 349,508 of NZ_JBVHKD010000005.1, forward strand.
ACACCGGCCACCGCCCCGGCCTGGGCCATCATCTCCGCCGGTGTCCGCACCGGACGCCCGCCCGGCGGGATCGCCCCGTCCGTGGTCTCCTCGCTGCTCTCCTCGACGGCGAGCTCGTTGAGGCGGGCGCAGAGCCGCTCGGCGCTGCGCCGGGAGTTGGTGAAGACGATGGTCGAGCGGTGGGCCCGGATCAGCGAGTAGACGCGTTCCTCGACGGCGGGCCAGATCGACGCCGACCGGGGGCGGCCGAGGTCGTCCTCCGGCTGCTCCTGCTCGTCGAGGCGGGTCATGTCCTCCACCGGGACCTGGACGCTCACCTCGATCGTCTTGGCGCTGGCCGGGGCCACCACGTCGACCGGGCGGGCCCCGCCGAGGAAGCGGGCGCACTCGTCGACCGGTCGGACCGTGGCGGAGAGCCCGATCCGCTGCGCCGGGGTGGGCAGCAGCTCGTCGAGACGCTCCAGGGAGAGCGCGAGGTGGGCGCCGCGTTTGGTGCCGGCGACCGCGTGCACCTCGTCGACGATCACCGTCTCGACGCCCCGCAGTGCGTCCCGCGCGGCGGAGGTGAGCAGCAGGAACAGCGACTCCGGGGTGGTGATCAGGATGTCCGGGGGAGTCCGGGCGAAGGCCCGCCGCTCGTCGGCCGGGGTGTCGCCGGTCCGCATGCCGACGGTGATCTCCGGCGGAGGGAGCGCGAGCCGGGTGGCGGCCTGCCGGATGCCGGCCAGGGGGGCGCGCAGGTTCCGTTCGACGTCGACCGCGAGCGCCTTGAGCGGGCTGACGTAGAGCACCCGGCACCGGTGTCGGGGGTCGTCCGGGGCCGGCTCGCGGGCCAGCCGGTCGAGCGACCAGAGGAAGGCGGCGAGGGTCTTGCCGGACCCGGTCGGTGCCACCACCAGGGCGTGCCGCCCGGCCGCGACCGCCGTCCAGGCACCGGCCTGCGCCGCCGTGGGTGCGGCGAAGGCCGCCCCGAACCACTCCCGGGTCGCCGGACCGAAGCGGGAGAGCACCCCGGTCGACCTGCCGCTGGAATCCGCCACGACCCCATCCTGCCTCCGGAGACCGACATCCTCGGGGTACGCCGGCGGAGAGTATGTCTGTTTAAGGCGTTGCAGGCGTCATGACCGTAGAATCCGTTAAGTCTTACTTAACTGCTTGCTTGCGTACTGCAACATAAAGTAACTTCACTCGCGGTGTAGTGCACGGCGAGGAGGTCGGATGGACGTCGAGGAGCGGAGCCCAGCGTCCGGCACCGACGTCCTGATTCGCAAGGTCGACAGTCATGTCGCCACTCTGCGCGCCGGCCTGCACGGCCCCGATCTGGAGCTCGCCGAGCGTCTCGCCGGTTGCCTGCGAGAGCTGATCGCCTCGACGGCCCAGGCCAGCGCCGCCGACCGGGCGCGGGTGCGGGTCGCCGTGCACTATTTCGTGCTCCGCCGGGAGAGTCGAGGGCGGCTACTCTCCGTGCGCTCGCTCGCCGCCGCGCAGCGACTGGTCAACAAGGCGGCACGGCAACTCGGTCGGCCGGACCTGACGGTCGAGACCCGCGCCGGATAGGACGGAACCCCTCGCGTCGCCTGTGGCGCGGCCCGGCCGCGTCCGAGCGTCACCGAACTTCTTCCGGTCGAGCGCGGTCGCCCCACGTGATCGACCGCGGCCGATCACTTTTCGTGGCTGCCCCGAGTCGACTCCGAGTACTCTCGCTCGCCTTTGCTCTGCTTCAACCCGCGCAATGGCCTCTGACCTGCGCTGCTCTGGCCACCGTCGCGCGATGTCGACCTGGATGATCGACACGAAGGGTGACTGTTGCGTGGGTTGAAGCAGAGCAAAGGGGGCCAAGAGGGGGTGGGCGAGCTCCCGCACCTGTGGCTGTCCTGCCGGGTGACCCCCTGGTCGGGCCCGGAGTGATGCCCGCTCCGCCGGACTCTCAGTGGGGGTGGCACCGGACTGTCGTGCCACGTCGCACCGGACAAAGGTGAATATGGGCTTTTTTCGGCAAAACCGTCTATTGCGCCCCGGAGATGTCGTCTGATCGCAGGTAGGCGCCGTGCACGCGGAACGGGCGCCGCTGCCACCTCGACCGGGAGCGCGCGTGCTCGTACTGCTGATCCTGCACTTCGCGGCGGCGCTGGCGGCACCGCTGCTGGTCCGTCGGTGGGGTGCGGACGCCTGCTACCCGCTCGCGCTGGCACCGGCCGCCGCGTTCGGCTGGGCGGTGTACCGCACCCCCGACGTGGTCGACGGCGGTGCGGTGGTCGAGACGTACCCGTGGATCCCGAAGCTCGGGCTCGACCTGGCCTTCCGCACGACCACCCTGTCCTGGGTGATGACGCTGCTGATCGGCGGCGTCGGCGCGTTGGTGCTGGTCTACAGCGCGCGGTACTTCCCGCCGCCGGCCGTCGGTACGGCCCAGTTCGCCGGGGTGATGGTCGGCTTCGCCGGGGCCATGCTCGGCCTGGTCTTCGCCGACGACCTGCTGCTGCTCTACGTCTGCTGGGAACTCACCACGGTCTTCTCGTACCTGCTGATCGGGCACAGCGCCGAGCGGCGTTCCGCCCGCTGGGCCGCCGCCCAGGCGTTGACCGTGACCACGTTCGGCGGCTTGGCCATGCTGGTCGGGTTCATCATGCTCGGGCACCACGCCGGCACCTACCGCCTGTCGGAACTGTCGCAACACCCGCTGCCCGACGGGGCGTACCTGGTCGTGGCGGTGGTGCTGATCCTGCTCGGGGCGCTGTCCAAGTCGGCCCTGCTGCCGTTCACCTCGTGGCTGCCGGTGGCGATGGCGGCGCCGACGCCGGTCAGCGCGTACCTGCACGCGGCGGCGATGGTGAAGGCCGGCGTCTACCTGCTCGGCCTGCTCGCCCCACTGCTCGCGCAGGTGGGTCCGTGGCGTCCGGTGGTGCTGGTCGCCGGGCTGGCCACGATGGTGATGGGCGGCTGGGCCGCGCTGCGGCAGAACGACCTGAAACTGCTGCTGGCGTACGGCACGCTCAGCCAACTCGGCCTGGTGGCGGTGGCGGTCGGGCTGGGCACCCCGGACGCCGCGTTGGCCGGCGTGGCGATGCTGGTGGCCCACGCCCTGTTCAAGGCGGCGTTGTTCCTCGTCGTCGGCATCATCGACCACGGCGCGCACACGCGTGACCTGCGCAAGCTGTCCGGCCTGGGTCGGCGTACCCCGTTCCTGGCGGTGGTGGCCGGACTCGCTGCCGCCTCTATGGCCGGGGTGCCGCCGCTGTTCGGCTTCGTCGCCAAGGAGGCGATCTTCGCCTCCTTCACCGACCGGCCGGTGGCGCTGGCCGTCCTGGTGGTCGGCACCGTCCTCACGGTCGCCTACAGCATCCGGTTCCTCTGGGGCGCGTTCGGCACCCGTCCCGGGCTGGCCCCGACCGAGGTGGACCGGATCCCGGCGGCGATGCTGTGGCCGCCGGCCGTGCTCGCCGGGGCGGGGCTCGTCGCCGGGCCGGCGGCCGGCGCGATCGACCACCTGATCCGCCCGTACGCGCGCCTGCTCGGACCGGTCCACGCGCACCTGACCCTCTGGCCCGGCGTCAACCTCGCGCTCGGCCTCTCCGCGCTGACGCTCACCGGCGGCGCGGTGCTGTTCCTGCTGCGTGGTCCACTGTCCCCGGTGCTGGCGCGGCTGCGGTCCCCAGCCACCGGCCAGCAGGGCTACGAGTGGCTCATCCACCGCTTCGACCGGACCGCCGTGGACGTCACCAGCGTCACCCAGCGGGGTTCGCTGCCGCAGTACCTCGGTCTCATCCTGATCGTGCTGTCTGCCGTGCCGGGCGGAGTGCTGCTGGTGATCCGGCCGTGGGAACAGTCCCTGAAGCTGTGGGGCTCGCCCGCGCAACCGGTGGTGCTGCTGGTGATCGCGATGGCGGCGCTGCTCGCCGTCGGGGCCCGCCGCCGGCTCACCGCGATGCTGCTGGTCGGGGTGACCGGCTACGGCACCGCGATGTTCTTCGTGCTGCACGGCGCGCCCGACCTGGCGCTCACCCAGTTCCTGGTGGAGACCGTGACCATCGCGGTCTTCGTCCTGGTGCTGCGTCGCCTGCCGGAGCGCTTCTCGGTGCGTCCGTTGCGCCGCAGCCGCTGGATCCGCCGGTCCATCGGGCTCCTGGTCGGCCTCACCGTGGCCGGGCTCGCGCTGACCGCCACGGCTGCCCGGCACACCCGCACCATCTCCGAGGACTTCCCCCGGCTCGCCGTCGAGCAGGGGTACGGCCGCAACGTGGTCAACGTGACGCTCGTCGACATCCGGGCCTGGGACACGTTGGGCGAGCTGGCCGTGCTGGTGGCCGCGGCGACCGGGGTGGCCAGCCTGGTCTTCCAGCAGTCCCGCACCGGCCCCCGGCCCCGCCGCCTGGACGCCGACCGGGGGGAGAGCCTGGCCGGGCGGCCGGTGTGGCTGCGCGGCGGCGCCACGCTGATCGAACGCAACCGCTCGATCGTGCTGGAGGTGGTCACCCGGCTGATCTTCCACACCGCCGTACTCTTCTCCTTCTATCTGCTGTTCTCCGGCCACAACGCGCCCGGCGGCGGCTTCGCCGGTGGCCTGGTGGCCAGCCTGGCGCTGACCATGCGCTACCTCGCGGGCGGCCGGTACGAGTTGGCCGAGGCCGCGCCGGTCTCCGCCGGCACGGTGCTCGGCGCCGGGCTGGGCCTGGCGGTCGGCGGCGCGGTGACCTCCCTGCTGGCCGGCGGCGCCGTGCTGCAGAGCGCGCGGATCGACCTCTGGCTGCCGGTGATCGGCGACTTCTATCTGATCACCTCGCTCTTCTTCGACGTCGGCGTCTATCTGGTGGTGATCGGGTTGGCGCTGGACGTGCTGCGCAGTCTCGGCGCGGAGGTGGATCGGCACATCGAGGCGGCCGGTGGGCCCGAGGGCGGGCTCGCCGTCGAGCGTCGGGGCGGCACCCGATGAGCGCCGGGGCGAACCTGGTTTCGTTCGTGGCGATCGGAGTGCTGGTCGGCTGCGGGGTGACGCTGCTGCTGGAGCGCAGTCTGAGCCGGATCCTGCTCGGCATCATCCTGATCGGCAACGGCGTCAACCTGCTGATCATCTTCGGTGGCCGGTCCGGGCGGGCTCCGGTCGCCGGGGTCACCGAGCCGGATCGGATGAGCGACGCGCTGCCCCAGGCCATGGTGCTCACCGCCATCGTCATCACCTTCGGGTTCACCGCCTTCCTGCTCGCCATCAGCTACCGGAGCTGGTATCTGACCGGTGACGACGAGGTGCCCGACGACCTGGAGGACCAGCAGATCGTGCGCCGCGCGGCGCGCCGGGAGGTCTCCACCGCAGACCTCGGCGGGGAACCGCCGGAGAGCGACCCCGAGCAGGTCGACGCGCCCGCGCCGTGGCAGCGCCGCCGCGAGGGGGGCCCGGGATGAGCCGGTACGCGTCGATCCGCCCACGTCGGGGGCACCGATGACCGCCCTCGTGCCGTTGCCGGTGCTGCTGCCGTTGCTGGGCGCGGCACTGACCCTGCTGCTGGCGAAGTGGCCGGTGCCGCAGCGCATCGTCAGCGTGTTCTGCCTGGCCGCCACGCTGGTGGTGGCGGTGCTGCTACTGCTGCACGCCTACCGGCACGGACCGCTGGTGGTGCAGATCGGCGCCTGGCCGGCACCGGTGGGCATCGTGCTGGTCGCCGACCAGTTGGCGGCGTTGATGCTGGTGGTCTCCTCGGCGGTGACCCTGTGCGTGCTGCTCTACTCGATCGGCCAGGGCCAGGCGGAGACCGGCGAGTCCGCGCCGCTGGCCATCTTCCACCCCACCTATCTGGTGCTGACCGCCGGCGTGACGAACGCCTTCCTCGCCGGGGACCTGTTCAACCTCTTCGTCGGCTTCGAGATGCTGCTCGCCGCCAGCTTCGTGCTGATCACGCTGAACGGCACCCGGCTGCGTATCCGCACCGGCTCGACGTACGTGGTGGTCAACGTCCTGGCCTCGATGATCTTCCTGATCTCGGTCGGCCTGGTGTACGCGGCCACCGGCACGCTCAACCTGGCCCACCTGGCGGCCCGCTTCGACGGGCTGCCCGAGGGGGTACGGCTCAGCCTGCAACTGATGCTGCTGCTGGCCTTCGGCATCAAGGCGGCGGTCTTCCCGCTGTCGGCCTGGTTGCCGGACAGCTACCCGACCGCCCCGGCCCCGGTCACCGCCGTCTTCGCGGGCCTGCTCACCAAGGTCGGCGTGTACGCGATCATCCGGACCCAGACCCTGCTCTTCCCCGGCGAGCAGGCCGACCGGGTACTGATGGTGGTGGCCGGGCTGACGATGCTGGTCGGCATCCTCGGCGCGGTGGCCCAGTCGGACCTGAAGCGGCTGTTCTCGTTCACATTGGTCAGCCACATCGGCTACATGATCTTCGGCGTGGGGCTCAGCACCGTCGCCGGGCTGGTCGGGGCCATCTTCTACGTGGTCCACCACATCACCATCCAGACCACGCTGTTCCTGGTCGCCGGCCTGATCGAACAACGCACCGGCAGCACCGACCTGCGTCGGCTCGGCGGACTGGCCCGGCTGACGCCCCTGCTCGCCGTGCTCTTCTTCGTCTCGGCGATGAATCTCGCCGGTATCCCGCCGTTCTCCGGGTTCCTCGGCAAGCTCGGGTTGCTCCAGGCCGGCGTGGCCGTCGGCGGCGCCCTGCCCTGGACGCTGGTGGCGGTGGGCACGCTGACCAGCCTGCTTACCCTGTACGTGGCCAGTCGGGTGTGGAACCTGGCCTTCTGGCGTACGCCCTGCCAGACCGTCGAGTCGACCGCCCCGCTGCCCGCGCTGACCGTCGGCGCCACCATCGCCCTGGTGGCCCTCGGGGTGTCCCTGACCGTGGTGGCGGGCCCGCTGTTCGACGTCACCACCGGCGCGGCCGTCGACCTGCGCGACCGGACCCCGTACATCCACGCCGTACTTCCGGACGGCCCGCCGTGACCGGGACCGACCTCGACGGCGGGCCGGCCGACGGACCGGGTCGGGACGTACGCGGCCGGGCGGGCCGGTGGCGGGACCAGGCCATCGCGGTCGGCTGGCTGGTGCTGGTCTGGAACCTGCTCTGGGGCGAGTTCAGCTGGGGCAACCTGTTGGGCGGGATCCTCGTCGGCGTGGCGGTGCTGGTGTTCTTCCCGCTCCCGCCGGTGACCTTCGCCGGGCGGCTCCGGCCCCGGGGTCTGCTGGTGTTCGGGGGCCGTTTCGTCGTCGAACTGGTCCGGGCCAGCCTGCACGTCGCCCGGATCGCGGTGCAGCCCGGGTACGTGCCCCGCTCGGCCATCGTGGCGGTACGCCTGCGGGTCCGCACCGACCTCAACCTGGCCCTCACCGCCGAGGCGCTCTCGCTGGTGCCGGGCACGTTGATCGTGGACGTGGAACGGGCCAGCGCGACGCTCTACGTGCACGTGCTGGACGTACGCCGACGCAGCGACCTCGCCGACGCGCGCGAGCAGGTACGCGCCGTGGAACAGCGGATCATCGAGGCGGTGGGGTCGACGGCAGAGGTCCGCCGCCTGCGCGCCGACCCGGCCGACAAGGAGTCCCCGTGAACACCGTGCTCATCGTCGTACTCGCCGGTCTGCTGTCGGTGACCGCGCTGCTCGCCCTCGCCCGGCTCTATCGGGGACCGTCGCTGCTGGACCGGGTGATCGCCGCCGACATGCTGCTGGCCACCATGATCGGCGCGGTCGGTGCGGAGGCGGCGATCAACCGGCACGCCACCACGCTGCCGGTGCTGGTGGCACTCGGCCTGCTCGGCTTCGTCGGTTCGGTGTCGATGGTCCGCTTCGCCGTCCGGGAGAAGCCGTGACGGCCGCCGGGTGGGCCGGGGTGTCGGCGGCGACCTGGCTGGACGGGGTGACGCCGGGAGCGGTCGCCGACTGGCTGGGCGCGACCAGCCTGATCGCCGGCGCGCTGCTGAGCCTGGCCGCCGCGATCGGGGTGGTGCGCTTCCCGGACGCGCCGACCCGGATGCACGCGGCCACCAAGCCGCAGGTGCTCGGCGTCCTGCTCCTGCTGCTGGGGGTCGGGCTGCGGCTGCGGACCGTCTCCGACATCGGGATGATCGCGCTGGTCGGGGTCTTCCAGTTGGCCACCGCGCCGGTCGCCGCGCAGATGATCGGTCGGGCGGCGTACCGCAGCGGACGACTGGACCGGCAACTGCTGGAGGCGGACGATCTCGCCGACCGGTGACACGCCGGATTTCGGACGGAGTGATCAATCCGGCACCTTGCGTCTTGCCCGCCGGGGCTGGGCCCAGCAACCTCTCGCAATGACGGGCATCGATCAAGTGGCCGTCCTTCGGCCACCCGTGCACCCACGGTCGGCCGATGCTCGCCCCCGAACCGGGAGGACCCATGAGACCCCGCACCCTCCGTACCGTCGGGCTCGCCGTGGTCGTCGCCACCGCGACGGTCGCCGCGTCGGCCCTCGCGGGCGCGCCCGTGGCCGTCGCCGCGCCGATCACCGCCGCCGTCGCCGCGCCCGACATCTCCCTGACGAACGTCAAGGGACACCTCACCCAGTTCCAGTCGATCGCGACCGCCAACGGTGGCAACCGGGCACACGGCCGACCCGGCTACCTCGCCTCGGTCAACTACGTCCGGGCTCAGCTCGACGCGGTCGGTTACACCACCGCCGTCCAGTCGTTCACCTACAACGGCGCCACCGGCTACAACCTGATCGCCGACTGGCCCGGCGGTGACCCCAACGCGGTCGTGATGACCGGGGCGCACCTGGACAGCACCACCGCAGGGCCCGGCATCAACGACAACGGCTCGGGCTCGGCGGCGATCCTGGAGGTGGCGCTCGCCGTCGCCCGGACCGGGTTCACGCCCGACCGGCACCTGCGGTTCGCCTGGTGGGGCGCGGAGGAGTTGGGGCTGCGTGGCTCGCAGTACTACGTCAACAACCTGCCCACCGCCGAGCGGAGCCGGATCAAGCAGTACCTGAACTTCGACATGGTCGGCTCGCCCAACGCCGGCTACTTCGTCTACGACGGGGACAACTCCGACGGGGTGGGTTCCGGGCCCGGCCCGGCCGGCTCGGCCCAGATCGAGCAGACCATCCAGGCCTACTTCACCTCGATCGGCGTACCGACCCGGGGCACCGACTTCGACGGACGCAGCGACTACGGCCCGTTCATCAGCGTGGGCATCCCGGCCGGCGGCACCTTCACCGGTGCCGAGGGCACCAAGTCCAGCGCCCAGGCGTCACTCTGGGGCGGCACCGCCGGGCAGGCCTTCGACCCCTGCTACCACCGGGTCTGCGACACGCTCACCAACATCAACGACACCGCGCTGGACCGCAACGCCGACGCCATCGCGTACACCGTCTGGACGCTGTCCCAGGTGGCGACCCCACCGCCCGGCACCACGGTCTACAGCGACACCTTCGAGACCGCCACCGGCTGGACCGTCAACCCGGCCGGTACGGACACCGCCACCGCCGGCCGGTGGGAGCGCGCAGACCCCGCCGCCACCAGTAGCTCCGGTGTCGCCACCCAGCTCGGCACCACGGTCAGCGGCAGCTTCGACCTGGTCACCGGCCCGCTCGCGGGCAGCAGCGCCGGAGACCACGACCTCGACGGCGGCGTCAGCACCGTCCAGTCCCCGACGATCACCCTGCCGTCGACCGGCACGCTGACGCTCTCGTTCTCCTGGTACCTGGCCCACCTGAACAACTCCAGCAGCGCCGACTACCTACGGGTACGCGTCGTCGGCATCAGCACGGTCACCGCGCTCAGCGCGACCGGCGCGGCCACCAACCGGGCGGCGTCCTGGCAGACCGGCGGCGCGGATATCTCGGCCCTGCGCGGACAGACCGTCCGAATCGTGATCGACGCCGCCGACGCCAGCACCGCCAGCCTGGTCGAGGCCGCCGTCGACGACGTCCGCATCGTGCAGAGCTAACCGCCCGGGTGTAAGGAAGGGCCCCCTGTTAACGCCTCCGGTATAGCAGGGGTCCCCTCCTAACATCCGAACAGCGGACCGATCGGAAAGAGCGTGGCAGCGCAGCTGTTCGACACGCCGTGCGCACAGCAGCTGCACTGCCACGCACGCCGAGCACCGCACGCCGCACGCCACACGCCGCACGCCGCACGCCACACGCCGCACACCGGGCGCTGAGCTCCGCGCGCTGCGTCGGGTGGGGCGGCCCGACGGTGGCGTGCCACGCGGTCGGGACAGTGCCTCCACAGCCCGCGAGTGGGGCGTCCCCGCCGGTAGAATGACGGGATGATCGACTCTTCTGCCCAGGAGGGCAGCAGTAGCCAGCCGGGTAAGCCCCGGCATCCACACGACCCGACGACCCCGGGAGCCCTGAGCCTCCCGTGTTGATCACCGTCGGTCTCGTACTGATCATCGTTCTGACCATCGCGACGGGCTACTTCGTCGCGCAGGAGTTCGGCTACGTCGCGGTCGACCGGGGCAAGCTCAAGCAGAGCGCCGACGAGGGTGACCAGGCGTCGGCCCGCGCACTGGAGGTCACCGGACGGCTGTCGTTCATGCTCTCCGGCGCGCAGCTCGGCATCACCGTCACCACCCTGCTGGTCGGCTACCTGGCCGAGCCGTACCTCGGCGCGGGCCTGGCCGAGCTGCTCGGCGTCTCCGGCGTCTCGACCGCGGTCAGCCTGCCGCTGTCGGTGGCGCTGGCCCTGGTCATCGCGACCGTGGTGCAGATGGTGGTCGGCGAGTTGGCCCCCAAGAACCTGGCCATCGCCCGGCCCGAGCCGGTGGCCCGGGCCCTGTCCCGTTCCACCCTGGTCTACCTGGCCGTCGCCGGGCCGGTCATCAAGCTGTTCGACCGGGCCGCGGTACGCCTGCTGCGCCGGGTCGGCATCGAACCGATCGAGGAGCTGCCCAGCGGTGCCACGCCGGAGGACCTGGAGCAGATCATCGCCGAATCCCGGCAGGGCGGTCACCTCGACGCCGAGATGTCCGAGCTGCTGGACCGGGGGCTCGACTTCCGGCAACTGACCGCCGGTGAGGCCATGGTGCCCCGGGTCGACGTGCACACCGTCCTGGCCCACGAGCCGATCAGCCGGGTGGTCGAGCTGCTCGACACCGGCCGTTCCCGTTTCCCGGTACGCGGCACCGAGGGCGTCGACGACCTGGTCGGCGTGATCGGCATCGCCGACGTACTCGGGGTGCCGCCGGCGCAACGCGCCACCACCCCGGTCAGTACGGTCGCCGGTCCGCCGCTGCTCGTACCCGAGACGTTGCCGTTGCCCATCGTGCTGGACCGGCTGCGGTCCGGGCACCGGCAGCTCGCCTGCGTGGTCGACGAGTACGGCGGCTTCGCGGGCGTCATCACGTTGGAGGACATCGCCGAGGAGCTGGTCGGCCCGATCCGCGACGAGGACGATCCGCCGGAGCGGGCCCCGGCGCGGCAGGAGGACGGCTCGTGGGTGGTGCCGGCACGCTGGCGCATCGACGAGGTCGCCGACAGCACCGGCATCGCTCTGCCCGAGGGCCCCGAGTACGACACCCTCTCCGGGCTGGTGATGCGGGAGCTGGGCCGGGTACCCGAGGTCGGTGACCGGCTGGAGATCAGCCTGTTGGCCGACGGTGAGCACGGGCCGGGGCCGCGTGCCCTGGTCGAGGTGCTCGCGGTGGACCGGCACGTGGCCGACTCGGTCCGGCTCCAGCTCGCCGGCGGGCCCGAGGAGGTGGGCGCGTGAGCACCGGATTCGCGCTGATCACCTCGGTGGTCCTGCTGGCACTCAACGGGTTCTTCGTCGCCGCCGAGTTCGCGCTGGTGGCGAGCAAGCGGTACCGACTGGAGCAGGCGGCGGCCGGCGGCGGCCGGGCGGCGAAGGCCGCCCTCGACGGCGTACGCGAACTGTCGCTCATGCTGGCCGGCGCGCAACTCGGCATCACCCTGTGCACGCTGGGCCTCGGTGCGTTGGCCGAGCCGGCGATCGAACGGCTGGTGGGGCCGCTGCTGCACGCCGTCGGTCTGCCCTACGGCGCCAGCCACGTGATCGCGCTGATCTTCGCGCTCAGCCTGGTCACCTTCCTGCACCTGGTGGTCGGCGAGATGGCGCCGAAATCCTGGGCGATCACCCACCCGGAGCGGTCCGCGTTGCTGCTGGCCCTGCCGTTCCGGGCCTTCGCCCGGGTGGCCCGGCCGGTGCTGTCGGTGCTCAACGCGGTGGCCAACGCGATGCTGCGGCTGTTCAAGGTCAACCCGCAGGACCAGTTGGCCCAGGTGCACGGCCCGGACGAGTTGCGCATGCTGCTGGAGCAGTCGCACGAGCACGGGCTGCTCGGCGCCGCGCAGCACGAGCTGCTGACCAGCATGCTCCAGTTGCAGGCGACCACGGTGGCGCAGGTGATGGAGCCCTTCGACCGGATGGTGACGGTCCGTCGGGAGGACCCGGTGGACCGGATCGAGCAGGTCAGCCGGGACAGCGGCCGGTCCCGGATGGCGGTCCTGGACGCCGCCGGTGACGTCTGCGGCCTGGTGCACGTACGGGAGGCGGTGCGTGCCACCGCGGTCCGGCCGGACGCCCGGGCGGTGGACCTGATGAACGAGGCGATCACCCTGCCCGGCACGGCCACCGTGACCGAGGCGGTGGCCGTGATGCGGGCCCGCCGCTCGCAGCTCGCGCTGGTGCGCAACGGCGGGGGGCCGGCCCGGCCGGTCGGCTTCGTCGCCCTGGAGGACCTGCTGGAGGAGGTCATCGGGGAGTTCGACGACGAGACCGATCCGATCCCGCGTGCGGTACGCCGCCTGAGGTAGGAGCGACACGGATGCGGCTGACGGGGGTGTCACCAGAGTCGGGCGGTACGGGCCTGACGGTGCAGACCGCGCTGGCCAATCCGAGCACCCGCCCCGGCCTACGCCTGCCGGGGCGGGTGAACCTGATCGCCGGGGCGGTCGACGTACCGGTCCTGCACGTCCGGCTCGGCCTGGTCAGCTCGGTCGAGCCGGACGACCCGGAGGCCCCTCGACGGTTGGTGCAGTTCCACCAGGCACAGGTGGCCGACGCGCTGGTGCTGCGGGCGGGCCGGGCGCGGTCGATCCCGTTCGAGTTCCCGCTGCCGTGGGAGACGCCGGTGACCACGTACGGCGGGGTGCCGCTGCTCAGCCTGCGGATGGGGCTGCGTACCGAGGTGGCGCTCGACCCGGCGCTGGACCAGGGAGCGATGGTGCCGGTCTTCGTCCACCCGCTGCCCACCCAGCAGCACATCCTGGCCGCGCTGGACACGCTGGGGTTCAGCGTGCGCCAGTCGGGGCTGGTCGACGGGCGGCTGCCCGGGGTGGAGCAGACCCTGCCGTTGCACCAGCGGTGGGGTTTCTGGGTCGGGCCGCTCTACGCCGGGCCGATCACCGAATTGGAGGTGATCTTCGTGGCCAACTCCGCCGGCCTCGAGGTGATCCTCTGGTGCGACCGTCGGCTGGCGCTGGCCGGGGTCACTCACACCAGCATCAGCCGGTTCCGCATCTGGCACGCCGACGCCGATCAGCGCGACTGGATCTCCGTCGTGGACGGTTGGCTGCGTCAGACGATCAACCGGCACGCGGCAGCGGCCGCACAGGCCGACTGGTCGGCCACCATCACCGACTCCGCCCACGTCAGCCGCCCGCCCGACCGGCCGATCGCCCCCGGGTTCGGCCTGGGCGGCACGGCCGGCGGCGCGGGTGTCGGTGGCGGTGGGGGCGGCGGCGACGGCACCTGACGCCCGTCGCGTCATCCCACGCACGTTCCCGTATCGGGGCACCTCGCGCCCGTCGGTGTGAGGAGGGGTCCCCTGCTATACCTCAGGCGTTAGCAGGGGACCCCTCCTTGCACAAACCCCGCCCAGAGCGGTCAGCCCTGCGCGAGCTTGAAGCCGAAGCCGAGGAACAGCGCGCCCACAGCGCTGGTCGCCCCCGCGGACAGTCGGCGTCGTCGACTGAACTGGGCGGCCAGGAACGTGCCCGCGAAGATCAGCGCGGTCAGGTACAGCAGGCTGGTCACCTGCGCGATCAGGCCGAGCAGCAGGAAGGACAGCGCCGGCCAGGCATACGTGGGGTCGACGAACTGGATGAAGAACGAGACGAAGAAGAGGATCGCCTTCGGGTTGAGCAGGCTGATCATCATGGCCTTGCGGAACGGGCTGCGCATCTCCGCCGGCTTCGCGGCGTCGATCAACCGCGGCGTGTCCGGGTCGTTGCGGTCCCGCCAGCGCCGCCAGGCGCCGCGCAGCATGGTCACCCCGACATAGGCCAGGTACGCGGCACCCGCGTACTTGATCACGAGGAAGACCGGTGGGTACGCCTTGAGCAGCGACGCCACCCCGGCGGCGGAGAGGACCATGAGCACCGCGTCGCCGACGAGCACCCCGCCCGCGGCCCGGTACCCGACGCCCACCCCGCGCCGGGCGGCGGTGGAGAGGACGAAGAGCGAGTTCGGTCCGGGCAGCAGGATGATGGCGACCGTGCCCAGCACGTAGGTCCAGATGTCGGTGATCCCCAGCACGCTCGACATCATCCGGCCGCGCTGGCCCGCGAGAGAAGCCTTTCCCGAAGCCTGACCTGTGCGTTCGGCCACTCGTCGGCGGTCATCGAGTACTGCACGGTGTCCCGCCACGAGCCGTCCGGCCGCTGCCGGTGCTTGCGCAGCACGCCTTCCCGGGCGGCGCCGAGCCGTTCGATGGCCCGCTGCGAGCGCTCGTTGCGGATGTCGGTGTGCCAGACCACCCGGATCGCGCCGAGGTCGTCGAAGGCGCGGCCGAGCAGCAGCAGCTTCGCCTCGGTGTTGATCCCGGTACGCCACCAGGGCCGTCCGAGGTACGTGTAGCCGATGGCCAGCGACCGCCGGTCGTCGTCGATCTCGTAGTACGAGGTGGAGCCGACGATGGCCCCGGTCACCGCGCACCGTTGCGCCCAGGCGACCCGCTCACCACGGTGCTGGGCGGCCAGCGCCGTCGCGATCTCGTCGCGCAGCGCCTCCGGGTCGGTCGGCTGGGGGACGCCCAGGTGCCGCCAGACCTCCGGGTCGACGGTGGCCGCGTACAGCTCGTCGGTGTGCGACAGGTCCAGCGGTTCCAGCCGGACGTGCGTGCCGCGCAGGTCGGCCGCCTGGTGCCACGGCGTGCCGGCCGGTCGCAGGTACGCCGGCACCGGCGCGGTGACCCCGGCGTCGGGTTGCGGCGGCCCGGCGGTCAGCCGCAGCGGCACCACCCCGGCCCAGTGGGGCAGCGCCAGGTCGGCGGGTTCGTCGCGGACGCCGCCGGTACGCGTGCGGACGGAGACCTCCCGCAGCGGCAGCGCCATCAGCGCGGTCTCGGCCAGTTCCCGTCGGCTCGGCGGGCGGCTCTGCGCGGCGCGGCCGGTGCCGATCTTCTCCATCAGGGCGGTGAAGACCTCGGCCCGCCGGTCGGTGTCGGTGACCAGGTGGGCGGTGCCGTGCGCGATCACCGAGCGGTAGTTGGCGCTGTGGTGGAACTGCGACCGGGCATAGACCAGGCCGTCCAGCAGGGTGACCGCCACGCACACCGGCAGGCCGTCGCCACGGGCGGCGAGCAGCGGCCGGCTGCCGGTGGAGCCGTGCAGATAGAGGGTGTCGCCGACGCGGACGTGCAGGGTGGGCAGGACGCGGGGCTCACCGTCCACGGTGAAGGCGAGCGCGCAGTGGTACGCCTCGTCGAGCACCGCGTGCGCGGCGTCGCGGTCGTAGCTCATCCGCTCCCGGGAGCGACTGGCGGTGGTGCGGGGGGTCGGCGAGTACATGCTCCCACCTTTGTTCTAGTACAATCTCTTGTTTGTGTCAGCACGCTATCAGGTGACCGGTGCGACGGCCGCCGAGATCTCGGCCAGCATCGAATCGGGCATCCGCCATGCCGCCCTCGTCCCCGGCGATTCGCTGCCGCCGGTCCGCACGCTCGCCGCCGACCTGGCGGTCAGCCCGGCCACTGTCTCCCGCGCCTACGCCGACCTGCGCCGACGCGGCCTGGTCGCCACCGCCGGCCGACACGGCACCCGGGTACGCCCCCGCCCGCCGGTGGCCGCCCGCCGCGCCGCGCTGCGTCCACCTCCCGCCCCCGGGCTGCGCGACCTGTCCGCCGGGCAGCCCGACACCCGGCTGCTGCCCCCGCTCGGCCCGCACCTGGCCCGGCTGGCCGAATCCGCCGGTACGCCGGTCGGCTACCCCGACGTCGGCGTGCTGCCGGAGGTCGCCGAGGCGGCCCGGGCGCGACTCGTCGCCGACGGGGTCCCCCCGGCCGAGGTGACCCTCACCGGCGGCGCACTGGACGGCATCGAGCGCCTGCTCGGCGCGCACCTGCGCCCCGGAGACGCGGTGGCCGTGGAGGACCCGGGCTGGGCCAGCCTGCTCGACCTGATCGCCGCGCTGGGGATGCGGCCGATCGGCGTACCGGTCGACGACGACGGGCCGATGGTCGCCGGGGTGGCCGCCGCGCTCGCCGCCGGAGCGCGGGCGCTGGTGGTGACCAGCCGGGCGCAGAACCCCACCGGCGCGGCCGTCTCCGCCGACCGGGTCGCCGCGCTGCGCGCCCTGCTCGCCGAGTACGCCGATCTGCTGCTGATCGAGGACGACCACGCCGCCGAACTGGCCCGGGTGCCGCTGCACCCGCTGGCCGGCGCGACCGGAAGTTGGGCGTTCCTCCGCTCGGTGAGCAAACCGTTCGGTCCCGACCTGCGGCTGGCCGTGCTGGCCGCGGACGAGACCACGGTGGCCCGGGTCGCCGGGCGGGCCCGGGTCGGCGCCGGCTGGGTCTCCACCGTGCTGCAACGACTGGTGCTCTCGCTCTGGCACGACCCGGCGGTGACCGCCTCGGTCGCGCGGGCCGCCGACAGCTACGAACGGCGGCGCGACGGGCTGATCGCCGCCCTCGCCGCCCGGGGCCTGCCCGCCCACGGACGTAGCGGCATCAACGTGTGGCTACCGGTGGCCGACGAGACCCTCGCCGCGACCCTTCTGCGGGACGCCGGCTGGCTGGCCGCCCCGGGCGCGCTCTACCGCATCGCCGGCCCGCCCGCGCTGCGGATCACCGTCAGCCCGCTGGACGAGGAGGACCTGCCGGCACTGGCCGACGCACTGGCCCGCGCCGCCCGCCCCGCCCCACCCGCCGGTTTCAGCGCCTGACCGATGTGCCCGGGACCTGCCCGTACGGTCGAACTGCCGGCCTCGTTCGCGTGGCCCGCGCCACACCGGGTAGAACAGTCGACATGTCCGACACCGACACCGCGCCCGGCGCTCAACGGTTCATCCCGCCGCAGGCCGACACGCTCGACGACCTGCGCGCCGCCGCGGCCGGCTGCCGGGGGTGCGAGCTGTACCGGGACGCCTCGCAGACCGTCTTCGGTCGGGGCGACGCCGGAGCCCGGGTGGTCTTCGTCGGCGAGCAGCCCGGCGACCTGGAGGACCAGAAGGGGCTGCCGTTCGTCGGTCCGGCAGGTCGGCTGCTCCGCAGGGCGGTCGACGACGCGGGGCTGGACCCTCGGCAGATCTATCTCACCAACGCGGTGAAGCACTTCCGCTTCGAGCTGCGCGGCAAGCGGCGCATCCACCAGACGCCGGACCGGGTGCACATCACCGCCTGTCGGCCCTGGCTGGTCGCCGAGTTCGCCCGGCTGCACCCGGAGATCGTGGTGGTGCTCGGGGCGACGGCCGCGAAGGCGCTGCTCGGCCCGACGTTCCGGGTCACCCGCCAGCGTGGCGAACTGCTGCCCTGGCCGGCCGCCGCCCAGCACCCCGAGGACTTCCAGCGGGTCCCGGTGGACAGCGTCGGGCACACCGCCGACGCTCCCGCCGCCCGGCTGCTGGCCACCATCCACCCGTCGGCGGTGCTGCGCGCCGACAACCAGGACGTCGCCTACGACGGCCTCGTCGCCGACCTGAAGGTGGCGGCCCGCGCACTCACCCGGTGACCGTCCGGCGGTGCCACACTTGCCGCCATGCGTCAGCATCTCTACGAACGCGACCACGACGAGTTCCGTGAGCTGTGTCGGGCCTTCCTGGCCCGGGAGGCGGTGCCGCACCACGACCGGTGGGAGGCGAACGGGATCGTCGACCGGGAGGTCTGGCGCAAGGCCGGAGCGGCCGGGCTGCTGGGCACCGACGTGGACGAGGCGTACGGCGGTGGCGGCCAACGCGACTTCCGGTACAACGCGGTCCTGGTCGAGGAGATCGTCGCCGCCGGGTGTTCCGGGCTCGGCTTCGGCCTGCACAACGACGTGGTGGCGCCGTACCTCAGCGAGTTGACCAGCGACGAGCAGCGGCAGCGCTGGCTGCCCCGGTTCTGCTCCGGCGACCTGGTCACCGCCATCGCGATGAGCGAGCCGGGCGCCGGGTCCGACCTGGCCGGCGTCCGCACCACGGCGGTACGCGACGGCGACTCGTACGTGCTCGACGGACAGAAGACGTTCATCACCAACGGCGAACTGGCCGACCTGGTGATCGTGGTGGCCCGGACGGCCGACGAGGGCGCGCACGGGCTGAGCCTGCTCGTGGTGGAGGCCGGTACCCCCGGCTTCTCCCGGGGTCGCCGGCTGGCCAAGGTCGGTCTCAAGGCCAACGACACCGCCGAGCTGTTCTTCGACGCCTGTCGGGTGCCGGTGGCGAACCTGATCGGCAGCGAGAACCAGGGCTTCTACCACCTGATGGCCAACCTGCCCCGGGAGCGGCTGAGCATCGCGGTCGCCGCGGTCGCCGCCGCCGAACGGCTGCTCGCGATCACGCTCGACCACGCCCGCACCCGGGAGGCGTTCGGCCGTCCGATCGGGCGGTTCCAGCACAACCGGTTCGTCCTGGCAGAGCTGGACACCGAGGTCACCATCGCGCGGACCTTCGTCAACCACTGCGTCGCCGAGTTCGGTGCCGGCCGACTGACGGTGGCCGACGCGGCGAAGGCCAAGTGGTGGACCACCGAGTTGCAGAACAGGGTCGCGGACCGGTGCGTGCAACTACACGGCGGCTACGGCTTCATGCTGGAGTACCCGGTGGCCCGGGCCTGGCTGGACAGCCGGGTGCAGACCATCTACGGCGGCACCACCGAGATCATGAAGGAGATCATCGGGCGTGAGCTGGGGCTGTGACGACGCCCGGGCGATCGCCGTCGTAGGGTGCGTCAGGATCGGCACCCCTCACCGAGGAGCGGTTCGTTGGCCACCGACCTGAGCACACCGGCGACGGCCCCCGTCGACGTCGCGTCGCTCCAGCGGCGCACCCTGCGCCTGCTCTGCAGCACCCAGGTGCTCGGCGGGATCGGGGTGACCATCGGCTTCGCCGTCGGGGCGCTGCTCGTCGCCGAGATCGCCGGCACCGCCGCGGCCGGTCTGGCGCAGAGCGCCGCCGTGGTCGGCGGTGCGCTGCTGGCCGTACCGATCACCCGGATCATCACCGGGCACGGCCGTCGGCCGGGCCTGGCCGTCGCGTACGGCGTCGGCGCGCTGGGCGGGACGCTGATCGTGGTGGCCGCGGCGACCCGGTGGATCCCGCTGCTCTTCCTCGGCATGCTGCTGTTCGGCGGCGGGTCCGCGGCCAACCTCCAGGCCCGTTACGCCGCCGTCGACCTGGCCGCGCCGGCTCGCCGCGCCCGGCACCTGTCCCTGGTCGTCTGGGCCACCACCGTCGGCGCGGTGGCCGCCCCGAACTTCGCCGCGCTGGCCGACCGCGTCACCGGTGGCTGGGGGCTGCCCGCGCTGTCCGGCCCGTTCGCGTTCAGCGCCGTCGCGTTCGTGCTCGCCGCCGGCGTACTCCTGGTGCGGTTGCGGCCCGACCCGCTGCTCACCGCGCGCCGTCTCGCGGCGGCCGTCCCCGACGGTCCCGGTGAGGTCGGTCCCGAGGCGGCCGGTGCGCGGTCCACCCCCGCGCCGCCGCCAGGTGACCCGGTGACGGCCGAGCCCGTGCCCGTGCCGGCGCCGTCGGCCCGGCGCGGCGCGGGGATGCGCGCCGCCTGGTCGGTGGTACGCGCACGCCCGGCCGCCCGACTCGGCGTGGCCGCCGTGGCCGTCGGCCACCTGGTGATGGTGGCCGTGATGGCGATGACCCCGGTGCACCTGCGCGAGTTCCACCCGGTGGACGAGGTGCTGCCGGTGGTGGGGCTGGTGCTGAGCCTGCACATCGCCGGCATGTACGCGCTCGCGCCGGTGGTCGGCTGGCTCGCCGACCGGCTCGGCCGCCGCGTGGTGATCCTCGGCGGGGTCGGCACGCTGCTGGCCGCCTGCGCGGTCGCCGGCACCGCCGGGCACCACACCCCCCGACTGGTCGTCGGACTGGTGCTGCTCGGGCTCGGCTGGTCGGCGACCATGGTGGCCGGCTCCACGCTGCTGTCGGAGTCCGTGCCGGACGCGGTACGCCCCAGCGCCCAGGGCCTGTCCGACCTGCTCATGGGGCTGGCCGGTGCGCTGGCCGGCGCGGTCAGCGGGTTTGTCGTGCAGGTGTCGGGATATCCCGTGCTGACCCTGCTGGCGGCGGTCGCGGTGGCCCCCCTGCTGGCGCTAGCGTTGCGTCCGGTGCCGGTGGGCGCACCGGACGAGGAGGACTGATCGACGTGCGGCTGACCGACTTCTGGACGCGGCTGGAGGAGGCGTTCGGCCCCGGGTACGCGGCCAGCATCGCCCGTGACCAGGTGCTGGCGCAGCTCGACGGGCGGACCATCGAGCAGGCGCTCGCGGCCGGAGCCCAGACGCACGTGGTGTGGCGTGCGGTGGTCGCCGCCTACCCCGACCGGGTGCCCGCCCGGCTACGCTGAGCAGCCGATTCGTTACTTCCGCGTGTCCCTTGCCGACTCGTACACCTGTTCGGCTATTGTCCACAGCGGGGTGCTCGTCCACAGATCACGGCCCGTCGGCTGGTTTTCTGTCGGACCCAGCGCCTAGCGTGTCCCGCGTGACGCGAAGCTCAGGAAAGACGCCGGCGAAGGCAGGGGTGGCAACGATGGCGGCAGGGCCGGACCGGGAGAAGGCACTCGACCTTGCTCTCGCTCAGATCGATAAACAGTTCGGCAAGGGCTCGGTGATGCGGCTGGGGGAGCGGCCGGTCATCCAGACCGCGGTGATCCCCACCAGCTCCATCGCCCTCGACGTCGCGCTCGGTGTCGGCGGTCTGCCCCGAGGCCGGGTCGTTGAGATCTACGGTCCGGAGAGCAGCGGTAAGTGCCTGACCGCTGACACGCACCTCTGGACGGACATGGGCCTCGAGACCGTCGAGGAACTCTTCGCGCGATGCGGTCAGCCGACGAGTTGCACCAGTCGAGTCACCGACATCCGGGAACTCGGCGTGAGAATGGTCAACGAGCGTGGTGAGCTCGAACCTGTCGCGGCGTTGACGCACAACAACCGTAAGCCGGTGATCAAGCTCAGGCTGCGATCTGGGCGGACCGTGACCGCGACGAAGAATCATCCGCTACGGGTGGTCACCGAGCGCGGATTCATCGCATGGCGGACGGTCGGGAGCATTCGGCCGGGCGACTACCTCGTGTCGGCCGCCTTCGGCGCATCAGAGGCTGCTCACGGCGAGGGCCTTTCCGAGGATGAGGCCGTGCTCCTAGGTTATCTCGTCGCTGAGGGCTCATTGGGTTATCAGCACAGCGTCCGGTTCACCAACTGGGATCCTGAGGTGAGCGGTGAGTACTCCCGCCTCATGGAGCAGACTTTCGGTGTCGACGTCCGCAACTACGACAACAAGGAGTTCGTCGTCTCGGGCGGGGCGTTCCGCAAGCGCCTTTCCGAGGAGTACGGCCTCGACTACGTGACCGCGCACGGCAAGAGTGTCCCCTACCGGGTGCGGACCGCTGGCCACAAGGCGCAGCGCTCGTTCCTGTCGGCGCTGTTCGAGGGCGACGGATGGATCGACGAGAGCTCCACGATCGGGCTCGGTACCGCATCCGAGCAACTGGCCCGTGAGGTTCAGTTGCTGCTCTACGGGCTCAACATCCCGAACACCGTCTCCGCCAAGTGGAACGAGAAGTATCAGCGCGACTACTGGACCGTGACGGTCAACCCCTCGGTCGCGCACCGGTTCGTTGACGAGGTCGGGTTCCGATCCGCCCGACGCCGCGCGCAGGTCGAGCGCTGCTTCCGGGTTAGCACACGTGACGCCCAGTTCGAGAACATCCCGCATCTCAAGGGGCTCATCCAGGATCTTCGCGACGACTGCGGAGGTGACCGGGCGTTCGACCGGGCCGCCGGAGACCTCTTCCGCGCGGACGTCGATCTGGCCTGCTCCCGCAGCCGCCTGATGAAGATCGTGGAGTGGGCTGACCGGCGCGCGGACCGACTGTCGGCGTCGGGCCAGGCGATTCTGGCGCACCTCAGGCACCTGACGACCTCCGCCTACACCTATGAGAAGGTCGTCGAAGCTATCGATGCGGGCACCCAGCCCACGTTCGATGTGATGCTCCCGGGAACGCACAGTTTCCTGGCGAACGGGGTACTCTCCCACAACACCACGGTCGCCCTGCACGCGGTGGCCAACGCCCAGCGGGCCGGCGGCATCGCCGCGTTCATCGACGCCGAGCACGCGCTCGACCCGGAGTACGCCAAGGCCCTCGGTGTCGACACCGACGCCCTGCTGGTCTCCCAGCCGGACACCGGCGAGCAGGCGCTGGAGATCGCGGACATGCTGGTCCGCTCCGGCGCCATCGACATCATCGTGATCGACTCGGTCGCCGCGCTGGTGCCGCGCGCCGAGATCGAGGGCGAGATGGGCGACAGCCACGTGGGTCTGCAGGCCCGGCTGATGAGCCAGGCGCTGCGGAAGATCACCGGTGTGCTCAACAACACCGGCACCACCGCGATCTTCATCAACCAGCTCCGCGAGAAGATCGGGGTCATGTTTGGATCTCCCGAGACGACGACGGGTGGCCGGGCGCTGAAGTTCTACGCCTCGGTCCGGCTCGACGTGCGCCGCATCGAGAGCCTCAAGGACGGCACCGACGTGGTCGGTAACCGCACCCGGGTCAAGGTCGTGAAGAACAAGGTGGCCGCGCCGTTCAAGCAGGCCGAGTTCGACATCATGTACGGCAAGGGCATCTCCCGCGAGGGATCGCTGATCGACGTCGGCGTCGAGCAGGCGATCATCCGCAAGTCCGGCGCCTGGTACACGTACGACGGTGACCAGCTCGGCCAGGGCAAGGAGAAGGCCCGCGAGTTCCTCCGGGAGAACCCGGACGTGGCCGCCGAGATCGAGAAGAAGATCCTGGAGAAGCTCGGCGTCGGGGCCGGCGCGGGCGATGCCGCCGGTGGCCCGGAGCTGCCGCCGGTCGACTTCTGATCTGACTCATGGCAGGACGACGCGCGCGTACGGGGCGAGGCTGGGATGCCAGTCCGCCCCGTACGGCCGATGGCACCCCTCGCCCCCGCCGAGGTCGCCGCGCCGCCGGTGACGAGTCCGGCCCGACCGCCGGTCCGCTCGACGACGAGACGGGCTC
Organism: Micromonospora sp. NPDC023869; assembly: GCF_055559695.1. Classification (NCBI taxonomy): domain Bacteria; kingdom Bacillati; phylum Actinomycetota; class Actinomycetes; order Micromonosporales; family Micromonosporaceae; genus Micromonospora; species Micromonospora sp. NPDC023869. The sequence continues at coordinate 372,884 of NZ_JBVHKD010000005.1, forward strand.
CGGCACGCCGTCGGGCGACGAAACGGCGGGTGGCCGAGGAACGACCCCACCCCGCGACGAGTCCGAGGTGGCTCGGGAGATCTGCCTGCGGCAGCTCGCGGTGCGCCCGCGCACCCGTGCCGAGCTGGCCACCGCGCTCGCCCGACGGGGCATCTCCGAGGAGACCGCCGTCGGAGTCCTCGACCGGTACGACGAGGTCGGCATCATCGACGACGCCGCGTTCGCCCGGGCCTGGGTGAGCAGCCGGCACGCCGGCCGTGGGTTGGCCCGCCGGGCGCTCGCCAACGAGCTGCGTCGACGCGGCGTGGACGGCGACACCGCCAGCGAGGCGCTCGACGAGTTGGACGAGACCACCGAGGCGGAGACCGCGCGGGCTCTGGTCGAGCGGAAGCTGCGCACGGCCCGGGGCGAGCCGGACGCGGTGTTCCGACGGCTGGTCGGCATGTTGGCCCGCAAGGGCTATCCACCGGGTGTGGCGATCCGGGCGGTGAAGGACGCCCTGGCGGCGCAGAGTGCCGAGGCGGCCGAGTTCGCCGAGCGGCTCGACGCGGACGCCCTGATCGACGCCGAGGGGGACGCGGCGGGCGGTCCGGGCGACTGACCGCAGGTTCGGCCGGTCATCGGCGGCGTTTGTCCGTTGAAGTCCGACTCTTCCGTGGCTCAGGGTGACTGTGCAACTTCTCTCCGTCCGGGTGGTTTGATCATGACTTCTTGACCGGACGGCGTTGGAGTCCTAGCCTCGCCATAAAGGCTCACATTGCCCGACCGGCGCAGGCTAAGCGCACAACATAGATCTCGTAACAGAACAGCATCACTTTGGCCGGTATCACCGGCTGCATACGTCGACTGCGGACAGGCCGGTCCGGGTCGACGGGACAACTGCACCCGGCCCGCCGACGGTCCCAGCGACCGTCGGCGGAGGAAGCCATCCCACGGCCATGCGCTCCGGTCGGGCGTCCAGAGCCGTAGGAGCGTGCCCACCGGCATGCTGCTGCGGCGCGACGTTCAGGGGAGGCGCGCCATGTCGAGGCGGTATGGGTCCATCGGGTGGCCGGCATGAGCGGGGGAACGGGCGCACCCGCCGAGGCGGGTGCGGGGGCCACCGACGACGGTGAGCAGAGTTCGGGGTCGTCAGGAGAGCAGCCGACGTGCCGCATCGCGGCGACCGGTGACGCAGCCTGGGGGGCCGCCGGATGAGGGGCCTGGACGTGGTGCTCCTGGTCGCCGTCCTGCTGCTGACCGTGGTGGTGCTCGGCGCGGCCTTCCTCGGGCTGCGGGTGCTGCGCGGCATGCAGTCACGTCCGGCACCGGAGGATCCCGCGTACATCGCGGAGAAGGACCGTCGGGAGCAGTCGCTGGCGGCGTTGCGGACCGCCGCCGACGAGGTGAACAGCACCATCGACGTGGCCAAGTCGGCGGCGTCCGCGGCGCGCGCCGAGGCGGCGGGGGCCAAGGCGGAGGCGAAGTCGGCCCGGGCGGAAGCCCGCCGGGTGCTCGACGACGCCCGCGCCGAGGCGGACGCCGTCCTGGAACGGGCGCACAAGCAGGCCGAGGCGGACGCCGAGCAGTTGCGCACGGCGGCCCGGCGCAGCGGTGAGCGGGAGGTGGCGGTGCTCGCCGCGACCACCCGGGAACAGGCCGCCGAGGTCGAGCGGCGGGCCACCCGGATGGACGAGCGGGAGCGGCTGCACACCGAGGAGGTGGAACGGCTCGCCGAGCGGGAGCGCCAGCTCACCGCCGCGAATGCGGCGTTGGCGACCCGGGAGGCGGCGCTGGCCGCCCGGGAGGCGGAACTGGCCGAGGCGGAGAAGCAGCGGCGGCGGGAGTTGGAGCGGGTGGCCGGACTGACCGCCGACGCGGCCCGGACCGAGCTGGTCGAGGCGATCGAGACCCAGGCCAAGCGGGAGGCCGCGCTGCTGGTGCGGGACATCGAGTCCGACGCCCGGTCCACGGCCGAGCAGCGGGCCCGGCACATCGTGGTCGACGCGATCCAACGGGTGGCCAGCGAACAGACCGCGGAGAGCGTGGTCAGCGTGCTGCACCTGCCGGGCGACGAGATGAAGGGTCGGATCATCGGTCGGGAGGGCCGCAACATCCGGGCCTTCGAGTCGGTCACCGGCGTCAACCTGATCATCGACGACACCCCCGAGGCGGTGCTGCTGTCCTGCTTCGATCCGGTACGCCGGGAGGTGGGCCGGCTGACGCTGGAGAAGCTGGTGCTCGACGGCCGGATCCACCCGCACCGGATCGAGGAGGTGCACGACCTGGCCCGCCAGGAGGTGGACCAGCTCTGCCGGCGGGCCGCCGAGGACGCCCTGGTCGAGGTCGGGATCACCGAGATCCACGACGAGCTGGTCACGCTGCTCGGACGGCTGCGCTACCGCACCTCGTACGGGCAGAACGTGCTCAAGCACCTGGTGGAGACCGCGCACATCGCCGGGGTGATGGCCGCCGAGCTGCGTCTGGACGTGCCGCTGATCAAGCGTTCGGCGTTCCTGCACGACATCGGCAAGGCGCTCACCCACGAGGTGGAGGGCAGCCACGCCATCATCGGCGCCGACGTGGCCCGCAAGTACGGCGAGAGCGAGGACGTGGTGCACGCCATCGAGGCGCACCACAATGAGGTGCCGCCGCAGACCGTCGAGGCGGTGCTCACCCAGGCCTCCGACGCCTGTTCCGGGGGACGGCCGGGGGCCCGGCGGGAGAGCCTGGAGGCGTACGTGAAGCGGCTGGAGCGGATCGAGGAGATCGCGGCCGGCAAGCACGGCGTGGAGAAGGTCTTCGCGATGCAGGCGGGCCGCGAGATCCGGGTGATGGTCAAGCCCGACGACGTGGACGACATCGGCGCGGCGGTGCTGGCCCGTGACGTGGCCAAGCAGGTCGAGGAGGAGTTGACCTACCCGGGGCAGATCCGGGTGACGGTGGTACGCGAGTCCCGGGTCACCGAGATCGCCCGCTGACGCCGATGGCCGGTCGGTGGCTTCTCGCCTCCGACCGGCCATCCGGTTGGGGTGGTGCTTCCTGATCGGGGTCAGGTGGCCGTGCCGGCGACCGCCACGTCCTGGCCGAGGCCCGGCTCGGCGCGGTTCGGGGTCGCGTCGTCCTTCGGCTTGTTCTTGATCGCCCGACGGCCCTGGGCGAGACGCCGCTGGGCGTACTCGGCGAGCTTCGACAGCAGGTAGTTGACGGCGATGTAGATGACGCCGACGACGAAGTACACCTGGATCGGGTTGTCCAGCACCTGGATGATGAAGCTGCTCTTCCGGAGCACCTCCTCGTAGCTGATGATGAAGCCCAGCGAGGTGTCCTTGAAGACCACGACGAGCTGGCTGATCAGCGCCGGGAGCATGATCCGGAACGCCTGCGGCAGCAGGATCATCCGGGTCGCCTGGAACGAGGTCAGACCGATCGCGTCGGCCGCCTCGCGCTGGCCGCCGGGCAGGCCCTCCATGCCGGAGCGGAGGATCTCACCGATGACCACACCGTTGTAGATGGTCAGGCCGATCACCAGGTACCACAGGATGCTGCCCAGGTCCACGCCGAGCACCGGCAGGCCGCTGGCGCAGAAGAAGATCGTGATGACGACCGGCAGTCCCCGGAACACCTCGACGAAGAACTTGGTCACGCCGTTGAGCACCCAGCTCAGCCCGCGTACGGCCAGGGCCACCGGCGGCGCCAGGGTGGTGAAGCGGCGGCGCATCAGCGCCTTGAGCTGCACCCGCAGGATGGCGAGCAGGGTGCCGAAGACCAGCGAGCTGACGATGGCGAGCGCGGCGGCGATCAGGGTCGCCCGGAAGCCCTGGCCGAGCTGGGTCCACACCTGACCGAAGACCTCGTTGCTCGGGTCGATCAGCGGTCCCCACTTCTCCATCGCGAACTGCTCGCGCTCGTCGAGCGGCCGGTAGACGAGGAAGTAGGCACCGGCGACGGCCGCGACGGCGGCGAGCACGCTGGAGATGATGGTGACCCGGCGGGCGCGGGGACCCGGAGCGTCGTAGAGGACGGACATCGTCTGGTTGCTCATCGGGCCACCGCCTGCCGGCGCTCGATCCGGTCCAGCATCAGGCCGAGGGGGACCGTGAGGATCAGGTAGCCCAGGCTGATGCCGATGAAGACGGGGATGATCGGCAGGCCGCCCACGCTCGTGAGCGCCTGGCCGCTGGCGGAGAGGTCTCCGGCGACGCCGAAGAAGCCGGCCAGCGCCGAATTCTTGATCATGGCGATCAGCACGCTGCCGAGCGGCACGATCGCTCCTTTCCATGCCTGGGGCAGGACGACGAAGCGCAGGTTCTGCGTGAAGGTCAGTCCGATGGCCCGAGCCGCCTCGGCCTGGCCGCTCGACACACCGTTGACACCGCTGCGGACCGCCTCGGCCACGAAGGCGGCCGTGTAGACGCTCAGCGCGATGAACGCGAACCGGAAGTACGGGAGATCGGTGCCCATGCGCTGGAAGATCGAGTCCAGCCCCGGGATCCGGAGGAAGTCGGCGTTGGACCCGAGTGCCGGGAGACCGAACGCGGCGAAGAACATGACGATCGTGAGTGGACAGTTGCGCAGCACCGTGACATACGTTCCGCCGAGCCATCGCAGTGGAGGCACCGGCGAGATCCGCATGACGGCCACGAGGACGCCGAGGATCAACGCCCCCGTGGCCGACAGGATGCAGAGCTGAAGAGTGACAAAGAATCCACTGCGAAAGACGTCGAAGTTGTCGACGAGGACGTTCACGAAATCACCCTTCAGCTAAGGGATCAGTAGCGGTTGACGGTCGGGATCTTCGGGTCGGCCGAGTCGACCTTGCCCGCGGTGTTCTTCCAGGCCTCCAGGTAACGGCCGTCGGTGAAGGACGCCTCGAGGGTGTCGTTCAGGAAGGTGCGGAAGTCGTTGTCGCCCTTCTTGAGGCCGATGCCGTACGGCTCCTCGGTGAAGGTCTCACCGGCGAGCTTGAACTGGCCCTCGTTCTGCGACATGTAGCCGGTCAGGATCACGTTGTCCGTGGTGATCGCGTCCACCTGGCCGCCCTTGAGGGCGTCGAGGCACTTGGTGTACACGTCGAAGACGACGAGCTGCTCGGCGACGTTGCTCAGGTACGGCTCGATGTTCTTGGCCGGGGTCGAACCCTGCACCGAGCAGACCTTCTTGGTGGTGGTCTTGAACGAGTCGGGGCCGGTGATCTCGCTCTCGTCGGCCCGGACCAGGATCGTCTGGCCGGCGATGTAGTACGGCCCGGCGAAGTCGATCCGCTCCTTGCGGGTGTCGTTGATCGTGTAGGTCGCGATCACCAGGTCGACCGCCGACTCCTCGATCCGCTGCTCGCGGACCGCGGACGGGGTCTCGACCCACTCGATCTTGCTCTCCGGGATGCCCAGTTCGGCGGCGATGACCTTGCCGATCTCGACGTCGAAGCCCTGCGGGTCGCCGTCGAGGCCCTTGAGGCCGAACAGCGGCTGGTCGAACTTGGTGCCGATCTTGATGGACTGGGCCTTGTTGAGGCGCTCCATCGTGCTGCCGGCGGCGAAGTCCTTGGTCTCGCCGGTGGCGGCCTCGTCAGCGTCGTCCCCGCCACAGGCGGTCATGCCGAGGGCGAGGGTGGCTGCCGCGGCAAACGCCGCTATGCGCTTAATACGCATTTTTCATCTCCTTCTTCGACAAAGCTCCGCCGCCGGGGGGACGACGTGCTCTTATTCGGTCGGACTAGTGAGTGAGGATCTTGGAGAGGAAGTCCTTGGCCCGGTCGGTCTTCGGGCTGGCGAAGAACTCGTTCGGGGTGGACTCCTCGACGAGCTTGCCGTCGGCCATGAAGATGACCCGGTTGGCGGCGTGCCGCGCGAAGCCCATCTCGTGGGTGACCACGACCATGGTCATGCCGTCGCGGGCCAGCGAGGTCATCACGTCCAGCACCTCGCCGACCATCTCCGGGTCGAGTGCGCTGGTGGGCTCGTCGAAGAGCATCGCCTTGGGCTGCATGGCCAGCGCGCGGGCGATCGCGACGCGCTGCTGCTGACCGCCGGAGAGCTGGGCCGGGTACTTGTCGGCCTGGTTCGCGATGCCCACCCGGTCGAGCAGGGCCAGACCCCGCTCGCGGGCCACCGCCGGCTTCTCCTTGCGCACCTTGACCGGGCCGAGAGTGACGTTCTCGAGGATCGTCTTGTGCGCGAAGAGGTTGAAGGACTGGAACACCATCCCGACCTCGCTGCGCAGCTTCGCCAGGGCCTTGCCCTCGGCCGGCAGCGTCTGGCCGTCGAACGTGATGGTGCCGGAGTTGATCGGCTCAAGTCGGTTGATCGTGCGGCACAGGGTCGACTTGCCGGAGCCGGACGGGCCGATCACCACGACCACCTCACCCCGGTTCACCGACACCGAGACGTCGTCCAGTACATGCAACGGCCCGAACCACTTGTTGACCGAGTCCAGCACGATGAGCGGTTCGCCCGTCGTCACGTCGTCCACCGTCCCCCTCATTGCTTTGAGGGCCGGATGACCCTCGGTTAGCGGCCACTGTAGGCGGGGCGACATGTCGGTAGACAACTCAGTTGGTCACGGAGCGGTAACACCGACCCGGATCCTGACCTGAAGTCCGAAATTGCCGGTCAGCGGTGGTGCTCACGCGCAGTGACGGAGATCATGTGCTCATGGCTGAACGAGTACGGCTGACGAGGTACGCCCGCGGCGGCGGATGTGCGTGCAAGATCCCGCCCGGCGAGCTGGAGGCGATGGTGGCCGGGCTCGGTCCCGTAGCCGGCGCGGCCGACCTGCTGGTCGGGCTCGATCACGGCGACGACGCCGCAGTGGTCCGGCTGGACGAGCGGACCGGTGTGGTGACCACCGCCGACTTCTTCACCCCGGTGGTGGACGACGCGTACGACTGGGGACGGATCGCCGCCACCAACGCGCTCTCCGACGTGTACGCGATGGGCGGCACCCCGTTGGTGGCACTCAACCTGCTCTGCTGGCCCCGTGACGTCCTGCCGCTGGATCTGGCCCGTGAGGTGCTGCGCGGCGGCCGGGACGTGGCCCAGGAGGCCGGCTGTCACCTGGCCGGCGGCCACAGCGTCGACGACGACGGCCCCAAGTACGGGCTGGCCGTCACCGGTCTGGTCCGGCCGGAGGAACTGATCACCCTCGACGGCGGGCGGGCCGGGCTGCCGCTCTCGCTGACCAAACCGCTCGGCGTCGGCGTGCTCAACACCCGGCACAAGAACACCGGGGAGAGCTTCCCCGAGGCGGTCGCCGCGATGACCACCCTCAACCGGGACGCGGCCCGGGCGGCGGTGGCGGCCGGGGTGCGCTGCGGCACCGACGTGACCGGATTCGGTCTGCTCGGCCACGCGTCGAAACTGGCCCGGGCCAGCGAACTGACCGTGGTGATCGACACCGCCCGGGTGCCCTATCTGACCGGTGCCGCCGAGGCGGTGCGCGACGGGTACGTCAGCGGCGGCTCCCGCCGCAACCTCGAATGGGTGACCCCGTGGACCGACTTCGGCGCGGTCGGTGAGGCCGAGCGACTGCTGTTGGCCGACGCGCAGACCTCGGGCGGTCTGCTGGTGGCCGGCGAGGTGCCGGGCGCCCCGGTGATCGGCGAGCTGCGGCCGCGCAGCGAGCATCGGATCGTCCTGCGCTGACGGTGGGCCGAGGCCCAGAGTCCTGGGCTGATCCGCGCCGAGCACCGGGTGTGCCGGCCCGGCGAGCCGCTGCGTGGGAGCGCGGACCATACCCGATAAACTGTCACCTTCCCGCTACCCGAAGTGATCCGGCGACGGGAAATTCTGCCCAGAATGGTCACAGACCGGTAACTTGCCCCCGCCTTGGGGCAAATGCCCCCCACCATCGTCAGTAAGGCCCGATCCGGAGGCCGGTGGAACGAGCACAGCGAGGAGGCGGCATGACCGAGCTGTGGAACTGGAGAATCGACCAGGTGCGACCGGCGGAGGTCTACCCGGCACTGGCCGAGGCACTCGGTCGGGTGGTGATGCCCCTGGCCGTGGCCGATCCGGCCCGGTTGCCAACGTACGCGGTGATCTGCGACGTGTGGCAGGCACCGGGGGAGTTCGCCACGATCGTGGACTGTTACGGCGTACCCGACGGTTTGCCCGAGCTGCCCAGCGTCGCGGCGCTGGCAAGGCTGCTCGACCGCAACTGCCTGCTGCGCGACGACACTCTCGACGAGACCCGGCACCTGCTGGTCGCACCCGACGGAAGTATCCGCCCGGTGCACTTCGACGTGCGGGAGACCGACGACGGAGAGGTGCTCAGCGAGCGTCGCCTCTGCACCGAGGCCGACGCGCGCTGCCGGGGCTGGTCCCGGTGCCGGGGCTCGCGGTGGACCCCGGACTCGGTGAACCCCGCCCTCGCCGCCGCCTGAGGTGTAAGGAAGGGCCCCCTGTTAACGCCTCGTGCATAGCACGGGCCCCCTCTTAACGGCACGAGCCGCCAGCGCGAGGGTTGGCGTTAACAAGGGACCCTTCCTCTACCGCAGGCGTTAATAAGGTGCCCTTCCTTGCACTGCCGGCTGCCGGCTGCCGGCAGCGACGTGCGGCGTCAGCTCGGGCGGGCGCCGCGGACCACGAGTTCGTCGAGCAGCGTGCGGGTGGCGGCGGCGACCGCGGCCACCGCGGCGTCGAAGGCGGCGGCGTTGTGCGCCGCCGGCGCCCGGAATCCGGAGATCTTCCGGACGTACTGCAACGCCGCGGCCTCCACGTCCGCGTCGGTCACCTGCGGGGTGTACGGCTCACGCAAAGTCTTGATGCTCCGGCACACGGCTCCTCCTCGTTCCGACCGTTCCACGGGTCCGGCTACGCTTTGCACGTCATGACTACCGCAGCGGCGGGCGGCCCGCGCACCTACCAGGTGCGCACCTACGGCTGCCAGATGAACGTGCACGACTCCGAGCGCATTTCCGGCCTGCTCGAACAGGCGGGCTACGTCCGTGCGGGCGGAGCCGACGACAACCCGGACGTGGTGGTGTTCAACACCTGCGCGGTCCGCGAGAACGCCGACAACCGACTGTACGGCAACCTGGGGCACCTGCGGCCGGTCAAGGACCGGCACCCGGGGATGCAGATCGCGGTCGGCGGCTGCCTGGCCCAGAAGGACCGCGGCGACATCGTCCGCAAGGCGCCCTGGGTCGACGTGGTCTTCGGCACCCACAACATCGGCTCGCTGCCGGTGCTGCTGGAACGGGCCCGGCACAACACGGCCGCCGAGGTGGAGATCCTCGAAGCCCTCGACGTGTTCCCGTCGACGCTGCCGACCCGCCGCGAGTCGACGTACGCCGGGTGGGTGTCGATCTCGGTGGGGTGCAACAACACCTGCACCTTCTGCATCGTGCCGTCGTTGCGGGGCCGGGAGAAGGACCGCCGCCCCGGCGACATCCTCAGCGAGGTACGCGCGCTCGTCGACGAGGGCGTGCTGGAGGTGACGCTGCTCGGGCAGAACGTCAACTCCTACGGCGTGGAGTTCGGCGACCGCTACGCCTTCGGCAAGCTGCTGCGTGCCTGCGGGGAGATCGACGGGCTGGAGCGGGTCCGGTTCACCAGCCCGCACCCGAAGGACTTCACCGACGACGTGATCGCCGCGATGGCCGAGACGCCGAACGTCTGCCACTCGCTGCACATGCCGTTGCAGTCCGGCTCGGACGAGGTGCTGCGCGCGATGCGCCGGTCGTACCGGTCGGAGAAATACCTCGGGATCATCGAGAAGGTGCGCGCCGCCATGCCGGACGCGGCGATCACCACGGACATCATCGTCGGGTTCCCCGGCGAGACCGAGGCGGACTTCGCGCGCACGCTGGACGTGGTCCGCGAGGCGCGGTTCTCCTCCGCCTTCACGTTCCAGTACTCCAAGCGCCCCGGCACGCCGGCCGCGACGATGGACGGCCAACTGCCCAAGCAGGTCGTGCAGGAGCGGTACGAGCGGTTGATCGCCTGCGTCGAGGAGATCACCTGGGCGGAGAACCGCAAGCTGGTCGGCGAGACCGTCGAGGTGCTGGTCGCCGTCGGCGAGGGCCGCAAGGACGAGCGCACCGGCCGGATGTCCGGCCGGGCCCGTGACGGCCGGCTGGTGCACTTCGCGACCGGTTCGGTCGAGCCGGGTGTGATCCGGCCGGGCGACATCGTGCACACCGCGATCACCTACGCCGCCCCGCACCACCTCAACGCCGACGGGGAGCCGCTGTCGCACCGACGTACCCGGGCTGGTGACGCGGCCGAGGCGGGTCGCTCGCCGCGTACCCCCGGGGTGTTGCTCGGGCTGCCGTCGGTGGGCGCGCCGGCTGCGGTGCCCGCGCCGACGGGCGGCTGCGCCGTCGCACCCTGAGAGCCGGTCGGGGCCCGGCCTGCCGCGCCCCGACCGACCCGCGCGGTCAGACCGAGATCCGTCCGGCGCCCGCGCCGCCCGTCACGATCGACTTGACGTTGCTCGGCGTGTCCAGGGTGTACGCGTACGGGATGCCGGCCACGCTGCCGCCACTCTGTCCGCTGCCCGAGTTGACGAAGTGGTTGTTGCGGGCCACCAGGGAGCCGGGGCCGGAGTCGCCCTCACCACGGTGGAACGGGTCGGGGGTGTTCTCGAAGTAGTTGCCCTCGACCAGTACACCGGCGTTCATCGTGGACGCCACGCCGTAGCCGCGCACGTTGCTGTAGAAGTTGTTGTAGACGTGCACCGGGTTGCCGAAGCGGACCCGGGGGTTGCGCTGGTTGCTGCCGTCGAACCAGTTGTGGTGGTACGACACCCGCAGCTTGCCGACGTCCTGGCCGGCGTTGTCGTCGCTGTGCCCGAGCAGCATGGTCTTGTCGTGGCTGAAAACCCGGTTCCACGACACGGTGATGAAGTCGGAGCCGCGCTTGATGTCGACCGCGCCGTCGTACCCCGCGCTGAAGGTGTTGTGGTCGACCCAGATGTTGGTGGCCGACTGCTCGATGTTGATCGCGTCGTCGCCCCAGTTGCGGAACGTCAGGTTCCGGATGATGACGTTGCGGTCACCGTTGATGGTGAAGCCGCACCCGGCGATCGTCGCGCCCGCGTTGCCGAGAATGGTCTTGTTGGACCGGACCCGCAGCATCCCCGAGCAGTTGATGGTGCCGGAGACCCGGATCACCGCCGCGCTGCTGGAGCCGAGCGCGCTGGTCAGCGCCGAGGCGGTGGTCACCGTGGTGGTGCCGGCGCTGCCGCCGCCGCTGGTGCCGCCGTTCTGGGTGGCCCAGCCGACCAGTCCGGTCTGCGGGCCGGGGTTCGGCGGGGGCGTGGTGCCGCCACCGAGCCGGACCAACTGCCAGCGCTGGTTGGCGCCGTCGATGTCGGCGTACTGCGAGACGATCCCCCCGTCGGCGGTGGACCACTGCCACACTTCGAGGGCCTTGTTGCTGTGCCGGCTGACGAACCGGACATCGCCGTTGGCGGAGTCGACGAGCCGGAAGTGCTGCTTGGTGTCGCTGCTGGCGGTGACCTGGGTGACCTGCGCGCCGTCGTTCGAGTTGGGGATGCTCACGACCTTGCCGGAGTGCCGGTTGCGGAGCTGGTAGTAGCCGCTGCCCACGTCGACGAACTGGAACTGCTGGTTGTTGCCGTCGGCGCGGGTGAACTGCCGGATCTCGCCACCGTCGGCGGTGGACCAGTTCCACAGGTCCATCGCCTTGCCGCTGTTGCGGTTCACGAACACGTAGTACGCACTGGTGTCGACGGTCGCCGCCGTGGCCGGGGCGGCCGTCACCGCGACGAGCGCCGTGGGCAGCGCGACCGCCGTGGCGGCCAGCGCCGCGAGTCGCCGGGTCAGGCGACGCGTGACGAATGCAAGCACGGAGATTTCTCCTCATCCTCGGGTACGCGGAACGGGCCGGACGACGCGTGGTGTTCGCGGATCGACTGTCGCTGCCCGGACGCGTCCGCGATGCGGCCCGCCACGAACGGGTGCCGGTGGTGCGTCCCGTGGCGTCGGCCTCGATGCGTCATCCGGTCGGCAGGGGGTACGCCCCGGCGCCGGTGACTGCCCTGCCCAGTGGCAGCGGTGCCGTGGTGTTCGCGGAGTGCGGCCTGCCGTCGGACGAAGTGGGTCGGAGTGGCTCGGCGTGTCTGGCCCCGGAGGGCAAACGCTTTCCCCAGGTAACCATAGAATCAGCTCGATGTAAATGTCGTACGTTCACATCGCCCTGACCAGGAGGTTCGGCGACGGAAAAACCCCGGCTCCCACATCGGGAACCGGGGTTGTCCGAGCTGCGCTCAGCCGGCCTGTTCGGCCAACTGGAGGAACTGCCGCTTGGAGGCGAGCGCCTGCTCGGCCTCCTTGATTCGTCGGGCGTCGCCGGCCGCCTGGGCGCGGGCCAGCCGCTCCTCGGCCTCGGCCACCTGGGACCGCATCTGGGCCAGCAGCGGGTTGTCCTCGCGGGTGGTCCGGCGCCAGGCCGAGTCCATCACCTCGCGGACCTTCTCGTCGATCGCCCGCAGTCGGCGCTCCAGCCCGGCCGCCGCCTCCCGGGGGACCCGGCCGGCCTCGTGCCACTGCGCCTGGATGTCCCGCAGCTTGGCCTGCGCGCCCTTCGGGTCGCCCTCGACGTCGAGCGCCTCGGCCTCGGCGAGCAGCGCCTGCTTGCGCTCCAGGTTGGCGCGCTGTTCGTTGTCGCGGGCCGAGAAGACCTCACTGCGCCGGGTGAAGAAGGCGTCCTGCGCGGCCCGGAACCTCTCCCACAGCCGCTGCTCGGCCTCCTTGGAGGCGCGCGGCGCGGCCTTCCACTGGTTCATCAGCTCCTTGAGCTGGTTGGCCGTGGACGCCCAGTCGGTGGAGTCGGAGATCTTCTCGGCCTCGGCGACCAGCTCCTCCTTGACCGTCTGCGCCTGCTTGCGCTGCGAGTCCAGGGAGGCGAAGTGGGCGCCCCGGCGGCGGGTGAAACCGTCCCGGGCGGCGGCGAACCGCTTCCACAGCTCACCGTCGGTCTTCTTGTCGACCCCCCGGATGGTCTTCCACTCGTCGAGGATCTCCTTGAGCCGGTCGCCGGCGGTCTTCCAACCCGTCGACTCGGCGGCCAGCTTCTCCGCCTCCTCGACCAGCGTGGTCTTGCGCGCCAGCGCCTCGGTGCGGGCGGCCTCCTTGGCGGCCCGCGCCTCGCCGGCCTTCTCCTCGGCCACCGTGGCGAGCTTGTCGAGCCGCGCGGCGAGGGCGTCGATGTCGCCGACCACGTGCGCCTCGGCCAGCGACCCGCGGATGCGCCGGATGGTGCTCAGCGAATGGTTGGCATCCGCCGCGCCGGAGTTGAGCCGCGCCTCGGTCAGATCCACCTCGGTCACCAGGTCGGCGAAGCGGCGCGCGAAGTGCGCCAACCCCTCCTCCGGTGCTCCCGCCTGCCAGGATCCGACCACCCGCTCGCCCTCGGCGGTCTTGACATAGACGGTGCCGTCCGCGTCCACCCGTCCGAAGGCAGTCCAGTCGCTCATGTGCCCATCCTCGATCTCCCGGTGCCCAGGGAGCAGCCTCCCGGGCCCGCCACGGCGCAGTCAAAGTTCTCCGGGCATTGTCACAGGTCCGCCCCGGTCCGCGTCGAGCGCCTATCGCCGACCGTGACCATACGGTGTCCTAGCCCTCTGTCGTCACCGTCCGAACCGGCGTGCCGCTTTTCGCCGAACGGCGTACGGCAGAGGGCCCGCCGGCCGGTGCGCGGCGGTCCCGGCCGGCCCGCCCGATACGGTTGCCTGGTGCCACTGGTCGCCGCCGCCGTCTGCCCCCACCCACCGCTGCTGATCCCCGAGGTGGCCGGTGCCGCCGCGCCCGAACTGGACGATCTGCGCGCCGCCTGCGACGCCGCCGTCGCCCGGCTGCTCGACTCGGGCGCGCGCGACGTGCTGGTGGTCGGTGCCGGCGATCACACCGCCGACCTCGACCCCCCGTTCCGGGGCAGCCTCGCGCCCTGGGGCCTGCCGCTTGCGGTACGCCTCGGCGACCTCCCCGATGACCGGCCCGGCACCGACCCCCTACCGCTCGGCCTGCTCGTCGGTGCCTGGCTGCTGAACCGCCACCCGTCGCCCGCGACCGGTGACGCGCTGAACCGCCACCCGTCACCCGTCACCGGCGACGCGACGTGGCACATGTCGACCGTGGCCGCCGACGCGCCGGTCGAGACGTGCGCCGACCTGGGTGCCCGCCTCGTGTCCGGCCGACCGTGGGCGCTGCTGGTGATGGGCGACGGGTCGGCCTGCCGGGGTGAGAAGGCACCCGGTTATGCCGACCCGCGCGCCGAGGCGTACGACGAGACGGTCGCCCAGGCCCTCGCCGACGCGGACGCCGACGCGCTGCTCGGCCTGGACCCCGCCCTGTCCTCGCAGCTCAAGGCCGCCGGTCGGGCGCCCTGGCAGGTGCTCGCCGGTGCGGCGCGGGCGAGCGGCGGCGACTGGCGCGGCGAGCTGCGCCACCACAGCGCCCCCTACGGCGTGGCCTACCTCGTGGCCAACTGGGAGCGGGCATGAGTGCCCCGGGCCCGGTCGTCGCGGTGGTCGGGCCGACCGCGGCGGGCAAGTCGGCACTGAGCATCGCGCTGGCGCACGCGCTCGGCGGCGAGGTGGTCAACGCCGACTCGATGCAGCTCTACCGGGGTCTGGACATCGGCACCGCCAAGCTCACCGTCGCCGAACGCGAGGGCGTGCCGCACCACCTGCTGGACCTCTGGGAGGTGACCGAACCGGCCAGCGTCGCGGAGTACCAGCGGCTGGCCCGCGCGGCGATCGACGACATCTCGGCCCGGGGCCGGGTGCCGCTGCTGGTCGGCGGCTCCGGGCTGTACGTGCGGGCGGTGCTGGAGCGGTTCGAGTTCCCCGGCACCGACCCGGCGCTGCGGGAACGTCTGGAGGGTGAACTGGCCGCCGTCGGCCCGGCACCGCTGTACGCGCGGCTGCGCGCGGCCGACCCGGCGGCGGCGGCCGGCATCCTGCCCGGCAACGGCCGGCGGATCGTCCGGGCGCTGGAGGTGATCGAGCTGACCGGCCGACCCTTCACCGCCGCCCTGCCGGAACCGACGCCTTACTATCCGGCCGTCCAGGTCGGCGTCGACCTGGACACCGCCCTGCTGGACGAGCGCATCGCCGTGCGGGTGGACCGGATGTGGGCCGACGGCCTGGTCACAGAGACCCGCGAACTGGTCGGCCAGGGCCTTTCGCAGGGGCGTACGGCCAGCCGGGCGCTCGGTTACCAACAGGTGCTGCGCTTCCTCGCCGGTGAGTTGACCGAGGCCGAGGCCCGCGACGAAACGATTCGGGCCACCCGTCGCTTCGTCCGCCGCCAACGCTCCTGGTTCCGCCGCGACCCCCGCGTACGCTGGCTCGACTCGGCCGATCCGGGACTGATCGAGGCCGCCCTCGGGACGGTCCGCGCCGCTGCGCCATGATGGAAGGCGTGGAGTTCACCAAGGGACACGGCACCGCCAACGACTTCGTGATCCTGCCCGACCCGGACGGCGCGCTCGACCTGACGCCCGAGCTGGTGGCGACGATCTGCGACCGGCGACGCGGCCTCGGCGGGGACGGCGTGCTGCGCGTGGTCCGCGCCGCCAAGCACCCCGACGGCGTCGCCCTGGCCGGCGAGGCCGAGTGGTTCATGGACTACTGGAACTCCGACGGGTCCTTCGCCGAGATGTGCGGCAACGGCACCCGGGTCTTCGTCCGGTACCTCCTGGAGACCGGGCTGGCCGCGCCGAGCGGCGGCGACCTGCCGGTGGCCACCCGCGCCGGCATCGTGCGCGCCCGGGTTGACGGCGACACCGTCGCCGTCCAGATGCGGCGTCCCCGGTTGTACGCGGCCTCGACGGCCGCCCTGGGCGGACTGGCCCTGCCCGGCACGGCGGTGGACGTCGGCAACCCGCACCTGGTCTGCCCGCTGCCCGCCGGCCTGGACCTCGCCGGCCTGGACCTGACCCGGGCGCCCCACGTCGACGAGGACCTCTTCCCGCATGGGGTCAACGTCGAGTTCACCGCCGCCGGTGACGCCGTGGACGGCGGTGAACCGCACGTGTTGATGCGCGTCTACGAGCGCGGCTCGGCCGAGACCCTCTCCTGCGGCACCGGCGCGTGCGCGGTCGCCGCCGTCGCCCTGCACGAGGCCGGCCGGGAGACCGGCACGGTCGCGGTCGACGTGCCCGGCGGCCGCCTCACGGTGACCGTCGACGAGGACTCCTGCTGGCTCTCCGGCCCCGCCGTCCTCGTGGCCACCGGCACCCTCACCCTCGCCTGACCACTCCCGGCACCTCCGCCACCCGCCCACGCCTCACCCACTCACCGCGTCGATCATGGAGTTGTGGTTGACGTTGTGCCCTACTTGGTGGGCTTTGTCTGCGCCACGACTCCATGATCGGCGAACCAGGCGGCCTTCGGGGGCAGCGTGCGATGCCGGGCGGCCGTGTCAGCGACGGGCCTCAGGGGGTGGCGGAGGCGCTGGCGGCGATCTCGGGGAGGTCGGCCGGGCCCGGGTCGGCGGCGGGCGGCGGGGTGACGGCCGGATTCTGGGCGGCGGCGCGGACGGCGGCGGCCACCGCCGGGGCCACCCGTGAGTCGAAGACGCTGGGCACGATGACCGTGGGGTTGATCTTCTCCTCGCCGACCACGTCGGCGATGGCCCGGGCAGCGGCCAGCGCCATCTCCTCGGTGAACTCCTCGGCGTGCGCGTCGAGCATGCCGCGGAACACGCCCGGGAAGGCGAGCACGTTGTTGATCTGGTTCGGCTGGTCGGAGCGGCCGGTGGCGACCACGGCGGCGTGCTTACGCGCCTCCCGGGGGTCGACCTCCGGGTCCGGGTTGGCCAGCGCGAAGACGATCGAGTCCTTGGCCATGGTGGCGACGTCGTCGCCGGTGAGCAGGTTCGGCGCGCTCACCCCGATGAAGACGTCCGCGCCGTTCAGCGCCCCGGCCAGGTCGCCCGAGTAGCCGTCCCGGTTGGTGTTCTCGGCCAGCCACTGCCAGGCCGAGTTGAGACCGGTCTGGCCGCGGTGCAGGGCGCCCTGCCGGTCGCACGCGATGATGTCGCCGACGCCCTGGCGCAGCAGCAGCTTCATGATCGCGGTGCCCGCCGCGCCGGCTCCGGAGACCACCACCCGCACGTCGGCGAGCTGCTTGCCCACGACGCGCAGTGCGTTGGTCAACGCGGCGAGTACGCAGATCGCGGTGCCGTGCTGGTCGTCGTGGAAGACCGGGATGTCCAGCGCCTCGCGCAGCCGCGCCTCGATCTCGAAGCAGCGCGGCGCGGCGATGTCCTCCAGGTTGATCCCGCCGTACGCGGGCGCGATCGCCTTCACGATGGCGACGATCTCGTCGGTGTCCTGGGTGTCCAGCACCACCGGCCAGGCGTCCACCCCGCCGAACCGCTTGAACAGCGCCGCCTTGCCCTCCATCACCGGCAGGGAGGCGGCCGGGCCGAGGTTGCCCAGCCCGAGCACGGCCGAGCCGTCGCTGACCACGGCGACCGTGTTGCGCTTGATGGTCAGTCGTCGGGCGTCGGCCGGGTTCTCCGCGATCGCCTGGCAGACCCGCGCCACCCCCGGGGTGTACGCCCGGGACAGCTCGTCCCGGGTCCGCAGCGCCACCTTCGAGCTGACCTCGATCTTGCCGCCCAGGTGCAGCAGGAAGGTCCGGTCGGAGACCTTGCGCACGTCCACGCCGTCCAGCGCGGTGAGCGCGTCCACGACCTGGTCGGCGTGCCCGGCGTCGGCGGTGTCGCAGGTGAGGTCGACGATCACGTGGGTCGGGTCGGAGTCGACCACGTCCAGCGCGGTGACGATGGCCCCGGCCTCGCCCACGGAGGTGGTCAACCGGCCGATCGAGGACGCATCGGCGGGTACGGCGATCCGGATCGTGATCGAGAATCCGGCACTGGGCAGTCGGGTGGTGGGCACGCGGATCCCCTCCGTCGGCGCTGAACGGCTCGCCCATTTCTACTCGCCCTGGTTGGGAGGCTGGCAGCCGCCCCCGCCTTTGCCCGTTCCCGCGATGGGCATATAGCAGGTGCACCGCGCGTTGACACATGTCAGGATTGCTCGGTACATGCACAGAACGGACAGGAGAGACGCTTGCGCGACCAGGAGACCCACGTTCCATTTCCCGACGACGAGCTCGACGCCACCACCGGTGATTACGAGCTCTCCGAACGGCAGGCACTGCGACGGGTCCCCGGCCTCTCCACCGAGCTGACCGACGTCACCGAGGTCGAATACCGCCAGCTCCGGCTGGAGCGGGTGGTCCTGGTCGGCGTCTGGACCGAGGGCAGCCAGACCGACGCGGAGAACTCCCTGACCGAGCTGGCCGCGCTGGCCGAGACCGCCGGTTCGCAGGTGCTCGAAGGGCTGATCCAGCGGCGTACCCGGCCGGACCCGGCCACCTACATCGGGCGGGGCAAGGTCGACGACCTGGGCTCGGTGGTGCTCTCCGCCGGCGCCGACACGGTCATCTGCGACGGTGAGTTGTCCCCGTCCCAGCTTCGCAACCTGGAGCAGCGCACCAAGGTCAAGGTGGTCGACCGGACGGCGCTGATCCTCGACATCTTCGCCCAGCACGCCAAGAGCAAGGAGGGCCGAGCCCAGGTCGAGCTGGCCCAGCTCGAATACCTCCTGCCCCGCCTGCGCGGTTGGGGCGAGACGCTGTCCCGGCAGACCGGTGGTTCCGGCCGTGGCGGCGGCGCCGGTGGCGGCGTGGGTGTGCGTGGTCCCGGTGAGACCAAGCTGGAGACCGACCGGCGGCGCATCCGCCACCGCATCGCCCGGCTCCGCCGCGAGATCAAGGCCATGCGGACGGTACGCGAGACCAAGCGCGCCCGCCGTTCCCGTAACGCGGTGCCGGCGGTGGCCATCGCCGGCTACACCAACGCCGGCAAGTCGAGCCTGCTCAACCGGCTCACCGGTGCCGGCGTACTGGTCGAGGACGCGCTCTTCGCCACGCTCGACCCGACCACCCGCCGCGCCACCACCGCCGACGGGCGGGTCTACACGCTGTCGGACACGGTCGGGTTCGTCCGGCACCTGCCGCACCAGATCGTCGAGGCGTTCCGCTCGACCCTGGAGGAGGTCGCCGAGGCCGACCTGGTGGTGCATGTGGTCGACGGTGCCCACCCCGACCCGCAGGAGCAGGTCCGGGCCGTCCGCGAGGTGCTCGGCGAGGTCGGTGCCGACCGGCTGCCCGAGCTGCTGGTGGTCAACAAGACCGACGCCGCCGACGAGGAGACCCTGCTGCACCTCAAGCGGCTCTGGCCGGAGGCGATCTTCGTCTCCGCGCACCGCGGTCGTGGCATCGACGAACTGCGGACGGCGATCGAGCAGCGGCTGCCACGCCCGGCGGTGGAGTTGCGGGTGGTGCTGCCGTACGAGCGGGGTGACCTGGTGGCCCGTCTGCACCGACAGGGCGAGGTACTCAGCACCGCGCACCTGGCCGAGGGCACCATGCTCCACGTACGCGTCAACGAGGCGCTCGCCGCCGAACTGTCCACGTACGTCGACGCGACGCAGGCGGTTCGTGCCGCGCGGTGACCGCCCAGGCGCGTCACCCGAAGGAAACGTGGGGCGTGCGACACTTCCTTTCATGCACCGCACTGTTTCCTCGGTCACGGTTGCGCTCGGCCTGTTCGGGGCCACCGTGGCGGTCACCGGCGTCACTCTCGCCGCGCCCGGGTCGTCGCCACCCGCGTACGCCGCATCGCCGGTGACCGATGTCGGCCCGCCGACCGTGTCGACCGACGTGGGGCCGGTGCTCG
The DNA here is from genome assembly GCF_055559695.1 of Micromonospora sp. NPDC023869. Taxonomy (NCBI): domain Bacteria; kingdom Bacillati; phylum Actinomycetota; class Actinomycetes; order Micromonosporales; family Micromonosporaceae; genus Micromonospora; species Micromonospora sp. NPDC023869. The sequence continues at coordinate 392,589 of NZ_JBVHKD010000005.1, forward strand.
CCGCTGGCGCCGTCGCTCCGGCGGCGGCGCCGATGGCCGCCGCGCCGCTCGCGGCGGCACCCAAGAAGCAGTGTTCGGTCACCGACTCGCGGCTGCGGGAGATGTCCGGCCTGGTGGTCACCCGCAACGGGTACATCGTGATCAACGACAGCACCGAACAGGACAGCCGCAAGCGGGTCTTCTACCTCAATAAGGACTGCGACGTCACCCGCGAGGTCCGTTACTCGGGTGCGGGGCCGTTCGACACCGAGGACCTCGCCGTCTCGCCGGACGGCAACACGTTGTGGATCGCCGACACCGGTGACAACATCACCAGCCGGGAACGCCGGAAGCGGGTCGCGGTCTGGAGCATGCCGATCAACGGCAGCAAGTCGCCGGTCCTGCATCGGCTGGCGTACCCGGACGGCAAGCCCCGCGACGCCGAGGCGCTGCTGATCGGCGACGACAACCTGCCGTTGATCATCACGAAGGTCACCTCCGGCAAGGCGGAGATCTTCACCGCCGACGGTGCGCTCAAGACCGGCGACACCGAGCCGGTGCCGATGAAGAAGCTCGGCGACATCGAGCTGCCCAAGACCGACACCGAGAACCCGCTGAGCACCTTCGGGCGAGTGGCGATCACCGGTGCGGCCCGGTCCCCGGACGGTGCCCGAGTGGCGCTGCGCACGTACGCCGACGCCTTCGAGTACGACGTGCAGAACGGCGACATCGTCACCGCGCTGACCACCACCACGCCCCGGGTGACTCCGCTGGCCGATCCGTTCGGTGAGGCGATCGCGTACTCGACCGACGGCAAGACCTTCCTGACCGTCTCCGACGCAGGGCATCTCGACGACAACGAGCCGGTCGACATCCTCAGCTACACGCCGTCCACCGAGGGCCCTAAGAACCTTGCCGACGACCCGGACGCGGTGAAGAACGCGGCCGGCCGGTCGTGGTTCGACGGGCTGACCCTGGACGACATCACCTACCTGATCGCCACCGTCGGTGTGCTCGGCGCGTTGCTGGTGGGCGCCGGCATCTTCGGCATCCTGCGGGCCCGCAAGCGTCCGGTGCCGGCGGGCAAGAGCCGCGACGGCGACGATGACGACGACCCGAGCCGCAAGGACGACGGCTTCGGCCCGAAGGACCGGGGGCGGGGCGCGGTGTACGGCGGCGCCCAGTCCGGTCCCGTCTACGGCGGGTCGGCGAAGGGCGACCGGCCCGAGGGCGCCCGGTCGGGTGCGGTCTACGGCGGTGGCCGTCCGGCCGGTGCCAACGGCTCCCGCCCGGCTCAGGGCGGTGGCGTCTACGGCGGCGGAGGTGGCGGTGGCCGCTCCGGCGACCAGGGTGGCCGGTCGGGTGGTGAGGGCGGCCCGGTCTACGGCGGCGGCCGTCCCGGCGGCGGTGGCCGCCCGGCTCAGGGTGGCGGTGGCCGCCCGGCTCAGGGTGGCGGGAGCCGCTCCGGTGGTGGGGTCTACGGCGGTGGCGGCGGCGGTGGCCGGGCCGGCGGACCGCCCGGTGGCGGTGGCCGCAGCGGCGGTGCCCCCGGTGGCGGTGCCTCGGGCGGTGGCCGTGGCGGCGGGATGCCCGGTGGCGGCGGCCGGGGAGGTGGCGCGCCCGGTGGCGGCGGTGGCCGCGCGGGCGGGATGCCCGGTGGCGGGCGGGGTGGACAGCCCGGTGGAGGCCGTGCCGAACCGCCCCGGCGGGGTGGGCCCGGCGGCGAGCCGGACCACCGGGGCCGGCGTTCCGGCCGCTACCGCGAGAACGGCGACGAGCCGTACGGTCAGATGCCGGGCGGCAACTACGGATACCGAGGCGACCGGTACTGACGGCGACCGGTACTGACGGCGACCGGTACTGACGGCGGGTCAGCACCGGCCGCGTAGTCGTTCAGATCCGGCGCAGCACCGCGACGACCCGGCCCATGATGGTGGCGTCGTCACCCGGGATCGGGTCGAAGGCCGGGTTCTGCGGCATCAGCCAGACGTGGCCGTCGCGCCGCCGGTAGGTCTTCACGGTCGCCTCGCCGTCCAGCATGGCGGCGACGATCTCGCCGGAGTCGGCGGTCGGCTGCTGCCGGACGACCACCCAGTCCCCGTCGCAGATCGCCGCGTCGAGCATCGAGTCGCCCTTGACCTGGAGCATGAAGACCTCGCCCTCGCCGACCAGCTCGCGAGGCAGCGGGAAGACCTCCTCCATCGACTGCTCGGCGAGGATCGGCCCACCGGCGGCGATCCGGCCGAGCATCGGCACGTACGCCGGGGTGGGGCGTTGCGAGCGGGTCAGCTCGTCGTCGACGCTGGGGGAGCGGACGTCAACCGCGCGCGGGCGGTTCGGGTCGCGCCGCAGAAAGCCCTTCTTCTCCAGCTCCTTGAGCTGGTAGGCGACGCTGGACGGGGAGACCAGCCCGACCGCCTCGCCGATCTCGCGCACGCTCGGCGGGTAGCCGTGCCGCTCCACCCAGGTGCGGATGAAGTCGAGGATGCGTCGCTGACGGGCGGTCAGGTCGACGGTCGCCGGGTCGGGAAAGCCGCTGACCACCGGGGTCACCGGGCGTACGGCGGGCTGCCCGGAGCGGGCGCGGGTGACGCTGCGGCGACGGGCGGCCGGCGGACCCGCCTCGATGCTCTGCTGCGGGCTCTGCGGCCGGTTGGCCCGGTCCTCGGTCACGTCCGTCCTCCCTGGTCGGCGCTGGGGTGCCTCGGCGGCTCGTGGTGCGCACGGTGATCTGTCGGCCGGTGCGGCGACCATGGTCACCTCCGGCTGTTCATGACCGTATCGGTGGGATCGGTCATTTTCAAACATCTGTACGACCTATCTCCGCGTGTCGGGCCGGAAAAGCGCGACAGTCGTACGTCCGTTCTGATAAATGGTACGCGGAGTCGAACGCGTGTTCGACCCGGTACGGATAGTCGGTGATCCTGTCCGGCCGGACGGTAACTCCCGCCACCGGTCCGCGTTGGGTTCTCGGATCGGTTGGAGAGGAGGGAGGGGTGGGTTGTCGGGTGACGCGCCGGACACGCCGGCCAACTTGACCTCGGATCGCCAGCGGCATAGGTTCGACCCCTAGATGTAGTAGTCACATGGGCGTAAGTCGCCTACAGGTTGGGTTCGACTACCCACCGCACTTTCCGCACCGCCGAGCCGGCGGCCGTCCTGCGGGGCGGCTCCGCCGTCCCTGCGTGTGCCCGGAGGCGGATGGGGGCGTACCCGAAGTCGATCAAGGAGGTCGGGCGATGCGGTGTCCGTACTGCCGGCACGCCGACTCCCGGGTGGTCGACTCGCGGGAGGCGGACGACGGTCAGTTGATCCGTCGGCGGCGCTCCTGCCCGGAGTGCGGCAAACGGTTTACCACCGTCGAGGAGGCGGTGCTGGCGGTGGTCAAGCGCAGCGGGGTGACCGAGCCGTTCAGCCGGACGAAGATCATCGGCGGAGTGCGCAAGGCGTGCCAGGGACGGCCGGTCGACGAGGACTCGATCGCGATCCTGGCGCAGCGGGTCGAGGAGACCATTCGCGCCAAGGGGGCCGCCGAGATCCCGAGCCACGATGTCGGGCTGGCCATCCTGGGTCCCCTGCGGGACCTGGACGAGGTCGCCTACCTGCGGTTCGCAAGCGTCTACCGGTCGTTCGACTCGCTCGCCGACTTCGAGCAGGAGATCGAGACGCTGCGGGCCGCCGCGCGCGCCCGGGAGGGTGCTGGGGCCGAGACGGCCCACGCGCAGTGAACGTCTGAGCAGCAGCAGTAGTGACAGTCGGATCGCGCGGGTGCCCGCGTGAGCGAGGGGGCGGATGAGATGCCGGGGGACGGTGTGACAACAAGCAGGTCACGGAACAAGACGAACGCAGGCCTCAAGGTGGACCGGGTCTGGACCACCGAGGGCGTGCACCCGTACGACGAGGTCGCCTGGGAGCGCCGCGACGTCGTGATGACCAACTGGCGGGACGGCTCGATCAACTTCGAGCAGCGCGGGGTGGAGTACCCGGAGAGCTGGAGCGTCAACGCGGCCAACATCGTGACCACCAAGTACTTTCGGGGCGCGGTGGGCACCCCGGAGCGGGAGTGGTCGCTCAAGCAGCTGATCGACCGGGTGGTCACCACCTACCGCACCGCCGGTGAGGAGTACGGCTACTTCGCCTCCCCGGCCGACGCCGAGGTCTTCGCCCACGAGCTGACCTGGATGCTGCTGCACCAGGTGTTCAGCTTCAACTCGCCGGTCTGGTTCAACGTCGGTACGCCGTCGCCGCAGCAGGTCAGCGCCTGCTTCATCCTCGCCGTCGACGACTCGATGGACTCCATCCTCGACTGGTACAAGGAGGAGGGGCTGATCTTCAAGGGAGGCTCCGGCTCCGGGGTGAACCTCTCCCGGATCCGTTCCTCCCGGGAGCTGCTCTCCTCCGGCGGGACCGCCTCCGGTCCGGTCAGCTTCATGCGCGGCGCGGACGCGAGCGCCGGCACCATCAAGTCCGGCGGCGCCACCCGGCGGGCGGCCAAGATGGTGATCCTCGACGTCGACCACCCGGACATCGAGGAGTTCGTGGTCACCAAGGCGCGCGAGGAGGACAAGATCCGCGCGTTGCGCGACGCCGGGTTCGACATGGACCTGGGCGGTGCCGACATCGTCAGCGTGCAGTACCAGAACGCCAACAACTCGGTCCGGGTCTCCGACGAGTTCATGGCGGCGGTCGAGCAGGGCGGCGGCTTCGACCTGCGTGGCCGGCTCGACGGCGCGGTGATCGAGACCATCGACGCGCAGAAGCTGTTCCGCACCATCTCCCAGGCCGCCTGGGAGTGCGCCGACCCCGGCCTGCAGTACGACGACACCATCAACGACTGGCACACCTGCCCGGAGACGGGCCGCATCACCGCGTCGAACCCGTGCTCGGAGTACCTGCACCTGGACAACTCCTCGTGCAACCTGGCCTCGTTGAACCTGATGAAGTTCCTCCGCGCCGACGGCGGCTTCGAGGTGGAGAAGTTCGTCCGCAGCGTCGAAATGGTCATCACCGCGATGGACATCTCGATCTGCTTCGCCGACTTCCCGACCGAGAAGATCGGGGAGACCACCAGGGCCTACCGGCAGCTCGGCATCGGGTACGCCAACCTCGGCGCCCTGCTGATGGCCTCCGGCCTGCCGTACGACTCGGACCAGGGCCGTTCGCTGTCCGCCGCGATCACCTCGCTGATGACCGGCACGGCGTACCGTCGCTCGGCCGAGCTGGCCGGCATCGTCGGCGCGTACGACGGGTACGCCCGCAACGCCGAGCCGCACAAGCGGGTCATGCGCAAGCACGCCGCCGCCAACGACCAGATCAAGCCGGCCGGCACGGTGGCCACCGCGGTGGTGCGCGAGGCCACCAAGCAGTGGACCCAGGGCAACAAGATCGGCGACAAGTTCGGCTGGCGGAACTCGCAGGCCAGCGTGCTCGCCCCGACCGGCACCATCGGCCTGATGATGGACTGCGACACCACCGGTGTCGAGCCGGACCTGGCGCTGGTCAAGTTCAAGAAGCTGGTCGGCGGCGGCTCGATGCAGATCGTCAACCAGACCGTGCCGCGCGCCCTGCGCAGCCTCGGATACCCCGAGGAGCAGGTGGAGGCGATCGTCGAGCACATTTCGGACCAGGGACACGTGGTGGACGCCCCCGGCCTCAAGCCGGAGCACTACCCGGTCTTCGACTGCGCCATGGGCGAGCGGTCCATCGCCCCGATGGGCCACGTGCGGATGATGGCGGCGGTCCAGCCGTTCATCTCCGGCGCCATCTCCAAGACGGTCAACATGCCGGAGCAGGCGACCGTCGCCGACGTCGAGAAGATCTACTTCGAGGGCTGGAAGCTCGGCCTCAAGGCGCTGGCGATCTATCGGGACAACTGCAAGGTCGGTCAGCCGCTGTCGGTGGCGAAGAAGAAGACCGCCGAGCCGGAGGAGACCGTCACCGCGGTCGAGCCGGTGGTGGAGAAGGTCGTCGAGTACCGCCCGGTACGCAAGCGGCTGCCGAAGAAGCGGCCGTCGGAGACCATCTCCTTCTCGGTCGGTGGCGCCGAGGGCTACCTCACCGCCTCGTCCTACCCGGACGACGGCCTCGGCGAGGTCTTCCTCAAGATGTCGAAGCAGGGCTCCACCCTGGCCGGAGTGATGGACGCCTTCTCGGTGGCCATCTCCATCGGCCTCCAGTACGGCGTCCCGCTGGAGACGTACGTCAGCAAGTTCACCAACATGCGCTTCGAGCCGGCCGGTATGACCGACGACCCGGACGTGCGGATGGCCGCCTCGGTGATGGACTACATCTTCCGTCGCCTGGCACTGGACTTCCTGCCCTACGAGCGCCGCGCCGAGATCGGCATCTTTACTGCCAAGGAGCGGGCCGCCCAGCTCGCCGCCGAGGCCGAGGCGGAGGCCAACGGCACGGACCTCACCGCCATGGCCGCGTCCGCCCCGGTGGAGGCTCCCACCGAGCCGAGGGTCGGCCCGGTCGCCCAGCCGGCCCAGGAACTCGCCGACGCCGCCGCGATCAAGCCGGCACCGTCGGTCGGTTCCAGCACCGAGCTGCTGGAGGCCGTGATCGGCAAGGCCGCCGACGCACCGCTCTGCTTCACCTGCGGTACGAAGATGCGCCCCGCCGGTAGCTGCTACGTCTGCGAGGGCTGCGGCTCCACCAGCGGCTGCAGCTGACGACGAGCACCGAGGAGCCCCGGACGCACACGGCGTCCGGGGCTCCTCACGTCCCCCACCCAGCCGCTCACCCCCGCGCCCGTCCCGTTGATCATGGAGTCGTGGCGGTGACGAAACAGGGCAAACAGGTGCTTTCCGAGTGCCACAAGTCCATGATCGCCGAGCTCACGGCGGGTCGGGCGGCGGCCTGAGAAGCGGCGGGTGGGTCAAGGTGCAGCAGGGCGGCGGGCGGGGCCGGGTGGAGAGCGGTGGCTGCCTAGACTGCGCGGGATGAGTGGAGAGCGAAAGCCCCTGGCGGCGCGGCCTCTGAGCGAGCCGCACCCGTCTCGGCTGTCGCCCGAGCACCCCGGTCGTGCGCGGATCATCGCCGCGCACGACGCGGCCCTGGCCGCCGGGGACGCCGGCTACCTCGACCCGGACACCGGGCTGTTCGTACTCAGTGCCGGCTTCCTGGCCCGCCGGGGAACCTGCTGCGGCCGGGGTTGCCGGCACTGCCCGTACGTGAAGTGAACGGTCAGGCGGCGGCGACGAATACCCGGGAGGCGACCTCGCGGGGCAGTCGGACGCTCTCGCCGGAACGGTCGATCGACACCCCGTCCCGCTCCTGCGCCACCGTGACGGTGGCCCCCGGGTCGACTCCGGCGGCGTGCAGTTGGCGGAGCACCTCGGCGTCGGTCTGCACGCTCTCGCAGATCCGCCGGACGATCACCTTGCCACTCAGGCCGGGGAAGGCGAGGTTGCGCTCGCTCTCGGCGGTCTCCGGCTCGGTCTGGGTGGGCGGACCGAGTTCGTCCAGGCCCGGGATGGGGTTGCCGTACGGCGACCGGGTCGGCCGGTTGAGCAGGTCGTAGACCCGCTTCTCGACCGCGTCGCTCATCACGTGTTCCCAACGGCAGGCCTCCTCGTGGGCCTCCTCGTAGGGCATCCCGATCACGTTGACCAGCAGCAACTCGGCGAGCCGGTGCTTACGCATCACCGAGACGGCGGTGGCGCGGCCGAGGTCGGTGAGGGTGAGGTGCCGATCGCCCTCCACGGTCAGCAGGCCGTCGCGTTCCATCCGGGCGACGGTCTGGCTCACGGTGGGGCCGCTCTGGCGCAACCGTTCAGCGATCCGGGCGCGTAGCGGCGGCACTCCCTCCTCTTCGAGTTCGAGGATGGTGCGCAGGTACATTTCGGTCGTATCGACCAAGTCGTGAGACTTCATGGTGTCAGCGGCCCTCCGGCATCGATGGTACCCTGCCGCACCCCGATCGATGGTCACCGAACCGCCGCCGTCGTCACTGATGGTGTTGACTGGGTGCATGTCCGGTACAGACGATCTTCTGGTCGAGGCGCGATCGCTCGCCGCCGAACTCGACGGGCCCGAGCCGCCCACCCTGCTCGACGTGCGGTGGCGTCTGGCCGGCCCACCCGGCCGGGACGACTACGCGGCCGGGCACCTCCCGGGCGCGGTCTTCGTCGACCTGGACACCGCGCTCTGCGGCCCGCCCGGTCCGGCCGGCCGGCACCCCCTGCCCGACCCCGAAGCCCTGCAGGCGGCGCTGCGGGCCGCCGGGGTCCGCGACGGTCACCCGGTGGTGGTGTACGACGGCGGTGACGGCATGGCCGCCGCCCGTGCCTGGTGGACGCTGCGCTGGGCGGGCCACCGACCGGTACGCCTGTTGTCCGGCGGCTATCCGGCCTGGTCGGCCGCCGGCCTGCCCACCAGTGACGAGGTGTCGACGCCCGAGCCCGGCGACGTGACCGTCCGTCCGGGAGCGCTGCCGGTGCTCGACGCCTCGGCCGCCGCCCGGCTGGCCGCCGGTGACGGGGTGCTGCTCGACGTACGGGCCGCGCCGCGCTACCGGGGCGAGCAGGAGCCGATCGACCCGGTCGCCGGGCACGTCCCCGGCGCGGTGAACGTGCCCGCCCCCGAGTACGTCACCGAGGGCCGCTTCCCCGCCGTCGAGGTGCTGCGGGACCGCTTCGCGGCGGCCGGGGTGACCACCGGGGCGCCGGTCGGCGCGTACTGCGGCTCCGGGGTGACCGCCGCGCAGGCCGTGCTCGCGTTGCACCTGGCCGGTCGTCCGGACGCCGCCCTCTACGTCGGATCGTGGAGCGAGTGGGTGGCCGACCCGGACCGGCCGGTGGCCACCGACCCGGGCACGGACGCCTGACCAGGCCCACTGTGCGGTCGCGTGCGACCATGGGCAGATGTCCGACGACACGGTGGTGATGTGGGACGAGTCGCTGCTCGCCTACGACCTCGGCGACCACCCGCTCGATCCGGTCCGGGTGGAGTTGACTCTCGCGCTCGCCTGGGAACTCGGCGTGCTGCACCGACCCGGCGTCCACATGGTCAAGCCCTACCCGGCCGACGACGAGTTGCTCAGCCGGGTGCACGACCCGCGCTACCTCGGCGCGGTCCGGATGGCGCCGCGGGAACCCTTCTTCACCGGCTTCGGTCTGGGCACCTCGGACAACCCGGTCTTCCAGGGGATGCACGAGTCGAGCGCGTTGATCGCCGGAGCGACGGTGGCCGCCGCCGAGGCGGTGTGGCGCGGTCAGGCCCGACGCGCGGTCAACGTGGCCGGCGGCCTGCACCACGCCATGGCCGACCGGGCAGCCGGCTTCTGCGTCTACAACGACCCGGCGGTGGCCATCGCCCGGCTGCTCGACCTGGGCGCGGAGCGCATCGCGTACGTCGACGTCGACGTGCACCACGGCGACGGGGTGCAACAGATCTTCTGGGACGACCCTCGGGTGCTGACGGTCAGCCTGCACGAGACCCCGCTCGCGCTCTTTCCCGGCACCGGGTTCCCCGACGAGACCGGTGGCCCGAACGCCGCCGGCACGGCGGTCAACGTCCCGTTGCCGCCCGGAGTGGAGGACGCCGGCTGGCAACGCGCCTTCCACGCGATCGTGCCGTCGGTGCTGCGCGCGTTCCGCCCGCAGGTGCTGTTCACCCAGTGCGGCGCGGACGCCCACCGCGTCGACCCCCTCGCCGACCTGCACCTGTCAGTGGACGGGCAGCGCGCCACCTATCTGGCGTTGCGGGCGCTCGCCGACGAGCTGTGCGACGGCCGGTGGGTGGCCACCGGCGGCGGCGGGTACGCGCTCGTCGAGGTGGTGCCCCGGGCCTGGACGCACCTGCTCGCGGTGGCCACCGGCGCGCCGCTGGACCCGGCCACGCTGACTCCGCCGGGCTGGCGTGACCTGGCCCGGGCCCGGCGACCCGGCACCGACATCCCGCTGCGGATGACCGACGACGTCGACCCGAGCTACGAACCGTGGCAGCCCACCGGCGAGCCGAATCCGGTGGACCGGGCCATCGCGGCCACCCGGAAGGCCGTCTTCCCGCTGCTCGGCCTCGACCCGCACGATCCACGCGACTGAGTCGGCCGGGGGAGGGCCGCCCGAGGTGACCACAACCGAACCAGCCGTGGACGTGCTGCTGAGCGACGGCAGCACCGTCCAGTTGCGACCGATCCGTCCCTCTGACGCGCCGGGGATCGTGGCGATGCACTCCCGCTTCTCCGAGCGCACCCGATACCTGCGGTACTTCTCGCCGTACCCACGGATCCCGGAACGGGACCTGCAGCGCTTCGTCAACGTCGACCACCGGGACCGGGAGGCGTTCGTCGTGCTGGCCGGCGACCGGATCGTCGCCGTCGGCCGGTACGAGCGGCTCGGCCCGGCCTCGCCCGACGCCGAGGTCGCGTTCGTGGTGGAGGACGCCTACCAGGGGCGCGGCATCGGCTCGGTGCTGCTGGAACATCTCGCCGAGGCCGCCCGGCGCAGCGGGATCGTCAACTTCGTGGCCGAGGTGCTGCCGGCCAACGGCGCGATGCTGCGGGTCTTCGCCGACTTCGGCTACCAGATCCAGCGCCAGTTCGCCGACGGCGTGGTGCACCTGACCTTCCCGATCGCGCCCACCGAGGCGACCCTGGAGGTGCAGCGCGGGCGGGAGCACCGCACCGAGGCCCGGTCCATCGCCCGGCTGCTCGCCCCGCGTGGCGTGGTCGTCTATGGGGCCAGCGCCACCGGGCAGGGCGTCGGCGCGGCGGTGCTCGGGCACCTGCGCGACGGCGGGTACACCGGATCGGTGGTGCCGGTGCACCCGACCGCCGCCCGGGTCGCCGGGCTGCCCGCGTACCCGTCGGCGGTCGACGCCGATCTGCCGGTCGACCTGGCGGTGGTGGCGGTGCCGCCGGAGTCGGCGTCCGAGGTGGTCGCGGACGCCGCCGCGGCCGGCGTACACGGGCTGGTGGTCATCTCGGCGGGCTTCGCCGAGGCCGGGATGGCCGGTGCCGCGGCGCAGCGCACGCTGGTGCGCGCGGCGCACGCGGCGGGCATGCGGGTGATCGGCCCCAACTGCCTCGGGGTGGCCAACACCGACCCGGCGGTACGCCTCAACGCCACCCTCGCGCCACGGCTGCCGGAACCGGGCCGGGTCGGCATCTTCAGCCAGTCCGGGGTGTTCGGGGTGGCGCTGCTGGCCGAGGCGGACCGACGTGGGCTGGGCGTGTCCAGCTTCGTCTCGGCCGGCAACCGGGCCGACGTCTCCGGCAACGACCTGTTGCAGTACTGGCAGGACGACCCGGACACCGACGTGATCATGTTGTACCTGGAGACCTTCGGCAACCCGCGCAAGTTCGCCCGACTGGCCCGGCGGATCGGCCGCGACAAACCGGTGGTGGCGCTGGCCTCCCCGGCGCGCCCACCCGGTCTGGGCGACTCCGCCGGCCCGGACGAGACGGCGGTGAGCGCCCTGTTCGCCCAGTCCGGGGTGATCCGGGTGGACACCGTCGCCGAGCTGCTCGACGTCGGGGCGCTCCTGGCCAACCAGCCGCTGCCGGCCGGGAACCGGGTCGGCGTGGTCGGCAACTCCTCGGCGCTGACCGGGCTGGCGGCCACCGCCTGCGCGGCACAGGGCCTACGGGTCGCACCGGGTTACCCGGTCGACGTCGGCCCCCGGGCCGGTGCCGCCGAGTTCGGTGCGGCGCTCGCCGACGCTGCCGCCGACGACTCGGTCGACGCGCTGGTGGTCCTCTTCGCGCCGCCGTTGCCGGGGCAGCTCACCGACACCGAGGCGGACTTCGCCGCCGCGCTCGCCGCGCCCACGGCCGACAAGCCGACGGTGGCCACCTTCCTGGTCGGTCGGGCCCCGGCGGGGACACCGGCCTACCCGAGCGTGGAGGAGGCGGTACGCGCGCTGGCCCGGGTCACCGCGTACGCGCACTGGCGGCGTCGTCCGGCCGGCGTACTGCCCGAGCTGCCCGACGTCGATCCGGTGGCGGCGCAGGTGGCGCTGCGGGCGGACGGTGGCGATCCGGAGGCGCTGCTCGCCGCGTACGGCATCGACGTGGTCGAGTCGGCGCGGGTCGACTCGGTCGACGCGGCGGTCGACGCGGCGACGCGGTTCGGTTTCCCGGTGGCGCTCAAGGCTGCCGCCGGTGGTCTGCGGCACCGCCTCGATCTCGGTGCGGTCCGCCTGGACCTGCCGGACGCCGACACGGTCCGCCGCGCCTACGCCGAGCTGGCCGCCGCGTTCGGCGCGGACGTGCTGGTGCAGCCGATGGTGCCGCCCGGCGTGGCCTGCGTGGTGGAGCTGGTCGAGGACCCGGCGTTCGGGCCGGTGGTGGGCTTCGGCCTCGGCGGGGTCGCCACCGACCTGCTCGGCGACCGGGCCTGGCGGGCGGTGCCGTTGACCGACCGGGACGCGACCGAGCTGGTCGACGCCCCACGCGCGGCCCCTCTGCTGCGGGGCCACCGGGGTGCCGCCCCGGTGGACCGGGCGGCCCTGGCCGACCTGCTCCTGCGCATCGGGCGGCTCGCCGACGAGCAACCCCGGGTACGCGCACTGACGCTCAACCCGGTGCTGGCCCGCCCGGACGGGTTGTCCGTGCTGCACGCCTCGGTCCGCACCGGCTCGGCCGCCCCCCGCCCCGACACCGGCCCCCGCCGTTTGTGAAAGGAGGGGTCCCCTACTAACGCCTCGTGTATAGCAGGGGACCCCTCCTTACATCCCGGTCGCGCGGGCGGAGATCTGCTGGACCGCCCAGGAGTTGCCGTCCGGGTCGTCGAAGAAGACGAAGCCGACGTTGTCCAACGGGTGCGGTGTCGGGCTCGGGTTCTGCCCGAGCACCTGGATCTCGCTCACCTCGACGCCGCGCTCGCTCAGCTCGGCGCGGGCCTTCTCCAGGTCCGGCACGACGAGCTGGATACCCTTGAGCGAGCCGGGCGGCATGTACGGCAGCGGCCCGGTGCCGATCACGATCGAGCAACCCGAGCCGGGCGGCGTGAGCTGCACGATGCGGGCGTCGTCGCCCATCACCGTGTCGTGGTCGACGATGAAGCCGACCCGATCGGCGTAGAACGCCTTGGCCCGGTCCACGTCGGAAACCGGCACGACGACCGCTTCCAGCGTCCAGTTCACGATCAGTCCTCCTGATTGCCTGCGTCGACGGCTCGACGCCGTGCACCCACTCTGGACGATCCGCAGCCCTTTCGGCCTCCGTGACACGAGCCGCGCACGAAAACCGCCCCGGCACACACGACATCGGCCCCGGCGCACCGCCGGGGCCGATCGCACACCAGTCACGTCAGGAGGCGTACGCCTCCAGCCGCTGCGCCCGCTCCGGGGCCCGCAGCTTGAGCAGCGTCACCTTCTCGATCTGCCGGATCCGCTCGCGGGACAGTCCGAACTCGCGGCCGACCTCGTCCAGGGTACGCTGCCGGCCGTCGTCGAGGCCGAACCGCAGCCGGATCACCGCCTGCTCGCGCTGGGAGAGCGTGGCCAACACGATGCTCACCTCGTTGCGCAGCTCGCCCTGGGCGGCGGTGTCGCCCGGCCCGCCGGTCGGGTCGGCGGCGGCGACGAAGTCACCCAGTGCGCTCTCCCCGTCCTCGCCGACGGCCTGGTCCAGGCTGACCGGCTCCCGGTCGTACGAGATCAGCTCGATCACCTGGAACTCGGGCACGTCCAGCGCGCGGGCGACCTCGGCCACCGTGGGCTCCCGACCCAGCGAGACGGACAGCTCGCGGCGGGCCCGGACCATCCGGTTGACCTGCTCGACCATGTGCACCGGGATGCGGATGGTGCGGGCCTGGTCGGCCATGGCGCGGGTGATGGCCTGGCGGATCCACCAGGTGGCGTAGGTGGAGAACTTGTAGCCCTTGGTGTAGTCGAATTTCTCGACGGCGCGGATGAGGCCGAGGTTGCCTTCCTGGATGAGGTCGAGGAAGGCCATGCCACGGCCGGTGTACCGCTTGGCGATGCTCACCACGAGGCGCAGGTTCGCCTCCAGCAGGTGGTTCTTGGCGGCCCGACCCTGCTGCGCGACCACGTCCAGGTCGGCGTGCAGGTCGGCCGAGAGCGGGGTGCAGGTGGACAGCTTCTCCTCGGCGAACAACCCGGCTTCGATCCGCTTCGCCAGGTCCACCTCTTCGGCCGCCGTGAGCAGCTTGGTCCGGCCGATCCCGTTGAGGTACGCGCGAACCAGGTCGGTGGAGACGCCACGCTCGTCGGTGGCGTCCAGGTCGGTAAGGGTGTCGACGCCGTGCTCCGCCTCGGTGCCGGCGCGCATCCGGTGCTCCATCATCTGCAGGGCCATCTCTGTCTCTCCCCGTGTCCACGTCCGTGCCGTGTCGCCCCGGCCCATGTGGCAGCCGGTGACACACAGCTTGGCGGGTGAGGCGTAAAACGGGAGTGAGGCGATCGGAGAACCGACAGTGACCGTTCCGTTACCCCCTCCTTGCGGGCGGGTGTGCTGGTTCGGCAGATGCGACTTGGCGGTGCCGGTTACCGTGCCAGCGGTCGGCCGTCGGGCCGACGCAACCCCGTACCCCGGGTGCCCGGGGTCGGGCGACCAAGCGACGGAGGCAATGGTGGTCTTCAAGCGGCTCATGCAGGCGATGGGAGTCGGCGGCCCGTCCGTGGAGACGGTGCTGACGAACCCGAACTGCCGGCCGGGCGGCGAGCTCACGGGCAGCATCGCGGTGACCGGAGGCGAGCACGGGGTGGACATCTCGTACGTGGCTCTGGGGTTGATGACCCGGGTCGAGGTGGAGAGCGGCGACAACGAGTACAACACGAATCAGGAGTTCCACCGGCAGCAGGTGACCGGCCCGTTCCGTCTGGAGGCCGGGCAGCGCTACGACGTACCGTTCCGGTTCCCGGTGCCCTGGGAGACCCCGGTCACCCAGCTGTACGGGCAGCACCTGCACGGGATGACGATGGGGCTGCGTACCGAGCTGGAGGTGGCCCGCGCGCTCGACAAGGGTGACCTGGACCCGGTGGCGGTGCACCCGCTGCCGGCGCAGGAGAAGCTGCTGGAGGCGTTGCTGCGGCTCGGTTTCCGGTTCGCCCGGGCCGACGTCGAACGGGGGCACATCTACGGCGTGCACCAGACGCTGCCGTTCTACCAGGAGATCGAGTTCTACCCCGCGCCGCAGTACGCGGGTGCGATGAAGCAACTGGAGGTCACCTTCGTCGCCGATCCCCGGCAGATGCAGGTGGTGCTGGAGCTGGACAAGCGCGGTGGCCTGCTGACCGAGGGCCGGGACGTCTTCGGTCGGTTCACCGTCGACTACGCCATAATGGACCGTACGGACTGGGCGGCGCAGCTCGACGGCTGGCTGCGGCAGTCCCTGCAACGTCGGGGACTCTTCGGCTGACCGGTGACCACGAGGTGGGCGGGCGTCGTGATCCGGGCCCGTCCACCTCGTGAGGCGTCACAGGTCGAGGAGGATGGTGCGCGGCCCGACGTTGACGCTCTCCACCAGCATGTGCGCCCGGAAACGGCCGGTGGCGACCGTCGCGCCGCGTTGGCGCAGCGCCTCGACCACCGCGTCGACCAACGGCTCGGCCACCTCGGCGGGAGCCGCCGCGGTCCAGCTCGGACGGCGTCCCTTGCGGGCGTCGCCGTAGAGCGTGAACTGGCTGACCACCAGGATCGGCGCGCCGACGTCGGCGGCGGACCGCTCGTCGTCCAGGATGCGCAGCTCGTACACCTTGCGGGCCATCGTCCGGGCGGTCTCGGTGGTGTCCGTGTGCGTCACCCCGACCAGCACCAGCAGCCCGTCGTCGATCGCGCCGACCACCTCGCCGTCGACGGTGACGCCGGCCCGTGCGACGGTCTGCACCACAGCCCGCATCAGGACCGCACCGGCTCGATGAAGCCGCGCTCGACCAGGTGCGCCACGATCGGTCCGGCCGCCTCGGCCAGCTCGTCCGGCGTGACATCGTGCGCGACGGCGAGCAGTGCGATCTGGTCGCGCAGCGGCAGGCGCCCGTCGGCGCCACCCACCAGCGCGAGTACCAGTGGATCGATCTCCTCGGTCCAGCGCAGCCCGTGCGGCATGGTGAGGACCTGTCGGTCGACGCCCCAGCCGTCCGCGCCCATGGTCGCCTCCTGCCGCAGCTGGAGCCCGTCGGCGGCCCGGTAGCGGGCGTCCAGCAGCCCGTCGCCGCCTTGCTGGCGCAGCCAGTCCTGTCGGTCGAACCAGGTCGCGACCCGGTCGCCCATCGGGGCCTGGACCCGTTGCCGCAGGTCCTCCACCCGCAGCACCGGATCGTCGTGTCCGCCCCGGCGCAGCGAGACGATGCCGAAGCCGATCGCCTCCACCTTGTGGGCGTCGAACCAGTCCAGCCAGTCGGCCATCCGCTGCGGGTCGGCCGCCTCGCCGACGTCGGTGAGCCAGAGGTTGACGTACGCCATCGGGTCGGCGACCTCGCGCTGGATCACCCAGGCGTCCAGACCGGTCCCGGCGAACCAGCCGGCCACCCGCTCGCCCCAGTCCTCCCCGGCGACGTGCACCCAGTTCGCCAGGTACTGCATGGTGCCGCCCTCGGTGAGCAGGCCGTCGGCGGCGGCGGCCAGTTCGGCGCCGATCGCGTCACCGACCCGCCCGGAGTCGCGGTAGACGTGCGTGGTGGTGCCCGGCCCGACCACGAAGGGCGGGTTGCTGACCACCAGGTCGAAGCGCCGTCCGGCGACGGGCTGCACCATGTCGCCGCGCAGCAGCTCCCACTGCTGGTCGTTGAGCGCGGCCGTGGTGGCGGCGAACCGCAGCGCCCGCCGGGAGACGTCGGTGGCGGTCACCTGCCGGGCGTGCGTACTCAGGTGCAGGGCCTGGACGCCGGAGCCGGTGCCCAGGTCGAGCGCGCTCTGCACCGGCTGCCGGACGGCCGCGCCGATCATCGTCTGGGTCGCCCCGCCGATGCCCAGCACGTGCTCGGTGTGCAGGGGCCGACCGGGACGGGCGCTGGCCGGCACGTCGGCCAGCACCCACCAGTCGTCGCCGTACGGTTCGAGGTCCAGCCCCATCCGCAGCCCGTCGCCGTACCGTTCGACGATTCCGGCGGCGAGCGCCTCGTCGATCGACAGCGGCGCGAGCGCGGCGGCGACGGCGGCCTCCGGCTCGGTCTGCTCGCAGATGAAGACCCGGATCAGGGTGGCGAGCGGGTCACCGTCGGCGGTGGCGCGCAGCGCGGCCCGGAAGTCGTTGCGGGCCACCCCACCGGTGGCCTGCGGGCCGAGCCGGGTGGCGATGCCGTTGGCGGTGAAGGCGGCTCGCGTCAACGCGGTCCGCAGCGCCTCGACGCCGGCGGGGGAGAGCAGCATGTCGTGTCCGTCCACACCGCCATCCTGCCTGGTGACGACGGAGCGGGGAGCGGGTGCCCGTGACAATCTCAATCAATCGACGAACATCTCTGTCATATTCATCGATCTAAGGCTAGCATCTCCTCCATTCGAGTCCATGGGATGCGCCGTCCGGCCATGACCCGGTCGGCCGTTCCGGTTAGGGAGGCAGACGATGTCCTCAGGGTCCATCGCGCGACGGCACGTCATCCGGGCGCTCGCCGTCGTCGCCACCGCGGCGGCCGTCTCAGCGGCCAGCACCACCGCGGCGGTCGCCGCACCCACCGGCGAGATCCGCGGCGCCGGCGCCGCGAACGCCGTCAGCGGCAGCTACCTCGTCGTCCTGCGCTCCGACGCGGTCGGTGCGGCCGGTTCGTCGGCGGCTCGCACCGCAGTGCCGGACCGGGCCACCGCCCTGGTCCAGCGGTACGGGGGCAGCGTCTCCGACACCTACTCCGCCGCGCTGACCGGCTTCGCCGCCAAGATGACCGCGAAGCAGGCGGCCCGGCTCGCCGCCAACTCGGCGGTCGCGTACGTCGAGCAGGACCAGGCGTTCACCGTCCAGGCCACCCAGACCAACCCCACCTGGGGCCTGGACCGCATCGACCAGCGGAACCGCCCGCTGAGCGGCACCTACACCTACCCGAACACGGCCTCGAACGTGCGGGCCTACATCATCGACACCGGCATCCGCACCACGCACAACGAGTTCGGCGGTCGGGCCACCTGGGGCACCAACACGGTCGACACCAACAACACCGACTGCAACGGCCACGGCACCCACGTCGCCGGGACCGTCGGCGGCGCGACGTACGGCGTGGCCAAGTCCGTCCGCCTGGTCGCGGTGAAGGTGCTCAACTGCTCCGGTGGCGGCACCACCGCCAGCGTGGTCAACGGCGTCAACTGGGTGACCGCCAACGCGGTGAAGCCGGCCGTGGCGAACATGAGCCTCGGCGGCGGGGCCAGCAGCACGATCGACAACGCGGTGGCCAACTCGATCGCCTCCGGCATCAGCTACGCGGTGGCGGCCGGCAACTCCAACGCCAACGCCTGCAACTACTCGCCGGCGCGTACCTCGACCGCCATCACCGTCGGCTCGACGACCAGCACCGACGCCCGGTCGTCCTTCTCGAACTACGGCTCGTGCGTGCACATCTTCGCGCCCGGGTCGAGCGTGCTGTCCGCGTACCACACCAGCAACACCGCGACCAGCACGCTGAACGGCACCTCGATGGCCTCCCCGCACGTGGCCGGCGCCGCCGCGCTCGTGCTCTCGGCCAACCCGTCCTACACCCCGGCCCAGGTCAAGAACTACCTGACCAGCAACGCCACCACCGGCGTGGTGACCAGCCCGGGCAGCGGCTCGCCGAACCGCCTGTTGTTCGTGGTCAACTGACCCTGACGCACACCGGCCCGGCGGACGGCACCACCGTCCGCCGGGCCCCCGCATGAGCAGGCAGAGCCAGGCCGACCGACGGCGGCGGGCCGGGCCGACTCACCGCCGGCCGAGGTCAGGCGGCGAGGTCGACCGGCACCCGGCGGTCGGTGTCCACCGGGAAGACCCGCGCCGCGCCGTCCACCCGTACCCCGACCTCGCCGTCCATCGGTACGGCGGCGCCGTCGAGCACCCGCGCGGTGATCGCCGTACCATCGCCCAGCCGCAGGCCGACCAGCGCGTCGTGACCGTGGAAGTCGTGCCGCAGCACGGTGCCGGTGACCCCGCCCGCTCCGGCGGCCAGGCGGATCTGCTCTGGTCGGAGCAGCACGGTGACCGGCCCGTCGGCCACCGCACCGGCGACCGGCAGCACCCCCAACGCGGTCCGGGCGGTCCCGCTCTCGACGATCGCCGGCAGCAGCACCGCGTCACCGACGAAACCGGCCACCCAGGGATCGGCCGGCTCCCGATAGACCGTGGTCGGCGCGGCGGCCTGCACCACCCGCCCGTCGCGCAGCACCACCACCTTGTCGGCCACCGACAGCGCCTCACCCTGATCGTGGGTGACCAGCACACCGGTCGCCCCGTCGGCGCGCAGCGCCTCGCGTACGTCGTGCCGCAGCCCGGCGCGCAGCCCCGCGTCCAGGGCGCTGAACGGCTCGTCCAGCAGCACCACCGATGGCCGGGGCGCGAGCGCCCGGGCCACCGCGACCCGCTGCTGCTGCCCGCCGGAGAGCTGGTGCGGCATCCGGTCGCCGTACCCGGCCAGCCCGACCAGCGCCAGCACCTCCTCGACCCGGTCGGTCCGTCGGGTGGCCCGGTCCAGCCCGTAGCCGACGTTCTCGGCCACCCGCAGATGCGGGAAGAGAGCACCCTCCTGGGGCACCACTGCGATGCGGCGTCGGTGCGCCGGCAGGTGCCGACCGCCGCCCGCGACCACCGCGCCGTCGATGCGGATCTCGCCGCCGTCGAGCCGCTCGAAGCCGGCCAGGCAGCGCAGCAACGTGGTCTTGCCGCAGCCGGACGGCCCGAGCACCGCGGTCAACTGCCCGGACGGCACGCTGAGGTCGGCGCCGGCCAACGCGGTGACCCGCCCGTACCGCTTCACCACACCGTCGAGCACGACCTCACTCATGCCACCCCTCCACTTCGTTGCGTGGTGGCATGGTCTGCTGCGCTGTTGATTCGTTCGCTGCGCTCACTCATGCCACCCCTCCACTCTCGTTGCCTGCGTTCTTCGTTCATGTGCCGCGTTCCCGGTCGAGCAGGCCGCTGCGGGCGACCAGCAGCCAGGTGGGTACCGCCGAGATCAGCACCAGCAGCGCCGCGTAGGGGGCCGCTGCCGCGTAGGCGCCGACGGCCGTACTCGTCCACAGCTCGGTGGCGAGGGTGTCCGTGCCGGTGGGGCGCAGCAGCAGGGTGGCCGGGAGTTCCTTCATGCCGGTGAGGAAGACCAGCGCGGCCCCGGCGCCGATGCCCGGCAGGGTGAGCGGCAGGGTCACCGTGCGCAGCACGGTCCAGGGGCCACGGCCGAGCGACCGGGCCACCTCCTCCAGACCGGCGGGGGACTGGGCGGCCGCGCCGGCCACCGCGCCGACCGCCAGCGGCAGGAAGAGCGTCGCGTACGCCAGGGCGAGCAGCCACCGGGTCTGATAGAGCGGGTACGCCACGTTGATGCCGAAGAAGATCAGCGAGAGTCCGATCACCACGCCGGGCAGGGCGTGGGCCAGGTACGCCAGCCGGTCCAGCACGGTGGTCAGCGGACCCGGTGCCCGCGCGACGAGCAGCCCCAGCGGCAGCGCCAACAGCATGGTGAGCGCGGCGCCGGCCAGCGAGACGGTCAGCGAGTTCCCGGCGGCGGTGAGCACCTCGGGCAGGGCGCCCGGGCGGGACACCCCGGCGGCGAGCCGCCGACCGAGGCTGACCGCTGGCAAGCCGAGCGCCAGCGCGGCGACGCCGGTCAGCACGGCGATGGCCGGCCAGCGGGCCGACCCGAGCGCCAGTCGGGGTGCGGGACGTCGGGTGCCGCCGAGCCGCGCGTACCGGGCACCCCGGCGGCGGGTCGCGGTCTCGCCGGTCAGCAGCACCACCGTGAGCACCACCAGCACGCTGGAGAGCACCAGCGCGCCGGTCCGGTCGAAGCCGAGGTCGAAGGCGACGAAGATGGCCCGGGTGAAGGTGTCGGCGCGCAGGATGGAGACCGCGCCGAAGTCGGAGAGCACGTAGAGGGCGACCAGCAGCGCACCGGCGGCGGTGGCCGGGCGGATCTGCCGCAGCGTCACCGCGGTGAAGGTCTGCCACCCACTGCGCCCGAGCGACCGGGACACCTCCTCCTGCGCCGGGTCCGCGCCGCGCAGCGCCGCCGCGACCGGCAGCAGCACGTACGGGTAGGAGCAGAGGGTGAGCACCAGCGCCGCCGGCCAGAATCCCTCCAGCCGGGGCAGCGCGGAGACCCAGGCGAAGGCGGCGATGTAGGTGGGTACGGCCAGCGGCAACGCCGCCAGCACGGCGAAGGCCCGGCGGCCGGGCAGGTCGGTCCGGGTGACCAGGAACGCGGTGCCCACGCCGAGCAGGACGCATGCCGTGGTGACCACGGCGGCCAGTCCGAGGCTACGCAGGGCGAGCAGCGCGACCCGTTCGGTCCACAGCTCGGCGACGACCGCGTCCCAGCCCGCCTCGGCGGTGCGTACCCCGAGGTAGGCCAGCGGGATCAGGGCGACGGCCACCGCGGCGGTCGAGGCCGCGAGCAACGCCGGCCGTGGCGCGAGTCGCCGCATCCCGCCGGGTACGCCGGACAGGGCCGACCCGGATCGGGACGGCCCTGCGACGGAGGGTGGTGCGGTCAGGGCACCAGGCCCGAGTTCTTGATCATGGTGACGGTGGCGTCGAGGGTGTCCAGGTCGTTCAGGTCGATCTGCGGCACCGCCAGCTCGGACAGGGCCGGCACGTACGCCGGGGACGGCACGCCGTCGATCACCGGGTACTCGTAGGTCTGCTCGGCGAAGAACGTCTGGGCCTCGGTGCCGAGCAGGAAGTCCACGAACTTCTGCACGTCGGCGTTCTCGGCGGCCCGCTTGAGCACGCCGACCCCCGCGACGTTCACCAGCGCACCGGTGTCACCGCCGGAGAAGAAGTGCAGCTTGACCTTGAGCGCGTCCGGCGTGGTGCCCTGCTCCTTGGCGATCTCACCGAGGTAGTAGTGGTTGACCAGGCCGGCCGGGATCGTGCCCGCGCCGACGTCTTCGAGGATCTTGCCGTTGCCGTCGCGGATCTGCGGGTCGTTGGCCTTGAGGCCGCTGAGGAACTGCTCGGCCTTGGCGTCGTCGTGCTGCACCCGGATGGCGGTGACGAACGCCTGGAACGAGGCGTTGGTCGGGGCGACGCCGACCTTGCCCTTCCAGGCCGGGCCGGTCAGGTCGAACACCGAGGCGGGCAGCTCCTCGGCCTTCACCAGGTCGGCGTTGTACGCCAGCACCCGGGCGCGGGCGCTCACACCGACCCACTGGCCGTTGCCGGCGCGGTAGGACGCCGGCACCTTCGCCGTGGTCTCCTCGGCGAGCGTGGTGAACATGCCCTGCTTGGCCACGGTGCCCAGGGCACCCGCGTCCTGCGCGAAGAACACGTCGGCGGGGGACCGGTCGCCCTCCTCCACGAGCTGGGCGGCGAGCTGCGCGGTGTTGGCGTACCGGGCGTTGACGGTGATGCCGGTCTGCTCGGTGAACTTGTCCAGCAGCGGCTTGACGAGCTGCTCGTTGCGTCCGCTGTAGACGGTGATCGACTTGTCGGTCGAATGGCCCGAGTCTGCCGCCGCGTCCTCCTCACCTGATCCGCAGGCGGCCAGCCCGACGGCGAGCAGGCTGGCGGCGAGCAACGCGCCGGTGGTACGGCGGGTGAGAAGCACGATGAACCCTTTCCTCTGCGGCCCGGGGCGACCGAGGCGCCGAAGTTAGCACAGCCTAACCTAATCGCGGAATCGAGCTGAGGGTGAGATCACGTGCCGGAGGCCAGGGCGAGGGCCGCGACGGGCAGGATGAGGGCATGACACTCGCGCTGCCCATCGATCCGGAGGCGAACCGGCTGCTCATGCAGAGTCCGCTGGCGTTGCTGACGGGAATGGTTCTTGATCAACAAGTCTCGATGGAGAAGGCGTTCTCCTCGCCGTACGTGCTGGCCCAGCGGCTCGGTCACGACCTGGACGCCCGGGAACTCGCCGAGTACGACCCGGAGGCGCTGGTGGCCCTCTTCGCCCAGCCGCCGGCGCTGCACCGGTTCCCGAAGGCGATGGCGGCCCGCGTGCAGGAGGTCTGCCGGACGCTGGTCGACCGGTACGACGGCGACGCCGCCCGGCTCTGGGCCGACCCCGCCGACGGTGCGGAACTGCTCGCGCGGATCACCGCCCTGCCGGGGTTCGGCCGACAGAAGGGGCAGATCTTCCTCGCCCTGCTCGGCAAGCGGTTCGGCGTACGGCCGCCGGGCTGGCGGGAGGCGGCCGGCGGCTACGGCGAGCCGGAGGTCCACCGGTCGGTGGCCGACGTCACCGACGCCGAGTCGTTGCGCCTGGTCCGGGAGTACAAGCAGCAGCAGAAGGCGGCGGCGAAGGCGAAGGCCACCGGGGGCTGAGCGGTCCGGCGAGGGAGCTCAGGCGGCGGCGCTGGGCTGGGCCAGGGAGGCGATGGCCCGGCGGACGTCGGCCAGCGAGAGCCGCCGAGCTGAGCCTCGACGAGCTGCTGGCATTCCTGGCGTTCTATCAGACCAACTACGCCGACAACGCGCCCAGCTTCACGGCCGGTGTTCCGCCCGGCCGGGGCGTGGGCGCCACCGCCGAGAGCATCCGGCGGTGGCTGCGCCACATGAAGGGCACGAACAGCATGGTCAGCGGCACCCGGCCGCAGCCCCTCACGAGGCGATCACCGAGGCCGAGTGCGAGGCGGCCAGGCGTCCCTGGTGGCCGATGGCGTGGACGAGGACTGCACCTCGGGAGCATGCCCGGTCAGATGGCAGGCGGCACGAAAGAGCCCCCAGCATCGCGCTGGGGGCCTTCTGCGTCGGAGGCGTCAGCCCACGGGGCCGATCTGCTTGGCCAGGCTGACGAAGCCCTTCCAGTTGCTCGGGCTGAAGTGGAGGGTGCCACCGTCACGGTCCTTGGTGTCGCGGACCAGAACGACGCCGGGGAGATTGTCGGCCACCTCCACGCACGAGCCGCCGTTGGCCCCCGAGTAGCTCGACTTACGCCAGTTGGCTCCGGTCATGTCCATGTCTGCGCCGCTTCCTTGATCAGGTCGAGTGACTACCTGCGCGAGAGCGCTTCGCCCCTGATGATCTCCCACACGCGCTGGAGAGTGGCGATCCGATCCGGCGTGGACACCACCTGCGCGTCCACCTGATGATCGAGATGCGCCACCGACGAGCCGTCGCCGAGAGTCGCCAGGATGAAACCTCCCTGAAGTCCAGGGTAGATCCCCGCGTCCTCTGGCACCACGAGGATCTGCACGTACGGCAGCTCCGCCATCCTCGCCAGGTGCTCGACCTGCTCACGCATGACGCCGGGGTGTCCATGAACCGGACGGCGCAGCACCATCACGTCGAGGACGGCCAGAAGCAGTGGAGGGTCGTCGCGGTCCAGGATCTCCTGCCGCTTCAGCCGCGAATGCACTCGCTGCTCGATCTCGTCAGGCAGGAGTAGCCCATCGGCGAGCGTGGCCCGCGCGTACGCCTCGGTCTGAAGGATGCCCGGCACGTACGCCGGCTCGTACCACCGAATGGCGGTCGCTTCGCGCTCCCAGTCAACCCAGTCGCGCAGCCAGTCGGGCTCGCCGCGAACGGCACTCGGCCACAGATCCGCGACCTCCCGCTCAAGGATGGCCGCCACGGCGGCACGGCACCGGGGGCGAGGCGTGCGCCCCGGCGACACCCACCGCCCAGCAGTCTTCGGGTCGACGCCAACGCGGGCGGCAAGACTTTCGGCGGTTTCGCCAGCCTGCACCATGGCCTGCTGAAGTGCGTGGTTCATTCCCACCTCCTCTCGGACGTCCCGAACGTCCCCAGAGATTAACGAACGTCGTGTACCGGTCCCATCACTGATTGGCAGTGTGTCCCCAGGACGGCGCGGCCGGTGGAGGGACATCCACAACCCCGGCGGTTGCGTCTGCTGAGGGACGCGCATCCAACGGGATGATCGAGGCACGGGTGCGCGTCCCTCCCCCAGAAACCTTTCGAGGGGGTTCAATGTCGGGACGTCACAGGCGGCGGCGCGGGCACAAGTGCATTTGTCCCGGCTGTGAACCGCCGCGAATGCGGACGGTACCCGGCATTCCAGCCCCCGGCCCGGTCCCGAGGATGAGTCCTCCGCCCGACCTGGCCGCGCGACTGACGCTGCGGCCAGGGGATGACTCGACGGCGATCCTCTGGGACCGGGCCGGGGAGCTACTGACCCTCGGCCAGACGCTTCGCGGCCTCGGAGGTGCATCGTGAGCCGCGAGCACGTTCCCAGCCGGCCGCTCTGGCGGTGCCGGGCCTGCGGAGCGCACTGGCCTTGTGGCCCGGCGAAGCTGGCCCTCCTCCGTGAGTACGCGGGCCACACGCTGGCGCTGGTCTTCTACCTCGCGCATTCGATGCGGGATGCCGTGGACGACATCGTCATGCTCGGCTTCACTCCCGACCTCGCCGCGCTCAACAACCGGTTCATGCGATGGGTCAACCAGCCGATCGACCTCAACGAGGGAGCACCCCATGGACGCGCGACTTCCTGCTGGCCCGGCAGGACCGGCATCTCCCCGCTGGTGCGGTCCGGACGAGAACGCCGCCGCTGATTCGGCCGCCGCTGCGCGCCCACCCGAGCGGCGGGTGAGGGGCGGTCGCGTCCGCGCGAGTGGTGTAAGAGACGGCCATCGCGGGATCCGGTTTGATGTTATGCGGCGATCGGGGTGGGGTCGGTCTGATCGGTGTGG
>NZ_JBVHKD010000006.1:0-293653 GCF_055559695.1 Micromonospora sp. NPDC023869
ACCGATCAGACCGACCCCACCCCGATCGCCGCATAACATCAAACCGGATCCCGCGATGGCCGTCTCTTACACCACTCGCGCGGACGCGACCGCCCGTGTCCTGCCGTATGCCAGCCCGCCGCGGTAGCCCCCATCCACACGGATGGGGGCTACCGCCGATCGACTGTTCCGGGCGGGAACGGCCTGGTCGGACCGCAGGCGTGAATCCCGCGATCAGCGCAGCGTGATCCCGCGGTCAGCGCAGCGTGCCGAAGAACGTGCGCAGGTCGGCGACGAAGAGGTCCGGCTGCTCCAGGGCGAAGAAGTGCCCGCCGGTGTCGTACTCGGCCCAGTGCACGACGTGGTGGTCGCGTTCGGCGAGTCGCCGGATGGTGACGTCGCGGGAGCGGGACACCAGCACCCCGGTCGGCACGGTGGACCGCTCCCCCACGCCCCAGTCGCCCGCCGCGTCGTCCCCGGAGGCGTCGTCGCCGTACGCGTCGCCGTACGCGTCGTCGGACCAACCGGCGGCGGTGATGTCCTCGTAGTAGACCTGGGCGGCGGAGCCTGCCGTGCCGGTGAGCCAGTACAGGGTGACGTTGGTCAGCAGCCGGTCCCGATCGATCACGTCGTCGAGGTGACTGTCGGCGGGCCGGTCGGTCAGCCGGTGGAACATCTCCACGATCCAGGCGAGCTGGCCCACCGGCGAGTCGTGCAACCCGTACGCGAGCGTGTGCGGTGACTTCGCCTGGATCTGGAGGTACCCGTCGTTGTAGGCGGTCAGCGCGTCCAGCCTGGCCCGCTCGACGTCGGTGAGGTTGTCGAGTTCGCCCTCGGCCCCGGACGGGAAGGTGAGCAGCGCGTTGAGGTGCACGCCGACCACCCGCTCCGGGGCCAGCCGGCCGATCGCCGGGGCGACGTACGAGCCGGTGTCGCCGCCCTGCACCCCATAGCGGGCGTAGCCGAGCCGGTCCATCAGCTCGACCAGCGCGCCGGCCATCCGCTCGCTGCCCCAGCCCGGCCCGGACAGCGGGGCGGAGAAGCCGAAGCCGGGCAGCGACGGGATCACCAGGTGGAAGGCGTCCGCCGGGTCGCCGCCGTGCGCGCGGGGGTCGGTGAGCGGCCCGACGGTGTCCAGGAACTCCAGGAACGAGCCGGGCCAGCCGTGCAGCAGGAGCAGCGGGGTGGCGTCCGGCTCGGGTGAGCGTACGTGCAGGAAGTGCAGCCGCTGCCCGTCGACCTCGGTGAGGAGGTGCGGGAGCGTGTTCAGTTCCGCCTCGTGGGTGCGCCAGTCGTAGCGGGTACGCCAGTGCTCGGCCAGGTCCCGGAGGTGATCCACCGGTACGCCCCGGGCCCAGCCGACGTCGGGCAGCTCGGGCCAGCGGGTCGCGGCCAACCGGGCGTGCAGGTCGACGAGCTGGGACTGCGGGACGTCCAGGCGGAACGGGACGATGTCATCGGTCATGGGGTCGACGCTAGGAGCCGGTTAGGTCAGTTCCGGTCCTAAGCCGGTGGCATCCTCGATCACATGTCGACGCCCTCCGCACGCCTGCTCCGGTTGCTGTCGCTGCTCCAGACGTACCGCCAGTGGTCCGGCGCGGAGCTGGCGGCGCGGCTCGGGGTGACCGCGCGGACCGTGCGCCGCGACGTCGACCGGCTCCGCGAGCTGGGCTACCCGGTGCACGCCACGCAGGGCACCGGCGGCTACCGGCTCGGTGCCGGGGCGGCGCTGCCGCCGCT
This sequence comes from Micromonospora sp. NPDC023869, assembly GCF_055559695.1. Classification (NCBI taxonomy): domain Bacteria; kingdom Bacillati; phylum Actinomycetota; class Actinomycetes; order Micromonosporales; family Micromonosporaceae; genus Micromonospora; species Micromonospora sp. NPDC023869. The sequence continues at coordinate 1,720 of NZ_JBVHKD010000006.1, forward strand.
GCTGCTCGACGACGACGAGGCGGTGGCCGTGACGATCGGGCTGCGGACCGCCACCGCCAGCGCGGTCAGCGGCATCGGCGAGACCGCGCTGCGCGCCCTGCACAAGGTGGAGCAGGTGCTGCCGTCCCGGTTGCGGCACCGGGTCAGCGGCCTGCACCGCGCCACGGTCCGCGCCGAGGGCCCCGGCCCGACGGTCTCCCCGGACGTGTTGGTGGCCGTCTCCGACGCGTGTCACCGGCGGGAGCGGCTGCGGTTCGACTACACCAGCCATCACGGCGACCGGTCCCGGCGCACCGTCGAGCCGCACTCGCTGGTGAGCTGGGGCCGGTACTGGTACCTCGTCGCCTGGGACGTCGACCGCGAGGACTGGCGCTCGTTCCGGGTCGACCGGCTGCGTCCGCGTACGCCCACCGGGCCCCGGTTCGTCGCCCGCGAGCTGCCCGACGTGGACGCCAGCGCCTACCTGGCGCGGACGCTGTCCACCGGGCCGTACCCGGTCCGGGTCACCGTCACCATGCACGCCCCCGCCGCCGTGGTGGCCGAGCGGGTCTGGCCGGGCATGGGTGCGGTGGAGGCGGTCGACGAGCGCCGCTGCCTGCTGCACCTCGGCGCGGCCACGGCCGCCGATCTGGCCTGGATGATCGCGGTGCTCGGCGTCGACTTCACCCTGCCCGGCCCACCCGAGCTGGTGACAGCCCTGCGCGAACTGGGCGAGCGCTGCCACCGGGGCGTGCCGCGCGACGACCGCGACGACGGCGGGAACCGCGACGGCCCGGCGTCCGACTAGAGGGCTGAGCGGCGGGCAACCGGGCGACGGCAGCAACACCGACCCGAAGGGCACGGGCGCGTCCGCAGCAAGACCTTCTAGTCCGATCGGAAAAGCCATGTCTCTGACCGAAGTCTCCGGTGCCTCCACACCGGACTCCACGCCCGCCGTCGAGCCGTCGCCCGCCCGCCCGCAACGACGTCTCTCACCGCTGGCCGCGCTCCTGGTTCGCCTGCACTTCTACGCGGGGGTGCTGGTCGCGCCGTTCCTGGTCGTCGCCGCCCTGACCGGTCTGGCGTACACCGTCACCCCGCAACTGGACCGGATCCTCTACGGCGAGGAGTTGACCGTCGCCGCGGTCGGCGACCAGCCGAGGCCGCTGGCCGAGCAGATCACCGCCGCGCGGGCCGCCCATCCGGACGGCAGCCTGTTCGGCGTCTCCCCCGGCAGCGGTGAGCACACCACACGGGTGGTGTTCGCGATGCCCGAACTGGGCGACCGGCAGCACACCGTCTACGTCGACCCGTACACCGCGCAGGTGCGGGGGCAGTTGACCACCTGGTTCGGGTCCACGCCGGCCACCACCTGGCTGGACGACCTGCACCGCAACCTGCACCTCGGCGACCTCGGACGGCACTACTCCGAGATCGCCGCGAGCTGGCTCTGGGTGCTGGCGCTGGGCGGGATCGCCCTGTGGTGGCGTCGGCGCGGCGGACGAGGCCGGGCCACGCACATGCTGGTGCCGGAGATCTCCGCCGGCAAGGGCGTCCGGCGTACCCGGAGCTGGCACGCCACCGTCGGAGTCTGGCTCACGGTGGGGCTGCTCGTGCTCTCCGCCACCGGGCTGACCTGGTCCCGGTTCGCCGGCGGGAACTTCGCCGCCGGCCTGGACGCGCTGGACGCCGGCCGTCCCGCGCTGTCGACCAGCCTGACCGGCGTACCGGCCGACGCGGGCGGCGAGCACCACCACGGTGGGGCGCCGACGGAGACGGCCGACCCGGCCGCCTTCGACCGGGTGGCGACCGCCGCCCGCGCCGCCGGTCTGGACGGGCCGATCGCAATAACCCCGGGCGAGCCGGGCAGCGCCTGGACGGTCGCCCAGTCCGACAACACCTGGCCGGTGAACCTGGACCAGGTGGCCGTCGACCCGGCCGGCGGTACGGTGACCGCCCGTCTCGACTTCGCCGACTGGCCGCTGTTGGCGCAGGTGAGCGCGCTCGGCGTACAGGCGCACATGGGTCTGCTCTTCGGTGTGGTCAACCAGGTGCTGCTCGCTGCGCTCGCCGTCGGCCTGCTCTGCGTCATCGTCTGGGGCTACCGGATGTGGTGGCAGCGCCGCCCCACCCGCACCGACCGGCGGGCGTTCGCCGGGGCGCCACCCGCCCGGGGCGGTCTGTGCGGGCTGCCGCTGTGGGTGCTGCTGGTCGGCGTTCCGGTCACCGTCGCGCTGGGCTGGGCGCTGCCGTGGTTCGGCATCCCGCTGCTCGGCTTCCTGGTCGTCGACACGATCCTGGGGCTGGCCGCCCGGCGGCGCGGCCGGACCGCGACACCCGTCACGCGGTGAGCTGTGCCGTCCCGGTCGGGAAATCCGGCCGGGACGGCGCCCGGCGGATCCACGTGGTGGACGCCCACGGAAATCGATGCGTCCCGACCATGGCGCGCGGCGCGGTTACGGGGTAGAAACATCTCGACCCCTGATTCTTCACACCGTGATACAAGTCCGCCCCGTCGAGAGAGCGCTCTCACGGGTTCACCGCGTCGTCGGGCCGGAGATCGCACCGCCCCGACGGGAAGGACGAACGAATGCCGACTCGACCACACCGCCGGCGGCTCGGTCGCGCGCTGGCCTTCGGCCTCGTGTTGACCACCGCCGCCGTCACCATCACCACCCCGGCCGGCGCAGGCCCACCCCGACCGGTCACCCCGAACTTCGGGCCGAACGTCACGATCTTCGACCCGAGCATGCCGGTCAGCCGGATCCAGGCCACCCTCGACGCGGCCCACACCGCCCAGGTCGACAACGAGATGGGCACCACCCGGCACGCGTACCTGTTCCGACCGGGTAGCTACGGCACCGCCGCGCAGCCGCTCCAGATCAAGGTCGGCTACTACACCGAGATCTCCGGGCTGGGCGCCTCCCCCACCGACGTGGTCATCAACGGCAAGATCGAGGCGTACAACCGGTGCCTGACCGAGGGAGGCACCGGCAACTGCATCGCGCTGGTCAACTTCTGGCGCACGCTGTCCAACCTGTCGCTGCGCATCAACGCCGCCGGCCAGGACGACTGCCGCGCCTCGGCCAACTTCTGGGCGGTCTCCCAGGCGGTGTCGATGCGTCGGCTGGACATCAGCGGCGGTGGACTGTCGCTGATGGACTACTGCACCAACGGGCCGCAGTACGCCAGCGGCGGCTTCATCGCCGACTCCCGGCTGCCGGCCACCACCAACGGCTCGCAGCAGCAGTGGCTGACCCGCAACAGCGAGGTCGAGAGCTGGTCCAACGGGGTGTGGAACCAGGTCTTCTCCGGTGTGGTGGGCGCGCCCGACGACGCCGGGTTCCCCGACCCGCCGTACACCACCCTGGACACCACGCCGGTCAGCCGGGAGAAGCCGTACCTGTACGTCGACGCCAAGGGCAAGTACCAGGTCCGGGTGCCCGCCGCCCGCCGCGACACCCGGGGCATCACCTGGGCCAACGGACTGACGCCGGGACACACCATCCCGATCGGTGACTTCTTCGTCGCCACGCCGTCCGACTCGGTGCAGACGATCAACTCGCAGCTCGCCCGGGGCAAGCACCTGCTGCTCACCCCCGGCGTCTACGACGTGGCCCGCAGCATCGAGGTGCGGCGGCCCGACACGGTGGTGCTCGGCATCGGGCACGCCACGCTCACCGCCGTGAAGGGAGCCGTACCGCTCGACGTCGCCGGGGTGCCCGGCGTGGTGGTCGCCGGAGTCACCATCGACGCCGGCCTCACCGAGTCGCCGGTGCTGCTGCGCGTCGGCCGCAAACACGGCCGCGACCACAGCACGCCGAAGAACCCGACCACGCTCTCCGACGTGTACTTCCGCATCGGCGGGCCGCACATCGGCAAGACCGACACCGCGCTGGAGGTCAACAGCGACCACGTCCTGATCGACCACACCTGGGTGTGGCGGGGGGACCACGGTGTGGAGGGCTTCACCGAGGGGGTCAACGGCGACACCGACCGCTGGCGGACCAACACCGGACGGTACGGCGCGGTCATCAACGGCGACCACGTCACCGCCACCGGCCTGTTCGTGGAGCACTTCCAGCGGTACAACACCGTCTGGAACGGCGAGCACGGCACCACGGTCCTTTATCAGAACGAGCTGCCGTACGACCCGCCCACGCAGGCGGACTGGATGAACGGCACGGTCAACGGGTGGGCCGGCTACAAGGTCGCCGACCGGGTACGCCACCACACCCTGTACGGCGGCGGCGTGTACGTGTTCAACCAGAACAACCCGTCGATCCGGACCGAGAACGGGTTCGAGGTGCCGGTGCGGCCGGGGGTCCGGCTGCACCACATCATGACGGTGAACCTGAGCGCCGGCACCATCGACCACGTGGTCAACGGGGTGGGCGAGGCCGCCGACATGGACCGCGTCGGCGCACCGGTCTATCTGCGCCAGTACCCGTAGGAGTGTAAGGAGGGGTCCCCTGCTAACGCCTGGTGCATAGCAGGGGACCCCTCCTTACACCACGACCGGGCTGCGGCGCTCCAGGAGGACGACGTCGCGCCAGCGGCCGTGGTGCCGGCCCACCCGTTCCCGGGTGCCGACGACGCGGAAGCCGGCCCGCCGGTGCAGCGCCAGGCTGGCGACGTTCTCCGGGAAGACGCCGGACTGGATGGTCCAGACACCGGCCGCCTCGGTCGAGGCGATCAGCCCGTCGAGCAGCAGCCGGGCCACGCCACGCCCCTGGGCGGCCGGATCCACGTAGACGGAGTGCTCCACCACCCCGGCGTACACCGCCCGGGTCGAGGTCGGCGACACCGCGATCCAGCCGAGCACCACATCGTCGGCGTCCACCGCGACCAGCCGGTGCGCCGGCAGCCGACCGGCGTCGAAGGCGGCCCAGATCGGCGCGACGGTCTCGAAACTGGCCTGCCCGCCGTCCAACCCGACCTGGTAGATCGCCAACACCCGCGCAGCGTCCCCACTGCCCATCGGTCGAAGCCTGACGTCGGCCATGAGACTCCCACTCCCCCTCGTGAGGCACCTCGCCCCGATCATCGTGGCAGTGTGGCTGTTCGACACGCCGACCCGGGAACAGCCACACCGCCACGATCACCCGCACCGCCACAATGAGACGCACCGCCACGGCGTCAGCGGGAGGCGAAAAAGGTCTCGACCGCGTCGGCGGCGTGCCGCACGCCGCCGTTCGCCTGCACGTCGGACCGGACCATGTCCAGCCGACGCCGCAGCTCCGGGTCGTCGGCGACCGCGTCCACCGCCGTACGCAGCGTCTGCGCGGTGACCTCCTCGGCCGGCAGCAGTCGGCCGACCCCGGCCGCGACCAGCCGGTCGGCGTTGGCGAACTGGTCCACCGCCTGCGGGATCGCCACCGTGGGTACGCCGCACCAGAGCGCCTCGGTGCAGCCGCCCATCCCGGCGTGTGTGACGAACGCCGAGGCGTGCGTCAGCACCGCCACCTGCGGTACCCGACGGTGCACCTCGACGTGGTCCGGCAGGGGCCCCAACGCGGCCGGGTCCACCTTGTCGCCGACCGCGAGCACCACGTGCCAGCGGGAGTCGGCGAACCCGTCCAGACACGCGCGATAGACCGGCATCTGATCGTTGTACGCGGTGCCGAAGGAGACCAGCAGCACCGGCCGCCCGTCGGCCGGTGGCGTCCAGCCCGGTTCGGCGAGCCGGGCGGGGTCGAGGCACGGGCCGACGAAACGTACCCGCTGCCGCGACACCCGATCGGCGTACGGCTGCATCACCTCGGGGATCAGCGCGAGGACGTGCGACGGGCGACTCAGGTACGCGTGCCCGTCCTGCTGGACGCTGTTGTCGGCGAGCCACCGCTCCAGCGTGGCGTAGTAGTCGCGCCCGGACTCCGAGGCACGCAGGGCGGTGTAGAAGTCCGCCATGTCCTCGTCGTAGCCGTCCCAGGCGACCATCGCGGGCGACAGTTGCACGGCCGGTACGCCGTACCGGGCGCCGAGCAGCGGCCCCGCCAGCCCGCCGATGTCGTACAGCACGAGGTCCGGTCGGTCATCGTCGTAGCGGGCGGTCAGCCGGGGCAGCACCGCCACGGCCTCGTCGAGGAAGACCCGCATCGCCCTACCCGGGTCCTCCGGCCAGGCGGTGTCGCCCTGCGGCAGGATCGTCGGATGGGCGAGCGGCTCCGCCCCGGACGACGCGACCAGGTCGGTCAGCGGTGCGCCGACGGCGTACGTGACCCGGTGGCCCCGGTCGACGAGTTCCCGGATCAGGGCCAGCGAGGGATAGACGTGACTCGGCGCGGTGCTGCCGATCATGGCGATGTGACGGGGTGCGGGCATGCCGACGATTCTGACGACTATCCGGCCAGATGCCCGCCGATTTTCGTGTAGCCGCGCAGCAGGTCGCGGGCGATGATCAGGCGCTGCATCTCGTCGGTGCCCTCGAAGATCCGGTACAGCCGCACCTGCCGGTACCAGCGTTCGATCGGCAGTTCCCGGGTGTAGCCCATGCCGCCGTGGATCTGGAGCACCCGGTCCACCACCCGGTTGACCATGCCCGCGCCGTAGAGCTTCGCCATGGAGGAGGCGTGCCGTGGGTCCAGACCCGCGTCGACCGTCCAGGCGGCACGAAGGATCAGCCACCGGGCCGCCTCCAGCTCGGTCTCCGAGTCGGCGATCATCCACTGGATGGCCTGGTTGGCGCCGATCTTCGTGCCGAAGGTCTCCCGCGTGTTGGCGTGCTCGATCGCCATCCGCAGCGCCCGCTCGGCGATGCCGACGGCGTGCGAGGGGATGGTGTAGCGCCCCTTGCCGATCCACTCCATGCCGAGAGCGAAGCCCTGGCCGATCTCGCCGAGGATGTTGCGGTGCGGCACGCGTACGTCGTCGAAGACGAGCGACGCCGGTCCACCCTCGCCCATCGTCGGGATGAACTCCGACCGCCAGCCCATCGCCCGGTCCACCAAAAACGCGGTCGCTCCGCCGTTGCGGGCGCCCCGCTCGGGGTCGGTGACCGCGATGACGATGGCGAAGTCGGCGTCGTTGCCGCCGGTGATGAAGGTCTTCTCGCCGTTGAGGATCCAGTCGTCACCGTCGCGGCGGGCGCGGAACCGGATGTTGGCCGCGTCCGAGCCGGCGCCTGGCTCGGTGATGGCGAAGCAGGAGAGCCGCTCCCCCTCGATGGTCGGCAGCAGGAACTCCTTCTGCTGCTCGTCGGTGGCGTGGAAGAGGATGTTGTCGGCCTCGCCGCCGAACCGGAACGGCACGAACGTACGGCCGATCTCGGTCCAGATCAGCGACTGGACGACGGCGGGCAGCTCCATGCCGCCGTACCGCTGCGGGGTGGCCAGGCCCCAGAAGCCGAAGGTACGCGCCTTGAGCTGCAACTCGCGCAGCTCGGCGCGTTCCAGGCCGGGCTGGTGGGCCCGTTCCCGGCGCAGCAGCTCCTGCTCCAGCGGCATGACCTCGCGGGTGATGAAGTCGCGGGCGGTGTCGCGGATGGCCCGTTCCTCGTCGGACAGTCCGAAGTCCATGTGCTCACCCGTCCTTTCGGTTGGGCTGGTGACGTCTCTGCGTTTAAACTAGCGCTGCAAGTTTTCGGCTGTCCAGACCTGCGGTGTGGCAGAGTTCCGCCACAGAGCACCGACCCGAGGAGGAAGCCCATGCCCCGGCCACGACAGGCGCTGCTCAGCCGAGAGCGGATCGTCGAGGCCGCGGTGGCGCTGATCGACGCCGACGGGCTGGCCGGCTTCTCCACCCGTCGCCTCGCCGCCGACCTCGGCGTCCGGGGACCCTCGCTCTACAACCACTTCGCCACCAAGGACGCGATCCTCGACGCGGTGGCCGACAGCATCACCGGTCAGGTGGACGTCTCGTACTTCGGCACGGTCGACTGGCGGGTGGCGCTACGCCGGTGGGGCCACACCTACCGCGCGGCCCTGGCCGCCCACCCGAACATCGTGCCGCACCTGGCACAGGGACCCGGACGCCGACCGGCGGCGCTGGCGATGGCCGACACCGTCTACGGCGCACTCGTCACGGCGGGCTGGCCACCGGCCCGGGCAACCCACATCGGCGCGCTGATGCGGTATTTCGTGACCGGCTCGGCACTCGGCTCGTTCGCCCGGGGCTTCGTCGAGGACCCGAGCCTCTACGCCGACCAGTACCCGCACCTGAGCCAGGCGTACCGGCTCGCCGAGCACCAGCAACAGGTCGACGAGGGCGCCTTCACGCTGGGCCTGGACGCCCTGATCGAGGGGTTGTCCCGCAGCTACGAACGCACGGTGGGCCCGCTGTCACCCCTCCCGCCGACCGACGAGGCGTACTAGGGTCGAAACTTCCACTGCTAGGCGAGGTGAGGGCCGCATGGATCTCGCACGGACCGACTTCTACCTGGACGGGCGCTGGGTCACGCCGGGCGGCGGAGAGTCGCTGGAGGTGCACGACCCGACGACCGAGGAGGTTGTCGCGACCGTACCGGCCGGCACCGCCGAGGACGTGGACCGGGCGGTGGCCGCCGCCCGCGCGGCGTTCGGGAGCTGGTCGGCGACCGACCCGGCGGACCGGGCCGCCCACCTCGACCGGCTGCACGCCGAGCTGACCGCCCGCGCATACGACATCGCCCGCACCGTGGTGCGGGAACTCGGCACCCCGCTCAAGGTCGCCACCCGGGTACAGACCGGCCTGCCGCTGACCGTGCTGCGCAGCTACGTCGACCTGGCCGCCCGGCCGCCCGCGCCGGAGACCGTCGGCAACACGCTCGTGGTGCGGGAGCCGGTGGGCGTGGTCGGCGCGATCACCCCGTGGAACTACCCGCTGCACCAGGTCGTGGCCAAACTCGCGCCGGCTCTGGCCGCCGGGTGCACGGTGGTGCTCAAGCCGAGCGAGCTGACGCCGCTGACGGCGTACCTCCTCTTCGACGCCGTGCACGCCGCAGGCCTGCCGCCGGGCGTGGTCAACCTGGTCACCGGCACCGGTCCGGTGGTGGGCGAGGCCATCGCCGCACACCCCGACGTGGACCTGGTCTCCTTCACCGGCTCGACCGCCACCGGTCGGCGCGTCGCGCACCTGGCCGCCGACCGGATCGCCCGGGTCGCGCTGGAGCTCGGCGGCAAGTCCGCCAACGTGATCCTCGACGACGCCGACCTGGCCACCGCCGTCAAGGTCGGTGTCGGCAACGCCTTCCTCAACTCGGGGCAGACCTGCACCGCGTGGACCCGGATGCTGGTGCAGCGGACCCGCTACGACGAGGCCCTCGACCTGGTGGCCAAGGCCACCGAGGGTTACCAGCTCGGCGACCCCCTCGAACCGGCCACCCGGCTCGGTCCGCTGGTCTCGGCGCAGCAGCGGGACCGGGTCCGCGAGCACGTCGTCCGGGGGCTGGCCGACGGTGGCCGGCTGGTCGCCGGTGGGCCGGACGCCCCGGTGCCGGACCGGGGCTTCTTCGTCGCCCCGACGGTGATCGCCGACGTCGACCCGGACAGTGCTCTCGCTCAGGAGGAGGTCTTCGGGCCGGTGCTGGCGGTCATCCCGGTCGACGACGACGACCACGCGGTGACCGTGGCCAACAACTCCCGGTACGGACTGGCGGGCGCGGTCTGGTCCGCCGACGAGGAACGGGCGCTGCGGGTGGCCCGGCGGCTGCGGACCGGTGCCGTCGACATCAACGGGGCGCCGTTCAACCCGATGGCCCCGTTCGGCGGCTACAAGCAGTCCGGTCTCGGGCGCGAGCTGGGCAGCCACGGGCTGGCGGAGTTCTGCGAGATCAAGGCGATCCAACGGTGAGGGGCGTGGTGGCCCGGGCCGCCGACGCGCCGCTGCGGGTGGAGCCGGTCGAGCTGCCCGAGACCGGCCCCGGGCAGGTACGGGTCGGCATCCGGGCCTCCGGCGTGTGCCACTCCGACCTGTCCATGGCGAACGGCACCCTGGCCGCGCCGTACCCGCTGCTGCTCGGACACGAGGCGGCCGGCGTGGTGGAGGAGGTCGGCGACGGCGTGGACCGGGTCTCCCCCGGCGACCACGTGGTGCTCAACTGGGCACCGGCGTGCCGGTCCTGTTGGTTCTGCCGACGCGACGAGCCCTGGCTGTGCCGGCGCAACGGGGCACCCGCCGTGGCCCGGGGACACACCGAGGACGGTCGGCCGCTGCACGTGACGCTCGGTCTGGGCGCGCTCGCCGAGCAGGTGCTGGTGCCGCAGGAGGCCGCCGTGGTGGTGCCGCCCGAGCTGCCGTTCCCGGCCGCCGCGCTGCTCGGCTGTGCGGTGCTCACCGGGGTCGGCGCGGTGCGGCGTACCGTGCGGGTGGCCGCCGGCGACTCGGTGGCGGTGATCGGTCTCGGCGGGGTCGGGCTGTCGGCGGTGGCCGCCGCCCGCGCGGCCGGTGCCGGTGTGGTGATCGGCGTGGACGTCGCCCCCACCAAGGCCGAGTTGGCCGCCGCCGCGGGCGCCACCGACTTCCTGCTCGCGGACGACTCGTTGGTCCGCGCGGTCCGGGGGCTGACCGGCGGTCGGGGCGTCGACCACGCGGTGGAGTGCGTGGGGCGGTCCGCCACCATCCGCAGCGCCTGGCAGAGCACCCGCCGGGGCGGCCAGGTCGTCGTGGTGGGGATGGGCGGCAAGGAGGACATCGTCGGCCTGAGCGCGTTGGACATCTTCCACTCCGCGCGGACGCTGCGCTCCTCCGTCTACGGATCCTCCGACCCCGACCGGGACGTGCCGGAGCTGGCGCGGGCGGTGCTCGACGGCACGCTCGACCTGAGCTACCTGGTCACCGACCGGGCCACTCTCGACGAGGTGCCGGCGGCGTTCGCCCGGATGGCCCGGGGCGAGGGCGCCCGGACGGTCGTCCAGTTCGACTGAGCGCCTCCGGGCCGGTGGACGACGACGGTCCGTGATGGCATCCCTCGGAGGAATGCCACCACGGACCGGTCGGGTGCGTCAGGTCAGCCGGCCTGCGCCGGGCTGCTCTCGGCGGTGTTGTAGAGGCTGTCGCCCTGGTAGCGGGCGGTCACCGGCTCGGTCAGCGGGCCGCTGACGTTGCCCTTGAACTCGGCGACACCGTTGCGCACGGTCGCCGAACCGAGGCGCTTGTCGCCCGCGTAGAAGTCGACCTTGCCGGAGGGCTTGCGGTCACTGGTGGTCACCGAAACGACCTCGGCGGTCGCGATGATGCGGTACCGGTGCGAGTTGCCGGCCCGGATCGACTCGACGTCCAGGTCGACGGTGGTGCTCCGGAACGCGACGGTCCGCAGGTAGTCGTTGAGCATCTGCCGCCACACGTCCCAGACGTGCACACCGTCGATGTTGAACTCGGTCACCTCGACGCCGGCCGCACGCCAGTTCTCGGTGCGGGCGACCGAGTCGGGCGCAATGTTGATCAGCCAGTCCTGGAGACCGGTGCCGACGTGGATGCCGCCGGACACGGCCTTCATCCGCGCCACCTGCTCCGCCGAGGGGTTCACCGCACCGCCGGCCGCGCCCCACGCACCGTGGTAGCCGACCAGGTCGGTGTTGTCGTACAGCAGCGTGATGGCGCGGGCGCCACCGGCGGAAAGACCACCGAAGGCGCGGTCCTCGGCGCGGGTGGAGACGTGGTAGTTCTTCTCCACGAACGGGATGACGTTGTTCCGCAGCTCGTCGACGTAGCCCTGGTTGCCGTCGGGCAGGCCGTTGAAGTCGGTCGAGACGATCACCATCGGCAGCGCCTTGCGGTCCCGGATCGCGTTCTCCAGGATCTCGTGGGCCACGCCCTCCATGGTCCAGTCGGTGGCGTTGCCGCCGCCGCCGTGGCTCAGGTAGAGCGTCGGGTACGCGGTGGCGCGCTTGGCGTCGTAGCCGTGCGGCAGGTAGACCACCACGTCGTGCTTGCCCACCGGGTTGGTGGACAGCGGCGAGTCGTACCAGCGCTGCTCCAGCTTGCCGGCCTTGTTCGCGGCGACCGGCGCCTGGTAGCTGTTGTCGTAGGTGGGGAAGCGCTTGCTGTTCGGCACGTAGACCCGGCTGAGCAGCGCACCCGGCGCGGTCGCGTGCGGCGTGACCTCCAGCGGGTTGGCCGGGTCCGGGTGCAGCGTGCAGCCGCTGGCCGTCGGGCTGTCGCAGTCGTGGGTGAACGCGTACCGGAAGGTGCCGGAGGGCAGCGGCGTGGTGAAGGTCCACACCCCGTCGCGTCCCTGCTGCATCGGCAGCGGACGCCACGGGTCGGCGAGGATGTCGCCGGGCTGCCACTGCGCGCCGGTGCGGGCGTCACCGCAGCCCACGCAGGTCACGCTCGCGGGCTGGGAGAACCACCACTCGCCGTAGATCTGGACCGACTGCACCCCGGCGGGCGCCTCGTAGCGGAAGGTGACCGAGTGGCCGGTGGGGGCCTGGTTGGTCTGCACGACCTTCGGTCCGAGGTCGGCGGCGGGGGCCGCGGACGCCGCGGGAGCCGCGAGGGCTCCGGAGGCGACCGTCAGCCCGGCGACGGCCGAGACGGCCAGCGCGCGGCGCAGCCGGCGGGTCGGCGCGGCTTGAGGATGAGCAACGGGCATGTGTGCGTTTCCCTTCATCGGCTGGTCGCCCGGTTGTTCCCGGGGATGTCGCACGGGCGACCAGTGGTGGGTGCTGACGAGTCCGTCGCTCCCCTGGTGTGTGACCGGTCCGTGACGGTCCGATGAGGACCGGCACGGGCCGGACGGCGCGCCAGGGCGCTTCGATCCCGGTGCGGTGCGGGGTCGCACCGGGCCCGTCGTGCGGCTCCACCTGCTGATTAACGTGATCGTCACACAAAGGTGATATCTTTGTAAACACACTGGTGACACCTTTTGCCGCCGATCCGCACCGCGCCGACCTGGCCGCCGGTACGCGGCGCGCTAGTCTCTCCGCAGGCGAGTGATCGGGGATCCTTGATGGGCGAGGCGACACGCGACGCGGCGCGGGCCGCAGCGCCGGTGCTGCACGACGCCGTGCTCGACGCTCTCGGGTTGGAGATCACCAGCGGTCGGCACGTCGCCGGACAGGCGCTCACCCTGGAGCAGTTGCAGCAACGCTTCGGCGTCTCGCGGACCGTGATGCGGGAGGCGATGCGGATCCTGGAGTCGTTGCACCTGGTGGCCTCCCGTCGCCGGGTCGGCCTGGTGGTCCAGCCGATGCACCGGTGGCGGGTGCTCGACCCGCGCGTGATCCGCTGGCGGCTCGAAGGGCCTGGCCGCGCCGCGCAGTTGCGGACGCTCACCGACCTGCGGGTGGCGGTCGAACCACTCGCCGCCGCCGGGGCAGCCCGGCACGCCACCGCCGAGGAGCGACAGCGACTGCGCGCGTTGGCCGCCCGGATGCGGCAACTCGGTGAGGCCGGTGAACTCGACGCGTTCCTCGCCGCCGACGTCGAGTTCCACGCGCTGCTGCTCCAGGCCTGCCTCAACGAGATGTTCACCGCGCTGACCGGGGTGATCGCCGAGGTGCTCGCCGGCCGGACTGAACACGGGCTGATGCCCAAGTGCCCCCGACCGGTCGCCCTGGACCTGCACGAGCAGGTCGCCAACACGGTCGCGGCCGAGGACGCCCGGGGCGCCGAAACCGCCATGCGGGAACTCGTCGAGGAGGTACGCGACGCGATCGGCACCGCCGACGCGACCGCCCCGACTTTCACTGAGTGAGAAGGCGACTCCCGACCGACCGGCCGCGCCCGGGACCATCCGACTGACCGTCGTACGTCGACAGGAGGTCCGGATGCCGTTCGCACGTGACCAGTGGTACGTGGCCGCGTTCAGCACCGAGGTCGGGCGGGACCTGCTCGCCCGTACCGTGCTGGGCGAACCGCTCGTGTTGTACCGCACCGAGTCCGGCACGGCGGTGGCGCTCGCCGACCGGTGTGTGCACCGGCGCTACCCGCTGTCGGAGAGCCGCCTCGACGGGGACACCGTGGTCTGCGGCTACCACGGCTTCACCTACGACCCGAGCGGCGCCTGCGTCTTTGTACCCGGGCAGCAGCGCATCCCCCGGACCGCGCGGGTGGCCGCGTACCCGGTGGTGGAGCAGGACACCCTGGTCTGGGTCTGGATCGGCGACCGGGACCGGGCCGACGCGTCCACCATCCCCCGCGCGCCCTGGCTCGGCGACCCGCGCTACACGACGGTACGCGGCATGGCGCCGCTGGACGCCCGGTACGGCCTGCTGGTGGACAACCTGATGGACCTGTCCCACGAGACCTACCTGCACGGTGGCTACATCGGCACACCCGAGGTGGCGGACACCCCGATCACGACCGAGGTGGACGAGGATCGCGGCGTCGTCTACGTCAGCCGGCACATGGACGACGCGGCGTGCCCGCCCTTCTACGCCCGCTCGACCGGCATCCAGGGCCGGATCACCCGCTGGCAGGACATCGAGTACCACCCGCCCTGCCTGTACCTGCTGCACAGCCGGATCGCCCCACAGGGCGTCTTCCCACCGGCCCAGGGCGACGACGACCAGGCGTTCCACGCCGAGATCGTGTACGCCATCACCCCGTCGACCGAGCACACCACGTACGACTTCTGGGCGGTCGCCCGGGACTTCGCCGTGGACGACGAGTCGGTCAGCGAGTACCTGTACCAGAGCAACCACACCGTGGTCATGCAGGACGTCACCGCCCTGAACATCCTGGAGCGGGTGATCGCCGGCGAGCCGGAGCGGTACCAGGAACTGAGCATCAACATCGACACCGGCGGGCTGGCCGCCCGACGGCTGCTCGCCCGGATGGTCGAGTCGTCCACGGTGGAGGCGCCCCGGTGACCGCGCCGGTCGGCGGGCTCACCGGCGAGCGGGTCTACCGGATCCACTGGCTGCCGGGCACCGACACGCTGCGCGGCACCTGCCACTGCGGCGCCGAACGGATCGCCGAGGAGCCGATGCAGTTGTGGGAGTGGCTGCTCGCCCATCCCCGGGACCATCGGCCGCCGACGGCGACCGCCCCGTCCCCGCCGCAGCGCGCGGTGGTGCCGGCATGACGCCGACGACGCTGGTGGTCGCCCGCCGCGAGGCGGTGGCCACCGGCGTGGTGGTGCTGACCCTGTGCCGCCCGGACGGTGGCGAGGTGCCGGGCTGGACCCCGGGCGCGCACGTCGACCTGGACCTGGGGCCGGGACTGGTACGCCAGTACTCGCTCTGCGGCGACCCGGCCGACCGCACCGCGCTGCAGGTGGCGGTGCACCTGGCGTCGGACGGGCGCGGCGGTTCCCGGCACGTGCACGAACGCCTGCTGCCCGGCGCGACGGTCCGGGTGGTCGGGCCGCGCAATGCCTTCCGGCTGGTCGAGGCCGACCGCTACCTCTTCCTCGCCGGGGGCATCGGCATCACCCCGATCCGGCCGATGGTCGCCGCCGCCGACGCCGCCGGTGCCGACTGGCGACTGGTGTACGGCGGACGCAGCCGCAGCACCATGGCCTTCGCCACCGACCTACGGCAGACGTACGGCGACCGGGTGCGGCTTCATCCGCAGGACGAGACGGGCCTGCTCGACCTCGACGCGCTGATCGGCGACGCGGACGACGCGGTCGTCTACTGCTGCGGGCCGGAGGGGCTGATCGACGCGGTGCAGCAGCGCTGCCGAGCGTGGCCGCCCGGCCGGCTGCACGTCGAGCGGTTCGCCCCGACGGTGCAGGCCGGTGGTACGGGCGCACGGGCCGGTACGGGCGACCACGCCGTGGAGGTCGACCTCGCGCTCTCCGGCCGGACCGTGCACGTGCCGCCGGACACCTCGATCCTGGCCGCCCTGGAGCAGGCTGGTACGCAGGTGCTCTCCTCCTGCCGCGAGGGCACCTGCGGCACCTGCGAGACGACCGTGCTCGACGGTGTGCCGGAGCACCGCGACAGCCTGCTCACCGAGGAGGAACGGGCCGCCGGGGACACCATGCTGATCTGCGTGTCCCGGGCGCGTACCCGGCGGCTCGTGCTGGAGCTGTGACCGGTCGACGGGGATGATGGCGGGGTGCAGGCACGGCCCGGACGCTCGGTCACCAGCAAGGTGCTGGCGCTGCTCGACGCGTTCAGCCCCGGCGAACCGGCGCTGACCCTGAGCGAACTGGCCCGGCGGGCCGAGCTGCCGCTACCCACCGCGTACCGCCGGGTCGCCGAACTGGTGGCCTGGGGCGCGCTGGAACGGGGTGACGACGCCCGCTACCGGGTCGGCCTGCGCCTGTGGGAGATCGGTTCGCTGGCGCCGCGCGGGCTGGGGCTGCGCGAGCTGGCGCTGCCGGTGCTGGAGGACCTGTACGAGGTGACCCACGAGAACGTCCAGCTCGCCGTCCGGCAGGACCTCGAACTCGTCTTCATCGAGCGGATCGCCGGACGGCACGCGGTGCCGGTGCTGACCCGGGTCGGCGGTCGCTTCGCGCTGCACGCCACCGGTGTCGGGCTGGTGCTGCTGGCGCACGCGCCGGCGCAGGTGCAGGAGCGGGTCCTCGCCGCGCCGCTTACGCGGTACACCGAGCTGACCGTCACCGATCCGGTGCGGTTGCGCCGCCAGCTCGCCGAGGTGCGCCGCGCCGGGTACGCGATCAGCGACCGGCAGGTCACCATGGACGCCCTCTCCGTCGCCGCGCCGATCGCCGGGCCGGACGGGGTGGTGGCGGCGATCTCGCTGGTGGTGGCGTACGACCGAGCCGATCCGCTGGCACTGGCGCCGCTGGTGCAGGCGGCCGGTCGGGTGGTCTCCCGGTCGCTGGGTCGCCCGTCCGCGTCGACCCGGCCGGGGCCGTTACCCCGACGTCCCCCTACGCAGTAGCTTGTCCGGGTGCGTGTTCTCCCCTCTCCGGCCCGTCGTCCCGGCCCGACCGGGTCGCCCGGTGGCCCGCCGTGTTGACCGAGGGCAGGGTGCGGCAGCCGGAGCCCACCACGCCGTCGGATCGGGCGGCGGTGGGTCGGGCCCGGGCACAGCGGCTGCTGGTGACGCTGCTCGGTGACCACTGGCATGCCGGCCGGTCCCCGCTGCCCTCCGGCGGGCTGGTCGCGGTGCTCGCCGAGTTCGGCATCGCCCCGGCCAACGCCCGTGCCACGCTCGCCCGCCTGACCCAGCGCGGCATGCTCGAACGCACCAAGGAGGGCCGGCGGACCAGCTACCGGCTGACCGAGTCGGCGTCGCAGACCCTGCGCCGGGGTGCCCGACGCATCTTCGCCAGCAGCGACTCAGACGACTGGGACGGCATCTGGACGCTGCTCGCCTTCACGCTGCCGGTGGACGACGCGCACCAGCGCCGGCTGCTGCGGGCCCGGCTGCGCTGGCTGACGTTCTGGCCGTTGTACGACGCGACCTGGGTGACCCCGCACGACCGGTTCGACGAGGTGTACGAGCAGCTCGGCGAGTTGGGCGTCACCGACGCCGTGGTGCTGCGCTCGCGGGACGTCGAGCTGCTGCCGAGCACCCGCGCCCGGCTGGAGGCGGCCTGGCGCATCGACGTGCTCGCCGACGGCTACCAGCGATTCCTAGAACGCCACCGGACGGTGGCACGGCGGGCCGAGGCCGGTGCGCTGGGCCCGTCGGCGGCGCTGGTCGCGCGGACCGAGCTGGTCAACGACTGGCGGGCGCTGGTGGGCGACGATCCCGACCTGCCGGCCCGGTTCCTGCCGCCGTCCTTCCCTCGCGCGCAGGCGCGGGTGATGTTCCTACGCACCGCGCAGACCCTGGCCGAGCCGGCGCAGCAGCGCTTCGAGGAACTCGTCCGCACTCCCGAGCGGGGCTGACCGGACTTCCGCGCGGGGCTGACCGGACTTCCGCGCGGGGCTGAGCAGAGCCGACGACGCCGCCGATCTTCGCCATCCATAGATACGATGCAGAATCGTTGACGCGCGATCAGATTTCGCATTATGTTCGCCACACGTGCCTGACCAGCAGGTCCAGCCGTCCGTCTCCGGCTGAAAGGGGTCCCGTCATGCCCACCGATCGACCTCAGGAGCGCACCAGACCACGATCCTGGAAGGGAGCGCTGGCCGTGGCCGCCACGGCGGCGCTGCTCGCCGGCTCCACCGCCCCGGCCCTCGCCGCACCGCCACCCCACGCCGGTCCCGCCGACCGCGACTTCGAGGTGACCGTCCTGTCCGGACGGGCCGACACCGTCAGCGGCGGTGACGCGCTGGTGCGCGTCGCGGTGCCGCGCACCGTACCCCCGCACCACGTGAAGATTCGGCTCGACGGCCGGGACGTCACCGACCGGTTCCGGGCCACCGACGACAAGCGCACGCTGCTCGGTCTCGTGGACGGGCTGGCGCTGGGCGCCAACGAGCTCGAGGTCCGCGCGAACGGGCAGGGCCACGGCCGCCCCCGCGCCACGCTGACCCTGCGCAACCATCCGGCCGCCGGGCCGGTCATCTCCGGCCCGCACATCCCGCTGTTCTGCACCGCGTCGGGCAACCCGTGGAACCTGGGCCCGGTGGACGCGGACTGCCACGTGGCGCAACCCCGGGTCACCTACCAGTACCGCACCACCGCCGGGAACTTCGTCGCGCTGCCGGACGGCCCGCTCCCGGCCGACGTCGCCACCACCACGACCAGCGACGGCCGCACCGTGCCGTACGTGGTCCGGGTCGAGCGCGGCACCATCAACCGCGCGGTGTACGAGATCGCCCTGCTACACCAGCCGGGCACCGCGTCGCCCGACCCGTGGACGACCACCGACGGGTGGAACGACCGACTGGTCTACACCTTCGGCGGCGCCTGCGGCATCGGCTACACCCAGGCCACCAGCACCGGCGGGGTGATGAACCACAGCCTGCTCAGCCGGGGCTACGCGGTCGCCAGCGCGACGTTCAACGTCTTCGCCAACAACTGCAACGACGTCACCTCCGCCGAGACCGCGATGATGGTCAAGGAGCACTTCGTCGAGTCGTACGGGGTGCCGCTGTTCACCATGGGCTGGGGCGGCTCGGCCGGCACCATGCAGCAGTTGCTGATCTCCAACGCGTATCCGGGCATCCTGGACGGGGTGATCGGCCAGATCGGCTACCCGGACGAGCGCTCGGTGACCATCACCGGGCACGAGTGCCGGTTCATCACCCAGGCGGCCCCGGCGGCCGGGCTGTCCACCGCCCAGCGCACCGCGGTGACCGGCTTCGCCAGCCCGAACACCTGTGGCGGCTACCAGAACTTCGACAGCGTCGACTGGCCCGCCACCTGCCCGAGCCACGTCCCCGCCGGGCTGCGCTACCACCCGGTGACCAACCCGGACGGCATCCGCTGCGCGATGGCGGACTTCATCTCCAACGTGTACGGCGTCGACCCGGCGAGCGGCGCCGGACGGCCGATCGTCCCGGACACCGTCGGCGTGCAGTACGGGCTGCGCACCCTGGACGCCGGGGTGATCAGTCCGGAGCAGTTCGTCCGGCTCAACGAGGGCATCGGCGGCCTGGACGTGGAGGGCAACCGCACCCCGCACCGCACCTCGGCGAACGTCGACGCGATCGAGGTGGCGTACGCGACCGGGCGCGTCAACCAGTTCGACGGCGGCCTGGGGTGGACGCCGATCATCGAGACGCGGGGCTACACCGACCCGAGCGGCGACTTCCACGACCGCTTCCGCTCCTGGACCATGCGGGAGCGACTGCTCGCCGCCAACGGCCACACGGACAACCACATCAGTGTCACCAGCGCGTCCGGGGCGGCCGCCTCGACGAGTCAGACCCAGGCGCTGGTGGACATGGACGCCTGGTTGACCGCCCGGACGGCGTTGGCGGCGAGCCGGCCGCACCTGGACGAGGCGGCACTGACCCGGCTCTCCCGTCCGGCCGGGCTGGCGGACCACTGCGTCGCGGCGGACGGGGAGCGGATCGTCGAGACGTTGACGCTCGACCCGGCGGCCCGGTGCAACCAACTCTTCCCGTTCCACCGCAACCCGCGCGTGGAGGCGGGCGGGCCGACCAGTTCCGCCGTGCTCAAGTGCCGGCTCGCGCCGCTGGACCGGGCGGCGTACGGCGTCGACTTCACCGACGAGCAGTGGCAGCGGTTGCGGGCGGTCTTCCCGGACGGGGTCTGTGACTGGTCCCGGCCCGGCGTCGGTCAGGTCCCGCTGACCGGCACCTGGATCCGCTTCTGAGCGCACCGGTGTCGGGCGGCGTCATCCGGCGTCGCCCGGCACCGGCTCGGTCCGACACCGGCTCAGTCCGGGAAGGCGAGCAGGCGCAGCAGTTGCGCCAGCCGGGCGTGGTCCTCGGGGGTGACCGCGGCCAGCAACCCCAGCTCCACGGCGTGCGCGGAGGACTGGGCGCGGGCGAACAGCTCGCGCCCCTCGTCCGTGGCGACCAGGACGTTGGCGCGCCGATCGGCGGGGTCGGTGCGGCGCTCGACCAGGCCGCGTCTCTCCAGGTCGTCGATGAGCGCCACCACCTGGCTCGGGTCCAGCCGGAGGAACTCGGCCAGCTCCCGTTGGGTGGGGCGGGTGTCGTCGGCGGCCAGCGCGAGCACCGAGTACGAGCGGGCCTTCAGGCCGTGTTCGGCCAGGGCGGCGTTGGCCGCGGCGAGGGTGAGCGCGTTGGCGCGCACCAGCAGGAAGCTCAGATCCCGGCCGAGCACGCTGTCCCGCAGGCCGTCGGCCGGTCGGGCTCTCTCGGGAGGGGGCACGGCGACGATGATAGCAAGCCTCACCAATAATTGACTTTCTCAACGATTCATGTTCCGATCGATCTCGACGCGAAGGAGTGCCCATGTCCCTGGACGGCAAAGTCGCAATCGTCACCGGAGCCGGACGCGGTCTCGGCCTCGCCTACGCCCGCCAGTTGGCGGAGCGGGGCGCCGCGGTCGTGGTCAACGACGTGGACGAGCAGGCGACCGCCGACGCCGTCGCGGCGATCCGGGCGGCCGGCGGACGTGCCGTCGCGGTGGTCGCACCGGTCGGCCCCACCGAGACCGCGCAGGCCCTGGTCGCCACCGCGGTCGAGAGCTTCGGTCGGCTCGACATCCTGGTCACCAACGCCGGAGTACTACGCGACACGGTGCTCTGGAAGATGACCGACGAGGACTTCGACACCGTGATCGGCGTGCACCTGCGCGGCACCTTCACCACCGTGCGCGAGGCCGTGCGGCACATGCGCCAGGCCGGCGAGGGCGGGCGGATCATCTGCATCGGCTCCCCCACCGGCCAACGCGGCACCTTCGGCCAGACCAACTACGCGGCCGCCAAGGCCGGCATCGTCGGCATGGTCCGGACCTGGGCGTTGGAGCTCAAGCGGGCTGGCATCACGGTCAACGCCGTCGTCCCGGTCGCCGCGACCGCGATGACCGCCACCGTCCCCTACTTCGCCGCCGCGGTCCGCGCCGAGGCCGCCGGTGAGCCGATGCCCGCCTTCTTCCGGCACGACCTCGGCTTCGGCACCTCCGACGACGTGGCCGGGTTGGTCGCCTTCCTCGGCTCCGACAGCGCCGCCGAGGTGACCGGCCAGGTGATCGGCGTGGGCGGCGACCGGATCCAGATCTGGACCCACCCGGAGGTCGCGCTCACCGCCCACCACGAGGGCGGCTGGTCGTACGACGCGCTGGTCACCGCGTGGCCGACCGAGTTCGCCGGTGCGCTGCGCAGCGTCGGCGAGCGCTTCCCTGAGTTGCCCGAGGAGTTCCGCGACACCGCCTCCTGACCCGCCGGACGAAGGTTCCCGAGCATGTACCAGCCCGCGATCGACCTGGACGCCGTCACCGCGATCGACATGCACGTACACATCGAGATCGACGACCACGGCCACGCCTCGCTGCCCGATCCGCTCGTCGCCGCCGCCTCGAAGTACTTCCGCACCGACGGCCCGCGTCCGGCGGTGGACGCGGTCGCGCAGTACTACCGCGAACGGAACATGGCGGCCGTGGTGTTCAGCGTCGACGCGCGGACGCAACTGGCGCACCCGCCGCTGTCCAGCGCCGACATCGCCCGTGCCGCCGCCCAGCACGCCGACGTGCTCGTGCCGTTCGGCTCGGTCGACCCGCGCACCGGCGAGGCGGCTTTGGAACTCGCCGCCCGGCTGATCGAGGACGAGGGCGTACGCGGGTTCAAGTTCCACCCCACCGTGCAGGGCTTCGACCCGAGCCACGAGGAGTACGCGCCGCTGTGGGGCCTGATCGAGAAGGCGGGACTGCCGGCGTTGTTCCACACCGGGCAGACCGGCATCGGCGCGGGACTGCCCGGCGGCTACGGCTTCCGGCTCGGGCTGTCCAACCCGATGCTGCTCGACCCGGTCGCCGCCGAGTTCCCGGACCTCCAGATCATCATGGCCCACCCGTCGGTGCCGTGGCAGGACGAGGCGCTGTCGGTGGCGACGCACAAACCGAACACCTGGATCGACCTGTCCGGCTGGAGCCCGAAGTATTTCCCGGCCGAGCTGGTGCGCTACGCCAACTCGATCCTCAAGAGCCGGGTGCTCTTCGGCACCGACTACCCGCTGCTCACCCCGGACCGCTGGCTGCGGGACGTGGCGAGCACCGACCTCAAGCCCGACGTGCTGCCCGGCATCCTGAAGGACAACGCCGCCCGGCTGCTGCGCCTGGCCGGATGACGACGGAAGGACACCCGTGACCACCACCATCGCCTACGACCAGCTCGCCGGCCTCGGCGGCACCGACCTCGGGCACACCGAGTACCGGACCGTCACCCAGGACCAGATCGACCTGTTCGCCGACGCGACCGACGACCACCAGTGGATCCACGTCGACCCGGAACGCGCCAAGGACGGCCCGTTCGGTGCGCCGATCGCCCACGGCTTTCTCACCCTCTCCCTCGCCGTGCCGTTCTGGACGGAGTTGCTCGACGTGACCGGCGTGTCCACGAAGGTGAACTACGGCCTGGACAAGGTGCGCTTCCCGGCACCGGTGCGGGTCGGGTCGCGGGTCCGGATGCGGGCCGTCGTCGCCGAGGTCACCGAGGTGGCGGGCGGCTACCAGATCGCCGTCGACCAGACCATCGAGATCGACGGCGGGGGCAAGCCCGCCGTCGTCGCGCGGGGGATCTACCGCTTCTACGCCTGACCTGCCGGGACCACAGCCGCCCGGCCACCCACCGCCCTCCACCACCAGGAGACTGCTGATGCACCACCAAGGGATCGGCGGCTGGCTGGCCAAGCGCCGACTCAAGTCACCGGAGAAGATCGCGCTCGTCCACGGCGAGCAGGCGACCATGACGTACCGGCAGCTCGCCGACGCCACGGACGGTGTCGCGGCGGCGCTGCGGCATCTCGGCGTCGGCAAGGGGGACACCGTCGCGTACCTGGGTGAGAACAGCCCCCAGTTCCTCCAGGTGATGTTCGGGACCACCCGGCTGGGCGCCGCCTTCGTGCCGGTCAACACCCGGCTGGCGACTCCCGAGATCACTCACGTGCTCAGCGACAGCGGTGCCCGGGTGCTGGTCCACGACCCCGAGTTCACCGCCCGGGTGGCCTCGGTCGCGGCGGCGTCCCGGCCGTCGCACGTGGTGCCGACCGGCCCCGGGAGCGCGGAGGCCCCGGGCCTCGATCGGCTGGCCGAGACCGCGCCCCGGGACGACGCGCCCGAACGGATCACCATGCGGGACCCGGCCGCGATCGTCTACACGTCGGGCACGACCGGGCGGGCCAAGGGCGCCGTGCTGACCCACGGCAACCTGACCTGGACGGCGCTGAACTGCATCGTCGACTACGACGTGGTGTCCACCGACATCGCCCTGATGATCTCGCCGCTGTTCCACGTCGCCTCGCTCGGCATGGGCGCGCTGCCGATCCTGCTCAAGGGCGGCACCCTGGTGCTGGAGAAGGGTTTCGAGCCGGGACGCGCGCTCGCCCAGATCGCGCGGCACGGCGTCACCATGCTCAGCGGCGTGCCGACCACCTTCCAGCTGATGGCCGACCACCCGGACTGGGCCACCACCGACCTGTCCACCCTGGGCAAGCTCACTTGCGGCGGATCGGCGGTGCCGGTCCGGGTGCTCAACGCGTACGAGGAGCGGGGCCTGTCGTTCTCGCAGGGCTACGGCATGACCGAGGCGTCACCGGGAGCCACCTCGCTGCCGCCGGCCATGACCCGGGCGAAGCAGGGCAGCGTGGGCCTGCCGCACTTCTTCACCGAGGTACGCGTCGCCGACACCGACGGCGGCCCGGCTCCCGCCGGCAGCATCGGCGAGATCGAGATCGCCGGCCCGAACGTGTTCCGGGGCTACCACCGGATGCCCGAGGCGACGGCCGGCGCGTTCACCACGGACGGCTGGTTCCGCTCCGGTGACCTCGGCTACCTGGACGACGACGGCTACCTGCACATCGCGGGCCGCCTCAAAGACATGATCATCTCGGGTGGGGAGAACATCTACCCGGCCGAGATCGAGCTGCTGCTCGGCGAGATCGACGGGGTGACCGGTGTGGCGGTCATCGGCGTCCCGGACGAGCGCTGGGGCGAGGTGCCCTGGGCGATCATGACGATCCGGGCGGGTGTCGCCGTGGACGTCGACACCGTCCGCGACTTCCTGGACGGCAAGGTGGCCCGTTACAAGCTGCCCAAGAACGTCGTCATCGTGAACGAACTGCCGCGGACCGCGTCGGGGAAGGTGCGGAAGGCGGACCTGCGGAGCCGCTTCGGCGGGTGGTGGCAGCGCGAGTGGTGACCAGCGCGGCGAACTCCGCGGCGGAGGCGTCGGCCAACCGTTCGTGCATCCGTCGGTAGACCTGCGTCGACCGGGCGGCCGGCCACTGCGCGTCCATGAACTCGCGCGGTAGTCGCGGATCGGCGCGCAGCAACGCGAGCCAGTCCGCCACCAGCATCGTGCGGACGGTGAGCGCGCTGGGTGCCTGCGTCGCCGCCTCCGGGTCCTCCCACACCTCGATGAACGCCAGGTGCTCGCGCCGGATCGCCTCGATGTCCCAGGCGGCCCGGACGCTCTCGGCGATCGGGAACCCGGCCAGTTCGCGGGCGTGGAAGGCGATCACCGTGTTCGGCGGCAGGTCCTGACACAGCGGCTCCAGGGACCCGGCGAGGTCGACCTCGCCGGGCGCCAGCCACAGCCCGTCGCGCAGCGGCGCGAAGCCCTCCCAGGTCAGCGTGGACCGCAGCCGGTGACGCAGGGTCCGCTGCCCCTCCGGGATGGTGAACGTGACGAGGGTCCAGCCGGTGCCCTGCGGATCGAACGGGCGTGGGCCACGGACCCGCTCGGTCGCCTCGCGCAGCACCGCCACGCCGTGCTCGGTGAGCGAGAACTGGATCTCCCGGCCGCTCTTGCTGCGGGCGAGGATGCCGGTCTGCACGAGCCGGTCGAGGGTGGCCCGGGTCGCCGGGGCGGCGACCCCCGCCCCCTCCAGCACCCCGATCAGGACACTGGCGCGAACCGGCCCCGGATCGTCGTCGACGACGTGTTCACCGAAGAATGCGAGCAGCAGTTGCTTCGGCTGACGACTGCGCACAGTCCTCCCTCTCGGACGGCTCCGACCTGGCCACGGTCACGGGGCGACGGTCTGGGCGCCCTTGGCGCGCCGGATCTGGTCGTAGACGTGGGTCCGCAGCTCCGTGAAGCGGGGTAGCGCGCGAGTCGTGATCTGGTCACGCTCCGGCGGCAGGTCGATGGCGAGATCCTCCTGCACCCAGGTCGGCGACTTGGACAATACTAGAACCCGTTCGCCCAGGTAGACCGACTCGTCGATGTCGTGGGTAACGAAGACAATCGATATTTTGCGGGTCGCGTGCAGCTCCCGCACCAGGTCCTCCAGGTCCGCCCGGGTCTGGGCGTCGACCGCCGCGAACGGCTCGTCCATGATCAGCACTTCCGGCTCGTACGCGACCGCCCGGGCGATCGCCACCCGCTGCTGCATGCCGCCGGAGAGCTGCCAGGGGTGGCTGCGGGCGGCGTGCCCGAGGCCCACCGCCTCGATCGCGTCGGTGACCAGCCGCTCGCGCGCCGCCCGGGACAACTTCTTGTGCCGCAACGGCAGTTCGACGTTGCCCCGCACGGTCAGCCACGGATAGAGGCTGCGGCCGTACTCCTGGAAAACGACGGCCATGGCGGGACTCGGGCCGGTCACCGGGGTCCCGTGCATCTCGACCAGCCCGCCGGTGGGCCGCAGCAACCCGGCCAGGCATTTCAGCAGCGTGGTCTTGCCGCAGCCGGAGGGGCCGACGATGCAGACGAGTTCACCGGCGGCCATGGTGAAGCTGACGTCCCCGATCGCCTCGACGTCGCCGGACGCGGACTCGTACACCTTCCGTAGGTGCTCCACCTTGAGCAACATGTCCCGCTCAGGCACGGTTGACCTCCCTGATTCCGTGGTACCAACGCAGCACCCGCCGTTCGACGACACCGAAGGTCACGGCGAGCAGGACGCCGACGAGGCCGAGCAGGAGGATGCCGCTCCACATCTCGGCGATGAGGTAGTTCCGCTGGAAGTACGCGATCCGGTAGCCCAACCCGGCGGACGAGGCGAACATCTCCGAGATCACCATCAGGATCAGCGCCACCGAGAGCCCCTGCCGGACGCCGGCCATGATGCGCGGGCTCGCCGCCGGCAGCACGAGGAAGCGCAGCCGCTCCCACCAGGTGATCCGGAACGAGTCGGCGGTCTCGGACATGACGCTGTCGGTGGCCCGGACACCGTCGATGGTGTTCAGCAGGATCGGCCAGACGGCGCCGGAGACGATGACCACCACCTTCATCGTGTCGGTGATGCCCAGCAGCAGCATCACCACCGGGATCAGCACCGGCGGGGGGATGGCCCGGAAGAACTCCAGCAGCGGCTCCAGCAGTTCGCTCAGCCACCGGAACAGTCCGATGAGCGTGCCGAGGGCGACGCCGATCACGATCGACGCGGCGATGCCGAGCACGAGTCGATAGAGGCTGGGCAGCACGTCGTGGACGAAGGCGGGGCCGACCCAGGTCTCCCGGAACGCCTCGCCGATGGTGAGCGGGCCGGGGAAGAACCGGTTCGTCGACACCGTCGACGCCGCACCCCAGACCACCAGGAGCAGGAAGGGCAGCCCGAGCGAGTAGAGGAAGCCCGACGCGACGCGGGACGCGACATCACGCCCGCGCGGCCGGGCGGCGATCCGTTCGGCGCGCGCGGTCATCGGGGCTCCTCGCCTCGGACGGACTGGTGCCAGGACAGTGACCGCCGCTCGACGAACCGGAAGACGAGGTTCACCAGCAGCCCGAGCAGGCCGGTGACCACCACCAGGGCGTACAGGCCGACCGCGTCACCGGCCGAGCGGGACAGCTCGATCATGCGTCCCAACCCGGGGTTGCCGATCACCATCTCCGAGGTGATGGCGAGGATGAGCGCCACCGCCGCGCCCAGCCGGACACCCGTCATCAGGTACGGCAGGGTGGTCGGCAGCACGAGATAGGTCAGGCGCTCGCGCCGGGTGAGCCGGAAGCTGCGCGCGGTGTCCCGGGCCACCGCGTCGACGTCCGCCACGCCATAGATGACCTGCACGAACACCTGCCAGAAGGACGCGTAGATGATGATCACGAGCGCGGCCTTCATCTGGATGCCGAACATCAGCACGGCCAGCGGGATGAGTGCCACCGAGGGGATCGGGCGCAGGAACTCGACCATCGTGTGGGTCGCGCGACGCAGGACGGGCACCAGCCCGACGAGGGTGCCCAGGACGACCGCGGCGACCGTCGCCACGGTCAGCCCGATCGCCCACGAGGTCATGGTGTGACCGAGCCGCCGCCAGAAGGCGACGTCGCGGAACTCCTCGGCGAGCCGGACGAGCACGTCCGTGACGTACGGCAGGTACTGCGAGTTGACCAGGCCGAGCGTCGGCACCAACTGCCAGACGACGAGGAATCCCACCAGACCTGCGGCGCCCAGCAGCACCTTGCGTGGCGGGCGGGTCCGCCGGATGGATGACACGTGCATGTCGCTCCCGTGGTCGGCGGCGACGCCCTCCCCGGCGGTCGGCCGGGAAGGGCGGGACCGCGAGGGCTACTGCTGCTGGATGAGACGGTCGAAGTTCGGCTGCCGATCGAGCACCTGGTACTTGCCGGCGAGCGTGGCGAGCGTGGTCAGGCTCTCCCGGTCCAGGTCCCAGCCGAACTCGGGCAGTCGTACCGAGTCCGCCACCGGCTCGGGAAGCTGCAAATTGTCCTTGATGGCCTGCCGGACGTCCGCCTCGTTGGCGGGGTCCTGCGCCCACTGGAGCGTCTCCTTCATCGCCGTCGAGAAGGCGGCGATCAGCTCGGCGTCGGACTCGGTACGCTCCTTCGTGGTGATCGTGGTCAGCGTGGCGAGCCCCGGGACGACCTCCTGATAGGGCGCGACCACGAAGGCGTCCCCCCGGCCGCGCAGCTGCGTGACGAACGGCTCCGGCACCCAGGCGGCGTCGATGTTGCCGGCCTCCAACTGGGCCGGCGCGTCCGGGAACGCGACCTCGACGAACCTGATGGTGGACGGGTCACCGCCGTCCTTCTCCACCGCGGCCATGATGGTCACGTCACCGGCCGCGCCCAGACTGTTCACCGACACCCGCTTCCCGGCGAGCTGAGCGGGCCGGGTGATGCCCGACGCCGCGGACGCCACGACGGCGTTGATGTCGTCGCCCTCGGCGTACGAGGACGCGTAGTTGCCGATCATCACCACGCCGAGGTCCTGCAGGTCGGCCCGGAACGGACCGAACGGCTGGCCGATGGCGAACTCGATGTCACCGTTGATCAGCGCCGGAATCGCCTGGGCACCGCCCTGCGCGGGCAGCACCTCGACCCCCAGCCCGTGCTTGGCGAAGATGCCCGCCTTGATGCCGCCCCACAGCGCGGCGGTCTCGGTGATGGGTAGCGCCGCGACCCGCACCTGGCGC
The DNA here is from genome assembly GCF_055559695.1 of Micromonospora sp. NPDC023869. Classification (NCBI taxonomy): domain Bacteria; kingdom Bacillati; phylum Actinomycetota; class Actinomycetes; order Micromonosporales; family Micromonosporaceae; genus Micromonospora; species Micromonospora sp. NPDC023869. The sequence continues at coordinate 30,409 of NZ_JBVHKD010000006.1, forward strand.
AGGTCGCCGTCGGACGGCTCGGTGCCGGTCGCGTCGGAGTCGGTACATGCGGTGAGGGCGATCGCGACGGCGGCGACCAACCCGAAAGTGATGACCTTCTTCATGGACGGGGCCCTTCCTGGGCGGGGGCGGTGGGGTGCGTCGACACGGCGGATGCCTCGAAGGTGCGGACGCGTTCGGGTGTGAGTGGGGTCACCCTGCCGTGGTGGCCATGTTCAGTCACCCGAGCACCAGATGTCAAGAATTTCTGACGCCCGTCATGAATAGGTTGAATATTGCGGTGGTGTCCCGTCCAACGCGCGGGTCAGCTCGGTACGCGACCGCACGCCGAGCCGGTGGAATACGTTGCGCAGGTGATGGTCGACGGTCCGGGTGGACAGGAACATCCGATCGGCGATCTCCCGGTTGGTGGCGCCCTCGGCGACCAGCCGCGCGATGCGGAGCTGCTGGCCGGTGAGCAGCCGTTCGGCCGGGCGCTGCGGCACACCGACCGACTCCCCCGCCGCCCGCAGCTCGGCCGTCGCCTGCTCGGCCCAGGTCTGCGCGCCGAGCAGCACGAACGCCTGCCGGGCGCGGTGCAGGTACGCCCGGGCGTCGCGCGGTCGACGGCGACGCCGCAGTTCCCGGCCGAACAGCAGCTCGGTGCGGGCCCGCTCGAAGGTGGCGACGTCGGCCGGGTGCAGTCGCAGGGCGGCCCGGAACGATTCCTCCGCCTCGGTGCTGCCCCGGGGCGCCAGCAGCGCGTGGCACCGCGCGGAGAGAGCCCGTCGCGACGAGCTGGTGGTACTGCCGACCCAGCGGTCGAAGACCGCCAGCGCGGCGTGGGCCTGCGCGGGACGACCGGCGCAGGCGGCGGCCTCCACCAGATGCGGCGTCGCCATCACCTGCACCAGGACCTGACCCCGGCCGGTGCCCGGGCGGGCCAGCGAGGTGAGCCGGTCGGCAGCGTCGGCGTACCGGCCGTCCACCAGGTCGAGCACGGACAACGCCCACTGGGCCAGCGCGTACGGGCGGCTGCCCGGCGCGGCGCTGTCCCCGATCTCGGCCACGTACCGCAGGCCGGCGTCCCGGTCGGCACGGACCGCGGCGAGCACGGCGAGCAGACCGAGGTGCACCCCCGCGCTGGCATGCTGGTCACCGGAGCGGGCCAGCAGGAGCCCCTCACGGCAACTGTGTGCCGCCGCGTCGTGCCGGCCCAACCAGTACTCGCTCATCGCCCGCAGTTCCAGGGCGCGCGGCAGCAGGCACACCTCGCCCCGGGTCCGGGCCAGTTCCACCGCGCGGTCGGCGAGCCGGTGCGCGGCGGCGTCCACCGCCACCAGCAGGCCGGCGACGGCCGCGCCGGTCAGCGCGGTCGGGGTGAGGGCGACGCCGGACCGGCCGCCCAGGACGACCGCCCGGCGCAGCAGCGGCCCACCGCGCGCGTGTTCGCCCCGCAGTGTCGCGGCGACTCCGGCGACCAGGGTGGTCAGTAGTTCCGCCTCCGGGTCCTCGGTGTCGCGACGCTTCGCGGCCGGGTGGCGGGCGACCTCGGCGTAGCGGTACTGCTCCCCGGAGAAGCACACCGCCTCGCCGGCCCGCAGCAGGGCGAGCCGGGCCGCCGCGCGATCGGTGCCGGTCAGCGCGTCGGCGGCGGCCAGCAGCACGGGCAGCGCGGTGGACGGCGTGCCGCAGCGCAGCCGTATCTCGCCGCGCAGCAGGGCGGACCGGCCGCCGAGAGCGACCTCCCGGGGCGTGACCGGTCCACCGAGCCCGGCGCCCTCCGGCGGGTCGGGCAGCGCCCGCAGCAGGGCGCGGGCCTGGCCGGTGCGCCCGATCGTCCAGGCATGACGGGCGGCGGTGAGCCGCCGCTCGGCGGCCAGCGCCGGGTCGTCGGTCAGCTCGGCGGCCCGGGCCAGCGCCGCCGCCGTGTCGACCGAGTACCCGCCGTCGTCGGCGACCGCCACCAGATCGGCGGCCAGCACCGGGTCCGGGGCGTCGGTGGCGGCGGCCCGGTGCAGCGCGCGGCGCAGCCGCTGACCGGGGGCGCCGCAGGCAGCGGCGAGCAGCAGGTGCGCCGTCCGCCGCTCGGTCGCCGAGGCGGTGGCCTCGACCATCGCGCGGGCGAGCGGTCGGGGGAAGGTGACGTCGCCGTACGGGCCGGTCCGCACCAGCCCCGCCGTCTCGGCCGGGGCCAGCGCCTCGACGGCCGTGCCGGCGGTCCGGGCGGCTCGGGCCAGCACGCCGGAGCCGATGTCGGCGGCGAGCGCGGTCAGCAGCAGGACGCGTCGGGTGTCGGCGGGCAGCCGGTCCAGCATGGCCCGGTACGCGCGGCCGAGGTTGCCGTCTGCGGGCGGCGCGCCGGGCAACGGCTCGCGCCCGAGCCACTGGCCCCGGGTGAGCGCGTCGGCCAGGTCCACCAAGGCCTGGGGATTGCCGGCGCCGATCGCGGCCAACGTGGCGAGCACCGAGTCCGGCGGTGGTCCGGGGCACCGGGCGGCGAGCAGCGCACGACTGGCGGTCTCGTCCAGCGGCGGCAGCCGACGGCTGGGAATCCCGGCCAGCGGACTGCCGTCACCGGCGGTGAGCAGGAGCGTGACCGGCAGGTGCCGCAGCCGCCGGGCCACGAAGGCCAGGATCCGGGCGGTCGGCGCGTCCCCGGTGTCCAGGTCGTCCATCGTGCACAGCAGCGGGCGCTCCCGCGCGGCACGGCCCAGCAGTCCGAGGACGGCCACGGTGAGGGTGAGCCGGTCGCCGTCGCCGCAGCCGTCCCCGGTCAGCGCGCGGTGCAGCACCCGACGCTGCCGCTCGGGCAGGTCGGCGGCGTGGTCGCGGACCGGATCGAGCAGCCGTTGCAGGCCCGCGTAGGGCAGCTCGGCCTCGTCGGCCAGTCCGGCCGCGCTGAGCACCGTCCGGTCGGCGGCGTGCCGGTGGGCGTACGCCAGCAGGGTGGTCCGGCCCGCGCCGGGCTCGCCGTGCAGCAGCAGGGCCGCCCCCGGTGGTGTCGCGAGCAGGTCCCGGATCTGCCGACACTCGTGTTGCCGACCGCAGATGAAGGTTATTTGCACTCGTGATGCATTAACCATGCATCGAGTCTCGCCCACGTCGGGCGGCTTGGAAAGGGGGATCAGGCTTCGGCGACCGTCCTGAACAGGGCCTCCACGGTGCGGGTCAACACGGCGCGGGCGGCGTCCACACCGAGACCGAGGCCGTCGCGCAGCGTCGACCAGGCCGGCCAGGTGCTCGCGGCCACCACTGCGTGGACCAGTTGGTCGCGACCGGCGCCGGCGCGCGCCAGCTCGGTGGCGAACAACTCCTCGACCTCGTCGCGTACCCGGGCCAGGTGCTTGAGCCGGTTGCGACGCAGTTGCGCGGAGAACGGCTCGCGCATCTGGGCCGCCCGCGCCGCCGGTGCGATGAGTTGCAGCAGCTTCGCCCGCTGCCGGCAGTACGCGTCCACCCGCTTGGCCAGCGGCAACGTCGGCGAGATCGGCCGCCAGGCGGCGTCCTGCTGGCGCAGCAGCTCCCGGCCGCTCGCCTCGAACAGGGTCTCCATGTCCTTGAAGTTGGTCCAGAGCGTCCGCAGCGAGATCCCGGCCCGCTCGGCGATGCGCTCACCGGTCGGGCGCAGGTCACCCTCGGAGATCAGGGCCAGGTGCGCCTCCACGATGGCCGCCCGGGTGCGCTCGGCCCGGGCGGTCCGCCCGTCGACGCGGCCTGTCGCCTCGGCCGCCGTCGGTGTCGCCGCCCGACCCGCTGCCTCGGCCCTGCCCATCCGCGCCCGCCTCCCCCACCGTCACGTTCCGTCGTGCGAGCCGAGTCTAGACGCGTGCGACGGCGGGGGTTTGCGCCCGATATGCCGTGCTGCGTATCCGGCGAGTCGGAGTACCGGCGGTCAGGTCGTCGGCACCCCGTCGGCCGGGGGTGTCACCGGCGGCGCGGTGTACTCCTCGACCGGCCCGTCCTCCTCGTCGGTCTGGTACGTGGGGCCGAAGTAGCGCTGCACTCCCCCGTCGACCCGGCTCAGCCGGCCGCCGCCGTACCCGGAGTGGTCGGTGGCGGAGAACCGCAGCGGCGCCACACCCGGGCCCTGGAAGCCACCCCGGGCGACGGCCGCCAGCAACCCGTCCCGGGTCAGCTCGGGCCCGGCGGCCAGCAACACCTGCACGAAGAGGTACCCGACGGCCATGCCGTAGACGACGTTGCCGTCGAGCTCCGCGCCGCCGTTGTATTCGGCGTTCACCCGGCTGAAGAGCTGGATCCACGGGTCGCCGGTGTCGGTGGGCATCGGCAGGTAGTTCAGCCCGATCATCCCCTCCAGCAGACCGGCGGCGTCGCCGAGCTGACGGGCCAGGGTCGGCTGGTCGGCGCCGACGTTCGAGACCAGCCACTGCGGGCGGAAGCCCAGCCGGGCGGCGGTGCCGACGGAGAGCGCGGTGAAGCCCGGCACGGTGGCCAGGATGACGACCTCGCAGCCGGCCGCCTTGAACGCACCGATCTGCGGCGCCACGTTGGTGTTGCTGGTGACGTACGTCTGCCGGGCCACGATCGCCTCGGCGCCCAGCACCTTTTCCACACCGACCAGGGCGTCCCGCCCGAAGTCGTCGTCCTGACCGAGGAAGCAGACCTTCCGGCCGGGCAGCGTGGTCCGCACGTGGTGGGCGAGGATCTTGCCCTCGACGGTGTAGTCCGGGTTGAAGCCGAAGGTGCCCGGGTAGCGGTCGGGCTGGTCCCAGTTGCGGCTGCCGGAGGCGACGAAGAGGTCGGGGACCCGGTTGGTGTGCAGGAAGTCGAGCACGCCGGTGTGGGTGGGCGTACCGAGACCGTTGAGGATCGCGAAGACCCGGTCCTGGAGCACCAGTTGCCGGACCACCTGTTGGGTGTTCGCCGGGTTGTACCCGTCGTCCACGAACCGGTAGGTGATCTTCCGGCCGTGCACGCCGCCGTTGGCGTTGACGTGGTCGAAGTACGCCTTCGTGGCCGGGGCGATCTTCGAGTAGCCGGCCGACGCCGGACCGGTCAGCGGCATGTGGGTGCCGACGACGATCTCCGTGTCGGTGACTCCGGGGACGGTGCCGGAGGAATCGTCGCCGCCGCAGGCCACGGAGCCGGCGAGCAGGACGAGCGCGGTGGCGGTCGCGAGACCGCGTCGTGTCGTGGAGCGCATGGGACACCGACCTTTCATCGGTCCGGTGGTGCGGGGTGGTGGGTGGGGTGTGCCGGCTGTCGTTTCCGCAGCGCCCGGCCCAGTCGGGACAGGGCGCCCTGCACGCCACCGGGCGCGGCGATCATGACGACGATCAACGTGCTGCCGAAGATCGCCAACGGCAGGTTGCCCTCCAGTCGTCGGGCGGTCGCCGGGGCGAGGGTGAGCAGGTCGGTCACCGAGTGCGCGAGGTCGGGCAGAGCGACCAGCGCGACGGCGCCCCAGACCGCGCCGGCCAGCCGGCCGAGGCCGCCGATGACCACCGCCATCAGCAGGAACAGCGACAGGGTCAGGCCGAACGCGCCGGGCGACACGCTCTGCGCCAGCACCGCCAGCAGGGCACCGCCGAGACCGGCGGCGGCGGCGCTGACCACGAACGCGACGACCTGGGTACGGGCCACGTGGATGCCGGCGAGGCGGGCGGCCACCTCGTCGTCGCGTACCGCCCGGAAGGCGCGGCCGTACCGACTGCGGACCAGGTTCGCCAGCAGCACCAGGCAGAGCAGGGCCGCCGTGGCGGCCGACCACAGTTGCCAGCGCTCGTACGGGAACGCGGTCCCCAGGGCGGCCGGTGCCGGGGCGGTCGGCACCGCCAGGCCCTGTTCACCGTTGAGGAGACCGTCGAAGGTGACCGCCGACGCCGGCACCACGACTGCGACGGCCAGGGTGAGCCCGGCCAGGTACGGGCCGCGCAGCCGGGCGGCGGCCACCCCGACGACCGCACCGACGACCACGGTGACCAGCACCGCCGCGCCCAACGACACCGGCAGCACCGCGCCGGAGGTGACGCCTCGGTCGGCGAAGGCGCGCTGGCACAGCGCGACGGTGTACGCGCCGGTGGCCATCAGCGCCCCGTGCCCGAGGGAGAGCTGCCCGCACAGTCCGGTCAGGACGGTCAGCCCGGCGGTCGCACAGACGTACGCGGCGACGGTGGCCAGTTGGAAGTTGCGGAACGGGTCGAGCTGGTAGCTGAGGACCAGCACCACCAGCGCGGCGACGAGTGCCACGGCGAGGTGTCGCAGCAGGGTCGGCACCGGCCGGACTCCGGCGCGCGTGTCGACGGCGGGGCGGGGCGGCGACGCCGCCCGGGTGGCGCTCACACCCGCCTCGCGTTCACCGGGGCGAACAGGCCACCGGGACGCAGCAGCAGCACCGCCAGCAGCAGGGCGAGCACCGCGAGGGGAATGAGGTCGCCGCCGGCGTACCCGCTGACGTAGGAGAGCAGCAGCCCCACGCCCAGACCGCCGACGACCGCGCCGGGTGGGCTGTCCAGCCCGCCGACCACCGCTGCGGTGAACGCGGTGACGAAGACCAGGTCCATGGCGTGCGGGTGCAGGCCCAGTTCGGTCGGCACCACCAGCATGCCGGCCAGGGCGCCGACGCCGGAGGCCAGCGCCCAACCGAGGGTCCGCATCCCGGCCACGTCGACCCCGAGCAGCCGGGAGACCTCGGGCGCGAACGCCGCCGCGCGCATCCGCAGGCCGACCGCCGTCCGGGTGAAGATCCAGACCAGGGCCGCGCCGACCACGCCGACGGTGGCGAGGACGAACAGGTCGTACGGCGAGAGCACGGCCAGGCCACCGGCGGTCAGCGCGGTACGGCTCAGCGGGGCCTGGACCGGCAGGTACTCGTTGCCGTGGACCATGCCGAGGACGGCCTGGATCAGCAGCACCAGCCCGAGCGCGACGATCACCGGGTTGAGTGGTGAGCGGTGGTCCACCAGCCGCATCACCGCCACGTCGACGAGTGCGCCGAGCAACAGACCGGCGACCAGCGCGGCGGCGAACCCCACCCAGTACGAGCCGGTGGCGGCGGTCACCGCGTACCCGGCGTACGCGGCGGCGACGGCCATCGCGCCCTGGGCGAAGTTGACGATGCGGGCGGCCCGCCAGATGAGCACCAGGGCGAGGGCGAACGCCGCGTACACCGCCCCTCGGGACAGCCCGTCGAGGGTGAGGAAGAGGAAGCGGTCCAACGATCCTCCTTCTGCGTCAGAACCCGAGGTAGGCGTGGCGCAGGTCGGCGTCGTCGCGGAGCCGGGCCGCCGGGGCGGCGAGCACCACCCGGCCGAGCGCCATCACGATGCCCTGGTCTGCGACGGCGAGCGCGCTGCGGACGTTCTGCTCGACCAGCAGCACGGTCAGCCCGGTGTCGTCGCGGAGCCGCCGCAGCAGCGCCATGGTCTGCGCCACGACCCGAGGTGCCAGGCCGAGCGACGGTTCGTCGAGCAGCAGCAGCCGGGGTCGGGCCACCAGGGCCCGCCCGAGCGCCAGCATCTGCCGTTCCCCGCCGGAGAGCTGGTGGCCGAGGTGGCGTCGGCGCCGGGCCAGCGGTGCGAAGAGGTGGTAGACCTCGTCGAGGGCGCGGGCGGCGTCCGCCCGGTCCGCCCGCCACAGCGCGCCCAGCCGCAGGTTCTCCTCCACCGTCAACTCGCCGATCACGCCACGCCCCTCCGGGACGTGCGCCAGGCCGCGCCGGACCAGGTGCTCGACCCGGACGCCACGCAGGTCCTCACCGGCGAAGCGGACCGTGCCGGCGGTGGGACGCAGCACACCGGAGAGGGCCCGCAGCAGGGTGGTCTTGCCGGCGCCGTTGGCGCCGAGCACGGCGGCGATGGTGCCGGTGGTCACCCGCAGGTCCACGCCGTGCAGCACCGGCACCGGGCCGTAGCCGACGGCCAGCGCCTCGACGCTGAGCAGAGCCGGCGGCGCGCTCACGACGCGGTCCCGCCGGGGTGCGCCGCGTCCTGCGGCACCGTCGCCGCGTCCTGCGGCACGGCCGCGCCGAGGTAGGCGTCCAGCACGGCCGGGTCCTCGCGGACCTGCTCCGGCGTTCCGGTCGCGACGACCCGGCCGAAGTCGAGCACCACGATCCGGTCGCAGACCGCCATCACCAGGTCCATGTGGTGTTCCACCAGAAGGACGGCACAGGGGTCGGCGGCCCGGTGCGGGAGCGCGCGGACCAGGTCCGCCAGGGCGGCCACGTCCTCGCCGCCGAGCCCTCCGGCGGGCTCGTCGAGCAGCAGCAGCCGGGGGCGGGCGGCCAGCGCCCGGGCCAGGCCGACGCGTTGGCGGATGGCGAGGGGCAGGGTGTCGGGTGCCGCCGAGGCGTACGCCGCGACGTCCAGCTCGGCCAGGACGGTCATCGCGTGCCGGCGCAGCCGACGCTCGTCGCGGTCGCTGCGGGGCAGCCCGAGCAGCGCCGGCAGCAGGCCGGTCCGGCTGAGGTGCGAGGCACCGGCCATCACGTTCTCCAGCACGCTGAGCCCGGCGAACAGCCCGGTGCCCTGGAGTGTCCGGGCGATGCCGAGCTGGTTGAGGCGGTGCGGTGCGGGCCGCAGCGACCGGCCGTCCAGGGTGAGCGTGCCCCGGTGCGGGGTGACGAAGCCGCAGACCACGTTGAACAGCGTGGTCTTCCCGGCGCCGTTGGGGCCGATCACGCCGACCACCTCGCCCGGGGACACCCGCAGTGAGACGTCGTCGAGCGCGGTGAGGCCGCCGAACCGCACGCCGACGTCGTGCAACGCGAGGCCGTCGGTCATCGACCCACCTCCTCGCGTCGGGCCAAACTAATTACACTCGGAGTGTACGTTTCTCCGTGATGGCGTCAAGCCCTCGCAGCCCGTGACGACGGTGCCGGGAAAGCCACCGAGCGGTGTCACCAGGCACGCCACCGATCGCCGTTCCATGCACTCCTCATGCACGGTGAGGCCGCCGGTCGGTGGACCGGCGGCCTGCGATCCGTGGTGGCGCGCGTCGGATCAGTGCGGGCAGGTGGTGCGGTACTCCTCGACGGCCAGGCCGCCCGGCCCCGGGCAGAGGAACTGCTCGTACCGGGTGTCGTCGTCGACGAACCGCTTGAGCCAGGCCACCGCCTGCTTGGCGGTCGGCGTGTTCACCGTGTTCGGGAAGAAGTGCCCCGCGTTGTTCAGCTCCAGGTACGCCTTCTCCGCCGAGGCCGGGATGCTGGTGTAGAACGGCTCGGAGTGCGTGGCGACCGGAGCGGTGCTGTCGCTCTCCCCGCCGATGATCAGCGTCGGCACCCGCAGGTTCGACCAATTCTTGGTCAGGTTCCACGGAGCCAGCGGCACGGCGGCCTGCAACGACGGTCGACTCGCGGCGGCCTCCAGGCTGCCGCCGCCGCCCATCGAGTGACCGGCCACCGCCAGCCGATCGGCGTCGATCCGGCCGCGCACCGAGCTGCGCTGGGTCAGGTAGTCCAACGCGGCCAGGAGCTGACGCCCCCGGCTGGCCGGCTGGTCCAGACGGGTGATGGTGTCGATGCCGATCACCACGAACCCGTGCGAGGCGATCCGGGGACCGAGCCAGCTCAGGCTCGACCAGGAGGCGGTGTAGCCGGGCGAGATGGCGACCGCGCCGAAGGTGCCCTCGCTGGTGCTGGTCGGGTAGTAGATGACGCCGCCGCCGAAGCCACTGACGCTCAACGAGGAGACGTTCGTCGAGGAGGTGGCGAATGGACCGCGACTCGCCTCCAGGATCGCGTCGGTCGGTGCCGGGCCGCGCTCGTACGGGCTGGCGGCCTGGGCGGGCGCGGCGGTGGCGACGAGGCCACCGGTGGCGGCCAGCACGGCGGCCGTCGCCAGCCGGGCCACCAGGGTCGCGGAACGGGAACGGGAACGGGTGGTGGTGGATGATCGCACGTCGGGCACTCCCTCGGTCCGGGCGGTATCGACTGCGATCAGTGTTCGAGATGTCCGGCCGGCAGCGCATCGGCAAAATCGCCAGTCACCGGGGTCGCCGGTGGACGGTCTCCACCGGCGACCCCGGCCCGGTTCACCGCACCGTGCAGAGCGTGCCGTTGAGCCGGAAGGCGGTCGGCGTCACGTTCGGGCCGCTGTACGCCCCGACGAACCCGGCGGTGACCGTGCCCCCGGCCGGAATCCGGCGGTTGTCGTCGGTGCCGGTCACCCGGACGGAGGTGCCGACCTGTTCCCAGGTGGCGTTCCAGCCGCTGCTCACCTGCTGCCAGCTCGTCGGCCAGGTCCAGGTCAACGTCCAGCCGTCGACCGCGCCCGCCCCGGTGTTCGCCACCTCGACATCGGCCACGTAACCGTTGCCCCAGTCCGTGGTGCTGGCGAACCGGACGGCGCAGTTGCTGGTCGCCGGGCTCCCGGTGGTGAAGGTGAGCGGCGGGGACGCCCAGGAGACCCGGCCCGCGGTGTCGCGGGTCAGCACGTTGACCGTGTACCGGGCGCCGGGGACGAGGTTGTCCACGGTGAGACTGGTGCCCGAGGTCTCCCCGAGCTGTTCGCTGACCGCACCGTGCTGCCGGTACACCTCGTACTTGGCGATCGGGGCGGCGCCCCGGGTGGCCGCCGGCCAGGAGATGGTCGCGCTGCGGTGGGTGACGCCGTCGACCGTGGGTCGGCCGGGTGCGCCCGGCTGACCGCCCGGCGCGGCGGCCGGACGCACCACGAGCGTGGTCAGCGAGTACGGCGGCAGGATCCGGCTGGTCGCGCTGCCGGTCTGCGCGGTGGCGACGGCGGTGGCGCCGTTGGTGTGGGTGTGCACCGTGGGCGCGGCGGCCGACGGGGCGAACCCGGCGTAGTCGATGTCGACCTCCCGCGCGTTGTCCGGGTCCTTGTTGATCAGCAGCACCGCGACCTCCCCGTTGGCCCGGCGTACCGCGTGCGCGGCGACCAGCGGGTCACTGGTGCCGGCCCGGACGAACTGGTCGCCGGTGCGCGCGAACCGGCTCATCATGGTCAGCCCGTGGTACGACGCGAACGGCGTGTTCAGCGGCGGCTCGCAGACCGACCCGTCCGAGGTGCAGGTGCCGCTGGAGAGCATCCCGAAGTCGCCGTAGTCGGTCTGCCCCGCCACGGTCGTCACCTTGCCGATGCCGTTGCGGACGTTCCACCACTGCACGGTGAAGACCCCGTTGGCCAGCAACCCGCTGTAGGCGTCGGCCAGGAACAAGGCGGCCGGTTGGCTGGTCATCCCCTCGGCGGTCACGTTCACCTCGGTGAGACTGATGCCGATGCGGTCCGCGTCCGGTCCGGCGTACCGGCTGATCTGCTGCCGGAGCAGGTGCACCGCGTCGGTGATGTGGCTGGTCCGGGGCAGCGACTCGGCCGGGCTGCCGCCCGGGTACCAGTGCACGTCGACAAAGTCGATCTTCGGTCCGGCGATCGACAGCACGGTCTGGTTCCAGGGGCCCGGGTCCGCGCCGGCGGTCAGCCCGTCGGGCCAGTTCGCCGGCATGGTCAGCACCGCGCCGACCTTGATGTCCGGGTCGACGGCCTTCATCGCGTCGGCGTACTCGACCACCAGGTTCGCGTAGTAGGTGGCGCTCTTGTCCGGGTGCTCGTCGGCCTCCCAGGCAGAGCCGTAGTGACCGTTGCCGTAGTTCTCGTTGCCGACCGCCCAGTAGCGGGCGCCGTACCCCTTGGTCACGTTGGCGTAGCGCACCCAGTCGGCCGCCTCCTGCGGTGTGCCGGTGCCGTAGTTCGCAATGATCATCGGCTGGGCGCCGGCCCGGCGTACCCCGGCCATGAAGGTGTCGAAGTCGGTGTTCGGCGCGACGTACCCGCCCGGTGCGGTGTGGTCGCGCCAGTGGTAGATGTCGGCGTACGAACCGCCGGGGTACCGCATCATCTGCACGCCGGCTGCGCGCAGCAGGTCCGAGGTTTCGGTGGTGCCCAACTGCGAGTCCCAGATGGCGTGGTTCACGCCGAGGGCGGTGTCCGGCACGGCGGCCAGCCCGGCCCGCGCGTTCACCGTCACCGCCACCGGTGCCGTCGCCGCGCCGACGCTGGGCGGCGCGACACCGAGCAGCGCGCCGGTGGCGAGCAGCAGGCTCGCCGCCAGGGCCGCCCGGCCGCGCCGGGAGAGTCGCAACGGCGGGTTCAGAGGTCGAACACCGTGCCTGTTCGAGATGGTCATGGTCGTCCTTCGTGTGTTCACGGCGGCGACCCGCCCGGCCCGGCGTCCGAGGCAGGCAGCCTCGGACGCGGGCGGACGCCACGACAACAGCTCGTCCGCCGCCTCCCGGGAGGCCGTGGCGGCTCCGGGTGCCCCTGAGGCGACGGTCAGCGCGCTCACGCGACCGGCATCGACGCATCAGAATCCCACACGCTCCGACGTGGACTCAACGACGCGCCGGACCGATCCGGTGGCAAGCCAGCGGTCAGGCCACCTCGGGGGTGGCCCGGTCGATGATCGCGGCGAAGTCGACGCCGGCCGGCAGGGTGCCGTACGCGTGCCCCCGGTCGACGCCGAGGCGGGAGGCGCAGAAGGCGTCGGCGACGGCCGGATGACCGTGGCGCACCAGCAGCGCGCCCTGCAACACCAGGGCCAACTGCTCGACCACCCGACGGGCCCGCACCTCCAGGTCCACCGGGTCGTCCAAAGCGACCTGGAGCTGGTGCACCGCGGCGTCGAGTCGGGAGTCCACACCGGCGGCCATGCCCACCTCGGCCTCGAACGCCGCCCGCACCTCGGGCTGCCCAGCCAGCGCCCGCAGCACGTCCAGCGCGGCGACATTGCCGGACCCCTCCCAGATCGAGTTCAGCGGCGACTCGCGGAACAGCCGGGGCATCCCGGACTCCTCGACGTACCCGTTGCCGCCCAGGCACTCCAGCGCCTCGGCGGCGTGCCCCGGCCACCGCTTGCAGACCCAGTACTTGCCGACGGCCAGGGCGATCCGCTTGAATGCGGTCTCCACCGCGTCACCCCGCACCGAGCGGTCCGTCGCCCCGGCGAGGCGCATCATCAGCACGGTCGCCGCCTCGGACTCCACCGCGAGGTCGGCCAGGACGTTACGCATCAGCGGCTGGTCGGCCAGGTACCGGCCGAAGACCTGCCGGTGCGCGGCATGGTGCGCGGCGGTGATCACGCCCTGCCGCATCCCGGCCGCCGCGCCGATCACGCAGTCCAGCCGGGTCAGGTTGACCATGTCGATGATGGTGCGGACGCCCCGCCCCTCGTCGCCGACCCGCCAGGCGACCGCCTCGTCGTACTCGACCTCGGCGGAGGCGTTGGACCGGTTGCCGAGCTTGTCCTTGAGGCGCATCAGCCGCATCGGGTTGCCCTCGCCGTCGGGCAGCACCCGGGGCACCAGGAAGCAGGTCAGCCCATCCGGCGCCTGGGCCAGGGTGAGGAACAGGTCGCTCATCGGCGCCGAGGTGAACCACTTGTGCCCGACCAGCCGATAGCTGCCGTCGGCCTGCGGGCGCGCGGCGGTGGTGTTCGCGCGCACGTCGGAACCGCCCTGCTTCTCCGTCATCGACATGCCCGCCAGCAGTCCCCGCTTGCCCAGCGGCTCGCGCAGCCCGAAGTCGTACACCCGGGCGGTGAGCAGCGGCTCGTAGCGGTCGGCCAGCTCCGGCGCGTGCCGCAGTGCCGGCACCACGGCATAGGTCATCGAGATCGGGCACCCGTGACCGGCGTCCGGTCGCCAGGTGTAGAACTTCGCCGCCCGCGCGACGTGTGCGCCGACCCGTGGGTCGGCCCAGGGCGCGGCGTGCAGCCCGTGGCCGACGGCGGTCCGCATCAGCTCGTGCCAGGACGGGTGGAACTCCACCTCGTCGACCCGACGGCCGTAGCGGTCGTGGGTACGCAGCGTCGGCGGGTGTTCGTTGGCCAGCCGGCCGTGTTCGGCGGCGGCCTCTCCGCCCGCCAATCGGCCGAGTTCACGCAGGTCGGCCGTTGCCCACTCGGCGCCCTCGCGGGCCAGCCCGGCCAGCAGCGCCGGGTCGTCGGCGACGTCGTGGCCGACCAACGGCGGAACCTGGTTGAACACCTCGTGCGTGGCCACGTGCGGGACTCCCCTCGGCGGTGCGGGCGCGAACCATCATCCAGTCTCCACCGGCGCGGGCCGGTAACCCCGAACGTGGCCGGTCAACGCCGCAGGGACGGTGAGGTCAGTGCCACCAGCCCGGCCACCGCCAGCACCCCGGCGCAGCCGTGCAGCACCGTCGAGACCCGCGCGGCCTCGGCGAGCGAGCCGAGCAGGTTGGTGGTCAGCAGCAGTGGAAGGCTCTGCACGAGCACCAGCACGGACTGCACCCGGGCCAGGTGCGTGACCGGGGCGGCGGCCAGGATCAGCGGGCCGATGTGGGTGCCGAAGAGTCCGGACCCCGCGCCGACCGCCACCCCGGCCGCCACCGCCGACTCCGGCGAGCCGCCCGCCGCCAGCGCGGCCACTCCGGCGGCGGCCACCAGCAGTCCGGTGGCGGCCGCCCGGCCGGCGCGGGGCAGCGCGCCACGGGCCAGCACCGTCACCGCGGCGGTGGCCGTACCCAGCGCCACCGCCGCGACGACGGCACCGGTGACCTGCGGCGACCACACCCGCTCCCGGGCCAGCAGCGGCACGAGCAGCGAGGAGACCGGCAGCAGGAACCCGGCGGCGACACCGGTGAGCAGCAACGCGGGACGCAGGGCACCGCGCGACGAGACGACCCGTACTCCGTCCAGACAGGCCCGCCACAGCGACGGCGCCGGGTCCGTGGGCGGCTCCGGGTCCGCACGGGCTCGTAGGTCCGCCGCTCGCGGCTGCGCCGACCGACCTGCCTGCGACCGCAGGGCCAGCAGGACCGACAGCATCACCAGGCAGGTCACGGCGTTGGTCAGGGCCGCGCCGGCCAACCCGGCCCCGGCCAGCAGGAGACCGCCCAGCGACGGCCCGGCGAGCAGAGCGAGTTGGCCGGCGAGTTGGCGGGCCGACATCGCGCGAGCCAGCGCGTCCGGCGGCACGAGACGACGGGGCATCGAGCCCGTGCTGGGCAGATAGAAGGCGTCCACGACCCCGATGGCCACGGCGGCGAGCAGCAGCGGCAGCCGTGGGTCGGTCGAGGACCACGCGGCGGCGGCCAGCGCCAGCGTCACCGCGACCATCACCGCGTCCGACACGACCATGACGCGCCAGGCGCCGACCCGGTCGGCCACCGCGCCACCCACCAGCAGCAACAGCGCGCGGGGCAGGTTGATCGCGGTCAGCACCACCGCGGCGAAGCGGCCCCCGTGCCCGGCCGCCACCCAGGTCATCGCGAAGGCCATGGCCTGTACGCCGACCAGACTCAACGCGGTCCCGCCGAGCCACGCCCAGTACGCGCCGGGCACCGCCGACCGGACACCGATCGCCGCAACCACCACAGTCCTCCCCGTCCACCGCCGACGCGCCAGGCCGGCACCGCTGGTCGCGGTACCGGCCGGTGTCCCGGTGAGGCACTGTGCGGCCTCGACCCGGTGGAGGGTCAAGCCGCGCGCTAGTCCTCCAGTTCGGTGCGCGGGATCAGGTCGGGCGACCAGGTGAAGCGGTAGCGTTGGTCGGCCACCCCCTCGGCGAAGGCCTTGGTCACCGCCGGGGAACTGACGATCCGCCAGTCCCGTTCCTTGTTCACCTCGAACCAGATCAGCCCGATGATGTCCGCGTGACGCGGCAGCGACCGGAACGTCTCGGTAATCCACTCGGCCTTGCGTCCCACCATGTCGGAGGCAGCGGTCTCGGTGATGACCAACGGCTTGCCGGTGAAGGTACGGATCTCCTTGATGGTCTCGGCGAAGATCGCGTCGAAGGTGCGGTACTTCGAGAAGGCGCCCATCCCGTAGTAGCCCGACAGCCCCACCCAGTCGACGTAGTCGTCGCCCGGGTAGAGGTCGGCGAGGTCCGGCGTCGAGTTGCTCCACCTGGCGTTCGGGCTCCACACCCAGATCACGTTCGTGGCACCGGCGGCCTCGAAGAGGTCGTGCACGTGGCGCCAGGCCTCGACGTAGTCGCCCGGCTGGTTGCCGTTGGCCATCTCGCACCACGGGTACCAGTTGCCGTTCATCTCGTGCGCGAACCGGATCGCCACCGGATGCCCGAGCGCCTTGATCCCCTCGGCCCAGGACCGCAGGTACCGGTCGAAGTCGCCGCGGGTGATGTGGGACAACCGGTAGTCGGGCTGGTTCGAGCGGAGCTTGTCGATCTTGTGGCGCTCGGTCCCCTTCTCGCGGGCCTCCTCGTCCAACCGGTAGTCCCACGGTTCCCACGCCAGCATCGGCAGCATGCCGCGGTCGCTGATGCCCTCGAAGAGCGCCGGGTCGAAGGTGTCGGTCGCCCAACCCGAGCCGAAGAGCATGACCTGCGGCTGGTGACGCGCCGCCGCGGTGAAGGCGTCCACCGGCGTGAAGTCGTACGGCCCCTCCTTGGTCGCGACACCGACGAACGTCTTCCCGGCCGGCGGGAAGACCGCCGCCGGTGGCGACACAGCGGGCGACGGAGCGGCGGTCGCCTCGGCGACCAGGGCCCGGGACGGGTCGGGTCGCTTCCCCGCACCGTTCATCGGCGCGATCGCGAAGGCGTAGGCCAGCAGGAGCGCACTCAGCAGCGCCACCGTCACCCGTGGCACGGTCAGCCTCACCATGGTGTCCCCGGTTCCACCGCAACCCGGGCCTTCCCCCGGGCGCGCTCCGCCTGCACGGTGCCGGACTCAGCGGGTACGGCCGGCTCGGTCCGGGCCGTCAGGCTCGACCCGAGTGCGATCAGCGGCGGGCCCAGACCGGTCAGGATGGTCAGGATCGGCCACACCCGGAGCAACGTGAAGTCGTTGTCCAGCGCGAAACTGGCGGCGAGCAGGCCGGCGGCGGCTGCCGCCCAGCACAGGTGCAGGCGAAAGGTGCCCAGCGACTCGGTGGTGCGCAACCGGCCCTTCGCGGTCACCACGAAGCCGAGCTTTCGGCGCAGCAGCGCACCGAAGCCGGCGGCGACGTAGATCGGACCCGCGAAGAGCGCCAGCGCCATGCCCACCAGGCCGATCTCCTCCCGCTCGTGCGGCGCGATGTTGAATCGGCGCAGCCAGAGCCAGAGCAGAAACCAGGTGCCGATGGTCGAGCCCCAGAGCACCGACCACACGGCGACGTCGAGTCGGGCCGCGCTGACCCCGGTGAGCAGGTACATGGCCGTCGCGAGGTTGCCCAGCAACAGGCTGACCGCCACGCTCGGGTAGTAGAACTGGAGCAGCCGGTACTGCCAGCGCCGGCGGGAGCGCAGTTCGCGCGGCGCGCGCAGCTCGGGACGGACCAGGATCTCGCAGATGCCGGCCGCCCAGCGCTTCTGCTGGTTGAAGTAGTCGGCCCAGGACGTCGGACCCTCCCCGATCGCGACCACGTCCGGGGTGTAGACGCCCTTCCACTGGTTCCCCGTCTGCGGATTCCTCGCGGCGTGGATCCGGATGCTGGTCAGGTGGTCCTCGATGATCGAGTCCTGGTAGCCGCCGACGCTGCGCCAGGCCGCCGGACGGTACAGGTGACCGGTGCCGGTGAGCAGCGGCGCGTCCAGCCCGTTGCCGCCGCGGGCGATGAGCCCGTTGTACAGGTACTGCTGCACCGAAGCGCCGTGGGCGACCAGGTTCTGGTGCATGTTGCCGTAGACCTGCGGCGTCACCACGAAGGCCACGTCCGGGTCGCGGAAGTAGCCGAGCGTACGTTCCAGGAAGTTCGTCATCGGGACGTGGTCCGGGTCGACGCTGGCGACCACGTCGTACCGGTGCTCGTGCTCGGCCCGCCAGGCGTTGTGGTTGCCGGACTTCGTCCGGGCCCGGAACTCTCCGCTGGGCTGGTTGTACTCCGGCCGTCCGGATCGGCTGAAGTGGCGTACCCCGAGTCGCGCCGCCATCTCCTTCACCGCCGGGTCGTCGCCCTCGTCGAGGATCCAGACGTCGACCCGTCCGCAGTACACGATCTGCCGCATCCGACGCAGGGTCCGCTCGGCGACGTCGAGCGGCTCCTTGCTGGGCACGATCGTGGTGAGCAGCGCGACCCGCAGGCCGACCGGCGGGTCGACCGGGACCGGGTCCCGGGCGTGGTAGGCGAAGACCCAGACGACCATGTTCTGCGCGAGGCGGATCAGCTCGACGCCGACCACCACGCAGAAGCCGAGCCGGGCAGCGGTGGTCTGCCAGCTGCCGAGCCCGGTCACGTCGGACCCCGGCACATGTCCGGGGAGCAGCAGCCAGCCGACGAGCAGCAGGCCGGCCGCGCTGTTGAGCAGCACCAGCAGCGTCAGCATCAACCGCGCGGCGGGCGAGAGTACGTGCCGGAACTCGACGGCCGCCTGCGGATCCCGGGGCGTGACCAGCGGTCCGGCGACCGCCCCGCATCTCGCGTAGGCCAGCCGGGCCCGGATGTTGAGCTGGCGACGGTCCGGACGTCGGGCGGGTGGCGGTCGGTCCGGAGCGACCTCCGGGGATCCACCTCCGGGGCTCGCTTTCGGTGTGGTTCGAGACAGGCGTGTGTCGACGACGACGCCCACGTTGCCTCCCAAGGCTCCGGCCACCGAGGCGGCCACGAAGAACACGAAGAGTTACAGTTGGTCCCGCTCGCTCACCAGCAGCGCCAACGTGAGGCCGGTGGGTCGCCAGACCTGCGCCACCTGATACCGGGTGCGTAGCAGTTGTTCCTTGGCACCGCCGAGGGCGTGCACCGGGTCGGTCCGCTCGCCGAGTCGGACCACCCACAGTCGCCGGGTACCGGTCAGGCATCCGGCCACGTCGGCACATTCGGCGACCGGAAGCCGGCCTCGGAGGTGTCGTGGACCGGCGGCGAGGACGTCCTGCGGCCGACGGTCGGCCGGCAGGTAGTGCGCCACCACGTGCCGGCCGACCCAACCGCCCTCCGGGTCGGCGGACTCGTAGACCACCCCGTCGCCCGGTTGCAGTCGTCCGTCGATGATCTCCGCGAGCTGCCGGGTGGCCTGCTCGTGTCCGTCGGGCTCGCGCCCCGCGACCTGGATCGGCGCGCCGATCACGGCGATCGCCGCCACCACCCCCGCGGCCCACCGCAGGCGCACCCTGGCGAGGGCCGCCGCACCGAGCGTGGCCCACGCGGGCAGCGTGAAGAGCATGAACTGCGGCAGCCAGACCGGTGCCACCTGCGCGACGATCAGCAAGCCGAGCGGCGGCACCACCGCCCAGGTGGTGTAGATGGCGGCGGGATAGCGCATCGGCAGGCTGAACAGCGCCAGCGCGAGCAGCACCATCCCCAGCGCGGTGACACCGAACAGTTCCCTGGGGGTCGCGGCAAGCGCGTCCAGGCTCGGGCTCGACAACCTCGGCAGCCGGCCGCCCTGCACGATCGCGTGCCACAGCAGGCCGGCGGCGGGCAGCACGCCGACGCCCGCCGCGACGAGCCATCGGCCGGTCACGGCACGCCGGAAGGCGAACACCGTCCAGCCGTGACCGACGAGCAGCAGGAGCGCGATCACGTTGCACAGACCCAGCACCACCACCGAACCGGCGTAGAGCGCGAGACGTCCGAACCTTGGCCGGTCGACGGCCGACTGGAGCATCCAGGAGGCGAGCACCGCGGCGAGCAGGGTCAACGCGTACGGCTGGGCCTCCTGCGCGTACCGGGCCGAGGTCGGCAGCAGGGCAAAGACGACGCCCGCCAGCACGCCGGTGCCCGGCGTGAACAGCCGGGACGCCATCGCACCGACGAGCGCCGCCGCCCCGGTCATGGCCAGGATCGAGGGTCCGCGCAGCGCGAGGTCGGAGGTGCCGAAGACCTCCGACCAGCCCCGCACCAGGAGGTGGTACGGCACCACGGTGACGTCGACCGAGCGGAGCAGGGACCAGGTGTCCCGCCAGGACGACGCGGCGCTGCCCCAGGTGGCGAGTTCTTCCAGGCGCAGGCCGGGTGCGCCGGCCCGCACGGTGCCGAGCGCGCCCATCAGCAGCGCCGGCAGCAGCCATGCGGCAACCCGCCACCAGCGGGTGTCGGTCACCGGCCGGACCGGGCCGCCGTCCCGGCCCTCCCCCCAGGGGTCCTCGTCGCTGGCCTCCGGCGACGCGAGCCGGGGCAGGACGATGGTGTCGGCGTCCCTCATCGTGCCCTCACACATCTGGCATGGGTTCCGTCGTCCAGGAGCGTATTGAGCGGATTTCACCACGAGGTCTATATGCCGCAAACACCGCCAAACCGGTATCAGGATCCCAAAGAACGCAATCAGCCCAGGCGGCCGGTCGGCACCGCCGGTAGGATGCCGCCTCGCGCGGCTGTCGCACCAGACCCGGACGGCGGACGAATGCGAGGCTTCGACGCCCGCCGATCCGAGTCTTGCGCGCCCGTTAACCGCATCGTATTGTTAGCGATAACATCGACATCGGCGCATAACACAGTCGAAACCTCAGGCCCGTGGAGACGGGCGAGGGCCGCCCATCGCCGCAGGCAGCACACGATGCACCGCCCGTGTGACGAGGGCCCACCACGGCTCCGCCCACTCCCGCGCGCGCCGAGGTCTCGACGCCTCGACCTCCCGCGGCGACGCGGTCTGAACGCACGCCACCGCCTGGGCTCAAGGGCCGCCCCCAGTCCTTGACGTGCCGGAGTCACGTCCCCGTCCCCACCCCGAGAAAGGTCAGCACGATGGCTCTGACTCGACGAGCATTCACGCTGGGCGCGATCGCCACCGCCGGTCTCACCGCCTCCGGCCTGGCGATCAATCCGCATGCCGCATCGGCAGCCACCTACACCGCATACCTGAAGACGTACTTCACCGAGTCACCGAACCAGTCGGCGGCCGACTACGGCCTGCACCTCGCGGTCAGCCGGGACGGCCTGAACTGGTCACCGCTCAACCAGAACAACCCGGTCGTCACCCCGACCGCCGGTGACCTGGGACTGCGCGACCCGTTCATCTTCCGCAAGCAGGACGGCACCTTCGTGGTCGTCGCCACCGACCTGTTCGGGCTCAACTTCGGCCGCAACAGCCAGTACCTGCACGTGTGGGACTCGACCAACCTGACCAGCTTCACCGGGTACCGACGGATCCAGATGCACACCTACGCCAACGTGCACACCTGGGCACCGACGGTGTTCTGGGACGCCGGACGCGGCCAGTACGCCATCGTCTACTCGGCCAACACCACCACGGACCTGTTCCTGGTGAACTACACCAGCGACTTCCGCACCGTCAGCGCGCCGCAGACCTACTTCAGCCCCGGCTTCCCGGTGCTCGACGCCGACATCCACGTCGACGGTGGTGTGACGTACATGTACTACAAGAACCTGTCCAACGGGAACCTGTACGGCGCCCGGTCGAACACCGGCGCCCCGAACAGCTTCACCACCTACACCAGCGGACTGCGGCAGGGCAACGCGATCGAGGGCGCCCACCTGCTCAAGCGCAATGACGGGTCGGGCTGGTGGCTCTGGGGCGACTCGTTCAGCCCGATCAACAACGACTTCTACCTCTGGGGCACGAGCAACATCGGCGCCAACTCGTGGTCGGTGCTCAACCAGCGCGACTACACGCCGCCGCTGAACTCCAAGCACGGCTCGATCGTCGGCATCACCGAGGCCGAGTACAACGGCGCGGTCAGCCGTTGGGGCCTGCCGAACTGGGTCCGGTTGAAGTCCTGGAACCTGCCCGACTACTTCGTGCGGCACTCCAACCGGGCGATCCGCATCGACCCGTACCCGTTCGATCCGCACCGCGACCAGATGTGGCGGATGGTGCCCGGCCTCGCCGACTCGGCCGGGGTGTCCTTCGAGTCGATCAACGTGCCCGGCAGCTTCCTGCGGCACAGCGGGTACGTGGCCCGCCTCGACCCCAACGACAACAGCGCGACCTTCCGCGCCGACGCCACGTTCTACCGCACCGCCGGGCTGGCCGACGGCGCCTGGTCGTCGTTCCGCTCGTACAACTTCCCCACGTACTACCTGCGCCACGCCGGATACGTGCTGCGCATCGACCCGCTCAGTTCGTCCTCCAGCGTCGCCGACCGTCAGGACGCCACCTTCCGGGTCACCTCGTAATGCCGTACCCACGGTGGCCGGGCCGTCGCCCCGGCCCGGCCACCGTCCGCCCGAGTCGCTCCCGTCCCCGCACCCGGAGGCCGTGATGCCCCAACCGTCCCTCAATCGTCGCCACCTTCTCCAGGCCGCCGGAGTGGCGGCCGTCGCCGGCACGATCGGCCCCGTGCTGCGCGGCCAGGCCGCCGGTGCGGCGATCCCACCGGCCCGGCCCGACATCGGCGTCTCCGCGTACGCCTTCGACGCGGGCCAGGTGCGGCTGACCGCCAGCCGCTGGCTGGACAACCAGAACCGGACGCTGAACTACCTGCGCTTCGTGGACGTGAACCGGCTGCTCTACAACTTCCGCGCCAACCACCGCCTCTCCACCGGCGGCGCGGCGGCGCTCGGCGGTTGGGAGGCGCCCACCTTCCCGTTCCGGACCCACTCCCAGGGGCACTTCCTGACCGCCTGGGCGCAAATGTGGGCCGTCCTGGGCGACACCACATGCCGCGACAAGGCCAACCTGATGGTGGCCGAGCTGGCCAAGTGCCAGGCCAACAACGCGGCGGCCGGGTTCAACACCGGATACCTCTGCGGCTATCCCGAGTCCGACTTCACCGCCGTGGAGAACCGCACGCTCAGCAACGGCAACGTGCCGTACTACACCATCCACAAGACCATGGCCGGGCTGCTCGACGTGTGGCGGCACATCGGCAACACCCAGGCCCGCGACGTGCTGCTGGCGCTCGCCGGCTGGGTCGATTGGCGCACCGGACGGCTCAGCTCCACCCAGATGCAGGCCATGCTGGGCACCGAGTTCGGTGGCATGAACGCGGTGCTGACCGACCTGTATCAGCAGACCGGTGACGGGCGCTGGTTGACCGCCGCCCAGCGCTTCGACCACGCCGCCGTGTTCAACCCCCTCGCCGCCAACTCCGACCAGCTCAACGGGCTGCACGCCAACACGCAGATCCCGAAGTGGATCGGCGCGGCCCGCGAGTTCAAGGCCACCGGCACCACCCGCTACCGCGACATCGCCAACAACGCCTGGAACCTCACCGTCAACACGCGCACGTACGCGATCGGCGGCAACAGCCAGGCCGAGCACTTCCGCGCGCCGAACGCCATCGCCGGGTACCTGCGCAACGACACCTGCGAGCACTGCAACACGTACAACATGCTCAAGCTGACCCGGGAGCTGTGGCTGCTCGACCCGAGCCGCGTCGCGTACTTCGACTTCTACGAGCGGGCCCTGCTCAACCACCTGATCGGCGCGCAGAACCCGGGCGACAACCACGGTCACGTCACCTACTTCACGCCGCTGCAACCGGGTGGCCGCCGGGGGGTCGGCCCGGCGTGGGGCGGCGGCACCTGGAGCACCGACTACAACTCCTTCTGGTGCTGCCAGGGCACCGGCCTGGAGAGCAACACCACGCTGATGGACGCGATCTACTTCCACAACGGCAGCACCCTGACGGTGAACCTGTTCATGCCGTCGGTGTTGAACTGGTCGCAGCGCGGCATCACGGTCACCCAGTCCACCAGCTTCCCGGCCGGCGACACCACCGCGCTGACCGTGACCGGCAGCGTCGGCGGGTCGTGGACGATGCGGATCCGCATCCCGGCGTGGACGCAGGGCGCCACGGTCAGCGTCAACGGCACGGCACAGAACATCGCCACCACGCCCGGCACGTACGCCGCCCTCACCCGCAACTGGACCTCGGGTGACACGGTGACCGTACGCCTGCCGATGCGGGTGGTTCTGGAGCCGACCAACGACAACCCGACCGTCTCGGCGCTGCGGTACGGCCCGGCGGTGCTCTCCGGCAACTACGGCAACACCGCGCTGTCGGCGCTGCCCGCCCTGGTGGCCGGCTCGGTGACCCGGACCAGCAGCACCGCGCTCACCTTCACCGCGACCGCCAACGGGTCCACCGTCAACCTGATCCCGTTCTATGACGCGCACGGCCACAACTACACCGTCTACTGGAGCACCGGCGGCTCGGGCGGCACCGGCGATGCGACGTTCCGGCTGGTCAACGCCGCCAGCGGACTGGTGCTCGGGGTCGAGAACATGTCCACCGCCGACGGCGCTCCCGCCCTGCAGTGGGGCGACACCGGCACCGCCGACCACAACTGGCAGCTCGTGGTCGACGGCGCGACGGTGCGGTTCCGCAACGCCAACAGCGGCAAGGTGCTCGGTGTGCAGGACATGTCGACCGCCGACAACGCCCAGGTCCTGCAGTGGGGCGACACCGGCACGGCCGACCACCGGTGGACGGTGGTGGACTCAGGCGACGGGTCCCACAAGATCCGAAACGGACACACCGGCAAGCTGCTGGCCGTCCTGGGCGGTTCGACCGCCCAGGGCGCGCGGGTGGTGCAGGACCCGGACAACGGCACGCCGGACAACCTGTGGCGGTTCCTGCCCAACGGCGCGCGGCGGGTCCAGAACCTGGCCAGCGGTCTGGTGCTGGGCGTGCAGAACATGTCCACCGCCGACGGTGGCCTGGTGATCCAGTGGGGCGACACCGGCACCGCCGACCATCTCTGGACCGCGCTCGTGGACAGCAACGGCTACCTGCGGTTCCGCAACTTGCACAGCGGCAAGGTGCTGGGCCTGGAGAACAGCGGCACCGGCACCGGCACGCGGGTGGTGCAGTGGGCCGACAACGGCACGGCGGCCAACCGCTGGCGACTGCGGTACGGCTCGGGCGGCGCCTTCCGGATCCAGTCCGGCAACGGCGGACGTGTCCTCGGCGTCAGCGGTTCCTCGTCCGCCCAGGGGGCGCAGATCGTGCTCGCCGACGACAACGGCGGCAACGCCAATCTCTGGCGGTTCGTCTAGTCAGAAACAGTGTGGAGTGTGGAGTGTCGAGGGCGGGGTCGGCCCCGCCCTCGACACTCTGGGGCGGCCCGACTCGTGGGAGCGCACCCAGGAGGCATCGATGACGGTGTTACGCGGACATTTCAGGCGAGTATCGCGGAAACTCTTGACGATCCATGTTAACGCTAACAAGCTAGGGGCCCCGTCACCTCGCTTCTGGAGTTCGTATGCAGGTGTTCGTCGGCTCCCGCACGCCCCGCCTCCGATCCCTCATCAGGCGGATGAACATCGACACCGTCCTCGCCCCGTTCCGGCAGCTCAGCACCTCAGTCGCCCGTCGACGGGCCACCGCCCTCACCGCGACCGCCGCGCTGCTCGGCGCCGGACTGGTCACCACCGGCGGCACCGCACAGGCCGCCGAGCCCTGGTCGCCCCGGTCGTCGTACACCTCGACCGACCGGGGCGACGGCACCTACACGGTGCCGTTGTTCCGAGCCGACGTGCCGGACATCGGCGTCGAGCGGGTACCGGCCGCGGAGAACGCCGAGGGCCGGGACATCTACTACATGATCAGCACCACCATGCACCTGAGCCCGGGCGCACCGATCATGAAGTCGTACGACCTGGTGAACTGGGAGATCGTCAACTACGTCTTCGACCGGGCGAGCATCGGCGACTCGTTCTCGCTGCGCAACGGCCAGAACTCGTACGGCCAGGGTCAGTGGGCGTCGTCGCTGCGCTACCACGACGGCATGTTCTATGTCGCCTTCAACACGAACAACCTCGGCGGCGCCTACATCTATCGCACCGACGACATCGAGAACGGCGCGTGGCAGCGGACGGCCCTCGGTCGGGGCCTCCACGACCCGTCGCTCTTCTTCGACCGGGACGGCACGGCGTACATCTTCTACGGCAACGCGAACATCAGCGCGGTGCGGCTCAACTCCGCGCTGACCGCCATCGTGCAGGACTACCCGAACGTCTTCACCGCGAGCGACTACGCGGGCCAGCCCTTCATCGGTGGCCTCTTCGAGGGCGCCCAGTTCTACTACATCAACGGCTACTACTACGCGGTCATCATCACCTGGCCCTCCGGCCAGGGGCGTCAGGTCGTCATGCTCCGTTCGCCGGAGCTGCTCGGGCGCTACACCTCGGAGGGCGGGGTGAACACCTACGAGGCGCGCGGAGTGCTCAACTCCAACGGCTTCGCGCAGGGCAGCCTCGTGCCGATCGCCCGGGAGGGCGGCAGGACCGACTGGCACGGCATGTTCTTCCGGGACACCTTCCCGATCGGGCGCATCCCGGCGCTGATCCCCGCGACCTGGTCCGAGGACGGCTGGCCGACCTTCGGCAACAACGGCGTGGTGCCGGTCGAGGGCCCCTTCGCCAAGCCGATCGCGCTCAGTCCCGCGCAGGAGCGGTTCGAGCGGCAGAAGTCCATCGTGGTCTCGGACGACTTCGCCAACGACGCGCCGCACAAGGCGTACATGGACGAGGAGTGGACCATCCCGGCGGCGCCGGAGGTCGACGAGTCGCTGCTCGGCGTGCAGTTGCTGGAGAACGCCGGTTTCGAGGCCGGGACGGTGTCGCCCTGGGCCGCGCAGTTCGGCGCGACGCTGGCACTGGACACCGGCGACCCGGCCGCCGGCTCGTCCGCGCTGAAGGTCAGCAACCGCACGGTCAACGGCTCCGGCCCGAACCAGTTCCTCAACGGCAAGATGCAGCACGGCGTGACCTACACCGTGTCGGCGAAGGTCAAGTACACGTCGGGCCCGAGCAGCGTACGGTTCAACCTGGCCGCAGACTGGGGCTCGGGCGTGCAGGTGATGACGTTCGCGAGCGTCCCGGTCGGGCAGTGGACGACCATCACCGGCCAGTACACCGTGCCGGCCACCGCGAACCTGAACAACTTCAAGTTCGCCGTGGAGACGCCGTGGGCCAACCCGCAGCCGCCGTCCTCCAGCGTGGAATACCTGATCGACGACGTCTCGATCGTCGGGCAGCCGCTCACCACCGAGCACCCGACCGAGGCCGAGATCAAGCCCAACGGATCGCGGCTGGACATGGCCTGGGAGTGGAACCACGCGCCGGACAACCGCTACTGGTCGCTGACCGACCGGGAGGGCTGGCTGCGGCTGACCACCGGCAAGGTGGTCACCGGGAACTACGTCTACACCAAGCTCTCCAACCGCGCCGAGCTGGCCTGGTTCGAGGAGGCCCGCAACACGCTGTCGCAGCGGACGTTCGGACCCCGGCAGTCCGCCGAGACCCGGATGGACATCTCCCGGATGGCCGACGGTGACGTCGCGGGCCTGGCCGCCTACAACCGGGGCTTCTCGTACGTGGCGGTCAAGCGTGCCGGCGGGGTCAACACACTCGGCGTGGTCAACCGGGGACAGCCGTTCGCCGTCGACCTGGACCAGGCGACGGTGGAGAACTTCCTCCCCGGCACGACGGTGTCGCTCGGCGACGCCACCGAGGTGCACGTCAAGGCGGACCTCGACTTCGCCTCGCCGACCGGGCAGCTCTGGACGACGTTCTACTACAGCCTGGACGGGGTGGCCTGGACGCAGCTTGGCAACCGCGTGGGTCCGCAGACGCTGGACGGCAGCCTGGCCCACTTCATGGGGCACCGGGTCGGCCTGTTCAACTACGCGACCCAGCAGACCGGTGGTCACGTCGACTTCGACCACTACCTGCTCAGCGACACGCTCACCGCGCAGAACCGGCCGCTGGACACCGGAGAGTTGGACGCCGCCATCGCGTACGCGGCGACGCTCGACGAGTCGGCGTACCCGGCCGACGCCTGGGCGGCCATGCGTGCCACCCTGACCGCCGCCACGGCGGCCCGTGCCGGCACGTTCGGCACCCAGAACCAGATCGACGCACCGGAACGGGCTCTCAGCTTCCAGTTGGCCCGGCTCGGGGTGCTGCGTGACGACACGTTGCCGGTGACCGTGACCGCGCAGACGCGGTGCGTCGGCGGAAAGGCGTACCTGGCGGTGCAGGCCCGCAACGACCACGACGCGCCGGTGGACGTGGTGCTGGAGAGCGCCTACGGCCAGCGGTCGGTCCCGAACGTGGCATCGGGTGCCAACGCGTTCCAGCAGTTCGCCACCCGCACCGCAGCCGTCCCGGCGGGTACGGCGACCGTCCGGGTCACCGGGACGGTCGACGGCAGGGACGTGACCACCGTGCGCACCTCGGCGTACCCGGCCGGCACCTGCGGCGGCTGATCCCGCCCGTCCGATCTGCCCCGGAGCCGGTCCCACGCCGGCTCCGGGGTGCCGATGAACTCCCCTGCCCGTTCCACACCAAGGAGGACATCTCGTGACACCTCGTCCACGAACGGGGGCCCGCCGACGGGTCGCCGCCATCGCGACGGCCGGCGTGATGCTCGCCGGATTCGTCGCGGCGGCACCGGTCCAGGCCGCCGACACGAACCTCGTCGTCAACGGCGGGTTCGAGAACGGCCTGGCGAACTGGTTCGTCAACAACGGCAACGCCACCGACAGCGCGACGCTCTCCCCCACCACCGACGCCTACGCCGGGTCGAGCGCGGTGCGGGTCACCAACCGGGCGACCACCGGATCCGGCCCGATGCAGGACCTCTCCGGCAAGGTCCAGGCCGGGCAGACGTACACCCTGAGCGCCCGGATCAAGTACGAGAACGCGGCCTCGCCCGCGACGAAGCAGTTCTTCGCCACCATGCACTACGGCGGCTCCACCTACACCAACCTGGTCAGCGTGACCGCGAACCGCGGTCAGTGGGCGCACGTCAACGGGCAGTTCACCATCCCGGCGAGCCAGGGTGTCTCGACGGCGCGCCTGTTCTTCGAGACCCCGTGGACGAGCAACCCGGCCGCCGACCCGAACGTGCACCTGATGGACTTCACGCTCGACGACGTGTCGGTGGTCGGCGCCGCGCCGCCTCCGCCGGCGTCGAAGACCATCGAGGTGGTCGGCAAGCTGCCCGGCGAGCACAACCCGTTGATCGGGCACAAGTTCGGTGCCGACGGGTACGGCTTCGTCCACGACGGCCGGGTCTACATGTACATGACCAACGACACCCAGGGGTACGCGCCGAACCCGACCACCGGTGTCTCACCGGGCATCAACTACGGCGACATCAACCAGATCACCGTGATCTCCACGACCGACATGGTCAACTGGACGGACCACGGTGAGATCCAGGTCGCCGGGCCGAACGGCGTGGCGCCGTTCACCAACAACTCCTGGGCGCCCGGCATGGCCAAGAAGGTGGTCGACGGGCAGGAGAAGTTCTTCCTGTACTACGCCAACGGCGGCGGCTCCAGCAACGTCATCACCGGTGCGTCGCCGGTGGGGCCGTGGACCAGCGAGCGCACCAGCACGCTCATCGACGGCCGCACCCCGGGTGCCGAGGCGGTCGCCTGGAAGTTCGACCCCGCTCCCTTCGTGGACGACGACGGAGAGGCGTACCTCTACTTCGGCGGCGGTCCGGCGGCGACCACCATGCCGGCGGCCGAGCGGTTCAACAACCCGAAGAACCTGCGGTCGATCAAGCTCGGTGACGACATGGTGTCGACCGAGGGTTCGGCGGCGGTCGTGGACGCTCCGGTGGCCTTCGAGGCGGCCCAGGTGTTCAAGCGCGAGGGCAAGTACTACCTGTCGTACTCGTCGCACTTCGGCGGCAACGACTTCGGTGGTAACCAGACGCCGCTGCCCGGCTACCCCGGCGGTGGCCAGATCGGCTACATGATCTCCGACGACCCGATGGTCTGGCCGAAGGAGACCTACGCGGGCGTGCTGTTCCCGAACCAGTCGCAGTTCTTCGGCACCGGCACCGGGGGCAACAACCACCAGTCCGCCTTCGAGTACGAGGGCAAGTACTACTTCACCTACCACGGCCCGACGCTGAACAAGCGCATCAACGGCAACACCACCCAGGGCTACCGCAGCCCGCACATCCAGGAACTGAGCTTCAACGCGGACGGCACGATCCGTCAGGTGGTCGGCGACTACGCCGGTGTCGACCAGGTCCGCGACTTCGACCCGTACCGGGTGTTCGAGGCGGAGACCTTCGGCTGGAGCAAGGGCATCGCCACCGCGAAGATCGACGGCGGTTCCGCGCAGTTCGGCGACGCGGCACCCAACCTGGTCGTCCGCGACATCGACAACGGCGACTGGACCGCGCTCTCCTCGGTCGACTTCGGCGCCGGGGCCAAGAGCCTCACCGCCAAGGTCCGGCCGCTGGTGGCCGGCGGGTCGATCCAGCTCCGGCTCGGTGACGTGGCCGCGCCGGTGGTGGCCACCATCCCGGTCGACGGGGCGATCGGCGAGTGGACGGAGCTCAGCACCGCACTCGACGGCGTGAGCGGGGTGCACGACGTCTACTTCACCTACGCGGGGCCGGCGGGTGCCGACCTGTTCGAGATCGACACCTGGGCGTTCGAGGCGGCCACCGCCGAGTTGCCGGTGACGGTCAGCGTGCAGGCGCGGTGCGTCGGCGGCAAGGCATACGTGGCGGTGCAGGCCCGCAACGACCACGACGCGCCGGTGAACATGGTGCTGGAGACCGCGTACGGGCAGCGGTCGGTGTCGGCCGTGGCACCGGGTGCGAGCGCGTTCCAGCAGTTCACCACCCGGACGGCCGCAGTCCCGGCGGGTACGGCGACCGTCCGGGTCACCGGGTCGATCGACGGCACGGACGTGACGACCGTCCGCACTGCCGAACACGCCGCCGCCACCTGCGGTAGCTGAGCATTCCCACTGTCGATCACGAGGAACACGGAGATGCAGATGAGAACAGACAATCGGAAGCGGTTGCTGGCGGCGGGTGCCGCCGGGGCCTTGCTGGTGGGGTCGGTGGCGATGGCCGCGCCGGTGTCGGCTGACCCGGGTGACACCGGTGACGTGACGGTCACCGTGGAGATCGAGGAGTTGGTGGAGCCGGGTGTCCTCGCCATGTCGATCGCGGGTGACTCGGTGGCGTTGACCGAGGACGGGTCGACGTTGCTGGTGCGTCAGTTCGTCGGCGGGTTGCCGACGGTGACGGTGACCGACACGCGTACTGCTGACGAGGTGCCGGAGGGTGCGGCGTGGGCGGTGCTGGGCAGCGCGACGGACTTCACCGGTGGTGCGGGTCAGGAGCCGATCGGTGCGGGGCACCTGGGGTGGAAGCCGCGGTTGGTCGACGGTGGGGACACCGGTCTGGTCAGTGAGGGTGAAGAGGTCGTGACGGTGTTGGACGAGCCGACGCAGCCGGGCAACAACGTGGGTCTGGTCGACCAGGAGTTGCTGGTCTCGACGTTCGACTCGGGTGCGGTCGCGGGTGGGGCGTACTCGGTCGACGCGGACCTGTTCCTGCGGACCCCGGCCGACGTGGCCGCGGGTGAGTACACCTCGACGTTGACCCTGTCCCTGTTCGAGTGATCCGCTGAGGGCGGGGCCGCCGGTCCACGGCGACCCCGCCCTCGTTCCCCGTCGCGCCGCCCCGGACCGGCGCGTCAGGCCGCGATGGCGATCGCGAAGACGTGCATGGTCGGCACGTTGGCCGCCGGGCGGGGGCTGATGTTGGGCAGCTCGACCCGGGCGACCTCCTTGTTCTGCAACGTCACACCGACGAAGTAGACGCAGGCGGCCGTGTTCTGCCGCTGGTTGTTGGGCCGGTTCTGGTACGCCGTGACCACGGCCGCGGTGGCTCCGCTGTGCGGCCCGCCGTACCAGTCCGGAGTGCTCAGCGTGAAGGTCTGGCGGGTGCCGTCGGCGTACACCACCGTGCCGGTGCCGGACACCGCACCGTACGTGCCGGTGGCGAGGAAGCCGAGCGTACGACCGGTGCCGGTGACGCTGATCGCCTGCCCGGAGGCGATGGCGTTGTCCGCACCGCCCGGCGCGACGTTGGGCCAGCGGAAGGTCACACCGTTGCGGCTCAGCGTGGCGCCGGGGGTGACACCGGCCGCGGCCAGGGCCTGCGCGGAGAGCGAGGCGCCGTTGCCGTCGAAGTTGCCGACTCCGGTGTTGGTGTCGTTGGTGGTGCTGACGTTGGTGAAGCTCTGCTCCAGCGTCGGGAGGGCGACGCCCTGCCCGGTGGCCCGGTAGGTGCGGCCGGCCTGCACGGTCACCTCGACCAGGTCGGACTCGATCCGCGTGGTGCGCGCGGGCGTGCCGTCGGCGACGTCCACCACGGTGTACGTGGTGGCGAAGAGCCGGCCGCGCAGCCGTACCGTGCCCGCGCGGTCCGGCCGGACCAGGATCTCGCCGGCCTGGCCGTTGCTCCACGTGATGCCGACGGTGTGTCCGCCCCGGGCGCGCAGCCCGGAGACCCGCCCGTTCGGCCAGGCGGTCGGCAGGGCCGGCAGCACGTGCAGTTCACCGGCGTGGCTCTGGAGCAGCATCTCGGCGACACCCGCGGTGGCACCGAAGTTGCCGTCGATCTGGAACGGCGGGTGCAGGTCGAACATGTTCGGCGCGAGCCGGGCCGGGGTGGCGAGGAAGCGGATCAGGTCGTGGGCACGGTTGCCCTCCTCCATCCGGGCCCAGAAGTTGATCTTCCACGCGAGTGACCAGCCGGTGCCGTCGTCGCCCCGGATCTCCAGGGTGCGCCGGGCCGCCGCGAACAGTTGCGGGGTGCCGCGCCGGGTGATCTGGTTGCTCGGCGCGAGCCCGTACAGGTGTGAGATGTGCCGGTGGGTCCGCTCGGTCTCCACCCAGTCGTAGAGCCACTCCATGATGTTGCCCCGGGAGCCGACCCGGTTCGGGGCCAGCCGGTCCCGGGTCGCGCGGACCTGGGCCCGGAACGTGGCGTCCACGCCGAGGATCTCGCTGGCCCGGGCGCAGCCGTCGAAGAGGTCCCGCAGGATCTGGTTGTCCATGGTCGGACCGGCACACACGCTGGCGTCCGCGTGGTGGCCGATCTCCGGCGAGTTCGACGGGTTGGTGACCAGGTAGCCGAGGGTCGGCTCGGTCACCAACGTGTCGAGGAAGAACTGCGCGGCACCCTTCATCGCCGGATAGTTCGCCCGCAGGAACTCGACGTCGCCGTTGAACAGGTAGTGGTCCCAGATCAGGGTGGCCAGCCACGCGCCGCCGGTCTGCCACATGCCCCAGAACGCGCCGTCCACCACCGAGGTGGCCCGCCAGGCGTCGGTGTTGTGGTGGGTGACCCACCCGCCGGCGCCGTACTGCACCTGGGCGGTGCGGGCGCCGCTGACCGCCAGGTCACGGACCATGTCGAAGACCGGCGCGTGGCACTCCGCCAGGTTCGTGGTGTTAGCCGGCCAGTAGTTCATCGGCAGGTTGGCGTTGATCGTGTACTTGGAGTCCCACGCCGGGGTCAGCGAGTCGTTCCAGATGCCCTGGAGGTTGGCCGGCTGGGTGCCCGGCCGGGACGACGAGATCAGCAGGTACCGACCGTACTGGAACAGCAGCGCGGAGAACTGCGGGTCGTTGACGCTGTTGTGCTGCGCGATCCGTACGTCGGTCGGCTGATCGGCGGCGGCGGTCCGGCCGAGGTCCAGGCTGACCCGGCTGAACAGCGCCTGGTAGTCGGCCACGTGCCGGCTGCGGAGCTGGTCGTAGCTGCTGGCCCGGGCGGCGGTCAGGTGTCGGCGCGCGATGCCCTGGTAGTCGCCGCCGACGTTGCGGTAGGTGACGTAGCTGGAGCCGATCGAGATCAGCAGGGTCACGCTGGTGGCGTTGGTGACCCGCAGCGTGCCGCCGGAACTCGTCACGGTGCCGCCGCTGACGGTGGCGTTGGCCAGGGCGAGGAACCGCACCGCGCCGGTGACGCCCTCCTGGTTGCCGGAGACGCCGTCGAGGGCGATCGTGGTGCCGTCGGGGCTTGTGAGCGTCGTCCGCTGCGGGCTGTCGAAGGTGGCGGTGAAGAAGATCGACCCGCTCCGGTCGGCGGTCAGGCGCATCGCGATGACCTGGTCCGGCGCGCTGGCGAAGACCTCGCGCTGGTAGCGGATGCCGTTCATCACGTAGCTGACCGAGCTGGTCGCGGTGGTCAGGTCGAGCTGCCGCTCGTACTGCGACGCGCCGCCGGAGGTGGGGAAGGTCAGCCGCAGGTTGCCGACGAGCTGGTACGCCAACTGTCCGACCGGGTTGCCGAGCATGTTCTGGTTGATCAGGTTCTGGGCCTGCGTCCACTGGTTGGCGAAGACCAGCCGTCGGATCTCGGCCAGTGCCGCCAGTCCCCGGGTGTTGCTCGGGTCGTGGGGGCCGCCGGCCCAGACGGTGTCCTCGTTGAGTTGCAGCCGTTCGGCGTCGACGTTGCCGAACACCATGGCGCCGAGTCGGCCGTTGCCGATCGGGAGCGCGCGCAGCCAGTCGGTCCCGGCGGACTCGTCGTACCACAGTGCCAGGTCCCCGGCGGCGAGCACCTGGGCTGGTGGGGCGGAGTCCGCGCGGGCCAGGGCGGTCCACGGCAGCGGCAGCAGGGCGCCGCCCGCGCCGGCCGCGCCGATCTTGAGAGCCTGCCGTCGGGTCAGGTCTGACATCGATCCTCCAACCGGTGGCCCGAAGGCCACGCCGGTGCGCGGGAACAGGGTGAAAGCCGATGTGCCGGATCTGCTCGGTGACGTCGGGCGGGCGTGTCGGGCGAAACCCGAGGGCCACGGAGACAGCCAGACATCTGATGTGTTTCGCGAAGGTTACCCGGCGGCGACAAAATAGGCAATGGTCGATGACGACCTGTCGCGCCCGCCGCCAATTCCCTGTGGACCATGACGAAGTGCAGGCAGAACGGGGCGACGAGGCGGCTCGCCAGACTCTCGCGCACGGCCGGTGCGGTCAGCGCGCACACGGATGACGTCCGCCCCACCCACGCCAACCCAAACCAGATACATCATATGTATGGTCGGGCGGCGGGTCGGCGGCGAGGAGACCCGGATCAGCGCCGGGCGGTCGAACCGTCCCAGTGCGTCGCACCCGGCCGGACATCGCCGAGCCGCGCCAGGGCCGCGCTGCGGTCCACGGCGGACTCGGCGAGGGCGAGCCGCCGCACGTGCTCGGCGACCCGGTCGGGGAACCGGTAACGACTGCCACACCGGACGACCAACCGACGGTCGCGCAACTCCCCCAGACCTCGCCGGACCTGCACGAGGGTCAGGTTGCACAGCGCCGCCGCCGCGTCGGCGTCGAAGTCCGGGCCCGGATACAGGCCGAGGTACCGGACCAGCCGCTGCCCACTGGCCGGCAGATCGCGGTAGGCCAGGTCGAAGGCGGCGAGCAGGCACGCCGCGGGGTCGACGCCGACCGACCCACCCACCAGGTCGAGGGTGGAGACGGGCACGGTGGCCCCTCCACTCCGCTGGTCGACAGCCGACTCCGGCCCGCAGGCCTCGTCGATCACCGTGGTCAGCAGGCGCTCCATCCGGTCGGCGCGGTCCACCACCTCGGCGGTGTCGGACGGTCGGGCCGGGCTTGCCGACGGGTGCCGGTCGGTGCGGGCGCCGACGGACGCGGTGGTGGCAGGTAGTCGCATGACAGGCCTCCCTTCCTCAGACGTCAGGTGGCGTGGCGGCGGACGCCCGCCGTCCCGCGCGCGGACCCGGTGGGCGTCGCGGGACCGGCTCGGCCGGCCGGGACGGTGGACGCCGAGCACCCGGGTGAGCACGTCGCGAGTGAGCGGAAGCCTGCACTCCTGACGGCAAAAGGTAGTCTGTGAGCGATAACATAGCAAGGTGTAGATGTTCTTGAGATGAGGTCGACGCACGTCACCGGGCCAGCCAGCCACCGTCGACCGGGATGACGGCGCCGTGCACGTACGCGGCCGCGTCGGAGGCCAGGAAGACGGTGACTCCGGCGAGGTCGTCGGGGTGCCCCCACCGCCCGGCCGGGATCCGCTCCAGGATCGCCCGGTTGCGTTCCGGCTGGTCCCGCAGCGCCCGGGTGTTGTCCGTGCCGATGTAGCCCGGCGCGATCGCGTTGACATTGACCCCGTGCGGTGCCCACTCGTTGGCCAGCGCGCGGGTCAGTCCGGCGATCCCCGACTTCGCGGCGGCGTAGCCGGGCACGGTCACGCCGCCCTGGAAACTGAGCATCGACGCGGTGAATATGATCTTGCCGCTGCCGCGCCGGATCATGTCCCGGCCCACCTCGCGGGCGAGGACGAAGGGCGCCGACAGGTCGACCTCCAGCACGTGGTCCCAGTCCGCGTCGGAATGCTCGGCAGCCGGCGCACGACGGATCGTGCCGGCGTTGTTGACCAGGATGTCGACGGGCCGGTCGTACGAGACGAGCCAGTCGCCGAGCGCCCGGACGGCGGCCCGGTCGGACAGGTCCGCCCGGTACGACACGAACCCGCGCCCGTGCGCCGCCACCCGGTCGGCCACCTCACTGCCGGTCTCCTCCAGCGACGCGCTCACCCCGATCACATCGGCGCCGGCCGCCGCCAGGGCCTCCGCCATCGCCAGCCCGATGCCGCGTCGCGCGCCGGTCACCACGGCCAACCGGCCGCTCAGGTCGAACAGGTTCACGCGTCTCCTCCACAGTCCACGAGTACCTTGACGTCACCACCGGCGGCGAGCGCCTCGAAGGCCCGCGCCACGTCGGCCAGCGGCACGATCCGCGAGACGAGCCGGTCGGCGGGCACCTGACCGGTGTGTACCAGGCGGACCGCCTCGGCGTAGTCAGTGCGGTCGTAGACCCGTACCCCGATCACCTCCAGCTCGCGCCAGAAGATCCGGTGCAGGTCCACCTCGCGGGGGGTGGGGTGGATGGCGACCACGACGAGCCGTCCCCGGACCGCGAGCAGGTCGGTCGCGGTGCGGACGCCGGCGGCCGAGCCGGAGACCTCGAACACCACGTCGACGCCGGCCCCGGCGGTCGCCTCCTGGACGTGCCGCGCGACGTCGACCGTCGCCGGGTCGACGGCGGTGAGGCCGAGGTCGGTGGCGAGTTCCCGGCGGCGCGGGTCGAGTTCGAGCACGGTCACCGCGGCACCGGTGGCCTGGGCGACCGTGGCGATGAGCAGGCCCACCGGTCCGGCGCCGACGACGACCGCGTGTTCGCCGGCGACCAGCCGGGAGCGGCGCACGTCGTGCACCGCCACCGCGGTCGGCTCGACGAGCGCGGCGTGGACCAGCGACAGGTCCGCCGGCAGCGGCACCAGGAGCCGCGCGGGTACGGTCCACGACCGTTGCATCGCGCCGGGCGAGTCGATGCCGACGAAGTCGAGCCGATGGCAGATGTGCGTGTGTCCGGCACGGCAGGCCGGACACTCACCGCACCAGTCCAGCGGCATCACGGTGACCGGGTCCCCCACCCGGAATCCCTCGACGCCCGCGCCGACCTCGGCCACCCGGCCCGACATCTCGTGCCCGATCACCGCCGGTACGCGCACCCGCTGGTCCATCGCCCCGTGCGCGATGTGCAGGTCCGTGCCGCAGATCCCGGTGTACGCGACGTCGAGGCGTACCTGGCCGGGGCCGGGCGGCACCACTGCGGCCTCCTCGACGACGAAGGTCTGCTCGCCGACGTACTGCGCACTGCGGTTCACGCCGCCTCCTGTAGGTCTTTCCGGTGGGCTGTCGTTCTCCCGCCGGCCGCTCGGCCGGACCGACCGAGCACCGGTCCCGGCGGTTCCCCGCTGAGACGCCGAGGGTGCCGCGAGGGCACCAAACGTCCGATGTATCTATAGTGGTGAGGGCTGCCGCTGCCTGCCGCAGGCGGTGGTGGGCCCATGTCGACGCCGCATGGCGGGCCGGTCCGAAGGGGGCGTGGATGGCACTGACCGACGACGCGATCGCCAGGATCCGCAGCATGATCCAGAGTGGTGAGCTGCCGCCGGGCGCACGGCTGCCACCGGAGCCGCAACTGGCCGCGCAGATGGGGCTGTCCCGCAGCGGGGTCCGGGAGGCGGTGAAGGTGCTCGAGTCGGCCCGGGTGCTCGACGTGCGTCGCGGCGACGGCACGTACGTCACCAGCCTCGCCCCGCGCCTGCTGCTGGAGGG
Organism: Micromonospora sp. NPDC023869; assembly: GCF_055559695.1. NCBI lineage: Bacteria > Bacillati > Actinomycetota > Actinomycetes > Micromonosporales > Micromonosporaceae > Micromonospora > Micromonospora sp. NPDC023869. The sequence continues at coordinate 68,098 of NZ_JBVHKD010000006.1, forward strand.
CCTCGGCGTCGCGGTGGAACTCCTGCGCGACGACACGTTGCTGGAGGTGATGGAGGTCCGCCGGATGCTGGAGCCGGTGGCGACCGGCCTGGCGGCGCTGCGGATGACCGACACCGACCTCGACGAGCTCGCCCGGATCCTGGAGGACATGCGGGCCGCCGCCGACGACGCCGAGAAGCTGATCCAGTTCGACACCGCCTTCCACCACACCGTCATCGCGACCACCGGGAACGAGACCCTCACGTCGCTGCTGGCCGGGCTCTCCAGTCGGACGCTGCGGGCGCGGGTGTGGCGCGGGTTGATCGAGGGCAATGCCGCCCACAAGACGATCGACGAGCACCACGCCATCTATCTCGCGCTGCGGTCGCGCGACCAACTGCTCGCGCAGGCCAGCGCCCTGATGCACGTGAACACCTCCGAGGCGTGGCTGCGTACGGTGCTCGCCGCCAAGGCGGCGGACGCGTGATCCCGGCACGGCCGGGTCACCCGGCCGTGTCGGCGGGTTCGGGCCGCCGGGTCAGTCCGTAGGTCCGCACGGCGGTGCCGGCGAAGACCTCCTGCCGGTCCCGCGCCGACAGCGGCGGCAACGCGGCCTCCAACGCTCGACGGACGCCGGGGTAGTCGGACCTGAGCAGACACACCGGCCAGTCCGAGCCAAACATCAGACGATCCGGGCCGAACTCGGCGATCGCCACCGCGACGAACGGGCTCAGGTCGGCCGGTGACCAGTCCGGCCGGGCCTCGGTGACCAGGCCGGACAGCTTGGCGGTGACGTTCGGGTTGGCGGCCAGCGCGGCGAACGGGTCACGCCAGGCCCGCAGACCCGCCGCTCCCGCGTCGATCCGGGGCTTGCCGAGGTGGTCGAGGACGAACCGGAGCTGCGGCACCGCCCGTGCCGCCCGGACCGCCGCCGGCAACTGGTCGGCCCGGATCACCAGGTCGAACGCGAGCCCGGCATCGGCCACCTCGGCGAGACCCCGCCGCACCTCGGGCCGGTCGAGGTAGTCGGGGTCGGCCTCCCCCTGCACCTGCGGGCGTACCCCGACCAGCAGCTCACCGCCGCGCAGCCGCCGGTAGCCCGCGACGGTTGCGGAGACGTCGCCGGCCGCGATGTCGAGCCAGGCCACCACCCCGAGGATCGGCGGCGTGTCGGCGGCGTGGCCGAGGAACTCGGCCGCCTCGTCGGGGTGGCAGCGACCGCCCTCCACCAGCACGGTGCCGTCCACGCCGGTCGCGGTCAGCTCGCGGGTGAGGTCCGCCGGGGTGAACGGGCGACGGATGGTCGTCAGCGCGGGGTCGTCCAGCCAGTGGTAGCCGTGGTCCGGTTGCCACAGGTGGTGGTGGGCGTCGACGATCATGCGGCCGGGGCTCCCGCCACGACCGGCGCGGTGGTCCACTCCGGGCCGTCGGGGAACCGGTAGTCGGTCAGCGCGGCGGGGACGATCTGGGCGCTCATGCCCGGTACGCGCGGCGCGAGGTAGCGTCCACGCTGCACGCGTACCGGGTCGGCGAAGTGCTCGTGCAGGTGATCGACGTACTCGATGGCCCGGTCGTCGGTGGTGCCGCTGAGCGCCACGAAGTCGAACATGGCCAGGTGTTGCACCAGTTCGCACAGCCCCACGCCACCGGCGTGCGGGCAGACCGGCACCCCGAACTTCGCGGCGAGCAGCAGGATCGCCAGGTTCTCGTTGACCCCGGCGACCCGGCAGGCATCGATCTGCACCACGTCGACGGCATCGGCCTGAAGGAGCTGCTTGAACATCACCGCGTTGTGCATGTGCTCACCGGTGGCCACCTTGACCGGGGCGAGGGCCTTGCGCACGGCGGCGTGCCCGAGCACGTCGTCCGGGGAGGTCGGCTCCTCGATCCAGTACGGGTCGAACGGCGTCAGCTCCCGCATCCACCCGATGGCCTCGGGCACCCCCCAGATCTGGTTGGCGTCGACCGCGATGCGGACGTCCGGTCCGACCGCCCGGCGGGCGATGCCCATCCGGCGTACGTCGTCGGCCAGGTTCCCGCCGACCTTGAGCTTGATCAGCCGGTACCCGTCGTCGACCGCCTCCCGGCAGAGCCGGGCGAGCTTCTCGTCGTCGTAGCCCAGCCAGCCCGGGGTGGTGGTGTAGGCGGGGTAGCCCTCGGCCAGCAGACGCTGCTCCCGCGAGGCCCGCCCACCCTCGGCGGCACGCAGCAGGTCCAGCGCCTCGTCCTCGGTCAGCGCGTCGCGCAGGTAGCGGAAGTCGACCTGCGCGACGATCTGCTCCGGGGTGAGGTCGGCGAGCAGCTTCCACAGCGGCTTGCCCGCCCGGCGGGCGGCGAGATCCCACACCGCGTTGACCAGCCCGCCGGCCGCCATGTGCACCACCCCCTTCTCCGGGCCGAGCCACCGGATCTGGCTGTCGCCGACGAGCCGACGGGCCAGCGCGCCGGGGTCCGCGAGTACCTCGTCGACCGGCTGACCGACCACCATCGAGGCGAGCGACTGGACGGCCGCCACCTGGATCTCGGTGCCGCGCCCCACGGTGAAGACCAGCCCGTGCCCCTCCGCGCCGGTCGATGTCCGCAGGATCAGGTACGCGGCGGAGTAGTCCGGGAAGGGGTTCATGGCGTCCGACCCGTCGCGGTGCCGGGACGTGGGGAACCGTACGTCGATGGTCTCTACGGACGAGATGCGCTCACTCACCGAAACTCCTGAGGGTCGAACGGCTGGCCGGGTCGGGCCCGGACTCGGGGTCTGTGGTGCGGCGGACCGCCGGCCTCATGTCTGCGCCTTGCCTCCGGTGATGCGGGAGACCACCAGGGCCACCAGGATGACGGTGCCGTTGAGGAAGTTCGTCCACTGTGCGGGCACCCCGGCCAGCGTCAGCACGTTGATGATCATGAACAGCAGCAGGACGCCGGTGAAGGCGCCGAAGACGCTTCCCTTGCCTCCGTTGAGACTGACGCCGCCGATCACCGCCGCCGCGAAGACCTGGAAGATCGCACCGCTGCCCTGCGCCGCCGGGACCGCCGCCAGGCGGCCGCTGATCAGCAGACCGGCGAGCGCGGCGAGGACGCTGGCCACGATGAGGGCGACCCACAGCACCCGGTCGGTGCGGATGCCCGCCGCCCGGGCGGCGTCGGCGTTGCCGCCGATGGCATAGAGCGCCCGGCCGGCTCGGGTGTAGCCGAGGACCACGATGCCGACGGCGACCAACAGCAGCGACACCCAGATCGAGGCCGGCACGCCGACCCACGTCGCGGAACCCAGATAGGTCATCGACTCGGGCAGCGCGAAGAAGGTCTGGCCGCCCGAGATACCGGTGAGCAGGCCGCGCAGGACGATCAGCATGCCCAGCGTGACGATGAAGCCGTTGAGACCGAAGCGGACGATGAGCAGACCGTTGAAGGCCCCGACGAGCGCGCCGACGAGCAGGACCACCGGAACCGCCCAGGCGTCCGGCACCACGTCGAGCCCGAGACCCCGGGTGAGGGCGGGGTCGATGACCAGCCACGCGGCGATGCCGGGCGCCAGGCCGAAGGTGGACTCCAGCGACAGGTCCATCTTGCCGGTGATCAGCACGATGGTCTGGGCGAGCACCACGATGGCGATCTCCGACATGCTCTGCAGCACGTTGATGATGTTGTCGCTGCTGAGGAAGACCGGGTTGACGATCGACCCGACGATGGCGACCGCGATGATCGCCGGCACCAGCGCCAGGTCGCGTAGCCGGGCGACAGCCAGACTCCGCGACGCGGACCGGGACGGTGGTGGTGCGGCCGCTGGCGGTGTGGTGGGAGTCAGCGTCTCAGACATGGTGGAGGTCCACCCCTTCCATGGCGGCTACCAGATCGTTGTCGCGCCAGCCGTACGCCATCTCGCCGACCACCCGGCCCTGGAACAACACCAGCACCCGGTCGCAGATCCGCAGGTCGTCGAGTTCGTCCGAGACCACCAGCACGGTGGTGCCGCGTCGGCGGACCTCGTCGACGACACCGAGCAGCGTCTGCTTGGACCGGACGTCGACACCGGCGGTCGGGGTGATGAGCACCAGCAACTTCGGCGCGCTGGCCAACGCCCGCCCCATCACCACCTTCTGCTGGTTGCCGCCGGACAGATCGGAGACCGGCACCTGCGGCCCGGACGCCTTGATCGCCAGGTCGGCGATGGTGTCGCGAGCCAGCGCGTCACGCCTGGCCGGCGAGATGAGGCCGCGTCGCGCGACCCGGTCCGGCACGGTCATCGTGACGTTCTCCGCGATGGACAGCAGCGGCACCAACCCCTCCCGGTGCCGGTCCTGCGGCACCAGCCCGACCCCGGCGTCGAGGGCGTCCGGCACGCTGCCCGGCCGCAGGGTGCGACCGTCCACCACGACCGTTCCCCCGGCTGGGCGGGCCAGGCCGACGATCGCCTCGGCGACCTCGACCTTCCCGCTGCCGCCGCCGCCCGCGATGCCGACCACCTCGCCCGCCCGGGCCTCGAGCGACAGTCGCGCACCGGAGGCGGTGGCCAGATCACGCACCGAGAGCAGCACCGGCGCGTCGGCCGCGAGCGGGCGGTGATCCGCCTCGGGCATCGTCACGTCCTCACCGGTCATCGCGGCGACCAGCTCCGGCCGACTGAGCTGCGCCACCGGGGCCGTCAGGATGTGCCGCGCGTCGCGGAAGACCGTCACCTGGTCGCAGATCTCGTAGATCTCCTGTAGGTGGTGGCTGATGAACAGGAATGTCACGCCCTGGGCCCGCAGGTCCCGGATCCGGACGAACAGCCGGTTGATGCCCGCGCCGTCGAGCTGGGCGGTCGGTTCGTCGAGGATGATGAACCGGGCACCGAAGGAGAGCGCTCGGGCGATCTCCACGAACTGCCGCTGCTCGACCGAGAGCGACGCGGCGGGCTGACGTACGTCGACCTCGACCGACCACGTCGCGAGCAGTTCCTCGGCCTGCCGGCGCAGCCTCGACCACTGGATCAGACCGGCCGCGCCCCGGGCGTGTCGGTGGAGGAACAGGTTCTCCGCCACGGTGAGGGTGCCGATGATGGTGGACTTCTGGTAGACGCAGGCCACCCGCTTCCGCCACGCGTCGCGGTCACCCAACGGCGGGGCCGGCCGACCGTCGAACGCCACCGCGCCGCCGTCGGCGGCCTGTAGTCCGGTGAGGATGCCGACCAGCGTCGACTTGCCGGCGCCGTTGCGTCCGACCAGAGCGTGCGTCTCGCCGGGCCGGACCACGATGCCCGCGTCGAGCAGGGCCACCGTCGATCCGAACCGCTTGGTGATGTCCACCGCCTCGACGATGGGCCGGGCGTCGCCGGCCGGCCCGTCGGCCGCGCGGTGCGGGGCGGTACTCATGCGGTGTTGCCCCACAGGGAGGCGTCGTCGAACTTGAGCGTCGGCTCACCCGCGATCGGCGCACCGTCCGCCGTCACCAGCGGCGCCGGGAGCTGGTCTTCCAGCAGGCCGTCGCGTACCTGGATGATGGTGCTGCCGTGGTCGGTCGGGCCGGGCTGGAACGTCTTGCCGTCCATCGCCGCCTTCACGTACTCCAGCCCGTACTTGGCGTACAGGTCGGCAGGCTGGCTGACGGTGGCGTCGATCAGACCCTCGCCGATGTTCTTGAGCTCCTCCGGGATGCCGTCGTTGGAGACCACGAAGACGTGCTTCGGGTCGCTCGGCGGCACCTGGAGACCGCGCTGCTTGAGGATCTGCAACGTGCCGGACAGGGCGAACGAGGACTGCATGTAGATGCCCTTGACGTCCGGGTCCGAGGCGAAGCGGGTCTGCAGCTTCGACGCCGCCACGTCGGCCTTCCAGTCGGTGGCCTCGCCGAAGACGGTGATGCCGGGGAAGTCCGTGCGCATGCACTCGTTGAACGCCTCGGTGCGGTCCCGGCCGTTGATCGAGTCCAGGCCGCCCTGGAGCATCACGACCTTGCCCGTGCCGCCGAGCTTGGTGCCGAGGAACTGGCAGGCTTTGATGCCGTACGCGCGGTTGTCGGCGCGGACGACCATGAACACCTTGCCGGTGTCCGGTCGGGTGTCGATGGTGACCACCGGGATGTCCCGACTCTCCAACTGCGTCAGGGTGGGCGCGATGGCGGCGGTGTCCTGCGGTGCCATCACCACACCCTTGACCCCCTGGCTCATGAAGGCCTGGGTGTTCGAGATCAGGTTGGCGATGTCGTTCTGCGAGTTGGTGGTCTTGATCTCGACGCCCAGTTCGTCGGCGAACTGCGGCACGTACCTGATGTAGGAGTTCCAGAAGTCGGTGTCCGAACGCGGGTAGTCGACGCCGACGAGCTGCGCCGAACCGCCCGAGCCGGTGCCGTCGTCGCCGCACCCGGCCACGAGAGTGGCCGAGGCAGCGAGCAGCACGGTCAAGCCCCCGCTCAGCAGAGCCCTACGTTCCATGGTGTGTCCTCCGTATCGGGATGCCGTCGACGGCGCAGACGCCGCGACCACCGGGGCGCGGCGACGGACGTCCGACGGAACAGGTGCGATCAGGCTGCGGTGATGTCCACAGGAGACAGGTGCGATCGTCGCCGCAGGTGTTTCAGGGCGAGCCGGAGGCGATGCCACCGCCGCTGTCCGGCATCGGGCCGTCGGTGGCGTTCGTGATCCGCGGGCGGGTGGCCGGGGCGAGCCGGGGACGGGACATGGGGATCCCTCCAAAACACGGACGGCGTGTGGGTGGTGTCGCTGGCACGGCTTAGACATCAGACGTTATTCGTTTCGGGCGCACAGCGTCAACGCCTAGATCTCCCACGAAGGCCGATTAATCCACAGGGATGCGACGGGGCGTGGCGCGTAAGGTCGCGATACATCACATCAATGCAGCAGCGCTGCGCATGCTCGCTCCCGGGCCGCCGGATCGGCGGGCCGGACCGATGTTGGCGATCACACCACGGTGATCGATCGGTGCCCCGTCAGCACATCGACAACTCTGCGAACGTTAACATCGACATCCCTCGTGTTGCTAGCGTGTTTCGCGACCGGCCACGGCACGCCCGAGAAGCCCGGCGACCGAGGACACGTTCGCCGCCGCGTCACCGCCGCCCGGGCAGCGGCCGACCGAAAATATCGATCAATCTCATCGTGTTGCTGGCGCTCTCGGCGCGACTCCATACTTTGGCTTGCGCGCGAGCCGCGAATCGGCACGAAAGTGTCATCGTCACGGCGAGGTGAGCGGATCCCCTCCGCAGGGCAGCACCTCCCGCATCGCGACGCCCGGTCCCCGCCCCCCGGTCGATGTCGGCTGACCCGACGTCCACCGTGCCCGGGTTCCGGCGTCGACCCCTATCACCGGAGGTGAACATGACCCGAACGAGAGCCGGGCTGCTGGCATCCCTGGCCACCGCGTTACTCCTCGCCGTGGCGGGCGTCGCCCTGTCCCCGTCACCGGCCGTCGCCGCGTCGCTGGTCGAGGTGACCAGCTTCGGCAACAACCCGGGCAACATGCGCATGCACATCTACGCGCCGGACAACCGGCCGGCCAATCCGGCGATCGTGGTCGCCATGCACGGCTGCGGCGGATCCGGCACCGGCTTCTACTCCAGCAGCGAGTTCGCCCGGCTCGCCGACCAGTACGGCTACCTGGTCATCTATCCCACCGCGACCCAGCAGGCCGGTTTCGGCAACTGCTTCGACGTGTGGTCGGCCGCCTCGAAGCGCCGCGACGGCGGCAGCGACCCGGTCTCCATCATGTCGATGGTCAGCTACGCCCAGCGGCAGTACGGCGGCGACCCGCAGCGGGTCTACGCCACCGGCAGTTCCTCCGGCGGCATGGCCACCCAGGCCCTGCTCGCCCTCTACCCGGACGTGTTCAAGGCCGGCGCGGCCTTCATGGGCGTGCCGTTCAACTGCTTCGCCAACGCCGCCGACTTCCCGCCGACCAACAGCCAGTGCGTCAACGGCCGGATGGACCGCACCCCGCAGCAGTGGGGCGACGCGGTGCGGCAGGCGTACCCCGGCTACAGCGGTCCGCGTCCCCGCATCCAGCTCTGGCACGGGACCAACGACACGCTCATCCCGTTCCAGCTCCTGCAGGAGGCGGTCGAGCAGTGGACCAACGTCTTCGGGTTGAGCCAGACGCCGACGTCCTCGGACACCCCGCAGGCAAACTGGAACCGGCGGCGGTTCGCCAACTCCTCCGGCACGGTCCAGGTCGAGGCGTACAGCATCCAAGGCGCCGGGCACACCCTGCCGTCGACGGGCATGGCCCGGGCCGCCATCGACTTCTTCGGCCTGACCTCCACCCCCACCACTCCCCCGCCCACCACCCCACCCCCGACCACCCCGCCGCCCACCACCCCACCTCCGACCACGCCGCCGCCCACCACTCCGCCACCGACCACCCCGCCGCCGGGCGCCACGACCTGCCGGGTGCAGTACTCGGCCGACTCGTGGAACAACGGTCTCGTCGGCACGGTGACCGTCACCAACAACACCCCGAACCCGGTCAACGGCTGGACGTTGCAGTGGACCTGGCCGAACGGCCAGCAGGTCACCAGCGCGTGGAACGCCACGGTGACCCAGAGCGGCAGCCAGGCGACCGCGCGCAACGTCGCCTGGAACGCCACGATCCCCGGCAACCAGAGCGTCAGCTTCGGTTTCCAGGCCACCCACAGCGGCACCAACAACCCACCCACCGGCTTCACCCTCAACGGGCTCGGCTGCCAGTGAGCGACGCCGGTCGACGACCCCGCTCACGCCACGACACGGGCGCGGCGACGTCGACCGGTGGTGGCACCCGGATCTGATCGAGACCCGACGGCGACCCGGCCGTCACCGAGTACGCGGCCCGGTGCCGCGGGCGCGCCACCCGCGCCCGTGGCACCGGGCCCGCTCGATGTGCTCGTGCTCATCCACATCACGCCCAGCGCCCGAGCGGACGCCGCCCGAACAGGCGACTTTCACATATTTACCGCTGTCACTTGAGCGTGTTATCGATAACATGCTAACTTCCGGTCGAGGGGTGCAGGGCACGCTCCTTCGAGGTCACCGACCCGGCCGGCAGGGCACGCCGGCCGATCTCCGCACCCGCCGGTGACCTGTCCGGGTCCGCCGCCACGGCGTCGCGCGCCGGCCACCTGATGTGGACCGGGCCGCCTGGACCGCGCAGGCAGCACCGATCCCGCTCATGGCGGCCGGGTCACCCGCGCGCGTGCGAACACCACCGATCACACCAGCACCCGACGGGTCGTGCCATGGTCGCCCCCGGGTGTGGTCGCCGCTCGTTCGTCACACGGACCGAGAGGCGCTCCGACCACCACCAGAGAGGTCTGTCATGAATCACAGATCCACCGACGACAGGGGCCCGGTGATCCGACCGCGCACCCTGCTGCTGGCCCTCGCGGCGGGCGCCGCGCTGGTCGCTCCCACCGTGCTGGTCGCCCCGGCGGCCAACGCCGCCGCCAGCACACTCGGCGCGGCGGCGGCCCAGAGCGGTCGCTACTTCGGCGCCGCCACCAACTCGTTCATGCTCAACGGTCAGCACGCCACGATCCTCAACCGCGAGTTCAACTCCATCGTGGCCGAGAACGAGATGAAGTGGGACGCCACCGAACCGCAGCAGAACGGCTTCAACTTCACCGGGGGCGACCGGCTCGTCGCGCACGCCCGGGCCAACGGCATGTCGGTACGCGGACACGCCCTGGTCTGGCACGCCCAGCAGCCGGGCTGGGCGCAGAACCTCTCCGGCACCGCACTGCGCAACGCCATGACCAACCACATCACCCGGGTCGCCGGCCACTTCCGGGGTCAGATCCACTCCTGGGACGTGGTGAACGAGGCGTTCGCCGACGGCGGTGGCGGCGGCCGGCGTGACTCCAACCTCCAGCGCACCGGCAACGACTGGATCGAGGTCGCGTTCCGGACCGCGCGGGCCGCCGACCCGGGCGCCAAGCTCTGCTACAACGACTACAACACCGACGGGGTCAACGCGAAGTCGACCGGCATCTACAACATGGTGCGTGACTTCAAGTCCCGTGGGGTGCCGATCGACTGCGTGGGCTTCCAGTCGCACCTGGGAACCACGCTGTCCAGCGACTACCAGGCCAACCTGCAACGCTTCGCCGACCTCGGCGTGGACGTGCAGATCACCGAGTTGGACGTGGCCCAGGGGTCCAACCAGGCGAGCATCTACGAGCGGGTCACCCGCGCCTGCCTGGCGGTGGCCCGGTGCACCGGCATCACCGTGTGGGGCGTACGGGACAACGACTCGTGGCGGCGCAACGAGAACCCGCTGCTCTTCGACGCGAACGGCAACAAGAAGCCGGCGTACCAGTCGGTGCTCAACGCGCTGAACAGCGTCAGCGGACCGAACCCGACCACCCCGCCGCCCACCACCACCCCGCCCCCGCCGACCGGTGGCGGATGCACCGCGTCGGTGTCGCTTAACTCGTGGAACGGCGGCTTCGTGGCCACCGTCAAGGTCACCGCCGGCAACTCCGCGATCCGTGGCTGGACGGTGCGGGTCGCGCTGCCCGGCGGGACCGCGATCACCGGCACCTGGAACGCCCAGGCCAGCGGCAGCAGCGGCACGGTGAACTTCGCCAACGTCGGCTACAACGGTCAGGTCGGCGCCGGTGGCAGCACCGAGTTCGGCTTCCAGGGCACCGGAACGGGCCCGTCCGGCACCCCCACCTGCACGGCGAGCTGATCACCCACCGACAGCGGGTCCGGTCCGGCATCGCCGGGCCGGACCCTGGCTGTCCGACGGGTACGCGCCGGACCGCCTCAGCGGGCCGGCGGCTTACCGACGCTCTGCCGGGAGACCAGGGTCGGCGCGACGGTCTCCCGCAACGCGCCCCCGCTGGCCGACTCGATCTGGGTGAGCAGCATCTCCAGGCTGGCCCGGGCCACCGCGTCGAAGTCCGGCCGCACGGTGGTCAGCGGCGGGATGAAGTACGCGGCCTCCGGCACGTCGTCGAAGCCGACCACGCTGATGTCGTCCGGCACCCGGCGGCCGTGCTCGTGCAACGCCCGCAGCACCCCGAGCGCGAGGTGGTCGTTGGCGGTGAAGACCGCGGTGACGTCCGGCATCCGGGCCAACATCTGCCCGCAGCGGTAACCGGCGGCGGCGGACCAGTCCGCCGGCACCAGCGGTGGGATCTCCGCCCCGGCCGCGAGCAAAGCCTCCCGCCAGCCCTCGATCCGGCCCGCGCTGTCGAACCAGTCGGACGGACCGGAGACGTGCCACACCGTACGGTGCCCGGCTTCGAGCAGGTGCTGGGTGGCGGCCCGGGCACCGGCGGCCTGGTCCACCGTCACCAGCGGCATCGGTCGGCGCGGATCCCCGTCGACGGTGACCAGCGGCACGTCCTTCGGCAGGCGCTCCAACGCCTCGCCGGCCGACTCCACCGGCGCGATCACCACGATGCCGGCGACCCGGTGGGCCAGGTGCCGCTCCACCGCCGCCGAGATGGACCGGTGGTCGAGGTCCCGGACGCTGCCCACGCTGACCGCGAAGCCGGACTCGGCGGCGACCTGTTCCAGCGCGGTGAGCAGCGATGCCGGACCGTAGAGGGTGGTGTTCTGGGCGACCACCCCGATCACCTGCGAACGACCGGTGACCAACGCGCGCGCCGCCCGGTTGGGGCGGTAACCGAGCTCGGCGATGGCCGCCTGGACCCGCAGTCGGGTCTGTTCGCGGACGTTCGGGTGGCCGTTGAGCACTCGTGACACCGTCTGGTGCGAGACACCAGCGAGGCGAGCCACGTCCGTCATCGCAGGATCGCGTACGGCCATCTCAGACTCCCCGCATGTCGGTCGGCGCCGAGACCGGTCGACGCTGACTGGAACGGCTAGGGTACAAAGATCCCCTCTCGCGGTACCCACACCGGCCCGTGCCGTCCGAGTGGAGAGCGCTCGATCACGCACAGTCTACGTCAGCGCCGATCCCGATCGGTGCCAGGCCGTGGGCCGAGTCCGCGTCGCGCCGAGGGCTTCGGCATCCGACCCGGTCGACGGCGTACACCGGGGATCCCGCATGACGTGCTGTACCGGGACGCGGGTGGTGCCCGGCCGGTCGCCGGGCACCACCCCCTCGGTCACCGGAGCGCGGTGACCGTCCGTACCGGCGGGCGGCGCGGTCGGAGGTACGCGCCGCACCCGCCCCGAGGGCAACCTGACATCGAGGTCAGGGCGTGGCCAACTCGAAGCGTCGCACCGTCACCGCACCACCAAGGGCGCTGGTGGCGAAGTTGAAGATGCCGAACCGGTACCCCATGAAGAACGTCCAGTTGTTGTTGAGCGTCAGGGCGTTGCCCAGCGAGACGAAGTTGACCCCGTCGGTGCTGTACGAGAAGCGCGCCTGCCGCCCGGAGCCGGGTCTGATGTCCGCGTTGGCCCGTAGCCAGATCCGGCCGCCGGAGACCGCGGCACTGGCGATCTCGCTGCCGGTGCTGGTGGTGCTCCAGTTGCTGCCCATGGTGAGGCCGTTGGTCATCACCACCCGGGTCGCCCCGTTGTCGCGGCGAACACCGATCCAGGCCGAGTTGTCCCGCAGCATGGCCAGGCCGGTGCGGTCCCCGTCGCGCATGGTGGAGTAGTCCAGCTCGACCGTCGCGGTCGAGGTCGGGCCCTGGATGCGGTGCGTGACGGTGTTGCGGGCCCGGTAGAGGTCGTTGGTGACGGTGGCGGTCTGCAGGCGCAGCCCGTTGTTCACCGAGAACCGGCTGGTGTCGGGGTTGTGGTTCCACTCCCACTGCACGCCGAGCTGGGTGCCGGCGAACGTGTCCACGCCGGTGAGCGGCTTGACCGGTCGCAGCGGCAGCGGGTTGGGGTAGTTCACGCCCCACGCGCCGTTGACCGTCTGCACCTGCGGCCAGCCGTCGGCGGTCCAGGTGATCGGCGCCAGCGTCGGCATCCGGCCGCCCGGGTACGCGTCGGTGAACGCCATGTAGTACCAGGCGCCGTTCTGGGTCTGCACCAGTCCGCCCTGGTGCGGCACACCGCCGCCGGAGATCGGCCCCTGCATGTTCAGCAGCACCTGCCGCTGCTCGTACGGGCCGAACGGGCCGTTGGTCGACTTGAGCACGTACTGGCCGTTGGCCGGACGGGTCAGCCAGATGTAGTAGGCGCCGTTGCGCTTGTAGAAGCGCGCGCCCTCCAGCGTGCCGATGCTCGACGGCGTCTGGTAGACCTGCTGGGCCCGCACCTGGGAGCGTCCGTCGGCGGAGAGCTGCGCCACGCTGATGGTGCCGTTGCCGTACGCGACGTACATGGTGTCGTTGTCGTCGATCAGCATGCCGGCGTCGTAGTAGCAGTTGGGAATGGTGGCGTGCCGGCTCCAGGTGCCGTCCACGGCGGAGGCGGTGTAGATGTGGGTCTGGGCGAAGTCGATGCAGCCCGCCCAGTAGTACGTCCGGTTGCTGGGCCGGTAGTTCAGCGTCGAGGCCCAGATCCCGTTCACGTACGCGTGCTGCCCACTGGGCAGGTCGTATTTGGTGCCGAAGTCGAGCCGGGGCACCGAGTGTCCGGCGAACTCCCAGTTCACCAGGTCGTACGAGCGCAGCACCGGCGCGCCCGGCGAGTAGTGCATGGTCGAGGCGGACATGTAGTAGACGTCGCCGACCCGGATGATGTCGACATCGGCGAAGTCCTGCCAGACCACCGGGTTGGTGAAGTTGCCGCCGGGGGTGCCCGGGTTGCCGGTGTCACCGACGCGCACCAGTTGCCACTGCTGGTTGGTGCCGCCCCAGTCGTCGTACTGGACGATGTTGCCGCCGTCAGCGGTCGAGGCGTTCTGCACCTCCACCGCCTTGTTGCTGTTGCGGTTGATCAGACGGACGTGTCCGCCGTCGGAGTCGGCGAGCCGGAACTGCTGGTTGGTGCCGTTGCCGTCGCTCCACTGCACGATGGACGCGCCGTTGGCGGTGGAGAAGTTGTAGACGTCCAGCACCTTGCCCGAGTGCCGGGACTTCAACCGGTAGTAGCCACCGCCGGAGTCGACGAACTGCCACTGCTGCTGATTGCCGTTGTTGCGCGTCCACTGGGCGATTCGCGCACCGTCGTTCGTGGCCAGGTTGTACACGTCCAGGGCCTTACCGCTGTTGCGGTTCACCAACACGTACCACGCGTTGGTGTCGACCGTCGCCGCCGCGGCCGGCGACGGTGCGACCGCCACCAGCGTGCCGCCCACCACGACCGCCGCCACCGCCGCGACGGCCCGGGACAACCACCCACGCCGACGCGGAACGACGCGGGGGACCTCGAAGGTACCCATGATCCTCCTTGGGAGAAGAGAGCCGAGCGACCACAGGGGACGGTCGCGGGGTAGATGCGTCCCGCGTGGTGTGATCGCTAACAACCGCCGCCGTGCCCACGTGCGGCGTCGTGATCGTTTGCTGCGAAGCGGAGCGCGCCTGGCCCGGCCGGCCGCAGATATCGTCCGTCTTCACTATCGACTGTGAGCGATAACAGATCCTTAGTCAAGACGTAACACCGACGACTTGCGCGGGGCCGGATCACGCACCCGGACACGACGAAGCCGTCGCCCGACGGGGCGGCGCGAAGGTGTCGTCCACGCCGGGCGGTGTGGCGGCAGGGATCGCGCCGATCACCGTCGACGCGACGGGTCCGGCGGGCCGTCTGCGCGGCGACCGCCCGCCCCGGCGGCCCCGCCCCGAACACCGAGCAGGCCAGGGTCGGCAGCGATGATCCGGTCGCGCATCGGGCGTCGGGCGAGCGCGGCCAGCGCCTCGTCCACGAGCACGTGCAGCGGCATCGACAGCTCGGCCTCCAGCTCGCGGGTCGCCGTGGTGGTGGCGGCGACCTCGGCCCGCAACGCCGGCAGGACCCGCCGCCCCTCATCGGTGAGCGTGACCATCCTGGTGCGCGCGTCGCGGCCGGGGATCGTCTCCACGAGCCCGGCACGCGCCATCGCGGCAACCGTCTGACTGGCCGCCGAATGGGTCACGTCGATCGCCGTCGCGACGGCCCGGATCGAGCACGGCCCGTCGTCGGCCACCACCAGGAGAACCGGCGCGAACCGCGCGCGCAGACCGGGAAGGCCGATCTCGGCGTACACCTGGCCGATGCCGCCGTCGAGCAGCTCCATGAGCATGGCGAGTCTCGTGCCGAGGACGCCGGGACCGGGATCGGAGGTTGCCATGGCGGGTACTGTAACAGCGCTGTCATATCGTGAGGAGCGCACATGATCGAGCCGTACGACACCGGGATGCTCGACGTCGGCGACGGCAACCAGGTCTACTGGGAGGTCAGCGGCAACCCCGAGGGCGTACCCGCCGTCGTCCTGCACGGCGGTCCCGGCAGCGGCAGCACGACCCGGCACCGACGGGCACTCGATCCGGAGCGGTTCCGCGTCGTGCTGTTCGACCAGCGCAACTGTGGGCGCAGCACACCGTCGGCGGCCGACCCGAGCACCGATCTGCGCGCCAATACCACCGCCCATCTCGTCGCCGACATCGAACGGCTGCGCGAGCACCTCGGCATCGCCCGCTGGGTCGTGTACGGCGGGTCGTGGGGCGCGACGCTCGCGCTGGCGTACGCGACGAACCATCCCGACCGGGTACGCGGGATAGTGCTGGTCGCGGTGACCATGACCCGACGGTCCGAGGTGGACTGGTTGTACCGGGGCGGCGGGCGGTTCTTCCCCGAGGCGTGGCAACGATTCGTCGCCCACGCGGGTCTGCCGGGCTACGCGCTGCCGACCGACAGCCAACCACCGATCGAACCGGTCCTGCTGCGCTACGGCCAACTCCTCGCCGACCCGGACCCGGCGGTGCGGGAACGGGCGGCCGAGGAATGGTGCGCGTGGGAGGACGCGCTGATCTCCGAGGAGAGCAACGGCAGACCCGGCCAGTACTCCGCCGGCGAGCTGCGACAGCGGCTGACCATGACCCGGATCTGCGCGCACTACTTCGGCAACGGCGCGTTCCTGGCCGACGGCGAGATCCTGCGCGACGTCCCGAAGCTGACCGGCATCCCCGGTGTGCTGGTGCACGGCCGCAACGACGTGAGCGGACCGGCGATCACGCCGTGGGAGATCGCGCAGGCGTGGCCCGAGGCACGCCTGCACGTCGTCGGGAACGCGGGGCACACCGGCAGCGAGACCATGCGGCGCGTCCTGTCCGAGGCGGCGGACACGATGGCGCGTACCTAGGAGACCCGACCCCGCGCCACGGGGGATGCGGGCGCGTGCGTCGGTGCCGCCCATGGGCGGCACCGACGCACTGCGGGTGCCGAGGTCAGAAGCCCCGGGCGAGGCGGTAGTACGCCTGGTTCCAGCGCAACTCGTCGGCGAACCGGCGAGACTCGGTGTTCGCGTCGATGACGACCAGCTCGGTGCGGCTCATCTCGGCGAGGTCATGCAGCTCCTCCACGCCCACCGCGTGCGAGAGCACGGTGTGGTGCGGGGCGCCGGCGGTGATCCACGCCTCGGCCGATCCCGCCAGGTGCGGGCGGGGCCGCCACACCGCCCGGGCCACCGGCAACCGCCGCAGCGGCTGCGGCGGGGGCACCACGTCCACCTCGTTGGCGACTAGGCGGAACCGCTCCCCCATGTCCGCCAGACCGAGCACCACCGCCGGTCCCGGCTCGGCGTCGAAGACCAACCGGACCGGGTCCTCCCGACCGCCGATGCTGAGCGGGTGGATCTCCACGTTCGGCTTGTCCGCGGCGATCGTCGGACACACCTCCAGCATGTGCGCGCCGAGGATCAGCTCCTCGCCCGGCGTGAGGTCGTAGGTGTAGTCCTCCATGAACGAGGTGCCGCCCTGCGCGCCGGCCGACATCGCCTTGAGCGTGTGGACCAGCACCGAGGTCTTCCAGTCGCCCTCGCCGCCGAAGCCGTAGCCGTCGGCCATCAGGCGCTGCACCGCGATGCCGGGCAGTTGACGCAGTCCGCCGAGGTCCTCGAAGTTCGTGGTGAAGGCCCGGAACCCGCCCGCGTCCAGGAAGGTCCGCATCCCCAGTTCCAGCCGTGCGGCATACCGCAGGGAGTCGTGCCGCTCACCGCCGGGACGCAGCTCGGCGGCGACCCGGAAGGTGTCGTCGTACTCCTTGACCAGGTCGTCGATCTGCGCGTCGGCGACCTCGTCGACCACCCGCACCAGGTCGTTAACCCCGTAGGTGTTCACCGAGACGCCGAAGCGCAGCTCCGCCTCGACCTTGTCCCCCTCGGTCACCGCGACGTCGCGCATGTTGTCGCCGAACCGCGCCAGGCGCAGCGAACGCATCGCCGACCAGCCGATCGCCGCCCGGGTCCACGAGCCGACGCGGGTGACCACACGCGGGTCGCTGACGTGACCGGCGATGGTCTTGCGGGCCACCCCGAGCCGGGTCTGGATGAAACCGAACTCCCGGTCGCCGTGGGCGGCCTGGTTCAGGTTCATGAAGTCCATGTCGATCTCGTCCCAGGGCAGCCGGACGTTCGCCTGGGTGTGCAGGTGCAGCAACGGAGTACGCAGCGCGTCCAGACCCGAGATCCACATCTTCGCGGGCGAGAAGGTGTGCATCCACGCGATGACCCCGACCGCACCCTGCACCGCGGCGTCCCGACAGACCTCCAGGATGTCCGCGCTGGTGGTCAGCACCGGCTTCCAGACCACCCGGGCCGGGATGTCCGGCGAGTCGTCGAGCAGGGCGGCGATCTGACGGGACTGCTCGGCCACCTGCCGGAGGGTGTCCTCGCCGTACATCGCCTGGCTTCCGGTGAGGAACCAGACCTCGGGTTCAGGATGCGTTGCCATGGGAGTTGCCTTCCGCGAGAGGGGCGGTCACTTGTAGCGGATGCCGATGAGGCGCTGGAGCAGGATGAACGCGAAGAGCAGGCCGCCAATAACGATCTTGGTCCACCAGGAGTTGAGGCTACCGTCGAACGTGATCAGCGTCTGGATCACGCCGAGCACCAGCACACCGAGCACCGTGCCGAAGACGTACCCCGATCCGCCGGTGAGCACCGTGCCACCGATCACCACGGCCGCGATCACGTCGAGCTCCATCCCGATCCCGATCAACGGCGCCCCGGAGAGCGTGTAGAACGAGAGCAGGATCCCGCCGATCGCCGAACACAGGCCACTGATCGTGTAAACCGCGATCCGGGTACGCCCCACCGGCAGCCCCATCAGCAACGCCGACTGCGGGTTGCCGCCGATCGCGTACACGTTGCGACCCAACCGGGTGTACGCCAGCACGTACGCGCCGATGAGCACCACCGCGAACGCGACCAGCACACTCACCGAGACGAAGTTGCCGCCCGGATTACCGATCCGGTACTGCGCCATCGTGGTCCAGAAACCGTCGGTGATGCGGATCGACGAGTCACTGATGAACGTACACATGCCCCGGGCGAAGAACATCCCGGCGAGTGTCACGATGAACGGCTGGATGTCGAAGAAGTGGATCGCACAGCCCATCAGGAACCCGAGCGCCGGCCCGATGAGCAACGCGATGACCAGCACCAACAACGCGGGCAGGCCAGACTGGAGCAGCCACGCCGAGACCATCGCCGTCATCGCGACCACCGACCCCACGGAGAGGTCGATGCCGCCGGTGAGGATCACGAACGTCATCCCCACCGCGACGACGAGGAGGAAACCGTTGTCGATGAAGACGTTGAAGATGACCTGGACGTTGGAGAAGGCCCGGTACTGGGACACGCCGATGGCGTACATGACCAACAGCAGGGCCAGCGTGGCCAGCACCGGCACGTGCCGCCGGGGCAGCCGCGCCCAGCTCGGCCCGGTGGTCAACGACGTGCTGCTCATGCCGTCACTCCGCTTCGCTGCGTGCCGCCATGAGACTCCATAGCACTGAACCGAAGATTCGCTCGCTGCCGCTCACTCATGCCGTCACTCCGCTTCGCTGCGTGCCGCCATGAGACTCCATAGCACTGAACCTGATGATTCGCTCGCTCCGCTCGCTCATGCCGTCACCTCCTCCTTCTGGCGCTGCGGCGTCGGGGCCGGCGGGGGTGGGGTGCCGCGCTTGCGGCGGTTGAACTTGGCGCGGAACGCCGGGGCCTGAATGAGGCAGACCGCGATCACGACGACCGCCTTGAACAGCAGGGCCGTCTGCGGCGAGATGTTCATGGCGTACACCGTGGTGGTGAGCGTCTGGATGATCAGCGCGCCGAGGATGGTGCCGCTGAGATAGAAGCGCCCGCCGGCCAGCGCGGTGCCCCCGATGACGACCGCGAGGATGGCGTCCAGCTCCACCCAGAGGCCGGCGGCGTTGCCGTCGGCACTGGACACGTTGGCCGTCATCATGAAGCCGGCGACCGCCGCGCAGGCCGCGCTGACCACGTAGACCAGGAAGACGATCCGGCCCGACCGGATGCCGGCCAACCGGCTGGCCTCCCGGTTGCCGCCCACCGACTCGATGATCATGCCGAGCGCGGTACGGCGGGTGAAGGCCGCGACCAGCAGCGCCGCGCCCAACGCGATGAAGATCGCCAACGGCAGGGTGAGGAAGTGGCCCAGGCCGATCGCCCGGTACGGCCCGGAGTTGATCGTGATGATCTGACCCTCGGTGATGAGCTGCGCCAGTCCGCGACCGGCCACCATCAGGATCAGCGTGGCGATGATCGGCTGAATACCGATCACCGAGACCAGTACGCCGTTCCAGGCACCGAGGACCAGCGCCACCCCGAGCGCCATCGCCAGCGCGGTCGCCACCGTGACGAAGCTGTTCTGGTCCGGCGCCTGACTGATGTGCAGGCAGGCGATGGCACCGCTGATGGCGCAGATCGACCCGACCGAGAGGTCGATGCCGCCGGTGGAGATGACCAGCGTCATGCCGAGCGCGACCAGGATCAGCGGCGCGCTCAACCGGAGGATGTCGATCGGGGTGCCGTACAGGTGGCCGTTGTTCATCTCGATCGACAGGAAGCCGGGGCGGTAGATCGTGTTCGCCGCCAGCATCACCACCAGGACGGCGATCGGCCAGAACAGCCGGTGCCCGAGAAGGGGCTTGATCCGCTCGCTCATGACGACACTCCGCTCCGCTCCGTGCCGCCATGAGGCACCACCACACTGAGCCCGACGATTCGCTCGCTCCGCTCGCTCATGACGACACCTCATCCCGCTGGGTACCGCTGGCGATGGTCTGCATGACCCGGTCGGCGTCCACCGTGTCGTCGTTGGTCAGGTGCGCGACCATCTCCCGGTCCCGCATGACCGCGATCTTGTGGCTGAGTCGCAGCACCTCCTCCAGCTCGGCGGAGATGAACAGCACCGCCATTCCGCCGTCGGAGAGCTGGACGACCAACTTCTGGATCTCCGCCTTGGCGCCGATGTCGATGCCACGGGTCGGCTCGTCCAGGATGAGCAGCCGGGGCTCGGTGATCAGCCACCGGGCCAGCAGCACCTTCTGCTGGTTACCGCCGGAGAGGTTGCGCACCGGCACCTCGGGGTTGGGCGGGCGGATGCTCAACGCCTTGATGTACTTGTCGACCAGTTCGTCCTGTCGCCGCCGCGGGATGGGCCGCAGCCAGCCACGGGCCGCCTGCATGGCCAGGATCATGTTCTCCCGGACCGACAGGTCGCCGATGATCCCTTCCGCGCGGCGGTTCTCCGAGCAGAACCCGATGCCGTGGTCGATGGCCTGCACCGGGTTACGCAGGCCGGTCGCGTCGCCGCTGACCGCCACCTGGCCCCGGTCGGCGCGGTCCGCGCCGAACAACAGCCGGGCCACCTCGGTACGGCCGGAGCCGAGCAGGCCGGCCAGGCCGACCACCTCGCCGGCGTGGATGGTCAGGCTGAACGGGGCCACCGCGCCCTTGCGCCCGAGGTCGGACACCTCGACGAAGGGCGTGCCACCCTCCAGGACCGCCAACTCCCGCCGGGGGTGCTCCTCAATGCGTTCGAGGACGTCGAGCTCCTTGCCGATCATCTTCTCCACCAGCGCGAGCTGCGGCAGCTCGGCGGTCGGGTACTCCCCCACCAGCGTGCCGTTGCGCAGCACGGTGATCCGGTCGGCGATGCCGTAGACCTGGTCGAGGAAGTGGGTGACGAAGAGGATCGCGATGCCCTCGTCGCGCAGCTGCCGCATGATCCGAAAGAGCTGTGCCACCTCACCGGCGTCCAGGCTGGAGGTGGGCTCGTCGAGGATGAGCACCCGGGCCTGTACGTCGATCGCCCGGGCGATCGCCACCATCTGCTGCACGGCCAGCGAGAAACTCGCGACCGGCGCGGTGACGTCGATGTCGAGATCCAAGCGGGTCAGCAGTTCCCGGGCCCGTCGCCGGACCTCGCCCCAGTGGACGGCGCCGAAGCGGCGCGGCTCCCGACCGATGAAGATATTCTCCGCCACCGAGAGGTTGGGGCAGAGGTTGACCTCCTGGTAGACGGTGCTGACGCCGGCCGAGGCGGCCTGCATCGGGCCGCTGAAGGCGACCTGCTCGTCGCCCAGGGTGATGGTGCCCTCGTCGATGCCGTAGACGCCGGTCAACACTTTGATCAGGGTCGACTTGCCGGCGCCGTTCTCACCCATCAGGGCGTGCACCTCGCCGGGGAAGAGCCGGAAGTCGACGTTGTGGAGTGCGCGCACCCCGGGAAAGGACTTGCTGATCCCGGTCATCGTCAGGACCGGACGGCTATCCGTCATCCCATCAGATCCTCTTCTGGGTTCTCGCGGTACGGAAGGGCCACGGAGCCCCCGTGGCGTCCGCCCGGTCAGCCGTGGGGCCGACCGGGCGGACGTGGCACGGGGGTGTCGGGCCAGGCGCCCAGTCCGTTGGGAAATGGGCGACGCTGCGGGGTCGCCACCTCAGCGGCGACCCCGGGCGTCGATCAGTACTTGCGGTTGGGCAGGGCCTCCTTGGCCTGCTCCTGGGTGAAGGTGGTCTCCTCGGTCTCGATCCGCGGCGGCACCTCCTCACCCGCCTTGACCTTCTTGGCCAGGTCCATCAGCTGTGGGCCGAGCAGCGGGCTGCACTCCGCGATGAAGTTGAACTTGCCGTCGGCCAGGGCCTGCATGCCGTCCTTGACCGCGTCGATGGTGATGATGGTGATGTCCTGGCCGGGCACCTTGCCGGCCGCGGTGATCGCCTCGAGGGCACCCAGACCCATGTCGTCGTTGTGCGCGAAGAGCACGTCGATCTTCGGGTGGGCCTTGAGGAACTGCTCCATGACCTGCTTGCCGCCGGCCCGGGTGAAGTCACCCGACTGGGAGGCGATGACCTTGAGCTTGGGGTCGGCGGCGATCGCCTCGGCGAAGCCCTTCTTCCGATCGTTGGCCGGCGCCGAACCGGTGGTGCCCTGGAGCTCGACGATGTTCACGTCGCCGGTCGCGGCCTTCTTCTCCTCGACCAGCCACTCACCGGAGAGACGACCCTCCTTGACGAAGTCCGAGCCGAGGAAGGTCTTGTACAGCGACTTGTCCGCCGAGTCCACCGCGCGGTCGGTCAGGATGACCGGGATGCCGGCGTCCTTGGCCTCCTTGAGCACCGTGTCCCAACCGGACTCCACCACCGGCGAGAAGGCGATCACGTCGACCTTCTGCTGGATGTAGTTGCGGATCGCCTTGATCTGGTTTTCCTGCTTCTGCTGGGCGTCGTCGAACTTCAGCTCGATACCCGCCTCCGCCGCCGACTCCTTGATGGAGTTGGTGTTGGCGGTCCGCCAGCCGCTCTCCGCGCCGACCTGGGAGAAGCCCAGGACGAGCTTGCCGTCGTCGCCACCGGCGTCGCTACCGGTGTCGCTGTTACCGCAGGCCGCCACGCTGCCGGCGAGCAGCACGGCGGCGGCGACCGCGATGGCGCGACGACGCGCCATCGGCATTCGCATGTTCCTCATCGGATCTCCTCGAGTGGGTGCGGTTGTCCACGCCGCCCGCCGTGCTGCACGGGCGGCCTGAGTCGGTGGTGCGGATCCTGTGCGGGTGGTGCGAATCAGATCGCGGGTCGCCGGGACCCGCGACCGGTCAGGAGTTCGCCGGAGGCGAGGGGCGTTGTCCGTAGACGTTCTGGTAGCGGTCGTAGAGCGCGTCGATGTCGGCCTGCGCCATCGGCACCGGTTGCCCGAGCGCGCGCGCCAGGTGCGCGGTCCGGGCGACGTCCTCGCACATCACCGCGGCCTTGACCGCGGAGCGGGCGTTGCGCCCGATGGTGAAGACGCCGTGGTTCTGCATCAGCACCGCGGGCGATCGGTGCCCGGTGAGCGTGCTGACGATGCCCTTGCCGATGTCGTCGCCGCCGATCAGCGCGAACGGGCCCACGGGGATCTCCCCGCCGAACTCGTCGGCCTGCGCGGTCAGGTGGCAGGGGATCGACTCGCCGCGTGCCGCCCAGGCGGTGGCGTACGTGCTGTGGGTGTGCACGACGCCGCCCACCTCGGGCATGGCGCGGTAGACGTACGCGTGCGCCGCGGTGTCGCTGGACGGCGACAACTCTCCCTCGACCGGTACGCCGTCGAGGTCGCAGAGCACCATGTTCTCGGCCGAGAGGTCGTCGTAGTCGACGCCGCTGGGCTTGATGACCATGAGATCGTGGCCCGGCACGCGGGCGGAGACGTTGCCGGCCGTCCAGGCGACCAACCCGTAGCGGGTCAGCTCGCCGTGCAGCCGCGCGACGCTGGCGCGCAACTCGGTCACCAGGGCGGTCAGGTCGTCGCTCATGCGGGCACCTCCACGGTCTCCTGCGGGGTCCCGGTCGACTCGACCGCCGCGTTGCGGATCGCCCGCAGGCGCAGCATCACGTCGTTGGCGCCACGGCCGAAGTGGTCATGCAGCGCGCGGTACTCGGCGTAGAGGGCGTCGTAGGCGCGTACCCGCTCCGGGTCCGGCTGGTAGACGGCCTCGTGCACGCGGCCCATGGTCTGCGCCGCCTCCCGGACCGAGGGGTACGCACCGGCGGCGACGGCGGCGTGGATCGCCGAGCCGAGCGCCGGGCCCTGGGCGGAACCGATGATGCCCAGCGGCCGGTTGGTGACGTCGGCGTAGATCTGCATGAGCAGCTTGTTCGAGGTGAGCCCACCGGCGATCACCAGGTCGTCGACGGGTACCCCCGCGCCGACGAACGCCTCCACGATCATCCTGGTGCCGTACGCGGTCGCTTCGAGCAGGGCGCGGTAGACGTCCTCCGGCCGGGTGGCCAGGGTCAGGCCGACGATCATCCCGCTCAGGTCGTGGTTGACCAGCAGCGACCGGTTGCCGTTCCACCAGTCCAGCGCGACCAGGCCGTGGGCACCGACCGGCTGGGCGGCGGCCAGCTCGGTGAGCCGCTCGTGCGAGTCGAGCCCGGCCGGGGCGGCGTGGTTGACGAACCATCCGAAGATGTCGCCGACCCCGCTCTGCCCGGCCTCGTAGCCCCACGCGCCGTCGCTGATGCCACCGTCGACGACACCGCACATGCCGGCCACCTCGGCCGGGGTGGTGCCGTTGACCACGTGGCAGGTAGAGGTGCCCATGATGGCCACCAGCCGGCCCGGCTCGATCGCCTGGGCGGAGGCCGCGGTCACGTGCGCGTCGACGTTGCCGACGGCGACCGCGACGCCCTCCGGTAGCCCGGTCCAGGCCGCGGCGGTGGCGGTGAGGCCGCCCGCCTTCGCGCCCAGCGGCATCAGCGGACCGTCCAGTTTGGCCACGAAGTCGCCGAAGTCGGGGTTGAGCGCGGTCAGGTAGTCCACCGACGGGTAGTTGCCATCCTGGAGGATGCCCTTGTAGCCGGCGGTGCAGACGTTGCGGGTCTCGACGCCGCACAGTTGCCACACGATCCAGTCGGCGGCCTCGACGAAGCGCTCGGCCCGGCGGTAGACCTCCGGGTCCTCCTCCAGGATCTGCAGGCCCTTGGCGAACTGCCACTCGGCGGAGATCTTGCCGCCATAACGGCCGATCCAGGGTTCGCCCCGCTCGTGGGCGAGCGCGTTGATCCGGTCGGCGTGCGGCTGCGCGGCGTGGTGCTTCCAGAGCTTGACCCAGGCGTGCGGGCGCTGGCGCAGCTCCGGCACCTCGCACAACGGGGTGCCGTCCGCGAGCGTCGGCAGCACCGTGCAGGCGGTGAAGTCGATGCCGATGCCGACGACGTCGGCCGGTTCGACCCCGGCAGCGGCCACCGCCGCCGGAACGGCGTGGCGCAGCACGTCGCGGTAGTCCTCGGGGTCCTGCAACGCCCAGTCGGGCGGCAGCGGGGTGCCGCCGTCCGGTAGGGCGGTGCTGATGACCGCTCTGCGGTATTCGTGCACCGCAGTCCCCAACTCGGCACCGTCGCGGACCCGGACCACCAGGGCCCGTCCCGACAGCGTGCCGTAGTCGACGCCGACGACGTACCGGTCGCCTGCTTCGTCCACTCCGCTCATCTTCACCTCCGGCCGATGACGGACCTCAGTGTTAACGCTCACATCCTGCGCCGTCAAGACACCTGCCGGCAACAGCTCCGTAACGGAGTACACCGAGGGATAGACCACCGTCAACAGGTTACCGAAGGGTGGCGCGCAGCGGTGCCCCCATCCCAGGTCACGCCGCATCCGGCGGATCGGCGTACGGGCCCGCGTGCGAGCGGACGCGGACCCCACCGACGCGCCCGGCGGGGCCGGGCCGTTCCGGAGGGCGGGACGGCGGCGCGACCGACCGCCGCACACCGCCCTCCGAGCCCTCTTCGGCCTGCTCGGACGGCCTGCCGGCCGGACCGCGCGGCGGCGGACGGATGCGCGCGACGACCGGCTAGCGATCATGGCGCGGCACCCCCACGCCGACCCTCCGCACACCCCGCCGGACGGGCCCGGCAGCCGCGTACGAGCTGCGCACATCCGTACGCCAGGAGGGCGCGCGGAAAGCGGCCCACTCCACCGCCCGACAGTCGGCGCAGGACCGTCCGGTCCCGGAAACCAGCCCGTTCGGTGGACCCCAGAATGAGCGTTAACATCGCGGATTCATCAGACGATCAAGGCGAGGCGGCGTCAGCGCCCCCACCCACGCGTACGCCGCTCGATCGCGAGACACATCGCCCCCCATTGACGTGCGCGATCACCTCGGCGGCCGCCGACTGCATGCACAGCGGACCCCCTTCAGCCACTCCGACTCCCGCTCCGAGTGATTTACAGAACTGAATGTCAGCGATAACATTCGCGACATCGATGCTGAGCGTGGCCGGCTGAGGACTCCGTGCGGCCACGGCCGACGGCGACCAGGCCCGCTGCCGCCGGTCACCGGCGCACCCTCGCCCGGCCGGTGCCCTGCCACCACCGGTGCGCCCACGGGCGACGCACCACGCACCCCGTACCGCCACCGCCGCACGGGCACGTCGTGGTCGGTCATCGACGAACGACACCTGTTGGCTCCCGTGACCTTGAAGGAGGTCCGCATGCGCGCACGACCACGATGGTTGGCCGTCCTGAGCGTCCTGATGTTGACGCTCACGGCCGTCGTCGTCGACGGGCTCCACTCGCCGAAACCCGCCCAGGCGCTCAACAACGGGGTGGCGCGTACGCCACCGATGGGCTGGAACACCTGGAACACCTTCGGGTGCAACATCAACGAGGCCCTGATCCATCAGATGGCCGACGCGATCGTCTCCACCGGGATGCGCGACCTCGGGTACAAGTACGTCGTCGTCGACGACTGCTGGTTCGACCCGAACCGCGACTCCCAGGGCAACCTCCAGGCCCACGCCGGGCGGTTCCCCAGCGGCATGAAGGCGCTCGGCGACTACCTGCACGCCCGGGGTCTGCTCTTCGGGATCTACCAGGTGCCCCGGGAGAAGACCTGCGCCCAGTACTTCGGCGCGTGGCCGGGCTCCACCGGCAGCCTGGGACACGAATACCAGGACGCCCGCCAGTTCGCCGCCTGGGGCGTGGACTTCCTCAAGTACGACTGGTGCTCCCCGTGGGGCACCATCAACGACCAGGTCGCGGGCTTCTCCCTGATGCGTGACGCACTGGCCGCCACCGGCCGACCGATCGTCTACAGCATCAACCCGAACAGCATCCACGAGAAGACCGGCCCGCAGCGCAACTGGGGCGACATCGCCAACATGTGGCGGACCACCGAGGACATCACCAACTCGTGGAACACCGGCCAGACCAACGGCTACCCGATGGGCGTGCAGAACATCATCAACGTCACCGTGCCCCTCGCGCCGTACGCCGCACCGGGCGCCTTCAACGACCAGGACATGATGGTGGTCGGCAACGGGGGCATGAACGACACCGAGATGCGCAGCCACTTCGCGCTCTGGTCGATCATGGCCTCGCCGTTGATCGCCGGCAACGACATCCGCAACGCCAACGCGGCGACCCTGGCCATCCTGCGTAACCAGCAGCTCATCGCCATCAACCAGGACCCGCTCGCCCTCCAGGCCGTGCAGGTGTCCCACGACGGCACCCGCCGGGTGCTGGCCAAGCGGTTGGCCAACGGCGACGTCGCGGTGGCCCTGCTCAACCAGGGCTCGTCCACGACCACCGTGTCCACCACGGCGGCGGCGATCGGCAAGTCCGGCAGCTCGTTCACGCTCCGCGACGCCTGGACCAACGGCACCTCGACCAGCACCGGCGCGATCTCCGCCAGCGTGCCGGCGCACGGCACGGCGGTCTTCCGGGTCAGCGGCGGCGGCACGACCAACCCGCCGACCACCTTCCGGCTGCGCAGCGAGTCCTCCGGCCGGTGCCTCGACGTCAACAACGGCGGCACCGCCAACGGCACCGCCACGCTGATCTGGGACTGCCACAGCAACAGCAACCAGAGCTTCACCCAGAACGGCCAGAGCCTCCAGGTGCTCGGCAAGTGCCTGGACATCTCCACCACCGCCACCGCCGGCAGCCCGGTGCAGATCTGGGACTGCAACGGTGGCACCAACCAGCAGTGGACCTTCAACGGCAACGGCACCGTCAGCAGCGTCCGGTTCCCGAACCTCTGTTTGGACGTGAACAACAACGGGACCGCGAACGGCACCACGGTCCTGGTCTGGAACTGCCACACCGCCGCCAACCAACGGTGGAGCCGGGCCTGACCCGGACCATCGGCGCGGACCCGTCGCCCGGCGTGACCGGGTGACGGGCCGGGCGGGTGCCCCGACACCCGCCCGGTCCGCCGCGCCCGGCGTCGACATCCTCAGCGGGTACGTCCCGACACGCGAGGCGCAGCGTCGGGGTGCCGAAGCTCCACCCGGCGCTCAGCCGCAGCGGGCGGGCGGCTCGCGGCGGGCCGTCGTCGGTGCGGCACACCGACCGGCGGTGGTCGCGTCCTGCGGCACCGACACGCAGATGCCCAACGGGTCGTCGAGCAGCGGGGCGAACCCGAGTTCGGCAGCGCCGACCAGGGTCGCGTCGTCACCGAGCGCGGCGGTACGCAGGCGCACGCTCTCCCGGGCGACCGGCAGCACGTTGCGGGCTATCCGGCTGCGCACCTGGGCCGCCGCGCCCGGGTACACGTCGCACAGCATTCCGCCGAAGACGACCATGCCGGGGTTGAACAGGTTGATCAGGTTGGCCACGCCGATGCCGAGCCAGTCCCCGATCCGCCGGAACGCCTCGCGGGCGGCCGGGTCGCCGCGATCGGCGTCGTCGGCGACCGACCGGATGGCCGACCGGCCGAACATCTCGGCGGGACGACCGGCGACGTCGAGCAGGGCCCGCTCACCCACCTCCGCCTCCAGGCAGCCGGACGAGCCGCAGCCGCACGGCCGCCCGTCGTACGGGTTCACCACCATGTGGCCCAGCTCGCAGCCGTAACCGCCGTGGCCACCGAGCAGCCGCCCGCCGACGATGATGCCGCCACCGACGCCGACGTCACCGTGCAGGTAGACGAGGTTGTCGAAGCCGACACCCGCGCCGCGCCGCTGCTCAGCCTGGGCGCCGAGATGGGCCTCGTTGCCGACCGCGACCGGCAGGCCCAGCCCGAGGCGGCGGCCGAGTTCCACGCCGAAGTCCTGGTCCACCCAGCCCAGGTCCGGTCCGAACCGGACCATCCCGTCACCGGGCCGGATCATCCCGCAGTACGAGGCGCCGATGCCCACGCATCGCGCCTGCGGCGGCGCGGCACGGTGCAGCTGGCGACCGAAGCGGGCCAGCACCGCCACCACACGGTGCAGGTCCGGCCCGGCGCGCGGGCGAACCGCCTCACGGCGGTCCAGGATCGCCCCGCCCAGGCCGACCCGAGCGGCCACCAGCCGGTCCACCGCCACGTCGAAGGCCAACACATAGAACCGGTCGGCCGAGGGCCGGACCATCAGCGAGGGGCGACCGGCGCGGCCGGTGTCGGTCGGCAGCTCCTCGTGGACCAGGCCCGCCCGGCTCAGCTCGGTGGTCAACGCCATGATGGTGCTGCGGTTGACGCCCATCCGCTCGGCCAGCCCGGCGCGCGACGTCGGGCCGTCGAGGTGCACGTGCCGCAGCAACGTGCCGGCGTTCCGCCGACGGATCTCCTCCTGGACCAACCCGACCTCCGACATCAGCGACGGTGCGTACGGCCGACGGGAGGGAGTGTGTCCAAGCAGTGGGACGACGTCAAGCGCGGGTCGACCGTGGACCGGTCGACCCGCGCCGGGGCCCGGTGTCGACGTCCTCGGACACGCCGAGAACGTCGACACACGGCCTAACGGCTCGCGCCGGCACGCCGCTTGTTGTAGACGTCGAAGGCGACGGCGACGAGCAGCACCAGGCCCTTCACCACCGACTGCATCGACTGGTCCACGCCCATCAACTGCATGCCGTTGCTCATCACCGCCATGATCAGACCACCGACCATCGCGCCGACGACCGTGCCGACGCCACCGGTGACGGCGGCGCCGCCGATGAAGGCCGCCGCGATCGCGTCGAGTTCGAACATGTTGCCGGCGGCGGGCTGTGCGCCGTTGGAGCGCGAGGAGAAGATGATGCCCGCCACGGCCGACAGGAAGCCCATGTTGACGAAGATCCAGAAGTTGACGGTCTTCACCTTGACGCCGGACAGCATCGCCGCGGGCAGGTTGCCGCCGATGGCGTACACCTGCCGGCCGAAGACCGTCCGCCGGGTGAGCATGCCGTACACCAGCACCAACGCGGCGAGGATGATCAGCACGATGGGCAGGCCCCGGGCGTGCGCGAGCTGCCAGGCGAAGTACATGACCACCGCGCCGACCAGCGCCATCCGCGCGACGAACAGCGCGAAGGACTCCACCGGCTGCTGGTAGCGGATGCGCGCCACCCGGGTCCGGAAACAGCTCACCACGTAACCGGCCACCGCGATGGCGCCGATGAGCAGTGTGAAGGCGTCGTACCCGTCACCACCGATGAGTCCGTTGAGGAAGCCCGCGGCGATCCTGTTGTACTCGGCCGGGAACGGCGACAGTGAGATGTTGTCCAGCACCCGCAGGGTCAGACCACGGAACAGCAGCATGCCGGCCAGGGTCACGATGAAGGCGGGAATGCCGACGTACGCGACCCAGAAGCCGTGCCACGCGCCGACCGCCAGTCCGACCAGCAGCGCGGCCACCACGCCCATCCACCAGGGTTGACCCTGCCGGATCACCACCACGGCGGAGACCGCGCCGGTCAACGCGACCACCGAGCCGACCGACAGGTCGATGTGCCCGCCGATGATCACGATGACCATGCCGATCGCGAGCACCAGGATGTACGAGTACTGCAGGACGATGTTGGTGATGTTGCCCGGGCTCAGCGAGAGCCCGTCGGTGAGGAACGCGAAGAGCGCGACGATGACGACGAGAGCGACAAAGATGCCGCTCTGCCGCAGGTTGTTCATGATGAGCGTACGAGGGTCGCTGCTGCCCACGTGCAGCGCGGCGGCCGGAGCACTCTCGGTCGACGGGCCCTTCGACACCGAGGAGGGCTTGGTGCTGGTCATCCGACGGTTTCCTTGTCCTTCGCCATGAGTTCCATGAGCTTCTCCTGGGTGGCCTCGCCGACCGGCACCATGCCGGTGATCCGCCCTGCCGACATCGTGTAGATGCGGTCGCACATGCCGAGCAGCTCGGGCAGCTCCGAGCTGATGATGATCACTGCCTTACCGGCGGCGACCAACTGGTTGACGATCGTGTAGATCTCGAACTTCGCGCCGACGTCGATGCCCCGCGTCGGCTCGTCCAGGATCAGCACGTCCGGGTCGGTGAAGAGCCACTTCGACAGGACGACCTTCTGCTGGTTGCCACCGGAGAGCTTGCCCACCACCGACATCACGCTCGGCGCCTTGATGTGCATGTCGCGCCGGCTGGCCTCGGCGACCTTGGTCTCCTCGTTGTCGTGCACCCAGCCGAGGTGGGCGAGCTTGCGCAGCCCGGCCGCCGAGACGTTGTGCCGGATGTCGTCGATGAGGTTCAGGCCGTACCGTTTGCGGTCCTCGGTGGCGTACGCGATGCCGTTGCGGATCGCCTCCGCGACGGACCGTGCCCGGACCTCGCGGCCGTGCATGAACAGTCGGCCGGAGATGTCCCGGCCGTACGACCGGCCGAAGACGCTCATCGCCAGCTCGGTCCGCCCGGCGCCCATCAGCCCGGCGATGCCGACCACCTCGCCGGCGCGCACGTTCAGGGCGGCGTTCTGGACGACCAGCCGGTCCTGCGTCGGATGCCGCACCGACCAGTCTTCGATCCGCAGCACCTCCGCGCCCGGCGACGAGACCCGGTCGGGATAGAAGCTGTCCAGGTCGCGGCCGACCATGCCACGGATGATCCGCTCCTGGGTCACCTCGCCGGAGGCCATCTCCAGCCGTTCCACGGTGCGGCCGTCGCGCAGCACGGTGGTCGAGTCGGCGATGGCGGTGATCTCGTTGAGCTTGTGCGAGATCATGATGCAGGTGATGCCCTGGTCGCGCAGCCGTCGCATCAGGTCGAGCAGGTGCGCCGAGTCGATGTCGTTGAGCGCGGCGGTCGGCTCGTCCAGGATGAGCAGCCGGACCTTCTTCGAGATCGCCTTGGCGATCTCGACCAGCTGCTGCTTGCCGACGCCGAGCTGCACCACCGGGGTCACCGGGTTCTCCGGCAGCCCGACCGAGGCGAGCAGTTCCGCGGCCTCGGCGTTGGTGCGGTTCCAGTCGATCAGGCCGCTACGGCCACGGCGCTCGTTGCCGAGGAAGATGTTCTCGGCGATCGACAGGTACGGCACCAGGGCGAGTTCCTGGTGGATGATGACGATGCCCCGGTCCTCGCTGTCCCGGATGCCACGGAAGTTCGCCGGTGCGCCGTCGAAGAGGATCTCACCGTCGTAGCTGCCGGACGGATAGACGCCCGACAGCACCTTCATCAGGGTGGACTTGCCGGCGCCGTTCTCGCCGCAGATGGCGTGGATCTCCCCCCGGCGTACGGCGAGGGAGACGTCCTGGAGCGCCGCCACCCCGGGGAACGTCTTGGTGATGTGACGCATCTCGAGGATGTGGTCGTCCATCTGCACCGTCCTGGCGATCTGTGTGGTGAGGGCTGTACTGGTAATCGGAGCGTCGATGCGGGTGGGGCTCGGCGGCGGACACCGCCGCCGAGCCCCCGGGGGTGTCGCCGTCAGCTCTTGGCCTGACCGGCGGCGACCTCCTCCGCGGTGAAGTAGCCGGAGTCGATCAGCACCTTCTGGATGTCGTCCTTGAAGACGGTCTCGACCGGCAGCAGGTACGACGGGACGACCTTGACCCCGTTGTTGTAGGTCTCGCTGTCGTTGGCCTCGGGCGTCTTCTCCTGGAGGAACGCCTCACCGGCGACCACGGCCTGCTCGGCCAGCAGGCGGGTGTCCTTGAAGATGGTGGAGCTCTGGATGCCGTCGTCGATCAGCTTGACCGAGGCGATCTCGGCGTCCTGCCCGGTGACCACCGGGATCTCGTCGGCGCCCCGGTAGCCGGCGTTCTGAAGCGCCGTGATGATGCCGCGGGAGATGCCGTCGTACGGCGACAGCACGCCGTCCACCTTGCTGTTGTCGTTGTAGCTGGAGGTCAGCAGGTCCTCCATCCGCTTCTGCGCGGCCTCCTGCTGCCAGCGCAGGATCGCCACCTGCTCGATCTTGGTCTGCCCGGACTTCACCTTGAGGGTGCCGGCGTCGATGAACGGCTTGAGGGTGTCCATCGCGCCGTCGAAGAAGAAGTGGGCGTTGTTGTCGTCCAGCGACCCGGCGAACAGCTCGATGTTGAACGGCCCGGTCTCCTCGCCCTTGCCGCCGTCCTTGGTCTGCAGGCCGAGGCCGACCAGGAGCGCGCTGGCCTGGGCCACGCCGACCTTGTAGTTGTCGAAGCTGACGTAGAAGTCGACGTTCGGGCTGTCCCGGATGAGCCGGTCGTAGGAGATGACCGGGATCTTCGCGTCGGCCGCCGCCTGGAGCTGTCCACTGAGGGCGGTGCCGTCGATCGCGGCGATGATCAGCACGTTGGCACCGCGCGTGATCATCTGGTCGACCTGCTGCGACTGGGTCGGGATGTCGTCACCGGCGTACTGGAGGTCGACCTTGTAGCCCTTGGCCTCCAGCTTCTCCTTGACGGAGTTGCCGTCGGCGATCCACCGCTCGGAGGTCTGGGTCGGCATCGAGACGCCGATGGTGAGGTCGGACGGCTTCTCGTCGCTGGTGTTGCCACTTCCGGCGCCGTCGCCACTGCACGCCGCCATACTCAGCGCCAGGGCGGCGCTACCGAGAGCGGCCAGAATTCTTCTGCTCACTGGCTTCCCCAATCTGGAACTCGCGCCGTCGCACCGGCTGCGCGGATCGCACTTCGGGGCCCAAGTGTTAGCGCTCACATTGCCCGGGTCAACACCTCGCCGGAAATCCAGCGGTCACGTTCTCGTAACGAAGCCAAGGCTCCACCGGTCGGCCGAATCACCGCAGGTCAAGGCGCTGAACATCGAAGGAAGTCGAGCGTCAGCACCCGCCACCCGAATATCGTCCATCGAGAGCAGAGAATACGCCAACTCGCGCCCCGGTGCGACGGGCAGGGCGTCGCCTCATCACATCTGTCGACTCGCAAAGGGAAACGGATCACCCGGTCGACGGAAGCCCATCAGCCGGTCACACACCGTGACCGGCCGGGCCTCGCGCTCCATGGTGGGCCGGACGTGCGGGGACGCATTCGGCGCACCGGCGCCGAAGCCCGCGACGCGTGCACCGACGACACCCGGGACGCACGGTCGGCTCCCGCGCCGTCACCGGCACAGTCTTGACATCGACCAGCCGGACGTCGATGCTCTGCTAAATCAGTTTAGCGCCCGTCCTCCCCCACACCACCGCAACCGGTCCGGGGCGCTGCCGCGGGACCTGCCCGCGGCAGCCGGACGCGTCCAACAAGGAGGGCCGATGAGACTGCGAAGGACGCTCACCGCCATGGCGGCGGTGGCACTTCTCGCCACCTCCGGCACGGCCGCGTACGCCGCGTCGAAGGGTCCCGGCGACAACGCCGGCGGCATCCGCAGTGTCACACCAATCACCACCGTCTACACGTACGGCCAGAAGGTCTCCGCCGTCGCCGTCGAGTACCCGCAGACGGTGAACCCCCGCGAGCTCGACAATTCCACCTTCTCGGTCTCCGACACCGTCTACAACTTCCGCTTCAACCAGATGGACGACCTACCCAAGCTGGCCGACCGCAAGGTCACCCACACCTACACGAACAACGCGCCCACCACCCGCGCGGACCGTCGTTCGGTGGACGGCCGGTACGTCATCGTCGAGCTGGACCCCGCCGAGAACCTCGGCTGGACCGTCATCGTCTCCAAGTGCCCGACCTTCCTGTGCAGCGTGAAGGTCAACACCGAGCTGCCCACCCGCGTGACGCAGCGCAAGGACGTGCACGCCCAGCCCGGCAAGGGCAAGGGCAAGGGTCCGGTGCAGGCCAAGGCCGCCCCGAAGACTCCGCGTGGGGTCACCGAGAAGCCGGTGAACCTGCTCGTCGACGACTTCCAGTACGGCTCGTACCTGAGCAGCGGCATGGTGCTGCCGTACCACTACCACCTGCCGAAGAACTACCAGCCCGGCAAGAAGTACCCGCTGATGGTCGTCCTGCCCGGGCACGGCATGGGCTGGGACGGCGACAACCTGGGCGTCCAGATCGCCGCCGACATCCCGGCCACCGCCTGGCTCCAGTCGAGCTGGACCGGCAGCCGCGAGGACGTCATCGTGCTCGCCCCGCAGAATCAGCGGGTCGGCCTGCCCGCCGAGGGTGACCTGCTGATCCGGCTGGTCGACCAGTTCGTCAAGGACCACGCGGTGGACACCGACCGGGTGTACGCCACCACCGTGTCGTACGGCTCCCGGCTGCTGTGGGAGGCGTTCGCCAAGCGTCCCGACCTGTTCGCCGGTGGTCTGGTGACCGGCGGCTTCCAGGTCGGCGCCGACCAGGCCAAGGCCATCGCCGCCGGCGAGGTGCCGCTCTGGATCACCCACGGCGTCAACGACCACCTGCTCAACATCTCGCTCGCCCGCAACTCACACGCGGCCCTGCGCGCGGCCTACGAGGCCCAGGGCAAGACGCCCGCGCAGATCGCCGAACTGCTGCACTACACCGAGTACGGCAACGAGGCGTTCTCGCTGCCCGACTACCACGCCGCCTACGGGCCGACGTACGAGGACCGCAGCATCCTCCAGTGGCTGTTGGCCCAGCGCAAGGGCTGACACACCGGCACCACCGGGCCCGCCGGTCACGACACCCGTCGTGGCCGGCGGGCCTCGTTCGGGTCCACGCGTCCCACGGCACCGCCTCGTCGATCATGGCGTTGTGGCTGCCGAATTACACCGACAGACGGCTTTTGTGCCCGCCACGACTCCATGATCGACGGAACCAACGCCGAGGAACGGCGCGGCCTGGTACGTGCCGGTGGCGTGGGAGCAGCGGGACGGCACGTACGGTGCGGGGATGCGAGTCGTACCGGGATGGGCGCTGGTCTCCGCCGTGGCGGCGCCGATCCTCCTGATCGGTGGGTGGACGCTGGGCGCGGCCCGCCAACCGGGCGGGTTCGACCAGGTCACCGGCACGATCAGCGCACTCGCCGCCGTCGGCGCGACCGACCGGTGGATCATGACGGTCGCGCTGGCCGGTCTCGGGCTGTGCCACTGTGTCACCGCCGCCGGGCTGCGTCCCCTCGCGCCCGCCGGGCGGGCCCTGCTCGCACTCGGCGGGGTGGCGACGCTGGCGGTGGCGGTGTTCCCGCTACCGGACGACGGCAGCGGGTCGGTGCCCCATACGCTCGCCGCCGCCGTGGCCTTCGGCGCGCTGGCGCTATGGCCGGCCCTAGCACGGGCAGCAGGCCGACGGACGCCGTGGGTGGGGCTGGCGGTCGGGTTGCTGCTGCTGGTGGCCTGGTTCGTGGCCGAGATGGCGGCCGGTGGTGGGCGGGTCGGGCTGGCCGAGCGGGTGGCGGCCGGCGCGGAGGCGTTCGCACCCCTGCTGGTGGCCGCCGCACTGCGGCGGACGGGCCGGAGTCGTCGGTCAGTTGGGACGGGCCGCACTGCGCCGGACCGGTGACGGCGGGGTCGACGCCACGGCTCGTCGGCCGTGACGTCGCCCCGGTCCGCCGAGGGCCTGTGTCGACGTCCCTGGCCGGCCTGCGGCGGGCCCAAGCGACGACCGGCCGCGTTGGAAATTGGTCCGGATACAACACCGGTATCCGGACCAATTCCCGCCTTGCCGGACCGCCGCCTGGACTCTGCCTCGGCTCGACCGAGGACTTCGACACAGGCCCTATTCGCTGAGGCAGGACAGCAGGGCGGCGGTGAGCAGGTTTGCCCGCTCGTCGATGGTGCCGCCCATCTGGTTGACCACGTAACCGAAGCCGACCCGGTGGTGGTCGTCGCCGAAGGCGAGGTGTCCGCCCGCGCCGTCGTGTCCGAAGCTGCGCTCGCCGAGCATCGGGCGCGGTGTCGAGTGGACGAGGAAGCCGGTGCCCCAGCGGTGTCCGACGTCGGGGAGTCCGTACACCTGTTGGCCGGCGACGCGGACGGTGACGGCGTCGTCGACGGACGCGGTGGTGAGCAGCGGTCCGCCGCCGACGTCGGAGACGCAGGCGGCGTAGAGGCGGGCCAGTGACTCGGCGGTGCTGATCCCGCCCGCACCGGGGACCTGGGCGGCCTGGATGGCCGGGTCGTTGAAGCTGACCAGGCCGTCGGCGTCGGCGGGGAAGGCGAACGCGCCGCCCATGGTGATCCCGCGTTCGGCGACCGGGTCGCCGGGTGGGAAGGGCTCACCCAGCGGCGCCAGCATCCAGGCGACCGCGTCGCGCTCGGCGGGCGGCAGGCCGACCCAGGTACGCAGACCGAGCGGTTCGGCGAGGGTCCGGGCGAGGTAGCTGCCGGGCATCTCCCCGGTGATCCGGCGGATCACCTCGCCGATCAGCCAGCCGTAGGTGATCGGGTGGTAGCTGTGGGCGGTGCCCGGTTGCCACAGCGGGGCCTGCTCCTCGATCGCCTCGATCACCGGGTCCCAGGCGAGCACCTCGGCGCGGGTGAAGGAGCGGTCCAGCGTGGGCAGTCCGGACTGGTGGGTGAGCAGCCAGCGCACCGGGATCTCGGCCTTGCCGTGCCGACCGAAGTCGGGCCAGTACCGGGTGACCGGGGCCTCCAGGTCGAGCCGGCCCTGCTGGACCAGCAGATAGGCGCAGATCGCCATGATCCCCTTGGTCACCGAGAAGACGACGGCTGGGGTGTCGGCGGTCCAGGGTCGACCGGAGCGCGGGTCGGCCAGCCCGCCGTACAGGTCCACGACCTTGTTGCCCCGCAGGTAGACGGCGACTGCGGCGCCGACCTCCCCGCGGTGGACGAAGTTGTCCCGGAACACGTCGGCGACGGGCCCGAAGCCCTCGTCGGCGTGGCCGTGGATCGGGGTGTCGTTCAACCCGTCATCCCTTCACGGAGCCCTGCAGGAGGGCCTTGATGAACTGGCGCTGGAAGATCAGGAACACGATGAGCGTCGGAGTGAGGATGAGCAACGATCCGGCGCAGAGCAAGACCAGATCGGTTCCCCACTGTCCCTGGAACGCGCCGAGGGCACCGGCCATGGTCCGTTTGGTGGCGTCGTCGACCATCACGATGGCGAGCAGGAACTGGTTCCAGGTCCAGAGGAACAGCAGGATGGTCAGCGAGGCGATGGCCGGGCGGGCCAGCGGCACGTGCACCCGCCAGAACAACTGCCAGGTGTTGCTGCCGTCGACCCGCGCCGCCTCGGACAACTCACGCGGCACGTTGGTGAAGTGGGCCCGCATCCAGAAGACCGCGAACGGCATGTAGAGGCCGATCAGCGGCAGGATGATGGCCCACCGGGTGTTGAGCAGGCCGAGGTCCCGCATCTGGTAGTACAGCGGGGTCACCACCGCCTCGAAGGGCAGGGTGAGGCCGAGCAGCAGCAGCCCGAAGGCGATGTGGCCGCCGGCGACCCGCAGGTGCCCGAGGCCGAACCCGGCCATGGTCGCGATGATCACCCCGAACGGCACCACCCCGGCCACGATCAGCATGCTGGACCCCAGCAGGGCACCCATGTTCGCGGCGGTGAAGGCGTCGACGAAGTTGCCCCACTGTGGATCGGAGGGCCAGGCCAGACCGGTGGGTACGGTGCCGCGTGGTTGCAGGGCCGCCGAGAGCATGCTCAGGAACGGCAGCAGGGTGACCACGACCAGGGCGATCAGGAAGACCCGTCCGGTCAGCCGCTCACTGCGGGTGGTCATGTTCATGGCTTCTCCCCCCGGGTCAGCCGCTGGATGGGCAGCACGCAGATCAGCACCAGCAGCATCAGCACCACGCCCAGGGCCGAGGCGAGCCCGACCTGACGCTGGGAGAAGGCCAGGCGATAGATCTCCAGGCCCGGCACGGTGGTCTGGATGCCCGGGCCGCCGCTGGTCGAGATGTAGACGATGTCGAAGCTGGCCAGCGCCGCGATGATGGTCACGGTGAGGCAGACGCCGATCTCCTGGCGCAGGCTGGGCAGGGTCACCGCGAAGAACTCGCGGATCGGGCCGGCACCGTCCATCCGGGCCGCCTCGTACAGCGACGGGTCGATCTTGCTCATGCCGGTGACCAGCAGGATCGTGCAGAGTCCGAGCATGATCCAGGTGCCGATCACGCCCACCGACGGCAGCGCGGTGCTGAACTCGCCGAGCCAGGCCCGGGTGATGCCGTCCAGCCCGACGGCTCGCAGGGCCTGGTTGACCAGACCGTTGCTGGACAGCACCCAGCTCCACGCGATGCCGGCCGCCACCAGCGGGATCACCTGCGGCAGGAAGAGCACGGTCCGGACCAGCGTGCCGCCGGGGCCGGTGGTGATGCGCCGGACCAGGCTGGCCACCACCAGGCCGAGGACGACCGGGATGAAGCTGAAGAAGATGATCAGGACGAAGGCGTTGCCGATGATCTTCAGCAGGTCGCGGTCGGTGAAGACGGTGACATAGTTGTCCAGCCCGACCCAGGTGGCCGCCCCGATGCCGTTCCAGCGGTAGAGCGAGTACTGCACGGTCATCACGAGCGGGCGCAGGACGAAGAAGCCGTACATGGCCAGGGCGGGTAGGACCCAGAGCCAGCCGCTCCACCGCACCACGCGGCCCCACCGCTTCCGGTGGGGCCGCATGGCGGGACGGGGGTCCGCCCCGCCGGGTCGGGCAGTGGTGCCCGACCCGGCGGAAACGCTGCCGAGGGCAGACGTCATCGGGACAGTTCCTTCTCGTACTCGGCCTGGACCGCCTTGACGTAGCCCTCCGGGTTCTGCTGGCCGGCGATCAGCTTCTGCATCTCCGGGGTGATAGCGGCGGCGAAGATGCCACCGGTGGCGTTGGCGGTGAAGTCCACCGCGCCGTTGTCGGCGCCGAGCTGCTGGGACGCCTTCAGCGTCTCGGCCAGTACGGTGCCCTCGGTCACCGGCGGCAGCGCCAGCTCGGCCGGGCCACCCGGGTGCGAACCGCCGACGTTGACCGAGATCTCGCGGGCCTTGTCGTTGGTGTGTACCCAGTTGAGGAAGAAGGCGGCGGCGTCGGCGTTCTTGGCCCGGGCACCGACACCGAAGGTGTTCGGCGCGGACATCGCCACGTTCTTGGCCTCGGCGGTCTCACCGGGGAAAAGGAAGAACCCGACGTCGCCGGCCATGTTCTTGTCCAGGTTCGCCGACTCCCAGTCGCCGTTGAACATGAACAGGCCGTTGCCCTTCTGGAACTCACCCATCATCGCGGTGTAGTCGATGGCGTTGGCGTCCTTCGGGAAGTAGCCGGCCTTGGCCCACTTCTCGATGGTCTGGGCAGCCTTCAGCGACGCGGGGGTGTCGAAGGTGGCACCCGGCTTCTGGAAGATCCAGTCCGCGATCGGGGCCGGGTCGCCGAACTGGTTCTGCAGCGCCTGGTACGGGAAGTTGATGCCGGCGGTGTTCTTGTTGAACTGCATGATCGGCTGGAGGTCGGCGGACTTGGCCTTGGCCAGCAGGTCCTCGAACTCGGCGATGGTGGTCGGCGGCTGGGTCATGCCCACCTGCTCGGCCTGCTTCTTGTTGTAGAAGACGCCGGTCACGCTGTAGCCGAGGCCCATGCCGTACAGCGAGCCGCTGCCGCGCTCCGCGCCGCCCTCGGTCAGCCGGAGCTGGACGAGCTGGGAGGCGGGGAACTTGTCCCAGCCGTGCGCGTCGAAGTACGGGTCGAGGTTCTTCAGCAGGCCGTCCTTGACCAGGTCGACCATGGTGGGCAGCCGGATGATGTCCGGCGCGTTGTCCGAGGCGAGCACCCGGGGCGCGTTCTCCACGATGACCGTGAACTGGTCCTCGCGGATGTTGAACGTGACGTTCGGGTGCTGCTTGGTGAACTCGTCGGCGAGCGCCTTGGCCAGCGGGAAGCCGGTCTCCGCGTACATCTCCAGGGTGATCGGGTCGGTTCCGAGCTCGGTGCTGACCGGGGCGCCGGAGTCCTCCGGCGCGTTCGGTTCCGAACCCGGCGCGCTACAGGCGGTGGCCGTCAGACCGACGGCGAGTAGTGGCACCATCAGTGCCAGCCGGCGACGGGTGAATCTGGTGGACAACTCCCGCACGTCAATGGCTCCCTTGACTCATCCGCACGTCCTCGCGGGTCGGCGACCAACGAGTACGCTCGCCACCACGGTCGGTGACGCCACGCCTGCGCGTCGCGCACCGCACCTCGGCTCGCGGTATCCGGTATGACCTCGGAGGTCGCTGTCGACAGCGACCTCCGCAGTGGCGAAACAACGTCGCTAAACTGATTTAGCAGAGCATGCGCGCGGCACCCCGGCCTGTCAAGGACGAGTTGGCAACGGTCCGGAAACAAGCGGTTCACCAGGGGCCTTCGCCGACATCCGACCCGCCACCGGTGAGCCGGAACGCGACTCGACCCAGCATGATGGGCAACGGCGGCGTCGTACGGACGACCGCGAACGGAGGACTCATGGGCCGCAACAGGGCAACACTGGCCGATGTCGCCCGACGGGCAGGGCTGTCCAAGACCGCAGCCTCGATGGTGCTCAACGGGCGCGAGGGCACCCGGCTCTCCGCGGAGGCACACCAGCGCGTCTTCGCGGCGGCGGAGGAACTCGGCTACCGCCCCAACGTGGCCGCTCGCAGTCTGCGTACCCGCAAGACGGCGACCATCGCCTTCGTCTCGGACATCGTCGCCACCACGCGCTTCGCCGGTGGCCTGATCCGGGGCGCGCTGGACGCCGCCCGCGAGCGCGACCACGTCCTGCTGATCACCGAGACCCAGGGCGACGCGGCGTTCGAGCAGTACGCCATCGAGGCGATCCTCGACCGTCAGGTGGACGGCGTGATCTATGCGGCGATGGCCACCCGCCGGCTGACCGTGCCGAAGGCGATCCTGAACGGCCCGGTGGTGCTGCTCAACGCCACCAGCTCGGAGGAGCTGCCCAGCGTCCTGCCCGACGACGAGCTGGCCGGCGCCACGATCGCCGAGACGCTGCTCGCCCGGGGGCATCGGGACCGGATCGCCCTGATCGGCCGCAACCGACCCAAGGAACGCGACCCGGAGATCTCGCTCGCCGCCGAGGCGCGACTGCGCGGCATCCGGGGCACTCTCGCCGCCGCCGGTGTCGCGCTGTTCGCCGAGGGCTTCTGCACCGAGTGGCTTCCGGAGCACGGCTACACCGCGACGCAGGCCCTGCTCGGCCGCCCGGACCGACCGAGCGCGATCATCTGCATGAACGACCGGCTGGCCTTCGGCGCGTACCAGGCGCTCGGGGAGGCCGGCCTGACGATCCCCGACGACATCT
Organism: Micromonospora sp. NPDC023869; assembly: GCF_055559695.1. Lineage (NCBI taxonomy): Bacteria > Bacillati > Actinomycetota > Actinomycetes > Micromonosporales > Micromonosporaceae > Micromonospora > Micromonospora sp. NPDC023869. The sequence continues at coordinate 110,122 of NZ_JBVHKD010000006.1, forward strand.
CGGTGATCTCCTTCGACGACGACCCGATCGCCTCCTGGCTGCGCCCGGGGCTGTCCACGGCCGCCATCCCCCACGAGCAGATGGGCCGCCGGGCAGTGGAGCTGCTGCTGGACAAGGACGACTCCGGCCCGGCCCTGGTCCCGATGCCGCTGCGCCGCCGCCGGTCGGTCGCGGCTCCGGCCGCGCGGACGCCGCTGCCGCGCACCGAGAGCGACGCCACCCCGAGGTCGCGGGCTAAACCGATTTAGTGATACCTTCCCCGCCATGCTTCGTCTGCCCGACCACTGGGTGTGGGACAGCTGGTACGCCAAGGACGACGACGGCCGGTGGCACGCGTTCTTCCTGCGCGCCTCCCGGGCCCTCCTCGACCCGGACCGTCGCCACCGCCGCGCCACGATCGGCCACGCCGTCTCCACCGACCTGCGCGAGTGGCGGCTGCTCCCGGACGCGCTGGTGCCCGCCGACTCACCGGGCTGGGACGACCTGGCCACCTGGACCGGCAGCACCCTACGCGGGCCGGACGGACGGTGGTATCTCTTCTACACCGGCGTCGGCCGCGCCGAGGACGGTCTGGTCCAGCGCATCGGCCTGGCCGTCTCCGACGACATGGTCACCTGGCACCGGCACGGCGACGCACCGCTGATCGAGGCCGACCCGACCTGGTACGAGTTGCTCGACCTGGACGCATGGTACGAGCAGGCTTGGCGCGACCCGTGGGTCTTCGCCGACCCGGACGGCGACGGCTGGCACATGCTGATCACCGCGCGTGGCAACCAGGGACCGGCCGCCGAACGCGGCGTCGTCGGTCACGCGACCTCGCCCGACCTGCTGAACTGGACGGTGCAACCGCCGCTGTCCGCGCCGGCCGGATTCGGTCACCTCGAAGTGCCGCAGGTCGCCGTGGTGGACGGGCAGCCGTTGCTGCTGTTCTGCACCAACCCCTCGACCGCGCCCGGTGAGTCCCGGGAGCGGCTCTGGCTGGCCACCGCGCCCACCGTACGCGGACCGTGGGACATCGCCGCCGCCCGACCGATCGCGCAGCCGCACCTGTACGCGCCCCGGCTGGTGTCGACCGAGGACGGTTGGGCACTGCTCGGTTTCGTCGAGCACGGCGACGGGACGTTCGTCGGCGAGATCAGCGACCCGGTGCCGGTGCGCTACGAACCCGACGCCGGTCTGGTGGCACGCGAACCGTTGCCGGCCACCGGCGGTGCCTGAGGTGGAGGTCGCCGACGACGCGCAGCCGCCGCCCGCCGGACCCGCGTCGTCCGCCAAACCGGCGGTGACCGTGATCGGTGAGGCCGTCGTCGACCTGGTGCAGCAGCCGGACGGCCGGTACGCCGCCCACCCCGGCGGCAGTCCGCTCAACGTGGCCGTGGGGCTGGCCCGGCTGGGCGTACCGACCGTGTTGCTCGCCCGCTTCTCCACCAACCGCTTCGGTCGACGGCTACGCGCGCACGCCGAGTCCAACGGCGTCGACCTGCGGCACGCCGTCGACGCCGACGAGCCGGCCACCCTGGGGATCGCCACGCTGACCGGGACCGGCGTGGCCACGTACGACTTCTATGTCGACGGCACCGCCGACTGGCAGTGGCGCACCGACGAACTGGCCCCGGCGCTCACCGGGCGGGGCATCGTGCACACCGGCTCGCTGGCCGCCTTCCTGCACCCGGGCGCCGACCGGTTGACCGACGCCCTGCGGGGCGCACGCGAGCGGGGCGCGCTCGTCAGCGTCGACCCGAACATCCGGCCCGGTCTGATCGGCAGCCCGGACGCGGCCCGGGTCCGCGTCGACGAGCTGGCCCGGATCGCGCACGTGCTCAAGGCCAGTGAGGAGGACGTCGCCTGGCTCTATCCGGGCCGGTCGACCGAGGACGTCCTGCGGCACTGGCGCGATCTCGGCGTGACGCTCGCCGTGGTCACCCTCGGTGCCGGAGGCGCGGCCGCCGCCTCCGCAACGAGCGGATTCCGGCAGCCGGCGCCGGTTGTCGCGGTGGCCGACACGATCGGCGCCGGTGACGCCTTCACCGCCGGACTGCTCGCCGCCCTGTCCGCCGCCGCGCCCGCCTGGTCCGACGACGACGTCCGGGCCGCGCTGCGGTGCGGCGTCGAGGTGGCCGCCGTGACCTGCACCCGAGCCGGTGCCGACCCGCCGTACCGGCACGAACTGGCGAGCCGGTTCCCGGCGGAGTCCTGACCCGGACGGCTGCCCGCAGGCGGTGTCTCAGCGCGGCAGGTCGGCGTGCATCCGCCGCCACTGCCCCGGGGTGAGGCCGTAGGCCGCGCGAAAACGCCGGGCGAAGTGGGTCGGATCGCTGAACCCCCACCGGCGCGCCACCACCGCGATGGTCAGGTTGCGGCTCTGCGGCCGTAGCAACTCCTCACCGGCGCCCTTCAACCGCTCCCCGATGATCCACTGCTCCAGGCTGAAGTCGGCCTGGGCGCAGACTTTGTACAGGTGGCGCAGGGAGACGTTGTGGGCCATGGCGATGGTCGCCGGCCGCAGGTCGGGATCGGCCAGGTGCTGCCGGACGTACGCCCGGACGAGGGTCAGCAGCGTTCCGACCCCGTCGACGTGGGCGTGCCGCGCGCTGGCGTACGCCGCCGAGGTGAGCAGGGCTCGGGCCAGCTCCACACTGGCCGCGCCCAGCACCGGTGCCGCCGGGTCGGCGCCGAGCCGGTCCGCTCGCCCCACCACGTCGACGACGTGCCGGGTGACCAGCGGATAGAGCGGACTGGCCGGCAGGTTGCCCAGGGCCCGCCGGATCACGTCCACCGGCAACGCGAGCCGGTCGATGGGGATGTGGAGGCACCCGGCGGCACCGTCGCCGGACCAGGAGAAGTCGTACGGGGCGGAGAGGTCCATCCCCATCAGCCCGCCCGGGGGGACCAACGCCCGGTGTCCTCCCTGTTCCTGCCGCCCGTCGGCACGCTCCTGCACGGAGAGCGCCACCACCGGCGTCACGTCCTGCCGGGTCTGCCGGGCGGTGCGCAGCAGCCGGATGCCGGACGCCTCGGTGGTGAAGACCGAGACCTCCCCGAGATCCCAGACGGCCATCCGGGCGTACACGTCTCCGCTCGGGTCCTCGTGAATCACGTGGCACGGCGCGGAGGCGTACGCCATCGTGGCGTGCACCGCCTCGACCCGGTCGACGACCGGTAGCTGCGCGGTGTCCAGGACGACGGCCATGAACTCACCTCGTCGGCTCGACCGGACCGGCTGCCGCGGCGTCGCGGTGGGCGGGCGTCGATGCCCGCACGGGGCCCGGCGCCGGCACACCGGGCGGTCAAGGATCCCATGCCGGCGTTACGAAGGAGAGAATCCCTGACGCTCTCGGGCGGTGCGGGCGCGGGGTGCGGCGTCGGTGGTCAGGCGGCGACCGGCCCGACCCAGCCGTCGGCACCGGGCACCAGGCCGGTGTAGCGGCCCCGGTGGTAGAGCAGCGGCGAACCGGCCGCCGGGCTGTGCACGAGTTCCGGTTCGGCCAGCACGATGGCGTGGCTACCGACCGTCACCCGGTCGATCACCCGGCACAGCAGCCAGGCGAGGGTGTCGTCGAGGAGGGGTACGCCCTCGGGACCGACCCGCCACCGGGTCGGCTCGGCGAACCGGTCGATGCCGCTGGTGGCGAAGGTGCGGGCGAGGTCCTGCTGGTGGTGGGCGAGCAGGTGGACACCGACGTGCCGGGCGGCGGCGACCGTGGGCCAACTGGACGAACCGAGGTTGAGGCAGAACGACACGACCGGCGGCGACAACGACACCGACGTGAAGGACGTGGCGGTGAACCCGACCGCCGGTGTCCCCGGCGCGGTCACCACGGTGACCGTGCTGGCCTGGTGCCGCAGCAGGGTCCGGATCTCGTCGGCCTCGGCGTCGAGGGGTGGCTGGTCGTCGGTGGGCGGTGTCACGGGTTCCTCCCGGGGATGGTGCGCTGCGGCTGGGGCACGTCGTCCTCCTGCCGCTCGTACGGGATCTTCTCGCCGGCCTCGACGGCGATCGGCAGTCGGTTCTCCGACGGCGGCAGAGGGCAGGTCGCGAAGTCGGTGTACGCGCAGGGCAGGTTCGTGGCGCGGTTGAAGTCCACGGTGACCCGACCCTGCTCGTCGGGCGGGTCGACGGTCAGGGCCCGGTTGGCGGCGTACGTGGTCACGCCGGAGGTCTCGTCGGTGAACAGCACCGACAGGCTTCCCGGCGACCAGCCGTTGAAGGCGGTCAGACGCAACGGCACACCGTCCACGGCGAACTCGATCGTGCCGGGAGAGTCGTACACGTGCTGGAGTCCTTCGACGGCGGCGCCGACGGTGGTCGGTCGGGGGCTGTCGAAGGGGACGAACCGTCCGGGCCGGACCCAGCGGGTCGACGGCGGGTACGCCGGGGTGCCGCGGAAGGCGGTCCGCAGCGGATGGTCGGGGCGGCGTGGACGCAGGATGTCGTACCCGCCCCGTCGGGCGATCTCCAGCACGCCGCCGTCGAGCCCGACGGTGACGCCGCCGCGCTCCGGGATCGGGCCGAACTCGTGCCGGCCGGTCACCGGCCGTCCGTCGACGAGGAGCGCCTCACCGTCGGAGAGTTCGACCACCACGCCGTCCGCGCCGGTGTGCCACCGCCCGGGCAGGTCGGCGACGCGCTCGGGGCGGTCGGTGAGCCAGTACAGCCCGGTCACGGCGAGGAAGCCGTGCGGGTCGGCCAGGTTCTCCTCGTGGCGGCGGTGCCACTCCTGCCATTCGAGGGTGAAGGCGTCGACGTGCGCCTCGGCGGCCTCGGGCGCGTCCGATGTCGCCGCCGAAAGCGGGTGGGGCCGGGTCATGTCGGGTTCCCTCCGTCGAGAATGGATCCGGCCGACGCCGGCCCGACCGCCTCGGGCGACCGGGTGCGCGGAAGGTGCCAGGTCGCCGGGCGACGCTGCCCGATCGACGCCAGGACGGTAGCGCGGGGTGTCCACACCGTCACCCTGCCAGGGACCGCGTTCACAGGCCACTCCCCCTCCGTCGATCCTCCGTCGGGAGCCACCCCGGAGACCGGGCGAAGGCCCCGGTGGACGGTGCCCACCCCGCGCTCCGGATCGCCCCTCCCGGCCGCACGAGATATACCCTACTCATCCGGTTGGTTATATGGGTATTGTGAGCCGACCCACCGGACGAGGCAAGGAGGTGGCATGCCGACGAGTGCCGCGCGACTCGCGCCGGGGCTGCACACGGAACCCGCGCCGGTCTCGATACGCCAGGTCGGACGCGCCTTCGTCGGTCGTCGCGGCACCCACCACGTGCTGGACGACGTCACCCTGCGGATCGAGGCCGGTGAGGTGGTCGCGCTGCTCGGCGCCTCCGGATGCGGCAAGTCGACGTTGCTGCGCCTCGTCGGCGGGCTGGACCGACCGAGCGCCGGTGAGATCACCGTGGACGGTCGACCGGTACGCGGGGTGGCGGCGCGTACCGCGATGGTCTTCCAGGACCCCCGCCTGCTGCCGTGGCGGACCCTGGCCGGCAACGTGGCCTTCGGTCTCGCGCCCCGCCACGACCGGACGACCGCCCGCGCCGACATCCGGGCCTGGTTGGAGGTGGTCGGGCTGGGCGCCTTCGCCGAGCATCGCCCCCGGCAGGTCTCCGGCGGGATGGCCCAGCGCACCGCGCTCGCCCGTGCGCTCGCCCGGCGACCCGGTGTCCTGCTGCTGGACGAGCCGTTCGCCGCCCTGGACGCGCTGACCCGGTTGCGCATGCAGGACCTGGTCGACCAGGTCCAGCGCGCCGCCGGCAGCACGGTGTTGCTGGTCACCCACGACGTCGACGAGGCGCTGCGGCTGGCCGACCGGATCGTCGTCCTCGGCCCTGCCGGTCCGGCCGGGCGGGGCTCCACCATCCAGCACGTCACCGCCGTACCGGGGGCGCGACCCCGGGACCTCGGCTCGCCGGCCTCGGCCACCCTGCGCACCGAACTACTCGACCGTCTCGGTGTCTCACCCGAAGGAAGCAGGAGTTCATGAGAAAGACAGTCGCCGTCGTGCTGGCCGCCGCCCTGCTGCTCACCGGCTGTGTCGCCGGGGAGGACAGCGGCGGCTCGGCAGCCGGCGGCACCACCGGATTGCGTCTGGACTACGCGTACTGGAACCCGGCGAGCCTGGTGCTGCGCGAGCAGCGCTGGCTGGAGGAGGAATTGGCCGACGAGGGGGTGTCGGTGAGCTGGTTGCAGTCGGCCGGCAGCAACAAGGCCAACGAGAACCTGCGGGCCGGCGCGCTCGACATCGGCTCGACCGCTGGTGTCGCCGCCCTGGTGGCCCGGGCCAACGGTTCGCCGATCAAGACCGTCGGCGTGTTCAGCCAGCCGGAGTGGGCCGCGGTCGTGGTCGCCAAGGACTCCCCGCTCACCTCGGTCGCACAGCTCAGGGGACGCAAGGTCGCCGCGACGAAGGGCACCGACCCGTACTTCTTCCTGTTGCAGGCGCTCGACGAGGCCGGGCTGGCGCCGGGCGACGTCACCGTGGTCAACCTCCAGCATGCCGACGGCAAGACCGCGCTGGAGCGCGGCGACGTGGACGCCTGGGCCGGCCTCGACCCGCACATGGCCCAGACCCAGGTGGACGCCGGCTCCACCCTGCTCTACCGCAACGTCGCCTTCAACACCTACGGCGTGCTCAACGCCCGCGAGGAGTTCGTCTCCACCCACCCCGAGCTGGTGCAGCGGGTGGTGAACGCCTACGAGCGGGCCCGCCAGTGGATCGTCGCGAACCCGGACCAGGCGGTGGAACTGCTGGCCCGCGAGTCGAAGGTCTCCCCCGCCGTGGCCCGGGTGGTGCTCGCCGAACGCACCCGGTTCGACGTCGACCCGGTGCCCGGCCCGGCGCAACGACAGGTCTTCGAGCGGGTGCTGCCCATCCTGGTCGCCGACGGCAACGTCCGCACCGACACCGAGGTCCGCGCCGCGCTGGACAGCATCTTCGAGCCCCGCTTCGCCCAGGCGCGGGCGCAGCCGTGAGCGCGGGCAGCCCGGTGGCGGTGCAGCCGCCACCGGCCCGCCCGGCCGCACCGCCGGTCCCGGCCACCGCTGGAACCGGTCGGGCCTGGACCTCCCGGGTGGGGTACGCCGTCGCCGGCCTGCTGCTCCCGATGGCACTGCTCGTCGGCTGGCACCTGCTGGCCACCTCCGGCGGTTACTCGCGCGCGCAACTGCCGCCCCCGTACGACGTGCTGCTGGCGCTGCGGGAACTCTTCGCCCGAGGTGAGCTGTGGCAGCACCTGGCGATCAGCGTGCAGCGGGTCCTGCTCGGGTTCACCGCCGGATCCGTCGCCGGACTGGTGCTGGGCGCCCTGGTGGGGCTCTCCCGGGCGGTCCGCTCGCTGGTCGGCCCGACCATCCAGGCGGTCCGCGCCATCCCGTCGCTGGCCTGGGTGCCGCTGCTGCTGCTCTGGTTCGGCATCGGCGAGACTCCGAAGATCACCCTGGTCGCGATCGGGGCGTTCTTCCCGGTCTTCACCACCGTGGCCGCTGCGCTCCGGCACGTCGACCCGCACCTGGTCGAGTTGGGCCGGGCGTACGGCCGCTCCGGCGTACGGCTGCTCGGCACGGTGCTGCTGCCCGCCGCCACGCCGCCGGTGCTGGCCGGGCTGCGCCTGGCCATGGCGCAGTCCTGGCTCTTCCTGGTCGCGGCCGAGTTGATCGCCTCGTCGATGGGGTTGGGTTTCCTGCTCATCGACAGCCAGAACACCGGCCGCACCGACGTGATCCTGCTCGCGATCGTGCTGCTGGCGGTGTTGGGCAAGCTCGCCGACACCCTGCTCGGGCTGTTGGAACGGCGCGTCCTCGCGGTCTGGACGTGACCGGGTGACCCGTCGGCCCGCCAACGACGCGCCGGGCCGGTCAGAGCTGACCGTGACGCGGCGGCGGGGTGCCGTCGAGCAGCCAGCGACCGATGTGCTGGACCTTCCACCGGCTGGGATCGTGCAGCGTGTGGGTACGCGCGTCGCGCCAGTACCGGGAGAGGTTCAGCGCGTCGGCGGCGGAGCGGGTGCCGCCGAGGTCGAACAGCGCCGAGGAGACCTCCACCGAGGCGCGGGCGCCGGCCACCTTCGCCACCGCCGTCGCCACCGAGGCGCGAGCCGCGCTGTCGTCGGTCAGGTCCACCTCGGCCGCGTCGATCGCGGTCGCCGCCTCGCGCAGCAGCGACTCCGCGCCGCGTACCAGGATCTCCAGTTCACCGGCCTGCTGGATGAGCAGCGGCTCGTCGGCGGCCCGCTCGACACCGGACTCGAACCACGGCCGGGCCCGGGCCACCTGCGCCACCGCGGCGTCCAGCGCGCCCCGGGCGATCCCGGTGTCCAGCGCGGCGTGCAGCACCTGGGCCCGCGCTCCGTAGGTGGTCGCCGCACCGAAGATCGACGTGTACGGCACCACCTGCGTCTCGTCCACCGCCACCTGCTCCAGCAGCACCGTCCCGCTGGCCGTGGTGCGCTGCCCCATCCCGTCCCAGTCGTCGCGCACCGTCACCCCCGGGGTGTCCCGGGGCAGGTAGGCCAACACCTTCACGGGTGGGCCGCCGCTCGCAGCCGGGCCGCCGAACGCAGCGGGGCCGTCGGACGCAGCGGGGCCGTCGGACGCAGCGGGGCCGTCGGGCTCGGCCGGGTCGGCCAGTACGGCACGGACCACCAGCCAGTCGGCGAACAGCGCACCGGTGCAGTAGAACTTCTCGCCGTCCAGCACGTACCCGCCGTCGGTCCGGCGGCGCAGCGTGGTGGCGTCGTCGGCGACGGTCCGTCCACCGCGCTCGGACTGGGCGTTGGCGAACCGCTGCCCGGCCAGCGCGGCGGCGAAGTAGCGCCGTTGCTGCTCCTCGGTGCCCTGCAGGCGCAGCGCCTGGAGGAAGACGACGTGGCTGTGCGGGATCTGGGCGAGGCTGGCATCGGCCGCCGCCAGCGTCCGGAACACCTCGGTCAGCGTGGCGACCGAGACCTCGGCACCCCCGAACTCGGCGGGCACCGTGATGCCCAGCAGACCGGAGGCGGACAGCTCGGCCACCTCGGGCTCGGGCAGTCGACGCTCCCGGTCTCGGACGCCGGCCTCGTCGGCGAGGGCGGCCGCCAGTTTCCGGGCGACCTCGACGGCCTCCTCGTCCGTCCGGATCACACGCGTCATCCCGCCGACCACCTTCCCACCGAAGACCGCGAATCCTATCGGTTGAATAGGGTTAGTCTCACCCCCGGCGGCACCCAGCGTCAATTCCGCCGCACCACCGGACCACGCTGCCGTTCCGACGCGATCTCACCGCCGGCCCGGCCGGCGCTCGATCCTGGATCGAGTGGTCTCGTGGTCGCGAGAATGCCACTCGATCCGGGATCGAGCACGATCTTGCGGTGGGCGTGATCTTCAGGGGCGTGATCGGGCGGTTGGCGTGGTCGGGCGGTGGTGCGCGTCGGGGTCGACGAGGCGCTCGCTAGTGCGACGGCGCGAGGGTCGGTTCCTCCGCGCGCTGGACGGGCGCGGTGACAGTGGTGGTGGGGCTGCCCGGGGTGATGCGGATCCGCACCGGCGAGTCGACCTGGATCCCGAGCGCGTGGAACTCGTTGCGGGTGAGGGTCACGATCACCGGCTGGCCGCCGGAGGTGGTCACCTCGACCCGGATCTCGAAGCCGATCCGGGTGACCCGGGTGACCCGGCCGACCACGCCGGCGCTGTCCGCGCCGTCGGCGGAGAGCTGGAGGTCGTGCGGGCGCACCAATTCGTCGCCGAGCTGGGTGACCGGGCCGAGGAAACGCATCACGAACTCGTTGGCCGGGCGGTCGTACAGGTCGTCGGGCGAGCCGATCTGCTCCACCCGGCCCTCGTTGATCACCACGATCTCGTCGGCGACCTCCAGGGCCTCCTCCTGGTCGTGGGTGACGAAGACGGTGGTGACGTGCACCTCGTCGTGCAGCCGGCGCAGCCAGTCGCGCAGTTCCTTGCGGACCTTGGCGTCCAGCGCGCCGAACGGCTCGTCGAGCAGCAGCACCGTGGGCTCGACGGCCAGCGCGCGGGCCAGTGCCATCCGCTGGCGCTGGCCGCCGGAGAGCTGCGACGGCAACCGCTCGGCGAACTGTCCCAGGTGGACGAGGGACAGCAACTCGTCGACCCGGCGGGTGATCTCGTCCTTGGCGCGCTTGCGGATCTCCAGCCCGAAGGCCACGTTGCGCCGGACCGTCAGGTGCTTGAACGCCGCGTAGTGCTGGAACACGAAACCGACGTTGCGCTTCTGCGGCGGCAGGTGGGTGGCGTCCACACCGTCGATCTCGACCCGCCCGGTGTCGGCGCGTTCCAGCCCCGCGACGATCCGCAGCAGCGTGGACTTTCCGCCGCCGGAGGGGCCGAGCAGCGCCGTGAGCCGACCGGCGGGGATGCTGACCGACACGTCGTCGAGCGCGACGAAGTCTCCGAAACGCTTGCCGACCTGGGAAATCTCGATGCTCAACGGTCTTCCTTCGGCCTAAGGACGGATACGACGATGATGCAGGCCACGGCGACGAGGGCGAGGAGGAAGGCGGTGGCGTACGAGCCGCCCTTGTCGAAGTTCAGGTACTTCTCCTCGACCACGAGGGTGGCCGTCCGGGTCGCGCCGAGCACGTTGCCGGAGACGATCTTGACAGCGCCGAACTCGCCGAGCGAGCGGGCCAGGCTGAGCACGACGCCGTAGATCACGCCCCACTTGATCGACGGCAGCGTGATCCGGCGGAACGTCTGCACGGCGTTCGCGCCGAGACTGCGGGCGGCCTGTTCCTGCTCGTCGCCGACCTCCTGGAGGACCGGGACGACCTCCCGGATGACCAGCGGGAGCGCCACGAACACGGTGGCCATCACCATGCCCGGCACCGCGAAGATGATCTGGAATCCGGCCGCTTCGAGCGTCGGGCCGAACCAGCCCTCCCGGCCGCCGTAGACCAGGATCAGCGCGAGTCCGACGACGATCGGTGACACCGACAACGGCATGTCGAGCAGGGCGTTCAGCGTCCGCTTGCCGGGGAAGTCGTAGCGGACCAGCAGCAGCGAGATGCCAACGCCGAAGATGGTGTTGATGACCACCGCGACCACCGCGACGAGCACGGTGAGTTGCAGGGCGTGGGTCACGTCGGGGTCGGTCAGGATGTCGTTGAGGTTGACGAAGCCGTCCGCGAACGCGTTGCGTCCGACCAGGTACAACGGCCAGGCCACCAGGAAGAAGAGGTACGTCGTCACGACGAACCGCAGGACGTACCGGCCGGGACGGCGGCCGACCTGGGTCCGCGCGACGGTGGAACGTTCAGCCACGGCGCATCACCCTCCGCTGAATGACGTCGAGTACGACGATGACGGCCAACGAGACGGCCAGCAGCACCACGGCGACCGCTGCCGCGCTGTCGGGGTTGTCGTTCTCGATGCTGCTGAGGATGCGGACCGAGGCCACCTCGGTACGCATCGGCAGGTTGCCGGAGAGCAGGACCAGCGAGCCGTACTCGCCGACCGCGCGGGCGAACGACAGGGTGGCGCCCGCCGCGATGGCCGGCGTGAGACTGGGCAGGATGATCCGCCGGAAGGTGGTGAACCGGCTCGCGCCCAGCGACGCCGCCGCCTCCTCCGCGTCCGGGTCCAGTTCGGAGAGCACCGGTTGCACGGTGCGCACGATGAACGGCAGCGTGACGAAGAGGAAGGCGAGGAAGACCGCGATCCGGGTGTTGGCGATGTTGACGCCGAGCGGGCTGTCCGGCCCGTACAGCGACAGCAGCACCAGGCCCGCGACGATCGTCGGCAGGGCGAACGGGACGTCGATGAGGATCTCCAGCGCCCGCTTGCCGAAGAACCGGTCCCGCACCAGCACCCAGGCGATCAGCGTGCCCATCACGACGTTGACCAGCGTGACCAGCAGCGCGGTGCCGATGGTCAACCGGAGGGTGGCGGCGGTCTGCTCGTTGGTCACCGTCCGCCAGAACCCGCCCCAGCCGCCCTCGCTGGCGGTGACCACGACGGCGGCGAGCGGGATGAGGACCAGCAGGCTGAACCACACCATCGCCACGCCGAGCCCGAGACCGGAGACCCAGGTGAGCGGGAGGCCGGCCCGGGCCGACCGGCGGTTGCCCGCCGGCCGGTCCGGAACCAGGGTCGCCGAGGTCACTTGGCCTTCCCGGAGGCCGCGATGATCTTGGTCACGATGCCGTCACTCTCGTCGAAGAACTTCTCCGACAGCGCCGACCAGCTCTCGAAGTCCTTCTCCACGGTCAGCAGCTTCTGCGGGGCCGGGAACGGGTTGTTCGGGTCGATCGCGCCCTCGACGCCGCTGGTGTCGACGCCGTCGATGATCGGCCGGAAGCCGGTCAGCGCGAACTGCCGCTGCCCCTGCGGGCCGAGCACGAAGTCCAGCCACTCCTTCGCCTTCGGGTCGGCATCCTTGAGGATCGCACCCGGGTTCTCGATCAGCATGGTGGTCTCCGGCAGGACCCAGTCCAGCTTCTCGCCGTTCTGCCGGGCGAGGATCGTCTCGTTCTCGTACGCGAGCAGCACGTCACCGGTGCCGCCGAGGAACGTGGTGGTGGCGTCCCGTCCGCTGTTCGGCAGTGACACGACGTTGCCGAAGAGCTTGGTCACGTACTCCTGCGCCTGGGCGTCGGTGCCGCCGTTCGCGGCGATGTGGCCCCAGGCGGCCAGGGCGTTCCACCGGGCCGCACCCGAGGACGCCGGGTTCGGGGTGACGATGCCGATGCCGGGCTTGATCAGGTCGTCCCAGCCCTGGATGTTCTTCGGGTTGCCCTCGCGGACCGCGAGCACCACCACCGACGACGAGACGATGCCCTTGGTCGGGCCGTCGTCCCAGGTCTCCTCGACCAGCCCGGCGTCGACCAGACGGGTCACGTCGCTGCTCACCGAGAAGTGCACGTAGTCGGTCTTCAGGCCGGCCACCACGGCACGGCTCTGGTCGCCGGAGGCGCCGTACGAGGTCCGGAACCGGACCCCCTCGCCCGCCTCGGTCTTGTTCCACTCGGCGGCGATGGCCTTGTTGGCCGCCTCGGGTACCGCGAAGCCGACGATGCTCAACGTGGCGGAGCTGCCGCCGGCCGCGTCACCGCCGCCGCAGCCCGACAGCGCCACGCCGGTGACCATGGCGAGAGCGATGGCCGCTCTGATCCGGTGCCTCATCGGAACCCGTCCTCCTCCAGTGCGTGACCGCACTATATAAATCCGACCGATTAGATAGGGAATATGCCCGTTTTGGGCTGCCGTGTACCGAATGCAGTGGTGGACGCGGTCACGAACTGGGCGCCGATGCCCGACCGGCACGACGCCGATCTCCCCGTCGCGCCCGACTCCACATCGGACGCGGCAGATCTGATCGTCCGCGCCGACCGCGCACCGAATATCCCACTAACTCGACAGGTTTTCAAGCCTTGCCGAACGGGGCTGCCCGACCGGCTCGCCGCGCCGATCCGTCACGCCACCCGGGGCGGCCGATCAACGACTTTCCGCCCCCGCCCATCTGCGGGCGCGAGCAGATCGGCCAGAGTGGCGTGGTCGACCACGTCCTCGATCGCCCGGTGCACCGACAGCCACACCTCCCCCAGCCCGACGGCCACGCCGTGATAGGTGGCCACGTCGGCGGGCGCGCCACGAACCGTCGTCAACGCCCCGCCGGTGGCGCGCAGCACGTCTCCCACGGTGATCCCGTCCGGCGCGCGGGTCAACGCGTAGCCGCCGTCCGCGCCGCGCAGACTGTGCAGCAGGCCGGCCCGGCGCAGGTCCAGCAGGATGCCCTGGAGGAACGAGTACGGGATGTCCTGGCTCGCGGCCAGCACCGCCGCCTTCACCACCGCTGGGTGGTGCTGCGCCACCGCCAGCATCGCCCGTACGGCGTAGTCCGATCGCGCTGAGACGTACACGTCACCCCACCCGCACCCTACATAATCCATCAAACATATAGGAATGGTGGACAGTTAGGCGCGGCCCGTCAAGGTGTCGGGCCGGGTGGACTACTCGCCGCGCATCGCCCGTACCGCCTCCCCGGCGAACAGGCAGGCGGCCCGGTGCCCCGGGGCGACCTCGACCAGCGGCGGATCGGTCCCGGCGCACTCCGGCCGGGCCTGCGGGCACCGGGTCCGGAAGCGGCAGCCCTCCGGCGGGTCCACCGGGCTCGGGATGTCGCCGCCGAGGATGACCCGCCGACGGTCCCGCTCGACCTGCGGATCCGCCACCGGGATTGCCGACAGCAGCGCCGCAGTGTACGGATGCGCCGGCTGCTGCCAGATCCGGGCCGGCGTGCCGGACTCCACGATCCGACCCAGGTACATCACCGCCATCCGATCGCTCATGTGCTCCACGGCGGCCAGGTCGTGCGCGATGAACAGGTAGGTCAGCCCCAGGTCCCGTTGCAGTCCCCGCAGCAGGTTCATGATCTGGGCCTGCACGCTGAGGTCCAGCGAGGCGATCGGCTCGTCCAACACGATCAGGTCGGGCTCGCCGGCCAGCGCGCGGGCGATCCCGACCCGCTGCCGCTGACCGCCGGAGAGCTCGTGCGGATGCCGGTCGGCGACGTCCCGGCGCAACCCGACCATGTCGAGCAGCTCCTCGACCCGCTGCCGCCGGGCCGCACCGCGATCGGTGAGCCGGTGCACCACCAGCGGTTCGGCGATGCTCGCGCCCACCGTCCGGCGAGGGTCGAGCGACGCCTGCGGATCCTGGAAGACCATGGCCACCCGGCGACGCAGCGCGCGCAACCGCCGCCGCGACCAGTGGGTCACGTCCTGCCCGGCCACCCGCACCGTGCCCGAGGTCGGATCGACCAGCCGCAGCAACGCCAACCCGGTGGTCGACTTGCCGCTGCCCGACTCGCCCACCAGACCCAGCGTCTCACCCCGGCGTACCCGCAGCGACACCCCGTCCACCGCGCGGACCACACCCGCCGGGGTCGGGAACCACACCGTCAGGTCGTCGAGTGCGGCGACCACGTCGGCCGGCTCGCCGGGACGGTGACCGGTCAGGTGCGGCTCGGTCCGCTCGGCCGTCATCGGGCCTCCCCGTCGTGCCGCTGCGGATAGAACGTGCGGACCTCGTGCCCGGCCGACACCGGCCCCAGCGGCGGCGACTCGTGCTCACAGCGGGCGTCACCCCGCACCGGGCAGCGGGGCCAGAAGGCACACCCGGGCGGCAGGTCCAGCGGGCTCGGCGGGGCACCCCGAATGGTGACCAGCTCGCCGCCGCCCGCCGCCGGGTCCGGCCGCGCCGCCAGCAGCGCGCTGGTGTACGGGTGCGCCGGCCGGCCGAAGACCGCGTCGACCGACCCCTGCTCGACGATGCGACCGGCGTACATGACCGCCACCCGGTCCGCGATGCCGGCGACCACGCCCAGGTCATGGGTGATCCAGACGACCGCCGTGCCGAGTCGCCGCCGCAGATCCGCCACCAGCTCGACGATCTGGGCCTGCGTGGTGACGTCCAGCGCGGTGGTCGGCTCGTCGGCGATCAGCAGGTCCGGCTCGCAGGACAACGCCATCGCGATCACCACCCGCTGCCGCATACCGCCGGAGAACTGATGCGGGTACGCGTCCACCCGCCGCGCCGCCGACGGGATCCCGACCAGGTCGAGCAGCTCGATGGCGCGGGTCCGGGCCGCCCGCCGACTCAGGCCGAGGTGCTCCTCGCTCGCCTCGGCGACCTGCCGGCCCACGGTCAACACCGGGTTGAGCGAGGTCATCGGATCCTGGAACACGAAACCCACGTGCCGCCCACGCATCCGTCGGCGCTCCGCCTCCCGCAACCCGGTGAGTTCCGTACCCAGCAGGTGCACCCGCCCGGTCACCCGGGCCGAGCGCGGCGCGAGCCCGGTCGCCGCCAACACGCTCATGCTCTTGCCGGAGCCCGACTCGCCGACCAGGGCCAGCGTCTCCCCCGCCCGGACCGACCAGTCCACCCCGACGACCGCCCGCGCCGGCCCCCGCCGGGTCCCGATGGTCACGGCGAGGTCCTCGATCCGCAACACCTCGCCCCGCTCGCCCACGCCGGCACTTCGCTCGCTCATGCCGGCACTCCGCTGCGCTCCGCGCCGCCATGAGGCACCACCGCACCGCATTGATGATTCGCTCGCTGACGCTCGCTCATGCCGGCACTCCGCTGCGCTCCGCGCCGCCATGAGGCACCACCGCGCTGAACCTGATGATTCGCTCGCTGACGCTCGCTCATGACGTGCTCCTTCGGGCCTCGGCGACGGTGAGCTGGCGGGGGTCGAGCACGTCCCGAAGCGCGTCGCCGACCAGGTTGAACGCCAGGACGGTGAGGAAGATGGCGGCCCCCGGGAAGACGCCCAGCCACCACGCGTCGGTGACGAACTCCCGGCCGTCGTCGAGCATCCGGCCCCAGGCCGGTTCCGGTGGCTGCACGCCGAGACCGAGGAAGGAGAGTGCCGCCTCGGAGAGGATCGCGAAGGCCAGCGACAGCGAGGTCTGCACGATCAGCGGCGCCGCGATGTTCGGCAGCACGTGCTGACCCATGATGCGCAGGTCCGACGCGCCGATGGAGACCGCCGCCCGGACGAAGACCTGTTCCCGCACCGACAGCACCCCGGCTCGGGTGACCCGGGCGAAGATCGGCGTGTAGACCACCCCGATCGCGATCATCGCGGTGAGCAGCCCGGGGCCGAGCACGGCCACGATCGCCACCGCGAGCAGCAGCACCGGGAACGCGAACAGCACGTCCATGCAGCGCATCAGGATGTTGTCCAGCCAGCCGCCGTAGTAGCCGGCGAGCAGCCCGAGGGTCACCCCGACGGCCAGGGCGATGCCGACGCTGACCAACCCGACCTGGAGCGAGACCCGGGCCGCGATCATGACCCGGCTGAGCACGTCGCGGCCCAGCTCGTCGGTGCCGAACGGGTGCGACCAGCTCGGCGGCTGGAGCATCCGGTCGGTGTCCACGTCGTTGACGCCCGACGGCGCCAGCCAGGGACCGGCCACCCCCACCACGAGCAGCAGCACGAGCACCGCGCTGCCGCTCAGGGCCAGCGGATCGCGCCACAGCGCCGACAGCGCGCGGCGTACCTGCCCGTCGCCGCCGCCCCGCGGGCGGACGCCGGCCCAGGGCGGGACGAGTCGTCCAAGCCGGCCGCTCATCGGACCCTGATCCTCGGGTCGAGGCGGGCGTAGAGGACGTCCACCAACAGGTTGACCAGCAGGAACAGGGCAGCGACCAGCAGCACCACGCCTTGCAGCACCGGGTAGTCCCGGGCCCGGACCGCGTCGAAGGTGAGCCGGCCGATGCCGGGCCAGGCGAACAGCACCTCGATCACGATCACGCCGCCGAGCAGGCTGGCCAGTTGCACCGCCACCACGGTCACCACCGGTATGAGCGCGTTGCGCAGGACGTGCCGCAGCACCACCACCCGCGCGCGTAGTCCCTTCGCCTCGGCGGTGCGGACGTAGTCCTCGGAGAGCACCTCCAGCATCGAGGAACGGATGAAGCGGGTCAGGATCGAGGCGGTGACCAGGCCGATCGTGGCGGCCGGCAGAGCCACGTGCGAGGCCCATCGGGCCGGGTCCTCGGTCAGCGCGACGTACCCCGACGGCGGGAGCCACCCGAGCACCCCGGCGAAGAGCAGGATGCCCATGATGCCCATCCAGAAGTCGGGCACCGAGACCCCGAACTGGCTGAACACGCGTACCGCGTGGTCGACCAGCGAGCCGCTGCGGATGGCCGAGACGATCCCGAGCGGGAACGCCACGAGCACCGCGAACAGCACCGCGGTGAGCGCCAGCGACAGTGTCGCCGGCAGCCGTTCCAGCAGGATCGCGGTGACCGGCCGACCGCTGCGGAAACTGACGCCGAGGTCGCCGGTCAGCGCCCGGAAGAGATAGTCGAAGTACTGCGGGACCAGCGGCTGGTCCAGCCCGGACCGGGCCCGCAGCGCCTCGTACGTCTCCTGGTCGAACCGGGTGCCGAGGGCGACGCGTACCGGGTCACCCGGCACCAGTTGGATCAGCAGGAACACCACCAGGGTCACGCCGATCAGCACGACACCGGACTGCACCAGCCGGCGGATCACGAAGCGGGCCACCTGCGGTCCCCGCCCCGGTCACTTCGCCAGCGCCGCGTCGCGGAACCGGATCGCCCGGTCGGTTCGTACCTCGTAACCGGTCAGACCGCTGGACCAGCCCTGCGCCACGTCCGGGTTGTAGAGGTAGATGTAGCTGGCGTCGTCGACGATCTGCTTGGCCACCTGCTCGTACCGCTGCTTGCGGACGCCCTGGTCGGTCTCGGTGCGGGCCTGGTCGAGCAGCCGGTCCACAGTAGGGTTGGCGTACTTGTGGAAGTTGAAGGTGCCGCCACTGTGGTGCTGGGCGTAGTAGAACTCGTCCGGGTCGATGTTGCCCAGCCAGCCGAGCATGAACGCGTCGAAGTTGCCGTTGCCCTGCTCGTCGAGCCACTGCGCGAAGTCCAGCGTACGGATCTTGACGGTGACGCCGATGCCGGCCAACTGCGAGGCGATCACCTGTGCGGCGGTGACGGTCTCCGGATACTCGGTGGTGACCATCAGGTCCAGGGTCAGCCCGCTGACACCGGCCTGGTCCAGCAGTTGCCGGGCCTGGTTCACATCGTGCGTGTACGGCGCGTACTCGTAGTGGTAGGCGCTGTTCTGCGGGATGGCGGTCTGGTTGACGGTGGCCAGCCCGAACTTGGCGGCCTTGGTGATCGCCTCCCGGTCCAGGGCGAACGCGATCGCCCGGCGCACGGCGACGTTGTCGTACGGCTTACGGGCCTGGTTGAGGGCGAGGTACCAGTAGTCGGTGGACGGCACCGACCGCACGGTCAGGTCGTCGGCGTCGAGCAACCCGGGCACCTGCTGCGGGGGCAGGTTGTCGGTCCAGTGGACCTCGCCGCCGCGCAGGTTCTGCAGGGCCACGGTGGGATCGCTGACGAAGGTGAAGGTGACTCCGTCCACCTTGGGCTTCTCGCCCCAGTAGTTGTCGTTGCGGACCAGCCGGATGCTGTCGCCGCTGCGGTAGGAACCGATCGCGAACGGGCCGCTGCCGACCGGTTTGGTGGTCACCTCACCGGACTCGATGTTGGCCTTCTGCACGATCGCCACGCCCTTGAAGCCGCCCAGGTTGGCGAGCAGGTTCGGGGTGGGCGCGGTCAGCGCGACGACCACGGTGGTGGGGTCGGGCGCGGTCACCGACTTGACGGTGGAGAACTTGTACGCGGTGTTCAGCTTCTCGTCGATGATGCGGGTGTACGAGTAGACGACGTCCTCGGCGGTCAGCGGTGACCCGTCGGAGAACCTGACGCCCTCGCGGAGGGTGAACGTCCAGGTGAGCTGGTCGTCGCTGGTGGTCCATTCGGTGGCCAGCGCGGGCTGCATCTCCAGGTTCGCGTCCGGCTCGACCAGGGTGTCGTAGACGTTCTCCAGGACCTGGAAGCTGTAGTAGGCGGAGGTCTTGTGCGGGTCGAGCTGGTCGGGCTCACCGCCGATGGCGGCGTTGAGGACACCGCCCGCGCTCGCCCCGTCGGCCCCGTCGACGTCGACCCCCTCGCCCGTGGTGCAGCCCGCGACCGCGACGAGCATCAGGGTGAAGGTGGCGCCGGCCAACCGGAATCTGGTGCTGGACATGGTCCTCCCCTGGATTCTTTCCCGGCTACTACTGAAAGATTTTGGCGAGTCTGGCCTGCTCTCCGGCGGTTGTCAACATAAATCGGGGTATATCTGGCAGGACGTGGTTCCGCCGTCTCCCTCCTGGACCTCACGCTAACCGCAAACGGCCGTGACGGCAGGACGCGTACGGCGGCGGGATCAGAGGCAGGACCAGCAGTAGAGGTGCTCGTCGGCGTCCCGGGCCCGTCGGGCGAGCGCGCTGACCTCCTCGATCACCGGCTGCATCTGGTCGTCGGGGAGCGGCCCGTCCCAGGCGAGTTCCTCGCTGCGTCCCCATTGCGCGGACAGCTCGGGCGTCTGCTCGGCGGTGATCGACGCCAGCGTGTCCCGGGTCGCGTCGTCGAGCGCGGTCAACCAGGGGCCGTCCTCGGCTCCGCTCCACACCAGCCGGTCCTTCACCAGGTCGTCGGCGTCCGCCTCACCGCGCACGAGAGCCACCAACTCCGCCAGCGTCACCGACGGGTCGATGCCCTTGCAGTCGATCGCGTCGACCCCGGGTCGCCCGTCAGCGAGGGCCACCGGCCCGCCGTCGATCTCCGCCATCAGCCGCACCGCCGCGGCGTCGTCGGCCGCGCGAAAGTAGTCGTACAGAACACCCATGCCGGTATCCCAGCAGAGGGGTGCGACACTGCCGTCCTCGCAGCTCGCTCAGGACTGCCCGTCGGGGCAGTTGTTGCTGGTCAGCTTCATCGTGTACTCGGCGTCGTCGCTGGTGATGCCGGACGGCACGCCGTCGAACCAGGTCTCCACCTTCTGCCAGCCCACCCGCTGCTCGTAGTGCAGGTGCGGGGCGCCCGAGTTGCCGGTGCTGCCGATCCGCCCGATCTGCTCGCCCTGGGCGACCCGCTGCCCCTCCTCGACCAACGGCGGTTCGAGCAGGTGCAGGTACTGGGTCTCCCACCGACCGCCGTGGTCGATCTTGACCCAGTAGCCCCCGCCCCGGCCCCGGGGACCCTCCGGGTTCTCCGGGGTACGCCCACCCAGCGACCCGTTGATGCCGGACACCGTGACGGTGCCCGCGTACGAGGCGAGCACCGGCTGCCCCCACTGCTCACCCTGGAGGGGGAAGAAGTCGACGTCGTACTCGCCGTGACCGGGGTAGGTGCCCACCTGCCACGTCTCGCCGCAGCCCACCGGCATCTGGAACAGCGGGCGCGGACCCGGCGGCAGCAGTTGCGGCACCACCACGTAGGCGACCGCGCCCAGGGCCGCGACGGCACCGAGCGCGAGCAGGAGTCGCCAGGGACGGCGGGTACGACGATGGGTGCGGGGATGGCCGGTCGTCACCCTGCCAAGCATGGCAGAGCCCGACGAGCGGCCCCGCCGCCGCCGGCACCGGACCGCGACGGCCACGTTCACCAGGGCCGCGTTCGGGTAACGACCCGGCATGGCGCGGTACACGAAACCGGAACTCCGGGAGCAGATCAAGGCCGAGATCATGGCCTCCGACCGGGGCGGCCGACCCGGGCAGTGGTCGGCCCGCAAGTCGCAACTGCTCACCAAGGAGTACGAGCGGCGCGGCGGCGGCTTCCTGGGGCCGAAGGACTCACGGCAGCGGTCGTTGGAGCGCTGGGGTGCGGAGAAGTGGCAGACCAGCACCGGCTCCACCCGAGCCCGCAAGGGTGACGAAACGGCCCGCTACCTGCCGAAGAAGGCGTGGGAGAAGCTCTCGGACGAGCAGAAGCGCGACACCGACGCCAAGAAGCGACAGGCGTCGCGAACCGGTCGGCAGTTCGTCGCCAACACCGGCCCGGCCAAACGCGCCCGCAAGGAGACGACCTCGCCCCGAGGCCGGGCCGCCACCTCGGCCGAACGGCTCACCGAGCTGACGGTTCCCGAGGCCAGTCGACTCGTACCCGGCCTGGACAAGAACCAGCTCCGGGCGGCGCTGCGACGCGAACGCGGCGGCAAGGCCCGCAAGACGCTCCTGCAACGCCTCCAGTCGGAACTAGACCGCCGCTGATGCGCGCTGGCGCCTCGGGCGCCCATTGTTGCAAGGAAGGGTCCCCTGCTAACGCCTGGTGCATAGCAGGGGACCCTTCCTAACATCTCGCCGGTGCAGGGCGCGGGAGTCGGCGCGCGGTGCAGGGCGCGGGAGTCGGCGCGCGGTGCAGGGCGCGGGAGTCGGCGCGCGGTGCAGGGCGCGGGAGTCGGCGCGCGGCGCGGGGCGAGCCGGTGAAGGTGGGTAGATTTGTTGCTGCTGGAGCGACAACAAATCCACCCACCTAGCGCTGTGCCGGCGTGGACGGAGCGCAGTGGGGATGGCTACTCGGATTTGCGATCCGACTCGGCGACATACACGCCCTTCCCGGGATGCCCCTCCACCAGCGCCCTGTCCTTGAGCAGCGACATGACACGGCTGATCGTGGAGATGTGCACGTCGTATTGCTCGGCAAGTTGACGCGTTGACGGCAGCTTCTCGCCCGGGAGCAACACCGGTGCTGCTTGACGCCGATCGCACCGCGTCGGCTGAGGTACGTGACCGGCCCGCAGCCCGGGACGTACTCGCCGACACGATTCGCCATCCCGACGCGCCCGCGACGGTCGTCTCGCTGGCCGTCACCCTCGGGGTGAGCTGAGCCGCGAACCTCCGGTCAGCTACGGCACAGCAGGGCGTCGGGTTCCTTGCCGGGTGACCAGATCCAGGCGCGGTAGGCGACCCCGACGAGGTGTTCGCCGACGGCGCACTGTCCCTTGTGGTGGCCGCTGGCGAAGTCGCCGCCCGGATTGCCGGCCGGCCGGTTGTCGCCACGGTCGAACCAGACCGTTCGGCGGGTGCCGCCGACGGTGGTGCCCGCGTCGCGGCAGAGCACCGACGACAGGTTGGCGCCACGGACGGCGTACCCGACGACGGTCTTGTGCGGCGGGCATTGCAGCTTGGTGAAGCCGGAGGCCCAGTCGACGTCGACGTACGACTCGTCGCGGACCACGACGTGCCCGCCGGCGTCCGGGGCGTCGGTGCACAGGCCCCGGTTACCGGTACGGCTCAGGCCGATCAGCCGCTGGTCGTCGGGACAGACCGCCTTGCGGGCGCCGGAGTCCCAGTCCGGTACGGCGCGCATCCGCGTCGACTGGTTCAGGTCGGCGTGGTCGAGGGTCAGCATCGACCATTCCCGCACCGGGGCGACCGGACCGGTACGGCCAGCGGCGACCAGGCGACGCCACGCGTCGGCCCGCCAGTCGTCGCCGTCGTACAGGCCCATCCGGTGGCCGGTGGCGTCCCAGTGCAGCAGCGCCCAGCCGTTGCCGCGCCGGTTGTCGTGCCACCCGACCAGGGGCCAGTACGCGAAGTCGGCGTCGGTGGCGATCAGGTGGTCGACGAAGTGGTGGAACCAGTCGCGGGAACGCTGGTTGGTGTTGTCCCGGCCACCCACGCCGAACTCGCTGACCCAGACCGGTGCGGTGAAGTGCCGGTCGGCGTCGAGCGCCACGTACGTCGCCTGCCGCCGGACGGTCTCCACGAGCTGGTCGCGGGTGAGGTCCTGGTAGCGGGGGTCGCTGGTCTCGCCGATGCCGGTCGCGCCGCTGTGGTTCGGGCCGGTGTAGCCGTAGAAGTGCGCCGAGTAGACCAGTTTGTGGGAGCGCACGAGGGTGTGCGAGAGCCGGCCGACCGGTTCGAGGGTGGGGCGGCCGTGCGGGAACCCGTCCACCGGCAGGCCGTACCAGTTGATGCCCTCGATGATGATCAGCAGGTGGGGGTTGGCCTCGGTGAGGATCCGGTCGCCGGCACGCTGGGCGGCGGCGTGCCAGTCGTGCCGGTCGCCGAGTCCCCAGTTCGGATCGTCGAGGATGTTGCGGCGTACCTCGTTGTAGAGGTCGGCGCCGACGACCCGGGGGTTGCCGGCGTAGCGGCGGGCCATCAGGAGCCAGTCCTGTTCCCACTGGGCGGTGCTCTGGCTCGCGTTCCAGCGTTCGTTGCCGTCGACGCCGCAGCACCAGCGCGAGGTGTTGGTGTGGTTGTTGAGGATGACCGCGAATCCCTCGGCGGTCAGCGTCCGGACCGTCTCGTCGTACACCTGGATCGGGGTCCGGCCGCGCAGGTGCGGGTTGGCGCGGACGGCGGCGTCCGGCACCGGTCGGGTGTCGCGGATCATCTCGTTGGAGAACGGCAGGCGGATGCTGTTGAGGCCGAGTTCGTGGAAGCCGGCGACGATCTCGGCCATCGGGGCGCGGTCCAGGCCGATGGGGATCTGGTCGGCCATCTCTCCGGCGTGGTGGCTGGCCGGGTCGGCGCGGTCGCCGGTGCCGGTCCAGGTGCCGCTGGCACCGTGCCAGTTGCCGGACCTGAGCTTGAAGCGGTTGCCGTGGGCGTCGACCACGTACCGGCCCCGGGTGCTCAACGGGCCGGTCCAGGAGGCGGACAGCTCGTCGGCGGCCGTCACGCTGCCCGCAGCCGCCGAAGGACGGGCGCTGTCCGGCACGACCGCCAGGACCAGCCCGGCCAGCAGGCCGGAGACGGCGACGAGGCACGGCATCGACCTGCGCATGGCGACCTCCCGACACCGACCTGATCACCGTGGATAGTAGACGGTCGATGGCGGGCGCGCACCGGCCGCGAGCCCGTCCTCCAGACCGAGGCCGGAGGACGGGGCTCGCGGATGCCGGTCGGTCAGGCCGGGTCGAGTCGGGCCAGTTCCTCGGCCGAGAGTTCCAGGTCGGCTGCGCCGACGGAGTCCCGGATCGTCTCCGGGCGCGACGAGCCGGGGATCGGGATGACCGTGGGCGCCTTCGCCAGCATCCAGGCCAGGCAGACCTGCTGCGGGCTGACCCCACGCTCCCTGGCGACCTCGGCGAAGACCGCGAACCGTGACCCCAGCTCGGCGGCGTTGGAGATGCCGCCGAGCGGACTCCAGGGCAGGAACGCGATGCCGAGTTCGGCGCAGAGCGCCAGCTCCGGTTCGCTGGACCGGAAGGCGGGCGAGAACTGGTTCTGCACGCTGACCAGTCGACCGCCGAGGATCTCGTTGGCCTGCCTGATCTGGTCCGGGTCGGCGTTGGAGATGCCGGCCATCCGGATCTTGCCGGCGTCGAGCAGGTCCCGCAGCGCGCCGATGGAGTCCGCGTACGGGGTGTTCGGGTCGGGGCGGTGGAACTGGTAGAGGCCGATCGCCTCGACCCCGAGCCGCTTGAGCGACGCCTCGACGGCGTCCCTGAGGTGCTCGGGCCGACCGTTCAGCGTCCAGAGGCCGTCGCCGGGGCGTACGTGGCCGCCCTTCGTGGCGATCAGCACGTCGGACGTGTCGCCGCCGTAGCTCGCCACGGCGTTGGCGATCAACGACTCGTTGTGACCGGCGTCGGCGGGGCCCAGGTGGTAGGCGTCCGCGGTGTCGATCAGCGTGACCCCGGCGTCCAGCGCGGCATGGATCGTGGCGATCGAGCGCTGTTCGTCGGGACGGCCCTCGATCGACATCGGCATGGCGCCGAGGCCGATCGCGCCGACGGCGACGTCACCGATACGGCGGGTCTGCATACAGGCTCCTCCTCGAAGCGGTGCGGTTCGGCGGGCGGGCGGTGGCCCGCAACGCCCGGATTCCACCTTCTACCCCGATAGCTAAGCTGTCCAACAGAAGAATCTGATTCCGGCAATCGGTGACGGTGATGAATCGTGGAGTTGCGCCAGCTCGAGTACTTCGTGGCGGTCGCCGAGGAACGGCACTTCACCCGTGCCGCCGAGCGGCTGCACGTGGCGCAGTCCGGCCTCTCCACCTCCATCCGCTCGCTGGAGCGTGAGCTGGGCGCCAGCCTCTTCGTCCGCAACACCCGCAGCGTGGAGCTGACCGACGAGGGGCGGGCGCTGCTCACCCAGGCCCGCCACGCCCTGGCGAACGTGGCCGCCGCCAAGGACGCGGTCGCCGCCGTACGCGGGTTGCTGCGCGGCACGCTGGCCATCGGCACCCTGCAGTGTCTCGGCGCGGTCGACCTCGCGGCGACGCTGGCCCGCTTCCACGCCGCCCACCCCGGTGTCGAGATCCGGTTGCGTCAGGGCGGCTCGCCCGACCTGATCGAACGGGTCCGCACCGGCGACCTCGACCTGGCGTTCGTCTCCGCGCCCGCGAGCGTGGTGCCCGGGGTCGCGTTGGCCCCGTTCCGGGCCGAGCCGCTGGTGCTGGCCTGTGGGCCGAACCACCCGCTGCGCGACCGCACCGCGG
The DNA here is from genome assembly GCF_055559695.1 of Micromonospora sp. NPDC023869. NCBI lineage: Bacteria > Bacillati > Actinomycetota > Actinomycetes > Micromonosporales > Micromonosporaceae > Micromonospora > Micromonospora sp. NPDC023869. Next base: position 135,893 of record NZ_JBVHKD010000006.1, read on the forward strand.
TCGACCTGCGCGAGTTGCCGGGCGAGACGTTCGTCGACTTCTCCCCCGGCTGGATCAGTCGGGACGCGGTGGACCAGGCGATGGCCGCTGCCGGGGTGGAGCGGCGGGTCGCGTTCGAGGTCAACGACGTGCACTGGCTGCTCGACCTGGTCGGTCACGGGCTCGGCGTCGCCGTCGTACCCCAGGTCTTCCGGGGCAAGCGGACCGCCGCGCGCTTCGTGCCGCTCACCGACCCGCCGCACTGGCAGCTCGCCGTGGCGACTGCGGGCGGCCGGCACCCCAGCACCGCCGCGACGGCGCTGCTCGGCCTCGACGGCATCCGGGCCGCCGCGACGAGCCGACCGGCCTGACCGACGCCGGGTCGGCGCGGCGGTACGCCCGCGCGCCGACCCGGCGCACGCCACCGAACCGGTCCGTACACACTGGATGGTCATGCCTGACGACACCAGGACGACCGGATGCCGCACCCCGCTGCGTTTGTACGCGGAATAAATAATCTCCGCCTTTTCGGCGCGCTGGTACCCGTCCCGGCCATCTCGAACTACCTCCACGAATCGGACATCTGGCCAGCTCAGAGCGGTGTCGTCGGGTGCCCGAGACCAACTCGTTACTTGACGCAATAGTTCGTTCGCCGTAGGAAGGAAGTGTGACTGACGTGGTGACGCCACCAACGAGCCCGGTGAGCCGGGAGCGGTCGAAGGAGATCAAGCGCCTCTCGGTGATCTCCACCGCCCGCCAGGTGCGGCTGCTCTCCCGTGCCGAGCTGACCGAGCTGACCGGGTTGAGCCCCGCCACGCTCACTCCCCTCGTCCGCGAGCTGATCGCCGAGGGCTACCTGCTCGAACGCGGCCCGGGCACCTCCCGGGCCGGTCGCCCCCGGGCCATGCTGGAGTTCAACCCGCGTGCCGAACTGGTCGCCGCGGTGTCGCTGGAGCCCACCCGGATCAGCTGCGAGATCGCCGACAGCGACGGCACCGTCATCGCCCACCGGGCGGTCCGGCTCGCCGGCGACATCGTCGAGACCATCTGCCGCTCCGTACCCGAACTGGCCGGCGACGGGCTGCCCGCACTGCGCGGGGTGGCGATCGCCGCGCCGGGTGTCTCCTCGGGCGGCACGGTCCGACTCGCCCCCTCGGTGGGGCTGGTCGAGGGCCAGGAGATAGGCGAATCGGTGCAACGCCACCTCGGCGTCCCGGTCGTGGTGGACAACGACGTCAACCTGATGGCGGCCGGTGAGCACGCCGCCGGGGCCGGCAGCGACGTGGCCGACCTGCTGCTGCTGCACGTCGCCGACGGCATCGGCGCCGGACTGGTCCTGGACGGGCAGGTCCGTCGGGGCGCCGGTGGCGCGGCCGGCGAGGTCGGCTTCCTGCCGCTGGACCCGAGCGACCAGGGACACGACGGGATCGGCCCGTTCGAGGCCCGGTGGTCGGAGAACGCCGTCGCCGAACGGGTCGTCGCGCTGGCTCCCGGGCGGCGGCCGGACGCACCGGTGGCCGCCCTGGTCGAGCTGGCCCGCACCGACGCGCGGGCGGCGGCGTACCTCGACGAGGTGTTGACCGCCTGGTCCCGGCTGATCGTCTCCTGCGCCTGCGTGATCGACCCGGGCCGGGTCCTGCTCAGCGGCGCCGCCACCCAGCTCGACGACGACGCCGTGGCGCGGCTCCAGACGCTCGTCGACGCCTCCGCACCCGCCGCCACCGAGGTACGCCGGGCGGTCCTCGGCGACCGCGCGGTGCTGCACGGTGCGGTCAGTTACGCCCTCGCCGCCGCGGCGGCCGGCACACCCCAACTCCTACCCACCCCTTGATCCCTTCCCTCGGAGGTACCTCATGAAACGACGACTTCTCCTGGCCGGGGCGCTCGCCTCCGTGCTCGCCGTCGGCACCGCCTGCGGCGGTGGCGGCTCGGACGACGCGGCCGGTGACGTTGCGCAGCTCACCATCTACACCGCCCGGGACAAGAAGGTCACGGACTTCGTGGTGGAGAAGTTCACCGAGAAGTACCCCGAGTACCAGGGCAAGGTCGAGATCCTCAACATCGGCGCCCAGGAGATCCTGGAGCGGGTCCGCGCCGAAAAGGCCAACCCGCAGGCCGACGTCTGGTGGGGCGGCACCCAGCAGGGCCTGTCGGCGGGTGCCGCCGAGGACCTGCTGGCCTCCTGGCAGCCGTCGTTCGCCGGGGACATGGACGCGCAGTACAAGGACGCCGAGGGCCGCTGGTTCGGGGAGATCCTGCTGCCCGAGGTCATCATGTACAACAACGCGGCGCTGACCCCGGAGCAGGCCCCGAAGGACTGGGACGACCTGCTCGACCCGCAGTGGAAAGACAAGATCATCATTCGGGACGTGGCCGCCTCCGGCACCATGCGGTCGATCTACGCCTCGATGATCCAGCGCCTCTCCCCCGACGGCAGCAACCCACAGCCCGGGTACGACTGGCTCAAGCGCCTCGACGCCAACACCGGCTCGTACGCGGCCAACCCGGCCGACCTGTACCTGAAGCTCTCCCGCCAGCAGGGCACGCTCAGCGCCTGGAACCTGCAGGACGTGCTGTTGCAGGCCAACCAGTCGAACATGCCCTTCGGTTACGTGATGCCCACCTCCGGTGCGCCGGTCCTGGTCGACGGCCTCGCCGCGGTCAAGGGCGGCAACTCCGAGGGCGCGCAGAAGTTCATCGAGTTCCTCTTCGACGACGCGCTCCGGGCCGACCTGGCCAAGGACTTCTTCCAGATCCCCGCCATCGAGATCGCCGACCAGCCGGAGTGGCTGTCCCAGCTCGACCTGCGCCCGATGAACGTCGACTGGAACGTGATCGCCGAGCACGAGACCGAGTGGATCAACCACTGGAACAGCCAGATCAAGAACAAGGGCTGACCGCGTCGGTTGCCGGGCCGGGTACGCGTACCCGGCCCGGCCGCCGCCCGGCCGACCGATGTTAGGAAGGGACCCTTCCTATACCGGAGACGTTAGGAAGGGTCCCTTCCTTACATCGCAGGCCGGCAGCACCTTTCTTACCTACGACCGGCAGCACGAGAAGGAGGACATCATGATCGATGTCACGCTGGAGTCGGTGAGCAAGCGATTCGCCCGTGCCGGCGACACCGCGGCCGTCGACGATGTCGACATCAGCATTGCCGCCGGTGAGTTCTTCACCCTGCTCGGCCCGAGCGGCTGCGGCAAGACCACCACGCTGCGCATGGTGGCCGGGTTCTACTTCCCGACCTCCGGCCGGATCCGCTTCGGCACCGAGGACGTGACCCGCCGCCCACCGAACAAGCGTGACACCGGCATGGTGTTCCAGAACTACGCGCTGTTCCCGCACATGTCGGTGGCGCAGAACGTCGCGTACGGGCTGAAGATCCGCAAGGTGGGGCGGGCCGAGTCCCGGCGACGCGTCGAGGAGGCGCTGGGCGAGGTGCACCTCGGCGGGTACGGCGAGCGGCGCATCGACCAGCTCTCCGGCGGTCAGCAGCAGCGTGTGGCGCTGGCCCGGGCACTGGTCATCCGCCCGCGTACGCTGCTGCTCGACGAGCCGCTGTCCAACCTCGACGCGAAGCTGCGCGAGGAGACCCGGACCGAGATCCGCCGCATCCAGAAGGAGAGCGGCACCACCGCCATCTACGTCACCCACGACCAGGCCGAGGCGATGGCCATGTCGGACCGGATCGCGGTGATGGAGTCCGGCCGGGTGCAGCAGATCGGCGCCCCGCAGGAGATCTACCACCGGCCGGCGAACGCCTTCGTGGCTCGCTTTATCGGCCGCAGCAACGTGCTGTCGCTGCCGGTCACGGCGGTCACCGACGAGACGGTCACCGTCGGCCGCCCGGACGGCACCGAGATCGTGGTGGCCGCGCCGGTCGGGCACGGCCTGCGTCCCGGTGAGAGCGCGCTGGTGTCGGTACGCCCGGAGCACATCGGCCTCACCTCGGTCACCGAGGCGGGCGCGTTGCCCGGCCGGGTGACCGAGCTGGAGTTCACCGGCATGGCCACCAACCTGGTGATCGAGGTGGCCGGCGAGTCGGTGCAGGTGGCCGCCATCGACGTGCCGTCCGGCGTCGCCGTCGGCGACCAGATCGGTCTGCGGCTCAACCGCGAACGCATGTGGGTGGTGCACCCGTGACGGCCGCACCGAGCGCCGCCACCGTCCCACCGATCACCGAGGACCCGACCCCGCCCGGACGGGGTCGCCGTCCCCGGCTGGGCGGACGCTTCGCCGGTGGCGCCAGCTCCCGCTGGTTCCCGTACGCGCTGGTGTTCCCGCTGGCGCTGATCCTGTTCGGGTACGTGGTCCAGCCGATGTTCGCCACCTTCGCCGAGAGCGTCGGGGTGGACGGGGTGGCCAACTACACCGAGTTCCTGCGCGGCGGGGGTGTGGCCCGCTCGTCGCTGCTCACCTCGCTGGGCATCTCGGCGGCCAGCGTGCTGCTCTGCGGGATCGTCGGCGTGGCGATGGCGTTCCTGCTCAAGCGCTTCCAGTTCCCCGGCCGCCGGCTGATCGAGGCGATCATCCTGGTGCCGGCCGCGCTGCCGCCGCTGATCGGCGCCATCTCGTTCCAGTTGCTCTACAGCGAGACCGGCATCCTGCCGCGCGGGCTCCAGCAACTGTTCGGCACCGAGAGCCCGGTGCTGCCGTTCACCGGCATCGCCGGTGTGCTGGTGGTGCACACCTTCACCATGTACCCGTTCTTCTATCTCGCCGCCTCGGCCGCCCTGGCCGGGATGGACCCGTCGGTGGAGGAGGCCGCGTACAACCTCGGCGCCGGTCGGGTCCGGGTGTGGCGGACCGTGCTGCTGCCGATGCTCACCCCGGCGCTGGTCTCGGCCTCGCTGCTGGTGTTCATGACCTCGCTGGCGTCGTACACCGCTCCGCTGCTGTTCGGGGTGGACCGCACGATGACCATGCAGATCTACATCAACCGCACCAACGGCGACCTGCCGATGGCCTCCACGTACGCCTCGGTGCTGGCGGTGGTGTCGATCCTGTTCCTGCTCGGCATGCGCTGGTACGAGGGGCGGCGCAGCTACCGCTCGCAGTCCAAGGGTGTCGCCGCGCACCGGCGGGAGATCACCAACCCGTTCGGCAAGTGGGCCGCGTTGGCCGCCTCGATCCTGGCCACGGTGGTGCTGCTGGCGCCGGTGGGCACGATCGGACTGGTGGCGTTCTCCGAGGACGGGTCGTGGACGACCGAGGTGATCCCGTCTGCGTACACCTGGCAGAACTTCGTCACCATCTTCTCCGACCCGAGGGCGTTCCAGCCGATCCTCAACTCGTTGCAGATGAGCCTGATCGCCACGGTCGCCTGTGTGGTGGTCGGCGTGCTCATCGCGTACGCGGTGCGGCGGTTGGACTTCCGGGGTCGGGCGCTGCTGGACGTGGCGGTCATGCTGGCGTGGGCGCTGCCCGGCACGGTGGTGGCGATCAACCTGATCTCGGCGTTCAGCACCGGCAACGCGTTCAGCTTCGGGCAGGTCCTGATCGGCACCTTCTGGATCATGCCGCTGGCGTACTTCGTGCGGTTCCTGCCGCTGGTGTTCCGATCCAGTTCGGCCACGCTGGCGCAGATCGACCCCTCGCTGGAGGAGGCGGCCCGCAACCTGGGCGCCTCGTGGTGGCGGGCGTTCGGCACGGTCACCCTGCGGCTGATGATCCCCGGGGTGGCGGCCGGCGCGCTGCTGGCCTTCGTCAACGGCGTCGGCGAGTTCGTCGCCTCGGTGCTGATCTACACGTCGCAGACGGCACCGATCTCGGTCGAGATCAACAACCGGATGTACTCGTTCGAGGTCGGCACCGCCGCCGCGTACGGCATGCTCCAGGTGGCGCTGATCTTCGTGGTGATGGTGGTCTCCGGTCGGCTCCAGAGCGGCCGGTCGGCGTCCCGGGAGGCGGCGAAGTGGACGGCGTGACGCGTGCCGAGGTGACCGTGAGCTGGCCGGAGTCGGGCCTGCTGCCGATCGGGCGGGTGCCCGGTGGCGAACTGGCGGCGGTGGCCGCCGCCGCGGACTTCGCGGTGCTGCCGGTCGGCGCGGTGGAGTGGCACGGCCCGCACCTGCCGCTGGGCACCGACCTGATCCTGGCCGAGGGGTTCGCCGCCGAGAGCGGCGCGACCGGCGACGGCCCGCGCGGGGTGCTCTTCCCCGCCGTGCCGTACGCGGCCTGCCCGGGGCAGACCCGTCCGTGGCCGGGGACGGTGGCGATCCGCCCGGAGATCGCGGTCGGCTACCTGGCCGATGTGATCGAGGGGATCGTCGCCGCCGGTTTCCCCCGCCTGCTGATCGTCAACGGGCACGACGCCAACATGTCCACCGCGCGGGCCGCGATGGAGTGGGTCTCCGGCCGCCGGCAGGCCAGCCTGCTGCTGGTCAACTGGTTCCAGTTGGTCACCCCGGCGGAGACCACGCAGCTCTACGGCGAGTTGCCCGCGCGCGGGCACGGCGGGGCGTACGAGACCTCGGGCGTGCTCGGCTTCGACCCCGACGCGGTACGCCTCGACGCGGTCGAGGACCTGCCGCCGAAGCCGAAGCTGCCGGTGGCCCACCCGTACGTGCTGGTGGAGTCCCGGCCCGACCCGTGGCAGGGCTGGTCCGGGCACATCTCGCTGGCCGACGTGGCGAGCGGCGAGCGGGTCCGGCACATCGCCGGTGCCCGGTTGCGGGAGATCGTGGCCGCCTGGGTCGCCGCCCCGCCGCCCGCCGCGCCCACCGCCGATCCCCTGCCCACCGGTCCGCCGACCGTGGATCCGCTGTCCGCTGATCCGCCGCTGTCTGCCAGGGAGGGGTGACCGTGGACCGGGGACTGGACGTCGTCGACTTCCACCTGCACTTCCGCATCGGCGCCGACGAGACGATCCATGCCTGCGAGGAAGCCGCCGGGATGCACCCCGGCGGGGCACCCGAACGGGCCGCCCGCGCCGCCGCCTCTGCCCCGTACGCGCGGGCGTGGCGGCAGGCGTGGTCGTTCCCGGAACCGGAGCCGCCCGCCGCGCACTGGCCGGACGAGGCCGACCGGTGGGCCGACGAGTTGCGCCGGGTCGGCGTACGCCGGGCGGTGTTCGTCACCGGTGGCGGCAACGACGCGGTGGCCGACGTGGTCGACCGGCACCCGGACCTGCTGCTCGGCTTCGCCCACCACGACCCGTACGCGCCGGACGCCGCCGCCGAGCTGGAACGGGCGGTCACCGAACGCGGCCTGCGCGGGTTGAAGCTGTTCGCGCCGTTGCTGCGCGGCCCGCTCGACGGGCCGGACCTCGATCCGCTCTGGGGCACCGCGCAGCGGCTCGGGGTGCCGGTGCTGATCCACATCGGGCACTACGGCAGCGCCGGCGGCCTCACCTTCGGCCGGCACGGCGGTCCGGAGGAGCTGGCCCGGATGGCCCGCCGGTTCCCGGAGCTGCCGGTGGTGGTGCCGCACTTCGGCGTGCAGTACGTGCAGGAGCTGCTCTTCACCGCCTGGGGCTGCCCCAACGTGCACGTCGACACCTCCGGCTCCAACCAGTGGGTGCGCTGGATGCCGTACAAGCTGACGCTGGAGGATCTGTTCCGGCGCTGCTACGAGACCATCGGCCCGCAGCGGATCGTGTACGGCAGCGACTCGTCGTGGTTCCCGCGCGGGTACGTCACCCGCTACCTCGACGACCAGCTCCGCATCTGCCGGGAGCTGGGCCTGCCCGACGACCACCTGCGCGCGATCTTCGCCGGTAACGCCGAGCGCCTGCTCGGGCTCGACGACTGACCGGCCGACCGTCCGGGACGGCCCCCGCGCCGACCCGGCCTGGAGAGGAAGTAAGGAACTCCGTCATGAGCACACCCGCGCTGACCACCTACCAGCGGCACCACCTGCGGCCCACCTACGACCACCACGTCGGGCACCTGTTCCCGGCGATGGTACGGGCCAGCCAGGCGCACGTGGTGATGCTGACCGAGCAGGGGCTGATCCCCGCCGAGCGGGGCGCCCGGTTGCTGCGCGGACTGGCCGAGCTGCGCGCCGACCAGGCCGACGCGCCGCCTTTCGACGGCACTTTCGAGGACACGTACTACCTGGTGGAGAAGCGTCTCGCGGCGGCCTGCGGGGTGCCCACCTCGGAGCTGGACGTGCAGATGGCGCGCAGCCGCAACGACCTCGACGCCGGGGTGTTCCGGATGCTGCTGCGCGACCAGCTGACCGGGGTGCTCGACCGGGTGCTGGCCACCGGGACGGTCGCGCTGGACGCCGCGGACCGGTACGCGGACGTGGTGATCACCGGCTACACCCACCGGCGTCCGGCCCAGCCGACCACCATCGGGCACGCGCTGGCCGGGTACGCCGAGGCGCTGGCCGGGGAGGCACTCGCCTACGCCGACGTGATCGAGTCGCTCAACGTCTCGCCGCTGGGGTCCTGCGCGTTCGCCGGCACCGACCTGGACATCTCCCCCGCCCGGGTGGCCGAGCTGCTCGGCTTCGCCGGTCTGGTGACCAACTCGTACGAGGCGGTCGCCGGTGCCGACCATCTGGTGCGGGTCGGCACCCTCAACGCCCAGGCGCTGGCCACCGGGGCGCGGCTGGCGCGCACTCTGATGGACTGGCTGAGCTGGCAGTGGGTGACCACGCCCGGTGACTTCACCCAGGGCAGCAGCATCATGCCGCAGAAGCGCAACCCGGTGGTGTTGGAGCACCTGGTCTCGTACGCCGGGCAGGCCGCCGCCGACGCCGCCTCGGTGCTGAACAACGTGGGCGCGGCCTGGTGGGAGGACTCGAACAACGCCACCACCGACGTGCAGGTGCGGCTCTGGGAGAGCAACGACCGGGCGGACCGGTTCTTCGCCCTGCTCGGTGGCTTCCTCGCCGAGATCGCGCCGTTGACGCCGCCGTCGGCGGCCGAGATCGTCGCCTCCGGGGCCACCACGACCGCCGCCGCCGACGCCCTGACCCGGCACGGTGTACCGTTCCGGGCCGCGCACTCGGTGGTGGGTCGGCTGGTACGCGGCGGTGACCCGCAGGGCTGGACCGCCGACGAGGTGCGGGCCGCCGCCGAGGGGCTGGTGCCCGGCGGGCTCGACGACGCCGCCGTGGACGACCTGATCGCCGCCGCCGTCCGGCCGGAGCTGGTGCTGGGCCGCGCCCAGGCCGACGGGCCGGGCGCCGCCGCGGTACGCGCCCAGGTGGCGACGCTGCGGGGCGGATTCGACGCGGCTCGGGCACGGCTGGCGACGGTCCGCGACCGTCTCGACCGGGCCGACACCGCGCTGGACGCGGTCGCCGCCGAGATGGCGGCCCGATGAGCGTGCAGTTGGCGCGACCCGAGTCGGGCGCGTACACCGACGGGCTGCTGCTCGGCATCGACTTCGGCGGGACCAAGATGGCCGTCGGGGTCGCCGACCGGCAGGGTCGGATCCTGGCCCGGGAGCGGGTCCCCACGTACGCCGAGCGCAGCGCGCCGCAGGCGCTGGAACGGGCGCTGCACCTGGCCGCCCGGCTGGTGGCCGAGGTGGGTGGCCCGCTGCTGGCCGCCGGGGTGGCCTCCCCCGGGGTGATCCGGCCGGACCGCATCGAGCTGGCGCCGAACGTCCCCGGCTGGGAGGGACTGCGGCTGGCCGACGCGGTCCGCGAGGCGCTCGGCGTCACCGAGGTGGCGGTGGACAACGACCTCAACGCCGCCGCCCTGGCCGAACTGCGGCTTGGCGCGCTGCGCGACGCCGACCCGGGCCTGGTGCTGGGGCTGGGCACCGGAGTGGCCGCGGCGATCACCGTCGGCGGCGCGGTGGTCTCCGGCCACCGGGGCGCGGCCGGTGAGATCGGGTACGCGGTCTCCGGCGGCCCGTGGCCGGGCACCATGCTGGAGTTGGACTTCTCCGGCCGGGCCCTGGACGGGCTTGCCGCCGAACTGGGACTGGTCGGCGGCGCGGCGGCCCTCGCCGGTGCGGCCGAACGACCGGGGGCGGAGCGGCAGGCGTTGACCGCCCGGCTCGACGAGTTGGCCCGACACCTGGTCACGAGTTGCCTGCTGCTGGACCCGCAGCGGGTGGTGCTGGTCGGCGGGGTGGCCGGCAGCGCCCTGATCCGGGAGCTGCTGGTCGACCGGCTCACCGAGGTGCTGCCGCATCGGCCGGAGGTGGTACTGTCCCGGTTCGCCGACGACGCCGCCCTGCTGGGCGCGGTCACGCTCGCCCGGGAGGCGGTGGTGGTCGCCGGCTGACCGCCGGGACGACACCCGCTACCGGATGGCGCCGCGCCACGACCACAGGTTAGCCTCACCTAACTTGTGGAGAGTGAGGCGAGATGGCAGAGCCGACGGCGGAGGTCCGCCGCACCGACCGACGGCGGGTGAGGTGACCGTGCGAGTCAGCCCGACCGGCCGGTTGTTCGGCGAGATGTTCTGGCGGCAACGCCGGGACACCGCGCTCTGCACCGCCTTCTGGTCGCTGCACCAGGTGTGCGAGGCACTGGTCCCGGTGGCCATCGGCCTGGTCATCGACCAGGCGGTGAGCACCGGGTCGACCTCGGCGATGCTCTGGTCCGTCCTGGGGATCTTCGCGTTGTTCACCGCGTTGACCATGGGGTGGCGGTCCGGCTTCTGGTTCCTGTCCAGGGCGGTGACCGAGGAGTCGCACGTCCTGCGGATGCGCGTGGTCCGGCGGCTGCTGGGCGGGCAGGGCATCCGCACCAGCCGCCAGAGCGGTGAGCTGCTCTCCATCGCCACCACCGACACCCAGGCCGCCGCCGATTCGCTGGAGCTGGGCAGCCGGGTGGTGTCCGCGTTGCTCGGGCTGGTCGTCTCCACGATCGTCCTGCTGCGGATCGACTGGACGCTCGGACTCGGGCTGGTCATCGGCATCCCGGTGCTGGTGCTCGGCCTGCACGCGCTCGGGCCGGTCGTGGAACGCCACACCTCGGCCCAGCAGCAGGCCATCGGCCGGGCCGCCGCGACCGCGTCGGACCTGCTGCGCGGGCTCCGGCCGCTGCGCGGGTTCGGCGGCGTCGACGAGGCGTCGCGACGCTACAAGACAGCCAGCCGCACCTCGCTGCGCGCCAACGTCGGCGCGGTCAAGGCCGGTGCCGCGTTCGTCGGCGTGTCGACGTTCACCACCGGCCTGCTGATCACCGTCGTGGCCGCCCTGGCCGGCTGGTTCGCTCTGGAGGGGCGGATCACGGTCGGGCAGCTCATCACCATCGTGGGCCTGGCCGCGTTCATCACCGACCCGGTGCTCAACCTGGCCGACTGCGTCTTCCGGCTGGCCACCGCGCGGGCCAGCGCGACCAGGGTCGCCGAGGTGCTGGCCGCGCCCGAGCGCGCCACCACCGGCGTACGGGAGGCGCAGCCCGGTCCGCTGGTCCTCGCCGAGGTGCACACCTCGGGCCTGGAGGGCGCCAGTCTCGAAGTACGGCCCGGCGAGGTGCTCGGGGTCGTGACCGGGCAGACCACCACCGCCGACGACGTCACCGACCTCCTGGCCGGGGCACGGGCACCGGAGCGGGGCGAGGTGACCCTGTCCGGTACGCCGGTCGGCGACCTCGACGCGGCCTCGCTGCGGCAGGTGGTGCTCGTCGAGCCGCACGCGGTCGACCTGTTCGGCGGCACCCTGCGCGAGGTGTTGCAGAGCGGCGACGACCGGGACGACGCGGCGCTGCGGCAGAGCATGGCGGCGGCCTCCGTCGACGACCTGCTCGCCGAGGGCGGCACCGGCCTGGACCGCGAACTGCTCGACCACGGGCTGAACCTCTCCGGCGGGCAACGGCAGCGGATCGCCCTGGCCCGGGCGCTGCTCGCCGACCGGCCGGTCACCGTGTTCCGCGACCCGACCACGGCGGTCGACGCGGTGACCGAGCACGCCATCGCCGAGGGGATTCGCTCCCGCCGGGCCGGGGACGACCGGGCCACCGTGCTGGTCACCACCAGCGCGCCGCTGCTCGACCGGTGCGACCGCGTCGTCTTCCTGGACGCCGGGCGGGTGGCCGCCGTCGGATCGCACCGGGACCTGCTCACCCAGTCCGCGTACGCCGAGGTGGTCCTGCGATGAGCGCGACGACGATGCTGCCGGTCGCCTCCGGCCGGGAGACCCTGGCCGTGTTCTGGCGCAACCTGCGCCGCTATCCGCTGCTGGCCTGGACGTCGGTCCTGACGTCCGTGGCGGCAAGCGCCGCGGCCGTGGTGGTGCCGATCCTGCTCGGCCGGCTGGTCGACCTGGTCGTCGCGGGCGGCACCGTCGACGCGCTGCTGGTGACCTCGGCCTGGATCCTCGGCACCGGCCTGCTGGCCGCCGCGCTGACCGGCGTGTCCCGGTGGTTGGTCACCGAGTGGGGCATGCGGGCCTGCGCCGACCTGCGGGAAGAGGTGCTCGACCGGGCCCTGCGGATGGACTCGGCCCGGCTGGAGAGCGCCGGCTCCGGCGACGTGGCCGCCCGGGTGACCGACGACGTGGAACAGGTCACCGACTCGGTCCGGCTGGCCGCCGGGATCTTCACCGCCCTGGTCACCGTCGTCATCACCTTCGCCGGTTTCGCCACCCTGGACTGGCGGATCGCGCTGGCGTTCCTGGTCGTCTTCCCGGTGCACGTGCTGAGCCTGCGCCGGTTCGTGCCCCAGGCGAAGCGGCTCTACGCCGCCGAGCGCGAGGCGGCGGCGGTGCGTACGCAGAGCCTGCTGACCACGTTCACCGGCGCGCGGACGGTGCACGCCTACGGCATGGCGCAGCGGCAGGGCCAGCGGGTGGACGGAGCGTCGCGCAACGCGGTCACCGCGCGCCTGCGGGCGGTACGCGGATTCCTGTGGTTCGCGAACATGATGAACTACGCGGAGGCGATCGGACTCACCGCCGTCCTGCTCGCCGGCTTCCTGCTGGTCCGCGCGGGCGAGAGCAGCGTGGGTGACGTCACCGCCGCCGCGCTGCTGTTCCACCGGCTCTTCGGCCCGCTCGGCATGCTGCTGATCTCGTTCAACGACGTCCAGTCGGCCGGCGCCGCGCTGGCCCGGCTGGTCGGTATCACCGGACTCGACGTGCCGGAGTCCCGCGCGGGCACCGGCGATCGACCGGCGGGCGGGATCGGCGCCAAGTCGATCGGGCACCGCTACCCCGGCGGGCCCACCGTCGTGCACGACGTCTCGGTGGAGATCGCCGAGGGCGAGTCGCTGGCCGTGGTCGGCGAGAGCGGCGCCGGCAAGACGACGCTGGCGGCCATCCTCGGCGGGGTGTTCCCGGCCGCCGAGGGCGAGGTGCTGCTGGGCGGTCGGCCGATCGCCGACCTGGATCCGGCGGAGCTGCGGCGCACCGTCGGCGTCGTCACCCAGGAGGTGCACGTCTTCGCCGGCACGCTCGCCGAGGACCTGCGCCTGGCCGCGCCGCACGCCTCCGAGGAGGAGCTGTGGGACGCGCTGCGGCTGGTCGGGGCCGACCAGTGGGTCGCCGCGCTGCCGGAGGGGCTGCACACCCCGGTCGGTGAGGGCGACCACCCGGTCACCCCCGGGCAGGCGCAACAGGTGGCGCTGGCCCGGGTCGCACTGCTCGACCCGCCGATCGTGGTGCTCGACGAGGCGAGTGCCGAGGCGGGCAGCGCTGGTGCCCGGCAACTGGAGCTGGCCAGTGCCGCCCTGGTGCGGGGCCGCACCGCCGTGGTGGTCGCGCACCGGCTGACCCAGGCGCAGAGCTGTGACCGGATCGCGGTGATGGCGCACGGGCGGATCGTCGAGCTGGGCACCCCGGCGGAACTCGTCGCCGCAGGCGGCCGGTACGCCGAACTCTGGGCCGCCTGGCAGCGCTGACGTACGCCCACCGGTCAGGGGCGGCGGTCAGTCGGCCGTCGGTTCCGCCCGACCGGCCCACCGGCCGCGTACGTGGCCGATGTGCACGCGCATCAGCCGTTCCAGTCCGGCCCGGTCGCCCGCCTCGATCAGGTCGAGCATCGCGACGTGCTCGCGGGCCGACGGCACCAGTTCCCCGGTCTCGGCGAGCCGGGTCAGGCCGAACAGCCGCGACCTCGCCCGCAGCTCACCGACGAGCGAGACCAGGTGGCTGTTGCCGGCCAACGCGAGCAGTTCCAGGTGGAACCGGCGGTCGTGCTCGATGTACGCGATCAGGTCCTTGTGTTCGGCCACCTCGACGATCCGGTGGGCGATCGGCCGCAGCCGCGCGATGTCCTCGGCGGTGGCCACGCCGATCACCCGCACGGTGGTCGGCACCTCGATCAACTGGCGGATCTCGGTCAGGTTGTCGAGTTCCCGGTCGGACAGTTCGGTGACCCGGAAACCCTTGTTCCGCACGGTCTCGACCAGGCCCTCCTTGACCAGGTCGAGCATCGCCTCCCGGACCGGTGTGGCGGAGACGCCGAGTCGGGCGGCGAGCGTCGGTGCGGAGTAGACCTCGCCGGGGCGCATCTGGCCGGCCACCAGCGCGGCCCGCAGCGCGTGCGCGACCTGCCCGCGCAGGCTCGTACGCGCCCCCAGGGCCGGCAACTCCAAGGCGTCAGTCACCACCACGTCTCCTTCTCGCCGGCGGCGTGCAGCGCCGCCGACCGCCCGGCAGGAGGTGCCGCCGCCCAGCCGCGCTGGCCGGCGCGGGCCGCCTCGGCGGCCGTGCCGACGTCCTCGGTGGTCGCGGCGGGCACCGAGACGACGGTGTCCTCCGGGCGCTGGGGGCAGGCGGACACGACGACGGACATGTGAGAACTCCAGTGCTGGTCAGAGCTGGAAGCCGGCGGGGAACGGGTCGGTGGGGTCGAGGAGGTACTGGGCGGTGCCGGTGATCCAGGCGCGGCCGGTGACCGTCGGGACCACGGCCGGTCGGTCCGCCACGGTGGTGCGGTCCAGCAGCCGTCCGACGAAGCGGCTGCCGATCAGCGACTCGTTGACGAAGTCGGCGCCGAGGGCCAACTCGCCCCGGGCGTGCAGTTGGGCCATCCTGGCCGAGGTCCCGGTGCCGCAGGGTGAGCGGTCGAACCAGCCGGGGTGGATGGCCATGGCGTGCCGCGAGTGCCGGGCGTCCGAGCCCGGTGCGGCGAGGTAGACGTGGTGGCAGCCGGCGATCGTCGGGTCCTCCGGATGCACCGGCCGGAGCTGGTCCGTCACCGCGTCCATGATGGCCAGCCCGGCGTCGAGCATCCGCTGCCGGACCTGCGGATCGGTCGGTGTGAAGGCGATCCCGAGCCGGTCGAGGTCGACGACGGCGTAGAAGTTGCCGCCGAAGGCCAGGTCCAGGGTGACCGGACCGTACCCGGGCACGTCGACCGTGGCGTCCAGCTCCGACACGAAGGAGGGCACGTTGCGCAGGGTCACCGATTCGGCGCGCCCGTCGCGGACCGCCACGTCGACCACCACGAGCCCGGCCGGGGTGTCGAGCCGGATCACGGTGGTCGGCTCGGTGACGGTGACCATGCCGGTCTCCACCAGGACGGTGGCCACCCCGATCGTGCCGTGTCCACACATCGGCAGGCAGCCGCTGACCTCGATGAAGAGCACGCCCCAGTCGGCGTCGGGCCGGGTGGGCGGTTGCAGGATCGCCCCGCTCATCGCGGCGTGCCCGCGCGGCTCGCACATCAGCAGGGTGCGCAGGTGGTCGAGGTGGGCGACGAAGTACCGACGCCGCTGCGCCATCGAGTCGCCGGGGACCACGCCGATTCCGCCGATGATCACCCGGGTCGGCATGCCCTCGGTGTGCGAGTCGACCGCGTGGAAGACCCGTGTGCTGCGCATCGCCCTACCGCCCTTCCCGTCACCGGCCGCCGGCCGCCACCGCCTTCTCGGTGGCCTCCCGGACGATGCGCTCATGTTCCGGGGTGAGGGGCACCCGGGGCGGGCGGCACGGCCCACCGTAACGCCCGACCGCGTCCATCGAGAGCTTGATGGCCTGCACGAACTCGGTCCGCGAGTCCCAGCGCAGCAACGGGTGCAGCGCGCGGTAGAGCGGCAACGCGGTGGCCAGGTCGCCGTCGGCAGCCGCGTCGAAGAGCCGGACGCAGGCCCGGGGCAGCGCGTTGACGTACCCGGCGATCCAGCCGGGCGCGCCGGCCACGGCGAGTTCCAGGGTGACGTCGTCGGCGCCGGCGATCAGGTCGAGGCCGGGTGCCGCCTCGGCGATCCGGTAGGCGCGGCGGACGTCGCCGGTGAACTCCTTGACGCCGACGATCAGGCCCTCGCCGTGCAGGCGGGCGAGCAGCTCCGGGGTGAGGTCGACCTTGGTGTCGATGGGGTTGTTGTACGCCACCACCGGCACGCCGACCTTGGCGACCTCCCGGTAGTGCGCGACCACGGCCCGTTCGTCGGCCCGGTAGGCGTTCGGCGGCAGCAGCATCACCGCCGCGCACCCGGCCTCGGCGGCGTCCTCGGCCCACCGCCGCGCCTCGATGGCGCCGTACGCGGAGATGCCGGGCATCACGGTGAAGCCGTCGGGTGCCGCGTCGACCGCGACCCGGACCAGCGTGCTGCGCTCCTCGGGGGTGAGGGTCTGGTACTCGCCGAGCGAGCCGTTCGGCACGACCCCGTCGCAGCCCTCGTCGGCGAGCCAGCGGACGTGCTCGGCGTACCGGTCGACGTCGACCGCGAGTCGGTCGTCGAGCGGCACCGTGGTGGCCACCAGGACGCCGTGCCATGGTCTCGACCGAGGGGGCATCGGGGTGCTCCTTATTCGTGCCGGCCAGTACAATGTCACACACTACAACGGCGTCCCACCGCTCTCCAGCCCTCGACGTCGGAGGTGCCATGCCTGCGCCCCGCCCCTGCGGCACCGTCCGATCGGGCCGGTGGCCGCGTGCGTAGCGGAGCGGTGGACCTGGTCGTGGTGGGCGCGGGCATCGTCGGCGCGGCCTGCGCCTACCAGGCGAGCCGGGCGGGCCTGTCGGTGACCGTCGTGGACAGTGGACCGATCGTCGGCGGCACCACCGGGGCGGGCGAGGGGAACATCCTCGTCTCCGACAAGGAACCGGGCCCGGAACTCGACCTCGCGCTGCACTCGCACCGGCAGTGGCACGCCCTGGCCGACCTGCCGGTGCGCGACACGACCTTCGGTGAGCTGGTGGAGATGGAGGCCAAGGGCGGCCTGGTGGTCGCCACCGACCGGGCGTCCCTGGACGGCCTGGCCCGGCTCGCCGCGCGGCAACGCGACCTCGGCGTCGAGGCGGTCGCGGTCGACCGGGACCGGCTGCACGCGCACGAACCGCATCTGGGCGACGACCTCACCGGCGGCTACCGATACCCGCAGGACATGCAGGTGCAGCCGATGATCGCCGCCGCCCACCTGCTGCGGCTGGCCCGCCACGAGGGCACCACCGTGCTGCCGCACGAGCCGGTCACCGGGCTGCTGCGGGACGGGCCACGGGTGGTCGGCGTGCGGACGCCGCGACGCGACATCCCCGCCGCCGCCGTGCTCAACGCCGCCGGCACCTGGGCCGGCGAGGTCGCCGCGCTGGCCGACGTCGCGCTGCCGATCGCGCCCCGCCGCGGCTACATCCTGGTGACCGAGCCGCTCCCGGCGCTGATCCGGCACAAGGTGTACCTCGCCGACTACGTCGCCGACGTGGCCAGCGACTCGGCCGCGCTGCGGACGTCCACGGTGGTCGAGGGCACCCGGGCCGGCACGGTGCTCATCGGCGCCAGCCGGGAACGCGTCGGTTTCGACCGGAGCGTCTCGGTCCCGGCCCTGCGGCAGCTCGCCGCCGGTGCGGTACGCCTCTTCCCGGTGCTGCGCGACGTCGCGGTGATCCGCGCGTACCGGGGCTTCCGGCCGTACTGTCCCGACCATCTGCCGGTGATCGGCCCGGATCCTCGCGCACCCGGGCTGCACCACGCCTGCGGTCACGAGGGTGCCGGTATCGGCCTGGCCCCGGGCACCGCGCGGCTGGTCACGCAGAGCCTGCTCGGCACGCCGCCCGAGCTGGACCTGACCGCGTTCCGCCCGGACCGGTTCGACCCGGAGGTGTCCCGGTGAGCCATCCCGACGAGTTCGAGATCCTCCTGGACGGCACGCCGGTGCCCTGCCGCGACGGTTGGACCGTCGGTGCCGCCCTCACCGCCGCCGGGGTGCGGTCCTGGCGGGACACCCGGCTCGGCGGGCGACCCCGGGGGCTGTTCTGCGGCATCGGGATCTGCTTCGACTGCCTGGTGACCGTCAACGGGCAACCGTCGCTGCGCGCCTGCCTGGTACCGGCCGCCCCGGGCGACGACGTCCGCACCCAGCAGGGCACCGGACGATGACCGGCACAGACGTGGACGTGGCGGTCGTCGGGGCCGGGCCGGCGGGACTGGCCGCCGCGCTGGCCTCGGCCGAGGCCGGGGCCCGGGTGGCGATCGTCGACGCGGGCGTACGCCCCGGCGGGCAGTACTGGCGCTCCCCCGCTCCCGGCGTCGGCCGCTTCCGGCCGACCACCCTGCACCACGGATGGACGCGGTTCACCTCCACCCTGGACCGTCTCGCCGCGCTGGCCGACGCCGGTCGGGTCGTCCGGCTGGCCGGGCACCACGTCTGGTCGGTCACGCCGGAGGGCGACGGCTGGGCGCTGCGCTGCCTGGTGGGTGCCGAACCCCGCCAGCACGGCACCCCCGCCCCGGTGACCGTCTCCGCCCGCCGCCTCGTCCTCGCCACCGGCGCGTACGACCGGCAACTGCCCTTCCCCGGCTGGGACCTGCCCGGCGTGCTCACGGCGGGCGGGGCGCAGGCGCTGCTCAAGGGGCACCTCGTCGTACCCGGCCAGCGGGTGGTGGTGGCCGGCACCGGCCCGTTCCTGCTGCCGGTCGCCGACGGTCTGGCCCGGTACGGCGCGCGGGTGGCGGCGGTGCTGGAGGCGCACGGTCCGCTCGCCCTCGCCCGGCACCCCCGCGCGCTGCTCGGCGTGGCCGGAAAGTTCGGCGAGGCCGCCGGGTACGCCGCCCGGCTGCTGCGGCACCGGGTGCCGGTCCGGCACCGGCACGTGGTGCTGCGGGCGACCGGCACGGACCGGCTGACCGGTGTCATCGTCGGCCGACGGGGCCGGGACGGCCAGATCCGCACCGGCTCCGAGCGGTGGATCGACTGCGACGTGCTGGCGGTCGGTTGGGGCTTCACACCGCAGCTCGAACTGGCACTTCAGCTCGGGTGCGCGACCCGGGTCGACGCCGACCGGAGCCTGGTGCTCTCCGTCGACGAGGACCAGGCGACGAGTGTGGCCGGAGTGTGGGCGGCCGGTGAGGCCACCGGCGTCGGCGGCGCCGACCTGGCCACGGTGGAGGGTCGGATCGCCGGTGCCTCGGCGGCGGGTTCGCTCGGCGACGGACCGCCGACCGGGGACCGGGCGGCGCGTCGGCGACGCCGCGCCCTGCGCCGGTTCGCCGCCGCGCTGCACCGGGCCTACCCGGTCCCCGCCGACGTGCTCGCGCGCTGCGCCGACGAGACCGTGGTCTGCCGGTGCGAGGAGGTCGGCGCGGGCGAGATCCGGCAGGCCGTGACCGGGTTGGGCGCCACCGAGGCCCGGACGGTCAAGCTGCTGGTCCGGCCCGGGATGGGGTGGTGCCAGGGGCGGGTGTGCGGCTTCGCCACCGCCTGCCTGACCGCCCGGTACGCCGGTCGGGCGGTCACCGAGGCGGACCTGCGCGCCTTCGCGGAACGATCGATCGCCGCGCCGCTGTCGCTGGGACGGCTGGCCGCGTCCGAGGACGACGGATCCGACGTCGACCACGGCTGAGAGGGCGTCTCCACAGTGCTCGGAATCCCAGTTGACCACGTGTGTGAGCGCTAACATCACCTCGTTCCTCACAGGTGTCGAAGTCTGCACTTTACCGGGTCGTAGGGATTGACGAGCGAAAAGTTAACGCTCACACTCGCTGACAATCCGTCTCTGCGCCACCGCACCGGTCGAGCCGTACCCCACCTGGAAGGACGATCCTAAGTGGCTGAATCCGTTGAGATCCCCGTGAGTCGACGTCAGGTCCTGCAGGTGTCCGCCGCCGGAGTGGCCGCGGTCGCCACTGCGGCGGCGTTCCCGGCCGCCGCAGTGGCGGCGCCGACCCCGGGTTCGAGCCCCGGCTCGCCCGCCCCGGGCAGCGTCGTCGCCGACCCCGGTCCGGGCGGCACCGCACCGGTCCGGCCGTTCCAGCTCCGTGACGTCCGGCTCGGCGACGGTCTGCTCCAGCAGAAGCGGGACCGGATGAAGAACTACCTGCGGCAGCTCGACGAGCGGCGCTTCCTGGTGCTGTTCAACAACCAGGCGGGCCGGCCGAACCCGGCCGGGGTCACCACACCCGGCGGCTGGGAGGACGGCGGGCTGCTCAGCGGCCACTGGGCCGGACACTTCATGACCGCCCTCGCTCAGGGGTACGCCGACCTGGGCGAACCGATCTTCAAGAACAAGCTCGACTGGATGGTCGGCGAACTCGCCGCCTGCCAGGCCGCCATCACGGCCCGGATGGGCACCGGCGATCCGGGCGGGGACCCGCAGGAGCCGGAGCAGCCCGAGATCGGCCGCGTGACCGGCCGGTTCGGCAGCGGCCTGCGACTGGGCGGACCCAGCCGGGCCGAGCACGTGACGCTGCCGCAGGAGGCGATCAGCCAGCTCACCGACTTCACCATCGCCACCTGGGTCAACCTGGCGGCCACGCAGAACTGGAGCCGGCTGTTCGACTTCGGTCAGAACAGCACGGTGAACATGTTCCTCGCCCCACGCGCCGGGTCGACCGGGAACGCGCCCCGGTTCGCCATCACAGTCGGCGGCAGCACCGGCGAACAGCAGATCAACGGCACCACCGCGTTGCCCGTCAACCAGTGGGTGCACCTGGCCGTCACGCTCACCCAGAACACCGGCACGCTCTACGTCAACGGCGTGCAGGCCGGCCAGAACACGAACATGACGTTGAGCCCGGCGAACCTGGGGAACCCCGGCAACCGGTGGATCGGACGGTCGCAGTACGGCGACCCGATGCTCAACGCCACCATCGACGAGTTCCACATCTTCGACCGGGCGCTGAGCGCGTCGGAGGTGGCCTCCCTCCAGGACTCCCCCGCCGGCAGCACCGGTGGCGGCTCGATCGCCTGGTACCGGTTCGAGGAGGAGGGCGGGTCGACGATCCGGGACTCGTCGCCCAACGGCCGCGACGGCGGCATCGTCGCCACCCAGAGCGGAGGCACCGAACTGTGGGTACCGACCCACCCCGGTTACCTCGGCGCCATCCCCGAGGACGCGGTGCTGCGGCTCGGACCGCCCCGGTGGGCGGTGTACGGCAGCAACGCGGCCACGAACACCTGGGCCCCCTGGTACACCCAACACAAGATCATGCGGGGTCTGCTCGACGCGTACTACCACACCGACAACGCCACCGCGCTCGACGTGGTGACCAGGATGGCGAACTGGGCGCACCTGGCGTTGACGGTCGGGGACAAGAACCACCCCGACTACCCGGGGCCGATCACCCGGGACAACCTGAACTACATGTGGGACCTCTACATCGCCGGTGAGACCGGCGGCGCGAACGAGGTGTTCCCCGAGATCTCCGCGCTCACCGGCGACAGTCGGCACCTGGAGACCGCCAAGCTTTTCGACAACCGCGAGTCGCTCTTCGACGCCTGCGTGGAGAACCGGGACATCCTGGTCACCACTGCGGCCACCAACCCGGGGCGGCGCCGGCCGGACCGGCTGCACGCCAACTCGCACGTGCCGCAGTTCGTCGGCTACCTGCGCGTCTACGAGCACAGCGGTGACACCGAGTACTTCCAGGCCGCCAAGAACTTCTTCGGCATGGTGGTCCCGCACCGCGCGTACGCCAACGGCGGCACCGGCGGCAACTACCCCGGCTCGAACAACAACATCGAGCTGTTCCAGAACCGGGACAACATCGCCAACTCGATCGCCCAGGGCGGCGCCGAGACCTGCACCACCTACAACCTGATCAAACTCGCCCGCAACCTGTTCTTCCACGAGCAGGACCCGGCGTACCTGGACTACTACGAGCGGGGTCTGATCAACCAGATCGCCGGGTCCCGCGCCGACACCACCACCGTCGGCAACCCGCAGGTCACCTACTTCCAGCCGTTGACCCCGGGGGCCGCCCGTGGCTACGGCAACACCGGCACCTGCTGCGGCGGGACCGGCATCGAGAACCACACCAAGTACCAGGAGACGATCTACTTCAAGTCCGCCGACGACTCCACCCTCTGGGTCAACCTGTACGTGCCGTCGACCCTGACCTGGTCGGAGAAGGACCTCACGGTCGTACAGGAGACGGAGTACCCCCGCCAGGACCACGTCCGGCTGACCGTCAACGGCAGTGGCCCGCTGGAGATCAAGCTCCGCGTACCGGCCTGGGTGCGCAAGGGCTTCCAGGTCAGCGTCAACGGGGTCGCGCACCAGCACAGCGCCACCCCGGGCAGCTACCTGACGCTGAGTCGCACCTGGCGATCCGGTGACACGGTCGACATCCGGATGCCGTTCAGCATCCAGATCGAGCGCGCCATCGACCGCCCCGACACCCAGGCCGTGTTCTGGGGACCGGTGCTGCTGCAGATCCTCGGCAACCCCGGTGGCGGCGCCTTCCGGGAACTGTCGTTGTACCGCCATCTCAAGCGCGACGGCGACTACACCCGGGCCGCCATCACCCCGAGCAGCACCACGGCCGCCGGTGACCAGCTCTTCGCCACGCACGGGTTCACCCTGCGGCCGTACTACGTCGCCGACACCCAGGCCGTCTCGTCGTACTTCCGACGGGTCGAACCGACGGTGGTGTTCGGCGGCATCGACACCGGCGTACCCAACCACAAGCGCAACGACGGCCTGCCCGCGTACGACGTGCCGGTCACCGGCGTGCCGTCACCCGGCACCGACGGTCCGACCTTCCTCGACCTGGTCTGGGACGAGGCGCCGTTCACCGGCCACAGCCAGTTCGTCACGACCGTCACCCGCATCGCCGACGCGTTCGTCGACGCGGACGTCTTCACCGCCGCGCAACGCGACCGGATCGTGGCCGACGCCACCCGGGCCAGGGCCGAACTCGACCCCGGGACCTCGTTCGACGTCGAGGTCACCGCGAAGACGCAGCGTATCGGCGGCAACGCCTACGTCTCCGTCTCCGCCCGCAACGCCGACCAGGTGCCGCTCACCATCGAGCTGGTCACCGCCTTCGGCTCGCGGACGGTGACCGGTGTCGCCCCGGGCAAGACCGCCTTCCAGCAGTTCAACACGCGCAGCGCGACGGTGCCGGCCGGCACCGCCACCGTCCGGATCACCGGCACCGTCGACGGCGAAGAGATCGTCACAGAGGTCGAGGCCCCGTACCCGGCGCTCGGCTAGCCGCCCGCGTCCCGGGTGGCGGCGCCCTCACCGGCACCGCCACCCGGGACGCCGTCAACGGCCGGCGCGCGCGACGCCGCGTCGCACCAGACCACGGATGCCGGGCAGGGTGATCGCCCGGATGGTCAGGTCGCCCATCCACACGTGGAACCGGCTGGGCGGGGCGTACTGGAGCATCCCCCGTCGCGCCTGGGCCTGACGCTTGACAACCTCGGGGCGAAGGCCCCCCTCCCACTCGGTGAGGGCGGCCGGGACGTCGCCGTCGTGCCGTCGCAGGGCGGATCCGAGCTGGTCGGCACCGGTCATCGCGAGGGCCGCGCCATACCCGGCGAAGAGGGTGGCGCACCAGGCCGCGTCGCCGAGCAGCACCACCCGACCGGTGCTCCACCGGGGCATGACCACCTGACTGACCGAGTCGACGTACGCCTCGTCCGGGTGCCTTTCGAGGTGGCGGAGCGCGTCCGGCACGTCGCCGCCCAGATCACCGAAGGTCGCGCCGAACGCTGCCACCGGCCCACGCCGCAGCTCCGCCGCCGGGTCGGCGCAACGGTAGGTGAAGAACGCCGAGGACTGCTGCCGTCCCGCGTGGAAGATCGCCGCTGTGCGTCCCGGGCCGATGAACGTGGTGACGCGGGGCTCGGCCACCTCGCCCACGGAGGCGTCCAGGGGTACCGCGCCCACCAGATACGGCAGGTCCACCTGGAAGCCGGGGCCGAACAGGGCGGTACGGGTCGCCGAGTGCACCCCGTCGGCACCGACCACCAGGTCGGCCTGCTCCGTCGTGCCGTCACTGATCCCCACACGTACCCGGTCACCGGTGTCCTCGATCGACGTGACGGTGGTGTCGAATCGGACCTCGGCCAGGTCCTTCACCGCGTCGTACAGCGTCGACTCCAGGTCACCCCGGAACACCGTCAGGGTGCGGTCACCCAGAGCGGCCTCGGCGAGGGCGGACGGCACGGTGTACTTGGGCCGCCCGTCGGCGTGCACCAGCACGGTGGTGAACGTGCCGAGGTCGTGCGCGGTCAACGCGTCGAGCAACCCGAGATGCTCGATGGCGTCGTAGCCCGACCCGAGCAGGTTCATCAGGTAGCCGCCGCTCCGTCGGGCGACCGCACGTTCCACCACCAGCGTCTGCCACCCGTCGCGACTGAGTCGCAGCGCCGTGGCCAACCCCGTTATGCCTGCCCCGACGATCACCGCACGCTTCATCCGACGCTCCCGTACCCAAGAATGAACATATGCTCAAATCAGTATGAGCATATGCTCATGCTTCGGCAACGCCGTTTCCGGCAGCGCCTAGACTTCGGGCATGCCGCGCGGAGTCGCCATCCCGGAACCAAGGCAGCACCTATTCGCCGCCCTCGAACGCGTGATCGCCGACGCGGGACCCGGCCGGCTCACCAGTCGCGCGGTGACCCAGCAGGCCGGGGTCGCCACCGGGCTGCTGTACGCGCACTTCACCACCTTCGACGACTTCCTGGCCGGCTACGTGGTCGACCGGGCTTTCCAACTCTCCGCCGAGATGGCCGACCTGCCGCGACGGGCTGGGTCCGGCACGGTCGCCGGAAACCTGACCGCCGCCGTGTCGGCGACCCCACAGGACTCGCTTCGGACACTGACCCGGCTGATGGTCTATCGGCCGGACCTCGCGGAGGCGGTCGAAGCGGTCCTGGGCAGCGGCACCGCCGGGCTGCGCGCCGTCGAACGCGGCACCGCCGACTACCTGGCGGCCGAACGACGGCTCGGCAGGATTCCCCCGGACGCCGACCCGGAGGCGCTGGCACTGGCGGTCGTGGGCGTCGTGCACCACATCGCCCTGACCGGAGACGACGAAGAGACCGCGCGCGCCCGGATCCACCGCACGATGAGCGCGCTCACCACCGGCGCCTCGCCCCGCCCTGCCCCGGGCCGCCGCGACACCGTCCTACGGGACGAACCACCGGGCGGCTGAGGGCACCGACCGGTCCCGACCAAGGCGGTGGTCGTCGCGAAGTTGCCGAACTGCCCGACACGACGGCCGTTCCCGGTGGAGTCTGCCAAGGAGGAGACGGCGGGGAGGCAGGATGCGGCAGCGCAGGCGGGCGGGACTTCTGCTGCTCACCGCCGTGTCGCCGACCGTCGAGGCCACCGTCCTGGTCGCCCTGGGCTTCGTCGCCGCCACCGGGCTCGCGCCGCAGACCTCGGCCGTCTGGCCGTACGACACCTACCACGACCTACGCTGGCTGTACGTCTACCACGATTCCTGGCCGAAGTTCCTGTTCTGGCTCGGCGTGGTGGTGGCGGCGCGCGGCGTGTTCCACACCGTGCTGGTGGTGCTGGCCTGGCCGGACGGGGTGCCCCGACCGCCGGTGCGGTGGCTGTTGCGGCGCAGCCTGGGGCTGGCCGTGCTGGTGGCCGTGATCGTGGCACCGTGGGCGTTGATCTCGGTGGCCGCGTCGGTGGTGGCGCTGTCCTGGGTGCTGCTGGCCTCCCTGCTGCCGATGTTCCTGCTGGCACCGTTCCTGCAACGGGCCGCCGTGGTGGGTCCCTGGTGGCGTGGAGTGCCGTCGCTGTCCCTGGTCGGCTGGTCGCTGCTGAACTTCGTGGTGCTGACCATGGCCGGTGCGTTGTGTTGGAGCGTGCCGGGCTGGTGGACGGTGCCAGTGGCCGCCGCCGCAGGGGTGGTGAACGGGTTGCTGTGGGACCGGACGGTGCACGCCGCGTTGTGCGCGCCCCGGGTCCGGTTGGCGTGGCTGCCGGCGACCCCGGTCGCGGCCGTACTCGCGCTGGCGGTGCCGCTGCTCATCCCGCCGCTGGTGCATGCGGTCCCGGGCAAGGACCTGCGGGCCGAGGCGGTGGTGCTCGACCACCCGCTGCCGCCGGAGGTGCCGCAGGCGGTCATCGTCCTCGCCGGCTACGGCTCCGCGTACGGCGGCGAGGCACCGGCCGACGACCGGGTCGAGCGGTTCTCCTACCGGGGACTGGCCCCGGACGGCACACCCCTGCCGTACGGGCCGTCGGACACCACGATCTCGGTGGCGCAGAGCGTACGCCTGCTCGGCGAGCAGGTGCAGCGACTGCACGGGCGTACCGGGCGGCCGATCGCGCTGATCGGCGAGAGCGAGGGTGCCATGGTCGCCCGCACCTACCTCGACGAGGGGGCCCATCCGGCGGTCGACGCGCTGGCGATGTTCAGCCCGCTGATCAACGCGGGACGCGCCTACTATCCGCCGCCGCACCAGGACCGGGGCTGGGGCGTGGTCACCGGGTGGCAGTTGCGGGTCATGTTCGGCGTGCTGCACAAGGGCGGTGGACCGGGCACCGGCCCGGACGAGCCGTTCATCCGTTCGCTGGTCGACAACGCGCCGTTCTACCGCAACCAACTCATGTGCCCGGTGCCCGGCGTACGGATGGTCGCCTTCGTCCCCACCAGCACCGCGGCCGAGGCGCCACCCGGCGACTACGCCGACATCCCGGTGTTCCAGATGCCCGGGGTCCACGGCGGCCTGCTGAACCGCGCGCTGGTCGAGAACCGGCTGGTCGCCTTCCTCTCCGGCGAGCCGATCCAGCAGGAGCGCGACGAGTACCCGCTGTTGCAGCGGCTCGGCGCCGCGTGGCAGGCGCCGCCGCTGGCCATCGCGGCCAACCCGGCCTGGGCGGCGTTCCGGCAACCCGACCCCGCCTTCACCGGGAAGGTCTGCCTACCGACCCGCTGACCGGGCCGGGTCCGGCGCGGTTCAGCGGGCTGGGCCGGAGCGGTGCAGGAGCACCAGCCGGGCGGCGGCCAGAGCCGGCCCGAGCACCAGCACCGTCTGCACCGGGTGGTAGGTGAACAGGAACAGGTGCAGCACGACGAAGACCGCCACGGCGGCCAGCGCGAGCACCGTCGACCAACGGCGGCCGAGGGGTACGAGCGCCCCGGCCAGTGCCGTGCCCACCGCGGCGACCAGTCGGAGCCAGACCCACCCGGTGATGTCGTGCTGGTGGACGACGCCCTCGCCGATCGAGACGTACCGGTCACCGGTCAGGTCGGCGCCGGCCGCGACCGCGTCGAAGATCCCGGCGGCGCCGAGCAGCACTCCCGCCAGCAGCAGCGCCCGAGCCCGTACGTCGTCCGTCCTCACCGCTCCCCCGTCATCGGCCGACCCGGCGGCGGCCCGTGGCGCGCCGGTCCGGTCGGCCCGTCCCGCTCCGGCGCCGGTCGCCCCCGTCCCGTGCGCGGCGCGCTCAGCGGGTGATCTCCAGGTGGCGGTCGATCATCGCGTTCACCTGTGCCGGCACCTCCAGTTGCACGAAGTGCCCGGAGCCGGCGGTCTGCCCGATGTGCGATTCGGGGACGAGTCGGGTGAGGTGGGCGTAGTCGGCGAAGGGCGCGTCGGTGCCGATCATCAGCAACGGCCGGGCCCAGGTGGTCAACGCCGCCACGTCGGCGCCCTGCCGCACGTACGCGGCCAGGCCGGCGATCGGCTCGTAGGCGATCTCGGTGGCGGGCCGGCCCATCGCCCGGACGACCCGCTCCACCAGGCGCGGCTCGGAGTAGGGCCGGAAGTACGAGCGGACGATCGTCTCCCGGGCCGCGCCCGACGTGTCGTCGCGCAGCGATTCGGCCACCTGGTCGAGCGACTCGGCGGCCCCCGGCGGCCCGGCCACCGCGGAATCGAGCATCACCAGCCCGGTGATGCGACTCCGGTCGGCGGCTGCGGCGGCCAACGACCAGACCCCGCCGAGGCTGTGCCCGATCACCGTGACCCGGCGCAGATCCAGCGCCTCGACCAGGGCGCGCAGGTGACCGCCCATCTGCTCGACGCCGTACCCGTCGGGCGAGGGTGGACTGTCGCCGTGGCCGGGCATGTCGACGGCGACCACCCGGGCCGGTCGGGCGGCCAGGTGACGGGCCACGGGCTCCAGGTACGTGTGGTCGCCGCACCAGCCGTGGACGAGCAGGAACGTGTCACCCCGTCCGGGCCCGTACGTGTGGTAGCGCATCCCTGCCGCGATCCGTCCGTCCACCGTCGCACCTCCCCGGACCCGATGTGTCCGCACTTCCACTGAAGCACGGCCCCGCACCAGAAGACAATTATATGTTGTATGTCCGATTTACCGTGTTACCGGCGCGGCGGGTGGACGGGGAGGGGCAGGTGGACGGACTGCTCGACAGCTTCTTCGCGAGCCTGGCCGAGACACCGCCCGGTCGCCTGCCCACCACGCCCACCGGAGTGCTCCGCCTCGACTTCGACGGGGACGACACCTGGTTCGTCACGCTCGCCGACGGCCGCGCCCACGCGCGCCGGGACGGCAGCCACGCCGACTGTCGGGTGGAGATGAGCCGGGCCTCCTTCGAGCGCCTCCTCGCCGGCCACGACCACTTCGTCTCGATGCTGTTCCGGGGAGTGCTCTCGGTCGAGGGCGACCTCGCCCTGATGCACCTCTTCCGCCGGCTGCTGCCGGTGGCCGCCTACAGTGGCGCCACCGAGCCGGCCGAATTGGGTACGGCCTTCGCCGAGCCCGGCCTGGTCGGACTCCAGCAGGCCACCCGCATCTTCGCCGGCAGCCTGTTCATGATCAGCGAAGCCAACGGGAACGTCGGGACCACACCGACCACGCCGATGGGCCTCTACTTCTTCGACACCCGGTTCCTGTCGACCTGGGACCTGACCCTCGACGGGGAGCAACTCTCGGTGCTCTCCCACGACGCGGTGCACACCTGGGAGTCCCGGTTCGGGCTGGTGCCCGGTGAGCCCACCCACTACGTCAGCGCGACCACCTCGATCATGCGGCGACGCCGGGTGGACAAGGAGTTCCAGGAGGAGATCACCCTGCTCAACCACGCGCCCGCAGCAGTGCGCTACACCATGCGACTGGCGGTCGCCGCGGACTTCGCCGAGGTCCCCGAGGTCCGCAGCGGCCTCCGCCGGGACCGACCGGTGGTCGCCACGGTGGAGCGGGACACCCTGCGGCTGCACTACAAGCGGGAGAGCCTGCACCGGGAGACCGTGGTCACGGCCAGCGAACCGGCCGTCATCGACGAGGACGGGTTGACCTTCACGGTCACGGTCGAGGCGAAGAGCGCCTGGAGCACCAGGCTGCGGGTGCTCACCCTCGTCCGTGACCTGCACAGCCGTGACCTGCGGGAGCGGCTGAACAGCTCGACCGGACGCTCCGACACCCGACTCCTGACCGACATCGCCCGGCTGACCTCGTCGGCACCCCGGCTACGCGCCGACTACGGGCCGTTGCAGCAGGCGTACGAGCGGTCCGTGCACGACCTCGCCGCGCTGCACTACCCCGGCCTCAACTACCTCGAGGGGCTACCCGCCACCGGCCTGCCCTGGTCGATGACCCTGCTGGTCAGGGAGAGCCTGGTCAGCAGCTTCCAGGCGCTGCCCTTCCTGCCGGAACGGGCGGCCCGGACCCTGCGCATCCTGGCGCTGACCCAGGGCGCGCGCGACGACCCGTTCCGGGGCGAACAGCCGGGCAAGATCGTCCAGGAGTGCCGGTACGGCGACTCGGCCGCCTTCAACGACACCCCCGAGTCGGCCAACTTCACCGCCGTCGACACCACCGCGCTCTTCGTCATCCTGCTCGACGAGTACGAGCGGTGGACCGGCGACGCCGACGTGGTCCGCGGCTACGAGTACGAGGTGCGGGCGGCCATCGCCTGGCTCGACGGCCCCGCCGACCCGCATCGCACCGGTTACGTCTGGGCCGGGTGCGAGACCAGCCGCACCGAGCAGGTGGGCGGCACCTGGCGCAGCTCGGCGCAGGCGATCTGCTTCGCCGACGGCCGTCCGGCCGGGTTCCCGCAGGCGACCTGTGAGGTCCAGGGCTACACCTACGACGCCAAACGGCGGGCCGCCCGGATGGCGCGCCTGTTCTGGGGGGACCCGGAGTGGGCCGACAGACTGGACCGCGAGGCCGCCGAGTTGCAGGACCGCTTCGACCGGGACTTCTGGCTGCCCGAGCGGGGGCACTACGCGGTGGCGCTCTCCGTCGACGGCCGACCGGTGGACGGGCTGGCCTCGAACATGGGCCACCTGCTCTGGAGCGACATGGTCCCGATGTCGCGGCGCGACGACGTGGTGCGGCACCTGTTCGGTCCCGGCCTCTGGTCGGGCTGGGGCATCCGCACCGTCGCCGAGGACGAACCCGGCTACAACCCGCTCGGGCGGCACACCGGCGCGGTCTGGCCCTGGGACAACTCGGTGATCGCGTGGGGGCTGTGCCGGGCCGGGTTCCGTGCGGAGGCGGCGCGCATCGCCGAGGGGATGCTGGAGGCGAGCCGCTACTTCGACGGCCGGCTGCCCGCGTACCTCACCGGCTACGACCGGGCCGCCACCAAGGTCCCGGTGCCGTACGGGCTCGCCGACAGCCCGTACGCCCCGTCCAGCGGTACGCCCCTAATGGTGCTGCGGACGCTGCTCGGCCTGGAGCCGTACGCGAACCACCTGGCGGTGGAGGCCGGGGTGCCGGAACAGATGGGCCAGATCGAGCTGCTCGACATCCCCGGTCGGTGGGGATACACCGACGCGCTGGGCCGGGGCCGCGCCTTCCGTCCACGCCGCACGCCCTGAGGTGTAAGGAGGGGACCCCTCCTATACACGAGGCGTTAGTAGGGGACCCCTCCTTACCCGCGGTCAGCCCAGCGGCGGGCGATGGCGGCACAGACGACGAGTTGGATCTGGTGGTAGATCATCAGGGGCAGCACCAGCAGGCCGAGCGCCTCGGGCTGCACCAGCACGGCGGCCATCGGCAGCCCGGTGGCCAGGCTCTTCTTGGCCCCGCAGAACAGGATCGTCACCTGGTCGGGCCGCTCGAAGCGGAGTAGCCGGCCACCGGCGTACAGCAGCCCCAGCACCAGCGCGAGCAGCCCGGCGACGACGGCGATCAGGACGGCCAGCCGTCCCGGCGAGACCTCGTCCCAGACCCCGGCCACCACGCCGGCGCTGAAGGCCGAGTAGACCACCAGCAGGATCGCGCCCCGGTCGACCCGGCCGGTCAGTGAGCGGTGCCGCTCGATCCAGCCGGCGGTCCACCGGCGGGAGAGTTGACCCGCGACGAACGGCACGAGCAGTTGCAGCACCACCGTGCCGATCGAGCCGGCGCTGACGCGTACCTCGCCGGAGCCCTGGAGCAGCAGGGTGACCAGCAGCGGGGTGAGCGCGATGCCGGCGATGTTGGAGAAGGAGGCGGTGAAGACGGCCGCCGGCACGTTGCCCCGGGCGATGGCGGTGAACGCGATCGAGGTCTGCACCGTGGACGGCACCGCGCAGAGGAAGAGCAGCCCCTGGTACAGCTCGGGGGTCAGCACCGCCGGTCGCAGCGGTGCGGCGGCGAGCCCGAGCAGCGGGAAGAGGACGAACGTGGCGAGCAGCACCACCGCGTGCAGCCGCCAGTGCCGGGCACCGGCGAGCGCCGCCCTCGGGGCGATCTTGGCGCCGTGCAGGAAGAAGAGCAACGCCACCGCGACCTGGGCCGCCACCCGCCCCGCCTCGGCGGCCGTGCCCCGCAACGGGAGCAGGGCGGCCAACGCCACGGTGCCGAACAGCGCCGCGATGAACGGGTCGATCGGCAGCCGACGCGGCCAGCGCATCGCCTCTCCCCTCCGGTCGCTCCTGCCGTCCGCCCACCTCGGGGCGGCTGCCCGACCATTGTCGGCCCGGATGGATCAGTGGGAAAGGCGATCATCATGCTGACTGCCATCACACAACGTGATAGCTTCGCCGGGTGTACGACCCCGTTCAGCTGCGCAGCTTCCTGGCGGTGGCCCAGGCTCTGAGCTTCACCCGGGCGGCGGCCCGACTGGGGCTGCGCCAGTCCACGGTGAGTCAGCACGTCCGGCGGCTGGAGGCCGAGACCGGCCGCGCGTTGTTCGTGCGGGACACGCACAGCGTCGGCCTCACCGTCGACGGCGAGGCGATGGTGACCTTCGCCCGCGACATCCTGGACGCGGGCGACCGTGCCCGACGCCACTTCGCCGCCGGACCGGTACGCGGCCGGCTTCGGCTCGGCGTCTCCGACGACCTGATCTCCACCCACCTGCCCCGGGTGCTGCGCGACTTCCGGCACCGCCATCCGCTGGTGCACCTGGAGCTGACCGTCGACCTGAGCGGCACCCTGCACCACCGGCTCGACGCGCAGCAGTTGGACGTGGTCTTCGCCAAGCGCCTGGCCGGGCAGGACCGGGGCCGGCTGGTCTGGCGGGACCGGCTGATCTGGCTGGCGGCCCCCGGTCACCGGCTCGGTCCGGACGAACCGGTGCCGCTGGTCGCGTACCCGCCGCCCAGCATCTCCCGGGCGCAGGCCCTAGACGCGCTCGGCGCGGCCGGTCGCGCCTGGCAGCTCACCTGCACCAGCACCAGCCTCGGTGGGCTGGTAGCTGCGACCCGTGCCGGTCTCGGGGTGATGGCGCACTCTGCCGAGCTGGTCCCGCCCGGGTTGGTGCCGGCCCCGGCCGGACACCGGTTGCCGCCGCTGGGCGAGGTGGAGTTCGTCCTGCTGCACCGCGACAGCGCGCCCGCCGACACGGTGGCCGCGCTGGCCGAGGCGATCCTGACCGCGGGCGCCCGCACCGCACCCGCGTCCTGAGCGGTGCCACAGGGCAGCGGTCCGGCCGACCATGATCACGATGGGCGTCGCCGTACTAGGCTCGCGCCGTGGACGACACCTCGACGGCGTACCGCGAGGCGGTGCGACGGCTGACCGCCGCCGTGCCCGGCGCGCGGTTCGCGGCGGCGCAGGCACTGGTCGCCCTCGGCGCGACCGACCCCGCACGGCGACAGCCGATCGCCGACACGATCTGCGCGTGGTTGCGGTCCGCGCCCGCGCCGGAGGACGTCGACGCCGAGGAACGTCGGGCGGTGCTGCGCCTGCTCACCGACCGACTGCGCGGCTCCGGCCCGGCCCCGAGGACCCCGCCCTGGGACGGGATCGGCGTGGACCTGTCCGGCGCGACGCTGCACGACGCCGACTTCCGCGCCTGTCGACTGCGGGCGGCCCGGTTCGCCGACACCCGGTTCCACGGTGTCACCGCCTTCGAGGGGGTAGTCGTCGACACCGACGCGTCGTTCTCGCGCGCGGTCTTCGCCGACGACGCCACCTTCACCGGCCTGCGGGTCACCGGCGACGCCGCCTTCGGCCGGACCCGGTTCCGGGGACGGACCGACTTCACCGGCGCGGTGTTCGCCGGCATGGCCTGGTTCGGCCGGGGCGCCGAGACCTGGTGGGAGGAGGACGAGGCGTGGGACACGGTGGACGAGATCACCCCGGCGCCGTGGGAGGAGCCCAACGAGGACGACCCGCACTGGCCGGTGGCGGTCCTGGTGGAGGACTACCAGGACTGGGAGGAGGGTGGCGACGGCGCGCGGTTCGTCGGTGACGTGTCGTTCCGGGACGTACGCTTCGACGGCCCGGCCTGGTTCCACCACGCTCGCTTCGGGGCCCGGGCGACCTTCACCGGTGCCCGGTTCGCCGGGCGGGCCCACCTCACCCACCCCGGCGGTGACCTGACCGGCGCCCACTGGTCCGGCGGCACCGACGACGGCGAGTCGCAGTGGCCGTTCGGCTGGACGGTGGACGCCACGGGCGGTCCCCTGACGCCGGACGCCTCGGTCGCGCCGTACACCCGGCAGTTGGCCGACACCGACCCGGTGGTGCGTGCGGCCGGGCTGCGGATCCTGGCCCGGCTCGGGGACGACCGACCCGAGCTGCGGCAGCGCGTCGTGACGGCGTTCTGCGCCTTCCTGCGGGTGCCCGTGCCGTTCCCGCTGGACGCCGAGGGCCGCACCGCCGGGCAGGACGCCCTGCTGCGGGAACGGCGACTGGCGCAGCGGCTGCTCGCCGACCGGCTGCGTCCGGGGCCGGGACAGTGGCGGGGGGTGCACCTGTGGCTCTGCGGCGCCACGCTGGTCGACCTCGACCTGCGTGGCGGTGAGGCCGGACACGTCGACTTCACCGGTGCCCAGTTCCACGGCACCACCCGCCTCGACGGCAGCCGGTTCGACCGCGTCTCGTTCAGCCTGGACGGGCCGTCGGGCCGGGCCGTCTTCCACGGTGACGTGGTGTTCGGCACCGCGCCGCCGGAGCACGTGGTCCTGCACGGCGCGGTGGCCTGACACCCGCATCCCCGGCGGACCCCGTCGGGCCCGCCGGGCCACGGTTCAGCGAGCCGGGAAGCGCAGCACCCGGTCGTCGCCGTCACGGACGTCGCCCCGCCCGTCGGTGTTGGACGTGGTGACCCAGAGCGCCCCGTCCGGGGCCACCTGCACGGTACGCAGCCGCCCGTACCCGTCGAGCCGCGCGGACGGCTCGCCGAGCCGATCACCGTCGAGCGGCACCACCCAGAGCCGCTCGCCGCGCAGCGCCGCGACGTAGGCGTTGCCGGCGGTGATCGCCATGCCGGACGGCGACGCCTCGCGGGTGGACCAGGTGACCAGCGGGTTGGTGTAGCGCCCGCCCGCGGTGTCGCCCTCACCCTCGACCTCGGGCCAGCCGTAGTTGCCCCCGGCCTCGATCAGGTTGACCTCGTCGACGTCGTTCTGCCCGAACTCGGTGGCGAAGAGTCGGCCCTCCGGGTCCCAGGCCAGGCCCTGCACGTTGCGGTGCCCGAGGCTGTAGACCGGAGAGCCGGCGGTCGGGTTGCCGGCCGCCGGTTCGCCGTCCGGCGTGAGCCGCAGGATCTTGCCGGCCGGGCTGGCCGGGTCCTGGGAGCTGCCGGTGTCCCCGGCGTCGCCGGTGCCGACGTACAGCAAGCCGTCGGGGCCGAAGGCGATGCGTCCGCCGTTGTGGAAGCTGGCCTTGGGGATGCCGGAGAAGACCACCTCCGGCTGGCCGCCGTCGAGCCGGAACCGGACGATGCGGTTGTCGTCGGACGCGGTGAAGTAGGCGTAGACCAGGTCGTCGTCGGCGAAGTCCGGCGACACGGCGAGCCCGAGCAGCCCGCCCTCACCACCGGCGCTCACGCCGGGCACCGTGGTGACCTCGTCGGGCGTGCCGCCGCCCGGAGAGATCCGCAGGACCCGGCCGGTGTTGCGCTCGGCGACCAGCGCGTCGCCGCCGGGCAGGAACGCCAGCCCCCACGGCACGTCGATGCCCCGGGCCAGTTCCTCCCCCGCGTCGAGGTCGGGCGCCGCCGACGGGGAACTGCTCGCCGTGCTGGTGGCCACCGGGCCCGGGTCCGGGCCGGGGCCGGTGGCGTCGGTGTCGCCGTTGCCGCACGCGGCGGTCCCGGCCACCAGCAGTACGGCCAGGGCCGATCCGGCCCACACGTGGTATCGCATTCGTCTCCTTCGGCGGTCTGCTGCGTCGTCCGGTCCTGCGAGCAGCGAACCAGGTGGCGGCGAAAATTGAGGAAAAGGCGGGCCGAGCACGCGTCGGCGCACCCCGGCTCAGGACGTCATCGTGGACATGTCGATCACGAACCGGTAGCGCACGTCGGCGGCGAGCACCCGCTCCCAGGCGTCGTTGACCTGGGCTGCCTCGATCACCTCCACCTCGGGGGCGATCCCCCGCTCGGCGCAGAGGTCGAGCATCTCCTGGGTCTCGCGGATCCCGCCGATGGTGGACCCGGCCAGCGACCGCCGGTTGTCGAAGAGCGTGAACATGCGGACCGGCATCGGCTCCGGCGGCGCGCCGACGGTCACCAGCGTGCCGTCCAGGGCGAGCAGGTTCAGGTAGTCCTCCAGGTCGATCTGCGCGCTCACCGTGTTGACGATCAGGTCGAAGCCGTACCGCAGCCGGGTGAAGGTCTCCGGGTCGTTGGTGGCGTGGTAGTGCGTGGCACCGAGGCGCAGCCCGTCGTCGCGCTTGTTCAGCGTCTGGGACAGCACCGTCACCTCCGCGCCCATCGCGGCGGCGAGCTGCACCGCCATGTGGCCGAGACCGCCGAGGCCGACCACCGCGACCCGGCGGCCGGGCCCGGCCTTCCAGTGCCGCAGCGGCGAGTACGTGGTGATGCCGGCGCAGAGCAGCGGCGCGGCCTTCTCGAACGGGATCGACTCGGGGATCCGCAGCACGAAGTGCTCGTCCACCACGATGTGCGTCGAGTAGCCGCCCTGGGTGACCGAGCCGTCCCGGTCGGTGCCGTTGTAGGTGTCGGTGAACCCGCGCAGGCAGTACTGCTCCTGACCGGCCTGGCAGTTGGCGCACTCCCGGCACGAGTCGACCATGCAGCCGACCCCGACCCGGTCACCCACGGCGTGCCGGGTCACCTCCGCACCGACCTCGGTGACGACGCCGACGATCTCGTGCCCGACGGTCAGCGGGTACGGCACGGTGCCCCAGTCGCCGCGCACGGTGTGGATGTCGGAGTGGCAGATCCCGGCCCAGGCGATCTGGATCAGCACGTCGCGGGGTCCCACCTCCCGTCGACGGATCTGACCCGGCGCGAGGGGCGCGGTCGCGGACGAGGCGGTGTAGGCGCTGACGAGGGTCACAGCTCTCCCAGGTAGGACGGGTCGACGCGGGCCGCCACGGGGTGGGGCGAGGGCGGCATGATCGAGCCTAGCCGCGCCTGCGCACCGCAGCAGAGCACGACGACGCGCCGCGACACCCCGCGACGAAGCGGGTACGCGGCGCGCGGACGGGAGTGCGGCGGTCAGCCGAGTGCGCGCAGGCGCTCGGCCAGGACGTCGCGGAAGAAGTCGAGGAACCCGTCCGGATCCGGCCCGGCGTTCTGCAGCACGATGTGGTCGAAACCGGCGTCGACGTACGTGCGGACCGCCTGGACGTACGTGTCCGGGTCGGGGCCGACGGCGAACTGCGCGCGGACGTCGTCCGGGGTGACGGTCCGCGCGGCAGCCTCGAAGTTGATCGGGTTCGGCAGCTCGCTCATCACCTTCCAGCCGGTGACCGCCCAGCGGCTGGTCTCCCAGGCGGCCCGCACCGCCTGCTCCTCGTCGGTGGCCCAGGCCATCGGGACCTCCGCGTAGCGCGGCCCCTGACCGCCGAGCCGCTGGTAGTTCTGCACCAGGTCGGCCACCGGCTCGGTGGCGAACAGCCCGTCGCCCAGCTCGGCGGCGATGGCCACCGACGCGGCACCGCTGGCGGCGACGGCGATGACCGGCGGACGGTCCGGCAGGTCGAACACCCGCGCGTCCTCCAGGTGCAGGTGCTTGCCCTCGTACGAGTGGTAGCCGCCGGACCAGAGCAGCCGGATGATGTCCAGCGCCTCGCGCAACCGCTCGTGCCGCCCGCGTGCGCTCGGAAACCCCTGGCCGACGACGTGCTCGTTGAGGCGCTCGCCGGCGCCGACGCCGAGCGTGAACCGGTTGTCGGAGATGATCGCAAGGGTGGCGGCGGCCTGCGCGATGATCGCCGGGTGGTAGCGCACCGTCGGGCAGGTCACCCCGGTGGCCAGACCGATCCGGTCGGTACGCGCGGCGACGGCGCCGAGCACCGTCCAGGTGAACGAGGAGTGGCCCTGGTCGTCCAGCCACGGGTGGAAGTGGTCGCTCATCTCGACGAAGTCGAATCCGACCTGTTCGGCCCGGACCGCCTGTCGGATGATCTCGGTCGGCCCGAATCCCTCGCTGGCCAGCTTGTACCCGATCCGCATCGACTCCCCCGCCCCCGACCCGTGCCCTCCCGACCACTGTCGCACTGTCCGGCCGCCCGGGTGGAGGAATCGGAACACCCCTCGGAGACCGGCGACCGGCCCGTGCGGTGCTCCCGACGGGTGGGGAAACTCCGGATTCCTCCGCGCCGAGCGGACTCTACTGTCGATCGCACCGCCGCTGACCCGACCTGACCGGACCACGCCACCGCTCGGCGGCCGGAAGGGCGGGTCGTACCCCCGGCGGCGAGGAGTCCCTGGTGCGCAAGCTTGTCTCGGCCGTCCTCACGGTGGTGCTGCTGCTGACCGCCACGGCCTGCACCGGCAGGTCACCGGTCGACGCGTTGCGCGTGCTGGACGAGGACCCGTACAGCGAGTCCGCGCTGCGGTACGGGATGGCACCCGTGCCGCACCCCGATCTGACGTACCAACCGGACGTGGTCCTCGTCGGCGGCGGTGGCCGCGCGGTGCGCTCGGTCACCGCCGACGGCCTCACCTGGCGGATCGACGCTGCCGCGCCCCGCGCCGACGACCTCGCGCCCGGGAAGGTCATGTTCGTCACCGGCCGTGGGGTCGGCCGGGTGCTCGACCTGCGGCGCGAGGGTGGGGACCTGCTGGCCACGATCGGGCCGGTGACCGTCACCGACGTGATCCGCGACGGCACGCTGGCCCGGCAGGACATCGCGCTCGACGATCCGGTCGCCTACCAGGCCGGTGAGCCGATCTGGACGCTCGACGAGGAGGAGGCCGACGCGGCGCTGGCCACCCCGTCGGGCCGGGCCGGTCGCCACGGACCGCTACGGGTCGCGCCGACGCCGCCCCGGCCGGCGCAGCCGGCACCGGTCCGGGGTGGTGGCGAGGTCAGGTCGGTCGTGGCGAACTTCTCCACCGGAGTCAGCCTGCGCAGCGGGGCCGAGGTGAGCTTCCACTACGACCGCGACGGCACCAAGCTGTCCGGCCGGGCGGCGCTCACCTTCGACCAGCCCAAGGCGAGCTTCCATCTGGACGTCAGGGGTGGCAGCGTGACCCGGGCCGAGCTGTCGATCACCGGCAGCTTCGGCATCCGGTACGCGTTCGAGGCGGGCATTCAGGGAGGGCCGAACATCAAGGCGGTGCTGCCGATCCCGGTCGAGTTCGCCATCCCGATGGGCACCGTGATCGGCGTGCCGCTGGCGCTGACGATCAGTCAGACGGTCAAGGTCACCACCGCGTTCGGCGCGAAGGCCGGGACGCTCAAGGGCAACGGCGAGTTCTCCCTGGCCGGCTCGCTCGGGTACGGGTACGCGGGCGGTACGTTCGACCCACAGGTCAGCAAGAACTTCCAGCGCACGGAAAGCCTGATCAACTCGCTGCGCGGAGTGCCGGTCGGCGTGACGGGCCTGCTCACCGAGCACCGGGTCCGGTTCGACCTGGGGTTCAGCGCGTTCGTGCTCAAGGCCGGCCTCTTCTTCGAGGTATCGACGGCGTACGGGACGACGATGGGGTCGGCGCTGGGCGCGCCGCTGGCGGTGTGCCGTGGCGTGGGCATCGGCATCCGGGCCTCGTACGGCGTCGGCTACACGATCCTGGCCCCGGTGGCGAAGGTGATCAACAAGTTCCTGCGGTTGCTGAACGTCACGCCGATCGACCCGTCCGGCCGGTTGGGGCCGCCGCCGTACCGCATCCACAGCGCCGAAGAGGTCATCCCGCCCGGCACCACGCTCTGCGGCACCCCGAAACCGTCCGCCGACTGAGCCGCCTCCGACATCTGTCGAGGCATCGGAAACAATTGCGGGAAACTGCTCCGACAATCGCCGAACCACTTTCCGACAATCGTCGGACCATCTCCCGACAACTCCTGGCCGTGCGCGCGAAAATAGTCGGCCACACGTTCGGAGTGCAGCTTCCCGGTCGACTGTTGAGGAATTCTTGAGACTTCCCGCCGCCACCCGGCGAGCCCTCCCGAAAATCGGTCGGAATGCTTTCGGAAACACGGTTCCGACATTCGGCCGCAAACGGTGGCCGATCTCTCCGCCGTGCATTGCTACCGGCTCTGACCTGTGCTTAGGTGACGGACTAGATCCACCCGATCACTGTGGAGGACATTCATGCGCTCAGCTATGGCGGCATCGCCAACACGTCGGGTCAAGCGTTCTGTCGCGGTCGCCGCCGCACTACTCATCGGCGCTCCCGGTGCCGTGGTGGCACTCACCGGGCCGGCGGTCGCCCAACCCCTCGAATCGCACTGCGGAAACGAGACCGGCAACAAGTCGGTGCAGGGCTTCATCAGCCACGAGGAACTCCGTCGGAGCCTTCGGCAGATCGAACACACCAGCAACGGCAAGGTCCGCGTCGACGTGGCCGGCCATTCGAACCACGGTCGCGAGATCTGGACCGCCCGGGTCGGCGAGGGCGACCGGGTCGTCCTGATCCAGAGCCAGATCCACGGCAACGAGATGCACGGTACGGCCGCGGTGCTCGACGCCCTGCGGACGCTGGGCAACAACTCGAAGCGGTCCGAGGAGATCCGCAAGGCGGTCACCGTGGTGGCCATCCCCAAGCTCAACCCGGACGGCAGCGAGTTGGACACCCGGCAGAACGCCCGTACCTGGGCCGACGTCGTCGCCGACTTCCCGCAGTTGGCCGACGCCCGGACCGCCTGGAACTACAACACCCGGGTCGGCGGGTTCGACGTGAACCGCGACTTCAACCCCAACCTCGACTACGTGCCCAGCCCCGGCGACTTCCCGGGCAACAGCGCCTCCGTCGGCTGGTACATCACCCCGGAGGCCCAGACCGCCCGGGACGTCTACCGATCGCTGGAGCGGGAGTTCGGCACCGTCGACGTCTTCGCCGACCTGCACAACCAGGCCGCCTGCTACACCGGTGTGGGGATGGACGACTACACCACCCTGTCGATCTCCGGACGCTTCATCACGGACCCGGCGCAGCACGGCAACTGGCCGAAGTTCGACTACGACGCGTCGCGCCGGGTGAACGTCGCGGTCTACGACGCGCTCCAGTCCGGCAACTCCCCGCAGAGCAAGGTCACGCTCTACCCGCAGAACACGAACCTGCCCGGCACCGCGCTGGGTTCGTTCGCGCTGCGCGGTAGCGCCACCATCCTGTTCGAGACGCGTGGCCAGACCCAGTCGTGGGGCCAGAAGCAGCACGGCATGCTGACCAAGCAGGTCGAGGACGGCCTCTTCGGCATCGTCGACTCGATCACCGACGGCACCCTGGACAACATCGACCCCGCGCGCTACGACCTCATCCCCGCTCGGATGAACGTCCCGCGGAGCTGACCCCGCCGAGATGACCGGCGTCGTCCCGACCCAGAAGGCCGGGGCGACGCCGGACGCGTGTGGCGGGGGCGACGCCACGCGCCCATGGCCGGGGCCGACGCCGAGGGCGCGTGGCCGAGGCGACGCCGGGCGTGCATGACCGGCCGCCGCGCCGGAAACCGGGCTGCGGTCGACGCGGTGGACGGGAAGACTGGCCGCCGTGAACGTGTCCAGCGTGGCGGAACTGATCGACCTCGTCTCCTCCGGGGCCGACCTGCGGTATCTGCGGTTCTGGGGTCACCAGCCGCAGCGGGACGGCAGCGTCGGGGTCGGCTGCCTGAGCCAGTGGTGGCCCGCCCGGTTCACCGTCGACGGACACGAGTTCGCCACCGCCGAGCACTACATGATGTGGTCCAAGGCGACGCTGTTCGGCGACGACGACCTGGCCGACCGCGTCCTGACCGGGGCCGATCCGCGCCGGGCCAAGTCGCTCGGGCGGCAGGTCCAGGGCTTCGACCAGGCCACCTGGGAGGCCCATCGGTTCGCGATCGTGGTCGACGCCGGCGTCGCGAAGTTCGGCCAGCATCCCGACCTGCGCGCCTTCCTGCTCGGCACCGGCGACCGGATCCTGGTCGAGGCCAGCCCCGTCGACCGGATCTGGGGCATCGGGCTCACCGCCGACGATCCCCGGGCCGCCGACCCGGCCCGATGGCAGGGTCTCAACCTGCTGGGCTTCGCCCTCGGGTCCGCTCGCGAGCGCCTGCGGACCGAGTTCCCCCGAACCTCGCGTGGACGTGCGTCCCCGTCGATGGGTTGACCCAACTGTAAGACATCTTTACAGTCCTGTTTCGACGCGTGTCGGCAGCTACCCCACGACGACAGAGGGAGTGGAATGTCCAGACTGCGTACTGCGGTGTCCGGAGTCCTCGCCGCCACACTCGCCATCGCCGGCGTCCTGGTCGCCGCCCCCGGCGCACAGGCCGCGACCGCGAACTTCGCCAAGGTCCAGGAGTGGGGTGGCGGCTACGAGGCCCGCTTCACCGTCCGCAACGACACCGCCACCACCATCACCAGTTGGCGGGTCGACTTCGACCTGCCGGCCGGCTCCACCCTCGGCAGCTACTGGGACGCCCTGCTGACCAGCAGCGGCAACCGGCACAGCTTCACCAACCGCACCTGGAACGGCACCCTGACCGCCGGTGCGTCGACCACGTTCGGTTTCATCGTCACCGGCAGCGGCACGCCGACCAACTGCACCGTCAACGGCGGCTCGTGCAGCGGGGGCAGCGCCGACACCCAGGCGCCCAGCGTGCCCGGCAACCTCCGGGTGACCGGCACCAGCACGTCGAGCGTGGCGCTGGCCTGGAACGCCGCGACCGACAACGTCGGGGTCACCGGCTACGACGTCTACCGGGGCAGCACGCTCGCCACCAGCGTCGTCGGCACCACCTCGGCCACCGTCGGCGGCCTGAGCCCCGCCACCGCGTACACCTTCTCGGTCCGGGCCCGCGACGCCGCCGGGAACGTCTCGGCGGCGAGCACGACGGTCTCCGCGACCACCGCACCCGGTACGGTGACCGGCACCCCCGCCTCGATCAACGGTCAACTGCGGGTCTGCGGCGTGCAGCTCTGCAACCGGTACGGCCGGCCGATCCAGTTGCGCGGCATGAGCACCCACGGCATCCAGTGGTACTCGCAGTGCGTCAACAACGCCTCGCTGGACGCGCTCGCCTACGACTGGAACGCCGACGTGCTGCGCATCTCCATGTACATCCAGGAGGGCGGCTACGAGACCGACCCGCGCGGCTTCACCGACCGGGTGCACGACTACATCGAACGGGCCACCGCACGCGGCATGTACGCCATCGTCGACTGGCACATGCTCACCCCGGGCGACCCGAACCACAACCTGGCCCGGGCCCGTACCTTCTTCACCGAGATCGCCCAGCGCCACAAGGACAAGACCAACATCCTGTACGAGGTGGCCAACGAGCCGAACGGGGTGAGCTGGGCGTCGATCAAGAGCTACGCCGAGCAGATCATCCCGGTCATCCGGGCGCAGGACCCGGACGGCGTGGTGCTGGTCGGCACGCGCGCCTGGTCGTCGCTGGGCCTGTCCGAGGGCTCCTCGGAGACCGAGATCGTCAACAGCCCGGTGAACGCGTCGAACATCATGTACACGTTCCACTTCTACGCCGCCTCGCACGGCACGACGTACCTGAACGCGCTGTCCCGGACCGCCGACCGGCTGCCGGTCTTCGTCACCGAGTTCGGCACCCAGACCGCCTCCGGTGACGGGGCGAACGACTTCACCCGTGCCCAGCAGTACCTGGACCTGATGGCCACCAAGAAGATCAGTTGGGTGAACTGGAACTTCTCCGACGACTTCCGCAGTGGTGCCGTCTTCAACGCCGGCACCTGCAACGGCAGCGCGTACACCGGCACCGGTGTGCTCAAGCCCGCCGGGGTCTGGGTCCGCGACCGGATCCGTACCCCGGACAACTTCCCGACCAGCTGACGACGGCGCGAGGGCGGGGCGGCCCGACCGGGCTGACCCGCCCTCGCGATCGCCCGGCGTGTAAGGAGGGGTCCCCTGCTAACGCCTGGTGTATAGCAGGGGACCCCTCCTTACATCTCGGTCAGCCGCCGACGCCGGAGCGGGCGGCCGCCGACACGATCGGTCCACGCTGGCCCGGCGTGAGCACCCCGGCGGTGACCAGCCGGTCCACCACCTCGTTGACGTGCCGCACGAACTGACCACGGTTCGGCCACGGCTCACCGTCGAGGATGTGGTCGTTGATGGTGCAGGTGCCGGCCAGCGCACGGTTGGCCACCCGGCTGTCCACGCCACCGACCACCACGGTCGCCCGGGTGTCGGTGCCCACGCAGATCGGCATGGCGAGCGGCCCGCCGACCACCGGCAGCCGCAGCCGCGACGCCGCCAGGTCCACGCCGAGCACGGTGCCCGGGGCCGGTTGCAGGGTGAACTCCCGGTCGGTGGAGAAGACCATCAGGCCGATCCGGTAGCCCGCGGGCACGACCTGGTCGTCCGGCTGCAACGGTACGGTCACCTCGACGAACTCCCCCGGCACGAGCGGCTCGCCGCGGGTCAGCGAGTGGCGGTTCTGCGGGTCGGCCCAGCCCCGGGTGATGATGCTGGTGGTGCTGCCCTGGGTGCTGGAGGTGCAGCCCGACGCGCTGGTCCAGGGCAGGCGTACCAGCGCCACCGACAGGTTGACCGCCGGCTTGCTCGACCGCATCCGCAGCGTCACGGTGGCGGTGCCGGAGATGTGCACCGGGGCGGTGAGTTCCGGCGTCACGTAGAGCAGCCGCTGGTCCGAGACGGTGGTGGCGAGGGCGCCGGCGTTGCAGGCGGTGTCACCGGCGTCCACGAGCGACTCCACGCCCGTACCGGCCAGAGCCAGCGAGGTCAGCCCGCCGCTGGTGTCGCCGCCGGGCTGGAGGACCATGGTCACCGGTTGCGCGGCCGGGTTCGGGTAGTCCGGGTACGGG
This sequence comes from Micromonospora sp. NPDC023869, assembly GCF_055559695.1. Classification (NCBI taxonomy): domain Bacteria; kingdom Bacillati; phylum Actinomycetota; class Actinomycetes; order Micromonosporales; family Micromonosporaceae; genus Micromonospora; species Micromonospora sp. NPDC023869. The sequence continues at coordinate 180,410 of NZ_JBVHKD010000006.1, forward strand.
GTGAGCGTGCTGGTCCCGGTCTCGTTGCGGACCACCCAGGCCCGCGCGTCGTCCTCCACGCCGTTGCGGAGGTCGTACAGGTAGCGGCTGAACCACTTGTTGCGCATCTCCAGCGGCGGCGCACCACCGTGTCCGCCCTGGTGGAAGTACATCTGCACGGGAGTGCCCTGGGCCTTGAGCGCATCGGTGATCCGCACGCTGTGCTCGGGCATCACGTTCCAGTCGTTGAAGGCGTGCGCCATCAGGGTCGCCGCGCGTACGCCGCCGACGGCGTGCAGGTAGTCGCGCCCGGCCCAGAAGTCGTTGTAGTCGCCGTTTCGGCGGTCCTGGAAGCGGTTCAGCTCGTTGACCCGGACCTGCTCGACGCAGTACGCCCGGCGGTCCGGGTAGCCACTGTGGACGTAGTCGAACAGGTAGTCGATGTCCTCGCCGACCCAGCCACCCGGGTTCCGGACCAGGCCGTTGGCGCGGTAGTAGTGGTAGTACGAGGTGTTCGGCGCGATCGGGATGATCGCTTCGAGTCCGTCCACGCCGGTGGTGGCGGCGGCCAACGGCAGCGTGCCGTTGTACGACGTACCGGTCATGCCGACCTTGCCGGTGGACCAGCCGGTGGCCGCGACCTCCACGTCACCGTCGACGCTGGTGTAGCCCTTGGCCCGCCCGTTCAACCAGTCGATGACCGCCTTGGGCGCCAACGACTCGTTGCTGCCGCCGATTGTCGGGCAGCCCTGCGACAGGCCGGTGCCCGGCGAGTCGGAGTGCACCACGGCGAAGCCACGCGGCACCCAGGTGGCGACCTCGCTGGTGGAGACCGCCGTCCGGGTCGCGCGGTGGGCGATGCCCGGCGGCGAGGTCCGGGCTGGTGGCTCCTCCCCCAGCTCGTGCCGGACGGTCCAGAAATACTGCGCCTGGGTGGAGGCGGTGCCCGCGTAGTAGGGACTGGTCTCGTACACGATCGGCACCTTGAGGCCGTCGTCGGTCTGTCCCGGTCGGGTGACGTCCACGTGCATCCGGTCGCGCCGGCCGTCGCCGTCGGAGTCGAACTCCGTCTCCACCCACAACTGCTGCCGGACCCAGCCGGCGGAGTCGGCGAACTCGGGCACGATCTGGGCCTGGCCGTCGACGAAGACCGGCCCGACCTCCTCCGGGGCGGCGACCGCAGGTGTCGCGACCGTCAGGGACAGGACGAGTGCCGCCGCGCATGGCACCGCCACCAGGGCGGTGACCCGTCGACGCCCGCTTCGTCGCACCATCGTGAGCCCCTCTCCGTTGCTCGTCCGGGCGGCCCGAACGAGCGACGGAGCACCCGGCGCGGTCGGCGGTCCCGGCCGACTGTCGTCGACGGCACGCACCGACTCGATCCTTTGGTGAGCAGACGGTAACGGTCCGTGGAGAGTGGACGCTTGAGACACCTGACGGAACTCCGCAGGTCCGAGTACGACAGAACGTCGCCCCTCAGGGGTTGAGGTACGCCAATACGGCGAGGACCCGCCGGTTGTGGTCATCGGAGGGCGGCATGTCGAGCTTGGTGAAGATGTTGTTGATGTGTTTGCTGACGGCCTTCTCGGTGATGTGCAGCTTGCCGGCGATCGCGGCGTTGGAGCGGCCCTCGGCCATCTCGCCGAGCACCTCCCGCTCCCGGACGGTGAGCGCCGCGAGGGGCTCCCGGCGGGCCAGCAGTCGAGAGATCACCTCGGGGTCCATCGCGGTGCCACCCTGGGCGACCCGACGGACCGCGTCGACGAACTCGCCGACGTGGGACACCCGGTCCTTGAGCAGGTAGCCCACGCCGCCGTGCGGGGTGCTGAGCAGTTCCCGGGCGTACAACGGCTCGACGTGTTGGGACAACACCAGGATCGGCAGCCCGGGGATGCGGGTACGGGCGGCGATCGCGGCGTGCAGGCCCTCGTCGGTGAACGTCGGCGGCAGCCGTACGTCCACGACCGCCACCTCAGGCCGGAGGCTGACCAGGGCGGGCAGCAGGGCAGGTCCGTTGTCGACGGCCGCGACGACGTCGAAGTCGAAGGCTCGCAGGATCCGGGTCAACCCGTCCCGAAGGAGTGCGTGGTCCTCGGCGATGACAACACGCACGGCAACTCCATGGTGACGACGGTGGGCCCGCCGACCGGGCTCGACACGGTCATCGTGCCATCGAAGGCGGCCAGGCGGCGTTCGATGCCTCGGAGGCCGGAACCGGCGCCCGGGTCGGCACCACCGATCCCGTCGTCGGCGACCACCATGGTCAGCGTGCCGTCGGTGTGCCGCAGGGACGCCGCCCCGGTCCGCGCCCGACTGTGCCGGACCAGGTTGGTCAGCGTCTCGGCCACGGCGAAGTAGGCGGCCGACTCGACCGGCGTGTCGAGTCGGCCGGGCAGGTCGACATCGACCGTGATCGGGACGGGAAGGCCCAGCGCCAACGCCCGCACCGCGCCGTCGAGCCCACGCTCGGCCAGCACCGGCGGATGGATGCCGCGGACGAGATGGCGCAGCTCCACCAGGGCGGTACCGCTGGACTCCCGCGCCTCCGCGAGCATCTCACGAGCCGCGCTCGGGTCACGGTCGATCAGCTCGTCGGCCAGGCCGATCATCATGCCCAGGGAGACGAGACGAGCCTGGATGCCGTCGTGCAGGTCACGCTCGATGCGACGCAGCTCGGCGGCCTGGGCGTCGACGGTGTCGGCCCGTGTGACGGTCAGTTCGGTGACGCGCAGTCGCAGCTCCGCGGCCTTGGTCGGGGCGAGCAGCAGCCGGGTGAAGTACGCGTCGACGCGGCGCAGCCACGGGGCCAACCAGAGCCCACCGGCGAGGATGGCGGCGCCCTGCGGCACACAGACCAGCCCTTCCACGACGGTGTCGACGGACCAGACGAGGCCGTAGCCGTACCAGTCGGTGCCGAGCCAGATCCACACCGGCACCAGCGTCAGGCCCAGCACGCCGTAGAGCGGCACGGCCAGGGAGATCAGGCCGAGGGCGGTGGACACCACCGCGCCGGGCAGGAGCCAGGCGAGATCGCGCCAGGTGGCCGGGTCCGTGACGATCCAGCGGAACCGCCGCCACCCGCCGGGGACACCGCGTGCCGGGGGCGGACGGTAGGGCCGGGACACCGGGACACCGGCGCGGGCGGCCAGCCGGCGTTCGAGATCCGCGCGGTGGCGGACCAGCGTCATCGTCCACGGCAGCAACGCCATGCCGAGGAACGGCACCGGGACCAGGGCCAGTGCCACCAGCGACACGCCGAGCAGCACGAGGTTGGTCACGGCCAGACCGACGGCGGCCAGACCGGCGAGTACGGCACGCAGGCCCCGCCACGCCCACGCGTACGCCCGCTCGTCGCCGTCGACCCGGTCCATCGTCACATTGTGCCTGCGTGTCAGGCGCTTCTCGGTGGTGCTAGCACCCCGTCGTAGGGTGGGGGCAGAACTCCTGACGGGTGCGTCCCGTATGCGGTCTGCTGGGACCATGACGACCGCCACGACGCCACCGCGCCCGACGAGCGGCAGCGATTTCGCCGTCCTGTCCCGCCGGATCACCGACGCCGGGTTGATGCGACGCCGGCCCCTCTACTACGCCCTGAGGTTGGGTGTCGTCGGGCTCATGTTCGTCGGTGGTTGGACGGCCTTCTTCGCCCTCGGTTCGTCGTGGTGGCAGATGACCACCGCAGTCTTCCTCGCCGTCACGTTCGCCCAGGTCGCGCTCGTGGCACACGACCTGGCACACCGCCAGGTGTTCCGGACCAGGCGTCCGAGTGCGTTCGCCGGGCTGGTGGCCGGCAACCTCGGCGTCGGGATGAGCTACGGGTGGTGGATGGACAAGCACACCCGCCACCACAACAACCCCAACCACGACGATCTCGACCCGGACGTGGCCCCGGAGGTGCTCGTCTGGGCCGCGGAGGCGTCGCTGGGCCGCCGTGGGCTGCGCGGATTCATCGTCCGGCACCAGGCCGTCCTGTTCTTCCCCCTGCTCACGCTGCTCGCCGTCAGTCTCAAGGTGTCCAGCGTCAAGGCGTTGCGAGACGGCACGGTCAAGCGGCCGGGTGTCGAGGCCACCCTGCTGCTCCTGCACGCCGCCGGCTACCTCACGGCCCTGCTGCTCGTCCTCACCCCGCCGCAGGCCGTGGTCTTCCTGCTGCTGCACCAGGCGATCTTCGGCGTTTACCTCGGGATGACCTTCGCGCCCAACCACAAGGGGATGCCGCATCCGACCGGTTCCGAGGACTATCTGCGCAAGCAGGTGCTGACCTCGCGCAACGTCCACGGCAGCCGGCTGGTGGACGCGGCCCTCGGCGGCCTGAACTACCAGATCGAGCACCACCTGTTCCCCGGCATGCCGACGCCGAACCTGCGCCGGGCCCAGCCGATCGTGCAGGCGTACTGTGCCGAGATCGGTGTCCGCTACGAGCAGACCGGCCTGGTCGACTCGTACCGGCAGGCGCTGCGCCACCTGCACGAGGTGGGTGCCCCCGCCCGGGCCGCACACGCCTCCCGGTGACTCCCCGGCCGGGGCGTAGGCGTCGGGGGGCGGGGTAAGCAGCGGGTTCGGAGATTCCCCGACCATCGGGCCACTGCCCGCCGGGAGGAGAGATGGTGTCTCAGGACTACCGCAAGAGCCCCGACGTGATCTCGGACCTGACGCCCGAGCAGTACCGGGTCACCCAGGAGTCCGCGACCGAAACGCCCTTCGCCAACGAGTACTGGGACAAGTTGGACCCCGGTCTCTATGTCGACGTGGTGTCCGGTGAACCCCTGTTCGCCTCCGTCGACAAGTACGACAGCGGCACCGGTTGGCCGACGTTCAGCAAGCCGGTCGAGTCCGGGAACCTGGTCGAGATCCCGGACCGCAGCCTCGGCGTCACCCGCACCGAGGTCCGGTCCGCGCACGGCGACAGCCACCTCGGCCACGTCTTCGGCGACGGTCCGATCGAGACCGGCGGGCTGCGCTACTGCATGAACTCGGCCGCGCTGCGCTTCGTGCCCCGCGACGACCTGGAGCGCGAGGGCTACGGGGCGTACCTCGACCGGTTCGCTGCCCGGCGGTGAGCTGACCCGGCACGAGGACATCCCGTTCGCCCGCGACAGTGGGAACAGGAGGCAGAGATGGCCGTCAAGACCGAAGCCCGACCGCGTACCGCGCAGATCCGGCCGTTCACGGTCGAGATCCCGCAGGCGGAGCTGGACGACCTACGCCGCCGGATCGCCGCCACGCGGTGGCCGGAGAAGGAGACCGTCGCCGACCAGTCGCAGGGCGTGCCGCTCGCGACGATCCAGACGGTCGCGCGCTACTGGGAGCGGGAGTACGACTGGCGTGGCGTCGAGGCACGGCTGAACGGCGTCCCGCAGTTCATGACCGAGATCGACGGGCTGGACATCCACTTCATCCACGTCCGCTCGAAGCACGAGGACGCGCTGCCGCTGATCATCACGCACGGCTGGCCCGGCTCGGTGATCGAACAGCTCAAGGTCATCGGCCCGCTCACCGATCCCACCGCCCACGGCGCAAGCGCCTCGGACGCCTTCCACGTGGTGATCCCGTCCATGCCCGGGCACGGCTTCTCCGGCAAGCCGACCATGCCGGGCTGGGGTCCGGAGCACATCGCCAGCGCGTGGACCGAGCTGATGCGGCGTCTCGGGTACGACCGCTTCGTCGCCCAGGGCGGCGACTGGGGCGCGATCATCTCGGACCTGATGGGGGTGCAGGCCCCGCCGGAGCTGGCCGGTATCCACACCAACATGCCGGGAGCCGTACCGGCGGATCTCGACAAGCTGTTCCAGTCCGACATGAGCGGGGCGAACGACGCCCTCGGCTCGCTGCCGTCGAACCTCTCCGCCGAGGAGCGGCGCGCCTGCGAGCAGCTCGACTTCGTGTGGAAGCACGTCGCGTACGCCCTCATGATGGGCACCCGGCCGCAGACCCTGACCGCGCTGGCGGACTCGCCGGTCGGGTTGGCCGCGTTCCTGCTCGACCACGACGCGCGCAGCCTGGACCTCATCTCGCGGGTCTTCGCGGGTGGGCCGGGCGGCCTCAGCCGGGACGACGTGCTGGACAACATCACGTTGTACTGGTTGACCAACACCGGTGTCTCGTCGTCCCGGCTCTATGCGGAGAACGCACTCTCGTTCTTCGCCACCAAGGGAGTACGGGTGCCGGTGGCGGTCAGCGTCTTCCCGGACGAGTTGTACGAGGCGCCGCGTAGCTGGGTGGAGCAGGCGTACCCGGACCTCGTCTACTACCACCGGCTCGACCGGGGCGGGCACTTCGCCGCCTGGGAACGGCCGATGGCCTTCGCCGAGGAGCTGCGCGCCGGATTCCGGCCGTTGCGCTGATCGACCGTCGTCCCATCGCCGCGACCGGTGCCCTCGGGCGCCGGTCGCGCGCGTACGCCCAGCCCGGGCCCGCGGCTCGACTCAGGCCGGCAGGGCCTGGCGGGACGGCCAGGGCCGGGTCGGCGGGTACGCCAGGCTCGCGACCGGTCGTGTGCGGACGCCTGCGCCCTCGGTCATCCGCGCCGCCTCGGCCGGTGGCGTCCCTTGCCCGGCGGTCGGGTCAGTGGCCGGGGCTCGCGGTGCAGGGGTCAGACTCGGCGTCGGCGCGCAGGCGTGCCACCGCTCGGGCGAGGAGTTCGTGCCGGCGGCGGTCTCGACGCACGTGCACGACGATGCGACGCCGGACGACGGGACGGACCACCGGTCTCGACACCGCGCCCTCCGGCAGGTCCACCACGGCCAGGCGCGGCAGCAGCGTGACACCGACACCGGCCGCCACCAGTCGCAGGGCCGCCCGATGGTCGTCCAGCCGGGCGGCGAACCGAGGCGTGAACCCGGCGCTGCGGCAGGCGCTGGAGATGATCTGCCCGATCGGGCTGTCGTAGATGTCGTGGTCCACCCACGGCTCGCCCCCGAGATCCCGCAACGCGATCTCGGGGGCGTCCACGAGCGGGTGCCCGGCCGGCAGCACGGCGACGAGTTCCTCCACGGCGAGTTCGTGCCGGTGGTAGCCGTCGAGCCGTACCTCGACGCCGCCGGCCGGCTCGGTGCGGATGTCCAGGTCCGGCTGCCGGCGGCCCCGACCGTCGACCGGCTCGTTGAGGCTGATCTCCACGGTGAGGTTCGGTCGGTACTGCCGAACGGTCCGCACCAGCTCCGGGATCCACCGCTCGGCCGCCGAGGCGAAACAGGCGATCGCCAGGTGCTCCCCCTGGCCGCCGCGCAGGTCCGCGACGACCCGTTCCAGCCGCTCGAAGTCGGCGACCAGCGTCTGCGCCTGGTCGGCGAGGTGGCGGGCGGCGTCGGTGGCGACGATGCCCCGTCCCTGTTTCACGAAGAGGACCAGGCCGGTCTCCCTGGCCAGCTCGGTCATGTGCTGACTGATCGTGGCCGGAGCGTAGTTGAGGTTCCGGGCGGCCTGGTTGATCGATCCGGCGGCCAGGACCGCCCGCAGCACCACCAGACGTCGAGGGTTGAGCATGGGCCGACCGTACGGCGACGACGAATGATCAGCGATCTTTGTCTGCTTGTCGCCCGCACGGGGCCGTCGCAGGATGACCGGCAGGGACGGCTCCGCCGCCCGGTGCGTACGAGAGGACCGCTGATGGACACGACGTTCTGGGACCAGGCGGACCGCCTGCTGATCCGTTACGGGGCCAGCTTCACCCCCCGGATCATCGAGCGCGCCCGTGGGGCGTACGTCTTCGACCGCGAGGGCAGGCCGATCCTCGACTTCACCTCGGGACAGATGAGCGCCATCCTGGGCCACGCGCACCCGGACATCGTCTCCACCGTCTCGTCCGCGGTCGCCTCACTGGACCACCTCTACAGCGGCATGCTCAGCCCGCCGCTGCTCGCACTGGCCGAGCGGCTCGCCGCCACACTGCCTCCCTCACTGGGCAAGACGCTGCTGCTCACCACCGGCGCCGAGGCGAACGAGGCGGCGATCAAGATGGCCAAGCTCCACACCGGCCGGTACGAGATCGTCTCGTTCGACCGGTCCTGGCACGGCATGACGCAGGGGGCGGCGTCGGCGACGTTCTCCGCCGGGCGGCGCGGCTACGGTCCGCCGATGCCGGGCAACCTCGTCCTGCCCACACCGAACGCCTACCGGTCGCCGTTCCGTACGGCCACCGGCGCACACGACTGGGAGGCCGAACTCGCGTACGGCTTCGCCCTGGTCGACCAGCAGTCCGCCGGAAGCCTCGCCGCGTGCCTGGTCGAGCCGATCCTCTCCTCGGGCGGCATCATCGACCTGCCGCCCGGATACCTGCGCCGACTCCGGCAGATGTGCGACGAGCGCGGGATGCTGCTCATCCTGGACGAGGCACAGACCGGGCTCGGCCGCACCGGCGCGATGTACGCCTTCGAACGCGACGGCGTCGCCCCGGACATCCTCACCCTGTCCAAGACCCTCGGCGCCGGACTGCCGGTGGCCGCCGTAGTCACCAGCGCCGAGATCGAGCAGGTCTGCCACGAACGGGGATTCCTCTTCTACACCACCCACGTCTCCGACCCGCTGGCGGCGGCGGTCGCGCTGACCGTGCTCGACGTCATCGCCCGGGAGGACCTGGTCCGGCGGGCCGCGCAGCTCGGCGAGCAGCTCACCGAGCGGCTCCAGACCCTGCGGGACGAGCACGAGGTGGTGGGCGACGTCCGGGGCCGGGGCCTGCTCCAGGGCCTCGAATTGGTGACCGACAAGGTGAGCCGGACGCCGGCCGACGCGCTGGGCACCCGGGTCACCTCAGCCTGCCTCGACCGGGGTCTGCACATGAACATCGTCCAACTGCCCGGCATGGGCGGCATCTTCCGGATCGCCCCGCCGCTCACCATCAGCGACGACGACCTGCACGCCGGCCTGGACATCCTCGACGCCGCGCTCACGGCGGCCCTACGCGAGCGGTGAGGGCGCGCCGCCAGCGACCGCACGAGACCGACAGGCCGCGCTGGCGGTCGGGACACCGTCCACAGCGGCGGGAACGTCGGCGCTGGACTCCGAGCACGGCGGGCAGGACGCCGAACAGGGCGAGGAAAAGCCTGCGCACTAGGCTTGCCGGCATGTCTGAGCCAACGCCCGAGCCGCGCAGGGTCGGCCAGCTGGTATGGGCCCCCGACGAAGTGACCGCCGGCATCGGAAGTCAGGTGCAACCGCAGGTCGGTCGGGGGCGCCGGGCGTTGCAGACCGGGCTGGCGGCCTTCCTCCTGACGTGGGTGCCCACCCTCTTCATCCTCCTGGCGGCCACCTTCGCCGCACCGTCGCTGACCGACGACGCCGGCATCGGTCGGGTCGCCCTCTGGGCGTTGCTGATCGCCGTACTGTTCGCGGTCACGGCGGCGGTGAGCACCCTGTGGTCCAAGCCCGACCAGGCCGCGGAGGAACCCTCGGGTCTCGTCGTCGCGCTGCGGGTCGCACGCGGGGCGTTGCTGACCGGTGTGGGCGCGGGTGCCGTGCTGGCGTGGCAGGGTCTGTCGGTACGGCAGGCCCTCACTCTTGCCGTGGTCCTGGCGCTCATCCTGCGCGTCCTGCCGGTGGTCGCCGCGCGGACGCTGCAACGACGCCGCGCCTCTGAGCCCGAACCACCCGCCGCCTCGACGCCCTGACCACCCGGCCGCCCCGAGCGCACCAGCCCAGTTGCAGGATGAACTGCGCGAAGCCGACCGAGAGCGCGTCGCCAGCCGCGTGAGGCGAAGCGCCATGAGGCGGCCCGCAGTAAGCCGGGCCGCCGTGAGCCCGGCCGCCGTGAGCCGGGCCGCCGTGAGCCGGGCTTCTAGATCAGTCGGCACCCGGTCGGCCTGGGAGAGTGTTCAACCGGCTGGCACGGTTGCCTCGCCGCTGAGCCCGCTTCGCCGTGTGAGTTGATCGGTCGGACCAGCCGCTGTGGTGGTCGGGCCAGCTCCGAAGTTACAGCCTTCACCAGAACGGACAAAGTTCCCGAACTGGCGACTGGCGGGAAAGACCCACACAGGCACGTTCGCAGGTGGGTCGATTTGTTGCTGCCATAGCGACAACAAATCGACCCACCTCCCGATCTCTGCATCCCCCGGCCCGCCCAGACGCAAGGAAGGGTCCCCTGTTAACACCACCAAGCGTTAACAGGGGACCCTTCCTTGCACGCCCGGCGCTCTTGCTCGGCGGAGCGCGACCGGCGGTCGATCATCGGCGTGGAGCACGCGTGGCGGCCCACGCGGGCAGTCGACACATCTCGCGGGGCAGGACGGTGCCGTGGTGGATGCGTGTCGACGTCTGCTGAGCGGGAAGGCGCGAGGTACCGCGTCGCGACACGCGCCGACGAATCCGCAAGCCCCTTGACGACGTACAACCGATCAGTTGTATATTGGGTTTGTGACGGAGGCGAGTGAGGATCGGGCGGACGCCCTGTTCCACGCGCTCGCCGACCGCACCCGGCGGGACATCCTGCGCCGTGTGCTGGCCGGGGAGCACTCCGTCTCCGCGCTCGCCGCCAATTACGACATGAGCTTCGCCGCCGTGCAGAAACACGTCGCCGTGCTGGAGAGGGCCGGCCTGCTGACCAAGCGACGCAGCGGTCGCGAGCAACTGGCCAGCGGCGACGTGCAGGCGGTGCGGTCGGTGGCGTCCATGCTCACCGAGCTCGAACAGATCTGGCGCGGACGCATCGCCCGCATCGACATGCTCATCGCATCAGAAACCGACCAGGAGGACTGAAGAGTGCCCGTCACCGACGTCAAGCAGGACCTCGACAACCTGAGCCTGACCATCACCGCCGACTTCGCCGCGCCCGTGGAGCGGATCTGGCAGGTGTACGCCGACCCACGCCAACTGGAGAAGATCTGGGGGCCGCCGACCTATCCGGCCACCGTGGTCGACCACGACCTCACACCCGGCGGGCGGGTGACCTACTACATGACCAGCCCCGAGGGCGAACGCTTCGCCGGGTACTGGCTGGTCACCGCCGTGGACGCGACCCGCAGCTTCGCCTTCGAGGACGGCTTCGCCCACGACGACCTCACCCCCAACCCGGACATGCCGGTCTCCAAGAGCGTCTTCACCTTCACCGCGCACGACGGCGGGACCCGGGCGACGTACGTGAGCACGTACCCGTCCGCCGAGGCGCTCCAGCAGGTGCTGGACATGGGCATGGTGGAGGGCGCGACCGGGGCGATCAACCAGATCGACGGCCTGGTCGCCTCCTGACCGACGCGGGGAGCCGGCACCGACGCGGGAGCCGGCACCGACGCGATCCGATGTTAGGAGGGGTCCCCTTCTATACCGTAGGCGTTAGCAGGGGACCCCTCCTTTCACCAAGGCCGCGTGGTTCACTACTCCCCCGGGGGTACGAGTGCGAGGGGGTAGCGGGTGCGGGTACTCATCCTCGGGGGCACCGCCGAGGCACGTGATCTCGCCGCTCGGCTCGTCGACCGACCGGGGCTGTCGGTGATCTCCTCGCTGGCCGGGCGGGTCGCCGATCCCCGCCTGCCGGTCGGTGCGGTACGCGTCGGCGGGTTCGGCGGCGCCGACGGGCTGGCCAGGTGGCTCGACACGCACCGCGTCGAGGTGCTGATCGACGCCACCCACCCGTACGCGGCCCGGATCCGGACCTCCGCCGTCACCGCCGCCGCCCGGGTCGGCGTACCTCACCTGCGGCTGGAACGACCGGGCTGGACGGCGCGGCCGGGCGACCGCTGGCACCGCGTACCCGACGTGGCCGCTGCGGTCCGGGAACTGCCGGCGCTCGGGCGGCGGGTCCTGCTCACCACCGGACGGCAGAGCCTCGCGGCGTTCCGCCCGTCGACCGGGCTGTGGATCCTGGCCCGGGTGGTGGACGCGCCGGACGAGCCGCTGCCGGAGCACATCCGGCTGCTGCGCAGCCGGGGCCCCTACACGCTCGCCGGTGAACTGGAGCTGATCCGCACCCATCGCATCGACGTGGTGGTGACCAAGGACAGCGGCGGCCGGCTCACCGAGGCGAAACTCGACGCGGCCCGGCAGCTCGGACTACCGGTCGTGATGATCGACCGGCCGGTCCCCGCCGTCCACCCGACGACGGTGTCCAGGGTGGACGAGGCGGTGGACTGGGTGTCGACGCTGCCGATTCAGCCGGGATAGGTGCGGGGCGTCCAGACCACCACGGAGTCGTCGCCCCGGGTGCTGACCTGGGTGGTCGACGAACCGATGATGAGCAGGCACCGCATGTCGACCGTCTCCGGGTCGAGATCGCCGAGCGTGACCACGGTGATCGACTCGGTGGCCCGGCCCACGTCCCGGGCCAGGACCACGGGCGTCTTCGGGTCACGGTGGCGCAGCAGCGTCTCCCGGGCCGCGCCGACCTGCCAACGACGGCTGGCCGAGGCCGGGTTGTAGAGCGCCAGGACCAGGTCGGCCGCAGCGGCGGCGGCCAGCCGCGCCTCGATGACCGGCCACGGCTTGAGCCGGTCCGACAGCGACAGCACCGCGAAGTCGTGTCCGAGCGGGGCACCGACCCGGCTCGCCGCCGCCTGCGCCGCAGTCAGGCCCGGCAGCACCCGCACCGGCACCCCGGCGAATCTCGCCTGGCCGGTCGCCACCTCGTAGACCGCGCTGGCCATGGCGAACACGCCGGGGTCGCCGGAGGAGACCACCACCACCCGGGCCCCGCCGAGCGCCAGTTCCAGGGCGTGGGCGGCCCGTTCGGTCTCCACCTGGTTGCCCGAGGTGTGCCGCTGCTGACCGGGACGCACCGGCACCCGGTCCACGTACGGGCCGTAGCCGACCAGGTGCTGGGCCTCGCGCAGCGCCCGCGCCACCTCGGGGGTGAGCCAGCGGGGTCCGGCCGGGCCGAGCCCGACCACGACCACCTCCCCCGCCGACGCCGGTGCCGGGGCAGGTAGGTCGTCCCGGCTGGCGGCACTTGTCGGGCTCGGCAGCAACGCCAGCGAGAAGTACGGCACCTCGTCGGCGGACACGTCGGCCAGCGGGGCGTGCCGTCCGCGTGGTGAGGTGGCCCGTTCCACGTACCACGTCTCGGGCAGCCGACCCGCGTCGTCCAGGGCGGCACGGACGTTGTCGAAGGTCCGGCCCAGCTTGAGGACGGCGGCGGCGTCGGTGTCGGCGAGCCGTCGGGCGAGTTCCTCGGCGGGCAGCGTGCCGGGCAGGACGGTCAGCACCTCGTCGCGTTCGACCAGCGGCCGACCCAGCACGGCGGAGGCGGCGCTGACCGAGGTCACCCCCGGCACCACCTCGGCCGGGAACCGGTGCGCGAGCCGTTCGTGCAGGTACATGTAGGAGCCGTAGAACATCGGGTCGCCGGCGCAGAGCACCACCACGTCGCGTCCGGCGGCCAGGTGGACGGCCAGCCGTTCGGCGCTGTCGTCGTAGAAGCGGCGGATCACGCCCTCGTAGCCGGCCGGGTCGTCGGTGCCCTCGGTGGTGACCGGGTACACCAGGGCCTCGTGCACGTGGTCCTCCCGCAGCAGCCCGGCCACGATGGAGCGGGCGATGCTGCGGCCGTGCCGGGCCGAGTAGTACGCGACCACGTCGGTCTCGGCGATCAGCCGGGCCGCCTTGACCGTCAACAGTTCCGGGTCGCCGGGTCCGACCCCGACGCCGTAGAGGGTGCCGGGCTCCACCATGGTCACTCCACCTCGCTCGCGATGCCGTTCACCGCCGCCGCGGTGACGGCGCTGCCACCCCGACGACCCTGCACGACCAGGTACGGAATCCCGGCCGAATGGTCGGCCAGCGCCTGCTTGGACTCGGCCGCGCCGATGAACCCGACCGGTACGCCCACCACCGCCGCCGGCCGACCCGCGCCCTCGTCGATCAGCTCCAGCAGCCGGAACAGGGAGGTCGGGGCGTTGCCGATGGCGACCACCGCGCCGTCGAGCCGGTCCCGCCACAACTCCATGGCGGCGGCGCTGCGGGTGGTGCCCAGCTGCCGGGCCAACTCCGGCACCGCCGGATCACGCAGCGTGCACACCACCTCGTTGTCGGCGGGCAGCCGGCTGCGGGTGACACCGGCGGCGACCATCGCCGCGTCGCAGAGCACCGGCGCACCGGCGGCCAGTGCCGAGTACCCGGCGACGACCACTTCGGGGTGCGCGTCCACGTCGTCGACCAGGTCGACCATGCCGCAGGCGTGGATCATCCGCACCACCACCCGGGCGACGTCGGCGGGGAACCGGGACAGGTCGGTCTCGGCGCGGATGGTGGCGAACGAGCGGCGGTAGATCTCGGCGCCCTCGCGGACGTAGTCGTAACTCATCGTGGTCTCCGTGCCTGTGCCACCCGCTCGGACAGCGGGCCGTGGTGATCCTCTCGGGGACCGGCGACACGGTAACCGGCGCCGGTGGCCACCGCCAGAGCGACCGGGCCGGAGGGGCGGCCGCAGCACCGGTCACAGCCGGCCCAGTGCAGGGGAAGCGCGTCGGCGGCGGGCGGCGCGGCGGCGGTCAGGGCGGCGGTGGCGTCGGCGCGGACGTCGGCCAGCGCGCTACCGCAGCCGGGTCGGCCGGCGCAGGCGGTCACCCCGACCCAGGGCGAGGCGGGGTCGACGACCAACCCGGCCCCGCTCAGCGCCGGCACGGCCGCCTCGGGTGCGGCGACCACGACGACGGTCCGCCACGGCGTGACCACCACCGGTCCGTCGGTCAGCGTCGCGACCGCATCGGCCTGCGCGGCGGTGAGCCGGCCCAGCGGTGCGGCGGCCACCACGAATCCGGCCGGATGTGGACCGACCGGCGGCGGGCCGCCATGCGGCGGGCCCACCGGCTCGGCGTGCGGCCCGCCCAGTGCCGCGACGACGGCGGCGGGTGCCTCGGGCAGGTCGGCCACCCGCCACACGTCCCGCCGCCCGGCGCGCTGACGCAGGAAGGCTCGGGCGGCGGTGACGATCGTCGCGGCGACCTGGTCGGCGTCGGCCCGCAGCCCGACGTCGCGCCCCGCCACCAGCAGCGCGCCGGTCTCGGCCAGCCAGCACAGGTCCGCGCCGAGGGCGGCGACGTCACCCCGGCCGTCGTCGACGGCGATCAGGAAACGACCGCTGAGGTCGGCCAGCTCGGGACAGGCGCAGAGGGCCTCGTCGACCCGGGCCACCACCGGCCGTACGTCGGGCCGGCCACTGTGGTCCAGACCACTCAGCGGCGAGGCGACGATGTTGCGGACCGTCTCGTGGCTGGCGCTGGGCAGCAGCCCCGAGTCGACCAGGACGGCGGCGACCCGGTCCACCGCCTGCTGGTCGCGGATGCCGCGGAGCTGCACGTTCGCCCGTGAGGTCAGCTCCAGCGTGCCGTCGGCGTCACCTCGGGCGGTGGCCGCCAGCCGGCGTAGTTGTGACGTGCTCAGTCGACCGCCGGGGAGCCGTACGCGCACCAGCAGTCCGTCGGCGGCCTGGTGGGCCCGAAGCGCCCCGGGACACCGGTCGGCGCCGGAACGACCGGGCGGGGTGGAGACAGCAGGCACCCGTTCATCGTAGAGTCGGAGTCTCGGCACGGAACGCGCCGAGATCAGCATCACGCGGTCGGCGCGGAGGAACCCGGTGCGAGTCCGGGGCGGTCCCGCCACTGTCACCGGTCCGGCCCCGTGCCGGCCCGCGAGCCAGACACTCCGGTCGACCGCGACCGACGGCCACGGGCGCGGACCCGGGGAGGAGTCAACCATGCCCGGTGACGGCGTGATCCTACTACTGTCCACCTCGGACACCGACCTGCTCAGCGCCCGGTCCAGCGGTGCGGCGTACCGGCTGGCGAACCCGGCCCGCGTCGGCGAGGAGCCGGAGGCGCTGGCCGACCTGACGGCCGGCGTGGACCTCGTGGTGGTCCGCATCCTCGGCGGTTACCGGATGTGGCAGCGTGGCCTGGACACGCTGCTCGGCGGCGACGTGCCGGTGGTCGCCCTCGGCGGTGAACAACTGCCCGACGCCGACCTGATGGCCCGCTCCACGGTCGCCCAGGGCATCGCCGCGCAGGCGCACGCCTACCTCGCGCAGGGCGGTCCGGACAACCTCCGCGAGTTGCACGCCTTCCTCAGCGACACGGTGCTGCTGACCGGTCACGGCTTCGCGCCGCCGCTCACGCACCCCGACTGGGGCGTCATGTCGCGTCCGGCACCGACGGTGACCGGGCCGATGGTGGGCATCCTCTACTACCGGGCCCACCAGCTCAGCGGCAACACCGCCTTCGTGGAGGGGCTCTGCGCAGCCGTCGAGCAGGCCGGTGGCGTACCGCTGCCGGTGTTCTGCGCGAGCCTGCGCGCCCCCGAGCCGGACCTGCTGGCCACGCTCGGCCGGGCCGACGCGCTGCTGGTCACGGTGTTGGCGGCGGGGGGCACCCGGCCGGCGGAGGTCTCCGCCGGAGGCGCCGATGAGGCGTGGGACGTCGGCGCGCTCGCCGAGCTGGACGTGCCGATCCTCCAGGCGCTGGCGCTGACCCAGGACCGGGCGTCCTGGGCGGAGAGCGACGACGGGCTCAGCCCGCTGGACGCGGCCACCCAGGTGGCGGTTCCGGAGTTCGACGGACGGCTGATCACGGTCCCGTTCTCGTTCAAGGAGACCGACGCCGACGGGTTGCCGCACTACGTCGCCGATCCGGAGCGCGCCCGCCGGGTCGCCGGCATCGCGGTCCGGCACGCCCGGCTGCGGCACGTTCCGCCGGCCGAGCGGCGGATCGCGGTGGTGCTGTCGGCGTACCCGACGAAGCACGCCCGGGTCGGCAACGCGGTCGGTCTGGACACTCCGGCCAGCGCCGTACACCTGCTGCGGACGCTGTGCGGACAGGGGTACGACGTCGGACCGGTCGACGGCCCGGACGCGCTGCCCGGTCTGCTGCCCAGCGGAGAGGGCCAGGACGCCGACGGGGACCGTCTGATCCACGCCCTGATCGCCGCCGGCGGCCAGGACCCGGAGTGGCTCACCGAGGAGAAGCTGGCCGGCAACCCGGTCCGCGTCCCGGCCGCCACCTACCGCCGCTGGTTCGACGCGCTCCCCGACGACCTGCGGGAGGCGATGACCGAGCACTGGGGTCCCGCCCCGGGTGACCTGTTCGTCGACCGGTCCGCCGACCCGGAGGGCGAGATCGTCCTGGCCGGGCTGCGGGCCGGCAACGTGCTGCTGATGATCCAGCCGCCCCGTGGGTTCGGCGAGAACCCGGTGGCCATCTACCACGACCCGGACCTGCCGCCGACGCACCACTACCTGGCCGCCTACCGGTGGCTGGACGAGGAGTTCGGCGCGCACGCCGTGGTGCACCTGGGCAAGCACGGGTCACTGGAGTGGCTGCCCGGCAAGAACCTCGGCCTCTCCGCGAGCTGCGGGCCGGACGCGGTCCTCGGCGAGCTGCCGCTGATCTATCCGTTCCTGGTCAACGACCCGGGCGAGGGCGCGCAGGCCAAGCGGCGGGCGCACGCCACCATCGTGGACCATCTGGTGCCGCCGATGGCGCGGGCGGAGAGCTACGGCGACATCGCCCGGCTGGAGCAGTTGCTCGACGAGCACGCCAACATCGCCACCATGGACCCGGCCAAGCTGCCGGCCGTACGGGCGCAGATCTGGACGCTCATCCAGGCCGCCCGGCTCGACCACGACCTGGGGATGGAGCAGCGCCCACACGACGCCGAGTTCGACGACTTCCTGCTACACGTCGACGGGTGGCTCTGCGAGGTCAAGGACGCGCAGATCCGCGACGGCCTGCACGTGCTCGGGCACGCCCCGACCGGCGAGGCGCGGATCAACCTGATGCTGGCCATCCTGCGTGCCCGTCAGGTCTTCGGCGGGCAGGCCGACGCGGTGCCCGGTCTGCGGGCCGCGCTCGGCCTCGACGAGGGTGGCGCCGAACACACCGCCGAGGTGGACCGGATCGAGGCGGTGGCCCGACGGCTGGTCGAGGAGATGGAGCGGCACGACTGGTCCGTCGAGGCGGTCGACCGGGTACGCGTCGAGGTGCTCGGCGACGACCACCCGCACGGCGCGGAGGTCGGCCGGGTGCTGACGTTCGCCGCCACCGAGGTCGCGCCACGCCTGGCCGGCACCACCGGCGAACTCGACGCCGTCCTGCACGCCCTCGACGGGGGTTACGTGCCCGCCGGACCGAGTGGGTCGCCGCTGCGCGGACTGGTCAACGTGCTGCCGACCGGCCGCAACTTCTACACCGTCGACCCCAAGGCCATCCCCAGCCGACTGGCCTGGGAGACCGGGCAGGCGATGGCCACCAGCCTGCTGGAGCGCTACCGGCGGGACACCGGCGAGTGGCCCCGCTCGGTCGGCCTGTCGGCGTGGGGCACCTCGGCGATGCGGACCTCCGGCGACGACATCGCCGAGGTGTTGGCGCTGATCGGCGCGCAACCGGTCTGGGATCCGGCGTCCCGGCGGGTCACCGGCGTCGAGATCGTCCCGCTGGCCGACCTGGGACGCCCCCGCATCGACGTCACGTTGCGCATCAGCGGCTTCTTCCGGGACGCCTTCCCGCACGTGGTGCTCCTGCTGGACGACGCGATCCGGGAGGTGGCGGCGCTGGACGAGCCGGACGAGGAGAACTACCTCGCCGCGCACGCCCGTGCCGACAGCGCCCGGCACGGCGACGACCGGCGCGCCACCACCCGCATCTTCGGCTCCAAGCCCGGCGCGTACGGTGCCGGGCTGCTGCCGCTGATCGAGAGCGGGAACTGGCGCGACGACGCCGACCTGGCCGAGGTCTACACCGTCTGGGGTGGCTTCGCGTACGGCCGTGACCTGGACGGGCGGCCCGCCCGAGAGGACATGGAGTCGGCGTACCGGCGGATCGCGGTGGCGGCGAAGAACACCGACACCCGTGAGCACGACATCGCCGACTCCGACGACTACTTCCAGTACCACGGCGGGATGATCGCCACGGTGCGGGCGTTGACCGGGCAGGCGCCTCGGGCGTACATCGGGGACAGCACCACCCCGGACGCCACCCGGACCCGGTCGCTGACCGAGGAGACCGCGCGGGTGTTCCGGGCCCGGGTGGTCAATCCACGGTGGATCGCCGCCATGCGTCGACACGGCTACAAGGGCGCGTTCGAGATGACCGCCACCGTGGACTATCTGTTCGGGTACGACGCGACGGCCGGCGTGGTCACCGACTGGATGTACGAGCAGCTCGCGGAGAGCTACGTCCTGGACCCGGAGAACCAGCAGTTCCTGCGCCGGTCGAACCCGTGGGCGCTGCGCGGGATCGTCGAGCGGCTCACCGAGGCCGCCGACCGTGGGCTCTGGGCCAAGCCCGATCCGACGCTGATGGACGCGCTGCGGCAGGCGTACCTGGAGGTCGAGGGCGACCTGGAGGAGTCCGGCTGAGCGTTGCCGCCCCGGGGGACCACGCCGGTTTCCCGGGGCGGGCTCAGTCGTCGCGCCCGGACGGCTTCAGGCGTCGTGCCCGGGGCGGGTGCTGGCGTCGGCGAGCGGGGTGACGTCGGCGAACGCGGCGACCGCGCCGATCACGGTGACGGCGGGCGCGCACAGGTGGTGGGCGGCGGCGACGGCGGCGATGTCGGCCAGGCTTCCCCGCAGTACGCGTTGCCGATCGGTACCGCCGTTCTCCACGCTGACCGCCGCCGTGGCCGGGTCCATGCCGTGTCGCAGCAGCGCGGCGGTCACCTCGGGCAGCGTCTGCACCGCCATCAGCAGCACGATCGTGGTGCCGGAGCGGGCCACCCCGGCCCAGTCGACGGTGCTGCCCGGGTCGTCGGGCGGCAGGTGGGCGGCGAGCACGGTGAAGCCCTGGGTCAGACCGCGATGGGTCACCGGCACCCCGGCCAGCTCGGGTACGGCGACGGCGCTGGTCACCCCGGGCACCACCTCCACCGGCACCCCGGCGGCCCGGCAGGCCAACATCTCCTCCATGCCCCGGCCGAAGACGAACGGGTCGCCGCCCTTGAGCCGGACCACCCGGTGTCCGGCGCGGGCCTCGGTGACCAGGATCTGGTTGATCTGCTCCTGGGGGACGAACACGCCGCGCGGCACCTTCGACACGTCGACGACCCGGACGCCGGGCCGCAGGTCGCGCAGCACCGCGTGCGGCACGAGCCGGTCGGCCACCACCACGTCGGCCTCGGCGAGACGGTCCAGCGCCCGGCGGGTGAGCAGACCCGGATCGCCGGGGCCACCCCCGACCAGGGTGACCCGACCGACGGCAGGCGATTCGGCCGGGACGGGACCGGTCGCCCGGGACCCACGCGGGGCCGGAATCTCGCCGGCCGCCGGGCCCGCGACAGCCGAGCCAGTGGCAGCGGAGCCCGCATCAGCCGGGACGGTGGCGGAACCACCGGGTTCCGGGTCCGCGACGGCCGAGGCGGTGGCGGGAGTCCGGGCTTCCGGGTGCGGGTTGGCCGGGACGACAGCGGGGGTACGCGGTGCCGCGCCGGTGGTGTGCCGGTGCACGGCGGTGGCGAAGCGGGCCGCCAGGCTCGGGTGTCCGGCCCAGTGCACATGCAGGTAGGAGGCGTGCACGGTGCCGGACACGACGCCGTCGGGCACCGGCGCGGCGGTGCCGTGCGCGGCGGACGGTCGGGGCCGGAACCGCCACGCGGGCGCGGTGTCGGGTTCGGCGTCGACCCGGGTGCGGTGGAACTCGTGGCCGGTGACCTGCTGGTCGGCGCCGGTGAGCACGCTGTCCGTGGCGGCCCGTGCGTCCCGGTAGCCCAACGTCAGCCGGTCGGTCATCCGGGCACGCACCGGCAGGACCCCGGTCATCGGCGCGCCGTCGAGGTCGCGGGCCAGATAGAGCAGCCCGGCGCACTCGGCGACGGTCGGGACGCCACGCGTGGCGGCGTCGGCCACCGCCCGGCGCAGAGGTGCGTTGTCGGTCAGGCCGGCGGCGTACACCTCGGGGAAGCCGCCGCCGAGGTACAGCCCGGTGGTCCGCTCGGGCAGCGTCGTGTCGTGCAGCGGGTCGACCGTGGCCAGCCGCAGGCCGGCCGCCGCGAGGAGTTCGTCGGTCTCGGCGTACCGGAAGGTGAACGCCGGTCCGGACGCGACCGCGACGGTCCCGTCGACGGTGAGACCGTCAAGCTCGGCCGCCGGGTCCCAGGCCGGGCCGGGCAGCGCGGGTGCCCGGCGGGCCACCGCGACCACCCGGTCGAGGTCGACACCGGCGGCGACGTGGGTGGCGAGCGCGTCGACGGTACGCGCGGCGGCGGCGGCCCGCTCGGCGACCGGCACCAGGCCGAGGTGCCGGCTCGGAGTGTCCAGGGTGGCGTCCCGGCCCAGCGACCCGAGCACCGGCACACCGGTGACGGCCAGCGCGTCACGGATCTCCGCCTCGTGGGTCACCGAGCCGACCTTGTTGAGGACCACTCCGGCGACGGCGAGCTGCGGGTCGAAGGTGGCGAAGCCGTGCACCAGCGCGGCGATGCTGCGCGAGGCGCCGGAGACGTCCACCACGAGCAGCACCGGGGTACGGGTCAACCGCGCCACGTGGGCGGTGGAGGCGAACCCGGCCCGGCCGACCGCGCCGTCGAGCAGGCCCATCACGCCCTCGACGATCGCGATGTCGGCGGGTGCCCCGACGGTGGTGCCGTGCCGTAGCAGCGGCAGGATCCGGTGCTCGCCCTGGAGGAACGGGTCGAGGTTGCGGCCCCGGCGGCCGGTGGCCAGCTCGTGGTAGCCGGGGTCGATGTAGTCCGGGCCGACCTTGTGGCCGCTGACGGTCAGGCCGCGTCGTCGCAGCGCCGCCATCAGGCCGGTGGCCACCGTGGTCTTGCCCTGTCCGGAGGCGGGAGCGGCGACGATCAGCCGGGGCGGGAGGCTCACCATTCGATGCCCCGCTGGCCCTTCTGGCCGGAGTCCATCGGATGCTTGATCTTGGTCATCTCGGTTACCAGGTCCGCCGCGTCCACCAGCCGGGGGTCGGCGTCCCGCCCGGTCACCACCACGTGCTGGTGGCCGGGGCGTTCCCGCAGCGTCTGCACCACCTCGTCGACGTCCACCCACCCCCACTTCATCGGGTAGGTGAACTCGTCGAGCACGTACAGGTCGTGGGCGGAGGTGGCGAGACGACGCTTGATCTCGGCCCAGCCCTCCGCGGCCTGTGCCGCGTGGTCGCTCTCGGTGCCCTGGGTGCGGCTCCAGCTCCAGCCGGCGCCCATCTTGTGCCAGGAGACCGGGCCACCCTGGCCGGTCTGCTCGTGCACCGTGCCGAGGGCGCGCAGCGCGTGTTCCTCGCCGACGGTCCACTTGGCGCTCTTGACGAACTGGAACACCGCGATCGACCAGCCCTGGTTCCAGCCGCGCAGGGCGAGCCCGAAGGCGGCGGTGGACTTGCCCTTCGACGGTCCGGTGTGGACCATCAGCAGCGGCCGGTTGCGGCGTTGCCGGGTGGTCAGCCCGTCGTCCGGCACGGTGACCGGTTGGCCCTGTGGCATCAGGCGGCACCCCTCTCGGTGCGGACGACGGTGTGGGCGCGGACCGCGTCGGTGAGCGCGTCGGCGGCGACCCCCTCCAGCGGCAGGTACTGCGCGCCGAGCGTGGTGGCCAGGTCGGCGGCGAGTCGCATGCGTACCCGGCCCTGCTCGCAGTCGACGACCACGGTGCTGGTGCCGGCGGCGGCGAGCAGCCGGGCCGCGTGCCGGGCCCGGGCCACCGCGTCCGGGCCGGTGGTGGCGCGGCCGTCGGTGACCAACACCAGCAGGGGACGCCGTCGCGGGTCGCGGATGCGTTCCACCCGTAGCACCTCGCGGGCCCGCAGCAGCCCCTCCGCCAACGGGGTGCGGCCCCCGGTCGGCAGCGTGGCCAGCCGGGCGGCGGCCACCTCCACGCTGGCGGTGGGCGGCAGCGCCACCTCGGCGTCGGTGGCGCGGAACGTGACCAGGCCGACCTTGTCCCGGCGCTGGTAGGCGTCGAGCAGCAGGGACAGCACCGCGGCCTTGACCGCGCCGACCCGCTGGCGGGCGCCCATCGAGCCGGAGGCGTCCAGGCAGAACAGGATCAGGTTGCCCTCGCGGCCCTGCCGCACCGGCAGCCGCACGTCGCCGGGGTGGACCAGGATGCCGGGACCCTGGCGGCCCCGGGCCCGCTGGTGCGGCGCGGCGGCCTGCAGGGTCGCCACCAGGTGGGGCCGTCCGGTCGTCGCGCCGTCCGGACGCCGCGCGCCGACCGTGCGGCCGGTGGTGGTGCGGGCCGGCGAGCGGCGGCCGGCCACGCCGAGGCCGCTGCCGGGGACCTGTAACAGCCGGGCCCGGTACGGCGCGCCGGCCGGCACCGGGGCGGGTACGGTCCGCTCCCCCTCGGTGCCCGGGGCGGGCGGGGTGTCCGGGCGGGAGCGGTACGGGCGCTCGTCGGCGGATTCACCCTCGGGGTCGCCCGGGCCGCCGCCGTCGGGCGGGCTGTCCGGGTCGTCGGGGCCCGGTGGACCGTCCGTGGGCGGATCCGGCTCGTCCTCGGGCGGCCTCGGCTCGTCCAGCCCGGCGTCGTGCAGCGCCCGGTCGAGGTCGGCGGCGTCCTGCTGGGGCGGGTCGAAGGGGTTGCGGCGGCGGCGGTGCGGCAGGGCCAGCCGGGCGGCGACGCGGACGTCGCCGACGCCCACCTCGGTGCGCCCGCACCAGGCGGCGTGGGCGATGGCGGTCCGCGCGATGACCAGGTCGGCGCGCATTCCGTCGACCTCGGCGGCGGCGCAGAGGGCGGCGATGCGGGTCACCGTCGCGTCGTCGAGGCGGACCGTCGGCAGCAGCGTGCGGGCCCGGGCGACCTGTGCGCCCAGCGCCGCGTCGGCGTCGGCGTACCGGGCGGCGAAACCGTCCGGGTCGGCCTCGTACGCCAGTCGTCGGCGCATCACCTCGGCGCGCACCTGCGGGTCCCGGCTGGCGGCGACCTCGACGGTCAGGCCGAAGCGGTCCAGCAACTGCGGGCGCAGTTCCCCCTCCTCGGGGTTCATGGTGCCCACCAGCACGAACCGGGCCGCGTGGGTGACCGAGACGCCGTCGCGCTCCACCGTCGCGCGGCCCATCGCCGCCGCGTCGAGCAGCACGTCCACCAGGTGGTCGTGCAGCAGGTTGACCTCGTCGACATAGAGCAGGCCACGGTGGGCGGCGGCCAGCAGACCCGGGTCGTACGCGGTGACGCCCTCGCGCAGCGCCCGTTCCAGGTGCAGCGCGCCGAGGAGGCGGTCCTCACCGGCGCCGACCGGCAACTCCACCAGGCGGGCCGGACGCGTACGGGCCGGCGGGTCGGCCGGGTGCGGCCCGTCCGGACAGTCCGGGTCCGGTGCCACCGGGTCGCAGGAGAAGCGGCAGTCGGTCACCACGTCGACCGGGGGCAGGAACGCGGTCAGGGCCCGCACGGCGGTCGACTTCGCGGTGCCCTTCTCGCCTCGGACCAGCACACCGCCGATCGCCGGGGAGACCGCGCACAGGTTCAGCGCCAACGCCATGTCGTCCATGCCGACGACGGCGGAGAAGGGGTACGACCGCACGGCCACACCTTTCACCTCGCGTGGGTCCTCGCCCACGGCCGGTCACCGACCACGTCGACGCAGCGGCCGACGTGGCACGACGCAGCGAGTGTCTGGCTTCCGGTGGCCGGCGCGGTGCCGGACCGGTCACAGTGGCGGGACCGCCCCGGATTCGCCGACCCCGTTCGGGCCGACTCACCGGTGTTCCCCACCGCGCCGTCGTCGCCGATGATGTCACACCGACCCCCCGGGGCGGCAGGGTCGCGGATTGCTGGACTACCGTTGCGCCGCGTGAGGTCCATGACATCCCCGGTCGCCGTGGTCGGCGTCGGCGCGGACGGCTGGGCGGGGCTCGGCGAGCGTGGACGCCACGCGGTGCGGCAGGCAGAGGTCGTGCTGGGCGGCCGGCGGCACCTGGACCTGCTGCCGGAGAGCGTGCCGGCGCAGCGGGTCGCCTGGCCGACGCCGCTGCTGCCGGCCCTGCCCGACCTGCTCGCGACGCACGCCGACCGGCGGATCTGCGTCCTGGCCAGCGGCGACCCGATGTGGTTCGGCATCGGCACGCACCTGGTCCGGCTGCTCGGCGCCGACCGAGTGCGCGTGGTCAGCCATCCCTCCTCGATCACGTTGGCGTGCGCGCGGATGGGCTGGCCGGTGGAGCGGGTCATCGTCCGCAGCGCGGTCGGCCGTGACCTGGACGAGGTCCGCCGCGACCTCGCCCCGGGCCGGCTGCTGCTGGTGCTCAGCGCCGACGCCGCCACTCCCGCCGCGCTGGCCCGGCTGCTCACCGACGCCGGGTACGCCGACAGCGAACTGACCGTGCTGGCCGCGCTCGACGCCGACACGGAGCAGCGGGTCGACGGCCGGGCCGGGCAGTGGTCCGCCCCGCCCGGCGCGCCGCTGAACGTGGTCGCGGTGCGGGTCGTCGCCGTACCCGGCACGCGGGTGCTGTCCACCGTGCCCGGTCTGCCGGACGCCGCCTTCGCGCACGACGGTGCCCTGACCAAGTGGGAGGCCCGCGCGTTGGCCCTGTCCCGGCTCGCACCCACCGGCGACGACCTGCTCTGGGACGTCGGCGCCGGCAGCGGCAGCGTGGCCGTCGAGTGGCTGCGCAGCGACCCCAGCACGTCGGCGGTGGCGGTGGAGGGGCGTGACGACCGCGCCGACCGGATCGTCGCCAACGCCCGGAATCTCGGCGTACCCCGGTTGCGGGTGGTCCGGGGCCGGGCACCGCAGGCCCTCGCCGACCTGCCCGCACCCGACGCGGTCTTCGTCGGCGGTGGGCTGACCGCACCGGGGGTGTTCGACGTGGCCTGGGACGCGCTGCGTCCCGGCGGGCGACTCGTCGCCCACGCGGTCACCCTCGAAGGCGAACGCGAACTCACCGACCAGATGGCCCGGCACGGTGGGGACCTGACCCGGTTGTCGATCGAACGCGCCGAGCCGCTGGGCGGTTTCACCGGGTGGAAACCCGCCCGCGCGCTGGTGCAGTGGGCGGTGAGCAAGCCATGACAGTGCACTT
Organism: Micromonospora sp. NPDC023869; assembly: GCF_055559695.1. Taxonomy (NCBI): domain Bacteria; kingdom Bacillati; phylum Actinomycetota; class Actinomycetes; order Micromonosporales; family Micromonosporaceae; genus Micromonospora; species Micromonospora sp. NPDC023869. The sequence continues at coordinate 206,270 of NZ_JBVHKD010000006.1, forward strand.
CATCGGCGCCGGACCGGGCGCCGCCGACCTGATCACCGTACGCGGGCAACGCGTCCTGGCTCGCGCCCAGGTCTGCCTGTACGCCGGCAGCCTGGTCCCCGCCGACCTGCTCGCCACCTGCCCGCCCGACGCCCGGCTGGTGGACACCGCCGAACTGACGTTGGACGAGATCGTCGCGGCGATGGTCGAGGCGCACCGAGACGGGCACGACGTGGCCCGCCTCTGCTCCGGTGACCCGGCCGTGTTCAGCGCGGTCGCCGAGCAGACCCGGAGGCTGGACGCGGCCGGGGTGCCGTACGAGATCGTGCCGGGTGTGCCGTCGTACGCGGCGGCGGCGGCCACGTTGCGCCGGGAGCTGACCGTGCCGACGGTCGGGCAGACGGTGATCCTCACCCGGACCCAGGCCCGGTCGACGCCGATGCCGCCCGGGGAGACCCTGGCCGAGCTGGGCCGCAGCCGCGCCACGCTGGTGCTGCACCTGGCGGTGGCGCGGACCCGGCAGATCGCCGGGGAACTGGTCGAGCACTACGGGTCGGACTGCCCGGTGGCCGTGGTCGCCAACGCCAGCCGACCCGACGAGGTCGTGCTGCGCGGCACCCTGGCCGACATCGCCGACCAGGTGGAGGCGCACGGCATCCGCCGGACCGCGGTGATCATCGTCGGTGCCGCGCTGGCCGCCGACTCCTTTCCGGACAGTTACCTCTACTCCCCCGGCCGGGACCGCAGCGCCAAGCGTCCGACCGGGTCGGCGGAATGAGCGGGGTGAGCGCGGTGCGGACGATCCTGGTGATCGGCATCGGGGCGGGCGACCCGGGTCAGCTCACCCTCGCCGCGGCCGAGGCGATGCGCCGGGCCGACGTGTTCTTCCTGCTCGACAAGGGCGCGGAGAAGCACGACCTGATCGCGTTGCGGCAGGAGTTGCTGGCCCGTTTCGCCCGGCCCGAGCACCGGGTGGTCGAGGTGCGCGACCCGGACCGGGACCGGACCGCAGACGGGTACGTCACGGCGGTGGACCAGTGGCGACGGGACCGCGCCGACCTGCTGGAGGAGGCCGTCGCCGCGCACCTGCCCGACGGGGGCTGCGGCGCGTTCCTGGTCTGGGGCGACCCGGCGCTGTACGACAGCACGCTGGCGGTGGTGGAGGAGATCCAGGCGCGCGGGCGGGTCGCGCTGGAGCACACCGTGATCCCGGGGGTCAGCAGCGTGGCGACGCTGGCCGCACGGCACCGCGTCGGGCTCAACCGGGTGGGTCGGGCGTTCCTGGTCACCACCGGCCGACGGCTGGCCGAGCGGTTGCCCGCAGACGTCGACGACATCGTGGTGATGCTGGACGCGAACTGCTCCTTCACCCACTACCTGGACGAGGACTTCGACATCTTCTGGGGCGCCTACCTGGGCACCACCGACGAGATCCTCGTCGCCGGACGGCTGTCGGAGGTGGCGGAGCGGATCGTGGAGACCCGCCGGGAGGCCCGCCGCCGCAAGGGCTGGATCATGGACACGTACCTGCTGCGTCGCCGAGACCCGGCCGCCGAGGCGTGACCGGGCCGCCGAGGCGTGACCGGGCCGCCGAGGCGTGACCGTGACGCCATGCGACGGGCCCGGGCGCGGGTGCGAGGGTGCCTCTCGCCGACCCACGCCCGGGCGGTCACGTCGTCACCGGCAGGTCAGTAGCTGACCGTCGTGGCGGTGGCGGTGTCCGTGACGATCGCGATGCCGGCGCTGGTGCCGAGCAGTTCGGCCCCGGCCCGCAGCAGCCCGACGGCCTGCGGGTAGGACTTGATGCTGCCGGACGCCTTGACCCGGCTCCGGCCGGCGGCCCGGGACACCAGGTAGCCGATGCTCTCCGGGTTGGCGACCTCGACAGTGCCGCTGCTGGCGTTCTTCAGGTACGCCGCACCGGCCTCGATGGACAGTTCGACGGCCGCCTCCCGCTCGGCCTCGGTCAGCAGCGGCAGCTCCAGCATCACCTTGATCGGCACGCCGGAGGCGCGGACGACACCGGCGATGTCCTCGCGGAACTCGTCGTACATGCCGCTCTTGAGCCAGCCGACCTGCACACCGATGTCGATCTGGGCGGCACCGGCGCGGACCAGGCTCTCCGCCTCGAACGCCTTGCCGGCGCTGGTGGTCACGCCGACGGTCGGGAAGTCCAGGGCGGAGGCCACCTGCACGTCGGTGCCGCGCAGCACCTCGGCGACGACCGGCACCCAGGAACCCGGCACCATCGCCGCGTTGAAGCCGTGCGCGAGCGCCTCCTCGGCGTGCGTGATCATGCGGTCCCGGGTGGTGCCCACCTCGATCAGGGTGTGCTGGATGTACGGCGCGAGGGCGGCCGGGGTCAGGTCGGCCGGCAGGGCCGTCGTGGCGGACGTCATGGCGGGGATCTCCTTTGTGCGGACGTGCGGCACCCGGCGGCCGGCGTCGCGCGCCTCGGCCGCCGCAGTGGCGGATCTGGGGATGGTCAAGGACCGGGTGAACGGGAGCGGCACACCGCTCGGTCGGGTCACGACCAGTCGATCAACACCTTCCCGACGTGGCCGGCGTCGGCCGCGGCCAGCGCCTCGGCCGCCTGGTCGGCGGGGAAGGGCGGGGCGAGCAGGTGCGCGAGCGCGGGCAGGCCACGGGCGGCCCGGAGCACGGCCGGGAACTCCGGCTGGGTGAAGACCCAGCTACCGAGCACCCGCAACTCCTTGCGGATCACGTCCACGCCGGGGTCGATCTCCATGCTGTTGTTCGCGCCCAGCAGCACCACCGTGCCGTGCGGCCGGGCCAGCTTCATCACCTGCGCCTGCGCGGCCGGGTTCGCCGAACACTCGAAGACGATCTCCGGCCCACGGCCCTCGGTGACCGCCGCGACGGTGGCGACCGGGTCCTGACCGCGCGGGTCGACGACCACCGCCCCGAGCGTCTTGGCCAGGTCCCGCCGCCCCTCGATGGGGTCGACCGCGTAGACCTCGGCCCCGGCGGCCACCGCGAGGGCCACCACGCAGCAACCCACGGGTCCGAGACCGAACACGGCGACCCGGTCGCCGACGCCGACGCCGGACTTGCGGACCGCCGAGTACGCGGTGCCGAAGTTGCAGGCGATCAGCGTCGCCAGCCCGTCGCCGACGTCGTCGGGCACCGGCAGGACGCCGGTCGCCGGAGCGGTGACGTACTCCGCGTCGGCGCCGCCCCGGTGGTTGCCGAGCGTCCGGCGGTCGGCGCAGAACATCGGCTCGCCGCTGCGGCAGAAGACGCACTCGTCGCAGCCGGAGTGCTGGTAGACGATGACCCGGGTGCCCTCGGCCGGTCCGACGCCGGAGGCGGCGGCGGTGGCGATCACGCCCACCGCCTCGTGGCCGGGCACCGTGTGCAGGCGGTTGTCGAGTTCCGCCGCCGGCTTGCGGTAGTGCGGCAGGTCGCTGCCGCAGACCGCCGACGACGTCACGCGTACCAGCACCTCGTCGGGGGCCGGCACCGGGCGCGGCACACTGCGTACGACCGAGGTGCGGTCACCGGTCAGCATCAGTGCCCGCATCGACGGTTCTTCCGTGGGGTGGGCTTCCATCTCGCGTTCTCCTCGGATGTCGCGTGTCACGCCAGGTCCGCCAGGTCGAGGTACCGGCGGTACAGGGCGTCGTAGACAGGGACGGTGGTGGGGTCGGGCAGGTGGCGGCGGGCGGCGGGCCGGGACCCGGCGGCGTGCGCCAGGTCCGGGTACCGGCCGAGGCCCACCCAGGCGGTGAGGGCGGCACCGCGCAGCGGTGCGGCCTGCGGGTCGCCCGCCGGTACCTCGATGACGCGGCCGGTGACGTCGGCCAGGATCTGGCCGAAGACGTCCGAGCGGGCACCTCCGCCGATCGCGGTCAACGTCGGTCCGGCCAGCTCCGGCGGCAGGTGTCGCAGCACGTCACGGACCTGGAGGGCGATGCCCTCCATAGTGGCCCGGACGAGGGCGCCCGGTCCGTGGGTGAAGTCGAAGCCGTCGATCCGGCCGCCGGCCGCCGTCCAGTGCGGGGTGCCGACGCCGGCCATGGTGGGCGCGAAGAGCAGGCCGCGCGCGCCGGGTTCGACCTGCCGGGCGTCGGCTGACATCCGCTCGTACGCCGGGTCGTCGTCGCCGTAGCGCAGCAGTTCCCGCAGCCAGCGCAGGGCCGACCCGCAGGCCGGGATGGTGCCCTCGACCGAGACGCAGCCCTCGACGACGTGGGCGGCGCGGACGAACCCGGCGGGGTCGGCGACGTCGCCGACGGCGGCCGGGAAGACCATCGTCGCCGAGGTGCCGAGGTTGACGGTGGCGGCGCCGGGACGGACTCCGCCGCCGCCGGCCGCCGAGCACTGCTGGTCGCCGCCGCCGACGTAGACGGGCAGCCCGCGCGGCAGGCCGGTGGCGTCGGCGATCTCGTCGCGCAGGGCACCCGCGACGTCGGTGGCCGCGCGCAGCTCGGGCAGGCGGTCGCCGTCGAGGTCGAAGGCCGCCAGCAGGTCCTCGCTCCACCGTCCGGCGTGCAGGTCGAGCAGGCCGTACCAGGAGGCGCAACTGCGGTCGACCTGCGGTCGGCCGCCGGTCAACCGCGTCAACAGCCACTCCTGGACGCCGACGAAGACGGCCGACGCGGCGTACGCCTCGGGGGCGTGTGCCCGCAGCCAGACCAGGGTGGCCAGGGCCGGCATGGTACTCAGCGGCATCCCCGACACCCGGCTGTAGGTCTGCGCGTCGACGGCCGCCCGCATGGCGTCCAGCTCGCTCGCGCCCCGCTGGTCCATCCAGAGCACCAGCGGGGTGACCGGCCGCAGGTCGGCGTCGAGTCCGGCGACGGAGGCCCGCTGGGTGGACAGGGTCAGCGCGACCACCCGGTGCCCGGCCTGGTCGGCCATGGCCCGCACGGCGCGCAGCTCCCCGACGGTCACCTCCCAGATCGCCGGAAGGGACTGCTCGGCCCGGCCCGGCTGCGGGTGGTCGACGGCCAGTTCCCGGCTGTGCTGACCGTGCACCTCGCCCCGCTCGTCGACCAGGGCGCAGCGGATCCCGGTGGTGCCGGCGTCCACCACACACACGACGTCGGTCATCCCTTGACCGCCCCGAAGCTCATGCCGGTGACGAGTTGCTTCTGCGACACGAAGAGCACGACGGCCACGGGCAGCACGGCCAGCGTCCCGGCGGCCATCATCGGGCCGATCGCCACCGACTGGAACTGCATGAACCCGAGCATCGCCACCGAGACCGTCTTCGCCTCGCCGCTGGCCAGGGTCAGCGCGAAGACGAACTCGTTCCAGGAGAAGATGAAGTTCAGCACCGCCGCCGCGGCGACGCCGTTGCGCACCATCGGCCACGCCACGCTGACGAACTTCCGGGTCTCCGAGCAGCCGTCCAGGTCGGCGGCCTCGAAGACCGCCGCCGGCAGGTCGGCGAAGAAGCTGCGCAGCAGGAAGAACGTCACCGCGAGGTTGACCACCGTGTGCATCACGGTCAGCGCCCACACCGTGTCGATGCCGCCGAGTTGGCGGAACAGCACGAAGTACGGGATGACCACGACGACTGCGGGGAGCATCCGGGTGGACAGCACCCAGAACTCGAAGTCGGCGCGGCCCCGGAACTTCATCCGGGCGCAGGCGTACGCGGCCGGGGTGGCGGCGGCGATGGCGATCGCCGAGGACACCACGGCGACCAGGACGGAGCGGCCGATCGCCGACATGAAGTCCGCGTCGCCGAACAGGTCGACGAAGTTGAACATGTAGAGCGGGGCCAACCAGTCCGGCGCACCGCCACGGATGTCGCTGGGTGCGGCGAAGCCGACGCGGAGCATGAAGGCGAACGGCAGGACCGACCAGAGGATGAGGCCCCAGATCGCCACGGTCCGCAGGACCCGGCCTTTGCGCGTCTCGTGCACTAGTGCTCCAACCGTTGCAGCGCGGGCGCGGCGAACCGCTTGCCGAGGATGAAGAGGACGACGAGCAGCAGCAGGCCGAGCGCGGACGCCTCGCCGATGTGCAGGTCGTTGAAGGCGGTCCGGTAGATGCGGACGACGAGCGTCTCGGTCGCCGCGCCCGGTCCTCCCCCGGTGATGATCCAGATCGAGTCGAAGGTGCGGATCGCGTCGATCGCGCGGATCGTCACGACGAAGGCCACCAGCGGCTTGAGCATCGGCAGCGCGATGCGGACCAGCCGCTGCACGGCGTTCGCGCCGTCCAGGGCGCCCGCCTCGAACGTCTCGTCCGGCAGCGACTTGAGCCCGGCGAGCATGACCAGCGTGATGAACGGCGCCCACTGCCAGATGTCGACCACCACGAGGGCCACCACGGCCAGCATCGGCTCGGACGTCCAGCCCGGTGTGGGCAGCCCGAGCGCACCCAGGGTCGCGTTGATCTGCCCACCGTCCGGGTTGAGCATCAACCGCCAGGACAGGTACGCCGCCACCGGCGTGGCGCCGAAGGGCAGCACCAGCAGGGCCAGGTAGAGCCGGCTGCCGCGCAGTGGCCGCCAGAGCAGCGAGGCGGCGAGCGTACCCAGGGCGAACTCGGCGACCACCGCGACCACCACCATGCCGACGGTGAGCAGCACCGCCCGCAGCAGACCGGGCTCGGAGAGCGCGTCGGCGAAGTTGGCCAGGCCGGCGAACCCCTGCTCGTCCGGGCGGGTCAGGTCGTTGCGTCGCAGCGACCCGACCAGCACCGACACGAACGGATAGAGGGTGAACGCGAGCAGCAGCACGGTCATCGGCGCGAGCATGCCGACGAGGAAGAGTCGCCGGCCCCGGTCCTCGCGGGGGCGGCGCGGCGGGCCGCCGGTGCGACCCGGACGCGTCGGCGGCGTCGGGTCGGCGGCCTGCCGTGCGAGCACGGCTGTTCGATCTGCGGACATCACAACCTCGTTCGGCCTGGACTGCTCCGGCAGTCGTCCACGGAAGTGGGGCGGGACGTCATCGGCCGGCCCGGGCCATCGCCGCCGCCGCGTCCGACATGGCCCGCTTCGGGTCCTTGCCGTCCACCAGCACCTTGATCAGTTCGAGGGAGAGCGCGTCGGCCTCGCTCGGGAAGGTCGGCCGGGCGTAGGGCACCCGCTCCGGCTGTACGGCCTGGAGGTTGGCGACGATCTCCTGCGACATGTCGCCCGGATAGAAGGAGAGGAAGTCCTCGTTCGACCAGACCGACTCGCGGGCCGACGGGCTGCCCGACTCAGCGCTGACCGCGGTGGCGGTCTCCTTGCTCATCGCCCAGGCGTAGAAGAGCGCCGCCTGCTCCTTCTTGCGCGACGCCTTCGGGATGCCGGCCATCCAGTACCAGTAGTTCGGTGCGGCCGGGGCGGACGCGCTGCCGGGCCAGCGGGACACCGCGATCTGGTCGGTGTGCTGGCTGCTGCTCTTGTCCAGCACCACCGACAGCAGTCCGCTGGCGTCGGTGTAGAGAGCCGCCCGACCCTCGTTGACCGAGCCGGTGGCCTCCAGCCAGCTCATGTTGGACGCGCCCTTCGGGCCGTACCGGTTGAGCAGTTGCTGCACGTACAGTTCGGTCGCCGCGACCGCCTCGGGGCTGTCCACCGCCGGGGTGTCGCCGGCGTAGAACTCGCCGCCCTGGGTGAGGAAGTAGTTCGTCCAGGTCCAGACGATGTCGAGTCCACGGCGACCGCGCCCGGCGAACGGGCGCTCCATGCTCGTGGCGAGCTTCGCGCTGGCGTCGACCAGGCTCTCCTGGGTGGGGAAGCCAGTGATGCCGGCCTGCGACGCCAGGTCCTTGCGATAGATCACCACGCCGGCCTCGGCGGAGAGCGGCAACGCCATCAGCTCACCGTTGAGGCTGCTGGCCCGGCGGGCCGGCTCGAAGAAGTCGTTCGGGTCGAACCAGCCGGTGTTGACCAGGTCGCCGCCGCCGAAGTACGCGTCCAGCGGTTCCAGCCAGCCCGCGTTCATGTACTGCCCGGCCTGCAGGTTGCCGACCATCAGGGCGTCGTAGGTGGTGGCACCGGAGGAGAGGGCCACCAGGGCCTGCTGGTAGTAGCTGTCCTCGGAGAGCGTGTTGGCCTTGAGCGTCATGCCGGTCAGCGCCTCGAACTCGGCGAAGCGCTTGCTGACCGCGGAGGTCCACCAGTGCTCGCAGAGCAGCAGGTTGAGCGTCTCGCCCTTGAAGCGGTCCCAGGACATGCCGGAGCCGTCGAAGGTCGCGCCGGCCGCTGCGGCGTTTGCGGTGCCGGTCTCGCCCTCGCGGCCGGCGCAGGCGCCGAGCGCCACGGCGCCACCGATCCCGAGCACGCCGGTCAGCAGGCCGCGCCTGGACAGCCGGAAGGGAGCCTCGTTGCGCATGATGTCTCCTCAGGGCAGCGTGCGACGACGGCGGTGGCGAACCACCGTCGGCACGAGTGGGGGTGGGGTGTGGAGGGGGAAGGACGTGGTGGGGCGGGGCGTCCTACCGCTTGATCCAGGAGGAGATCCGTACGCGGTCGCCGCGCACCCAGACGTCGGAGTACTCGACCGAGTTTCCGTTGGCCTGGTAGGAGATCTGCTCGAGGTAGAGGACGGGGACCCCGGGACGCAGCGACATCGCGGTGCTGACGTCGTCGTCGGGAAGTATCGCGGAGAAGGTACGCCGGACCGAGTCGACGGTCACGCCGTAGTCGTGTTCGAGCACTCCGAACAGCGACCGCTCCTGGAGGACCTGCGGTGACAGGTCCGGACACAGGGCGGTGGGCAGGTAGTTGTCCAGCAGATAGACCACCTCGCCGCCGACCGATCGGGTCCGGCGGATGGCCAACACGCTGAGGTCGTCGGCCCGCAGGCCGAGGTGGGCGGCGATGTGCGCGGGGGCCTGCACGACACGGGCGGAGAGCACCTGCGTGTGGTACTCGACGCCCTCGCGGTCCAGGCTCTGCGCGGTGGAGATCAGCTCCTGGGCGAACTCCTGCTCCAGCATCTGTCCCCGGACGAAGGTGCCCTTGCCCCGGGTCTGCTTGAGCAGGCCGGCCTCGATCAGCGTACGGATGGCCCGGCGGACCGTGCCCCGGGATACGTTCAGCGCGGCGGCCAGCTCGGGTTCGGCGGGGAGCTTCAGGTGTTCCGGCCACTCCCCCGACTCGATGCGCTGTCGCATGAGTTGCGAGATCTGCTCGTGCAGCGCCTCGGCCTCGGCGGGCGAGACCTGTCGGGTGAGTGCCCTGAGGGCGGCGGGGTTCAGTTCCTGGGTCGTCGCCACGCCTGCTCCTCGTCGCTTGTTCAGTGATCGCTTGTTCAGTGATGTCCGCATTAGTCTGTGGACATCACTGAACATAGGGCCGAACGATCACGTGGTCAAGCCCCTGACCTGAGGAAACTTGGCGCGGGCCCAGCTCACGGGCCCGGGCGGTGGTACAGAACGACGGACGGGGTGCCGGCCAGTGGCCGACACCCCGTCACGGACGATCACGTCAACTCGCGGAGCAACTCGCGGTCGGCGTGGTGTTGTTGCCGTTCTTGTAGAGCGTGACGCCGAAGTTGTTGCCGTTGCCGTTCGGCCGGGCGGTCAGGGTGCCGCTGGAGCCGCTGATCGAGGCGTTCCAGCTGTTCTGCACGCTCTGGCCACCGTTGGTGCGGATGGAGACGGTCCAGTTGTTGCTGCCGCTGACCGAGAAGTTCACGTTGAACCGGTCGCTCCAGTCCTCGGCCCGACTCACGCTGACCGAGCAGCCTCCGCTGCCGGGCGGCGGGGTGGTGGGGTTGGTGACGCCGCCACTGTTCACCGTGATGTTGGAGCTACCGCTGCTCTGGTACCCCTCGGTGGCCATGATCTGGTAGTAGTGGTTGCCCAGGTTCATGCCCCGGGCGGCCCACGCGTCGAAGTGGTTGCCGGTGGTGATGGTGCCGCCCACCCGCTTCGACGTCCGGACGCTCCAGTACTGGTAGAAGGTCTGCGTGCCGTCGATCGACGGCTGGTTGACCCGCTGGGTGCGGTAGATGTCGTACGTACCGCCGTCGGTGTTGATCGTGCCCATGGAGTTGGCGCCCGGCGGACGCCAGCTGCCCCAACTGTCCACGATGTAGTACTCGACCAGCGGGCTGCGGGTCCAGCCGTACAGGGTCAGGTACGAGTTGCCGTTCGGGCTGAAGGTGCCCGAGTAGGTCACGTTGCGCCGCGTACCCGGGTTCCAGCCCTTGCCGGCGACGAAGTTGTTGACGTTGCTCCACTGGGTGCTGTACTGACCGCCGTTCCCCATCGTCATGGAGACGTTGCCGCTGTCCTTCCAGAACGAGAAGAAGTACCCGTTGTGGTTCCCCTCCTGGTTGGACGTCACGGTCTGGGCGTGGGCGGGGCCTGTCGTGATCGCCACGGTTCCGGTCGTGATCAGCGCCACGGCACAGGCCGCGCCGATGAGCGACCGGAGGCGTCTGCGGCGTCTCGGTTGCACGAGGCCGTCGGGCATGCTTCCTCCTCGGGACGGCTGGCCTGAGGCCAGCAGTGCGCTACGCGCCGACCGCCGCTCGGCGGCCCGGGCGACCGCCGTCGACGGTCGGCGTGTGGCGCATTCGGTGGTGGTGGCGTACCGGTCGTGCCGCACGGTGACCGGCGGAACTGGTGGCGAGGTCGACGACGATCGAGCTGCGTCGATGGCCATCAGTATTGGCCGATTTCCCTGGACACGTCAACAACTTCCGGAAACACTCCCGACATCTCCGGCGGGCCGGAGCAGCCGACCCTCGCGATGTTGATCCTGTTCAACCACGTTGTGAGCGCGTCACCTCGGACGATAACCACCGCAACTATCGGTGTCACCCCGGACACGCCCGACCCACACCATCGGAAGTTCCAGTGGGTTTCCGGGCGACGATCGGGGTACATGTCGCGCATGTTCGAGGGATTCACCGACGAACGGATCGACGTCGGGGACGTGGAACTGCGGGTACGGCACGGCGGGCACGGGCCGCCGGTCCTGCTGGTGCACGGGCACCCCCGGACCGGGGCGACGTGGCACCGGGTCGCCCCGCGCCTGGTGGACCTCGGGTACACCGTGGTCTGCCCGGACATGCGCGGCTACGGGCAGTCCGGCAAGGCACCGATCCGGCCCGACCACTCCCAGCAGTCCAAACGCGCGGTCGCCGGGGACATGGTCCGGTTGATGCGGGCGCTGGGCCATCCGACGTTCGCCGCCGTCGGCCACGACCGAGGCTGCTACGTGGCGCTCCGCCTGGCCCTGGACCACCCCGACGCGGTCGACCGGCTGGTGGTCGTCGACGGCGTACCGATCAGCGAGGCCCTCGCCCGCTGCGACGCGACCTTCGCCCGGCGGTGGTACCACTGGTTCTTCTTCGCCCAGCCGGACACGCCGGAACGCGTCATCGGCGCCGATCCCGACGCCTGGTACGGCGACAAGGCCCGGCCGGAGACCATGGGCGTCGAGAACCACCGGGAGTTCCGGCAGGCCGTCCACGACCCGGCCACGGTCCGGGCAATGCTGGAGGACTACCGGGCCGGCCTCGGCGTCGACCGCGAGCACGAGGAGGCCGACCGGCGGGCCGGGCGTACCGTCCGCTGCCCCACGCTGCTGCTCTGGACGACCCGCGACGACCTGGCCGACCTGTACGGCGACCCGCTCGCCGTGTGGCGTCCGTGGGCCGACGACCTGCGCGGGCACCCGATCGAGTCCGGTCACCACGTGGCCGAGGAGAACCCGGTCGGGCTGACCGAGGCCCTGCACCGCTTCCTCGGCTGACCGGCGGGTGCCGCCCGGCCGGACCCGGCGCCTACCCGGACGCGGTGTCGCGCGACCCGTGGCGGCGATCGTGGTCGGCCCGGCGCGCCACCGGCAACGCGTCGGGCCGGTCGGCTTCGGGCCGGTCGATGCGCCCGACCGGCGCGACGACCAGGTCATGCATCCGCCAGTCGAGGTCGCGGGCGAAGGCACCCAACTCCTCCAGCCGGTCGACCAGCCGATCGGTGCCGGGGACCGGCACCACGAGCAGCTCACCGACGAAGACGTGCCCCTCCTCCCGCAGACGCAGCCAGGCGTCGGCGACCCAGTCGTGGTCGCGTATGGCGGTGAGCAGCCGGTCGTGCAGCGGATGCGGACGGCTGCCGTCGACCACCCGGGGCCGGTCGTCCATCAGGTCCGCCACCGCACCGCGTGACGTGCGAGTGCCGTCCCGGACGATGTCCCCGCCGATCACCAGGGCGGCGACGGCGTCGGCCCACCAGAGCCCCGCGCCGATGCCGAGGATGCCGAGGATCGCCGCGCCGGCGGTCAGCCAGTCGGCGCGGTTCATCTCCGCGTCGGCGTAGAGGACCTTGTCGTGCAGTTGGTCGGCGATGCGGCGCTTGGCCCGGCCGAGGAGGATCGCCGGCAGCATGGTGACGAACAGGACGCCGATCATGAGCCAGCCCAGCCAGATCCGGTGACCGAACACCTCGATCATCCCGATCGGCGGTCGTTCCCGGGCGATCAGCCGGGTGAGCGAGTCGTAGACGACGTAGCCACCGAGGCCGAGCAGCGCCACCGAACCGGCCAGGAACGCGACGCTGACCGAACGGTGGTAGCCGTACGGGAAGCGGTCGTTCGGCGCCCGGTTGCGGTAGCGGGCGGCGACGAGGAACGCCAGCGGAGGCACCAGGCCGAGCATGTCCTCGATCCAGGCGGCCTTCATCGCCTGCGACTGCCCGAGGGTGAGCGCCAGCGCGGCGATCGCCACCACGAAGAACGCGATCGTCCACCACTCCAGCCGGATCGCGCGCCGGTGCAGCGCGGCCTTGTCCGGCGGCAACTCGAACCGGTCGTACACCCTCATGTCGTCCCCGCGCCCCGCTCCGCGTCGGTCAACAACCTCTCGACCTCGGCGTGCGACAGCGCCAGCAGGAACCGTTCGACCTCGACCTGCCAGCCGTTCTCCCCCGGCGGCACCGCCCACACGTGGTCGTGTTCGGCCAGGTCGTGACCGGTCTCCCGCAGTCCCAACTCGGCCAGACGCCACTGGCCGACGACCACCGGCAGCCCCTCCCGGCCGGTCACCTCCGGCACCGGCACGGGCAGCGCGTCCTCGCCCCGCAGCGCGGCGACCTCCGCCGTGCCCGCCGACACCGCCACCCGCGCGCGGGCCAGGTCCTCCGGCGGGGGTACGCCGTCCGGCACCGCCACGACCGTCCGCATCGTCACGTACGGACGGGTCAGCGCGGCCTGCTCGGTCCAGGGTGCCGCCGCGTCGAGTCCGCCGACCACCAGGTCCAGCACCCGGTCCTTCAGTGCCGCCATCAGCGTCGACTCCGACCCGGGGTACCACTCCACGCGCGCGTCCAGCCGCTGCGCCAGGCGCTGCACCAGCACGGCCTCGGCCCCGGTCACCGTGCCGTCGTCGGCGACCCGGGTCCAGGGTGGCGACTCGGTCACCCCGACCCGCAGGGTCCCGCCCCGCACGTCCCGTGCCGTGTCGGCCGCGTCCCGCGGCCACTGGCAGCCGGTGAGCAGCAGGAGCATCACACCGACGAGCGCGCTGGTCCGCCGCATCGATCCTCCTCCGGTCGAGCCGCACGCACCTGATACCCCGGCGTCACCGATCGCACCACCCGAGGGCCAAGATCTTCGGCGGTACCGGCGTCGGGCGTGCTCAGGACGGCGAGGTGCCGGTCCCGGAGCGTCGCACCTCGGCGAGTCGGCGACGAGCGCCCTCGGCGGCCGGGTCGCCCAGGTCGTCGAAGATGGTGGCGGCCAGTCGCCAGGCCGCCACCGCGCCGTCGAGGTCGTCCATGGCGGCACGGGTGTCGCCGAGACGGGTCAGGGTCTCCGCCTGGTGGTAGCGGTCAGCGGAGTCGCGGAACAACTCGATGGACTGCTCGTAGCAGCTCACCGCCGACTCGTACTCCCCCAGTCCGTGGTAGGCGAAGCCCAGGCTGTCCAGCGTCGCCGCCTGTCCGTTGCGGTCGTCGATCAGCCGTTGCTGGGCGAGCGCCTCGGTGCAGTCGGCGATGGCCTGCCGGTGGTTGCCCAGCACGGCGTGGAGGTAGCCGATCGCGTTCAGCGCCCGCCCCTCGCCCGCCCGGTTGCCGACCAGCCGATAGAGCCGCAACGCCTCGTGGGCGTGCGTCAACGCCTCGTCCCGTCGGCCGAGCACGAAGCAGTGCTCGGTGTAGTTGTGCAGCGTCTGCGCCAGACCGTCCTGATCGCCGAGCTTCTCGTACAGCGTGATCGCACGCTGGAGGCGCTCGCCTGCGGTGTCGTACTCGCCCAGCCGGTAGGCGGCCCGGCCGAGCAGGCGGTTGGCGGTGGCCTGTGCCTCCAGGTCACCGAGACGTTCCGCCGACTCCAGCGCGGCCTGCTGGGCGGTCGACTGGTCCTGCCAGAGCCCACCCGGCGCGAGGAAGGTGGTCAACGCCCAGGCCAACCGCCACGCGTACGCGTCGAAGCCGGTGGCGGTGGCCTGCCGGACCACCCGGAGCAGCACGTGCCGTTCGGCGGTGAACCAGGCCAGCGCGGCGTCCTGGTCGACCATCGGCACGCGGACGTTGCCGGGCAGCGCCGGTAGCGCGGTCACCGGCGGCCACTGCGGCTGCACCAGACGACCGGCCGGCTCGGCGCTGTGCAGATAGTGGTCGTACAGCCGGCGGTGGGCGGCCCACCGCTGGTCGGCCGGCTCGTCCGCCTGGGCCAGCTCGGCGGCGTACGAGCGCAGCAGGTCGTGGAAGGCGTACCGGTCGGGGCGGTGCTCGGTCAGCAGGTGCAGCCGGGTCAGCTCGGTGAGCACCGGGGCGACCGCGACACGCGGCCAGCCGAGCAGCGCGGCGGCGGCGGAGCCGCTCAGTTCCGGGCCCGGGTGCAGGCCGAGCAGGCGGAACAGGCGTGCCGCGTCCGGACTCAACGCCTCGTACGACCAGGAGAACACCCGCCGTACGTCACCGTCGGCGAGCATCGCGAGCCGGGTCTCCGGCGCCCGCAGCTCGGCGACGACCGCCTCCAGCGGGAACGTCGGTCGGGTGGCCACCCGGGCCGCCACGATGGAGAGCGCGAGCGGCAGTCGACCGGCTGCCTCGATCATCTCGGCCACGGCGGCCGGCTCGGCGTCCAGGCGGCTGCCGTCGACCCGGCTACGCAGCAGGTGCGTCGACTCGGTGTCGGTCAGCACGTCGAGGGTCAGCAGTCGGGCGCCCTCGGCGGCGACCAGCGTGCTGAGCTGGTCCCGACTGGTCACCACGACGGCGCAGCGGCCTGCGCCCGGCAGGAGCGGGCGCACCTGGTCGGCGTCGCGGGCGTTGTCCAGCACGATGAGCATTTCGCGGTCGGCCAGCAGGCTGCGGTACAGGCCGGTGCGGGCGTGCTGGCTGCTGGGTATGCGGACCAGCGGTACGTCCAGCGCCTCCAGGAAGCCGAGCAGGGCGTCGGCCGGGGAGACCGCCTCGCCCTCGTCGTAGCCGCGCAGGTTGACATAGAGCTGCCCGTCGGGGAAACGGTCGGCGACCCGGTGCGCCCAGTGCAGCGCCAGGGTGGTCTTGCCGACCCCGGCCATCCCGCACACCACCGTGACGACCACGGAGGTCGGTCCGCCGGCCGGGTGCCCGACGACCGCGTCGAGGCGGGCGAGTTGCTCCCGCCGGCCGACGAAGTCCGGCGTGGTGAGCGGCAACTGCGCCGGGCGGGTACCGGCGACGGGCGCGGGTTCGGCAGGCGGCGGCGGGCAGCGGTGGTGCAGGATGTCGTCGTACAGGCGGGTCAGCTCGGGCCCCGGGTCCATCCCGGTCTCCTCGGCGAGCACCTGCCGGGCCTGCCGGAAGGCCGCCGTGGCCCCGGCCGCGTCCCCGCTGTGATAGAGGCCCGTCATCAGGTGCGCCCAGGCGCGCTGCCGCAACGGATGCCGTTCGAGCAGGGCCCGGAGTCGCGGGATCACCTGCGCCGCCGCGCCGAGCGCGAGTTGGGTGCCGGCGTGGTCCTCCTCGGCCAGCAGGCGCCGCTCGGCCACCTGTCCCACCCAGCGCGACAACGCCCGGGGCAGCGGCAGCCCGGCCAGGACGGGGCCGCGCCACAGCGCCAGCGCCTGCGCCAGTTCGGCCTCGGCGCGTACCGGATCACCGCAGGTCGCGGCGGTGCGCCCGCGTGCCGCGGCGGCGTCGAAGCGGTCCAGGTCGCGCTCGTCCGGCTCCACCCGCAGCAGGTAGCCACCGGCGGTGGTGACGATCCGGCCGTCGCAGTCGATCGCCTGCCGCAGCCCGCGCACATAGGTGCGGATGTTCGCCCCGGCGGAGGCCGGTGGCTGGTCGCCCCAGAGCACGTTGACCAACTCGTCGGCGGGCACGGCCTCGCCGGGTCGGGTCAGCAGCAGGGCCAGCAGCAGCCGTTGTTTGACCGAGCCGAGGTCGACGGGATGCCCGTCCCGGGACACCGACAAGGGGCCGAGAAGGTCGAACCGGAGAAGCATCAGTCACCTCAGCCGACGGCCTGAGCCATTGGACCGCACCCCATCCGAACCGCGTCGCCGCACAGCCGGACCGACCGATCGACGGTAGTCGCGCACAATTCGTTTGTACGCCAATTGTGCGCGACGGATACGCCGGAGACCGTACCATCGGCCGCCAATCGATGATCTTCCCAAACGGTGGCGGTCGAGGTGCGCATGCGGGAACGGATCCAGGTCGCCCAGAGTCGGGAGGTGACCTTCGTCGACGTCTGCTCGGTGGTCGTCGGCTCCTCGCCCCGGTCGACGGTGGCCGGCACCGGCCGGATCCAGCAGCTCGCCGAGTCGGTCGAGGTGATCCCGCCGATCCTGGTGCAGCGGTCCACGATGCGGGTCGTCGACGGTGCGCAGCGGCTGGCGGCGGCCCGGCTGCGCGGCGACCGGCAGATCGCGGTGACCTTCTTCGACGGCTCTGACGACGACGCCTTCGTCGCCGCCGTGCACGTCAACGTGCGGCACGGGCTGCCGTTGACCGGCCCGGAGCGGGCCGCCGCCGCCCGGCGGATACTCTCCTCGCACCCGGAGCGCTCGGACCGGTGGATCGCCTCGGTCTGCGGGGTGGCCCCGCGTACGGTGGCGACACTGCGGCGCTGTTCACCCGATGACCGTGCACATCCGAACATCCGGGTGGGCCGGGACGGACGCCAGCGACCTCTGTCCGCGGCGGACGGTCGGCGGCGGGCCGCGGAGCTGATGCGTCGCCGACCGGAGGCCAGCCTGCGCGAGGTGGCGCGGGAGGCCGGGATCTCGGTGGGCACCGCCTTCGACGTCCGCCGGCAACTGGCGACCGTGGCGACCGTCGCCGGGGAGGGCACGGCGGTGACCTCGGCGGGCGTCCCGTCCGGGCCGGATCCCGCCGACCCCCTCGGACCGCTGCTGCGGGCCGGGCTGGAACGGCTTACCAACGACCCGTCGCTGCGCTACACCGAGCGCGGGCGGGCGCTGCTGGGGCTGGTCTCCGCGACGCTGGTACTCGTCGAGCAGTCCGACGCGGTCGCCGACGCCACGCCGGGCCACTGCCGCGACGTGCTGCGCAACGTCGGGGAGGCATGTGCCCGCGCCTGGCACGAGTTCACCGACCGGCTCGGCGACACCGATCTGACCGAGCGGGCGGCTTGAGCACCGGCCGCAGCCGGGACGGTCGGGACGAGGTGGTCACCGGCATTCTGATCTTCTCCGGAGGTGTCGATGAGTGAGACCCCGCCGCCCCGGCACGGCCCGTCCGGCGACCGGGCCGCAGGCCTGGTGCAGGCGGTCCGACGGCGGACGTCGGTGGCCGCTCTCACCGTTCCCCAGCTGCCGATCCCGGCGTCCCGGCTCGCCGGCGAGGATGTGGACCATCTCCTGCGGACCCGACGGCCGGTGCGGCGCTACCTCGGCGACCCGCTGCCCCGCGCCGACGTGCTGCGGGTCTGTCAGGCCGCTGCCGACGCCGCGCGGCCGGTCGCACCGGAGGACACCGACGGCGCGCGGTGGCTGGTGTTCGCCCGCGCGGTCACCGACACCAGCCCGGGCGTCCACGAGTACCGCGACGGCGAGCTGGTGGACGCGTCCGGACCACCGGCGGCCGAGGCGATGACCGGGCTGGCATCGGGCCCGTGCGCCACGGTGCCGTGCGTGCTGGCTGCGGTGTGGGACCTGGACGCCGCCCCGGCCGGGCAGGACGTCGACGGCCGCCTCGACCTGTTACTGCGTACCGGCGCCAGCCTGCACGCCGCGTATCTGCTTGCGGTGCGGCGGGGTTTCGGCGGCGGCCTGTTCCGGGGCCCGCACCAGGCCCTGCTGTCCGGCGTCGGCGGCCGGGACGACCTGGCGGCCCGGCCGTTCCTGGCGCTGGCCTTCGGTCGGCCGGACCCGCGAGACGCTCTCGACGACCTCGCGGTGACGCGCCGGACGAAATAGTCACCTCGGCGACGGTCGATGTTGCCGGACCGGGTCCGGGCGTGCTGGAATGGCTCATATCGCCGCAGCGCGGGGGCAAACGCGCTGGGAACGGCCAGCGCACGGGAGCAGCGCTATGCCGGCAGCGCGCCGCATCGGCAGACGGTCGCGCGCCGCATCGCCAGGCCATCACCACGACGACGGGCACATCTCCGGGTAGGTGTCCCCGCCGAACGTGTGTCCCCCCGGTACGAGTCCGCGAGGCGTCGCGGCCGGAGATGCCGGGGGCGTCCGACGCGATCTGCCGACGCACCAGAACCGGCGACGAGGTGAGAAGCAGTCATGATTTCCCGACAGAGTGTGGCGGGGTGGTACCGGAACCGCTTCGTGTGGGTGGCGGTGATCGTGCTGACCGTCTCGGCCACCGCAGTGGCACTGGTCAACGCCGCCGAGACGGACACGAAGCCGACGGACCTGCGCGGGCAGCTCATGACCTGGATGCGCGCCACGCTGGAACAGGCGGACCCGGGGCAGCACAACCACGCCGGCCACGCGCCCCAGCAGGCGGCCGACGGGCAGGAGACGCCACCGGCGGTGGTCTGCGGAGTCCACGTGTACGGCTTCGAGCCGGCCGAGGTGACCTCGATCGCCGACGTCCAGACCGTCTACGGCTTCCACCTCTGCGGGGTGGCCGAGGAGAAGCGCACCTGGGACTGGGCGGTCAAGCTGGCCGGTCCGGTCATCATGGACCGTTCCACCAACCCACCCGGCATCCAGGTGGTCGAGGCGACCGAGGACGTCATCTTCATCGACCGGCTGCGGCAGATGTTCCCGGCGAAGTACGCCGACCTGGCGCAGAAGGAGGCGCTCGAGCCCGGGGAGATGGCCGACCTGCGTCGCCGGTACGACGCGGCGGCCGGGCTGTGACCCGTACCGGCTGATGCGGCGGCCCCGCCCACGGCGGCCCGCCGCTGCCGTGGGTCAGAGCGTGCCCGGCCGGTCCGAGCCCACCAGCGGGCGCCAGGCGCGCAGCGACACGACGCGGACGCCCGGGGTGGTGAAGTACGGGTCCTCGGCCATCAGCCGGCGCACCGTCGCGGCCTCGGCGGCGAAGATCAGCAGTGCGCCGGAGTCGTCGTCCCAGGGGCCGGCGAGCAGCAACATGCCCTGGTCGTGCCAGGCGCGCAGGCGTTGCCGGTGGTCGGGACGCGCCGCCAGGCGGGCCGGGTCGGCGGTGAAGGAGAGTTCCACACAGATCACGGCGGGGACGCTACGGACCGGACCGACGGTCGGCTGTATCGCGGGATACTCTGCGGAACGTGGCCACCGAGAACCTGTCGGCGGTGCCGTTGTTCTCGATGCTCGACGCCGACCGCATCGAGCGGCTCGCCGCCCAGTGCCCGCTGCGCGAGGTGCCGACCGGCACCGTCCTGGCCCGGTGCGGCGACCCGGCCGGGCACCTGATCGTCGCGGAGCGAGGCACCGTGGTCGCCGGGTACGACACCCGCCACGGGACACGGGTCCGCTTCGCCACGGTCACCGGCCCCTGTGTGGTGGACAAGGCCGCCACATTGCATGGTGGCCCGCACACCGCCACCTGGACTGCGGTGACCCGATGCCGGGTCCGGTTCCTGCCGGCGGACGCCCTCCGGGCTCTCATCGACGAGGTGCCGGCACTGCGCGACCACGTGCTGCGGCACCTGTCCGGGCAGGTCAACCGGGACCGCCGGGACCGGGTCCGCCGCGCCGCTCCGCAGCCGGTGGCCCGGATCGCGGACTGGATCGCCGAGCACCGGCCCACGCCGGGCAGCCGGATCCACCTGCCCGGCGCCCAGCAGGGGCTCGGCGAGGAGGTCGGCCTGTCCCGGGTCACCGTCAACCGGGCGCTGCGGGTCCTGGTCGAGGCGGGTGCCATCCGGGTCGAACCCGGCGTCGTCGTGGTGGTGGACCCCCGACGGCTCACGGCCGCAGCCGCGCAGCGCTAGCAACGGTCCGGTGCAAGGAAGGGCCCCCTACTAACGCCTCGTGCATAGGAAGGGACCCCTCCTCACACATCGCTGTCAACCTCCGACAGGCCGATCGCCACCGGTCCACTTTCCGAAAGTTTCCGGAAGTTCTGGTCACGACAATCGGCCCGACATAACATGCACGCGCTTGGATGCATCCGGTACGCCTCCAGCGAAGCACCCCGCCACCAGCCACAATCGCGTAAAGGGATCACCGATGCGCCTCTGGAAATCCTCCCGCCGATCGCGACAGCGATCGCGACTTCTCGCCGTCCTCTGCACCACGACACTCGTCGCGGCCGTGGCCGTCGCACCCGGTCCGGCCGCCGCCGCGCAGACCGTCCTCTCCTCCGACTTCGAGTCCGGCTCGTACGCTCCGTGGGGGGCGCGGGGCGACGTCACCCTCGCCATCGCGGCGGAGGGCCACGACAGCGACAACAGCCTCTCGGTCACCGGGCGTACGGCCGACTGGCAGGGCCCGGCGACCAGCGCCACCGCCCTGTTCACCCCCGGTACGCGCTACTCGGTCAGCGCCTGGGTGAAGCTCCCGGCCGGCACCGAGGGCACCGCCGGTGTGCACTTCACCGTGGAGTCGACGCCGGCCGCCGGCGGTGACAACACGTACACCTGGATCGGCGACAGCGTGCCCGCCACGGCGGGCGAGTGGGTGCGGATCGGTGGCGACTACACGCTGCCCACCGGGCTCAGCGCGGCCACCCTCTACGTCGAGGCGGAGGGGACCACCCCGTTCCTGGTGGACGACGTGCTGATCACCGCGCCGGACGGCGGGACCGGACCGACGCCGGGCACCGTGGTCGTCGACACCGACTTCGAGGACGGGTTGGACGGTTGGGGGCCGCGCGACGGCGGTCCAGGCGCCCCGAGCGTCACGCTGACCGACGTCGCGCACGGCGGGGAGGCGGCGGCGTTGGT
Source organism: Micromonospora sp. NPDC023869 (assembly GCF_055559695.1). Classification (NCBI taxonomy): domain Bacteria; kingdom Bacillati; phylum Actinomycetota; class Actinomycetes; order Micromonosporales; family Micromonosporaceae; genus Micromonospora; species Micromonospora sp. NPDC023869. Next base: position 227,466 of record NZ_JBVHKD010000006.1, read on the forward strand.
CAGCGACCGGGTCAACCAGGGCGCCGGGCTCGGCCGGGACGTGACCGGGCTGGTCGAGCCCGGCGTGACCTACGAGTTCAGCGCCTGGCTGCGCTTCGCCGAGGGCCAGCCGACCGACGAGGTCTGGCTCAGCCTGGCCAGCACCAGCGGCGGCAGCCAGTCGTTCGCCACCCTGGCCCAGTTCACCACCGTCACCAACACCGGATGGACGCAGGTGACGGCCCGCTTCACCGTGCCGGCGGCGGACAGCGCGTACCTGTACTTCGAGACCCGCTGGCAGGGCGCGGACGTACCCGGCAACACCAGTGACTTCCTCGCCGACGACATCGTCGTCCGGGTGCCCGAGCCGCCGGTGGTGGAGGACCTCACCGGCATCCACGAGACCACCGACTTCCCGGTCGGGGTGGCGATCGACGGCCGGGAGACCGAGGGTGCCGCCGCGCAGCTGCTGACCCGGCACTTCAACCAGATCACGGCGGAGAACCACATGAAGCCGGAGGCCTGGTACGACGACGAGGGCACCTTCCGCCCGCACGACCAGGCGCTGACCCTGATGGACTTCGCCCGCGACAACGACCTGAAGGTCTACGGTCACGTGCTGGTCTGGCACAGTCAGACGCCGGCCTGGTTCTTCCAGGACTCGGCGGGTCAGCCGCTGAGCACGTCCGCCGCCGACCAGCAGGTGCTGCGCGAGCGGCTGCGCACGCACATCTTCGCCGTCGCCCGGTCGCTGAGCGAGCGGTACGGCGCCTTCGGCTCCGACACCAACCCGCTGTACGCCTTCGACGCGGTCAACGAGGTGGTCAGCGACAGCGGCGAGTACGCCGACGGCCTGCGCCGCAGCGAGTGGTACCGGATCCTCGGCGAGTCCTTCATCGACCTGACCTTCGCGTACGCCGACGAGGCGTTCAACGACGTGTACGCGGTCGACGGCACCGACCCGGTGACCCTGTTCATCAACGACTACAACACCGAGCAGAGCGGCAAGCAGGCCCGCTACAAGGCGCTGGTGGAGCGGCTGATCGCCCGGGGCGTACCGGTGGACGGGGTGGGCCACCAGTTCCACGTCTCGCTGGCCACGCCGGTCAGCAGCCTGGAGGCGGCGCTGGACGCGTTCACCGACCTGCCGGTGACCCAGGCCGTCACCGAGCTCGACGTCACCACCGGCACCCCGGTCACCCAGGCGAACCTGATCGAGCAGGGCTACTACTACCGGGACGCCTTCCGGATCTTCCGGGAGCACACCGACGACCTGCTGGCCGTCACCGTGTGGGGGCTGACCGACGGGCGTTCCTGGCGGTCCGGCAACGGCGCGCCGCTGCTGTTCGACGACAACCTGCGCGCCAAGCCCGCCTACCACGGCGCGGTCGACGGTGAGCTGCCCGCCCGGCTGCGCACCGCCACCGTCTTCGCCGGGGACGTACCCCTGACCGCCGCCGCACCGACGGACCTGACCTGGCGCACGCTGCCACTACATCCGGTGGAGGAGGCGGCCCGGTTCCAGTTGCGCTGGGCACCGGACCACCTCACCGCGTACGTCACGGTCACCGACGCCACGGTCTCCGCCGACGACCGGGTCGAGTTCGCCCTGGACGGCGAGACCTACCGGGTCCGGCGGGACGGCACCGGTGACGTGCCGGCCGTGGCGGCGGCCCGAGACGGCGGCTACCACCTGGTCGCCCACCTGCCGCTGACCGAGGCCACCCGGGGGGACACGCTCTCCCTCGACGTCCGGGTCACCGACGACGGCACCACCTCCGGCTGGAACACCCCGGGTGCGGTCGGCACGCTGACCCTGGTGGAGGAGTTGTCGTACCTGGAGGTGCGCCGGGCCTCCAGCGCGCCGGTGGTCGACGGCACGGTGGACGAGGTCTGGAGCCAGGCGAGCACGGTGACCACGGCCAAGCAGGTCTCCGGCACCGACGGGGCGGTGGCGCAGGTCCGCACGCTGTGGCGGGACCAGACGCTCTACGTGCTGGCCGAGGTCACCGACCCGGAGGTGGACGTCTCCGGGTCCGACCCGTGGACCCAGGACTCGGTGGAGATCTACGTCGACGCCGGCAACGCCAAGAACGGCTCCTACCGCTACGACGACACCCAGATCCGGATCAACGCCGACAACGTCGTGTCGTTCGGCACCGGCGACGAGGCGTTCCAGGCGGGACGGCTGACCAGCGCGGCCGTACGGACCTCGACGGGCTACACCGTCGAGGCCGCGATCAGCCTGCTGGAGTACGGCGGCCTCGACACGTTCCACGGCCTGGACTTCCAGGTCAACGACGCCTCCGGCGGTACGCGCACGTCGATCCGCAACTGGGCCGAGCAGGAGGGCGTCGGCTACCAGAGCACCGCCCGCTGGGGGGTGGGCCGGCTGGTCGAGGGCTCGACCGTGGACGTCACGCTCACCCGGGTGGCCCGGTGGAACTCCGACAGCGGTGGGGGTTACTGCGCCACCATCACCGCCACCAACACCGGCGACAAGCCGGTGGCCTGGAGCGCGATCGTCGACCTGGAGGGCGACATCTACACCGCGTGGAACTTCACCCGGGAACGCCTGGCCGACGGCAGCTACCGGATCAGCGGTCTGGAATGGAACCGCACCCTGAAGCCCGGCGCCAGCACCCACAGCGTCGGATACTGCGCCAATCTGTGAGACCCGGCCCCGGCTGACGTCGGGGCCGGTCCGCGGACCTCGTGGCGGCCACCGCTCAAGCGGTGGCCGCCACCGGCGTACCCGTCGGGAGGTGCCGCAGCTCCGGCCTCGTAGGACATTCGACGGAGTCGCGGGTGCCCGACCCTGAACAGACGACGGAACTTGCCCACCACCCTTGACCTGCGAAAACGCCCCCTTGTTGAATGAGCGCACCGCGGAGCCTTCCGACCAGGAAGGTCGAAGCCCAGCCAGCACAGCGGCGCGAACAGGCGCGCGGAGTCGCACACGATCGTCTTGCTGGACGCTACCGCGACCACCTCAGAAGGGACGTCACCCAGTGTCCAGACCACGTCGCCGGCATGTCCTCCTCGCCGCCGCGCTCCTCCTCGCCCCGATGGTCGTGCCCGGGGTCGCCCAGGCGAACGGGCCGTTCGTACCGCCGAACCAGGAGACCGTCAACCGCTCCTCGATGCTCAGCGCCGCCGAGGTCTCGGCCGAGCTGCACGCGTTGCAGGCCCGCAGCAAGGGCGCCCTGCGGGTGCAGGAGGTCGGCCGCAGCGGCCAGGGCCGCCCGCTCGAGGTCGCCTTCATCGGCACCGGAAGCACCCGGATCTGGATTCAGGGCCGAATCCACGGCAACGAGCCGTACGGCGCGGAGGCCTCGCTGGACTTCCTGAAGACGCTCGTCTCCGGCGGTAAGCACGCGCGGGAGGTGTTGCAGCAGGTCAGCTTCGCGGTCGTCCCGATCTACAACCCGGACGGTTCCGAGGCGTACCGGCGGCAGGACAGCGTCCAGAACGTCGATCTCAACCGCGACTGGGGTGTGGACCGGCCGATCTTCGACCGGCTCAACGCGGTCCGGGCCGGTCTCGGTCAGGCGCCGCTGTCCGAGCAGACCTACGCCAACTACACCCGGCACCGTGCCGTCGAGTCGCAGGCGTTCTGGTACGTCTGGGCCGACTTCAAGCCGCACCACATCATCGACCTGCACCACCAGGGCACGTACGTCGTCGGTGACACCGACGAGATGACCACGTTCTCGGTCGGCATCTCCCTCGACCCCGGCATGCTGACCTCGCAGCAGTGGGACACCGTCCGCCGGATGGGTGTGGTGGCCGCGGACGCGGCGGGGCGCAGCGGTGTGGTCAACGTGACCCGCTACCCGTACATCAACATCCCGGAGGGCGTCACCTCCGCCGCCATGCTCAACGCCCCCGGGCCACGCGGCGAGTACGCCAACTGGCGCAGCAACGCGATGTTCTTCGAGTCGCGCGGCGGCATCGGCCACAAGAGCAGCGGCTACCTCATCAAGCAGAACGTCGACGGGCTCTGGGCCATCGTCAACTCGTTCAGCGACGGCTCGCTGGCCGGCGTGGACGCCGACCGGTGGAGCGACATCCCGGCCCGGGGTGCCTCGATCTCCACCTGCGCCACGTTCCCCCAGCAGTGTGAGTTCTGATCGTCGACGCGATCGCTGACCCGACGGTGGTCCACGTTCCGGTGCCGGAGCGTGGGCCACCGTCGTCGCGTCGACCTGACCGTCCCACGACGAGGGCGGCTCAGGCGGTCCGGCGGCCGGCGCACCAGGTGCCGGTGACGGCGATGTCGGCGAGATGGTCGGGGTCGGCGTGCACCGGGTCCTGGTCCAGTTCGACCAGGTCGGCGGCGGCGCCGGGACGCAGCACACCGGCCCGGTCGGCCAGCCCCAGCGCCACGGCGGCGTCCCGGGTGTAGGCCGCCAGGGCCTCGGTGACGGTGAGACCCTCGTCCGGGTGGACGATGTCGCCGCCCGCCACGCGTCGGGTGACCGCGGCCTGGATGCCGACCAGAGGCGAGAGCGTGCCGGCCGGATAGTCGGTGCTGGCCGCCACCGACGCTCCGGCGTCGCGCAACGTGCGCAGCGGGATGAGCCGCAGGGGTGCGGGCAACGGGAGCACGGTCAGCTCCGCGCCGAGGTCGTGCAGGAAGGACGGCTGCGTGACCACGTGCACGCCCGCGTCGGCGAGCCGACGCGCGGTGGCCGGATCGCAGACCATCGCGTGCTCGATCCGGATCGGGGTGTCGAGCCCGTCGACGGCGGCGAGGGCGTCGGCGAGGGCACCGTTTCCGACCGCGTGCAGGGCCGGCGGCAGGCCACGGTCGACCGCCGCCCGGACGGCGGTGGTCAGCCGGTCACGGTCCAGCACCCGAAGACCGTTGTGCCAGCGGCCGTCCGGGCGGCGGGTCGGGGTGCCACCACGCCGGGACAGGGCCAGGGCCCGACGGCCGTGCCGCAGCAGCGCCCGGGGCATGCCGGCGACCGAACGGAGCATCTGCCCACCGGTGAGGCACAGGTCGCACCGCTCGCCGCCGTCGACGAGGAGCTTGAAGCCACCGAGCGGGGTACGGGCATGTCCGTGGTCCCGATCCGGGTCGAGGTCGGGCAGGGTGGGGTCACCGATCTCGGCCGCGCCGACATGCCAGCGGTGCACGGTCACCGCCAGCTCGGACGCGGCGCGGGCGTACCGGGCGGCACCCTCCGGCGGCACCGCGAGGTCGCCGATGCGGGTGATGCCGTGCCGGGCCAGGGTCCGGCTGTGCGCGACGGCGCGATCCACCCAGGCGTCGTCGTCGCCGGTGGCGCGGCGGGTCAGCGACTCGGCGACGAAGCTGGCCTGTTCGACGAGGACACCGGTGGGGCGTCCACGGCGGTCCCGTTCCAGGTGGCCGCCGCCCGGGTCGGGGGTGGCGCTGCCGTACCCGAGGGCGGCCAGGCCGGCGGAGTTGACCGTGGACTCGTGATAGCTGACCGAGAACAGGTGCAGCGGCCGGTCCGGGCAGGCGGTGTCCAGTTCGGAGGCGGTCGGCAGGCGCCCCTCGGCCAGGTGCAGCGGGCGTACCCCGTGCAGGCGCAGCCAGCCGGTGCCGTGGTCGGCGCGGACGACGGCGGCGATCCGGTCGAGCAGCTCGCGCAGTGTCGCGGGGTGCGCGTCGAAGGCCCGGGTGTGCTGGTCGGCGGCCACCAGATAGAGGTGGTGGTGTGGGTCGACGAAGCCGGGTAGCAGGGTCCGGCCGGCGAGGTCGTGCACGGTCGCGCCGGGGCCGGCGGCGGCGCGTACGGTCGCCGCGTCCCCGGCCGAGACGATCACCTCGCCGTCGATCGCCACCGCCTCGACGACCGGGTGGGCGGGGTCCATGGTGCGGATCGTGCCGCCGCGAAAGACGGTCCTCATGTCACGCTCCGAGCTGGGCGAGCAGCCCCTCGGCCCACGCCGCGAGGAAGCGGTCTCGCGCGACGTGTCCCGGCGGGCAGCCGTAGGTGAACTCGCTGATCGCGAAATAGAACAGCGACGACAGACTCACGGCGGCGACGGCCTCCGCGTCGAACCGGGGACGGTCTCCGGCGAGCTGCGCCAGCCAGGCGGCGACCTCGTCGAAGCCCGGTTGGAACAGCCGCCGGTAGACGTCGGTGAGGTCGACCGGCAGGTCGCCGCCGCCGCGTAGGACGAGACGGTAGAGGTCCCGGTCCGCCTCGACGGTGGCGAGCACCGCCCGGCCGGCGACCGCGATCGCGGTACGCGGGTCGGTGAGGTCGGCGATCCCGGGTCGGGCCTGTGCGGCACGGCGACTGTGCAGGACCCGGTCGAAGGCGGCCACGAGCAGTTCGCGTTTCGACCCGACGTGGCGGTAGAGCCCGCCCGCGCCGGGAGACAGCCCGGCGGCGGCCTCGATCTGCGTGATCGTGGTGGCCCGGTAGCCCTGCTCGGCGAAGAGACGCAGCGCCACGTCGATGATCTCGTCCCGACGACCCATCGCATAAGTAAACACTTGCTTACAGAGTTCTCGCAACGTGCGCTCGGCGCGCGTGCCCCGCCGTTCGTGTCCGGCGGGGCCGGTTTGACGGTCGGGTGAACGGGCAGGACCAGCGGTATGCCGACTGACCTGCTGCACCGCGTGGACGACACCCTGACACTCGCGATCCAGGGCTACGGGTGGCTGCCGAACCGCCTGCGTGCGGATCAGACGGACGTGGTGCGTACCCGTCTGATGGGCCAGACCGCCGTGGCGCTGCACGGCCCCGACGCGGCCCGCTTCTTCTACGACGAGCGCCACATCCGGCGGCACGGGGCGATCCCGGAACCGATCCGCGGCACGCTGTTCGGCAAGGGGGCGGTGCACACCCTCGACGGTGAGCCGCACCGGGTGCGTAAGGCGATGTTCACCTCGCTGCTGATGAGCGGCGGCTTCGACGGACTGGTGACCCGGACCGAGGTGGCCTGGGACGAGGCCGCGCGGTCCTGGGCGGGCCGGCGGGTGGTGCTGTTCACGGAGACCGCCGAGGTGTTGACCCGCGCGGTCTGCGACTGGGCCGGGGTCCCGGTGGACGACCGGGACGTGCCGGAACTCGCCGCGAACCTGGTCGCCGAGGTGGACGGCTTCGCCACCGCCGGGCCACGGCACTGGCGGGCCCGCCGCTCCCGGGGACGCCTCGAACGCCGGTTCGGCGATCTCGTCGACCGGGTACGCCGGGGCGAGGCCACCGCGCCGGAGGGCTCGGCGCTGGCGGCGGTGGCCGCGCACGAGGACAGCGACGGGCGGCTGCTCGATCCGAAGACCGCCGCAGTGGAGTTGCTCAACATCATCCGGCCGACGGTGGCGATCACCTGGTTCGTAGCCTTCGCCGGGCACGCCCTGCACCGGTGGCCCGCGCACCGGGACCGGCTGCGCGCGGCGGAGCCCGCCTTCGTCGAGGCGTTCGCCCACGAGGTCCGCCGCTTCTACCCGTTCGCGCCCTTCGTCGGCGGCCGTGCCGTGACCGACCTGAGCTGGCGGGGCACCGACATCCCGAGCGGCGCCATCGTGCTGCTCGACCTGCACGGCCAGAACCACGACGCCCGGCTCTGGAAGGACCCGTACCGGTTCGACCCGGACCGCTTCGTGGGCCGGGAGATCGGCCCGTTCGACCTGGTCCCGCAGGGCGGCGGCGATCCACGCACCGGCCACCGCTGCCCCGGTGAGCAGATCACCGTCGCGCTGCTCGGTGCGCTCGCCGTCCGGCTGGCCCGCCTCGACTACCGGGTCCCGGACCAGGACCTGGACATCCCGCTGCACCGCATCCCGACCCGGCCGGTGAGCGGTGTGGTGCTCGCCGTGGCGGGGCCGTCCGACTGAGCGCCGGGGTCCCGCACGCCCGCCCGGCGCCCGCCGCGCCGGATCGGGGTTCTTCACCGGCCGGCTACCGTCCGTTCGGCTCCCGTGCGTACCGTGGCCGTAGCGTCCGACGCCGACTCACGTATCGGGAGAAGGACGGGTTTCGGGTGTGGCTCGGGGCTGACAAGAAGGAGTTCGAGGCGTTCCTCGACTCCGCCGCTGTCTACTGGCGCAAGAACGTGGGCACCGCGTCGTCGGAGCGGTACCTCGTCGTCGAGGTGTTCCACCAGGACATCCGGGTGGCGATGCGCAACCTGGCGGTCGCCAACGCGATCCGCCGGATCGTGCCCGCCCAGCTCGTCGTCGTCACCGGCGTCGAGCAGATGTGGCACGAGGCGCTGTGGACCGAGTTCGACGTCAAGCTCGTCGAGCGTCTCGCCCGGGCGTACGGCGCGACCGAGGTGGTGGACCTCTATCGGCTCGTCGAGGGGCCGGCCCGGTCGGGCACGCCCGAGCAGGTGCCGGTGGAGCTGTTCGGCAGGCGGTTGACGCCCGGCCCGTCGATCGGCGCGGACACGCTGGCCGAGTTCGTCAGCGCCACCTACTGCCGGGTGACCAAGCGGCCCCGCCCGCCCGAGGATCCCGGCGCCGATCCGCGCTACCGGCGGCGGGAGGCGTTGGCCCGGGCCATCTCGTCGAGCTACGACGCCCTGCTCGGCAGCGGTTCGGTGGTGGCGCTGGTGACCAGCCACGTCGACTACGACCACTGGGGTCTCGCGGTGGACTCGGCGCGGCGGGCCGGCGTACCGGTGGTGCACACCCAGCAGACCGGATGCCTCAAGGCGTACGCGCTGTTCCCGGAGACGGACAGCGGCCGGTACACCTTCCGGGGTGAACTCACCCACCAGATCGGCAGCTTCTTCGCCGAACGGGTCTGGACGCGGCGCGGCGAGGTACGGCGCAGCGCGGAGCTGGTGGCCTGGCGGTCGAAGGTCAACCTGGGTCGGCCGAGCTGGTGGCGCGGCGGTGCGAGCGCCTCCGTCGACATCAGCAACAGCGCGGAACGCGCCCGGTTGCGGACGCACTTCGCGGCGCGGCTGGGCTTCGACCCGGCCCGGCCGGTGGTGGCGGTGTTCAACCACGCGGTCTCCGACGCCCCCGGCACCAACCACCAGTCCTTCCCCACCCTGGCCGACTGGTTCGAGCAGACCGCACGGTACGCGAGCACCAGCACCGAGGTGCAGTGGCTGTTCCAGGACCATCCGAGTCAGTTCCGCTACGACAGCACCGGCTTCTTCGACTCGGTGGCCGCACGCTACGGCCGGCACCGGCACATGGTGTTCCAGCCCAGCAGCGAGCTGAGCAAGAACGGCCTCTGGAGTCTGGTCGACCTGGGCGTCACCGTTCGCGGCAGCGTGAGCAACGAGCTGCCCGCGTACGGGATCCCGGTGATCCAGGCGGGCTGGTCCGAGTGGAGCGAGTGCGGTCTGTCCACTGTGGTGGAAGACCCGGAGGCGTACGCGAAGGCGCTCAACGGGGCGATCACCGGTCTCTGCCGTGGGCAGGAGCTGATCTCGGTCGAACAGGTCGAACGGGCGCGGCTCTGGTTGTGGTTCTATCGCAGCGCCACCGACCTGGTCACCCCGCAGGTGCCGCACTGGGAGGTGTGGCCCGCCGGGTACCTGCTCAAGGCGGTGCAGACCGCGTTCCGGCACATCGAGAGCGACGCGGATCCACTGTTCGACGCGGTCGAGCGGATGTGGACCCGACGCGAGCCGGTGCTGACCCGGACGGACCTGCGGGTGCCGGAAGGAGTCCGGTAGTGGCCGTCGGCACGTGGTTCGCCACCGAGTTCGACGAGCCGGCCGCACCGCGCGGACTGCCCGCGCTCTTCGCCTCCGGCGCGGACTCCGAGGTGCTGGTCGCCGACCGGATGGCCCGGGGCGTCGCAATCCTGGGGCGGGTCCAGGGCGCGTCCGGCGCGGTCGTGCTCAAGGTCCGCACCGACGGTCGGCCGGTCCGCGTCCGCGTCGACCTGCACGTCGACGGCGCCTCGCAGACGGCCTGGTCCCGGGTGGCCGCACCGTCCCGGGGCGTCCGTGAGCTGCCCCGCCTGGTGATGGTCCGGGCGCAGGGCACCGACCGGGTCGCGGCCCTGATCAGCCGCCAGCGCGGCCGGCTGCGGATGGTCGAGGCGCACGCCTGGGTCGAGTTCTACCTGGGCGCGGACGAGGTCGGCGCGGACGAGCTGCTGATCGTCGAGGTGGCGGACGCGACGCTGCCGGCGTGGGCGTCCCCGTCGCTCAGCACGCTGGCGGCGGTCGGTGTGCGGATCAACCAGGTGGAGATCGCCGCGATCGACGACGTCGAGCCGCCGGAAACCACGGGTCGGGTGACCGGGCAGGCCGCCCAGCACGCCGGGCTCGCCAGCGCCGGTGGTCTGGTGGGGGCGCGCGGACGCGGCGAGGGCCACGCCCGGACCGGATACGTCGTGGTCAACGCGGACGCCACCACGGTGCGGTGTCAGCTCCGGGTGGCCACCGCCTCGGTGGCCCCGTCCGCGATCCGTGCCCCCCGTCGGGCGTGGATGCGTCGTGGCAGGGCGCAGACGGTGTTGAAGGCGGTCCGGGTGGCGCAGCGCGGGGCCGGGTACGCGTTGTTCGAGGCGTCGCCGTTCACCGGGCCACCGCGCCCGGAGCAGCTCCGCGTACGCGCCGTGAACCTGCTCGACGGCGGCGTCTGCCGGGTGGCGGTCACCGCCGACGGCACCGAGACGCTCGACGTGGTGGTCACCCGGACGACGCCCGGTCCGATGCTGATCGGGGTGGACGAGCCCGACGCCACCGCGATGCGCCGACGGGTCTGCGAGGTCGTCTGCCGGGTCGTCGAGCTGGAGTGGACGTGACCGACTCCCCCGGCCACGACCTGGTGCTCACCGACGACGCGACGGCCAACCGGGTCGCCGTCGAACGGATCCTGGCGTCCGGGTCCGGCGGCACGCTGCGGTTGCCGGCCGGCACCTACCCGCTCGACCGGGGACTGGTCGTCGGCGACGGCTGGACCCTGGCCGGCGTGCCGCGTACGGACCGGACCGTCCGGACCTGGCTGACCTCGTCCGCGTCGGACGGTGAGCCGCTGATCCACGTACTCGGCTCGCGGGTCACCGTGCGGGACATCGGTCTGCGCCCGCCGCCGTGTGCCCCCGGAGCGCACGGCGGCGACCGGGGCACCGCGGTCACCGTCGGCAGGTACCTCTATCCGGCCGAGACGGAGTGGATCTCCGACGTCCGGATCGAGGGTGTCCGGGTGGAGCGCCCCGGCACCCGGTCGGCCAACGGCGTCGCCCTGGTCGGCGCGGTCCACGGCGTCGTCGTCTCCGACGTGACGATCGTGGGCGGCTGCACCGGCGTCGCCGTGCACTGGGGAGCGGTCGGCACGGGAGTCGACTCGATCAGCGGGCCCTCCTACCACCCCCACCACGTCACCATCTCTGACCTGCGGGTCTCCGACGCCTTCGAGGGCTTCTACCTCAGCTCCGTGCACGACGTCGAGGTGGACCGGGCCTGCCTGTCGGAGGTGGAGATCGGCTTCCGGCTGCTGCCCGGCGACAACACCGACCGCTTCCACCGGGCGCACGGCGCCTCGATCGGCGAGCGCATCCGGGTGTCGCGTGCCCACGTCGCCTGGAACGGACCGTTGTACGCGGTGCGGATCGCGGGCTGGGGACGCAGCGAGATCGACCACTCGGTGCGGGTGCTGGAGTACCGCGACGTGGTGGTCACGGACTGCACCCTGGTCCCGCTGCCGCCGGCCACGCCCGGTCCGGCCGACCCGCTGTGGGCCCGTTCCCCCGTCGTGGTCGAGGAGGCCACCGGAGTGGTCCTGGAGGCGATCCGCGTCGACCTGCGGGCGTCGTCACCCGAGGGCAGGTGCTGCCCGGCCGGCGTCTGACCGACCCCGCTCGCTACCCGGTGCCGCTCTGCAACCGCGCGAGGGCGTGCACCTCGGCCCGGGTGTTGCGGTACAGCGAGGTGTAGCCGGCGTAGAGGCCGTCGTAGGTGCCGGCCACCGAGGGATCGGGGCGCACGATCTGCCCGGGCCGGGTCCAGTCGGTGTCCGGGGCGGCCAGACCGGCACCGATCGCGGCCAGCAGGGCGTCACCGTAGCTGGCCCCGATGGTCACCTCCGGCACCTCCTGCTCCCGGCCGGTGACGTCGCTGACGATCCGGGTCCAGAGTCCACCCTGGGTGCCGCCGCCCACCGCGACCAGCCGCGCGACCGGGTTCTCCGGGGTGTCCAGCAGTTCCAGGATCTGCCGGATGCCGAAGGCGATCCCCTCGTACCCGGCGCGGAACAGGTGTCCCCGCCCGTGCCGCAGGGTCAGTCCGGCGATCACGCCCCGGGCGTCCGGGTCGAAGATCGGGGTCCGTTCCCCGGCGAAGTACGGCAGCAACAGCAGACCGTCCGCGCCCGGCGGCACCGCCGCCGCCTCCTCGACCAGCGTCTCGAACGGCACCTCGCCCACCAGGTCGCGCAGCCAGGTGGTCAGGCTGCCGGAGGTGGCCATGCCGGCCGCGAGGCAGTACGAGTCCGGAGACACCCCGACGGTGTTCCAGAGCTGCGGATGCCGGGCCACGCCCCGGAGTTGCTGAACGAAGAACATGGTGGAGCCGTACATCAGCATCAGGTCGCCGGGACGGCGGACGCCGACGCTGACCGACTCGGCCCAGGCGTCCACGGTGCCGGCGCAGACGGGCGTGCCCACCGGCAGCCCGGTCGCCTCGGCCGCCGCCGGGGTCACCTCGCCGACGATCTGGGCCGACCAGGCCAGTCGGGGCGCGGGCAGGTCGCCCATGATCTCGTCGTACCAGGGCCGGTGCCACTGCCGGGCCTCGATGTCGTACAGCGGCACGGACTGGCTGGCGGTGTGGTGGTCGAGGACGTACTCGCCGGTCAGCTTCCGCACCACGTACGAGCTGGAGTTGTACCACCGGGTGGCCCGCTCCCACACCTGGGGTTCGTGGCGGCGTACCCAGAGCGCCTTGGGGCCGACCGCCTGGGTGGTGATCGGGGTGGCCGACCGGTGCAGCACCTCCTCGGCGCCGAAGCGCTCGGTCAACTCGGCGATCTCGGCGGTGGCCCGCATGTCGATGCCGTAGAGGATCGCCGGCCGGACCGGCTGGTCCCGCTCGTCGCAGAGCACCAGGCAGGGGCCGACACCGCTGACGCAGACCGCCGCGATCTGCGCGCCCTGGGCGGCGGCGGTCAGCTCGGCGGCGATGGACACCACATCGGCCCACCAGACCGCCTCGGCGTCCACCTCCGCCCAGCCCGGCCGGGGCAGCGACATCGACCGGGGCCGGGGGCGGACGGCGGTGGCCAGCACCTGCCCGGCGGCGTCGGTGAGCACACCCTTGCTGCTCCCGGTGCCCAGGTCGATGCCGATCAGCAACGGTGCCATCTACAGGTTCACCTCACCGCAGAGGTGCACCGCCAGGCCCAGTTCGGCGAACATGGCGGCCTTGGCGGCGAGCGCCCGGTCGGCGGTGGCGGCGTCGGGGGCGTACACCACGTTCAGGTGGTTGGCCTTGTGGCGGGCCATCAACTGGTCACGGTCGACGCCGTGCAGCACGGCGTGCATGATCGGCCACTGCGGGGTGGTGGCGTCGAGGCGGCGCCGGGTCTCCTCGGCCGGCAACTCCACCGCGCTGCCCCGACCCAGGTCGACGTGGAGGACGCCGTCGGCGATGAAGACCCGGGACCAGACGATCTCCCCCGGCTTGGACACGCCGCTGAGGGTGCCGCCGCCGAGCGGGAAGTACATCGGCGGCTGCCGCATGCTCCAGCTCTTGTCGTAGCCGCCGTTGTGCGAGGCCGGGACCGAGCCGGAGATCTCCATGACCCAGACGAACCGGCCGTCGTACTCCTCGCCCCAACGGATGTCGTGCAGGGTGGTCGCCGGGTCCAGCCCCATCGCGGTCCAGATCCGGTTGGTCACCAGGGAGTCCACCGCGACACCCTCGTCGACCTCGTTGAAGTGCGGCAACGGCGCGTCGGCGTAGAGTTCCCGGGCACCGTCGCGGCTGGTCACCGGCGGGCGGGAGACGTTGTTCAGCAGTCCCTCGACCAGGTCGCTGGCGGGTACGACGTCCTTGAGCCCCTGCTGGTACTGGATGCCGACCGCGTCCAGGCCGAAGTCGTCGGCGATGCGCAGCGCGGCCACGTACATCGTGAACTGGCTGTGCAGTTGGGCGTCGGTCAGCTCGGTGGCCTCGTCGGTGCCGGTGTGGAAGGTGAACCCGGCCGCGTCCAGCCAGTCCCGTACGGCCTGCGCCTCGGCGTCGGTGACCGTCGCCATCTCGGCGACCAGGGCGCTCTGCGACAGCCGCTCCTTGTAGACGCCGAGCGGGTTGAGCAGCTCGTCGTCGATGATGGCGTTGTACATGCCCATGCAGCCCTCGTCGAAGACGCCGATGATGGCCTTGTCCCGGACGAGCTGCGCCGCGAGCGCCCGACCGAGGCGTACCTCCTCGGTGGCCGGCAGCTCCGGCAGGTCCCGTACGTGGCTCTGGTCGTGCTCCAGCTTCCCGGTCTCCAGCCAGGTACGCAGCCGCGACACCGCCCAGTCGTCGGTGAACTTCTCGCTCCACAGGATGGAGTGCACCACGCCCGCCTTGGTGAGGCTGGCGGTCAGGCCGAGCAGGCCGACCAGGCCCGGGAACTCACCGCTCCAGTTCGCCACCACCAGGATCGGGCCCCGGTGGGTACGCAGCCCGGCCAGCACGTGGTGGCTGTACTGCCAGACCGCCTCGGCGACGATCAGCGGCGCGTCCGGCGGGATCGACTTGAACACCTCGATGCCCTGGCGCTGGCTGGCGATGAAGCCGTGCCCGGCGGTGTCGTCGACCGGGTGTGCCCGCTGCACCCGGTGGCCCAGGGCGGTGACCGCCCGCTCCAGGTCGGCCTCGAACTGCCGCTGCACCGGCCAGCAGGTGACGTTGGCGCTGGGCCGCAGGTCGCCGCTGGCGACGGTCCAGACCACGCCGGGTTCGGCCACGGGCTGGTCGGTCAACTCGGGAAAGGCGTAGCTGCTCACGCGGGGCTCCTTGGAGTGAGGCGGCGGTGTCGGGGGTCAGAGCAGGTCGGCGACGTCGGCTTCGAGCGCGCGACGGTCGTCGGCCGAGATCGGGTCGAGCGGGGCACGCATGCCGCCGGCGGGCAGCCCGCGCAGTTCGAGGACGGCCTTGAGGTGGGCGAGGTTGCCCTGCCGGGTGGCGGCCACCGCCCGCAGCGACCGTTCCCGGGCCACCGCGAGCGCGTCGGCGTCCCCGCTGCGCAAGGCGTCCCGGACCGCGAGGAAGGGTGCTGGCAGCGCCGAGCTGACCCCGGAGACCACTCCGGCGCCGCCGGCCGCGACGACCTCGGTGAACTCCGCGTCGGCACCGGAGTACGCCGGCAGGTCCCGGTCGCCGAGCGCGGCGAGGTACTCGGCCAGCACCCGGGTCGGCTCGCCGCTGATCTTCACGCCCGCCAGTCCGGTCTCGGCGAGCCGGGCCAGCGACCGTGGCGAGACCGTCGTGGTGGTCCGGGCGGTGAAGAGGTACGCGTACACCGGCAGTCCGGCGGCGGCGGTCACCACCGCCTGGTAGTAGTCGAGCAGGGCGCGCTCGGTGGCCGGGAAGTAGTGCGGGGTGAGCGCCGCGAGCCGGGCCGCTCCCCGGTCGACGGCCGCGCGGGTGAGGCGTACCGCCTGGTGGGTGCTGGCGTGCCCGACGTGCCAGTAGGTGCGCTCGGGCCCGAAGGCGTCGTTGGCGGCGGCGGCGACGTCCAGCCGCTCGTCGTCGGTGAGGGTGGTGAACTCACCGGTGGTGCCGGCCACGAACACCCCGTCGACGGGGTGCGCGGCGAGTTGGTCGTAGGCCGCCCGGGTGGCCGTCAGGTCGACCGCGCCGTCGGGGGCGAACAGGGTCGGCACGGCGCTGATCAGGTTGGCGGTGGTCATGAGATGTGCTCCGAGGGATCGAGCAGGGCGAGCACGATGCCGCGCCGCTGCCAGGTGTACGTCACAGCGAGCCGGTCCCCGACGGGGATCAGGCAGGGGTACGAGAACTCGTTGCTTCCGGTGGTCCGCACCCCCGAGTCGGCGGGCCGGTAGCCCTCGTCCGCCGTCTCGCCGAGCGACTTCTCCAGGGTCAGCCAGGGCCGAAAGGTCTCCCCCTCGTCGGTGGAGACGGAGACGGTCAGGGGCGCCCGGCTGGCCCAGTCCCCGGTGGTGGGGTTGTGGGCCAGGTGGACCTGGTCGCCGAGGCGGGTCACCGCGATGCCGGAGTTGTTGTTCGGCACGGTGGACAGCGAGCCGGGCGACCAGGTGCGGCCGTCGTCGACGCTGGTGGCGGTGACGAGCCGACCGGCGGTGCTGCGGGCCAGCAGGCGTACCTCGCCGGTCGGGGTCTGCCAGAGCGCGGGCTGGATGGCGCCCGCGCCCGGGAAGGCAGCGTGGTCGAGCCGGATGTCCGGGGACCGCTGCCAGGTCTCGCCGTCGTCGTCGCTGCGCTCGACGAAGCAGTCCCATCGGGGGCGCTCACCCCACGTCTCGGTGGAGGCCCCGGCGAGCAGTCGACCGGAGCGCAGGCGCAGCGGCGGGGTGCGGACCGGTCCCCGGCCGCCGGGCTCGGCGTCGCCGAGCGGTCGGGGCGTCGACCAGGTCCGGCCGCCGTCGGTGGAGACGACCTGGTGGGTCACCCAGGTCGAGATGGTCGCGCCGACCTTGAACCAGCAGACCAGGTCCCCACCGGTACGCCGGTGCAGCACCGGGTTCCAGCAGGGTGCCAGGTCGCCGCTGACCACGGTCGGGGCGCTCCACCGGTCGTCGGTCCCCCGGCTGAGCCAGATCCGCGAGTCGGCGGCTCCTTCGTGGTCGCCCTGGAACCAGGCGACCACGAAGGTGTCCTCGGTGACGCAGACGGTGCTGCCGTGGCACTGGCCGGGGACGTCCCGGACCACGAAGTGTCGTGCCGTCACCGGCTCGCTCCGGCGGGGACCGGCGGATCGGTCGGGGTGTCGCGGTCGGTGGGGTCCTGCCGGCGCGCCTTCATCCGGCTGCGGATGCGGGGCACCGCCACGGCCAGCACGGCCAGCACGAGCAGGCCCACCGCGATCGGGCTGGTGTAGATGGTCTCCAGCCCGCCCAGCTCCATCGACCGGCGGAAGTTGCGTTCGGCGAGCGGGCCGAGGATCAGGCCGAGCACGATCGGGCCGGCCGGGAAGCCGTACCGGCGCAGCAGCAGGCCGAGCACGCCGAACAGGACCATGACGCCGACGTCGAAGACGCTGTTGTTCACCGCGTACGTGCCGACGATGCAGAAGGCCAGGATCACCGTCCACAGGAACCGGCTGGGCAGCTCCAGCAGCTTGGCGACGCCGCGCATGCGCAGCAGGCTCAGCCCCAGCGTCAGCACGGTAGCGAAGAACATGATGCCGGCGATCGAGTAGACCAGGTCCGGTTGCGAGGTGAACAGGCCCGGGCCGGGCTGGATGCCCCAGATGATCATCGAGCCGAGCATTACCGCCATCACCGAGTCGCCCGGTACGCCGAGGGCCAACGTGGTGAGCACCGACCCGCCGACACCCGCGTTGGAGGAGCCGTCGGCGGCGGTGAGCCCTTCCAGGGAGCCCTTGCCGAACTTTTCCGGCTCCTTGGAGACCCGCTTGGCCTGGTTCCAGGCGACGATCCCGCCGATGTCCCCGCCGACGGCGGGCAGCACGCCGACCACCGTGCCGACGGAGGAGCCGACCGCGATCGGCTTGACCATCTGCCGGGTCTCCTGCCTGGTCGGCCACCAGCGGCCGAAGCTGGTGATCGCCTTCTGCTTGCTGTGACGACGCGAGATCATCTGGCTGAACACCTCGGCGATGCCGAACAGACCGATGATCACCGCGATGAACGGGATCCCCTCGACCAGTTGCGGGATGCCGAAGGTCAGCCGGTCCGAGCCGTCCATCGGGTCCCGGCCGACGGTGCCCAGCGCCAGGCCGAACAGACCGGCGATGAGACCCTTGACGAGCTGGCGGCCGGAGACCTCGATCATCATGGTGAGACCGAAGACCACCAGCGCGAACATCTCCGGCGAGCCGAAGCGCATGGCCACCGTGCTCAGCGGGATCGCGGCGACCATCAGCACCGCGATGCCGACGAAACCGCCGACCGCCGAGGCGAAGGCCGACGAGGTCAGCGCCAGGCCGGCCTTGCCCTGCTTGGCCATGGCGTAGCCGTCGAAGGTGGTGGCGATCGACGCCGGAGTGCCCGGGGTGTTGATCAGGATGGCCGGGACCCGGTCGCCGAACTGGGCGCCGATCAGGATGGTCAGCAGCACGGCCAGGCCGGGCAGCGGATCCATGGTCAGGGTGAAGGCGCTGGCCAGAGCGACCGCCATGGTGGCGGTGATGCCCGGGAACGCGCCGACGAGCATGCCGATGGCGGCGCCCGCGAGGACGCAGAGCAGCATCTGGACGGAGAGGAGGGCACCGAAGCCCTCGACGAGCGCGTTCACAGCGGCACCCTCAGCAGCAGGCCGAACAGGCCGTAGATCACCACGGTCACCCCGGCGGGGAAGAACAGCAGGTCCTTGATCCCCCGGCCCCCGGCGATCCAGGTGAGCGCGGCGACGAAGATCAGTCCGGAGACCAGGAAGTGCAGGTAGTACCAGAGCACCCCGAAGGCGAGCGTGGCCGCGACGAAGCCGACCACCCGGACGATCCCGGAGCGGGTGGCCGGTCCGTCCTCGTCCTCGTCGTCGTCGGCCACGGCGGGCGTGGTGACGAAGGCGAGGACGATCTGCAGGGCCGACAGACCGACGATCCCGATGGCGAGCGTCTCCGGCCAGATCCGGGGGCTCACCGCCAGGGCCCGGGCGGGCAGCTCGATCGAGCGGGCCAGCCACAGGAACACGGCGCCCAGCACCAGGAAGACCATCCCCGGTGCCGCCGCGCGCCAGCGCGCGGCGGCACCGTGATCACCCTGGATCGGCGGGTGGTGGATAGCCATCAGCCGTAGATCTGGCCGAAGCGGTCGTACTCGGTCTGGGCGAACTCGCTGGCCTCGTCCGGCGAGGTCGCCAGCGGCGTGTTGCCGGCCTTGGTCATCACGTCCTTGAACGCCTCCGAGGAAGCGGCCTTGCGGACAGCGTCGGCGAGGCGCTGCCGGACCTCGTCGGGCAGGCCGGCGGGGGCACCCATCAGACCCCAGCCACCGATGACCACGTCGACGCCCTGCTCCGTGGCGGTGGGCACCTCCGGCAGCGAGGAGACCCGCTCCGGGGCCAGCACCGCAAGGATACGCAGCTGGTTGTTTCCGGCCGCGGCGGCAGACTCGCTCACGCCGGCCATCACGGCCTGGACCTCGCCGGAGACCCCGGCGGCCACGGCCGGCGCGCCACCGTCGTACGGCACCGGCTTGAAGGTCGCACCGGCCGCCTCGCCCAGGGCGAGGGTGGCGGCCTCCCAGATGGCGCCGGCACCGGAGTTCGACACGGTGATCGTGCCCGGCTCGCGCTTCGCCGCAGCCAGCAGGTCGTCGAGGCTCTGGTACGGGCTGTTCGTCGGCACCGACAGCGTGGCCGGCGCGTTCATCACCTGCCCGAGGACGGTGAACTGCTCCGGGGTGATGTCGGCGCCCTGGTGCCCGAGCATCGCCACCTCGACCGGGATGAAGCCGATCGAGTACCCGTCGGCGGGACGGCCCTTGAGGTAGGTCAGGCCCACCCGTCCGCCGCCACCGGTCCGGTTCTCCACCACGATCGATCGCCCGAGGTCCGCTTCCAGCTCCTTGGCCAGCGTGCGGGCGGTGAGGTCGGAGCCGCCACCGGCGGCGGCGTGCACGACGAGGGTGAGGTCCTTCTCCGGGAAGTTCTCGCCGGAGGCGGTCTCGCTCCCGCCGCGGTTGGCGCAGCCGGTCACCACGAGAGTGCCGGCGACGGCCAACGCGGCGAGGCGCAGCATGCGTGATCTCATAGGTCGTTCTCTCTCTGGACGGGGGTCGGGGGGATCGCGGAACGCAGCCGCGAGCAGGTCGTCTGCAGGTGTCGGTGCAGCTCGGCCTTGACCTCGGCGACCTTGCCGGCAGTGATCAGCCCGGCCAGGTCATGGTGCTCCCGCGCCGAGGGCGCGAGGTCGGCCAGCCGCTTGCCGGAGGCGTGCAGCAGACCTTCGATGGTGGGGCGGAACTGGTCCCACAGGACGCTGAGCCGGGTCATCCCGGCGGTGGCGAAGAACGCGCTGTGGAACCGGATGTCCGCGGTCGTGAAGGCGACCGGGTCACGGTCGGTCACCGCCGCGTCCATGTCGACCAGCGCGGTACGCAACTGACGGGCGAGGACCTCGCGCCGGACGGTGATGGCCCGCTCCACCGCCAGCAGCTCGAACGACTCCCGCAGGGCCATCAGCTCCTCGATGTCGGCGTCGTTCAACGAACGGGTGACCGCGTTGCGGCCGGAGCCGGTGACCAGTCCCTCCGACCGCAGGATGCGGATCGCGTCGCGGACCGGCCCCCTGCTGACCTGGAAGGAGTCGGCCAGTTCCTCCTCGACGAGACGGGTGCCCGACGGCACGTCGCCCACGATGATGCGACGGCGCAGCTCGCCGGCCAGCTTCTCGCCGAGGGACTCCGCCCTGATCGGCCTGACGTCCAACACGTTGTCCTCCTGATAACTGTTAACAGTTAACACTCGACTCATCCCACGGTCAACGGAAGATGACGAACGAGTTTCTCGATGTTTCCTGCCGACATTTCGCCTGGTGGATGCCCCGGACGGGACGAAGGGACGCCGCCGCGACGACTGGCGGCGGCGGCAGCGGGCCGGAATGGGGCGCGCGCGAACCGGGAACACGACGGCCGCCACGGGCCGCTCAGCGGGCGGCGGGGCCGTGCCCGGCCACCGGTCCCCGCACTGCGGTCGCTGCCGGCACCGCAGGGGCCCGACCCGGCCGGCGGTCCCGCGACCGCACGTCGGTGGACCCGAGGTCACGCCGGATCAGCAGAGACATTGCGACAGGGTACGGGCGCGACCGGTTCCGGTCCGCCCACGGCGAGCGACCTTTCCCCGCAGTCGCACGAGTCGCTCGGCCAGCTCGCCAGCACGCGTGGAAGCTCGGCGCAGGCGTCGGCGTCGGCGTCGGCGTCGGCCGAGGGTCGGAGACGCAGGCGTCGGCCAGGGCCGGGGGCCGGGGCCAGGGGCCGGGGCGGCTGACTGCCATGTCGGGTACGGGCACTGTCGAGCTGACGGCAGCGACGGATCGCGGTGAGCGCCTACCTGCTCTGCGCCGGCCAGGAGTGGCCGAGCCGAGCCGAGCCGAGCCGATCCGCCCCGCCGCTCGCCGGGCCTGACCGCAACTCACCGTTCGAGCACGGTCGGCCCGCGTTGATGGCCTCCACGGTCGGAGTGTCCGGGTTCGTCTCCCCGGACGGGCGCGCAAGGGCGATCGGCAGCGACCGAGACCGCCCGACCCGCCACATCGCCGAGTCGTCGGCCCGCTGGCCGCTCTCGCAGTCGAGAGGGCCGATAGCGCATACGGTTCAGCTCGACAGGGGCCGCCGACACCACCAAGGACCAGGCATCGGCCGGAACACGAGTCGGAACGTCGCCGTCCCGGGCGGCGCCACGCCACCCGGGACAGCGGTCCGTCTCAGCCGGTCAGAAGTCGTCGTCGAAGCTGACCGAGCCGGTCACCCCGACCTGGTAGGCGGAGACCCGACGCTCGAAGAAGTTGGACAGCTCCTGGACGTCCTGCAACTCCATGAACGCGAACGGGTTGCCACTGCCGTACATGGGTGCGATGCCGAGCACAGCCAGGCGCCGGTCGGCCACGTGCTGGAGGTACTCCCGCATGTCGGCCGGCGACATCCCGGAGACACCCTGCTCCAGCAGGTCGACGGCGAACTGCACCTCGCACTCGACCGCCTCGGCGAGCATGTCCTTGACCTGCTGCTCCATCTCGGCGTCGAAGAGGTCCGGCTCCTCGGCGCGGACGGTGTCGACCACGTCGAAGGCGAAGGCCATGTGCATGGACTCGTCGCGGAACACCCAGTTGGTGCCCGAGGCGAGTCCGTGCAGCAGCCCCCGGGAGCGCAGGAAGTAGACGTAGGCGAAGGCGCCGTAGAAGAACAGGCCCTCGATGCAGGCGGCGAAGCAGATCAGGTTCAGCAGGAAGGCCCGCCGGTCCTCGCGGGTCCGCAGCTCGCGCAGCGCGAAGATGGAGTCGATCCACTTGAAGCAGAACTCGGCCTTGCGGGCGATCGACGGGATGTTCTCCACCGCCGCGAACGCCTCGAACCGTTCCTTCTCGTCCGGGACGTAGGTGTCCAGCAGGTTCAGATAGAACTGGACGTGCACCGCCTCCTCGAACAACTGCCGGGAGAGGTACAACCGCCCCTCCGGCGAGTTGACGTGCTGATAGAGGTTGAGCACGAGGTTGTTGGCGACGATGGTGTCGCCGGTGGCGAAGAACGCCACCAGCCGGGACACCAGGTGCTGCTCGGCCGGGGAGAGCTTGGCCAGGTCGGCGAGGTCGGAGTGCAGGTCGACCTCCTCCACCGTCCAGGTGTTCTTGATGGCGTCCTTGAAGCGGTCGAAGAACTGCGGGTAGCGCATCGGGCGCAGGGTCAGGTCCATGCCGGGATCGAGCAGCAGGTGCCGCTCCCCCATGCCGGTGCCGGTGCTGGTGCTGGTCTCGGAGACGGTGGTCACTGGCATGCCTCGCAGCTCTCGGGGTTCTCCAGGGAGCAGGCCAACGCCTCGTCGTCGCTGACCGCCACGACCGGCGTGACGCTCGGGGTGACGGCGACGGTGGCCTGCTGGATCCGGGTCGCCGGACGCGACCGCAGGTAGTAGGTGGTCTTCAGCCCGGACTTCCAGGCGTACAGGTACATCGAGGAGAGCTTGCCGATGGTCGGCGCGCTCAGGAACAGGTTCAGCGACTGCGACTGGTCGATGAAGGGGGCGCGGGCCGCCGCCAGGTCGATCAGCGCCCGTTGCGGCAGCTCCCACGCGGTCCGGAACAACTCGCGTACGTCTGCGGGCAGCTCGACGACGCCCTGCACGGAACCCTCGGCGCGCTTGATCTGCTCCCGGATCGCGGCCGTCCACAGTCCCCGCGCCTTCAGCTCGCGGACCAGGTAGGTGTTGATCTGGAGGAACTCGCCGGACATCGTCTCGCGCTTGAACAGGTTGGACACCTGCGGCTCGATGCACTCGTAGCAGCCGGCGATCGAGGCGATGGTGGCGGTCGGCGCGATCGCCACCAGCAACGAGTTCCGCAGGCCGTGCCGGCCGATCGTCTCGCGCAGCGCGGCCCACCGGTCGGGCTGGCCGACCTCGGCGCCCCACAGGTCCGGGTGCAGCTCACCCCGGGCGGCGCGGGTCTGCGCGTACGCGGGATGCGGGCCGAACCGCTCGGCGAGCCCGGCCGAGGTCTCCAACGCGGTCAGGAAGATCTCCTCCTGCACGCGGGTCGACAGCTCCCGGGCGGCCGGGGAGTCGAACGGCAGGCGCAGCGTGAAGAACGCGTCCTGCAACCCCATCAGCCCGAGCCCGACGGGGCGCCAGCGCGGGTTCGACGCCGCCGCCTGCTCGGCCGGGTAGTAGTTGATGTCGATCACTCGGTCCAGGAACACCACGGCGGTCCGCACCGTGGCGCGCAGCCGCTCCCAGTCGACCCCGTCCGCGGTGACGTGCGCGCCCAGGTTGACCGAGCCGAGGTTGCAGACCGCCGTCTCGGCGTCGTCGTTGACCTCCAGGATCTCGGTGCAGAGGTTCGACAGGTGGATGGTGTTGCCCCGGGCGCCGGTCTGGTTGGACAGCCGGTTCGAGGCGTCCTTGAACGTCATCCACCCGTTGCCAGTCTGCGCGAGCGTCCGCATCATCCGGCCGTACAGGTCGCGGGCCTTGACGGTCTTGACCGCCTTCTTCTCCGCCGCGCGGTACGCCTCGTCGAACGCCTCACCGAACAGGTCGGGCAGCTCGGGGGCGTCCGACGGGTCGACCAGCGACCAGTCCCCGTCCGCCTCGACGCGCCGCATGAACTCGTCCGGGATCCAGTTGGCGAGGTTCAGGTTGTGCGTACGCCGGGACTCCTCGCCGGTGTTGTCCCGCAGTTCGAGGAACTCCTCCACGTCCGGGTGCCACGGTTCGAGGTAGACGCAGGCCGCGCCCTTGCGACGGCCGCCCTGGTTGACGGCGGCCACCCCGGCGTCCAGCGTCTTGAGAAACGGCACGATGCCGTTCGACCTGCCGTTGGTGCCCCGGATCAGCGCGCCCCGACCGCGCACCCGGGACCAGGAGATGCCGATGCCACCGGAGAACTTGGACAGCTTCGCGACCTGGTGGTAACGCTCGTAGATGGAGTC
The DNA here is from genome assembly GCF_055559695.1 of Micromonospora sp. NPDC023869. Taxonomy (NCBI): domain Bacteria; kingdom Bacillati; phylum Actinomycetota; class Actinomycetes; order Micromonosporales; family Micromonosporaceae; genus Micromonospora; species Micromonospora sp. NPDC023869. The sequence goes on from NZ_JBVHKD010000006.1 coordinate 251,648, forward strand.
GAGTTCGTCGCGCGGCGAGTCGACCAGGAAGCACGAGGACATCTGGGTGTGCCGGGTGCCGGAGTTGAACAGCGTCGGCGAGCTGGGCAGGTAGGCCAGGCTGGACATCAGCCGGTAGAAGCCGATCGCCTCGCCGGGCGTCTGCGACAGGCCGCAGGCGACCCGCAACAGCCAGTACTGCGGCGTCTCCACCACCAGTCGGGTCTGCGGGTGCCGCAGCAGGTACCGGTCGGCGACCGTGCGCAGCCCGAAGTACTCGAAACGCAGGTCCCCGGCCGGGTCGACGGCGTCGTCCAGCTTGCGCGCGTTGCGGGCCACGAACGCGGCGGTGTCGTCGCCGATCAGGCCCAAGCCGTGTGCGTACCGGATGGACTGGCTGAAGCTGGCCACCTGCTGCCCGCGGACCTCCTTGTCCACGTACGCGGCCAGCAGTCGGGCCGCCAGCTTCGAGTACTGCGGCTCCTCACCGATCAGTTCGGCTGCGGTCTGGATGGAGAGCTTGTCCATCTCGGCCGTGGTCGCGCCGTCGTACAGCCCGCTGATGGTCTTCGTCGCCACCCGCAGCGGGTCGATCTCGTCCAGGTCGGCGACCCACCGCTCCACCGCCTTGACGATCTTGTTGACGTCCACCGGCTCGGTGTCGCCGTTCCGTTTGCGGACCTGCATGACGTGCCGGCGTTGCTCCGGCCCCGCCTGCTCCTGGGTCACCGTCATGTTCCCCCTCCTCACGCCTGTCCCCGAGATCGTCGGGTCCGCGCGGGAGGACGCCGCCGGTCACCGACGGCACTGCTGCCGTGACTGACCAGCTCCTGGCGTCGGCCGTCCCACGCGGCCTTCGACCGCCGCACACGTCGCGTGCGGCGCGCTGGCAGGTCTTCGGACTCGTGGGCCTGGTGCTCGCGCCTACTGGCCGTCGCTTCCCAGACCTGGCGGGTCCAGTGCGTGATGACGGCGGTCGTTCCCACTCACCGCTGCGGGGCAGTCCCGGATTCCCACCGGGTTCCCTCTTGCCTCGACCGCCGTTTCAGTGGCGGTCGAACCAGCTACGGGGCACACCATATATGGGTACGGTGCGGAGATGGCAACACCAGATGCTGTGCCGGGCGTGTCGCGTGCCAGATGACGGGCATCCCGGCGACCGACGGCCGGGTACTCGATCATGCCCACTAGCATCGTCGCGTGCAGACTGCGGCCGGGCCCGGCGACCGACGGACACTGCTTGACGTCCTCGTCCAGGCCGCGGATCGCGCACCCGAGCAGATCATCGTGCACGTGCGCGACGACGGCACCGAACGCACCGTCACCGTCCGAGAGTTGCGGGACGAGTCGCTGCGGGTGGCGGGCGGCTACCGGGCCGCCGGAGTGGTCCCGGGCACCCCGGTGATCCTGGTCGCCGACGCCGGGGACGACTTCCAGCCGCTGTTCTGGGGGGCGCTCGCCGCCGGGCTGGTCCCGGTGCCGCTGCCACCCGAGCCGACCCGGGTACGGGCCGTCCGCGAGCTGCTCACCGACGCGGTGACCGTGCTGGACGACGCCACCGAGGCTGTCGCCGACGGGCTGGCCGGCCCGGTGCTGCGGCTGGCCGACCTGCGGACCGGCACCCCACCGGAGGAGCTGTTCGCGGCCGACCCGACCGACGTGGCGTTCCTCCAGTTCTCCTCCGGCAGCACCGGCGCGCCGCGCGGGGTGGAGCTGACCCACGCCAACGTGCTGGCCAATGTGGAGCAGTCCCGGCTGGCCAGCGGCGCCGGACCGGACGACGTGCTGGTCACCTGGATGCCGTACTTCCACGACATGGGGTTGATCGGCACCCACCTGACCCCGCTGGCCATCGGGTGCACGCAGGTCCGCGTACCTCCGATGGCGTTCGCCAAGCGCCCGGCGCTGTGGTTCACCGCCGCGCACCGGCATCGCGCGACCCTGCTCTCGGCGGCGAACTTCGCGCTGGCACTGGCGGTCCGGCGGGTTCCGGCGGATCTCCTCGCCACGCTCGACCTGAGCCGGGTCCGGTGCGTGGTGGTGGGCGCGGAGCCCATCTCCCCCACGGTGTGGCGGGCCTTCCTGGCGCACGTCCGCCCGGCCGGGCTCGCCCCGGCCGCCCTGCGACCGGTGTACGGCCTGGCGGAGGCGACGCTCGCGGTGACCTTCCCGCCGCCCGGGGAGGTCGCCGCGCCGCTGGTGCTGGACCGCGCCGCGCTGAGCCGGGGTCGGGCGGTGAGCACCGCGCCGGGTACGCACGCGGTGGAGCTGATGGACCTGGGGCACCCGGTGCCCGGCTGCGAGGTGCGCGTCGTCGACGAGCGGCACCGGCCGCTGCCCGAGGACCGGGTGGGCCTGATCGAGGTACGCGGCCCGAACGTGGCGCGCGGCTACCACCGGGACCCGCAGGCCAGCCGGGAGACCTTCGTGGACGGTTGGCTGCACACCGGTGACCTGGGTTTCCAGCGCTCCGGCCGGCTCTGCGTGACCGGCCGCGCGAAGGACGTGATCTTCGTCAACGGTCGGACGTTCCACGCCCCCGACCTGGAGGCGGTGGCCTCCGCGACCGTCGGGTTGCCGGCCACGGTGACGGCGGTGGTCGGCTGCACCGACCCGGACACCGGCGGCGAGCGGATCGTGGTGTTCGTGGCCTGGGCGCGACCGCCGGCCGGGGCTACCGTGGTGCTCGACGCCACGCGGGCCCGGGTCGCCGAGGCGGCCGGGCACGACGACGTACGGGTGCTGCCGCTGCCGCCCGGCGCGTTCGCCCGGACCACCAGCGGCAAGTTGCGGCGGCGACGGATGCGCGAACGCTACCTGGCCGGCGACTTCGCCGACCGGGAACGCCGCTGGCACCCGGCGGGACCGAGTGCGGCGCACCGGGTGGCCGAGCCAATGCCCTCGGGGCCGCTGTCCCGGCGACGGGTCGAGCAGGTCGTCCGGGCGGTCTGGGCCCGGGTGCTGGACCGGCCCGCCGACACCATCGCGGCGGACGACCGCTTCCTGGCCATCGGCGGGTCGTCGCTCACGGCGATGGAGGTGCTGGCCGGGCTGGAGGACGCCCTCGGCACCACGTTCGATCCGGCGGACCTGCGGGACTGTCCCACCGTCGCCGCGCTGACCGACCGCATCCTGGCCGGGCCGCCCACGACCCGACCGGCACCGCCCGACGGGCTCGCTACGGCGTCGCAGGACGCCCGCTCCGGTGCGACACCGCTCGCGGTCATCGGGATGGCCTGCCGCTTCCCGGGTGCCGACGACCCCGACGAGTTCTGGCGCGGACTCGTGGACGGCGTCGACGCGGTGCGGCCGGTCCCGGAGCACCGGTGGACGCCGCAGGACGGCCGGTCCCGCTGGGGGTCCTTCCTGGACGATCCGATGCAGCTCGACGCGGACTTCTTCGGGCTCTCCGACGAGGAGGCCCGGCTCACCGACCCGCACGCCCGACTGTTCCTGGAGATCGGGTACGAGGCGCTCGAACGCGCCGGGTACGCCGGGCCGCGTCGGCAGGGCCGTCGCGTCGGGGTCTTCGCCGCCGTCGGCGAGAGCGCCTTCCCGGAGCTGCTGGCCGCCGCCGGTCCGGTCACCGCACCGGCGGCGCTGGTCGGCAACCTGCGCAACCTCGTGGCGGCCCGGCTGTCGCAGGCACTGGACCTGGCCGGTCCGGCGATCGTGGTGGACACGGCCTGTTCCTCGGCGCTGGTCGCGCTGCACCTGGCCGCGCGCAGCCTGGCCACCGGCGAGTGCGACATCGCGGTGGTCGGCGGGGTGAACCTCAATCTCACCGAGACCGCCTACCGGCTGCTGGACGCCGCCGAGGCGCTGTCGCCGACCGGGCGGTGTCGCGCCTTCGACGCCGACGCCGACGGCTTCGTGCCCGGCGAGGGCGGCGCGGCGCTCGTCCTGTGCCGCCCGGACGACGCGTACGCCGCCGGGGACCGGGTGCTCGCCCTGGTCGCCGGCACCGCCGTGGGTAACGACGGCCGGTCGCTCAGTCTGCTCGCCCCGAATCCGCAGCGGCAGTGGGAGGTCATCGCCCGCGCGTACGCGGACGCCGGGCTCGACCCGGCCGCCGTCTCGTACGTCGAGGCGCACGGCACCGGCACCGGCCTCGGTGACCCGGTGGAGGCACGGTCGCTGGCCGCCGCGTATCCGCGCCGCCCCGACGGCACGCCCCGCTGGTTGGGGTCGGTCAAGACCAACCTGGGACACCTGCTCAACTCCGCCGGCATGCCGGCGCTGCTGAAGGTGGTGCTGGCCCTGCGGCACCGGCAGTTGCCGCCGTCGCTGCACCACGTCCGACCGTCCACCCGGTACGACCTGGACGCCGCCGGCTTCACGGTGGTCACCGAGGCACGCCCGTGGACCGCACCCGGACCGTTGGTCGCCGGCGTGAACGCGTTCGGCTTCGGCGGCACCAACGCGCATGCCGTCCTGCGCGAGGCGCCGCCCCAGGAGCCCGTACCGCCGCCGGACGGCACCGGCGTGCACCTGGTGACGCTCACCGCGCGATCGGCGTCCGCGCTGCGGCGCAGTGCCCACGACCTCGCCGCGCACCTGCGCGCCCGGGGCGACCTGGACGTGGCCGACGTGGTCGCCAGCGCGGGGACGGCCCGCGACGACGCGCCGTACCGGCTGGCGCTCGTCGCCGACGGCACCGGGCTGGCCGACCGGTTGGCGGCGGCCGCGACCGCGTACCGGGACGAGCCGGTCCACCGCCGCCCCCGGATCGTCTTCGTCTTCCCGGGCGACGGTTCCCCGCCGGCCCTGGCTGCGGTCCGCGACCTGCACGACCGGCTCCCGGTCTTCCGGGCCCTGCTGACCGGGGCCTGCGCCGCCGCCGGGCCGGTGGCGGGACGGCCGTTGCTGTCCTGGTGCCTGAACGACGGGCCGGACCGGTCGGACCGGCGGATCACCGCCCCGGTGCGCGTGGTGGTGGCCCTGGCCCTGGCCGGACAGCTCGCCGCCTGGGGGGTACGGCCCGACGCGCTGCTCGGACACGGGGTCGGTGAGCTGGCGGCAGCCGCCGCCGGGGGCGCGCTGGGCGTCGCCGAGGCGGTCCGGCGGTCCGGCGCGCTCGCCGATCCGGCCGCCGCCGAGGACGGCCACGCCGACCGGGACGACGACGGGTACGCCCTCGCGGCACTGCGGGGCGTGCCGGTGTTCAGCCCGGCGGCCGGGCGGTGGGATCCGCCGGACCCGCTGCGGTGGGCCACCGGGGCGGCGAGCGGAGCGCAGTGGCACGCGGCGTGGCGACGGCTCCACGACGACGGGTACGACACTGTGGTCGAGCTGGGCGTCGCCGACGGCACCGCCGACCTGACGGCGGCCGGGATCGGCGCAGTGGAGGCGACGCACCACAGCGGCGGCCAGGGCGACGAAGAACCCACCCGGCGCCTGGTCCGGATGATCGCGGTGCAGTGCGGGCCGACCGGTGCGGTGCCCAGCGGTGCTGCGTCGTTGCTGGCCACCGCCGGGCGGCTCTGGGCTCGGGGTGGTCCGCTCGACCGGCCCGCCCTGTACGGCGGGCGGCAGCGGGTGCCGGTGCCGACCTACCCGTTCGCGCGTCGCTCCTTTCCGCCACCGGGGGCGGCGCACGCCGTACCCCTGCACGTCGTGGCCTGGCGGGAGGTGCCGGCGGCGGTCGGCGTACCGGCCCGGCGGGTGTGGCTGCGCGGACCGGGGATGGGGGGTCCGTTCGCCGACGACCTGGCCGCCGCGTTCACCGCCGACGGGATCGCCGTCCGCACCGGCCCGGCGGTCGGTGCGGACGGCGACATCACCGTGCTGCTGGCCGGGGCGGCGGTAGACACGCCGGACGTGGCCGCGCTCGACGCCGCCGTCACCGCGCAGGTACGCGCCGTCCGCGCCCTGATCGACGAGGGGGTCGACCGGCCGGGCCGGCTGGTGGTGGTCACCGAGGACGTGCACGTCACCGGCGCAGCCGAGGAGCGGGGGCGGCCGGCGCAGGCGGTGTTGGCCGGACTGGCCGCCGCGCTCGCCGACGAGCGTCCCGGCCTGCTCGTGCACACCGTGGACCTGTCCTCGTCGGACGCTACGACAGCGAGGGTCGACGCCGTCCGCCGCGAGGTGTCCGCCGTCGCCGCAGACCCGGCAGTCGGCGACGGGCACACCTCACCCGACCCGTACGCGGCGACCGGTGTGGCCTGGCGGGGCGGACGCCGGCTGGGCCGGTTCCTCGACCCGCTGTCGTCGGCGGCTGAACAGACCGGCGACCCTGCCGGTGGTGGACCCGTCGCATCGGGCGCCGTGCACGTGATCGTCGGTGGTGCCGGTGGTGTGGGCGCGGAGCTGGCCCGGTCCCTGGCCCGCCGGGAGCAACCGACCCTTCTGCTGGCCGGTCGGTCGGACCACGCACCGGCAGCGCTGCTGGCCGAACTGACCGCGCTGGGCGCGACGGCGACCTACCACCGGTGTGACGTGACCGTGGCCGCCGACGTGGACGCCCTGCTCGCCGCCGCGCCCCGGGTGGACACCGTGTTCCACGCCGCCGGCATCGTCCGGGTCGGCACCCTGCGCACCAAGTCCGTCCCGGACGTGCTCGCCGTGCTGGGTCCGAAGGTACGCGGCACCCACCTGCTCGCCGAGGCGCTGCGGCGACACGGCCACGATCGGACCGCGCTGGTCGGGTTCTCGTCGGTCAGCGCGGTGCTGCCCGGCCTGGCCGGCGCGATCGGTGACTACGCCGCCGCCAACCGGTTCCTCGACGCGTTCGCGACTGCGCACCGGGCCACGGGCCGCCCCGTCCAGGCGGTGGGCTTCGCCGCGATCAGCGACGCCGGCATGGCCGCCCGGACCGGCAATGTCGGTGGCGGCCCCGGTGCCATGCCGGTCGACGACGCACTGCGCGCCCTGGCGCTCGCCCGACGTGTCGACGCCGCGCACGTCGTCGTCGCGGCCCGGCCGGAGAACCCGGCGACCGCCCCGACGGCCAGCGCCCCGGCGGTCACCGTCCCGGCCAGGGCTACCGTCGCTGTCGAGACCACCGCCGTCGACCTGCCGCGCGGACCGGACGGTGTGGACGGCAGACCAGGTCGGGACGAGGTGGCCCTGCTGTTGCGGCGGCTGCTCGCCGAACCGCTGCACCGGCAGCCCGACGAGATCGCCGACGACACCTCGTTCCTCGCTCTCGGCCTGGACTCGCTGGCCGCGGTGGACCTGGTCAAGCGGCTGGAGGAGGAACTCGGCCGGGAGCTGCCGGTCACGCTGTTCTTCGAGTACACCACCGTCGCCGACCTGGCCGCCCACCTCACCGGGGTACGCGCCGCCGAGGCGGTTCCACCGGTGACGCGTACGTCGGCGGCCGGGGAGCGGACTCCGGTCGAGGGCGAGCCGTTCCCGCTGACCGCCGTGCAGCGGGCCTTCCACGTCAACGAACGGCTCCACCCCACCGTGGCCAGCTTCGCCTTCGTCCAGCAGACCGTCACCGGTCCCCTGGACGCCGGACTGCTCGGGCAGGCGCTGGCCCGCCTGGAGTTGCGCCACCCGATGCTGCGGGTGCGGTTCACGCCCGGTCCGGGTACGCCGCGCCAGGTGGTCCCGCCTGTGCCGGCCCACCCGGTTCCGACCCCGGACTGGTACGCGGTGCGGTCACTCACCGAGCCGCTCGGCGAGGTACGGGAGCGGCTGTGCAACACCCCGGTCGACCTGACCCGGCAGCCGCCGCTGCGAGCGGTCCTCGTCCGGGAGGCACCCGACCGGGCCCACCTGATGCTGGTGCTGCACCACGCCGCCGGGGACGGGTTCAGCCTGAACCTGCTCAGCGAGGAACTGTGGGCCGACTACACCGCCCTGGCCCACGGCCGTACGCCGGTGGCCCGACCGCCGGCTCCCGGATTCGACACGTACGCGCGCCAGGTGGCCGGGCCCGCGCCGGAGGACCTGGCGTACTGGTGGGACCTGCTGGCCGACGGGACGACGCTGCGGCTGCCGTTCGATGGTGACCCGGACGCGCGCCCCGGCCCGCCCCTGCTCACCATGCAGAGTGAGCTGGAGCCGGATCTGGTGGCGGCGTTGCGGGACCGGGCCGCCGAGGCCGGTGTGTCGCTGTTCCACCTGCTGCTGGCCGGGTACCTGCGCTGCCTGGCCCGCTGGAGCGGCCGGCGACGCGTGCCGGTGACGGTGGCGCGGGCCGGTCGGGACGCCCGGCTGGCCGACATCGACCGGATCGTCGGGCCGTTCGCCGACACCCTGCCCCTGGTGCTCGACGTGGACTCCGACGAGCCGGTCGGACAGCTCGCCGACCGGCTCCGGGTGGCCTGGTCGGCGGCGCAGCGGCACGGCTCGGTGACCAGCCTCGACCTTGCCCGACTGCTCGACCGTCCCGGCGCCCGGCCGCGTACCGTCAGCCCGGCCGGGTTCAGTTTCGCCCGGTTCCCGGTCACCCTCGACCCGGACTGTCCCGTCGCCGTGCGGCCCACCGCGGCTGGTTCCGGCTCCGCCGCCACCCGGTTGAGCCTGCTCTGCTGGGAGTCCGGCGACGGCCTCGGCCTGTCCTGGAACTTCCCGCGCCGCCTGTTCACCCCGGCGACCGTGGCCCGGCTCGCCGCCGAACACCGGGACGACCTCGTCGCGATCGCCACCGGCCGACCGCCGCAGTCCGCCGACGTGACCGCTCGGATCCGGGCGGTCTGCCGACGCACCCCGGACGCGGCGGCGGTGACGACCGACGAGCGGACCCTGACCTACCGGACGCTGGACCGCGACGCCGACCGGGTGGCCGCACTGCTCGCCCGGCACGGGGTACGCCCCGGCGACCGGGTCGGCCTGCTCACCGCGCCCGGTCCGCAGACCGTGGTCGGTGTGGTCGGCATCCTGCGGGCCGGTGCCGCCTGGGTGCCGTTGGACGCGGCCCACCCGCCGGCCCGCCTCGCCGACCACCTGGTCCGGGCCGGAGCCGGAGTGCTGCTGCACGACGACGACTCGGCCGACGTCGCGGCCCGCCTCGACGCTGCCACACGACCGGTCTCCTTCGACCCGAGCACCGCCGACGCCGTCGCGGAGCACGACGTCCCGTCGGTGCCCGAGGCCACGCCGGACCAGACCGCGTACGTGATCTTCACGTCGGGATCGACCGGGCGGCCCAAGGGCGTACCGGTCAGCCACCGGTCGATGCGTACCTATCTCGACTGGGCCGTGGCCACCTTCGGTTACCGGCCCGGGGACCGGCTTGCCCAGACGGCGTCGAGCTGCTTCGACGCCTCGGTCCGACAGATCCTGGCCCCGCTGCTGGTCGGGGCCACCGTGGTCACCTTCACCCGCGCCCAGCTCCGCGATCCGCAGGCGTTGCTGTCCCTGATCGCCGCAGACCGGATCACGGTGTGGAGTTCGGTCCCCACGCTGTGGGAGCGGATCCTGCGCGCCGCCGAGGAGCACGTGCGCCGCCACGGCGAGGCACCCGACCTGGCCGCGTTGCGGTGGGTGCACGTGGGCGGCGAGGAGTTGTCGCCGGTGGCGGTCCGGCGCTGGTTCGACCTGTTCGGCGACGCCCGGATCACCAACCTGTACGGCCCGACCGAGGCCACCATCAACGCCACCTGGCACCTGATCGACGCCCGGCCCGACGACGCGGTCCGTCGGCTGCCGATCGGTCGCCCGGTCGGCGGGGCGGTGGTCCGCGTCGTCGACCCGGACGGTCGGGTCTGCCCGCCCGGCGTGGCCGGTGAGCTCTACCTCGGTGGCGTCGGCCTCACCACCGGCTACCTCGGCGAGCCGGAGCTGACCGGGGCGGCGTTCGTGGTCCACGACGGCGAGCGGTTCTATCGCAGCGGCGACCGGGGTCGGCTCGCGCCGGACGGTGCCCTGGAGTTCCTGGGCCGCCTCGACGACCAGATCAAGATCCATGGTCACCGGGTGGAGCCGGGCGAGATCGAGGCGGTGCTGCGCACCCATCCGCAGGTCGCCTCCGCGACCGTGGTGCACCGGGCCGATCCGCATCCCCGGCTGCACGCCTTCGTGCTACCCGCGCCGCAGACCGCCCCGACCACGGCCGCGCTGCGCACCCATCTGGCCGCTCACCTGCCGGCGCACATGGTGCCCGCGCGGCTGCACCTGCTGGACAGCCTGCCGTTGACCGCCACCGGCAAGGTCGACCGCGAATCGCTGGCGGCACTGGCCGCCGCCAGCCGCGTACCCGTCCCGACCGCCGACCCTCATGCACCCGCTCCGGCGGACGCCGATGGCCTCACCCCGCCGGAGGCCGACGCGGCGGCCCCGGCCCGCGCCACCGCCCCGACGGACCGCCGCGCACCAGCAACCGGCATCACCGGTCCGGCCGGTACCGAAGCGGAGCTGGCCCGGATCTGGGCCGGTCTGCTGGACCTGCCGGTGGTCGGCCCGGACGACGACTTCTTCGTCCTCGGCGGCGACTCCATCCTGGCCCTGGAGGTCTTCGCCCAACTCCAGGAACGCCGCGCGGTCACGGCGAGCCCGACGCTCATCTACGAGCACCGGACCCCGGCCACCCTGGCCGCCGCCCTCGACGGCGGTGCGGCCGACGACGACGGGCCGGGCCCGCGCACCGGCGCACCGGGCGCCGTGGACGCCGATGCCACGACGGATCCCGTGGCCGTCGACAGTGGACCGATGGTCGACGCCGGACCGCAGCCGGACTCCACCGCGCCGTTTCCGGTGACCGCCGCGCAGCGTGGCTTCCTGCTCGCCGACGCCGTCACGCCCGGCGCGGGTACCGCCTGGCTGGCCCGGCTGCGGTTGCGCGGTCCGCTGCGCCGGGACGCCTTCCAGCGTGCGGTGGACGTGCTGGTCGCCCGGCACCCGATGCTGCGGACCGTCTTCCCGGCCGGTGCCCGGCCACCGGTGCAGCAGGAACTGCCCGTCGCGATGCGGCTGCCGGTGGCGTACGAGAACACGACCGGCCCGGCCGACCTGGCCGCCCGGGTGGCCGAGGAACGCCGTCGACGGTTCGAGCCGTGGGCCTGGCCTCTGCTGCGGCTGCGCCTGCTGCGGGTCGCGCCGGACGACCACGTCCTGCTGGTGCACGCGCACCACCTGATCGGTGACGGCTACAGTGCCGCGCTGCTGGGCCACGAACTGCTGGCCGCCTACCACGCCGACGGGGCGGCCGATCCGCTGCCGCCGCTGCGGGCCGGTTTCCGGGACTATGCCCGGCTGCTGTCGGAGCGGGCCGCCGCCGCACCGGAGCCGGAGGCGTACGCCTGGTGGTCACAGCGGTTCGGGTCCGCGTACCGGCCGCCGGTGCTGCGGGCGGACACCGACCGGCGGCACCCCGACGGCACCACCGACACGGGCACCGCGGTCCGCGCGTTCACGCTGGACGCCACGGTGGTGGCCGGACTGCGCCGGCTGGCCGCCGAGGCGTCGACCACCCTGTACGCGCCGGTGCTGACCGCGTACCACCGGGTGCTGGCCCGGCTCACCGGCCAGGACGACCTGGTCCTCGGGCTGGCCGTGACCGGACGCGACCACCCGCTGCCGGACCTGCACCGGATCTTCGGTCCCTGTGCGGCGATGCTGCCGCTGCGCCTGGCCGGCACCGAGCCCTTCCCGATTCACCTGGCCCGGGTCGCGGCCGAGGTCACCGCCGCCCGGCAGCACGCCGACCCGCCGTCGATCGCGGCGGCCGTACCCGCCGGACGTCCCGACGGCGCACCGACCGGTGCCCAGTTCTTCTTCAGTTTCCTGGACTTCGACGCGCTCCGACCCGCCGCCCCGCCGACGGGGACGGCCGGACCGGACCGGCTCGACCTCTCCTGGGACGAGGACACCGAACTCGCCCCGCCGCCGCTGGGCACCGACCTGTTCTTGACCGCCCGGCCGGTCGCCGGCGGCCTGCGGGTCACCCTGCGCGGCTCCCCGACGGCGGTGAGCGCCGCCGACCTGGACCACCTCGCCGACCGGCTCCGCACCGATCTGAGCACGGCGGCGACCGAGCCGACCGCAGAGCCGACCGAGACGCACGAGGTCGCGGCCGCGCCGACTCAGCCGCACACGGGCGTGGCGACGGTCGACCGACCGACGCCGCGCGCCGGGACGTCGGCCGCGCTGACCGCCGCCATCGTCGGATACCTGCCGTCGCCCGCGCAGCTCGCCGTGATCGCCGGGCTGCCGGCCGGAAGCCTGCCCCGCGAGCAGCTTCGTGAGCTGCTTTTCCCCGGCGGGCGGCCCCGGCTGTTGGAGGAGTTGTCCACTCCGCTGGGCACCTCCGGCTTCGTCTGTCTCCCCCGTTTCGCCGACGAGCTGGCCACCGCCGGGGACCGGCTCGCCACCGAGGCCGCCGCCGCCGTCGACCTCGCCGCCGGTCTCGGCGCGACGTGCGTCTCCCTCGCCGGCCTGATCCCCGCCCACACCGGGTACGGCGTCGGGGTGCTGCGGCACACGCGTACCGCCACGGCGGTCACCACGGGTCACGCGGCCACGGTCGTTTCGGTGGTCCTCACCGTCGAGGCGGCCCTGACGGCGACCGGGCGGAGCCTGGCCGGACGGACCGTCGCCGTGGTCGGTCTCGGCTCGATCGGGTTCTCCTCACTGCGGCTGCTGCTGGCCCGCGCACCCCGTCCGCCGGCGCGGCTGCTGCTCTGCGACCTGCCGGCGACCGCGCCCCGGCTCGCCGACCAGGTGGATCGGCTCCGCGCCGACGGGCTCACCGCCGCCGTCGAGATCTGTCCCACCACCCCGGCGGTGCCCGACCCCGCATACGCCGTCGACCTGATCATCGGTGCCACCAGCTCGGCCACCGAACCGCTGGACGTCGACCGGCTGCGCCCCGGCACGATCGTGGTGGACGACTCCTTCCCGCACGCGCTGGATCCCGCCCGGGCGCTGGCCCGGATGCGGCGGGTCCGCGACGTGCTGGTGGTCGGCGGCGGGCTGCTGCACGTGGGACCGACCAGCCGTAGCGTGCCGGTGGACCTGCCGTCGGCGGCGGTCGCCGGTCACGCGGCGGCGCTCGGGTTGCCCGGCACCATCGCCTCCTGCCAGTTGGAGTCGCTGTTGCGTGCCGGTACGCCCACCCTGCCGCTGGTGCACGGCCTGGTGGACGAGCCGACGGCGACGGCGTACGCGGCGGCGCTGGCCGGGGCGGGGATCACCGCCGGGCCACTGCACCTGCTGCGTCACCGCGTCGAGCCGGACCTCCCGGCGGCGCTGCCGGAGGTGCCCGCCACCTGAGGCACCCGCTGCTGCGGGTGCCGCACCGCCGGCCGGGAGCTGCGGTTCTCGTGCAGCGCGAGCAGGACCACCGAGGCCAGCACCAGCGTCAGGCCGACCCACTGGCTGGTGCCGAGTCGCCCGTCGAGCAGGGTGAGCCCGACCAGGGCGGCGGTCAGCGGGAAGGCCAGTTCGGCGAGGGTCGCGTTGGACGCGGGCGTCCGGCGCAGGGCGTGGTAGTACAGCGTCAGCGCGAGCAGGCCGGGGATGGCGGCGAGCAGCACCAGCCGGGGCACCAGCTCGATCGGCACGCTGACCGGGGTGCCGGTGGCCGCCGCGAAGGTGGCCAGCGTGACCAGGCCGACGCTGAACCGCAGCGTGGTGACGTGCAGGAAGGACAGTTCGGCGCTGACCATCCGGCCGAGGACGGTCCCGGCCGCCCAGAGCGCCGCCGCGCCGAGCGCGAGTCCGGCCGCGGCCAGGCCGCGCGGCTGCGCCGACAGTGGATCGGGGAAGGCCAGCAGCCAGGCGCCGACCAGCGCGGGCACCGCGAAGAGCGGGAACCGGGGGCCGACCCGCTCCCCCAGCAGCATGGCGGCCAGGACCAGGGCGAGCACCGGCTGGAGCTTCTGCAACACCTGCGGGGTGATCGGGTCGCCCAGGCGGAAGGCGGCGGTGAAGAGCGTGGTGGCCAGTGCCGATGAGCCGGCACCGATCACCAGCACGGCCAGCTTCGTCCGCACCGAGGACCGGGCCAGCGCGCGTACGGCCGGGATCAGCCACGGTGACACCATCAGCACCAGCACGACGTGTTCGGCCAGCACCACGCTCAGCGCGGGAAGCTCGCGGGCCAGCGGTTCGCGAAGCAGGCTGGAGAAGCCCCAGAGACTGGCGGCCACCGCGACCAGCCAGGTGCGATCGCCGGTGGCCCGGCTGGTGAGCGGGCTCATCGTGTCCTCCCGGTGGGTGCCGACCTCATGATCAGTGAACCATTCTCGACCGTCCGGGCCGAGGCGGCCTCAGGCCGGGTGCCGGACGGCGTGCGGGTGGGCCGGGCGAACGGGCCGGGTGACGCCGGGCGGATCGACGGACGGCGGTGTCGCGGCCCACGCGCGAGTGCTGGCCCCGAGGTGACCGGCCCGCAGGTCCAGCAGGTGGGCCACGGTGTCCACGTCCCGGCGCAGCCCTGGGGCGAGCACCGGCAGGTCGTGGTAGCCGTCGGCGAGGAAGCGGCGACGCGAGCCGGGCCCGAGGTGGGGACGGAAGTCGGCGGCCTCGGTCAGCGCCAGCAGGGTGGTACCGGTGCCGTCGGCGTCCGGGACGATCGCCCGTGGGTACGGTCCGGCCGCTGCCAGCGCCGCGTCGAACTCCGCCGGGCGGGCCGCGGCGAGGTCGGCCATCACCACGGCCAGGCGCGCGTCGCCGTACGCCTCGCCGGCGAGCCGCAGCGCCGCGTCGACCTCCCGGTTCAGGTCGGGCGGGCCGATCCGGCCGGCGACCACGGCGCCGCAGGCCAACGCCGTGGCGGTGACCTCCGGGTCGGTGGTGGCGACGACCACGGCGCGGACCCGCCGGGCCCGGGTCAGCCCACCGAGCACGTCGGTGAGCATCGCCCGGGCCAGCGCGGCACGGTCGGCGGCGGCCAGCCCCACGCACCTGGTCTTGGCCGCTGCGAAGGACTTGGCGGGTACGACCACCACCCACGAGCCGGGTGTCACGTCTCCGGCTCCATCCGGGTCAACCGGCCGTACAGTTCGGGCCGGCGGTCGCGCAGGAACGGGCGACGGCGACGGGACAGGTCCACCAGGTCCAGGTCGACCTCGGCCACGGCGATGTCGTCGCGGTCGTCGGCGGCCTGGGCGAGCACGTCGCCGTTGGGGCCGTAGACCGCGCTGAGCCCGAAGTATTCCTTGGTGCCCTCGGTGCCGACCCGGTTCGCGCAGATCACGAAGAGCCCGTTGAACACGGCGTGGGCGCGCAGCTCCAACTGGAACACCTCGCGCATCGGCGCGCTCGCCGAGGCGACGGGTACGCAGAGCACCGACCCGCCGCGCAGGGCCACCACCCGGCTCAGTTCGGGGAAGTGCCGCTCGTAGCAGATGATGGTGCCGACCCCGGTCTCCCCGGTCTGCACCACGTCGGGCTCGGTGCCGCCCGGCTGGAAGTAGAACTTCTCCGGGAAGCCGTTGGAGAACGGCAGGTGCGACTTGCGGTACACCGACTTGAGTTCACCGTCGACGTAGGTGCAGGCGGTGTTGTGGTAGACCCCGGGGACCTGGCCCGCCTCGAAGATCGACGAGACGACCGTCATCCGGTGCCGCTTCGACCGCTCGGCCGCCATCCGGTTCGACGGACCGTCGAGGCCCTCGGCGTACCGGAAGTAGTCCAGGTCGGGTTCGGGTTGGACGAACGGCACCGCGAACAGTTCCGGCAGCAGCAGGATGCGGGTGCCCTGGTCGGCGGCGGCGTCGATCAGGTCGGCGGCACGGCCGATCGTCTCGGTCCGGTCGTCGGTGGCGCGGAGTTGCAGGGCGGCGAGTTTCACGCGGGGACCTTTCCGACCGCCGGGGCGAGGCCGGTCAGAGCCAGCCCCGAACGGGTCTTGTACCGCTTGTTGACGCTGATCAGGACTGCGGTCAGGGGTTCCAGTTGGCGGGCCAGCCGCAACCGGCCGGCGTCGAGGGCACGGCCACCGGTGACGTCGACGGCGAGGGCCATCACCCGCTCCTTGGCGGCGACGTCGTCCCCGCAGACCAGGACGTCCTCGTGGCTCAGGTCGGCGTCCGGGTCGAGCAGGAGGGGGGCGGCCAGATGGTGGAACGCGCCGACCACGGTGGCCGAGGGGACCAGCGCGGCGGCCTCCTCGGCGGCGCTGCCGGCCAGCACGGCGACGCCGTACGGGCCGTGGCGGTCGAAGCCGAGCGGGTTGACGCAGCTCACCACCAGCGTGTCGGCCAGCGCCGGGGCCAGTCCGGTGACCAGGTCGGCGTGCCCGTCGTAGGGCACGGCGAGCAGGACGACGTCGGCGTCCGTCGCCGCCGCCAGGTTCGTCGCACCGGTGACGCGTGCGGCACCGACCTGACGGGACAACTCCTCGGCGGCGGCCTCGGCGCGTCCGGCGTCGCGGGAGCCGAGGACGACCCGGTGTCCGGCGCGGGCCAGGCGATAGCCCAGCCCACGGCCCTGCGGGCCGGTGCCGCCGACCACGGCGACGCGGCAGGAGGGGTGGGTGCTCACCGGGTCACGCCTTCGCGGCCTGGGCGAGCCGGGTGAGGGTCTGCTCCTTGTCACCGAGCGTGGAGATGATCGGGCAGCGCACGCCCGCCTCCTGGTACGCCTGGAGCTTCTGGAAGGCGTCGTCGGTGGTGCCGCAGGCGGTGACGTTCTGCACCAGGCTGTTGGGGACCAGGTGCATCGCCCGCTTGATGTCCTCCGGGGTGGCGGGCCAGCCGGCGATCTCCTGCAACCGGTCGACGAGTTCCCGCTCCACCCCGCAGTGCTCCGCGATGTGCGGCTGCTGGCACAGATAGAGGGTGAGGAACGCCTTGCAGGCGTCGATGGCCTCCTGCGGGTCGTCGTCGTTGACGCTGCACGAGACGATCTGGGTCAGGTCGATGGCGTCGCGGCCGTCGGTCCGCTTGGCCAGGCCACGGCCGATCGCCTCCTGGGCACCCACCATGTACGACGGCGGGAGCAGGAAGTCCATGTGCACGCCGTCGCTGATCTCCCCGGCGAGTTCGAGCATCCGGGGACCGACCGCGCCGATGTAGATCGGGATGTCGACCGGCTTGTTCTCCCGGTACATGCTGTCGAAGCGCACGTCCTGCATCTGCACGAACTCGCCGTCGAAGTTGACGACCTCGTTGCGGAAGAACGCCTGGAGCACGCCGATGTACTCGCGCATCGACTTGAGCGGCTTGGACAGCGGCTGGCCGACCTTGGTCGCCAGCGGCTCCCACCAGGCGCCGATGCCCAGGATGGCCCGGCCCGGCGCGACCTCGTCCAGCGTCTTGAAGGTGACCGCCATCAGGGCCGCGTTGCGGCTCTTGTTGTTGACCACACCGGTGCCGATCTTCACGTTCCGCGTCTTGCTCGCGATGATCGCCGCCGGGACGATGCCGTCGCGGGCGAGTCGTCCCTCGGCGACCCAGACGGACTCGAACCCGTTCTGGTCGGCGAACTCGGCCTGCCAGTAGGTCTGTTCCAGGCTGAGTCGCTCACCGACGTGGATACCCAGGGGAAGTGTCATCTGTCCAGCTCCGCTCGTACGTGGTGCAGGGGATTCGGTGGGTCAGAGGAGACGCGGCGCGTCGCGGGTCAGGAAGGCGCCTCGGCCGGGGGTGTCGATCCGCAGGCCGTCCGGGTCGACCAGGTGCTCGCCCCGGGAGAAGACGTGCACGGGTCGACCGGTCACGCGCATGCCCTCGTAGATGTTGTAGTCGGTGCGCGTGTGCGAGCCCGCCGCCGTGATCACGTGGTCGGCGGCCGGGTCCCAGATCACCAGGTCGGCGTCCGCCCCGACCGCGACGACGCCCTTGCGGGGGAACAGGCCGAACAGCTTGGCCGGTCGGGCGGCAACCAGGTCCACGAAGCGGCACGGGTCGATCACCCCGCTCACCACGCCGGACTGCCAGAGGACCATCAGCCGGTCCTCGACGCCGGGGACGCCGTTGGGCACCTTCGGGAAGTAGCCGGGGCTGCGCAGCTTCTGCGGCGGCAGGTCCTCGGGTTGGTGCAGGCAGAAGCCGGCGTGGTCGGTGGCGACGGTGGACAGGGCGCCGGTGGCGAGCATCCGCCAGAGGCCGTCCTGGTTGCTGCGTTCCCGGATCGGCGGGGAGCAGACGTACGCGGCGGCCCGCTCCCCCAGGTCGGCGTAGTCCTCGTAGGCCACCACGAGGTACTGCGGGCAGGTCTCGCCGTAGACCCGTGACCCGGCGGCCCGGGCCCGGCTGATCTCGTCGGCCGCCTCCGCGCTGGAGACGTGCACCACGTACAGCGGTGTGCCGATGCTCTCGGCGAGCACGACGGCGCGGTGCACCGCCTCGGCCTCGGAGTCGTGCCCGTGCGCCCGCATGTGGAAGTTCTCGGCGGTCCGGCCGCTGTCCACCAGGCGCCGCACCTCGCGGGCCACCATGTGCCCGTTCTCGGCGTGCACCATCGGCAGCACGTCGAGGTCGCGGGCCAGCTCGAAGCCGTCGAGCAGCTCGTCGTCGTCGACCATCTGGCCCGGGTAGGCCATGAAGAACTTCCAGCTCGTCGCGCCCTCGCCGACCAGCCGGCGCAGGTCGTCGAGGACGTCCGGCTGGGCGGCGCGGGGCGGGACGATGGCGTGCAGGCCGACGTCCACCACGGCCTTGGCCGCCGCCGTGTCCCGCCGCCGCAGGTACGTGTCGTACAGCGTCCGGTCGGGTTCCTTCTTGACGAAGTCGATGACCGTGGTGGTGCCGCCGCACGCCGCCGAGACCGTGCCGCTGTGGAAGTCGTCGGCGGTGTGGGTGCTGAAGCCGTCGACCGGGTACTCCAGGTGGGTGTGCGCGTCGATGCCACCGGGCATGACCAGCTTGCCCGTCGCGTCCACCACGTGGTCGGCGGTCCAGTCCGTGCCGGTGCCGAGGGCGACGATCCGGCCGTCGCGTACCAGCACGTCGGCGCGGACCGCGGCGTCGGCGTTGACGACCGTGCCGTTGGTGATCAGCGTCGTCGGCATCGTGCCTCTCCTCTCCCCGGCGGGTCCGTCACCCGCCGCCGTCGCTCAGTTCTGGTAGTGCTCGTCGGCGAGGTCGAGCACCTCGTCCAGGACGCCGAGCGCCAGGTCGATCTCCTCGGCGTTGATGACCAGGGGCGGGGTCAGCCGCAGCACGTTGAAGTTGGCGGTCAGGTAGACGCCCCGCTGCATCGCGGCCTTGAGCAGCCGGCCGACCGGTGCGGCGGCGGGTCCCTTGGCGTTGAACGGCACGAGGGGTTCCCGGGTGTCGCGGTCGCGGACCAGCTCCACGCCGTAGAACAGCCCCCGGCCCCGGATCTCGCCGATGCTCGGGTGGCGCTCCGCCAGCGTGGCCAGACCGGCACCGAGCCGCTCCCCCATCGCCCGCGCGTTCTCCACCACGCCCTCGTCCTGCATGATCCGCAGGGAGGCCACTCCGGAGGCGCAGGCGAGCGGGTGCCCGGCGTACGTCAGGCCGCCCCAGAACATGTTGTCGCGCAGCCACTCGGAGATCCGGGTGGAGACCGTCATCGCGCCGAGCGGCACGTACCCGGAGTTCAGCCCCTTGGCAGTGGTGAGGATGTCCGGCACGACGTCCCAGTGGTCGCAGGCGAACCACTCGCCGGTACGCCCGAATCCCGCCATCACCTCGTCGAAGATGAGCAGGATGCCGTACTTGTCGCAGACCTCGCGCAGCGAGCGCAGGTAGCCGTCCGGCGGGTAGAGCAGCCCGTTCGTGCCGGTGACCGGCTCGACGATCACGGCGGCGACGGTCTCCGGGTTCTCGTACCGGAGGATCTCCTCCAGGTGCGGGCCGCCGGAGCAGACCGGGCACGGGTCGGGGTGCCCGGCCGGGCAGCGGTAGGTGTACGGGTCGAGCATCCGCACCACACCGCTCATCCCCGGCTCGGCCGCCCACCGACGCGGGTCGCCGGTCAGCGACATCGCGCCCGCCGTGGCGCCGTGGTACGAGCGGTACCGCGCGATGACCTTCTGTCGGCCGGTGACGTGCCGGGCCAATCGGACGGCGTTCTCGTTGGCCGCCGCGCCGCCGGTGGTGAAGAAGCTCATCTTGAGGTCACCGGGGGTGAGCCCGGCCATCATCTCGGCCAGTTCCGCCCGGGACCGCTCGGCGAAGCCGGGTCCGATGTAGCAGAGCTGTTCGGCCTGGGCACGGATCGCCTCGACCAGGCGGGGGTGCTGGTGGCCCAGGTTCAGGTTGACCAGTTGGGACTGGAAGTCGAGGTACCGGCGGCCGTCGTAGTCCCAGAACCACGAACCGGATCCGCCGGCCACGGGGATGGGGTCGAGCGCGCCCTGCACCGACCAGGAGTGGATGACGTACTCCTTGTCGATCTCCTTGAGGCGCTCGCTGGTCCAGGTGGTGGTGTCGGTGTCGGTGATGGTCATCGGCTGGCTCCGTCCCGTCGCGCGCTCAGGTCAGTTGCTCTTGAGCTCGGCGCCGAAGGCGGCGAGGCGGGCCAGCGGGCGTCCGGTGTTCGACGCGGCGCAGACCACGAGGATCTCCCGGGGTCGAGGCACGTCGGCCACCTGGAGGGTCACCGTCTGGTGGTGCGAGCGGGTCTTGGAGTCCAGCTTGTGCTTGAGCGGGATGTCGATCGGGCTGCCGGGCACGCCGACCTTCTCGGCGGCGGGCAGCAGTTCGGTGCCGCCGGCCGCGGTGCGGAAGACGTTGCCGAAGCGCAGGTTGTGGATCAGCGCCGAGCCGTGCTCGACCTCACCGTCGATGCCGACGAGCGCGGCCTTGCCGAACGCCTCGACCTCGGCGCCGAGCAGCTCGACGCAGGCGGGGCCGACCAACTCGCCGATCTCCTGGCCGATCTCGTCGGCGAGGGTGACCAGGTCCTGCACGTACTCGCTGGGGTAGGGATTCTCGATGACCACGCCGGCGAAGGCGACCCGGTGCACCGGCTGCACCGCTCTGCCGTTCTCCAGCCGCGTCTCTTCGAGGTGACGGATCAGCTTGCGAACCCGGATGCTCACGATCACTCCTTAGTGGTTCATTGGATGAACCATTGGTTCATATCCTGGCGTTGCAGAGGGTGCGAGTCAATAGCCCTCAGGGACGTATCCGGCTATCCGGCGAGGTTCACCCGTCGCCGTCCACGCAGGTCAGCGTGGTGACGGCAGCACCGCCGGCACGGTCGACGTCGCCGGTCACATAGAGATCGGTCCGCCGGTCGGCCAGCGGTTGGTTGAACGGGTTGTGCCACCGTTGCGCCCGCGTACCGATCAGGTCCACCTCGGCCAGCACGAGCTCCTCGCGGTCGCCGCTGGCCGGTCCGGCGATCGGCCAGCCGTCCGGTCCCACCAGGACGGACCGGCCGACGAAGGGTTGGCCGTTCTCCACCCCGATCCGGCTGATCCCGGCCACGTAACACTGGTTGGAGTGCGCCCCGGTCATGCACATCAGGTTCGCCATCGCGGGCGACGTCGTCGGCTGCCCCGGCACCGGCACCCAGTTCGACGGCAGCACCACCAGGTCGGCGCCCTGCAACGCGGCGCTGCGGAACGTCTCGGGGAACCAGGCGTCGTAACAGATCCCGATGCCGATGCGGCCCAGCGGCGTGTCGTAGACCGGGAAGCCGTCGGCGTTGCGGTCGTAGATCTCCTTCTCGTCGTTCCACAGGTGGGCCTTGCGGAACGTGCCGAGGTGCCCGGTCGGACCGAGCAGCACCGCCGAGTTGAAGACCGCGTCGCCGTCGCGCTCGGTCACCCCGCCGACGATCCAGACGTCCAGCTCGGCGGCGAGCCGCGCCCACGCGGTGACCGTCGGCCCGTCCGGCACCGGCTGGGCGTACCGGGCGGCCTCCGCCCGGTCGGCGAAGACGTACCCCGCCGAGGCCGCCTCGGGCAGCACCACGAGCCGGGCTCCCTGGTCGGCCGCCGCCCGGATCCAGGCGGAGGTGCCGGCGATGTTCGCCGCGACGTCGCCGAAGACCGGCGCCATCTGCACCCCGGCGAGCAGGAAGCGGGTCACCATGACGCCCGCACCGCCGCGTACTTGACGAACAGGTACTCGTCGATGCCGACCGCCCCGCCCTCGCGGCCCGTCCCGGACTGCTTGACGCCGCCGAAGGGGGCCGCCGGGTTGGAGATGACGCCCTGGTTGAGCCCCACCATCCCGTTCTCCAGCCGCTCGGTCACCCGCAGCCCACGGCCCAGGTTCTCGGTGAAGACGTACGCGGCCAGTCCGTACTCGGAGTCGTTGGCCAGGCCGACCGCCTCGTCCTCGTCGTCGAAGACCACCACCGGGGCGACCGGGCCGAAGATCTCCTCACGGACGCACCGGGCGCGCTCCGGCACGCCGGAGAGCACGGTCGGCGCGAAGAAGTGCCCGGCTCCCTCGACCGGCCCGCCACCGGTGACGACCGCCGCCCCCGCCTGTGTGGCGTCGGCGACCAGCTCGGCGACCGAGGTCACCGCGCCGCCGTCGATGAGCGGTCCCACGTCGGTCGACGGGTCCAGCCCGTGCCCGACGCGCAGCCCGCCGAGCCGCTCGGCGAGCGCCTCGACGAAGTGCGGCGCCACGGAGCGGTGCACGTAGAACCGGTTCGCGGCGGTGCACGCCTCACCGACGTTGCGCATCTTGGCCTGGACCGCCCCCTCGACGGCCAGGTCGAGGTCGGCGTCGCCGAAGACCAGGAACGGCGCGTTCCCGCCCAGCTCCATCGAGGTGCGCAGCACCCGCTCGGCGGACTGGGCCAGCAGGGTCCGGCCGACCGGGGTCGAACCGGTGAACGACAGCTTGCGCAACCGCTCGTCGGTGAGCAGGGCCGAGGTGACCCGGCCGGACTGCGAGGTGGTGATCACGTTGACCACGCCCCGGGGCAGGCCCGCCTCCTCCAGGATCCGCACCAGAGCCAACATGGACAACGGCGTCTGCTTGGCCGGCTTGACCACGACGGTGCACCCGGCCGCCAGGGCGGGACCGATCTTGCGAGTGCCCATCGCCATCGGGAAGTTCCACGGGGTCACCAGCAGGCAGGGGCCGACCGGTTGGCGCATCACCACGACCCGCGAGTTGCCGCCCGGCGCCGGCAGGTAGCCGCCGTCGATGCGGACCGCCTCCTCGGCGAACCAGCGCAGGAACTCGGCGGCGTAGCTCACCTCGGCCTGGGACTCGGCGAACGCCTTGCCCATCTCCAGGGTCATCATCCGGGCCAGGTCGTCGCGGCGCTCGATGATCAGGTCGAACGCCCGGCGCAACACCTCGCCCCGTTCCCGGGGTGGGGTCGCGGCCCACCCGGCCTGGGCCCGGGCGGCGGCGGCCAACGCGTCCCGCCCGTCCTCGACCGAGGCGTCCGCCACCTCGGCGATGGTGGTGCCGGTCGCCGGGTCCTCCACGGGCAGGACGGCACCGTCCCGACCCGCGCGCCACTCGCCGTCGACGTACAGCCCCTTGGGGGTCTTGTCGACCACCGTCAGTGCCGCCGCCAACACCTCGGCTGGTACGGCCATTGTCTCCTCCTTCACCGCACGCGTGGACGAGCCGTGCGGTCGGCGGGTGCCCTAGCGTCTGGCGAAGGCACTCGGAATGTCGATGTCTGCGTTACTGAGCAGGTCGGTGAGCTGCCGGGCGGCCTTGATCACCGACTCCGCCATGGTGTCGATGCGCTCGCGGGTGATCCGGTACGTCGGCCCGCCGATCCAGACCGCGTACGGCGTGTTGCCGCGCAGCCGCACCGGCGCGGCGACCGATGCCGCCCCGACCTCAAGTTCGTCGTACGCGAAGGCGAACCCGCGCTCCCGGACCGCGTCCAGCGAGGCCACGAAGGACTCCAGGTCGCCCACCTCCGGCGGGGCGTGCTCGGCGAACTCCTCGGTAAAGTCCTCCCACACCGACTCCGCGCTCAGCGCCGCCAGCAGCACCTTGCCGGTGGAGGTGGCCCAGACCGGCTGGGTACGGGGCACCGGCTTGAGCGTCTGCCCGATCAGCGACGGCCCCGGCACCTGCGCCACGACCATCACCTGCGGTGGCAGCAGCACGTCGAAGCCGGCGGTCTCCCGGGTCTCCTCGGCGAGGTTGCGCAGCACCTCCCGCATGTGGCCGTACGCGCCACCGCCGTCGAGCAGTCCGCCCACGATGGAGAGCAGACCGAGGGACACCCGGTAGCGACGGGTGATCGGATCCAGGGTGAGCCAGCTCTCCCGCTCCAGCACGGTGAGCACCCGGTAGCAGGTGGCCTTCGGGATACCCGCCTCGCGGGCGACCTCGCTGAGCCCGACACCTTCCGGGTGCGCCGCCACCGCCCGCAGGAGCCAGATCGTGCGTCGCACCAGGCCCGCCTCACTGGGCGCCATCGCTACCTCCATCAATTGCCGTCAGCCGTGAGATACGGCCCACATCTTGGCAGAAGCCATCGGCTACGGTCGGGTGCCGAACGGCGGGAACCGCCGGCACCCGACCGCCCGCCTACCGACCGCCTTCGGTGATCGTCACGGTCTCCGGTGTGTAGGAGTTGCCGTTGGCGTCGAAGCCGTCGGCCGAGAGTTCGTCGTTGGCGCGCTTGGACAGGTCGGTGCGGAACGCGTCGGAGTCCGGCACGCCCTTGAGCACGCCGCCGCCCATCGCGATCTTGATGGTCTGGTCCCAGGCCGCCTGGTCCATCATCCCGACGCCGTTGGCGGCCGGCCAGATCAGCTTGTTGATCTCGTTGAGCATCCAGGTCTGGTGTCCCTTGCCCAGCGCGCTACCGGCGTTGAGCACGATGTCCACACAGTCGTCCAGCTCGTCGCGGCAGAAGCCCCAGCCCCGGTAGGACGCCTTCAGGAACTTCACCGCCGTGTCCTGGTTGGCCTGCTCGTTGAGCCAGTCACCCCGGGCGTAGACGCCGTCCTCGAGGCTGGTGTAGCCGGCGTCCTGAAGGTTGATCACGGAGAAGTCCGACGGCTGGTACAGCTCACCGGTGTCCGGGTTCTTGGTCTCCAGCAACTGGGCGTACTCGTTGTAGGTCTTGGCCTGGGCGGCGTCGACCTCCTTGCGCAGCAGGAGCGACATGTCGAACGGCTGCTGGATGATCTCGGCGTCCTTGGTCGGGTCGACACCGGCGTCCTTCATCGCGGCGAACAGCACGAGTTCGTTGCCGTAGCCCCAGCTCCCGACCTTCTTACCCTTGAGGTCGGTCAGCTCCTTGATGCCGGAGTCGGCCCAGGCGACCTGGAGGTACGCGCCGCGCTGGAACACCTGGCCGATGTTGACCAGGTCCGCGCCCTGCTCCCGGGTGACCATCGTCTTGGTGACGTGGCTGACCGCGAACTCGGCGTTGCCGGCGGAGAGCACCTGCTGGGGGACGATGTTGACGCCACCCTCCTGGATGGTGACGTCGAGGCACTCCTCGGCGTAGTACCCCTTCTCCTTCGCCGCGTAGTAGCCGGCGAACTGGGCCTGGGCGACCCACTGGAGCACCACCCGGACCTTGGTGGTCGACTCACAGTTCTTGGCGGCCTCGGCCGCGGACTCGCTCGGGCCGTCGGACATGCCTCCGCAGGCCGAGGCGGCGAGCAGGACGGCGGTGAGGGTGGCGGCGATCGTGATCGGGCGGTTCCTCCGCGAGGTCCGCCGTAGGTGCAGGGCCATATCTGACTCCAACATTTCGTGGGGGATCCGGGCTTTTAGGAGTCGCTGTCGTGCAGGGACTCGTGCCAGGGCATCAGGAGGCGTTCCAAGAGGGACGTGGCACCGAACAGCAGCAGACCGAGGGCACTGGCCACGGCGATCCCGGCCCAGGCGTACTCGAAGCGGGGCAGGGCCGCCTGGTAGGCGATGTACACCCCGAGCGCGTTGCTCGGTCCACCGAAGTACTCGGTCACGATCACGCCGATCACGGCGAGCGTGCTGCCGAGTTTGAGCGCGTTGAACAGGTACGGCAACGCGTTGGGCAGCCGCAGCATGAGCGCCACCTGTCGAGGCTGTGCCGCGAGCGACTGCATGATCTCCAGGTGCAGGGGTGAGACCTGGAGGAGTCCCCTAGTGGTGTTGACCAGGACCGGGAAGAAGACCATCACCGCGGCCACACCCGCTTTGGACATCGGGTTGGTGACCCCGAACCAGTTGTTGAAGATCGGGGCGAGAGCCACGATCGGGGCGCAGTTGATGATGACGGCGGCGGTCAGCACCGGGCCGGACACGCCCGGGAAGCGGCTGAGCGCCAGGGCCACCGAGACCCCGGCGACCGCGCCGAGGAGCAGGCCGAGGAGCACCGCCCGCACGGTGATCACCGAGGCCGACATGATCGTGCCGAACTCGGAGCGGAACGCGGACGAGATCTCCACCGGCGCCGGCACGATGAACGACGGGACGTCGAAGATCGTGACGACCAGTTGCCACGAGCCGAGGATCACCACGGCGGTGAGCACGACCGGCAGGAACCGGCCGACGGCCGTCCGGAGCCCGGCGGCGGACGGGGCGGTCCGGGTCAGCGGCGTGGTGCTCATCGGGCCGCCTGCTCGGACGGGACGCCGTGCAGCGCCGCGCGCACCTCGGTGACCTTGGCGAAGAACGCGTCGGTGGTCCGGGTCGCCGCGGTGCGCGGGTACGGCAGGTCGACGTCGATGCTGGCGGCGATGCGACCGGGACGGGCGGACATCACGACGATCCGCGAGGAGAGGAAGACCGCCTCGGAGATGCTGTGCGTGACGAAGACGACGGTGGTCCGGGTGTCCGACCAGATCCGCAGCAGCTCGCCCTGCAGGCGTTCACGGTTCATCTCGTCGAGCGCGCCCAGCGGCTCGTCCATGAACAGGATCTCCGGGTCCGCCGACAGCGCGCGGGCGATCGCCACCCGCTGCTGCATGCCGCCGGAGAGCTGCCAGGGGAAGTGGCGGGAGAAGTCGGAGAGGCGGACCAGGTCCAGCATCTCGTGGGCCTTGGCCCGCCGGGTCGCCTTGTCCACGCCGGCCACCTGCAACGGCAGTTCGACGTTGCGCTGCACGGTCCGCCACTCGAAGAGGCCGGCCTGCTGGAAGACCATGCCGTAGTCCCGGTCCAACCGGGACGCGGCCGGCGTCTTGCCGTTGAGCGACACCGTGCCGTCGGTCGGCTCGGTGAGGTCCGCCAGGATCCGCAGCAGGGTGCTCTTGCCGCAACCGCTGGGCCCCAGCAGGGACACGAACTCGCCCCGCTCGATCGACAGGTCGATGTCCTCAAGCGCCGTCACCGTACGGTCTCCGCCGGTGAACTGCTTGGTGACTCCTCGCACGGAAATGATCGCGGCCTCAGACATCAGCGTCTCTCCAGGTGTTGTGGAGGCGGAAGGGGTGGTCACCGGGTCTGCCGGTTCCGGAGCGCGACGCGCTCGATGAGTGCCAGGGACTGCACGAAGACGATGCCGGCCGCCGCAGCGACCAGGACGGCGGCGTACAACTTCTCCGGACCGTTGGAGTAGTAGTAGGCGAAGGTGAGGATGGCCCGGCCGATGCCCCGGCCGGTGCCGGCGGAGAGTTCGCCGACGATCGCGCCCACCACGCTCGCGGTCGCCGCGAGCCGCAGGCCGGCGAAGACGAAGGGCAGCGCCGCAGGCATCCGCAGCCACCCGAGTACCTGCCAACGGCCGGCACCGACGCTGCGCATGAACTCCAGTTGGACCTTCGGCGGTGACTTGAGACCGCGCAGGGTGTTGATGGTGACCGGGAAGAACGCGAGGTAGGCGGCGATGCCGGTGACCGCCACCCAGGGCGGTGCGCCGGCCTTGCCGCCCCAGATCACGATCATCGGTGCGATGGCCACCAGCGGGACCGTCTGTGACGCCACGAGCCAGGGCATCAGCCCCTTGCTCAGCGGCACCACGTTCAGGAAGAGGACGGCGAGCAGCAGGCCGAGCGACGCGCCGGCCACCAGGCCGTAGAACGCCTCGCGCAACGTCACGCTGGTCTCGCCGAGCAGATAGACGCCGAGCGTGGTCGGGTCGCCGCGTCGGGCCGGTTCGACGAGTGCGCTGAGGATCGTCCACACGTGCGGCATCGACAGGTCGTCGGTGGCGACCGGGAAGGCGATCCGGGTGCCGGGCACGACGTCGCCGACGGCCCGGCCCAACGCCTTGTAGCCCTCCCAGAGGCCGGCGAGCGCCGCCACCACCAGGACGGCTCCGGCCGCGTTGCGACCGCTCCTGCTCGCGGCGGCCAGTCGGGCGTTTCGGCGGCGTGGTGTCGGCGGGTCCACCTGACCGGTGGGTCCGCCCTGGGCGGCCACCGCAGCGGTGGTCGTTCTTGTCACGGTCATGCAGGCACTCTCCGAATCCCTCGGAAGCGTCGTCTGGCGTGGGATCCGCCGGCTTCCCCCGCCCGGATCGGATCACTCAGTGAACTGGTGGTTCACCATAGGAGCGTGAGCGAGGCCACGTCAACGGTTCGGAGCCGCCCTCAGATCACGATTTACGACCTTGTAACCCGCGCCCACCTGCGGATACCCCGATCCGGGCGGACGCCCACCACCCGCCGCCACACAGAGCGACGTCGTGGGCACCACGCGTGCCAGCGGTCGTCGTCGTCCGCACGGCGACGAGGCGTCAGGACGGTGCGGACGCCGGGCCGCCAGTCCCGGAACGCGTCCGGGCACACCCCCACACCGTCCGGACACACCCCCTCATCGTTCGGGTGGCGTACCGTCCCCGGTTCGTCCCGGCGGGGCGGTCGGCGCCGCGTCCGGCCCGTCGACAGGCGCACCGGTGGGCGTCCCCGACCCGGGGCCGGCCGTCCGCGCGGCCGGCGGGACGAAGGTCACCGGGGCGTCGAACGCGGCCCGGCGGGCGGCCCGGCGCAACGCGGCCAGGACCGCCGGACCGACCAGGACGATCGCGACGGCGGTGGTGACCGCCCGGCCGGTGTCCCAGCCGAAGGTGGAGGTGACGGCGGTGAAGACCGCGAAGCGGTGCAGGTTCTCCAGCACCGGCGCACCGGCGACGTACGAGAGCTGGGTGTCCGCGCCGACGCTGAACGGCCAGAACCAGAGGTTCATCAGCAGCCCGTACGCGTAGGCGGCGACCGCGCCGTACCCGGCCAGCACGGCGATCTCGGCCCGGCCCCGCAGCCGGGACGGCAGCAGACCCGCGCCGAGCCCCAGCCAGGCGGCGGCCAGCATCTGGAACGGCAGCCAGGGTCCGACCCCGGCGGTGAGCAGCGCGGAGGCGAACAGCGAGATGGCGCCCAGCAGGAAGCCGAAACCGGGCCCGAACACCCGACCGGCCAGCACCAGTAGGAAGAACACCGTCTCGATCCCGGCGGTCCCGGCACCCAGCGGGCGTAACGCGGCGTTGACGGCGGCGAGCACGCCGAGCATCGCCAGCGCCTTGCTGTCGATGCCGCCCGAGCTGAGTTCGGCCAGGACGAGGGCGAGCAGGACCGGCAGGACGACGATGAAGACCAACGGCGCCTCGGTGGTCCGCGCCGTCGCCTCGGGCTGGGCGGGCACGAAGAACGGCCAGGTGAAGGTGGCGAACGCAGCAACCGAGGCGAGGGTCAGGATGACAGCCGTACGCGGGGCGACCCGCAGCACGCTCATCACGTCACCTCGGCGGCGGCCAGAGCGGTGCTGACCTGGTCCACCGTCAGCCAGGGCTGCGGGGCCAGGACCTTGGCGACCTGGGGCGCGAACGCCGGTGAGGCGAGCATGACCTCGGCGGCGGTGCCGTCGGCGACGATCTCGCCCTGGGCCATCACCACGACCCGGTCGGCGAGGGTGGCGACGAGTTCGACATCGTGGGTGGCGACCACGACCGCCCGGCCCTGCGCGGCCAACCGGCGGACCACGGCGGCGAACTGCCGCTTGGCCCGGTAGTCCAGCCCCCGGGTGGGCTCGTCGAGCAGGACCACCGGCGGGGCCGCGGTGAGCTGGACCGCGAGCGCGAGGGCCAGCCGCTGCCCCTCCGACAGGTCCCGTGGGTGCCGGTCGTCCGGCAGCCCCGGGGTGAGGTGGTCCAGCAACTCCCGGCAGGTCCCCTCGGGCACCTCGGACTCCCGGTCGGCCTGGGCGCACTCGGCGGCCACCGTCTCCAGATAGAGCAGGTCGCCCGGGGTCTGCGGGACCAGACCGACCTGGCGGCGGGCCCGCGCGGCGGACAGCGCCTTCGGATCGGTGTCACCGTCCGGGCCGGGCACGGTCACCGTGCCGCCCTGGCGTGGGCCGCTGCCCTGCACCGCCCAGAGCAGGCTCGACTTCCCGGAGCCGTTGCGGCCCATCAGCGCGACGACCTGGCCCGGATGCAGGTCGAGGTCGACGCCGCGCACCGCCACCGTGCCCGGGTACCGCACCACGACGCCCCGCGCGGTCAGCGCCGGTACGCCCTCCGGGGCCGGTGCCGCCGGTGGTGGCACCGCGTCGGCGAGCCGCTGTCGGAGGTCGCCCGCACGACGCCGGGCGTCGCGGACGGAGAGCGGCAGGGGTGTCCAGCCGGCGACGCGGCCCAACTCGATCAACGGTGGTGCCAGGTCGATGTCGGCGAGCACGGCGTCCGGTGGCCCGTCGAGGACGGTGCCGTCACCGGGCAGATAGAGCAGCCGGTCGGCGTACTGCACGACGCGTTCGAGCCGGTGCTCGGCCACCACCACGGTGACGCCGAGGTCGTGGACCAGGCGGGTGACGGCGGCCAGGACGTCCTCGGCGGCGGTCGGGTCCAGCGCCGAGGTCGGTTCGTCGAGCACCAGCACCTGCGGGTGACTGGTGAGGACCGCGCCGATGGCGACCCGCTGCTGCTGCCCGCCGGAGAGTGTCCGCAGCGGCCGGTCCCGGAGCTCGGCGATGCCGAGCAGGTCGAGGGTCTCCTCGACGCGCTTGCGCATGACCGGCGCGGGCAACGCGAGTTGTTCCATGCCGTAGGCGAGTTCCTCCTCGACGGTGTCGGTGACGAAGCCGGCGAGCGGGTCCTGACCGACCACGCCGACGACGTCGGCGAGGTCACGCGGCGGATGTGCCCGGGTGTCCCGGCCGTGCACGGTCACCGTGCCGTACAGGGTGCCGCCGGTGAAGTGCGGCACCAGGCCGTTGATCGCCCGCAGCAGCGTCGACTTGCCCGCCCCGGTGCGCCCGGCGACCAGGCACAGCTCGCCCTCCGGGATGTGCAGACAGACGTCGCGCAGCATCGGCTCGCGGCTCTCCGCGTACCGGACGGTGACCCGGTCGAAGTCAATCATCGGTGCGCCTCCGGCTGGGCGGTGTCGCGAGGCGACGGGTGGTCGGTACGGCCGCTCGCCGCCGGTGGCACGGGCAGCGGTCGCGGGGCGGGGTTCGCCGTCGGCGCCGGTGGGGCCAGCCAGGCCGGTGCCACCGCCACCAGCACCGCGAGCACCACCAGCGGCGTCAACTCCGGCCAGGTGAGCGGACTGACCGGCGGGTAGAGCCGGTCCGGGTCCACCGTGCCGGCCATCGTCATCACCGCAGCGGTGGCCAGGCCGCATCCGGCGACGGCCAGCTCGGCCAGCCGCCACCGGTCGGGGCGGTAGCGACTGCGCCGCACCTGACGCCCGGCCAGCAGCATCCCGGCCACCGCCGTGGCCAGGCCGGCGAGGAGCATCGGCAGACCGAGGTAGCCCGGCACGGTCGCGTCGAGCAGGCCGTACGTGCCGACGCAGACACCGACCAGCCCGGCGAGCACCAGGGCACCGGTGAGAGCACGCCGACCGGCAGGTACGGCGGCGGTGCGTCCGTAGCCGCGCGAATCCATCGCCGCCGCCAGGGCGAGGGACCGGTCCAGGGCGTCGGCCAGCACCGGCAGGGCGATGCCCCGCAGCGCGCGCAGGCCACGCCCGGGAGCGCCGCGCAGTCGACGGGCACGGCGGACCCGCAGCACGCTCTCGACCAGTTGCGGTGCGACCGACAGGGCGACCACCACCGCCGTGCTGACCGCGTACAGGGCGCCGGGCACGGCCTTGAGCAGCCGTTTCGGGTTGGCCAGCGCGTTGGCGGCACCGAGACAGATCAGCATCGTGGCCAACCGCAGCCCGTCGTAGAAGCCGCCGAGGAGCTGTTCGGCGGCGACCGGCCCGAACAGCCGGATACCCGCCGCCCAGGCCGGCAGAGGAATCTCCGGCAGGTGGAGCAGGACGTGGTCGCCCTGACCACCGCCGAAGACGAGCCGGAACAGCACCCGCATCGCCACGATCACCGCACCGAGCACGAGGTACATCCGGAACGCCAGCGCCCAGGGGGCGTCGCCGCGACGGCGGACCACCACCAGCGCGGCCGCAGCGACGATCATCGCCAGCGGCAGCGGATTCGTGGTGTGGCTGGCCGCCGTCGCCAACCCGAGCGCCCAGCACCACCACGCGCCCGGGTGCAGGCTGCGCGGCAACCGGCCGGTCCCGGCGGACCGGGCCCTGGACGGCACCGACACCCGGGTGGGTGGGCCGCTGTCGACGACGGCCCGGTCAGTCATCCGGTTCGGCGGTCCGCCGACGACGGGCCGCGAGGACACCTCCGCCGACCAACGCGACCAGCAGGAACACGCCGGCCAGGGTGCCCAGCGGCAGGCCGTCGCCGTCCCGGGCCCCGGTGACCTCGACCGGCGGGAGCGATCCCGTCGGGTCGGTCGGTGGCGCGGGCGCGGCACCCAGCGGCGGGACGACGCTCCCCGTCGGCGGCACGTCCGGTGGCGGGCCGGACGCATCGCCGGTCGGCGCGACCGGGGCCGGGGCGGCGGGCGTACCGGCCGCACCGGTCGGGACGCCGACGCCCGGCGCCACGGGTGCGCCTGCGGCCGGCGGCGGGACCACGGGCGGCGGGGCGCCCGGCGGTGGCGGGGCGGGTGCGGGTGGTGGCGGGGCCGGTGCCGAGGTGCGGGGCGGCGGCGGTGCCGCAGGTGTGGTGCGCGGGGGTGGTGCCGGCCGGTTCGGTGCCACCGCAGGCCGGGGTGCGTCGTCGGCGCTGCGGTTGAAGGAGAACGACCAGCCTTCGAAGCTGCCCGCCGGTGGCTTGCGGTTGAGGACCCCCCGGTCGCTGTACGTCCACGAACCGCCGTCCGGCGCGTGCCAGTACGACCAGTAGGCGCTGGCCGGCGGGGTGTCGACGCACTTCTCCGTGGCGGTCGAGGGTTTGCCCTCGATGCGGCAGATGAAGCCCTCGCCCCACCGCAGGGTGCCGGCGATCTGGAACCCGGCGTTCTTCAACGCGGCCAGACCGGTGGCCTGGTCGCCCGGGGCGCAGCGGACCACCACCCCTCCGCCGAGTTCCTTGAAGTCGACCACCACGGTCACCCCGTTGGCGTCCGGGCAGTGGCCGGCGCGACCGGCGGCCTGTGCCGGAGCCGCGCCGAGGGCCGTGCTCGCGGCGGTCACCGCGAGCACCAGTGCCGCGCGGATCGTCCGGCCGCTCATGTGGCCCGCCGACGGCCCAGCACCAGCAGCACCGCTCCCCCGCCGACGAGCAGCAGCGCGGTGAGCACGTACCCGCCGATGGCCACGCCGGTGGTGGGCAGGCGTCCCGGTCCGCCCGCGACCGGGCTGGTGCTCACGGTCGGTGTGGCGACCGGTGTGGACGGCGTGTCACTCGGGGACAGACTCGGCGTCGCGCTGGCGGTGGGCGGATCGGTCGGCGTCGGTGGCGTGCTCGGCGTCGGTGACGCGGTCGGCGTGGGCGAGCCGGTGGGCGTGGGCGACGCGCTGGCCGACGGGGTGGGACCGCCGGTGGGCGGCGGATCGAGACCGATCCGGCCGAGCGGCACCTGGGCCAGGCCGAGCAGCGCCTGGGCGGTGGCGCGACGCCACTGGTCCCGGAGGTTGTCGGTGATGCCCGCGCCGACCGCCTCGGTCAGCGCGTCGGTGTTGTAGGCGATGGCACCGGCCTCGGTCGCGGCGGCACCGCCGTTGCCCGTGTTGATCTGGAGTGCCGCCAACGCCTCGGCGGCCCGCTTCGCCTCGCTGTCCCGACCCGCTGCGGCCAGGGCCTGCCCGGCGAGGCCGGTGCTGTTGGAGTTGGCGCCGCTGGTCGGCCCCGAGCCGCCGAACGACCCGTCGGCGCGTTGTTGTGCCGCCAGCCACTGGGCACCGCGCTGGGCGGCGTCGTCCGCGCCGTCGGCCCCACTGGCCAGCAGCGCCTGGACGGCCATCGCGGTGGAGTCGACGTCGAGCGTGGCGTTGCTCTGCGCG
The DNA here is from genome assembly GCF_055559695.1 of Micromonospora sp. NPDC023869. Taxonomy (NCBI): domain Bacteria; kingdom Bacillati; phylum Actinomycetota; class Actinomycetes; order Micromonosporales; family Micromonosporaceae; genus Micromonospora; species Micromonospora sp. NPDC023869. The sequence goes on from NZ_JBVHKD010000006.1 coordinate 285,573, forward strand.
TCGCAGCTCGCCGACGGTGCGCCGTCCGCGTCGGGATAGAGCCGGAAGCCGCCGGCCGCGCACTGCTGGCGGACCAGGAAGTCGGCCGTCTCCTGCGGTGCGCCGCCGCTGCGGGCCAGCCCGAGGAGGGCGAAGCTCTGGTCGAAGGTGTTGGACGGGTCCTGCCCGGACGCCTCGGTGGTGCGGCTGGTGATCCGGCCGTGCTGGTGGCCGGTGTCCGCGCCGGAGATCAGCGAGAGGGTCTCCGCGCGCAGGTCCCAGCCGCCGAAGTCGGTCGGGTCGCCACCGGCGGCGGAGGCGGCGTAGAGCAGCTTGGCGGTGGCCCCGCCGTCGGTGAAGCCCTCGATGCCCCAGTCGTCGTAGCTGTTGTAGGAGCGCACGTTCGCGGCGATCTGTGCGGTCGCCGCCTGCCGGGTCGACGCGTCGACGCCGGTGGCCGCGAGGGCGAGCACGCCGTCGATGGTGAGGCCCCAGTCGGCACCGCCGAACGGGCCGGGCAGGATGCCGTCGGCGTACTCGCCGGCGAGCCAGCGCGCGGCGTCGCCGGCGGCGGCGGTGTGGGTCGCGGTCGGTGCGGCCACCCCGCCCAGCGGTGTGGCGACGACGACGGCGAGCGCGGTGGCGGTCGCGGCGCCGAGTCCGGCGCCGACGCGCCGGAGCGAGCAGGAGAGCATGAGGGGTGCCTTTCGCAGAGCGGTCGGTGAAAGCTCCGGAAGGCACCGGCGGCATCCCGTACACGTGGTCGCGACGAGATGCCGAAAGTCGGCTACCCGGACCCCACCCTGTAGACCTCGACAGTGGAAGCCGCTCGTCCTGTTCGGGGCATTCCGGCTCGCGAGACAGAGCTCGCTCACGGTTGCGGGTCAGCGCCGGCTTCGACCGGCTTCCCCCCGAACGGGACGCATTCAGTTGTGGCCCGGCACGCCGGGTGTCGACACCGTACCGCCCGGTCGCCCTACGGCGCCAGACGGCGTCGACACCCGGCGGGCGCGTGGCCCGTCAGGCAACCCGCAGGTCAGGGGGCGGTGATGCTGGGTGCCGTGCCGGTGCCGAAGGACCATCCCTCGACCGTGCCCGGCGCCGGGTTGTAGCTGGTCGCGCCCAGCGTGCTGTAGGTCCAGGCGGCGCCGCTGCCGGAGGCGTGCCAGTAGGACCAGTACGCGCTGGCCGGCGGGGTGTTCACGCAGGGCTCGGTGGCGGCGGTCGGCTGGCCGTTGATCCGGCAGATGAACGCCAGACCCCATCGTTGGGTACCGGTCACCGCGAAACCCGCGCCCTGGAGGGCGGCCAGGCCGGTGGCCGGGTCGCCGAGCGCACACGCCACCTGGACGCCACCGCCGAGCGGGCCGTAGTCGACCACGACGGTGACCCCGGTCGTGCCGGTGCAGGCGGCGGCGTGGGCGGCGCGCGGTGACGGTTCGACGGCGATCAGGCCGAGCGCGACGACGGCCGCTGCCAACAGGCCGGCGAACCACCGGCGGACGGGACTCTGGACATGGGACATGGGCACTCCTTCGTCTGAGGAACGGGGATCGGTGCGTGGTCAGGGGCAGGGCAGGGTGGGTGCGCCGGTGGCGGCACCGGCAGAGGAGAGCCGCGCGTAGCCGGTGCCGGTGACACCGAGGACGGCCTGGGTGGTGGCGCGGGTGGCGGTGCCCGGGTCGAAGACGCCGCCGTCGAAGTCCACGGCACCCCGGTCGGCCGTCGGCGCGGCGCAGCCGACCTGCAACCCGGTCAGGAAGATCCGGGCCCGCAGCCAGGCCAGCGGTCGGCCACCGTCGCGCAGCGCCTGCGCCGCCAGTCCGGTGCTGTTGGCGTTGGCGATCCCGTCGGCGTTGGCGAACCCGCCGTCGACCCGCTGCACCGACACCAGCCAGCGCAGTGCCGCGGCGGCGTCGGAGTGCCGTCCGGCGGCCCGCAACGCCTGCGCCGTGAGGGCGGTGGCGTCCACGTCGGAGTCGCAGACCGGCTGCGCCGGCAGCACCGGGTAGCCGCCGTCCGGGCACCGGGTGCCGACCAGCCATGCGGCGGCCGACGGGGGCACGCCCGCCACGGTCCGGCGCAACGCGAGGATGGCGAAGGACTGGCTGAACGCGTTGCTGTAGTCACCCCACGCCGACCGGTCGGTGAAGCGGCCGTCGGGCGCCTGCAACCCGCGCAGCCGGGTGACGAGGTCCACTCCGCCGACGTCGGTCGGGTCGCCGCCGCGTACCGCGACGGCGAGGGCGAGCTTGGCGGTCGCGCCCGCGTACGCCTCGGTGGTGCCGTCGCCGACGTAGCCGTCGCGGACGTCCGGCCGGGTGACCCAGGCCAGCGCCGACGCGCCGAAGTCGTCGGCGACACCGGCGGCGGCGAAGGCGAAGACCGCGTCGAGGGTCAACCCCTGGTCCGGGTATGCGACGCCGTCGAAGACGGTCTCGAATCGTTCCCCGTCGACCAGTTGGCGGGCCAGCCAGCCGGCGGCCGCGTCCGAACGGACGCCACCCACCTGGGCGGGGGCGGCGATCGCCGGACCGGTGAGAGTCAGGGTCAGGGTGAGGGCGGCGAGCACGCCGCAGAGCAGGGTGAGCAGGCGGTGCCGGCTCAGGCGGACGACCATCGGGCGCGCCTTTCCGGCCCGGCGGTCGTCAGAAACCCGGCCTACCCGTCAGGACGTGGCTGGCCGGCCTCCGACCCGTGGGCCACGACGGGTGAGGAGCAGGGGCGCGGGTACGGCAGGTATTCGGGCTCGCCACCGGGGTTACCCCCGGCGGCCCACCGTTGCGGGCCAGCGCCGGACTTCGACCGGACTTCCCCCACACGTGACCGCGGCTGTGGAATTGTCGGGCCAGTCTGATCGGCCCTCGCCGTCGCTGTCAATGTGCGACGGCTCGCACGCCGTGCGTCACGTCAGCTCCCGATGTCGGTGCTCGGGGCTATCGTCCGGCCATGACGAACAGTGATCTTAAGGTTCCCCCGACGCTGCCGACGGCCGAGGAGGAGGACCGCTTCTGGGCGCTGGTGGAGCAGGCGTGGGCCGCGCTGGGGCCGGAGCCGGCGGCCCTGCGTCGCGCCCTGATCGACCGCGACCCCGCGCACGACGACGGATACGCCATCGACCGGTGGCTCGGCCCCTTCCTCGATGAGCTACGCCGACTCTCCGCCGACCTGCCCCGCACCGAGCTGGTCGCCCTCGACCGGGTCGTGGAGCGCAAGCTGTACGACATCGACCGCGCCGACATCCACGAGATCACCGACGGTTCCGACGACGGCTTCCTGTACGCGCGTGGGTACATCGTGGCGCTGGGTCGGGAGTTCTATGAGGCGGTCCGGGCGAATCCGGTGACGGCGGTGCTCGACGCCAGCTGCGAGAGCTTCTGCTACCTCTTCTCCCACCTGCATCACGAGCGGTTCGGTGACTGGCCGGAGACCGGCTCGGGGATCAGCCGGGAGTCGTACAGCAATTCGGCCGGCTGGGCCGACGCGTAGCGCCCGGGTCGGCACGACCAGGACGCCACCGGGCCGACGTCGCTTGTGAGGTATGTTCGGTTCAACGCGCTCAATGCCACACACACGCTATCGGCGTATGCACATAAGTGAGCAGACGATCAACCCCCGCGACCGGCACCGTAGTGCTTCCCGAGTCGCGAGGGAGGTGATTTTCATGAAGAAGCTCACGGTTCGCCGGCTGGAGTCGGTGAAGACCAGCGCTGTCGCCGCTGCGTGTGTCGTCTCCTGACGGTGACACGCCACCTGAAGGCCGGCACCCGGACGGCAACTCCGGGTGCCGGCCTTCATCGATCCGCATGAGATGAGCGAAAAGGACGACTGACCATGGCCGGCTACCCACCAGACACACGTGTCCGAGTGCGCCCGTTCGACCACCGCACGGAGGGCGACACCGTCATCATCGGCGATGTCGAGCGGCAGGTGTTCCTGTCGATCCCCGCCGAAGGGCTGGATCTGCTCCACTCGCTGGCCGCCGGCAACTCGGTGGGCGAGGCGGTCCGCCAGTACGAGCAGAAGTACTCCGAGACGCCCGACATCACCGACTTCCTGGACGCGCTGGGCGACGAGGGCTTCGTCGAGGTCGACGGGGAGGCCGCCGCACCCGGCTCCGCCCCGGCCCCCGCCCCGGCCGCGACGTCCCGCCCCCGGCGCAGCTGGAGCCTGAACTGGCTCAGCCCGACGGTGGCCCGTCGCATGGTCAGCCTCCCCGTGCTGCTGCTCTGCGTCCTGATCATCGCGGGCGGCGTGTATCTCGCCGCCGACGATCCCGACCTGCTGCCCACGCCCGGTGAGACGCTGCTGTTCCCCATCCACTTCGCGGCGCTGACCTGGGCGACGTTCATCCTCACCCTGGTCGGGGTCGCGATCCACGAGGCCGCGCACATGGTCGCGGCGCGGGCGGCGGGCGTACCGTCGCGGCTCGTCATCGGCAACCAGATGTACATCCTGGTGGTCCAGACCGACATGAGCACGATCTGGATGGCGCCGAAGCGGCAACGCTTCGTCGCGTTCATCGCCGGGACCCTGGTGGACGGCGTGCTCGCCTCGTCCTTCGTCTTCGCCCTGTGGGCGGGCCGGCAGGGCTACCTGCAACTGCCGGAGTGGGGCGCGCTGCTGCTCACGGCACTGCTGTTCACGTACCTGGTCCGGATCATCTGGCAGACGTTCCTGTTCCTGCGGACCGACGGCTACTACATCGTCGCCACCGCGCTCGGTTGCCGGAACCTGATGTCCGACACCGAGGACTACCTGCGCAACCTGGTCGCGCGGATGGTGCGGCGCACGCCCCGGGTGGACCAGTCCGGCCTGCCCCGGCGGGAGATGCGCGTGGTGCGCTGGTACGCCCTGGCGTGGATCGGCGGGCGGTTCATGGCCCTGCTCACCCTGGTCTTCGTCGGGATCCCGCTGCTGTGGGGCTTCATCTACCAGTTCCTGCTCTTCGTCTCCGGCCAGGACTCCATGATGGGGTCGTGGGACTTCGTCACCATCGCGGTGATCAGCTTCCTGCTCGACGGCGGCGGACTGCTGCTCTGGGGACGCAGCCTCTATCAGAGTGCGCGGGAGCGACGTCGCCGGCACGACGTCCGGTCGGCCCGGGAGCAGGCCCGCGCGGCCACCCCGAGCACCGCGAGCCCGACGGTCGTGGAGCCGAGCGGCCGGCAGTGACCCTTCGCTTCCTCCGACTCCCACTCGCGGCCGACCGTGGTCGCGGGTGGGAGTCGGCGGCGTACGGGTGCCGGTCGGTGGATGGCGGGTGGCGCTCAGGCGACGGCGTCGGGGCGACCCAGCCGGCCCGGCCCCAGGCCCATCCGTTCCATCAGGTAGTCGACGATCAGGCGCGGGTCGGCGTGGATGGACCCGCACGCTGTTTTCCGGATCATCCCGCGATCGGTGAAGCGTTGCAGGAACAGTCCGACCCGGGAGCGGGTCGTGCCGATCATCGCGGCGTAGTCCTCGTGGCGCAGCTTGAGACCGATCCGGATGGTGCGTCCGGAGGCGGTCCCGAACCCCTGTGCCAGGTCGAGCAGGCGCATCGCCAGGCGCGCCTCGCAGTCGGATGTGGTGTGTTGCAGCAACAGCGAGCGGTGCCGGCGTGCTTTCAACATCTGGCTGCGCAACCACACGTCGCAGATGTTCGCCTCGTCGAGCAGGTCCCGCATGGCGACGTTTTCGAGCACGATCAGATTCGTGTCGACCACGGCGGCGGGAATGTACTGGTTCGGCATTCCGGGAAGCGAATCCTCGCCGAAGTACTCGTTCTTCGACAACATGTCGATAATGGTCCGGCGGCCGGTCGGAGAATAGTGTTCCAGGAATATCGCGCCACTGTCGATGAAATAGACACGACCGTCCGCGCCGTCCGTCTGCAACAGCTCGCCGGCCGCGAGTGCGACCCGCCGGGCCGCCACGGGATGTGCATAGAGAGCGGATCGCACACCCTTCATCAGGCGGAGCGTCAGCTCGGAGCCGCGCGGCACGAGCATGTCGTCCAGGACGCTCGTGGCGGTCCGCGTGCTGGCCAGGGTCATCTCCGTTCACCGTCCCGATGTCTCGTCAGCGCGGTGGGTGCCCAGGGATCGCGCCGGATCATCAATGATCTTGGCGTCCGTTCCTGATACGCTAGCGAGTCGCCCGGCCACCCGTCAGTCGCGCGTTTTACCGGCACCGACGGACCGAACGGTTCCTCAGGTATGGCCACCCGGCCAGGATGGGTCCCATTCGACACGGGAGTCAACCCGTGAAATGACCGCTCGCACCGCGTATTGCCCACCGCGTGAGGGCGTCCCGCACGACGTGGCAGGCCACCCCGACTGGTGTAGCATGTCGGGTCCAGGCACCGCACCGAAAACGACACACGCGTACCCGGCGAGCCGGGTCAGGCGTACGCGAGCAGGAAGTCGACGGTGCCGGTGCCGCCGGGCTGACCCGGCGGGACGGTCAGCCCCGGCTCGCTGTTCAGGACATAGAAGCCGCCGTTGCCGATCAGGCGGGGGGTCACCGCCATCGCCTGGGCCGCCATGCTCGCCCCGGTCGGTCGCACCACGCTGTCGAGCAGGAGCCGGAAGAGGTTCTCGTTCAGGTTGGCGACGTGCAGGACCCGATAGGAACGCGGGGCGGGGGCGCCGGTGCTGGTCAGTCCCCAGATCGGCACGATCTGGTCGCGCCACCGGGCCGGGTTGTTGGTGATCGACGCCTCGTGGTTCTGCAGTTGGGACTGGATGCCCGAGTGGATCCCGGCCAGGTGGATGTGGAGCTGGTCCTGCTGCCGGATCGTCGGGTCGGCCGAGTTGATGCCGAGGCCGACGTGCGGATAGACCACGTGTCCGGGCTGGCCCGGTTGGGCGTTGAGCCACGCGTCGAGCCAGTAGTTCGGGGCGGCGGCGGTGGTGACGAACGGGCACTCGATGCCGCTGACACGGCAGGTCGGGACGAGCAGGTAGTCGTGGGTGGAGCCGGACCCGCCGTTGAGGACCACGTACGTCGCGGTGGTGCGCAGGCACTGTGGGAACGGCGGACCGGCCTTCGCCCCGGTGCAGACCTGCACCCGGTCCCACAGGTCGTACCGACCACCGGTGTCGCTCGGGTAGCCACACAACGCGGAGGGCGTGGGACAGACGGAAGCACCGGGAGCACCCGGGGTCGACGGGGGCACTCCCCCGTCGACGGAACCGCCGTCGGCGCGCGCCCGACCGACGGCGACCAGGCCCAGGAGACCCGTGGCGCCGACCGTTCCCGAGAGCCTGACGAACTGACGCCTGCCCAGTTCCGTGCCGGTCCTGTCGTCGCCCACCATCAGCCTCCGGGTTCCCGATTCGTGTGGATGCGCCGATGTCCGTCTCGGGCCAGGACGCCGGGAAGGACGATTCGGACGCGATGTCGACATTAGGGCGGAATACCTGAAACCTCCTCGACGCCGGGAACCGGTCCCCTGATCGTGTCCGTCGACTCGTGATCGTCGTCTCCGGCCGTCGCGTTGACCTCAAGGCTGGTTGAGGTTCTAGCGTTCGAGCGGAGGACACCGAGAAGGGCAAGCCATGCGACTGTCACGTCTGTTCACGCCACGCACGGTGGCGAGCGCCCACTGCGACCTGCCGTGCGGGGTCTACGACCCGGCCCAGGCCCGCATCGAGGCGGAGTCGATCAAGGCGATCTGTGAGAAGTACCAGGCGAGCGACGACCCGGAGTTCCGGACCCGTTCGCTGATCATCAAGGAGCAGCGGGCCGAGCTGGTCAAGCACCACCTGTGGGTGCTGTGGACCGACTACTTCAAGGCTCCGCACTTCGAGGCGTACCCGCATCTGCACCGGCTCTTCAACGAGGCGACCAAGCTGGCCGGGACCGGCGGCGCGAAGGGGTCCGCGGACCCGGCCGTGGCCGACCAGCTCCTGGCCCGGATCGAGGAGATCTCGACCATCTTCTGGGAGACCAAGAAGCAGTGACCGTGAGCCGGGCGGCATGTGCCGCCCGGCCCGGCCGGGGGTCGGGGGGGGCGGGGGCGGGCCCCGCCCCCCCCCCCGCGTGAGCGAAGCCCGGTTCACAGGCGGGGGGTGGCGGCCGGGGGGGCCCCCCGGGGGCACCTACGGGCGGTAGCG
>NZ_JBVHKD010000006.1:293663-417153 GCF_055559695.1 Micromonospora sp. NPDC023869
CCCCTTCCCCGCTTTTCCGAGCCTAGTCGTGGCGAGCACAGCCCCCTGGCCGCTGGCCCGGCGGGCATTGGCCGCCCGCCCCCCGCGGGGGGCGGGGGGGCCGGGGGCCGGACCCGTCCCACCCGACGTCTTCAGCTACGCAGGTTCCACTGCTGGTTCGTGCCGCCGTGGCAGGCCCAGAGGTGCACCTTCGTGCCGTTCGCGGTGCCGTTCCCGCTGGCGTCGAGACAGAGCCCGGACTGGGCGCCGGTGATCGTGCCGTTCGGGTTGACCGTCCACTGCTGGTTGACCTGCCCGTTGCAGTCCCAGATGATCGCCAGGGTGCCGTTCGCGGTGCCCTGGCCGGACGCGTCGAGGCACTTGGTGCCGTACACCACGAGTTGCCGGGCGGCGGTGTACGTCCAGCGCTGGTTGGTGCCGCCTAGACAGTCCCAGAGCTGGGCCTGCGTGCCGTTGGTGGTGCTCGATCCGCCGATCTCGAGGCAGCGGCCGGACTGTCCGCCGACCAGTTGGACGTTCTGCTGGCCGCCGCCGCTCTGCGGACCGGCCGCCGCCATCACCGCCTGCGCCCCGGCGGGCCAGTTGTTGTTGCTCACCGTCACGTTGCCGTTGACCACGTTGCCGCGATCGCCGTTGGTGACGTTGCTGCTGCCGTTGGTCGACCAGTTGTTGGTGACGGTGAAGTTGCCCATGTTCTCGGCGTACCAGTAGTTGGCGGTGGCCCAGGTGCCGGTCGACGAGAAGACGTTGTTGCGGGCGGTGAAGTAGCGGGAGCCCTCGTCGAAATAGAGCCCGAAGTGGCCGTTGGTCCGCAGGCAGTAGTTGTCGCTGATCAGTCCGCCCGGATTCGCGGACAGGGTGTAGATGCAGCCGCCGTCGTTCATCTGCTGCATGACGTCGTGCACGTAGTTGCCGACGAGCCGGTTGTTGGACGCGGTGGTGGCGGTGCTGTAGCGCGGCTGGTAGTTGTACAGCCCCCGGTCGGCGTAGTGGTTGCTGCCCCCGGCGTCGTTGGAGCCCCAGCCGTACCCGATCGACATGCCGGTGTACGGCATGTTGTAGACCTCGTTGTACGAGACGGTGGCGTTGGTGACGTAGGTGGTCAGCACCGAGACGATGCCCCGGTACTCGATGCCCAGGTCGTGCAGCCGGTTGTTGCTGATGGTGATGTCCCGGTTGACCATGCGCTGGTCGCTGGGGTGGTGGGCGTCGGCGCGTACGCCACCGACGACGATGCCACCGGCCACGTTGCGGGCGATCTCGGACCGGGTGATGGTGATGTTGCTGGCCCCGAGGCCGACGCCGCTGCCGTGGGCGTTGGCGTCGTTGCCGATCCCGATGGCGGTCTGACCGAGGTTGACGAACGAGGAGTCGCTGAAGGTGACGTTGTTGGCGGCCGAGATCTGCACGGCGGCCGGCATCTGCTGCCAGTTCGGGCGGGTGGCCTCGAACTGCGGGCAGCCGTTGTGGCAGGAGGTGAAGGCGGGCCAGCTCCAGTTGCCGGCGATGTACGCGCCGGTCTGCTGGTCGACGTAGCCCTGGGCGCTGCTGGCACCGAGCCAGCTCGTGCCGGTGACGGTCACCCCGCTGAACGTGATGTGGTGGGCCGGGGCCGCGTACGTGCCGCCGATCTGGATCAGGGACTGCACCGTCGGCAGCTCCACCCGGGCGCTGCTCATGTTCTGCCCGGCCAGCGGGATGTAGGACAGCGCACCGCTTCCCGGGTCCAGATACCACTCCCCCGGCGCGTCCAGGAACTCGTAGGCGTTGCTCAGGTACAGCGGCCCGGCCCGGTGCGGGCTGGTGAAGGTGTCGTACCCGAAGTTGTTGTTGCTCCAGCCGGGTTGCTGCATCCGGATCTGGTTGCCGCTGATGCTCTGCACCGAGACGTACCGGTCGGTGAACGAGTTGACGCTCTCCATCTGGATGCGGCTCTGGTTGGCCAGGTTGTTCAGGTAGCCCAACGCGCTGCTGGTGAACCGCATCCCGGTGCTGTCGGCGGTGAAGTCGGCCCGGTTGACCTGGGTACGCGCCCGGGTCGCCACGGCACCGTCGACGTAGAGCTGCCGGCTGTCCTGCCCGGCGCCGACGTTGGCCCGCCAGATGTTGCGTCCGGCGTCCACGAGGGACCAGCCGGTCACCGCGCGGGCGCCGCTGATCACCGGCCGGGCCGACGGGGCGGCCTGCCACAGCACGCGGTATCCGTTGGTGCCGGAGTCGGCGGCGGTGAAGCGCAGCGGCGCGGTGAGCCGGTAGGTCCCGTCGGCGAGTTGCACCACGATGTCGCCGGACATCGCGCTGTTCAGGGCGCGGACGGCGGTCTGCGCGCCGGTCAACGAACACGGCGCGGCGGCGCTGCACGTGCTGCCGCTGCCCGTCGGCGAGGCGTAGAGGGTGGTGGTGGCCGCGAGGGCCGGGGCGGCGGAGGTGGCCACGACGGTGGCGGTGAGCACGCTGGTGAGCGCCACCGTGGTCACCGCGGCCAGCACCCGTCTGGGTGCGGAGGGACGAGGCGGTCCGGACACGGGAGGTCTCCTTCGGCTGGGACGGGTGGTGGTGTTCGTGCGGCGGTAGTGGCCGTGCGAGGGGTGGTGGCCGGCTCAGCCCAGGAGTCCGCGCAGGTAGGCCAGCCCGTCGAGGGCGAGCCGGTCCGGCGACGGGGCGAGGGGCCGCCAGATGGACGCGGCGGTGGCGATCGTCTCGTTCTCGGCGGTGAACGACTCGATGCAGACCGCGCCCCGGTAGCCGGTGCCCGCCAGCACGGCGAAGAGGCGGGGCCAGTCCAGGTGGTCGCTGCCGGGAGCACCCCGGTTGGTGCCACTGACCTGGACGTGCTTGATGTACGGGCCGGCGACGGCGAGCGCGGCGTACGGGTCGGTCTCCTCGATGTTCATGTGGTACGTGTCGATCATCAGGCCGACGTTCGACGGCAGACCGTCGATCAGGTCCACCGCCTGGTCGATCGTGTTGACCACGCTCGTCTCGTACCGGTTGAGCGCCTCCACTCCGATGGAGACGCCCCGCGTACCGGCGTACTCGGCGACCGGGGCCAGGGCCCGGCGGAAGTCCGCGTAGCAGGCGGCCCGCTCGGCCGCCGTCATCCGCCAGGTCCGGCCCACCGAGGCGTAGACCGGGCCGCCGACGCTCGGCGCGCCGACGGCCGCCGCGCTGTCCACACAGCCCTTCAGGTACGTCACGGTGGCCTCGACCACCCTCGGTGCGGCGTCGACGAGGTCCCGGCCGGGCGGGGTGACCGCGCAGACGCCGGCCGCGCTCAGCCCGTGTGCCGCGAGCAGGTCCCGGGTCCGGACCGGATCCCAGTCCCCGGGCTGCTCGATCGGCAGCTCGACCGTGTCGAAGCCGAAGCCGGCGATCCGGGGCACCAGCTCGGCCAGCGCCGCGTCGTCGACCGGTGAGGTCCACACCCAGGGGTTGACGCCGATCTCGTACACCGGGGCCTACTTCCAGCGCTGGGGGTACCCGGGCAGGTCGGTGCAGCCGCACATCGCGTAGTGCAGCGGCGGCATGTCCGGGTCGAGGTAGCTGTCCAGGTTCTCCTGGGTGATGGTCGGCTGCGGCAGCTTCCACGGGTTGGAGACCTGCTCACCGTCGAGGATCCGCAGGGCGGCGATGATCGGCGTACGCCACTGGTAGGTCGGGTAGGTCGGCGCGATGGCGGTGAGCCCGGCCTCCTTCCACACCTTGAGGAAGTCGAGCTGGTCCTCGCCGTTGATCGGCGGCACCGGCTTGCCGGCGTCCTGGAACGCCTCCACCGCCGCGACGGCGACCGCACCGGCGTCCATCCAGACGCCGTCGATGGTGCCGTACCGCTGGAGGTAGTCGTCGACGATCTTCTTGGTCTTGGCCGGGTCGCCGTCGGTGAACTCGACGCCGACGACGTCGACGCCCGCCTTGTCGAACGCGACCTTCGCCGCCGCCCAGCGCGTCTCCAGCACGTCGACGCCGGGCAGGATGCGCAACGCGAGCAGCTTGCCGCCGGGCTTCATCCGCTGGCTGACGAACTCGGCGCCCACGTGACCGAAGCCGTACCCGCCGATGGGGTTGATGAAGGTCACCGGGCAGTCCGTGTCGACACCACGGTCGAAGACGATCACCGGCAGGCCGGTGCGGCAGGCGGCCTCCACCGCCGGGGTGAGGGTGGCGGTGGTGTTCGGCGAGACGATCAGGGCGTCGCAGTCGCGGCCGAGCAGGTCGTTGATGTCGGCGATCTGCTTCTGGTCCTTGCCCTCGGCCTCCACGTGCACGAACTCGGCGATCCGGTCTCCCTGTGCGGCCACCTCGGCCTGCATGGTCTTGTAGCCGACCTGACGCCAGGGGTTGTTCAGCGCGGCGTTGGAGAAGCAGATCCGGTGGGGCCCGGCCTTCTTGTAGGAGGCGGTGTCCACCATCGCCGGGTCGAGCGCCTGCTCCCACGGTTTGTCCGCCGGGCCGGTCGGCGTGGCCTGCAACAGGGCCAGCTCGGCGTCGTAGGCGGACTGCTCGAAGAAGGAGGACTGTTCGCCGGTGCCGGCCCCGGCGGGCGCGGACGAGGCACCGGACGGGTTCGCGACCGGTTGGTCGGTGGCGCAGCCGGCGAGGGCCAACAGTGTCACCGCGCCGAGCGCGGCCAGAGAGCGTTTCATCGGGATCCCCTTTATCTGGACGTGGAACGTCGGGCCGCGACCGCCACGGCGACCAGGATGATGACGCCCTGGACCGCCGGTCGGAGCGCGCCCGAGATGCCGTAGAAGTTCATGAGCGCGAAGAGCAGTTCGAGGGTGGTGGCGCCGAGCATCGCGCCGACGACCGAGCCCCGGCCGCCACCCAGCGCCACACCGCCGAGGACCACGGCGGTGATGGCACCGAACTCCAGGCCAGCCCCGGCCTGGAAGGAGACCCCGCTGTAGCCGCCGATCAGGATGGCCGCGACCGCCGCCGCGAGGCCGCTGAGGACGAAGGCGGCGGTGCGGGTACGCCACACGCGTACCCCGCTGAGCCCGGCGGTGCGCGGGTTGTCGCCGACGGCGACCAGGATCCGCCCGAAGTCGGCGCGGGTCAGCAGCACCGCCACCGTGGCGACGACCGCGAGGATCACCAGCGCGTACGGGACGCGGCCGAGCAGCGGCACGTCCTCGAAGGCGCGCCGGCCGTACTGCCGGAACTCCTCGGTGAGCCCGCCCTTCGGCGCCCCGTCGGACCAGAGGTAGACCGCGCCGACGAGGATCAGGAACATGCCGAGGGTGGTGACGAACGAGGGCACCCCGAGCCGCGTGGTGACCAGGCCGTTGACCAAGCCGACGAGCGCGCCGCCGACGAGCAGCACCAGCACCACCGGCCAGGTCCGCGTCGGGTCGCTGTCGATCAGCCGGGCGGCCACCACCACCTGCGCGGTGACCAGGGCGCCGACGGAGAGGTCGAACTCGCCGCAGACGATCACGAAGTACTGCCCGGCGGCGAGCAGGATGATCGGCGCCGAGCGCCCGAGGAACGACATCAGCGACGGCGGGCTGAGGAAGTCGGGCTGGCGGACGGTGATCAGGACCAGCAGCACCACCAGGATCGCCAGGATCGGTGCCAGGCCACCGGGTCGGGTCCACTGCGCCGGTCGGAGCCGACGCCGGAGGGTCTGCGTGCTCACCCGGCCGCCTTCCGCATGGTCCGACGGGCGTAGACGGCCACCGCCGCGATGATGATCACGCCCCGGACCACCTGTTTGGCGAACGCGTCGACGGCGAGCTGGTTGAAGACGGCGTCGATGGTGGCGAGCAGCAGCACGCCGCCGACCGTGCCGATCACGCCGCCCCGGCCGCCGGCCAGCGCGGTGCCGCCGATCACCACGGCGGCGATCGACTCCAGGTCGTAGAGGCCCTCCGAGCCGACCCGGGGCGCGCCCGAGCCGAGCCGGCTGGCGAGGTAGATGCCGGCGATCCCGGCGCAGAGCGAGCAGAGCACGTGCGCGGTGACCCGCACCCGGTCGGTGCGTACCCCGGAGAGCCGGGCGACCTCCTCGTCACCGCCGACGGCGAGCAGATGGTGGCCGAACCTGGTCCGGGCGAGCGCGAACCAGGCCGCCCCGGCCACCAGGAGCAGCAGCAGGAAGGCCACCGGCACCGGCCCGACGCGCTGGTAGCCGAGGGTCTGCACGAGGGTCGGTGAGGTGGTGCCGGCCGGGCCGGCGTACCCGTTGTCGAGATATCCCTTGAGCAGCAACCCGACGCCGAGCGTCGCGATGAACGCGTTGATCCGCCCGGCGGTGACGAGCAGGCCGTTGAGCAGCCCGATCCCGGCGCAGACCAGCAGCGTCAGGCCGATCGCGGGCAGCATCGCGCTGTCCCGGCCGGCCATCGTCTCGGCGGCGACCAACGTGCTCAGGCTGACCACGTACGCGACCGACAGGTCGAGCGAGCCGCCGAGGATGACCAGGGTCTGCCCGACGGCGACGAAGCCCAGGCCGGCGGCGACGTGCAGCAGGCTCACCGTGGTCGACTGGTTGACGAGTTGACCGCCGTCGAGCAGGACGACGAGCCAGCCGATGGTGAGGGTGAGGGCCAGGGCCACGAACACCCCGGGCACCGGGCGTCGGGCGGGCAGCAGCGCACGGGTGGTCACGCGGCGGTCTCCCGTACCGTGCCGAGGGCGAGCCCGACCACGTCCTCCTCGCGGCTGCCGGCGGGCAGTTCGCCCACGATCCGGCCGTCGCGCATGACGATGATCCGGTCGCTCATGCCGATCAGCTCGGGCAGGTCGGACGAGATCATCAGCACGGCCGCGCCCTCGGCGGCGAGGCGGCGGACCAGGTCGTGGATCGCCGACTTCGCGCCCACGTCGATGCCTCGGGTGGGTTCGTCGAAGAGCAGGACCCGGGGCTTCAGGGCGAGCCACCGCGCCAGCACGACCTTCTGCTGGTTGCCGCCGGAGAGGAAGCGGATCTCCTGGTGGTCACCGGCGGCGCGGACCTCGACGGCGGCGAGCAGTTCCCGGACCCGGGCGGTACGCACGGCCCGGCCGGAGCGGATCGGGAAGGCGGCGCGGCCGGCGAGCAACGCGTTGTCGAGCACCGACTGGCGGCCGATCGTGCCCTCGCCCTTGCGGTCCTCGGTGACGTAGGCGATCCCGGCCCGCATCGCCGCACGCGGGGAGCGCAACCGGACCGGCCTGCCGTCGAGGCCGACCTCGCCGGTGGTGAACGGGGCGGCCCCGAACAGGGCTCGGGCCAGGGCGGAGCGGCCGGAGCCCTGGAGACCGCCGATGCCGAGCACCTCGCCCGCGCGCAGGTCCAGGTCGATGTCGCGCAGTCTGCGGTTCCCGCCGCGACGCACGGTGAGCCGGACCGCGCCGACGTCGGCCGGGGCGGCGCGCGGCGGGTAGTAGTGCGACAGTTCGCGGCCGACCATGTGCCGGACGAGGTCGTCGGCGCTGGTGTCGGCGGTGTCCGTGGTGGTCACCCGGCGGCCGTCCTTGAGGACGGTGATCCGGTCGGAGAGGTCGAAGACCTCGGCGAGCCGGTGTGAGACATAGAGGATGCCGATGCCCTGTTCCTGGAGCCGGCGCACCAGGGCGTAGAGCAGGGTCACCTCGTGGTCGGCCAGTGCGGCGGTGGGCTCGTCCATGATGATCAGCCGGGCGTCCAGGGCGAGTGCCTTGGCGATCTCGACGACCTGCTGTTGCGCGACGCTGAGCCGCCCCACCGGAGCGTCGGCGGGCAGGACGGTCTCCCCGACCGAGGCCAGGAGCTGCCGGGTGCGTTCGCGCATCCGACGACGGTCGACCAGGCCACGGCGGGTCGGCTCGTGGCCCAGGAACACGTTCTCCGCGACGGTGCGTTCCGGCAGCAGGTTGAACTCCTGGTGGATGATGCCGATGCCGGCCCGTTGGGCGTCGCGGGGGCCGCCGAAGGCGCGCGGCTCGCCGTCGAGTTCGACGGTGCCCGCGTCCGGGGCGTACCCGCCGGAGACGATCTTCATCAGGGTGGACTTGCCGGCACCGTTCTCACCGACGACGGCGTGCACCTCGCCCGCCGCGACGTCGAGCCCCACCCCGTCGAGGACGCGGACGCCGAGGAAGGCCTTGCTGATTCTCCGCAGCGCGAGCAGGGGCGCCGGACGCCGGTCTGACATCGTCGAAGATCCTCACGATCAGTAGCCAAGATCGGGTGCCGTCCGACGCCGGAGATCCTCCAACATGGACGGTCGATACTGTTTTGTCATCCAGATGCGGCACTTCGTGTTGTCGTGCGCAAACTTTCGCTTGACACGACCGAAACATCACACGTATGAAGATAGATGTTCGGGTATGAGTTCGCAATCCCCCGCCCGCCAGGGACTTTCGGGCACCGTCCCGTCGGTGCGGACCGGGAAAGACACACCTGCGCGAGAGCCAGCACCGGCACGGAGACACCGTCCATGGCGTCGTTAACATCCGGCGACATCGATGGACGGTGTGCTCCGGCTCCCCACCCCCACGGGACGGCACCTCAGTCCGACATGACGGTGAGTCACCACCGGAAGCGTTGGCGCGCCACCCGTATCCCCCGCCCGTCCAACGAGGAGACGCCATGCGTCGCACGACATCCATCATCGGAGTGATCGCGGGTCTGTTACTGACCTTCGCGGTCGTGAACCCGGCGGCGGCGGCTCCCGCCTTCCGGGCCCTGGTGTTCACCAAGACCGCCGGTTACCGGCACGACTCCATCCCGGCCGGCGTCACGATGTTCCAGCAGCAGGCGGCGGCCAACAACTTCGAGGTGGTGCACAGCGAGGACTCGGCCGTGTTCACCCCGGCCAACCTCGCCACCTTCGACGTCCTCGTGATGTTCCAGACCTCTGGCATGGTCTGGACCTCGGCCGCCCAGCGTCAGGCGGTGGAGGGTTTCCTCGCCTCCGGCAAGGGCATCGTCGCGGTCCACAACGCCACCGACATGGGCATCGAGGGTGAGTACCCGTGGTGGGACCAGACCGTCAACGGCGGCGCGCACATGCCGGAACACTCCCCCGGCGTCCTGCCCGGCACCGCGATCGTGGCCGACAAGAAGCACCCCTCCACGGCCACCCTGCCGGACCGCTGGAACCGCAGCGAGGAGTGGTACAACTTCGACAAGAACCCGCGCGGTGACGTACACGTGCTGGTCACGGCCGACGAACGGACGTACAACCCCGGTTCCCGGGCGATGGGTCCGGACCACCCGATCTCCTGGTGCCGTGCCGTCGGTGGCGGTCGGGTCTGGGCCACCGCGATGGGCCACGCCATCGAGTCCTACAGCGAGACCCACTTCCGCAACCACGTGCTCGGCGGGGTGAAGTGGGCCGCCGGCAACGAGCCCGGCGACTGTGGCGGCACGGTCTGGGGCAACTTCGAGAAGCGCTCGCTGGACACCAACACCGTCGACCCGATGGCCCTGGCGGTGACCCCCGACGGCCGGGTGATCTACGTCCAGCGCGGCGGCCAGATCAAGATCTTCAAGCCGAGTACGAGCAGCACCGTCACCGCCGGCACGCTCAGCGTCTACACCGGCGGCGAGGACGGCCTCACCGGGCTGGCGCTGGACCCGAACTTCGCCACCAACGGGTACGTCTACCTGTACCACTCCCCCGCCAGCAGCTCCACCGACGTCAACCGGGTCTCCCGCTACACGTTGAGCGGTGACACGTTGAACATGTCCAGCGGGGTCACCGTCATCGACATCCCCGCGTACCGCGACCGCACGTACCCGGAGCCGGGACACACCGGTGGGTACATGGACTTCGGGCCGGACGGCAACCTCTACATCGGCACCGGCGACGACGTGCCGCCGAACCTCGACCCCAACTGGCAGGGCTACGCGCCGCTGGACTGGCGCTCGGGCAAGCACATGCTCGACGCGGCCCGGACCGCCGGCAACACCAACGACCTGCGCGGCAAGCTGCTGCGCATCCGGCCCTCGGCGAGCGGCGGTTACACCATCCCGTCGGGCAACCTCTATCCGCAGGGGACGGCGCAGACCCGGCCCGAGGTCTACGCGATGGGCTTCCGCAACCCGTTCCGCTTCTCCATCGACCCGGCCAACGGCTGGGTCTACCTGGCCGACTACGGGCCCGACCGGAACCCGCCGACCACCAACCGCGGCCCCGAGGGTCTCGTCGAACTGAACGTGATCAAGGCACCGGGCAACTACGGCTGGCCCTTCTGCCACGGCGACAACCAGCCGTACGCGCCGTACAACCCGGACACCGGTGCGGTCGGCGCCAAGTTCAACTGCTCCTCCCCGGTCAACAACTCCCCCAACAACACCGGCCTGACCAGCCTGCGCCCGGTGGTCGCGCCGAACATGTGGTACGGCTACGGCACCTCGACCACCTTCCCGGAGCTGGGCTCCGGCGGCTCGGGACCGATGGGCGGCCCGGTCTACCGCTACAACGCGGCGAACCCGTCGCAGACGAAGTTCCCGCCGTACTACGACGGGGTGCACTTCTTCTATGAGTGGTCGCGCAGCTACCTCAAGGAGGTGCACTTCGACTCGGCGACGGCGGTCACCCGGACCAACGCGTTCCTGCCCAGCACGCGGTTCAACAAGCCGATGGACATGGAGTTCGGCCCGGACGGATCGCTCTACCTGCTGGAGTGGGGCACCAACTTCGGCGGCGGCAACAGCGACTCGGGTCTCTACCGCATCGACTACGTCCAGGGCGGACGATCTCCGATCGCCAAGGCCACCGGCACGCCCACCAGCGGCAACGCCCCGCTGACCGTGCAGTTCTCCAGCGCCGGGTCGGCGGACCCCGACCCCGGTGACACGATCAGCTACCAGTGGACCTTCGGTGACGGCACCACGTCGACGGCGACCAACCCGTCGCACGTCTACACCGCCAACGGCAACTACACCGCCCAGCTCAGGGTCACCGACAGCACCGGCAAGACCGGCTTCGCCAACGTGGCGATCACCGTCGGCAACACCGCTCCGGTGGTCACCATCACCACCCCGGCGCACGGCGGCATGCTCACCTTCGGTGACCGAGTCTCCTACCAGATCAGCGTCTCCGACCCGGGTGGGGCGGCGATCGACTGCGCCAAGGTGATCCTCAACCCGGCGCTGGGGCACGACGACCACGCGCACGAGACCACGGACCTGCCCGGCTGCTCCGGCACCATCCCCACCGACCTGCTCGGTGGGCATCCGGACGGCGCGAACCTGTTCTATGTGCTCAACGCGCGCTACACCGACAACGGCGGGGCGGGCGGGGCCGCGCCGCTGACCGGGCACGCCCAGGTGATCCTCCAGCCCAAGCACAAGCAGGCCGAGTACTACAGCAGCCAGTCCGGCACCCGGGTGGTCGACCAGGCCGGCGCGGAGAGCGGCAAGCGGGTCGGCGACATCTCCAACAACGACTGGGTGGCCTTCACCCCGATGAGCCTCTCCGGCATCAGCACGGTCAGCTACCGGCTGTCGTCACCGTCCGGCGGCGGCACCATCGAGCTGCGGGCCGGCTCCCCCACCGGCACGCTGCTGGCCACCACGCCGGTGCCGGCCACCGGCGGCTGGGACAACTACCAGTCGACGCCCCCGGTGAACGTCACGGCCCTGGCCGGTACGCACACCCTGTACCTGGTCTTCAAGGGCAGCGGCAACAACTGGTTCGACCTCGACTCGCACACGTTCGGCGGTGCGGGGGTCGGTGTCGGCGGCACCGGTGGGGTGGCCGGGCGGACCTGGACCCTCACCGCCCAGCACAGCGGCAAGGTGATGGACGTCAACGGGGTCTCCACCGCCGACGGCGCCCAGATCCACCAGTGGGCCGCCAGCGGTGGGAACAACCAGAAGTGGCAGGCGGTCGACGCCGGCAACGGTGCCGTCACTCTCAAGGCGGTGCACAGCGGCAAGTGCGCGGAGATCGTCGGCTCGTCCACCAGCGCGGGTGCCTTCCTCCAGCAGGCCACCTGCGGCACCGGCAACCAGCAGAAGTTCACCGTCACGGCGACCGGCACCAGCGGCGTCTACACGGTCCGCAGCGTGCTGAGCGGCCTGTGCCTGGACGTCAACGGCGGCGCCACCACCGACGGCGCCCGGCTGGTGCAGTGGACCTGCCACGGCGGCACCAACCAGCAGTGGCGGTTCGGCGCGGCCTGAAGACCGCGACGCTGACCCGCCGATGACAGCGGTCGGGACCGGCCCCCGCACCACGGGAGCCGGTCCCGATCGCCGTGCGCGGACCCGATCAGCGTGCGCGGACCCGGGCGGGTCGCGCGGACCCGGGGCGACGTGCGCGAACCCGGGGTGACGTGCGCGGACCGGGGGCCGCCTGGGCGGCCCTGGACGGCGTGCGCAGACCCGGTCGGGTCAGTGGCCGTCGGACTCGGCAAGCGGTGCCTCGGCCCGCCCGCCGTGGCCGTTCAGGGCGGTGCCGCCGACCGTCGCGCCGGTCGGCAGGTACGCCGTCCGGGCCGGTGCCGGAGTGTCGTACTCCGGCAGCAGCCGCCGTCCCGCCGACACGGGCCGGACGTCGGGCCCCTCGGTGCTGCGGGCCGCCGGACGGCGCACGGAGGCGGTGATCGCCCGTTCGTCGACGCGGACGCCGAGGCCGGGCGCGTCGCCGAGGACGAAGGCACCGTCCTCGACGTGAAGGTCGAGCGTGACGCCGGCAGGTGGACGCAGGTTCTGCAACTCGCTGGTCAGGTGGTTGGGCACCGACGTCGCCGCGTGCAGCAGCCCGACCGGACTGTTGCCGATCGGGCTGACCGGCAGGTCGTGGGCGTGCGCCAGGGCCGACGTGCGCAGGAAGTGGGTGACGCCCCAGACGGCGGCGGCCTGGACGATGTCGACCGCCCCGGCGGCGATCAGCGGGCGGTACTGTTCCAGCCCGGTCAGGTTCTCGCCGGTGGCGACGGAGGCCCGCACGCCCCGGCCGACGGCGGCCAGGCCCTCGGCGTCCCAGCGGCGGACGGGCTCCTCGATCCAGATGAGATCGAGGGTGCGTTCGAGTTCGCCGACGTGGCGGACGGCCTGCTTGCGCGTCCACGCCTCGTTGACGTCGAGCATCAGACCGGGGCGGCGTCCGTGCCCGGCCTCGGTCAGCACCTCCCCGACCAGGCCCAGGCGATGCCGGTCGCGGGCGATGTCCAGACCGCCCTTGAGCTTGGCGGCACGCAGGCCGTGCGCGGCGTACGCGCGGTAGGTGTCGACCAGCTCGTCGTCGGTCAGGCCGATGTCCAGGCCGGAGGCGTACGCGGGCACCCGCCGGTCGCGTCCGCCCAGCAGCCGCCAGAGTGGCTGGCCGGCGGCCTGCGCCTTGATGTCCCAGAGGGCGGTGTCGAGCGCGCCGATGGTGCCGAAGACGGAGCCCCCGTGTCCGGCCTTGAAGCTGTGGCGCAGCATCCGGTCGTAGAGCGTCGTGACGGCGCGCGGGTCCTCGCCGTCGAGGGCCGCGAAGATCCGTTCGATCTCCACGTGCGGGCCGAGGCCGACTCCGGAGATCCCCTCGTCGGTGTCGACGACGACGATCGACACCGGGACCACCCCGTCGGCGAAGACGCCGTTGGCGTCACCGACCGGGCGTCCCCATTCCTGCACCGTGGTGAGCGTCCGATATCCGGTGATCCGCATGTCAGCCCTTCGTGGAGCCGGCGGCGACGCCGTCGGCGATCTGGCGCTGGAGGAAGAGGTAGACCAGCAGGACGGGGAGCGCAGCGATCAGCACCCCGGAGGCGAAGGTCGGGATGTCGTCGGAGTACTGCCCGCGCAGCGAGGTCACGCCCACCATCAGGGTGCGCTGGTCGGCCGAGGGCATCATGACCAGCGACATCAGGACGTCGTTCCAGCAGAACAGGGCGTTGAGGATGCCGACGGAGAGCAGCGCCGGGGTGCCCAGCGGCAGCATGATCCGGCGGTACACGCCGTAGAGGCTGTTGCCGTCGATCCGGGCCGCGTCGATGATCTCCGGCGGGATCGACCGGTAGTAGCTGGTCATCAGGAAGACGGTGAAGGGCAGGAACTGGGCGACGTAGACGAGGATCAACCCGGGGTACGTGTCGATGAGCGCCGTGTCGGCCATGATCCGGGCCAGCGGCACCATGATCACCTGGAACGGTACGAAGAGACCCGCGAGGCAGCCGAGGAAGAGCGCCCGCGACCCGCGGAACCGCACCTGGCTGAGGGCGAAGCCGGCCATCGAACCGAGCAGCAACAGCAGGAGCACCGACGACGACACCACGATCACCGAGTTGACGAAGTATCGGCTCATACCGACGCTGCTCCACGCCGTCTCGATGTTGTCCCAGCGCAGCTTGTCGGTCAGGGCGAAGCGGTCGAGGATGTAGTCGCGCCGGGTCTTCATCGCGACGTTCGCGGTGAACAGCAGGGGGTAGATCGTCGCCAGGGCGAGCACCAGCATCGGGACGGCGATCAACCACCGCCCCGGCCGCAGGCGTGACATCAGTTCTCCCTTCCGGCCCGGCTGAGCAGTTTGATCTGCACCAGCCCCACCACGAGCATGATCACGAAGAGGACCGTCGAGGCGGCCGAGGCGAGGGCGGGACGGTTCATCTGGCCCTGCTGGATCCAGATGTAGTACTCCGGGAGGTAGGTGGACCCCTCCGGGCCGCCGCTGGTCATCACGAACAGCAGGCCGAACATCGAGGTCAACATGCCGATCAACGTGGTCACGAAGACGAACTGGATGGTCCGGGACAGCCCCGGGACGATCACGTGCCGGATGACCTGGGGCAGCGAGGCGCCGTCCACCCGGGCGGCGTCCAGCAGGGCGGCGTCGAGGGTCGCGAAACCGGCGAGGAAGACCACCAGGGACATCCCGAAGGTGGCCCAGACGTGCACGCCGACCACCACGAACATCGCGATGTCCGGGTCGCCGAGCCAGTCGATCGGGCCGACACCGGCCGGGCCGAGCAGGGAGTTGAGGGGGCCGTCCACCGCGAGCAGCAGGTTGAAGATCGCGCCGACGATGACCGGGGAGAGCACGGCGGGGAAGAAGTAGACGCTGCGGTAGAGCCGGTGCCCGGGGACCCGGAGGTAGATGAAGGTCGCCAGCAGGCCGGGGATCGCCACCGCCACCGGCAGCAGCAGCACCAGCCACCCGACGTTGCCCAGCGCGGTCCGGAACAGCGGGTCGGCCAGCAGCTCCCGGTAGTTGTCGACGCCCACCGCCGTGCCGTCGCGGGCCCCGTCCCCGGTGAACGAGAAGTTGACGCCGAGCAGCAGCGGATACAGCCGCAGCACCACGATGATCAGCACGGCGGGGGCGACCAGGACGTACGGTGCGAGGCGCTCGGAGCGCAGGCGGCCGGCGGCCCGCGTCGCACCGGTCCGGCGACGGTCGGCCGCCGCGTCGGTCCGTCCGGCCGGAGCCGGACGGACCGACGACTGTGCGTTCCCGATCGGCACGAACTCAGCCCGCCTGGTCGGAGGCGGCCAGTTGCCGCACCACCTCGTCGACGTCGGCCGAGCCGCTGAGCAGTTGCTGGGACAGTCGGCCCATCAGGTCCAGGGTCTTCGAGGAGAGCGCCACGTGCAGGGCCGGCTTGCCGTCCGCGGTCTCGGCCACGATGCCCGCCACCGCCGGGCCGCCCTGCGACACGTCGATCGTGGTGTCGGCGGCGATCGCGCCCGCGTCGGCGTAGAAGGCCTTGAGCGCCTCGGTCGAGGTGAGCGAGCGGACCAGGTCGGCGGCGACCTTCGGGTCCTTGGTCCACTTGGCCACGCCGTAGCCGATCCCACCGTCGAAGGGCAGGCTCGGGGTGGTGCCCTCGGTGACCACCGGGGCGTTCATCACGCCGAGCTTCTCCGGCGTCAGGAACTCGTTGAAGTCCTTCCAGTGCCCGACGTCCGACATCAGGCCGATGACGTGGGCGGCCTTGCCGGACTGGAAGAGGGCGAACCCGTCGTTGAACATCGCGGTGGAGTTGGCGCCGTCGGTGTTCAGCCCGGCGTCGCCGGCCTCCTGCCAGAGCTGGAAGACCCGCTTGACGTGGGGCGAGTTCCAGTCGCGCTTGCCGGCGATCCAGTCGTCGTACTCCTGCGCGGTGAGCGTGGCGGAGCCCAGTGCGGAGAGCCAGAACTGGATGCCCGCGCCCTCCTTGTTGCCCAGCGCGAAGCACTTGGCGCCGGCCTTGGCGATGGCGGCGCAGTCGCTGAGGAACTCGGTCCAGGTGGTGGCCGGGGCGTCGGGGTCGAGCCCGGCCTTCTCGTACACCGCCTTGTTGTAGTAGATGGGGTGGCCCTGCAACGTCACCGGGCCGGCGTAGGTGCGGCCCTCCTCGGTGAAGGCGTCCCAGCCGGCCAGGCGCTCCCGGTCCTCGGCGAGGTACTCGTCCAGCGGCACCAGCGCGTCGACCCGGTCCCGGATCTGACCGCCACCGTTGAAGAGCATGACGTCCGGGCCCTTGCCGGTCTGGATCGCCGCGCCCAGCAGGGTGTAGTACTGGTCGAACGGCTGCGCGACGAACTCGACCGTCACGTCCGGGTGCTTCGTGGCGAAGTCCGCCTTGGCCTTGTCGAGGTACGCAGCGGCGGACGGCTCACCGGACTTCCAGTCCCACACCACCAGCTTGCCCTCCGCGCCACCGGCGGACCCGCCCGATCCGGTGGCGCTTCCACAGCCGGCCATCGCTACCAGTCCCACAACGAGGACGGCGGACCATATTGCGCGCTGTTTCATCGTTGTTCACCTCTGAACGGCAATGGCCGACGGCTCCACCGCAGGCCAACAATGTGCGAAAACGTAACTCGTATGACGTGTGACGTCAACGGTCGGACGTACACTGACCACCGGACGTCGTGCCACGCAAGCAAATCGGAGGGGACATGACGCCATCGCAGGAGACGACCGTGGATGCCACGGCCGCCCCGGCCTGGACCCGCCGGCCGCAGAACCTCGCGCGCGCCGTCACCGCCGAGCTGGTGCAGCGGATCGTGCGCGGGATGCACCCGTCCGGGTCTCCCCTGCCCCCCGAGCCCGTGCTCTGCGAGACCTTCTCGGTCAGCCGGACCGTGGTCCGGGAGGCGGTGAAGGTCCTCCAGGAGAAGGGCCTGGTGCAGGTACGCCAGGGTGCCGGCACCACGGTCACCGAGCCCTCGAACTGGGACATGCTCGACGAACTCGTCCTCGCCGCCACCATCGCCGAGGACGACAGCCTCGCCATCCTGGACGACCTGGTGGTCACCCGACGGCTGCTCGAATCGGACATGGCGCACGTCGCCGCCCGGCAGGCCGACGCCGAGACCATCGAGCGCCTGCGGGCGCTGGTCGACCGGATGGACGAACTCGTCGACGACACTGCCGCCTACCACGAGCACGACCGGGCCTTCCACGACACGGTGATGCAGGCGTCCGGCAACCGGATCGCCCGTGGGGTGGTCCGCTCGCTGGAGAGCCAGGTCGCCAACACCGCGCGGTACATGGGCCGCACCCAGCGCTCGCTCTGCGTGGCGTCCAATCGGGGACACCGCCGCATCTACGAGCGGATCGCCGCCCGCGACCCGGCCGGTGCCGCCGAGGCGATGTTCACCCACATCACCGAGGCGTGGCTGGTCCGCCGCAAGGGCTCCGGCAAGCCGACCCGACTGCAACGCTGACACCGCCCCTCCATTCGCCGCCGGCAGCCGTCACCGGTCGTCGACCGGTGACGGCTGCCGTGGTGATCCCGCTGTCCCGCGAAGGTCAGGAGAACTGCGCGAAGAACCGCCAGATCTCACCCTTGGTCCAGGTCGTGATGCCGCTCTCGCCGTACGTCCCGTCCACCGGGCCGGGCATGTGCCCGTTGTCGAAGGCGGCCCACTGCACCGGGTAGCCCGACCGGCAGCCGGAGTACGCGGTGGTGATGTGGGTGCGGCTGCCGCCACCGGGCTCGGGCGGGTTCTGCGCCGCGCACCCGTTGTTGCGGACGAACGTGTCGCGCAGCGCGCGCCCCTGACCGATGTTGAGCACGTTGTCCGTGATGCCGTGCAGCCCGAAGTACGCGATCGGCTGGGTGCCGCCGGAGCAGCCGCTGATCTGGGCACCGGCGATCACCGCGACGGCCCGGAACACGTCGGCCCGCGCGCAGGCCAGGGCGTAGCTCATGCCGCCGCCCCAACTGAAGCCGGTGGCGAAGCGCTGCCTCGGGTTGACGCAGAGGTCGCTCTCGATCCGCCGGATCATGTCGTCCACGAACGTGACGTCCTCGCCACCGGCGTTGCCCCAGCCGTTGCCGAGCCCCTGCGGCGCGACCAGGATCGCGCTGTTGTTGGACTGCTCCTGCTGGCCGTAGTACGACCAGGCGGTCCCGCTGGTGCCGCCGTTGGAGATCTCCTGCATGGTGCCGCCCCGCCAGTGGAAGGCGAAGATCAGCCGGTACGGGTTGTTCGGCTGGTAGTTGGCGGGTACGCGCAGGATGAACGACCGGCTCTTGCCGCCGCTCTGGATCGTGTGCGTGCCGCTGGTCAGGGTGGGCGTACGGCCGCATCCGGTGCCGCCCGTCGGCGGCGGGGTGGGGTTGCTCCCGTCGACGCGGACGAGCTGCCACTGCTGGTTGCCGCCGTTCCAGTCGGCGTACTGGACGATGTTCGCCCCGTCGGCGGTCGACGCGCCCTGGACCTCGACGACCTTGCCGCTGTGCCGGCTGACCAGCCGGACGTGGCCGCCGTCCGAGTCGGCCAACCGGAACTGCTGGTTGGCCCCGTTGTTGTCCGACCAGGCGACGATCGGGGCACCGTCGGCGGTGGACTGGTTCTGCACGTCGAGGACCTTGCCGGAGTGCCGGGACTTGAGCCGATAGAAGCCGCCGCCGGAGTCGACGAACTGCCACTGCTGGTTCGCGCCGTTGTTCCGCGTCCACTGACTGATCCGCGCGCCGTCGTTGGTGGCCAAGGCGTACAGGTCCAGCGCCTTGCCGCTGGTCCGGTTCACCAGGACGTACCACGCGGTGGTGTCGACCGTCGCGGCGGACGCGGGCGCGGCGTTCACCGCCACGACCGTGCCGGCCGTCATGACCACGGCGAGCGCGGCGGCCAGTCCGGATCGTCGACCGCGTCTCGGCGGGGAGGCGGGACGGGCCTCGCCGATGACTGTCATGGTCCACTCCTTCGGTCGGGGTCGCCTGCGGGCGGGACCGCCCGCACGCGCCCGGCTGGGGGTGCCGGCGTCGGGTGGTGGCGTCAGCACGTCGGTGTGTCGTGGGGATGCCCGGACGGCGGCGCCCGATCCGGCGACACGAGCCCACGAGGGAGCGGTCCACCAGGTCGGGGCGTGGTGTCGACGCCGGACGACCGGACCGCTCGCTCATCGAAATCTAACGATGCAGACGTCATACGTCAAACGACAGATGTAGGGCTGGCCCGAAAGTGGCTGCGCCGCGCTGCGCGGTGCAGCAGAATGGCGCGGTGCGGATCACGGAGATCAACCCCGGCGCGGACGAGACCCTGGCCGGGACGCTGCTGTCGATCCAGCACGCGGCGTACGCAGTGGAGGCGTCCCTCATCGGCGACGACCGCATCCCGCCCCTGCACGAGACGCTCGACGCGCTGCGCGCCGCGCCGCTGCGGTGGCTCGGCGCCCACCACGACGGACGGCTGGTCGGCGCGGTGGCCTGGTCGGAGAGCCTTACCGAGCTGGACATCGACCGGCTCGTGGTGGACCCGACGGCCCACCGTCGCGGCACCGGCACCGCCCTGGTGCGGACGCTCCTCGCCTCGGCCGGCGACCGGCGGACCGTGGTCGCCACGGGCGCGGCGAACCTCCCGGCCCGCCGGCTCTACGAGCGTCTCGACTTCCGCCTGATCGGCGAGCGCGAGGTCGTCCCCGGCCTCCGGATCGCCGAGTACGTCCGCGAACCGGCGACCTGAGCCACCCTTCGGTCGGCTCGGTGCGAACCGTTGCCCGGGACGCTCCTATGCCAGGGTCGCCTGGGTGGTTGTCGAGCGCCATGGACATGTCATTTTTGGCGCTCGGTGTGCGGTGTCGCCGAGATCATGGACAGTTTCCGTTAGCGCGAAACGGAAACTGTCCATGATCTCGCGTCGGCCACGAGTCGTGCGTCCGAGCGAGGTCGCCGAGCCCGTGCCGTCCTGAGGCACTCGCGGAGTCCCGCGAACTGCCGGGCAGGATGGAGATCCGCCACACGTGGGCACCGGTGCTCTGTGAGAAGCTGCGGCTGGAGAACTAAGACAGCGGTTTTCGGGCGAGCAGGAGAGCTAAGGAACAAAGCTTTGACGCTCTGGTACAGCGAATGTTTCGTCTCCGAATGAGCTTGCGGGAACGTACCAAGCGGCGTTGACAACGATCTACCGGGCTTCGTCGCTAGGCCGCAGCGGTTCAGACCAGTCCGAGGCTGATGGCGAGTTGGGTGATCGTCGTCGACGCGTCCTGGTCGCGGGCGACGTGGGCGACCATCTCTCGTACCGCCGGTCGGTGCCGGATCTCGGCGGGCGCAGTGGCATCGGCCTGGATCAGCACTCGGGCCGCGTTGGTGACGTCGTCGGTGTCCAGGTAGGCGCGAGCCGCGTCGACGAGATGCGCGGCGCGATGCTCGACGGGGAGCCACCGCCACTCGTCGCGCCCGATCGCCTTCTCGTGCCGTGCGACGGCCTCCGAGGTGTCGCCGAGTTCGATGGCGGCGGTGACCCGGGCCAGTTCGACGGCGGTCGGGCCGAACGCCGTGCGGTGGTGGTCGTGTCCCTCGCCGACCCGGGCGGCCATCTCGGCGGCTTCGTCCAGCAGGTCAGCGGCGGCGCGGTCGTTGCCGCAGGTCGCGGCGATGAGGGCGGCCTGCACGAGCAGGCTGCCGCAGAGCGACACCTCCGGCGGTTCGCCGGTGTCGGGGTCGGGTGGGGCGATCTGGTAGGCGGCGGCCAGCATCACCGAGCGCGCCCGCGCCGACGTCCGGAGCACCTGCCCGAGTTGCACCGACGCGCACGCCAACAACAGCCGGTCGCCGGTGGCGGCGGACATGGCCCGGTCGGCGGCCAGCCAGGCAAGCTGATGCTCGTCCAGCTTGACCAGCAGCGCCGTGGTGACCCGGTACGCCTCCACCACCAACGGCCGACCCGCCTCCGGGTCCTGGGCGTACGTCCGATGCACGGTGGTCAACAGCCCCGGCAGCAGGTCGATCAGGTGCGGGTATCGGGCGTGCTGGTAAGTGGTCCACGCGTGCGCGACCTCCCGCGCCACCCGCTCCGGCGGCATCACCTCGCCGCGCGCCGACGGTCGACCGAGGGCCATCTCGTACGTCGACATCGCCGCCCTGATCCGCGCGACACCCTCATGACGCTCAACCGCATCAGCAGGCTCGACGTCACGACCGAGCAGAGTCGCCGCATCCACCCGCAGCACGGTGGCGATGTCCCGGATGACCGACAGGCGCTCCAACGACCGCACACCACGTTCGACCTTGTCCACCCAACTCTTCGACTTGCCCAGGCGGTCGGCGAACGTCTGCTGCGACAGGTTCCGCCGCGCCCGCAGGTAGGCGACCCGCCGCCCGATCGGAACCGGGTCACCGGGCACGACGCCACCGCCGATCCGGCACCGCCCGGGTCGTCTCCTCGACCGGTATCCGCTCCGCCTCAGCCTGCGCCAGGATGCGTTGCTTCGCGGCCTCCCGCTCCGCTGCTTCCGCCTGCTCGCCACGGCTGTGCCCTCGTTCGTGTTCCACGCCGCCCACGTACGACCCCTCATCGGACAGGGCGCGGCGGTGTGGGTACTCGGGAAGATGTGGCCACCGCCGCGCCGGTTCAGAGGCGCGACCGCAGCACATCGAAGAAGGACGAACATGCGGACCGCGCTGTAATCGGGACGCTACGGAACGCACACTTGCTAGCTGGAACGCTTACGCACCACCACTACGCGGCCAGGCTCATCCGCTCGCACAGCCCCCGCAACTCCGGCGAGGTCGCACCCTTACGCAGCAACGACCGTGCCGTCTCCCGCGCCGACACCGACGAGCGGGCGTGCTGCGACCCGACCCGCTCCGCAGCAAGCAGCATCCGCACCGCATCCCGGTCCCGACCGACAGCCTCAGCGGCACGGCCCATGTCGAGCCAGAAATACACCTGCCGCACCGCAGGCAGGCCCGCCAACTCCACACCCGCCGCCGTCTGCAACGCCGCCTCCGGACGACCCGTGTCCAGCAGGTACGCCATCAACCACAACGCCACGTTCCGTGGTCCCCAGGCGAGGTCCCAC
Source organism: Micromonospora sp. NPDC023869 (assembly GCF_055559695.1). Taxonomy (NCBI): domain Bacteria; kingdom Bacillati; phylum Actinomycetota; class Actinomycetes; order Micromonosporales; family Micromonosporaceae; genus Micromonospora; species Micromonospora sp. NPDC023869. The sequence continues at coordinate 315,806 of NZ_JBVHKD010000006.1, forward strand.
CTGTCGGTCTCCCCGGTGTGCGCCGCGATCCGCCCCGCCTCGGCAAGATGCTCCTTCGCACCCGCCTGATCCCGCAGCCCAGCGAGGTGATGCGCCCGCGCCAGGTGCAGGAATCCCAACACGTCCAACGCCCCATCAGCGCTGCTGCCCGAAAGATCGCCAGCCGCGACGTCACACAGCGCCCGCGCCGGACCGTACGCCCCCGAGTAGGCCGACACCCGCGCCCGGTTCGCCGCCGCGACCCCGGCCGCCACCGGGTCATCGAGCAACTCGGCCGCCTCGGCGCACCGCTCTGCCGCCAGCCACGCATGCGCCGGGTAGCTGACGTTCAGCAACGACCCCATCGCCACGCCGTACACCGGCACCATCTCCGCCAACGCCACCCGCCGATCGGTGAGTCCGTGCATCGCCGGCACCAGGTCGACAAGCCGCCGCAACGCGCCCGCGTAGTCACACCGCCCATACAGGCCACGCACGAGCGCCGCCTCTCGGCGTACCTGCTCGACCGTCGCCACCGCATCGGAACGCTTGGTCATCGGCGTGTCCATCATGATCCGCCACACCCGCTCCGCGTCGATGCGCGCCGCGTCGAGCTGCCGATCAGCCGGTGTGTACGCCTGCCCGGTCAGGTCCACTACCGAGCATTCGAGGGCCGCCGCCAGATCCACCACCATGTACCGGTCGGTGCGCTGCTGGCCACGCTCAATCCGCGACCACGAGGTGTGAGAGATGCCCGCTCGACTGGCCGCGTAGCGCACACTCCAACCACGCAACTCCCGACGAGCACGAATACGATCACCGATCGAGGGATCAACAGGTATCGGCCGACGAGCCATCAGCGGCACTCCCAGTCATACGAGAACCCCTGCCGATCGTCCCCGGCAGGCTGCCACTCCGGACGGTACACCGACCAGCACCGACAGCACCCGCACTTGCTTGATCATCAAGAAAGCCGTCAAAGGTTGAACGGACCTTCGAGTCCCCACCACCAGCGGGAACGTTGCTCACAAACATCATCTCAGGATCGGATTCGTCAACCGTCGTCGCGTTCCTCACGATCACGTACGCCGTGCAGTCCCTACCTAGACTCCTGCGCGTACCGCTCGCGTTCGGCTCGCTGACTGACAGAGGGTGGTGACAGAAGGAATAAGATCGACGTGCTTGTGCAAATCACTGCAGGAGGTGGGTTCCCGATGCCCGAGGAAAACCCAGCTATCCCGACACGACTCGAAAGAGACCTCCACGATCGACGGGAGCGCCAGGCATGCGTTTCAGGGAACGCGAACTAAGTCGCGAACAGCTCATAAGTCTAGTCGAAAGAGTTCTCAGCAAAAGACAAGATGTGCGCCTCATCAACCCCTTGCATTTTTGGGGGCCTCGGCCCAAACACATCCCCGACATTATGTTCGAACAGTTGGATACGGTCTACTCAGTCATCGCTCTTAGCGAAGCGCCGCGCACGAGGTCCAGGTTCAGCGGAACTTTCGACTACCTGGTCGAATTGAGTAAATCGCTACGGAATGTTCGACCGGGAATCAGCAGCAGGCTCGTGATCGCCATACCTGATGCAGTAACTCATCAGTTGCTAGATATCCTCACTGATCTCGACGTCGACATCTGGGACCAAAACTGGTTTAGAGACCAGGCCGCCTTTAGCGGGGACTTGGAGGCGGTAGAAATCCTCCCGCTTTCCGTCGGCCAACTTATCATGAACCTAGAGGCCACTCCCAGAGGCCGTTCAGCCTGGTTGGCATATCAGAAGCTCTGCGGAAGAATCCTAACTTTGGCCTTCTGTCCACCCTTGGAAGATCCGATCATAGAACTATCAAACGCCAGCAAGGCGAATCGCAGAGATTTCATCCTTCCGAACTATGCTGACCACGGATTCTGGAAGTTTATGCGCAATCAGTACAAGGCGGACTATGTTGTCATCGACGCCAAAAATTACGCCGACCCGGTTGACAAGTCCTGCATCCTTCAGGTAGGGAACTACCTGTCGGCCGCTGGCTTGGGGCTATTCGGCATGCTGCTTACGAGAAGCGGAATGAATTCTTCCGCCGAGCAAGTCAGGCGAGATCTGTGGGTGAACGACAGGAAGTTGATTATCGTATTAGACGATGATGATGTGCGGCTGCTGCTCGACATGTGCGCCACCAATAAAGAGCCTTCGGGCCTTGTCAGGCAGAAAATCGAGGACTTCCGCCTAGCTCTGTAGCTTACAGTCTCGCTTCTCTTCCCAAGGACAGTGCTTCTATGCATATCAGGCCCGCCAGCCACCACCTCACCGACGAAGCTCGACTCTTCAATCCGAAGGAACCAGCCTTGACAAGGTGTTTCATCGGCAGACCCAGGAGTGCTATGGGCCACCAGGGTCCGTAGAAATACAGCGCCGCACGGCCTATTGTCACTCAGTTTGGGACTACTGCGCCATACTGCTGTTATTCAGTGCTGCAACCTGCGGCGTGGGCGGAAGAGGCGCTCACTCTTGACCGCTGCGGCACGCCGACGTTCGATCGTCGCCCGGAATCGCGGCTCCTCTTCCTCGGGTAGTTCCCAACTCCTGAGAAGCCACTGGCGGACCTCGGGCACGTACCGCTCAATCGCAGCGAGTGCCTCCTTGGCGCTCGCTGTTGTATCGACGTAGTAATTAAATCCTTTCTCGCTAATTCTCAGATTCAGTTCATGATGCTTGTCAGTTGTATAACCGGATGGCTGCTGAGCCACACCTGTTGGACTGTGACGGGCTGTCTGAACCAGCAGCAGCCCTGCGATAGCGGCGTCAAACTTGTCATGAATAGCTTGGCGGCGCGCCCGCAGAGAGGTCACAGTTGGTGTTAGGAACGCAACCACGATCGCAACTGACGCCGCGATGATGGCCGAACTGATTTGAACCACCGATGAAGTGTCGACTACCCCAGGCACCCTGCACAAGCACCGCTCGGCATACTGCTTCCTTGTCGCCATCCCGCTTTTCGCCGACCCGCCTCACTGGGGAGCGGGCGGCCTCTCGGTCCGCCACGTCAAGCGGGACTTTGACGCGAGGTCGGACGCTAGCGGGTCGGGCAGAGGCCTGCTCGGATCGCCTGGGTCGTCGGCTAGCGGGATGGCCCTACGCAACGACGCCCGACCGTCGAGACGCCGACGTAGCCCCGTCATCCTGGAGTCGTTTGCGCCCCCGACTTGGGCGCAGTAACAGCGACCCGTTCGCCATCCGTAACCCGCCAGGTGGACTCGGCGTTCCCTTCCCTGCGCCACGTCGCTCGGGGCGTGGCTCGGCCGGGGTGCCGGCGACAGACCTTCGCCACTTCACACCCGATTCGTCTGCGGCGGCCCCGGGCTTTCCGCTCTGCGCGCCAGCTCCCCGGTTTGTTGCGTGGCCGAAGTCGGAACGTCAGACACGCGCCGTGGCGGCGGCGCGCGTGCGGCCCGTTCAGGTCCGCCTCGATGGACGTATAGAAGGTTCTCGCACCCCGGCCGGTAGCCGGGCTCCATAAACGTCGTGGGGTCTGCTGCACCGATAGGTGACAGTTTCAGTCACGCGGGCTGACTGGCCGGTGGGGTCATGATCGTCTCGTACTCGACGGGGGTCAACCGGGACAACGACCGCTGTCGTCGGCGGCGGTGGTAGGTGCGTTCGATCCAGGTCACGATCGCGGTCCGGAGTTGCTGTCGGGTGGTCCAGGTCCGGCGGTCGAGGACGTTGTTCTGGAGCAGGCCGAAGAACGACTCCATGGCGGCGTTGTCGCCGGCCGCGCCGACTCTGCCCATCGACCCGATCATCTGGTGTTGGTGCAGGGCGTGGACGAACCTCCTTGATCGAAATTGGGCGCCGCGGTCGGTGTGCAGCACGCAGCCGGCCACGTCACCGCGGCGGGCGGCGGCGTTGTGCAGGGCGTTGACGGCCAGCCTCGATTTCATGCGTGAGTCGATGGAGTAGCCGACGATCCGGTGGGACCACACGTCCTTGATCGCGCAGAGGTAGAGCTTGCCCTCGACGGTGTGGTGTTCGGTGATGTCGGCCAGCCACAGACGGTTTGGGCCGTCGGCGGTGAAGTCCCGCTGGACCAGGTCGTCGTGCACCGGTGGTCCGACCTTGCCGCCCTTGCCCCGACGCTTGCGCTTGCTGAACGCGCTCCACCAGCCCATGCCGGAGCAGATTCTCCAGGCGGTGCGCTCGACCATCGGCTGTCCAGCGGCGCGGGCCTCATCGGCCAGGAACCGGTAGCCGAACTCCGGATCGTCACGGTGGGCGTCGAACAACGCGTTGGCCCGATACGCCGCCACGAGGTCAGCGTCGGTGACACGGCGGGCCAGCCACCGGTAGTAGGGCTGACGAGCGATCTTCAACACCCGGCACGTCACCGCCACGCCGATCCCGTCAGCGGCCAGCTCGCTCACGAGCGGGTAGAACCTTTTCCCGGCAGATGCGCCTGCGACAGATACGCCGCAGCCCGACGCAGGACCTCGTTCTCCTGCTCCAACAACCTGATCCGCTTACGAGCCTCCCGCAACTCCGCTGACTCACCGCTGGTCGTGCCGGACGTGGTCCCCGCGTCGATATCGGCCTGACGCAACCACTTGAACAACGTCATCGGATGGACACCGAAGTCCTTCGCGATCTGCTCGACCGTCACGCCTGGCTCACGGTCACGAGCCACCCGCACGACGTCATCACGGAACTCTCGGGGGTAGGGCTTGGGCACAGCAACATCCTTCCAGCTCACCGTCAGGGCAAGCCATCTCAGATGTCACCTATCGGTGCAGCAGACCCGTGATCGGCCGGCTCAATCGTTGCCGTAGTCCTCCTGCACATAGTCGCTATAGTCTCCTTGACCTGAGAAGTATGTTGGGAGACACGCTGCTTCAATAAGCTCCGTGCCACTTAGAACTAGCCGACAAGTCTCACAACTGAAGTAATCGGAGATCACGGTAAGATCAACCCATACGTCATAGTCGTCTTCGGATAGCCGCTCGGCCCGGATCTCGCTACTCTCGACTGTGTCGCCTTCCAACCAGCCACTTGAGCCACAAGCTGGACAAGCTTCACTTGCACTGTGCCCAAGACTTATGGTCAGGTCGGTTGGGTTCGTGAACTCTTTCGCAATCCTTGCCGGAAGGTTACCCGCTCTGAACTGGGCTAGCCGCTGCTTAGCTCGCCCAATTAGCATCTCGACCCGGTGCTCTAGATTCTTCTTGTTCTGCGCTAGATGGCCCTCAACTATGGGGACGCGGTCGAGTCCAACCAGTTCCTCTAAGGTTTTGTCCTGAGCGTTCACTAAGATCACCGATTGCGCCCAGTACCGGGGCCACCAAGCGGCGGGAGGAATGGGGGAAAAGCTGGCTGCACCCCCATGAAGATACGCATTCCTGGCCCAAGTGATCTGCTGGGCATCTTTTTCACTGAAAGGACGGAACGCCTTGTGACATCGACTATAGAGTGTGTGCGCTTTGACCGATGTAAACCGACCCTCCCCTTCCACGAGACCACTTGCTATTAAGAGATTTGAACCGTCCTCAGTTGGAGATGCGATTAGGAGCGGAGAAACGCGAGCCAAGGCGGCCTTCGCAAGAAGCTCTAACGCTAGAGACGCCCAGAGCGCACGTTCATCGAAAGCCCGGGGTTCGGCGTCATCCATCGCATGGTTAAGGAAGAGCTTCGCCTTCAACCACAGCGCTTCTTCATCGTAATCTGAGGCAGTCATTTCTCTTCCCCGATGCAGAACGCGACTCTACGTAAGACTCTGGCCTCGTCTCCGGGCTCAACAGCAGCCCGACCATGAAGTGTCCTGCGATTGTCAATGATTAGCAAGCGGTCTGCCGATGACCATTCATGACGATACGCGTTCGCTTTGGCCGTGTCTTCAATGAAGTCGACGACCTCCCGGGAGCGCTGATCGGAAGGAGTCATACATCCCGGGTCATACCGCCAACCTCTACCGTGCGAATAAGCAGAGGAAAGGAAGTGCTCCTTGCCATCGCCAACTACGAACAACCCCTCGGTTACGCACGCCGGCCGCCTGATTAACGGATATTCGGGATTACAGTGCTTTGATTCAAGGCACCACAGCATGGTCGGCGTCTTATTAGGCCGTTCAGCCGCCAGGATTACCACGTCTGGCGGACGCCTGAGGTGCGAACCGTCCGTATGTAGAGGCTGAGCATCCATACCATGAATGGCGCTAAGCGAATTCGGATGAGCCTCTCTTCGGCTCGCGGGACGCAGCTCAACTGCCGTCGGTTCACCTTTCCGGGTCGCCACTTCTTGCCAATTAAGCAATTGAGCGCCGAGTCGCACGGACTCAAAGCTCCCGGAAGCAGCCACCCAGCCCCACCTACGGGCTTCCATCCTTAACTTCTTCAAATCCAACGCCACGGCATTGCTCCACTTGTGCAGGGCTGACACCGGCATCACTCATCGATCGCCACTCGAAGGCGGGCGCAGAGAACAACTCTTGCACCGCGCCTTACCACCAAGTGGAGATCCAAGCACACGTCCTTGTCGGCAGCACCCCACCCCCTCTTCCTACAATTTATGCACCTTAGCTATTTTATCAATTTTCAACAATTAGATCACGAGATCTCAACTTACAATAGTTTCTTTCATTGCATAAACAGCCCCTCCCAGAATCCGAGGATTCCAGATAGCGCAGCACCCAACACTCCAGCGACGAGCGCCACCAACAAGTTCCGTCTTGTTTCTCGACTGTATGTACGGCCGTCATGACTATTATGTGCGACGACTCGGGTCGACCCGAGGCTACGGGACAGCATGTAACCCACAAAGATATTGGCAGTTACCGCCACGAACCCCAGTGCAAGAATCACAATTAGGCCAGCAGTCAAATGAGATCGCGCAAGTATTGCGGAGGTGGCGATTACTGCCCCGCCAGCCCCGCCAAGGAAAGTATACGAAGGCCGAGCCACGAAGCCACTCAAATAGCTTCGTCGATCGTTGACGAATCGCTGGATATCTTCGGCCATCCTGCCACCCTCAACGTCAGAGGAGTCCACTCGGACATAAGAGTGATGACGTCCAAGGCGAACGATCACAGGCCGACTCGACTTGAAGTTCATAAGCGATATGTCGTCAAGTTCATGACGGCTTGCTTTCGCTAGATCTTGAATGCTGTCGGCTTCCGCCTCGCCTGCCCGAATAACTAGGCTCCCCTCCCAGCGACCTAGCGAGTCGCTCTCGGAAGGCTCTAGATCGCTGACTGCTCGCCATATTTCTTCCACGTCATCCAGATAAAGGCGAGCCGGTCCAAGCCGCAAGATTCGTTCGGTCCTGCCGCGGCGGACGTTCCTTCTGAGTGGACTCATCGCCTGGTTAACCCCCCGCAACAAAGCCGATGCCCACAGTGGCACGTTAGGTGACGCAGGCTACACCTAACGTCCGACGCCTGATGCCACCCGCCTACGGCAGACCCGCCCCTGCTGGGGAGCAGGCCCCCGCCCGGCCCGCGACCTCAAGCCACCCCGGACCGCGACCCGCCGACCGAGCCCCGGCCATCCTGGAGTCGTTGCGCCCTACCGGAGGCGCAGTAGCCGCGACCAGTTCGCCACCCGTAACCTGCCGCGCGGACCCCGGCTTGCCCTTCCCTGCGCCACGTCGCGCCGACCCGGCACGGCCGGCTGCCAGCGACAAACCGCCACCTTCCCGGCCACGCCGGTCACCCTGGCAACCGTCCGCCGACGACGCGGCAAGTCATGTCCAAGCGACGAAGCCCGCCGGTTCCTCGAATCTTTCCACGCCGACGCCGACCTGCTCTACGCCCCGTCCGTCTGACACGCCACGCCACACCCCCCTTCCTCCCGCAAATGAAAACCGTTACCATTGCCATCGCCTGTTGCCGAGTGGGGAGGCGCCGATGGCGCACGTGTTGTTGGTGGAGAGCTGGGTCGGGGCGATGAGCCACCTCCTGCCGCGAGCGGTGTTGGAGGCCGGGCACCGGTTCTCGTTCCTGACCCGGGACCTGCACCATTACCTGCGCGGTGCGCCGCCCGGCGGCACACATTCGCTGCTGGCCGCGCAGAACGTGTTGACCGTCGACACCAACGACGTACCCGCGCTGTTGGAGCAGGCCGGGCGGCTGCACGCGGCGTTGCGCTTCGACGGCGTACTCACCTCGTGCGACTACTACCTGGACACGGTCGCGCAGGTGGCCGCGCACCTCGGGCTGCCCGGTGCGGACCCGGTGGCGGTGCGGCGGGCGTACCGCAAGGATCTGGCCCGCACGGCGATGGCCCGCGCCGGTGTGCCGCAACCCAGGTTCGCGCTCGCGGACGGCTGGGCGGCCACCGCGCAGGCCGCGCGCGAGCTGGGGTATCCGCTGGTGCTGAAGCCGGTGGACCTGTGCGCCGGCATGTACGTGCGGCAGGTGGCGGACCCGGCCGAGCTGCGCGCCGCGTTCGACGCCCTCGCCGCGTTCCCGGTGAATGCCCGGCGGCAGCCGAGGGTGCCGGTGGTGCTGCTGGAGGAGCTGCTGACCGGCCCGGAGGTGAGCGTGGAGACGGTCACCGTCGACGGTGTGACCACGGTCGTCGGGATCACCGACAAGAGTCTCGGCGGTGCCTCCGGCTTCGTCGAGACCGGTCACATGTTCCCGGCGGTGCTGGACCCGGCGACCCGTGAGCGGATCGGCGAGGTGGCGGTGGCCGCCCTGGAGGCGGTCGGGTTGGACCGCGCGGTCGGGCACACCGAGCTGCGGCTGACGCCTACCGGGCCGCGCGTGGTGGAGGTCAACCCCCGGCCCGCCGGCAACCAGATCACCGAGCTGGTGCGCCGGGTCACCGGCGTGGATCTTCCGATGGTGTACGCGCAGCTCGCGCTCGGCGAACACCCGGACCTCACCCCGGCCGACACCGGCGTACGCAGTGCCGCGATCGCGTTCGTGCTGCCGCCGCGACCCGGTTCCGTGGCGCGGATCGACGGCACCGTGGCCTGGTCGACGGATCCTCGGGTGGTCGACTGGTCGGTGAAGCCGGACGGTCACCGGGCCGGGGACGCCAGCAGCAACAACGACTACCTGGGGCACGTGATGGTGGTCGACACCGCCGGTGCCGGTGCGCGGACGGTCGCCGACCGGCTCGCCGGGCAGGCCCGGGTCGGGTACCTCGACGAGAGCGTTCCGGCCGGTGCCGACGCCCGGGTCGGGGTCGGGGCGTGACCGCCACCTCGCCGGCCCGTCCGGCGTTCCGGTCGATGTCGGAGCTGGTGGAGGCGGTGCGCGCGGGACGGCTCGGGGCCGATCCGGCGCGGGCCACGGTCAGCGTTGGGTTCGTCACCCGGCAGGGTGTGCGGCACGCCTCGCGGGCGCACGGCTACCGCAACCACGTGCTGAGTCTGCGGGTCGACGCGGCGGTCGGGTCGTGCGCGATCGAGCCGGGTGCGCTGCCCGACGAGACCGCGTACGACTGTGTCGGCGCGTCCGTGGCGGAGCTGCTCACCCACCCGCTGCTGCCGGTGCGGGTGGCCGCGCTGGACGCCTACCTGATGTCGGTGCGTCCGCACGCCGAGGCGGCGGACGCGACGGTCAGCGTGCCCGGTGGCGGGTCGCTGGCGAAGTCGCGGGCGCGGGCCGAGGCGGTGGTGGACCTGCTGCCCGCCAGCAGCCGCACGGTGCTGGTCGTCGGGGTGGTCAACTCCCTGTTGGAACGGCTGCGGGCGACCGGCCGTCGGTATCTGCCGTGCGACCTGGCCGGGGGCCGCACCGAGTGGGACGAGCCGCACCTGCCCGACGCGACGGCGGTGCTGGACCGCTGCGACGCGATCCTGGCCTCCGGCATGACCCTCGGCAACGACACGTTCGCGCCGCTGCTGGCGCACGCCGCCGCCGAGCGGAAACCGTTCGTGGCGTTCGCGCAGACCGGCAGCGCGGTGCTGCCGTGGTTCCTGGGTGCCGGGCTGACCGCCGTGTCGGCCGAGCCGTACCCGTTCTTCTGGCTCGACGGCGGGCCGACGACCCTCTACCGCTACGGGGTGTCCGGATGAACGCGCCGCAACTGTTGAACCTGGTCGGACACACCCCGCTGGTGTACGTCGACGCGCCGCTGCCGCACCCGCACGGCGGCTTCTGGGCGAAGGTCGAGTGTGCCGCGCCGGGTGGCATGAAGGCCCGCGCGGCGGTCACCATGCTGGCCGGTGCGCGGCGTCGGGGCGAGTTGCGTGACGGCGCGCCGGTGGTGGAGTCGACGAGCGGCACGCTGGGGATCGGACTGGCCTTCGCCGGGCACGCCTTCGGGCACCCGGTGGTGCTGGTGGTGGACCGCGAGTTGGAGCCGTCGATGCGGGCGCTGCTGCGCGCGTACGGGGCCCGGTTGGAGGTGGTCGACCGGCCGCATCCGACCGGCGGGTGGCAGCAGGCCCGGCGGGACCGGTTGACCGAACTGCTGGCGGCGCTGCCGGGGGCGTACTGGCCGGATCAATACCACAACCCCGACAACGTGGCCGGGTACGCGAGCCTCGGTGACGAGATCGCCACCCAGGTCGACGCGGTGGACGTGCTGGTGTGCAGTGTGGGCACCGGTGGGCACAGCGCCGGGCTGGCGCGGGCGTTGCGGCGGTCCTGGCCCGACCTGCGGCTGATCGGCGTGGACACGGTCGGGTCGAGGATCTTCGGTCAGCCGGCCCGTCCCCGGCTGATGCGCGGCCTGGGCAGCAGCATCCATCCGGACAACGTGGACTATCCGGCCTTCGACGAGGTGCACTGGGTCGGTCCGGCGGAGGCGGTGGACACCTGCCGGCGGTTGGCGCGGACCGGCTTCGTCACCGGGGGGTGGAGCACCGGGGCGGTGGCCCGGGTCGCCGCCTGGGCCGCCCGGACCCGGCCGGACGCCCGGGTGGTGACGGTCTTCCCGGACGGCCCGCACCGCTATCTCGACAGCATCTTCGACGACGGCTGGTGTGCTCGGAACGGGCTGCTCGACTCCGGACACGGGTACCCGGTGGAGATCCCGCACCCCGGCGCGGTGGAGGTCACCCGGTGGAGCCGGTGCCGGACGGTGACCGATCCGGTGCCCGGCCGGGGGCGGGTGCCGGCATGAGGCTGACCTGGCAGGCGTACCCGCTGGTGCTGCGGGAGCCGCTGCGCATCTCCCGGTCGGTGATGGTCCGTCGGGGGGCGGTGCGCCTCACCGTCACACACGACGGTGTCACCGGGCACGGCGAGGTCGTCACCAGCCACTATCTCGGACTCGACCGGGCGGCGATCGAGGCGTGCTGCGCCGGGTGGGCGGAGCGGGTGGCCGGCTGCCCGGACCCGGAGACGCTCCGGGCCGACCTGGGCTCGTATCCGGGGCCGCCGGGGGTGCGCGGGGCGCTCGACGCGGCCGTGCACGACCTGCTCGGGCACGCCCGGGGCGTACCCGTGCACCGGCTGGTGGGGGCGCCGCAGCCGACGCCGGTGGCGACCGCGTACACCATCGGGCTGGTGCCGGTGCCGGAGGCGGCGGCGACCGCCCGACGCCTGGTCGCCGCCGGGTTCTCGGTGCTCAAGGTGAAGGCCGGCGACGCGGACGACCTGGCCCGGGTGGCGGCGGTCCGCGCCGCCGCGCCGGACGCCCGGCTGCTGCTCGACCCCAACGGCGGCTGGTCCGCCGAGCAGGCCGTACGACAGCTCGACGCGCTCGCGCCGCACCGGCTGGACGCGGTGGAACAGCCCATCCCGCCGGGTCGCCCCGACCTGCTGGCCTGGGTGGGTGCCCGCAGCGGCACGCCCGTCGTCGCCGACGAGGACGCCGCCGGTCCGGCCGACCTGGACCGGCTGGCGGGCGCGGTCGCCGGGGTGAACGTGAAGCTGGCCCGGTGCGGCGGCATCACCGCCGCCGGGGACATGATCGAGGCGGCCCGGCAACGGGACCTGGACGTGATGCTCGGCTGCCTGGTGGCCAGCTCGCTCGGCATCGCCCCGGCGGTGCACCTGGCCGGTCTGGCCCGCTGGGTGGACCTGGACGGCCACCTGCTGCTCGCCGACGACCCGTGGACCGGCCTCGGTGGCCGGGACGGTGTGCTGCGCCTGTCGGGGGCGGCCGGGCTCGGCGTGGCACCGGCGGCGGAGGCACCCCGGTGAGGGCCACCTGGGCGTCGTGGCGCGGCTTCCCGGTGCCGATCCGGCTGCTGGTGGTCAACCAGCTCGGCGTCAACGTCGGCTTCTACATGCTGCTGCCCTTCCTGGCCGGCTATCTCACCGACCAGATCGGGCTCTCGGCCGCCCTGGTCGGCCTGGTCCTCGGGGTGCGCAACCTGAGCCAACAGGGACTGTTCCTGCTCGGTGGTTCGGCGGCGGACCGGCTCGGCGCGCGCGGGGTGATCATCGCCGGGTGCGGGCTGCGGGCGGTCGGCTTCGCGGTGTTCGCGGTCGGCGGGTCGCTGGCGGCGCTGCTGGTCGCCTCGGTGCTGACCGGTCTGGCCGGTGCCCTGTTCAACCCGGCCGTCCGCGCCTATCTGGCCCAGGCCGCCCCGGACCGGCGGGCCGAGGCGTTCGCCCTGTTCAACGTGTTCGCCAGCGCGGGGGCGTTGATCGGGCCGCTGGTCGGCAGCGCGCTGCTGCTGGTGGACTTCCGGGCGGCGGCGACCGGGGCCGCGCTGGTGTTCGCCGCGTTGACCGTGGCGCAGGCGCTGGTGCTGCCGGCCCAGCCGGTGACGGCCAGCGGGCAGAGCGTCGGCCGGGACTGGCGGGAGTCGCTGACCGACGGCCGGTTCCTGGCGTTCACGGTGGCGTTGAGCGCGCTCTTTGCGTTGCAGACCCAGCTCTATCTGGTGCTGCCGGTGCAGGCGGAGGCGGTCACCGGCACGCCGCTGGCGGTCGCCGCACTCTTCGTCGTCTCCACCGTGGTCACCGTGGCGGGGCAGGTCCGCATCACCGCGCGGCTGCGTCGCCGCGTCGAGCGGGGCACCGCGATCGCCGCCGGGATGGCGGTGACCGGCGCCGGCTTCCTGGTGCCGCTGCTGCCGCTGGGCGGTCCCCCGGCGGTACGCGTCCTGCCGGTGCTCGTCACCACGCTGGCGCTGGCGGTGGGGGTGATGGTGGCGCAGCCGTTCGTGCTGGAACTGCTGCCCGGATTCGCCCGCACCGGACTGACCGGCACCTACTTCGGCGTCTTCTATCTCGCCTCGGGCGTGGTCGCGGCGCTCGCCACCACCGCCGTCGGAGGGCTCATGCAGACCGGGTCAGGCGGCGTGGCCGAGCGGGTCCCGGCCGGGGCGTGGCTGCTCTGCGCCGCCCTCGGACTGGCCTCGGCCGCGGCGGTGCGGGTGCTGCACCGCCGGAACCTGCTCGGCCCCCGACCGGCCGCCGACACCACACCGGACACCGTCCCGGGCGACGCGCGGATGCCCGCCGTCACCCCTCGCCGCCCCGGCGCGGCCTGAACACCGCAACACCTTCGAGAGGAACCCCCATGTCGATCCACCTGTCCCGCCGTACGCTGCTCGGCGGCGGGGCCGCCCTGGCCACCGCCCTGCTCACCGGCTGCGGCGGCGACTCCACCGGCGGCCCCGGTGCCGGTGACACCCCGAGGCGGGGCGGCCGGTTGCGGGTCGCGTTCGCCGGTGGCGGTGCCACCGAGACGCTCGACCCGCACCTGGCGAACCTGTTCAACGAGGCGTCGCGAGCCAAGGCCATCTTCGACAAGCTGGCCGACTACGGCCCCGACGTGTCGATCCAGCCCCGGCTGGCGCTGAGCTGGGAACCGAACGCGGACCTGACCCGCTGGCGGGTGGCGTTGCGCGAGGCCACCTTCCACGACGGTCGGCCGGTCCGCGCCGCCGACGTGCTGGCCAGCTACGCCCGCATCGTCGACCCGGACCGGGCGTTCCGGGCCCGCGCCAGCCTCGCCCTGATCGACCTGCGGGCCAGCCGGGCGGTGGACGACCGCACCGTCGAGTTCGCCCTGAACCGGCCGTTCGCCGAGTTCGGCAACGTCCTCGCCGCGTTCGGCGCGTACATCGTGCCGGAGGGCACCGAGTCGTTCGACCGGCCGATCGGCTCCGGCCCGTTCACCGTCAGCAGCTTTACCCCCGGCCGCTCGCTGCTGCTGGCCCGCTACCCGGATTACTGGGAGGGTGCCGCGCACCTCGACGAGCTGGAGTACGTGATCGCCAACGAGGAGTCGGCCCGGATCAACGCGCTCCTCGGCGGGCAGGTCGACTACGCGCACGACGTCAGCCCGACCACCGCGCGGACGCACACCGGCAACGACCGGGTCGCCATCACCCGGATGCCGAACAGCAACCTGCTCGGCTTCACGATGAAGGTGGACCGTCCCCCGTTCGACAACCGGGACCTGCGCGAGGCGATGTTCCTGCTCACCGACCGCGAGCAGCTCGTCGAGACGGTGCTCTCCGGCACCGGGCAGGTCGGCAACGACCTGTTCGGCAAGGGCTTCCAGTACTACGCCGACGACATCCCGCAGCGCACCCGCGACCTCGACCGGGCCCGCGCGCTGGTGGACCGGGCCGGTGCGCGCGGGCTGCGCATCCCGCTGGACACCGCGCCGGTCGCCGCCGGTTTCGTCGAGGCCGCCAGCGTCTTCGCCGACCAGGCCCGTCAGGTCGGGCTCACCGTCGAGCCGGTGCAGCGCAACAAGGACACCTACTGGCGGGACGTGCTCGACGGCGGCGTGATGGCCACCTTCCGCAGCGGCGCCATGCCGATCGAGACGCACATCTCGCAGCGGCTGCTGACCACCTCCACCACGAACGCCACCCGCTGGACGCGGCCCGAGTTCGACGCGCTCTACGGCACCGCCGTCTCCACCCCCGACGAGGCGGGTCGCCGCCGCGCGTACGGGGACATGCAGCGGATGCTGCACGCCGAGGGCGGGCTGCTGGTGTGGGGGTTCGCCGACTTCCTGGTGGCCACCAGCCCCCAGGTGCGCGGGGTGTCCGCCGAGGCGCCCGCGAACACCCTGGACTGGGCCCGCTTCGACAAGGTGTGGCTGGCTTGAGTCTGACCCGCTACACCGTGCAGCGGCTGCTGCTCGGCGTCGGGCAGGTCGCCGGCATCACCACCGTCGTGTTCGTCCTCACCGAGGCGCTGCCCGGGGACGCGGCCGTGGTGATCGCCGGTGACCATCCCGACCCGGAGCGGATCGCGCTGATCCGCGCGCAGCTCGACCTCGACCAGCCGGCCTGGTGGCGCTTCCTGGACTGGCTGGTCGGGCTGCTGCACGGCGACCTCGGTGCCTCGCTGATCTCGCAGCGGCCGGTGCTGGACCTGATCGTCGGCGGGGCCGCCGCGACCCTGCTGCTCGCGGTCGCCACGCTGGTCCTGCTGGTGCCGCTCGCCGTCGGGCTCGGCATGCTCGCCGCCCGACGCGAGGGAGGCCGGCTCGACCGGACACTCACCACCCTCGCGGTCGGACTGTACGCGGTACCCGAGTTCGCCCTGGCCATCCTGTTGGTGGCGGTCTTCGGCGTCCGGCTGGGCTGGTTCCCGCCCACCGCCGTCGGCGCCGACCTGCTCGCCCAGCCGGGGGTGCTGGTGCTGCCGCTGCTGGTGCTGCTGGCCCGGCCGATCTGCTCGATCAGCCGGCTGACCCGCGCCGGCATGGTGGACGCCCTGCGCGCGGAGTACGTCCAGCACGCCCGACGTCTCGGTCTCTCCACCCGGCGGCGCTGGCTGGCGCACGCGCTGCCGACCGCCGCCGCGCCGGTCGTGCAGCAGGTCGCCCGCACCACCGACTGGCTGCTCGGCGGCGTCATCGTGGTCGAGGCGGTCTTCGTCATCCCCGGGCTGGGCACCGCCCTGGTCGACGCGGTCGCCGCCCGGGACGTACCCACCATCCAGGGGCTCTGTGTGGTCGTGGCGGTCACCACCGTGCTGGTCAACCTGGTCGCGGACCTGGTGGCGTTCCGGCTCGCCCCGCGTACGGTCGGTGTCCGGTGACGGCCCGACGGCGGAGACCCCGGACGGTCGTCGGGATCGTGCTGCTGGCCGTGCCGCTGCTGCTCGCGGTCGCCGGACCGGTGCTGGTCACCGAGTCCGACGCGCGGACCCGACCGTTCGACGGCGCGGGTCTGCTCGGCACCGACTTCGTCGGCCGGGACGTGGTCGCGCAGGTGCTGCTCGGCGGGTGGTCCGTCGTCGCGGTCGCGGTCGCCGCCACCGCCCTGGCCTATCTGCTGGGCGTGCCGCTCGGCCTGGTCGCCGCCCTCACCCGGCACCGTCGACTGGACGAGGCGCTGATGCGCCCGCTGGACCTGCTGCTCGCCATCCCGTCGTTGCTGCTGCTCATCCTGCTGGCCGCCACCGCGCCACGCGGGCCGCTGACCCTGGTGGTGATCGTCGCGATCGTCACCCTGCCGGAGGTCGCGCGGATCACCCGCGCCGCCGCGTTGCCGCTGGCCCACGGCACCGTGATGGAGGCGATGCGGCTCTACCGGGAGACCTGGTGGCGGCGGGCGGTGGGCTACGTCGCGCGGGGCATCCGCCGGTTACTGCTCGCCGACGGCGGGGTGCGGTTCATCGGCGCGGTCTATCTCGTCGCGACGGCCAGCTTCCTCGGCATCGGGGTCGCCCCGGACGCCGCCGACTGGGCGGTCATGGTCGACCGCAACCGGGGCGGGATCTTCCTGCAACCGTGGGCGGTCGTCGTACCCGCCGCGCTGCTCGTCGCGCTCGCCGTCGGCGTCAACCTGGTCACCGACGCGTTGTTGACCGGCCGGGAGCCGGTGGCGGAGCCGGACGGCGCGCGTGTCCGGGAGGAGGTCCGATGATCCGGGTCGACGGGCTGGGTGCCGTCGCCGACGGACACCGGCTGCTGCGGGAGGTGTCGTTCACGGTGCCGGCCGGTGGGGTGCTCGCCGTCGTCGGTCCGTCCGGCAGCGGCAAGTCCACCCTCGGGCGGGCCCTGCTCGGCGAGGTCGGTCCCGGCGTACGCCTCACCGGCCGGGTCGAGATCGACGGTCGGGTGGTCGGCCCCGGAACACCGGCACCCGGTGGGCTCGTCGGGTACGTCCCGCAGCAGCCCTCGGCCGCGCTCACCCCGGTACGCCGCATCGGCCCCGTGCTGCACGAGATCGCCCGTCGGCACAGTCCGGTCTTCGGTCGCCGGGCCCGCCGCGCGGCCGCCCGGGAGGCGGTCCGGGCGGTGCTGACCCGGGTGGGGCTGCCCGCCGACGCCGACACGCTGCGGCGCTATCCGCACCAGCTCTCCGGCGGACAGCAGCAACGGCTGGTGATCGGGCACGCCCTGCTGGCCGGGGCCCGCGTCCTGGTCGCCGACGAGCCGACCACCGGGCAGGACGGCCTACACCGCCGCGAGGTGGCCGCCGAACTGCACCGCCTGGCCGCCACCGGGGTCACCGTCGTCCTGCTCAGCCACGACCTGCACTTGGTCCGCGCGATCGCCGACGACGCGATCGTCCTGGACCGGGGCGTGGTCGTCGCCGCTGGTCCGTCGCACACGGTCATCGCGGAGCCCACCCGATCCGCTCCGGCAACCCGTCCCGTCGCCGGGTCCCCACCGGTCGAGGCGCTGCTGCGGGCCGAGGAACTGACCACCACCGCGTTGCTGCGGGCCGAGGGCCTGACCGCCGCGCACCGGGGCGCCACCGTCCTGCACGGCGTCGACGTGACGCTGGGCGACGCGCAGTGCCTCGCGCTGATCGGTTGCTCCGGCAGCGGGAAGACCACCCTCGCCCGCTGTCTGGCCGGGCTGCACCAGCCGGACACCGGCACCGTCACCCTCGACGGCCGCCGGCTGGCCGCCTCCCTGGACCGACGGGACCCGGCCGACCTCGCCGCCGTGCAGTACGTCTTCCAGGACCCCCGGGCCAGCTTCCACCCGTACGCGCCGGTGCTGGCGCAGGTGACGCGGCCCGCCGTACGGCTGGGGAGGCAGGGACCCGCCGACGTGCTGCCGAAGGCGCGTGCGCTGCTCGATCAGGTCGGCCTCGACCGTGACCTGGTCACCCGTCGGCCGGACCGGCTCTCCGGGGGCGAACTGCAACGCGCCGCCCTGGTGCGGGCCCTGCTGACCCGGCCGCGCCTGCTCGTCTGCGACGAGATCACCTCCGGGCTGGACGGCGTCAACCGGGACCGGATCCTCACCCTGCTGGACGAGCTGCGACAGGCGCACCGCCTGGCGTTGCTGGTCATCACGCACGACCCGGAGGTCGTCGTCCGGCTCGCCGACCGGGTGGTCGTGCTCGACCACGGTCGGGTCGTCGAGCACGGGCCGGTTGCCGAGTTGCCCGCCGGTGCCCGGTCGCCGCTGACCCGCGCGCTACTGGATCCGACGATCGCGCTACCCGCAACCACACCCGACACCGAGGAGATGAGCAGGACATGACCGACGAGACGACCGGACCGTACGACATCCGCACCGCAGGGCCGCAGCACCTCGACGGTGCCCGCAGCGTCATGCTCGACACCTTCTACCAGGTCTTCGGGTACGGCTACCAGCCGCGCTGGCACGCCGACGTCATCGACCTGGCCGACACCTACCTACGCCCGGAGCAGCACGCCCTGTTCGTCGCCACCAAGGGCGACGAGGTGGTCGCCACCACCGCCGTCCGCGCCGCCGCGCCGAACAGCCCGCCGCATCCGCGCTGGCTGGCGGAGCGCTACCCGGCGGCGAGCACGGCGCAGCTCTTCCGGGTGTACGTGCGTCCCGAGCACCGGCGCAACGGGCTCGCCCGGGCCCTCGTGCGGCGTGCCGTAGCGTTCGCCGCCGGACAACCCGACTACCGGGTGGTCTATCTGCACACCGACACCCGGGTGCCCGGCGCGGAGGCGTTCTGGCGTGGGGTGGCCGACCTGGTGCACGATCCGCGCGACGGTGATCCCCATGCCTCCCCCACCGTCCACTTCGAGATCCTGCTCCCCGGCCGCAGACCGGTGCACGGGGACCAGATCGCCGCCGATTCGGCACGGTCGGGGGCTTCCCCAAGGGCCACCTCCGTTCGATAGCATCGAACACGGGTGTCGGACGGGTTCCGGCCAGCGCGACAGGAGGTCCCCATGCGGTCCACCGGCAGTCATCCGGTCCCGGAGCAGGCCCGCCCCGACCACGGGAGCAACGGCCACACCCCGGCCGACCTGGTCGGAGCCCGGATCCGCCAGTACCGCAAGGAACGCGGGCTGACCCTGCGCGGCCTCGCGTCCCGCTCCGGGCTGTCGATCGGCTTCCTGTCCCAGGTCGAGCGCGGCATCTCGTCGATCGGGCTGACCGCGCTCGGCAGCGTGGCCAAGGCGCTGGACCGGACGGTGGGTGACTTCTTCGACGCCAGCACCGCGCCGGTCGGGGGCACCGTCACCACACTGCCCCACCACTTCTCGCTGACCAGGGCGGAGACCACCGCCACGCAGTACGTCTCCGGCCAGCAGACCTATCGGATGCTCTCCGAGCGCGGGCCGGACCTGCTGCTCGAACCGATGCTGGTGCACATCGCCCCCGGCGGCCGGCGGGAGAACGCGTACGGCCACGCGGGCGAGGAGTTCGCCTACGTCATCTCCGGCGAGCTGCTCTACGAGGTCAACGGCGTCGAGCACCGGCTGCATCCGGGCGACAGCGTGCACCTGCGCTCCACGGTGCCGCACGCGATGTACAACGACACCGACGCGGTGACCACCGTGGTCTCGGTCGTCACGCCCCGACTGTTCTGACGGCGACCCCGGCTTGTTCACTGTGATGAAACAAGTCGGCAACTCCGGGCGGGCTCATCGCCCCAGGTTGCGTCCCACCTGCTCCATGGTGGCCTGCCAGATCGCCGAGCCGGGACCGATCACGTCGAAGTGGTCGCCGGGCAGTTCGAGGTGGGTCAGCTCGTCACCGGCCGCCCGCGCCGCCACCGCGTACCGGCGGTTGATGTCGACCAGGTCCGGGCTGTCGCCGGCCCCCTGCACCAGCAACGTGGGCACCCCGATCGGCAGTCGCGCCATCGGGTCACCGGCCGCGTACCGCTCGGGGACGGTCGTCGGGGTGCCGCCGAGAGCGGCGCTGACCGCGCCGTCACCGAGCTGACGGCCGTCGGCCTCGGCCAGGTCCAGCACACCGGCCAGCGACACCGCCAGGGCGACCCGTGGCCCCTGAGCGAGGTCGGCCGCCAGGTCCGCCGCCGCCCGCAGGGCAAGTTGCCCACCGGCCGAGTGGCCGAACACGGCGATCCGGTCCAGGTCCAGCACACCGGCGTCGGCCACGTCGGGCAGCACCGCCAGCGCGGCGGCCACGTCGGTGGTGGTGGCGTCCCAGCCGTGCCGGTCCGGCCGCCGGTACTCCACGTTCCACGCCGCGTAGCCGCGTGCGGCCAGGTCCACGGCGAGCGCGTCCATCAGGTCGGCTCCCCAGTACGACCGCCAGAAGCCGCCGTGCAGCAGCACCGCGACCGGCACCGGGCGTGCCGTGTCCGCCGTGGGCAGTCGCAGCTCACCCCACTGGTCGGCGTGCGCGCCGTAGGGAACCCGGAGCGCCGGGGACCGGTGCTGGTGCACCGCATGGCGGATCGCCCAGGCCAACCCCCACACGCCCCGGCCGGAGAGGTGGCGGGCACCGGCGACGGCCGTGGCCACGGTGAGGTCGTACCAGACGACGTGCGGGGCGGCCCCGGTCATCAGGGCCCGCGCGGGCGCCGTCGGGCCGGGCAGCACCACCACCGGCGCGGCGGTGGCCGCCAGCGCTGATTCCAGCGCGGCGGCCGAGTCGGCGGCCACCAGGCGACCGGTGCCGCCGAGGTCGGCGGCGGTGGCCGTGGTGAGCGACTCCAGCAGGGCGAGATCGGCGACGAGGTCCGGGCCGACCAGCACGGTGACGTCCATGCGGCTCTCCTTCAGCGACGCAGCAGGGGCAGGACGGCGGTGCCGAGCAGGTCGACGCCCCGGTCGTCGGTCAGGCCGTGCGGGGTGCCGAACTCCACCCGCCGCACCCCGGCGTCGATGAGCTGCTGCGCCTGGGCGGCGACCTGCTCGGGGGTGCCGGAGAAGGCGAAACGGTCGAGCACCTCGTCCGGGATCAGCCGACCGGCGGCGTCGTGCTCGCCCGCGTCGACCAGTTCCCCGACGCGCGCCACCAGGCCGTCCGGCAGGGTTACCGTCGGGTCCAGGTCGGCGACCACGGCGAGGTACATGGCGACCTCGGTGCGGGCCTTGGCGCGCGCCGCCTCGCCGTCGGTGTCCACCACCGTCACCGCGCCGAGGACGATGCCGACCTCGTCCACGTCGCGTCCGGCGGCAAGAGCGCCGACCCGGAGCCGGTCCCGGACGACCGGCACCATGTCGGGGTTCGCGCTGCCGCCCACCTTGATCTCGTCGGCGATCCGACCGGCCAGGGCCGCGCCCTTCGGTCCCCACGCGCCGATCAGCAGCGGCGGATCGGGGCGCTGCACGGCGTAGCGCAGCGCGGTCTCCGGGGCCAGCGTGAAGACCTGTCCCCGGTAGCCCTCCCGGTCACCGCGCAGCAGGCGGTAGACGACCGCCGCCGCCTCCTCGATGGTGGCCAGCGGCTTCGGTTGGGGCAGACCGACCGCGCCGAGCCAGGTGCCGCGCGCCAACCCCAGGTAGGCCCGTCCGGCCGAGGCCAGGTCGAGGGCGGCGAGCTGACCGGCGATCTCGTACGGCGCCAGGCTGTACGGGTTCAGGCAGGCCGGGCCGAGGCGTACCCGGCTGGTGGCCTGGGCCATCTCCAGCAGCGGGAAGATCGGCGGCTGGTACATCAGGTCACCGAAGACGGTCAGCACGTCGAATCCGTGCGACTCGGCGGCACGGGCCAGCCGGGCGTACGCGCCGGCCGGTTTGTCGCTCTGCAGACCGAGTCCGATCTCGACCGCCATCAGGTGAGGTCCGCCGAGTTCATCCGGCGGCGGCAGGTGCGTTCCACCTTCATGATCAGCCGCTCCTCCGGGTCCGGGCAGGCGAACAGCGAGTCCTGGTCGAGCCAGTCCCCGGCGGCCAGGTCCCGCTGCTTGGCGGCGAGGAAGGGCAGCACGGCGGCGAGGGCGTAGACGCAGAAGTGCTTGCCGTCGGGCAGCTTCAGGTGGGCACTGTTGACCAGGTCGAACGAGTCGCCGACGGCCATGCCGCAGACCGAGCGCCCCTCGATGCGGTCCACGCTCACCCGCAGGTCGTAGATCTCCATGTCGCCGTCCGGGCTGTCGGTCATCCTCGCTCCTCCTCGTCGAGCCGTACGATGATCTTGCCGGTGGTCCGTCGGGCGGCCAGGTCGTCCAGGGCCGCCGGGGTCTGTGCCAGCGGCACCACCCGGCTGACCGGGGGCCGTACCGCGCCGGAGTCGCAGAGGTCGAACAGCGCCCGGTAGGCGGCGGCGACCGCCTCGGGGCGACGCCACGGGTACTGCGAGCCCCAGGAGAGTCCGATCAGGTCGGCGTTCGCCGCGATCAGTCGGGCCGGGTCGACCGGCGGTGGCGGGCCACCGGCCGCGCCGACACTGACCAGCCGACCCTCGAAGGCCAGGCAGTCCAGCGAGCGGGCGAGCAGGTCGCCGCCGACCGGGTCGACGACCACGTCCACGCCCTGCCCGTCGGTGGCCTCCCGGACCGCCGCCACGAAGTCCTCGCCGGTGTAGTCGATCGCCACGGAGGCACCCTGGGCCCGACACACCTCGGTCTTCGCCGGGCCACCGGCGGTCGCGACCACCCGGGCGCCCCGCGCGACGGCGAGTTGGGTGACCGCGATGCCGACCCCACCGGCACCGGCGTGCACCAGCACCGTCTTCCCGGCGGTGACCCCGGCACGCTCCAGCGCGAACCAGGCGGTCTGGTAGGTGACCGGCAGGGCCGCCGCAGTCGTCGGGTCGACGGTGGAGGGGCGGGGCACCACCACGGTCGCGTCGACCGTCACGGTGTCGCCGAGGGCGCCGCGCGGCAGCGCCGGGCAGGCGATGACCTCCTGACCCAGCAGGTGCTCGGCACCGGCACCGGCCGCCACCACCCGGCCGGCCGCCTCGACGCCCGGGGTCATCGGGGGCTCCGGCCGCACCGGATACTCGCCCCGGCAGAGCGAGACGTCGAGGTAGTTCAGTCCCACGGTGCGGACCGCGAGCTGGACCTCGCCGGGGCCGGGCGCGGGGTCGTCGGGCCGCTCGGCCACCGACAGCACCCGACCGGGCTCACCGGTGTCGTACGCGACCAGCCGCCGGATCATCGCGCCGCCACCGGCTCGCTGAGCGACTCGGAGTGGTGGTGCACGATCTGCCACCGGCCGTCGACGCGACGCAGCACGTCGGTGACGCGGGCGGACGACGGCGGCTCCTCGGCTTCGGCCCGCGCGATCAGCAGGTAGCGGGCCAGGCCCACGTCGCCCCACACGTCGATGCGCTTGTCCTGCGCCGCGAGCACCGCCAACTGCGGTCGCTGACCGGCGGCGTCGCGCTGGTCGCGGTAGGCGTCCAGCTCCGCCCGCGTCCGCAGCGGACCGGGCAGGTGGGTCTCCCAGGTGGTCACGTCGGCGTGCAGGTGCCCGTCGAAGCGCTGCCGGTCCCCGGCGAGGAAGGCCGCGTACAGGTCGTCGATGAGCGCGGCGATGTGTGCCGCGTCGGTTGCCACGATCGTCATGCCGTCTCCGTCCGGTCGTCCCGGGCGATCCGTCCGCCCTTCATCACCCAGCGCACACCCCGGAACGCCGAGGTGGCGGCGAGCGGGTCCTCGTCCATCGCGATCAGGTCGGCCAGCTTGCCGACCTCGACCGTGCCCCGGTCCTCCTCGACGCCCAGCCAGCGCACCGGGCCTCGGGTGCCGGCGTGCAACGCCCGCGCCGGGCCGATCCGCTCGGCCATGTACTCCAGCTCCCGGACCGTGGCGTTGGTGCCCTCGAAGTGCCAGAACGGCGGCATGTCGCTGCCGAGCAGCACCTCCACTCCGGCGTCGACGGCCATCGCGAAGCTCTCCAGGTGCCGGGGCCCGGCCCCCAGCGAGCGGCACTGCATCCACTCCGGTACGCCGAGTTCGTCGAAGAACTCCTTGCAGCGGGTCACCAGCAGCGTCGGCACCAGGGCGGTGCCCTGCTCCGCCATCCGCGCCACCACCTCCGGGGTGAGCTGGTAGCCGTGCTCCACACAGTCCAGTCCCAGCTCCACCGCCGCGCCGATCACCTCGGCCGGTCCGGCGTGCGCGGTCACCTTGCGACCCCAGGCGTGTGCCGTCTCCAGCACCGCGGCCAGCTCGTCGGCGAACAACTGCGGGGTGTTGATGCGCTCGTGCTCCCCGGCGATGCCGCCGGAGATCATCACCTTGATCAGGTCCGCGCCGGCCTTGACCTGGCTGCGTACGCCGTGGCGGAACCCGACCGGTCCGTCGCACTCCAGGGTGTCGCTGCTCTCGTGGCCGTGCCCGCCGGTGCAGACCAGCGCCCGCCCGGCGGTGTGGATACGGGGACCCTGGGCCCGACCGGCGGCGATCGCACGGCGCAACGCGAAGTCGGCGTGGTCCTTCTCGGCGACACAACGCACCGTGGTCACGCCGCAGTGCAGCGTGCGCCGGGCCCCGTCGGCCATGTAGTACGCCAGGTCGTGCGGCCCCATCGTCTTCACGTCGTCGCCGCCGGCACCGGGCAGCGACAGCGAGAAGTGGGTGTGCATGTTGGCCAGACCGGGTGTCAGGTACGCCCCGTCCAGGTCCACCTCGCGGACCGCACCGGCGGCCTGCGCCTGCGCCGCCACCTCGGCGTACGGGCCGACGGCGGCGATCCGGTCGCCGCGTACCCAGACGGCGGCGTCCGGGATCGGGTCCACGCCGTCCACCACGCGGGCGTCCAGCACGGTGCAGTGGGCCAGCAACAGGTTCGGCTCGACGGCGCTCATGCGTTCACTCCATAGGTCTCACGGGCGGCGTCGGCGGAGACGTACCCCTCCGCCACGTCACGGCGTACCGCCTCCGGATCCCGCAGACCCGGATCACCATGACCACCACCACCAGCGGTCAACAACGACACCCGATCACCCGACACCACCGCAGTCCGACGCGTACTCACCCGCGCCTCACGATCCGTCCCCGGAAACACCACCACCTGATTCGGCTCCGGCGACAACCCACCCGCCAACGCCCACGGCGCACTCCGCGTCTTCTTGATCACCGACAGGAACTCCCCCGACGACACGAAACGAATATCCCGCCGCAACCCACACCCACCCCGGAACCGCCCCGCACCACCCGAATCCGTCCGAATCTCCACCCGCTCGAAGAACATCCCGGTCTTGGCCTCCAGGACTTCGACGGGGGTGTTGCGGGCCTGGGTCTGGCACAGGTGGTTCGCCGGGCCGATGCCGTCGTGGTCGACGGTGCCTCCCCAGCCCACCGGGTCGTTGTTGCTCACCGCGAAGATCTGACCGGTCTCCGGGTGCGCGCCGACCATCATGAACCCGGGCACGTCACCACCACTTGACGCGGGCAGCCGCTCCGGCATCCCCTGCGCCAACGCCTTGTAGATCAGTTCCAGGGCGACCGTCCCGGTCCACTGGGTGAAGGTCGCCGCCGGGTACACCGCGTGGAACAGCGTGCCGGGCTCGGCGCGTACCCGCAGCGGGGCGAAGTGCCCGGCGTTGCTCTGCTCGGTGGGGGTGGTGATCGCCTTGAAGGCGACCCGGCAGGTGGCGATCGTGGCGCCCAGCGGCAGGTTCACCGGGCCCGGCACCGCCGGTGAGGAACCGGCGAAGTCCACGGTGAACGTGCCGTCGGCGACGGTCACCGTGGCCCGCATCAGGATCGGCTCGTCGGTGACGCCGTCGTCGTCGAGCCAGTCCTCGGCCGTCCAGGTGCCCTGCGGCAGGGCGGCGACCGCCTCGGCGGCGGACTCGGCGGCCGTGGCGATGAGCCGTTCGACCACGGCGTCCACGGTGGCCGTGCCGTGCCGGCGGTACACCTCGGTGAGTCGGCGCTCGCCGGTGCGCAGCGCGGCGATCTGCGCGTGCAGGTCACCCAGCACCGCGTCCGGCATCCGCGAGTTGAACCGGATCAACTCGTGGATCTCGCGCACCGGTTCTCCCCGGGACACCACCTTCGTCCCCGGGAAGATCAACCCTTCCTGGTGCATGTCCGTCGAGTCCAGCACGTACCCGGGATCCTTCGCCCCGAGGTCCATCCAGTGCGCCCGGATGCAGAGGAAACCGATCAGCCCCTCCCCGTCGGGCTGGAAGACCGGGGCGAACAGGGTGGCGTCGTAGCTGTGCGCGGCGTTCCAGTACGGGTAGTTGAGCAGCACCACGTCGCCCGGGTGCAGGTTCTCCCGACCCACGTACTCCACGCCCCTGGCCAATGAGTAGTCGTTCGCGCCGAGGAACCGGGACAGCCCGGTCGACTCCGCGACCAGCCGCAGGTGCCGGTCGTAGACGGAGATGCCGAAGTCGTGCACCTCGTAGATGACCGGGTTGAACGCGGTACGCACCAGCGTCACCCGCATCTCCTCGGCGGCGGAGGTGAGGTAGCTGCCGATCACCTCGACGGTCGCGCCGTCGACCGGTGGCTCACCCATCGACGTCCACCCCGTAGACCTCACGGGCGGCCTCGGCGGAGACGTACCCCTCCGCCACGTCACGACGTACCGCCTCCGGATCCCGCAGACCAGGATCACCATGACCACCACCACCAGCGGTCAACAACGACACCCGATCCCCCGCCACCACCGCAGTCCGACGCGTACTCACCCGCGCCTCACGACCCGTCCCCGGAAACACCACCACCTGATTCGGCTCCGGCGACAACCCACCCGCCAACGCCCACGGCGCACTCCGCGTCTTCTTGATCACCGACAGGAACTCCCCCGACGACACGAAACGAATATCCCGCCGCAACCCACACCCACCCCGGAACCGCCCCGCACCACCCGAATCCGTCCGAATCTCCACCCGCTCGAAGAACATCCCGGTGCGGGCCTCCATCACCTCGATCGGGGTGCCCCGCCCGGTGCTGCCGGAGACGTGGGTGGCGGCCTCCATGCCGTCGTGCTCGGGGGTACCGCCCCAGCCGACCAGGTCGTTGTTGCTGACCGCGAAGATCTGACCCGTCTCGGGGTTCGCGCCGACCATCATGAACCCCGGCACGTCACCACCACTTGATGCGGGTAGCCGCTCCGGCATCCCCTGCGCCAACGCCTTGAGGATCAACTCGACGGCGACGATGCCGGTCCAGAGCGTGAAGGTCGGCTGCGGGTAGACCGCGTGGAACAGGGTGCCCGGCTCGGCGCGTACCTCCAGCGGGGCGACGGTCCCGGCGTTCGACGGCTCGTCCGGTGAGGTCAACGACTTGAGGACGACCTTGCAGATCGCTTCGGTCGCGCCGAACGGCATGTTGATCGGCCCTCGGGTGGCCGGTGCCGAGCCGTCGAAGTCCACCACGAAGCGTTCGTCGCTGACGGTGACCGTGACCCGCATCTTGACCGGGTCGTCGGTGATGCCGTCGTCGTCGACCCAGTCCTCGGCCGTCCAGGTGCCCTGCGGGAGGGTGGCCAGCGCGGCCCGGGTGCGGGCCTCGCCGTCGGCGATGATGTGGTCGACGGCGGTGGAGACGGTGTCGCGGCCGAACTTCTCGATGATCTCCAGCAGTCGGCGCTCGCCGGTGCGCAGCGCGGCGATCTGCGCGTGCAGGTCACCCAGCACCGCGTCCGGCATCCGCGAGTTGAACCGGATCAACTCGTGGATCTCGCGCACCGGCACACCCCGGGACACCACCTTCGTCCCCGGGAAGATCAACCCCTCCTGGTGCATGTCCGTCGAGTCCAGCACGTACCCCGGGTCCTTCGCCCCCAGGTCCATCCAGTGCGCCCGGACACAGAGGAAGCCCACCAGGTCGCCGTCGGCGTCGGCGTCGGCGTCCGCCGGGTCGGGCCGGAACACCGGCGCGAACAGGGTCGCGTCGTACGCGTGCGCGGCGTTCCAGTACGGGTAGTTGAGCAGCACCACGTCGCCCCGGTGCAGGTTCTCCCGACCCACGTACTCCACGCCCTTGGCCAGCGAGAAGTCGTTCGCGCCGAGGAAGAAGGTCAGCCCGGTGGCCTCGGCGACCAGGCGCAGGTCGGCGTCGTAGATCGACAGGCCGAAGTCGTGCACCTCGTAGATGACCGGGTTGAACGAGGTCCGGATCAGGGTGGCCCGCATCTCCTCGGCCGCAGACAGCAGATAGCTGCGGACGACCTCGACCTGGGCTCCGTCCAGTGTGGTCATGCCGACTCCTCCAGGGTGACCAGCAGGTAGCGGTGGTCGTCGACGGTGACGCGCTGGCCACTGGGCACGACCGTGGTGGAGGTGCCCTCGTCGACCAGGGCCGGACCGGCGAACGTGTCGCCCGGCTCCAGCGCGGCCCGGTCGTACACCGCGAACGGGACCACGGCGCGCGAGCCGAAGTCGTACGCGTCGCGGTGGGTGAGCAGCGCCCGGGACGGGTCACCGTCGCCGCGCGGGTGGATGCCCAGCTCCGGGCGGGTGGTCCGGCCGATGCCCCGGACCCGCAGGTTGAGCAGTTGCAGCGGATTGTCCATGGTGTGGCCGTAGCGGGCCCGGTGCACCTCGTCGAAGGCGCCGCGCACCGCGTCACGGTCCAGCGTCGACCCGACGGTCACCATCAGGCTGTGCTCCTGGCCCAGGTAGCGCACCTCGAACTGGCGCTCCAACACGGCCTGGTCGGCCGGCACGCCCTGGTCGACCAGCGAGGCGACCGCCTCCGCCTCGACGGCCTTGAACAGCTCCTCCAGCTCGTCCAGCCCCACCTCGTCCAGGCCGGCCATCACCGTCCGGCTGAAGTCGTTGACGATGTCCGCCGACAGCATGCCCCAGGCGGAGAAGCCGGACGGCGCGAACGGCACGACGACCTCGCCGATGCCCATCTCGCGGGCCAGCAACGGGGCCAGCAGGGGCCCGGCACCGCCGAAGGCCAGCAGCGAGAAGTGCCGGGGGTCGTGCCCCCGCTCCACGGTGATCTGACGGACCGCGCCGACCGTGCGGGCCAGCAGCACGTCGAAGACACCTGCGGCGGCGGAGGTGGCGTCCAGCCCGAGCGGCTGCGCCAGTTGCTCGTCGATCGCCGCCCGCGCGGCCTGGTCGTGCAGGCCCATGGTGCCGGCGAGGAACCGGTCCGGGTCCATGTAGCCGAGCACCACCGCCGCGTCGGTGACGGTCGGTCGGGTGCCGCCCCGGCCGTAGCAGACCGGTCCCGGGTCGGCCCCGGCGCTCTGCGGGCCCACCTTGAGCAGCCCCCGGTCCAGCCAGGCGATCGAGCCGCCACCGGCACCGATGGTCCGGATGTCGTACGTCGGGATCAGCAGCGGGAAGTGCTCCAACTGCGCCTCGTACGCCGCGACCGCGGTGCCGCTCTCGATGACGCAGGCGTCCAGCGAGGTGCCGCCGATGTCGAACGTCAGCAGCCGCTCCCGGCCCAGCTCCGAGGCGAGGTACGCGGCACCCACGATGCCACCGGCCGGACCGGACAGCACGGTGTGCGTCGGTGACGTCTTCGCCACCGCGCTGGTCATCGAGCCACCACCGGACCGCATGATCAGGAACTGTCCGGTGAAGCCCCGCTCGGCCAGACCGGACTCCAACTCGTCGACGTACCGCTCGAAGATCGGCCGGATGTACGCCTCCAGCACGGTGGTGCTGGTCCGCTCGTACTCGCGGTACTCGCGCACGATGTCGGTGGAGAGCGAGAGGCTGACCTCGGGGAACTCCTCGCGGATCAGCCGGGCCGCCTCGCGCTCGTGGGTGGGGTCCAGGAACGAGTGCAGGAAGCAGATGGCGATCGAGGTCACCTGCTGGTCCACCACCAGCGTGCGGGCGGCGGCGCGGACGCTCTCCGGGTCCAGCTCCTCCACCACCCGGCCCCGGTGGTCGAGGCGACCGCGTACCCCGGCGGTGAAGCGGCGCTGCACCAGGCTCGGCGGGCGCTGGTACTGGAAGTCGTACATGTGGTCCGACGGCACGTTGCCCCGGCCGATCAGGAAGATGTCGCGGAAGCCCTCGTTGGTGATGATCCCGGTCCGGCCGCCGCGCCGCTCCAGCACCGCGTTGAGTCCCAGCGTGGTGCCGTGCGTGAACAGCTCCACCTCGGACAGGTCGGTGCCGAGCGCCTCGATGGCGGCGAGCACCCCGTCAGCCGGACGGGCCGGCGTGGTGGACGCCTTGCGGAAACGCACCCGGTTGGTGCGGGTATCCAGTTCCATCGCGTCGACGAAGGTGCCGCCGATGTCGACGGCCAGCCGGATGGGGCGACGGGTCATGGCGTGTCGGCCTGCTTTCCGATCAGGGCGGGAAGTTCCGGGACGCGCCAGCAGGCGGCCCGGCTCGCGCCGTACGACTGAAGTTCCTGCGGCTCGGAGCGACAGGTGTCGGTGACGAAGGGGCACCGGGCGGCGAGCGCGCAGCCGGTGGCCGCGTCGGTCTCCTCCAGGTCCTTGACCAGCTCCACCCCCGCGACGGACGCGGGCGGCGCGCCGAGGCGTGGTGCGCTGGCCAGCAGTGCCCGGGTGTAGGGGTGGCGAGGGTTGTCGAACACGACGTCGACGGGCCCCTCCTCGACCACGCGACCGAGATAGAGCACCGCCACCCGGTCGGCGAAGCCCCGGACAGTCGCCAGGTCGTGCGAGATGAAGACCGAGGCCCGGTCGGTGTCGGCGGTGACGTCGGCGATCACGTCGAGGATCTGGGCCTGCACGGTGACGTCGAGGGCCGAGGTGGGCTCGTCGAAGACGATCAGGTCGGGCTCGCCGACCAACGCGCGGGCGATGCCGATGCGCTGGGCCTGACCGCCGGAGAGCTCGTGCGGGTAGCGCCGCAGGATGGACCGGTCGAGTTCCATCCGGTCCAGCACCGCCGCGACCCGGGCCTCCCGCTGGGCGGCGGGCAGGCCGGCGGCCCGCAGCGGCTCGGCGATGGAGTCGCCGACGGTACGCCTCGGGCTCAGCGACCCGATCGGGTCCTGGAAGACGAGCTGGGCGCGGGTCCGCAGCCGGCGCAGTTTCCGGCCCCGGGGCGCGGGACGGCCCGGCTGCCGGACCAGGTGCTGCCCGGCGACGGCGACGGAGCCGGAGGAGGGTGCGACCAGCCCCATGATGAGTTTGGCGAGGGTGCTCTTGCCGCAGCCGCTCTCGCCGACCACCCCGAGCGTCTCGCCGGGTGCCAGGCGCAGACTCACGCCGCGCAGCGCGTGGTGTCCGCCGGAACCGAAGCGGCTGCGGTAGACCACGTGCGCGTCCTCGATCTCCAGCACGGCGGACCCGGACTCCGTCGCGTCGGGTGCGACGGCCGGGCTGGATGCCGCCTCGTCGGTGGCGATCGCCCCGGTCTGCGGGTGGTAGCAGGCCAGCGACCAGTCGGCGGCGGGCGCGTCCGTCCCACCGGCCGGCGCGTCCATCGGGGTGGTGGGCGGACGGCTGGTGGTGCAGGTGTCGTCGGCGTGCGGGCAGCGGGCCGCGAACGGGCACTGGTGCGGTGCCTCGCGCAGCAGCGGCATGGCGCCGGGGGTAGCGACCACCGGTCGGCCGCCGACGTCGGGCACCGAGCGCAGCAGCGCCCGCGTGTAGGGGTGCGCCGGTTCCCGGAAGACCTGCTCGGCCGGTCCGCTCTCGACCACGGTGCCCGCGTAGAGCACCACCACCCGGTCGCAGACCTCGGCGATCGACGCGAGGTCGTGCGAGATCAGCAGGACACTACGGCCGTCCACCTCGGCGGCGTGCCGGAACTGGCGCAGGATCTCCCGGGTGAGCGTCACGTCCAGGCCGGTGGTCGGCTCGTCGGCGATCAGCAGGCCGGGGGCGCAGCCGGTGGCCAGCGAGATCATCACCCGCTGGGCCATGCCGCCGGACAGCTCGTGCGGGTACGCCTCCAGGCGGCGTTGCGGGTTGCGGATGCCGACCGCCTCGAACAGCTCCCGCGCGGCCTCGCGGGCCCGTTCGGCGGACATGTCCTGGTGGGTGACGAGCCGGTCGGTGAGCTGGCGTCCGACGGTACGGGTGGGGCTGAGCGCCCCACGCGGGTTCTGGAAGCAGATCGCCGCGCCACGTCCCCGGTGGGCGGCGAGCGCCGTCTCGTCCATCCGCAACACGTCCGCGTCGTCGAAGCGGACCCGCCCGCTGGCGTGCGCGCCGCTGGGCAGCAGGCCGACCACCGCGCGGGCCACCATGCTCTTGCCGCCGCCGCTCTCGCCGACCAGGCCGACCACCTCGCCGGGCCGGACGGTGAGGCTGACGTCGCTGAGGGCGGCCACCTGCCGGCCGGCACGGTGGATGACCACGGAGAGGTTCTCGATGGAGAGCATGGTTACCGCCGCTTCGCGTTCGCGCGTTCCTGCAGGCCCTCGCCGAGCAGGCTGAACCCCAGCACGGAGACGAACAAGGCCAGGCCGGGCGGCACGCTGGTCCACCATCGACCACCGACCACGTCCGGGGCACCGAGGCTGATCATGGCGCCCCACTCGGCCTCCGGGATGCTGACGCCCAGCCCGAGGAAGGAGAGCCCGGCCAGGGTGAGCATCGCCCAGCCGCAGTTCAGTGGCGCGATCGTCCGGACCGGGGTGAGGCTGTTGGGCAGCAGGTGCCGCCAGAGGATGCCGGTCGTCGAGGCCCCGGAGGTCACCGCGGCGTCGACGAAGGGCAACTCCCGCTGGGTGCGTACCTCGGCGCGGACCAGTCGGGCGTACGCGGGGGCGTTCACCGCCGCGATGGTGATGATCAGGTTGACCGTGCCGTTGCCGAGCAGGGCCGCCACCGCCAGGGCCAGGATGAAAGTGGGGAACGCCTGGAAGATGTCGACGACCCGCATGAGCACGTCGTCGATCCAGCCGCCCCGGTAGCCGGCCACCAGGCCGAGCAGCGTGCCGACCACCACCGCCAGGGCCACCGCGGCGACCGCGATGCCCAGGTCCAGCCGGGCCGCGTGCAGCACCCGGCTCCAGATGTCCATGCCGTTGGTGTCGGTGCCGAGCAGGTGCGCGCCGCCCGGGGCGGCCAGGGTGGCGTTCGGGTCGACCTCGGTCGCGCCCCACGAGGAGAGCAGCGGCGCGGCCAGGGCGGCCAGTGCGACCACGGCCAGGATGGTCGCGCCGGTGATGATCAGGATGCGGGAGAAGCGGTCGTCCCGACTGCCGGTGACGATCACCGCGTCGGCGCCGGCGTCCCCGGGGCCGACACCGCGCAGGTCTGCCATCAGATCCTCACTCTCGGGTCGAGGATCGCGTGGACCACGTCGGCGATGAGGAACACCAGCACGTAGCAGAGCGCGATCACCACAACGGACGCCTGCACCACCGGGTAGTCCCGGTACAGCAGGCCGCGCAGCGCCCACTGGCCGAAGCCCTGCCAGGAGAAGACGTACTCGACCAGGACGGTCGAGCCGATGGCGGTGCCGAAGACCAACGCGGCCAGGGCCGGCAGCCGCAGCAGCGTGGAGCGCAGCAGGTAGCCGTAGAGCAGGGTCCGTTGCGGCAGCCCGTGCGCCGCCGCCGCGGTGTACGCCTCGGAGTTGAGCACCTCCAGCGCCGACGCCCGGACGCTGCGCAGCAGCGGTGCCATCACGCCGACGACCAGGGTGAACACCGGCAGCGCCAGGTACGCGGCGGCGCTGGCCAGCGCCGGCCCGTTGCCGGTGAGCGCGGCGTCGACGAGGCCGGCGCCGGTCAGCGGGGTCAGGTTCGTGTCCGGGTCGACCCGTCCGCTGGGTGCCGGGAACCAGCCCAGCATGCTGTAGCCCACCAGCACGAGCACCAGGCCCAGCCAGAACTCCGGGACGGAGTTGCCGACCAGGGCGAAGATCCGGACGCCGTGGTCGCCGACGCTGTTGGCGCGCCGGGCCGACCAGACGCCCAGCACGGTGGCCACCACCAGCGCGATGGAGACCGCGATGACCACCAGTTCCAGGGTGGGTCCGATCCGCAGGGCCATCTCCGCGCCGACCGGGCCGCCGCTCTGGATGGACGTGCCGAAGTCGCCGGTGACCAGCCCGCCGAGGTAGTCGAGGAACTGCCGCCACAGCGGCTGGTCCAGGCCGAACCGGGCGCGGGCCGCCTCGACGTCGGCCTCGGTGGCGCTCTGGCCGAGGATGCTGCGGACCGGGTCGCCGGGCAGCACCCGGACGATGAGGAAGGTCAGGACGACCACCCCGAGCAACACCGGGATGAGCTGGAGCAGCCGCCTGACGACGAAACGAAGGATTCGCATGAAGGGAGCCGGCCGCGCCTAGGCCGACCTGGTCAGGTAGCGCAACCGGGCGAGGCCGTCCATCGGCTGCACCCAGCCGGCCACCGCCTCGCGGACCGGGAGGTTGAAGTTGGGCTGGCAGATCACCACCCACGGCACGTCCTCGGCGAGGATCTGCTGGACCCGCTGCCACAGCGCGGTGCGGTCCGCCTCGTCGACGGTGGTGTGCGACCGCTCGTAGATCTGCTCGATCTCGGCGTTGGTGTAGTTCGAGTAGTTCAGGTTCGCGCCCTTGACGAAGCTCGTCGCGAGCATGTACTCGACGTCGTTGACCCAGAGCTGCCCGGAGGTGAGCTGGAGCGGGATGTTCTTGCGGGTCCGCCGCTCACCGAGGGTCGCCGGGTCCAGCGGGGTCAGCTTGAGGTTGATGCCGGCCTTCGCCGCCTCGCTCTGCACCTGCACCGCGATGCGCTGCTGCTCCTCGTTGTCGGCCTCGAAGACCAGTTCCGACTCGACCGAGGCACGGCCGGCGGCGTTCAACGCGGCACGGGCCCGGTCCACATCGTGGGTGAACGGGTAGCCGCTCTCGTCGTACCCGGGCATGTCCAGCGGCACCGGGCTCTTGGCGGCACGGGCGTCGCCGCCGTACACGTTGTTGATGATCTGCTCGTACGGCACCGCGTAGGCCAGGGCCTTGCGGACGTCGACGTTGTCGAACGGCGCCGAGGTGACCGACATCTGGATCGCGACCTGGCGGTTGCTGGCCGCCGAGATCACCTTGACGCCGTCGGTGCTGCGCAGGTCCTCGATGTCGCGCTGGCTGACGCCGAGGGCGACGTCGATGTCACCGGCCTGGAGTTGCAGCCGCTGGTTCGAGGCGGCGGGCACCACGGAGATCCGGATCGTCGGCGTCTTGGGCGCGTCCGGACCCGGGTAGCCGGTGTTGGCCGCCAGCTCGATCTCCTGACCCTGGGTGGCCTTGGTGACGTTGTAGTAGCCGCCGGTGGGGGCGTTCTTGGCGAACCACTCCTTGGCCCACGGGTCGTCGGCGGTGGCGTGCTTCTTGGCCTCCTCCGAGTCGAAGACGTACAGCGAGATCGCCTGGATCTGCCGGGTCAGCGCGCTCGGGAACGCCTGGTGGAACTCGACGGTGTAGTCGTCGACGACCTTGACCTGGTCGGCTTCGGTCAGGCCGATGGTGCGATAGACGCCGGCCACGTTCGCCTGGGCGGCGAAGGCGCGGTCCTTGGACCACTTCACGTCGGCGGCGGTCATCTCGTTGCCGCTGGCGAACGTGACGCCCCGGCGCAGCTTCAACGTCCACACCTTCTGCTCGGCGTCCGGCTCGAAGGACTCGGCGAAGGTCGGGGTGATGTTCTGGGTGTCGAGGATCTGGCTGTCACCGGCGGTGGTGACGCCGTAGTCGATCATGTAGGGGAAGACGTTCTTGAACATCATCAGCGCGGTCAGGTCGAAGCCGACGAAGTCCTGATCCCAGCTGGACAGGTAGCTCGACACCGCGATCCGCAGCGTGCTGGCGGTCTGGCCGCCGGACGTTCCGTCGTCCGAGTTCGAGCCGCTGTTCGCGGCGCAGGCGCCCGTGGTGAGCAGGAGCGCGAAACTGCCGCCCAGTTGCAGCACCCCGCGTCGGGAGATGGCGGGCGAGGAGGGGCCCACACCAGGTGTACGTGCCATGAAGTAGTCCTCCTAGAACTACGAGGCGGACGGGCCGCGCAGCGGACCCACTCGTGTTCTATCGGATTAGGTGGAGGTGAACAAGACCCCAACCCTTGTTCACAGCGGAAGTCCCGAAATTGTCACCCTGACCCGGCCGAACGGCTGATGAAGTGCGGCGCAAGTGTTCACACAAGTTCACACAACTGATACGTACGGCTGTTCACCAGACCCTCGCCCGCCGGCGGGCGGGCCCGACCTGTAGCCAGGCTCCACGGGCCCTTGAGAATCCCGGGCGAGCATCAGGCACCACCCAGCGAGGAGGTTGCCCCGATGCCGACGCTCTTCGATCCGGTCCGACTGGGTCGCCTGCGGCTGCCCAGCCGGATCGTGATGGCCCCGATGGGCCGCGGCCGCGCCACCCGGGACGGGACTCCCCTGCCGTACGTGGCCGACTACTACGCCCAGCGGGCCGACGCCGGGCTCATCGTCAGCGAGGCGACCAACCCGGCACCCCGGGCGGTGGGCCACGCGTACAGCGTGCAGTGGCACACCCCCGCGCAGGCCCAGGCGTGGACGGCGGTGGCCCGGGCCGTCCACGACGCCGGTGGCCGCATCGTGCTCCAGATCATGCACGCCGGACGAATCGGTCATCCGGCCCTGTACGGTCACCGGCCGCTGGCGCCGTCGCCGGTGCCGGCGGCCGGGCTGGCCCGTACGTTCGACGGGCCGAAGGAACACCCCGAGCCGCAGGAGATGACGCCGGCCGACATCACCGACGCGATCGAGGACGTCGTGCGGTGCGCCGAGACGGCCGTCGCCGCCGGCTTCGACGGCGTGGAGCTGCACGGCGCCAACGGCTACCTGGTCCACCAGTTCCTGTCGGCGGTCACCAACCGCCGCACCGACGAGTACGGCGGCGCACCGCACCGACGGGTGCGCTTCGCCGTGGAGTTGGTGGAAGCGGTCGGCGCGGCGGTGGGCGCGGACCGGGTCGGGCTACGGCTGTCGCCCGGGTTCGGGCTCAACGACATGACCGAGCCGGACGCCGCCGAGGTGTACCCCGCCCTGCTCCAGGCACTGCGCCCGCTCGACCTGGCATACCTGCACCTGGTGCACGGCTCCGACCGGGAGCTGACCCGGGTCGTCCGGGCCCGCTGGGACGGGGCGGTGGTGCTCAACCCGGGCACCGGGCACCTCGGGCCGGAGGCCACCCGGGCCGCGGTGGCGGACGCGCTGGCCGCCGGGTTCGACGCGCTCGCCTTCGGCAAACAGTTCCTCGCCAACCCCGACCTGCCCCGCCGCCTGGCCGACGGCACCGAGTTCAACCCGCCGGACCCGACGACCTTCTATCAGGGCGGTCGCCGGGGCTATCTCGACTACCCCCGCACCGACGACACGGAAGGGAACACCGCGTCATGGTCGTATTCGTCAACAAGCTCACGCTGATCGGCGCCGCC
Source organism: Micromonospora sp. NPDC023869 (assembly GCF_055559695.1). Classification (NCBI taxonomy): domain Bacteria; kingdom Bacillati; phylum Actinomycetota; class Actinomycetes; order Micromonosporales; family Micromonosporaceae; genus Micromonospora; species Micromonospora sp. NPDC023869. The sequence continues at coordinate 353,007 of NZ_JBVHKD010000006.1, forward strand.
GAGGACCTCGAACGCCACTACGCCAGCGTGGCCGAGTACATGCAGACCCGACCGGGGCTGATCCGGTACGTGCTGAGCCGGTCACAGAAGGATCCGTCGACGTACTACAACATCGCCGAGTGGACCGACGAGGAGTCCTTCCGCACCGCGCTGCACGAGCCGGAGTTCCGGACCCGGCTGGACCGGTTGACCGGCATCATCAAGGGCGAACCGCACCTGACCGAGCCGGTCTTCCAGTACGAGGCCGACCGCGTCACCGGTTGATGCACCAGTCCACGGCCGCCGGAGCGCGCTCCGGCGGCCGTCGCCTGTGTCAGTAGTTCCCGAGACCGCCGCAGACGTTGAGCGCCTGCCCGGTGAGCGAGGCGGCCGTGTCGGTGACCAGGTAGCCGACCAGCCCGGCGACCTCCTCCGGCGTCGAGTACCGACCCAGCGGGATCTTCGCCTCGAACCGCTGCCGCACCGCGTCCTCGGTGGTCTGCCAGTGTGCCGCGTACCCCTGGCGCACCCGGACCGCCATCGGCGTCTCCACGTACCCGGGGCACACCGCGTTGACGGTGACGCCGGTGCCGGCCAGCTCGAACCCGACCGCCTTGGTGAAGCCGACCACCCCGTGCTTGGAGGCGGTGTACGGCGCCGCGAGCGCGACGCCCTGCTTACCGGCGGTCGAGGCGATGTTGACGATGCGGCCCCACCCGGCCTCGCGCATGCCACCGGCGCGCAGCACCTCACGGGTCACCCGGAACACCGAGGTGAGGTTGGTGGCGAGCACGTCCTCCCAGAGCGCGTCGTCCAATTCGGCGGTGACTCCGCCGCCGGACCGGCCGGCATTGTTCACCAGCACCGTCACCGGGCCGAACCGCTGCACCGCACTGGCGACCAGCCGGACCACGTCGTCCGGGGACCGCACGTCGGCCGCGCTCCCGTCGACCTCCAGGCCGCGCCCGCGCAGCTTGTCGACGACGGTGGCCACCTGTGCCGCGTCGCGGGCACAGAAGTAGACCGGGAAGCCCTGCTCGGCCAGCGTCTCCACGACGGCCAGCCCGATCCCGCTCGTACCGCCGGTCACCAGCGCCGCGCCGGGACGTTTCGGTGTCGTCATCTCCGTTGTCCTCCTCGATCGTCGATCACAGGGTGAGTACGACGCGGCCGGTGACCCGGCGCTCCAGCAGGGCCCGCACCGCCGTGGCGGCATCGGTCCAGTCCGCGTGCAGCCCGACGTGCGGACGCAGCCGCCCGTCGACCACGAGCCCGAACAGCGTCGCCAGGTCCTCGTCGGCCCGGTGGCGTTCCAGCTCGTCGAGCAGGAACAGGTGCTCCAGGCGTACCCCGGCGCGGGCGTGTCCCCAGTCCGGCGGCAGGACCAGCTCGGCGCGCACGGTGTTGCCGAACACCACCGCCATCCCGCCCCGGCGCAACCGCACGAACGCCTCCCGGAACACCGTCCCGCCGACGCTGTCCACGACGACGTCCACCGGATCCTGCGGCGCTGTCGCGTAGCCGGCGTGCACCCGGTGGCCCCGCTCGGTCAGGTGCCGGCCGCGTTCCGGGGCGCCCACCCAACCGAGAACGGTGGCGCCGCCGGCCGCCGCCAGGTCCGCCACGAAACCGCCGACGCCACCGCTGGCACCGGTCACCAGCAGCGAGCGACCCAGCAGCCACCCGGCGCGCCGCAGCGCGTACAGAGCGGTCAGTCCGGCCACCGGCACCGCCGCCGCGACGGCCGGTTCCACGCCGGACGGTATGGCGGCGAGCCGGTCGGTCCGCACGGCCGCGAGCTGCGCCCATCCGGTCGACGCCGCCACGCCCGCGACGGGTGTGCCGATCGGTGGCCCGGTGCCATCGTCGGCGGCGCGGACCACCGTGCCGGCGACGTCCAGCCCGAGCCGGGCGCCGGGCGGTTGCCGGGCGGCGAGCAGGAGGTCCGCGCGGTTCACCGCGACGGCGTGCACCTCGACGAGCGCCTCGCCGGGTGCCGGGCGTGGCTCGGGTACGGACTCCAGGCGGAGTCCGTCGGGTTCGTCCGCAGACGTGACCAGTGCTTTCACATCGACCTCCACCGGTGCGACAGGTTCCCGCCCTTCGTACCGACGGGTGCTGGAGTCCTGGTGGAGGGTCGCCGGTGAGATGGGCGTCACTGGGATACGCGTTGCCGGTGCCGCCCGACCCGAGCACGATGTCCGAGGCGGGGTGACGGTAGTCGCCCTGACACTGTGCGTGCATTCCGCCGCTCGACGGGGGACTCGGTGACCGACTTTCGCATTCTCGGGCCGCTGCAGGTCACGATCGACGGGCGACCGGTGCTCATCGGCGCCCCGAAGCAACAGGCCCTCCTGGTGACCCTGCTGGTGCGGGTCAACGAGGAGGTGCCGCTGGACGAGCTCTATCCCCGGTTGTGGGGTGACCGCCCACCGGCCCGACCCGCCGCCGCACTGCACGTGCACGTGGCCCGGCTGCGCGCGGTGCTCGGCGACCGCCCCGGTACACCGACGACCTCGCCCCGTCCCCGGGTGCGTTCCCTCGGCGGCGGCTACGCGTTGCGCACCCCACCGGAGACCGTGGACCTGCACCGGTTCCGCGCGTCCGCCCGTCGGGCGGAGCAGGCCCGACGCGGCGACGACCCGGCCGGCGAACTCACCCACGTCCGGGCGGCGTTGGCGCAGTGGCACGCGGATTCGGCGCGACCGGCCACAGTGGCGTCCCTCGCGGTGGTGCCGTCGCTCGCCGAGGAGGTCACTCCGGTGCTGGTCGAGGAGCGGTTACGGCTGCTCGAACGACGCTACGAACTGGAGCTGGCCACCCGCCCGCCCGGTGAGCTGGTGACCGAGTTGCGGGCCCTGGTCGTCGCGTACCCGGTGTGCGAGCGGCTGTGGTGTCTGCTGGTCACCGCGCTGCAACGCGCCGGTGACCGGGCGGCGGCCCTGGCCGCGTACGAGCGGGCCCGCGCGACGCTGCGGACCCGACTCGGTCTGACGCCCGGGCCGGAGCTGGAGGCGGTGCACCGGCGGATCGCCGGGGACGGCTGGCACACCCGCACCGACCTGCCGCCGGTCGACGCCGACCGGCAGCCGCGCGGACCCGGATGGCCGGCCGTCGCCGCCGCGCTGGCCGGCCGGGACGCCGGCACCGCGCTGCCCCTGGTGTGTCTCGCCGGTCCGCCCGGCCCGGACCGCACCGCAGACGTGGTGGCGCTGGCCCGCCGGCTGCGCGCGGCGTTCCCGGACGGGCAGTGGTACGTGCGGCTGACCGACCCCGCCGGTCGACCGCGTGACCCGGTCGAGGTGCTCGCCGGGCTGCTGCGGCGATCCGGTGTGGCCGCCGACGCGGTGCCCCTGCGCCGCCGGGAACTGGTCACCGCGTACCGGGCCCGGCTCGCCGACCGGCGCGTGCTGCTGGTGCTCGACGACGTCCGCGACGCCGAGCAGGTGCACGACCTGCTGCCGGGCACCTCCCGGTGCGCGGTGCTGACCGTCGGCGACGCGGTGGTGCCGGAGCTGGTGGCGCTGCACGGTGCCCGACCGTTCGCGCCGCAGGCGTGGGACGGTGACCCGCACGCCCTGCGACACCACGGGACCGGGGAGCCTCCGGCCGCCACCGCGCGCCTCTCATCGACGCAACAGGGTCCGTAGCACCTGCTCCAGCCGGGTCTCGGGATCGGGCAGCGGACCGACCGATCGCCAGGCCACGAACCGGTCCGGCCGCACCAGCGTGGCACCGTCGGGCTCGATGCCGTAGCGGGCGCCGAACCGGCCGTCCCGGTCGACGTACTCCCCCGTCGAGCCGATCGTGTGCACGACCAGGGGCACGCCGAGCCGCTCGGCGACGCGTACGGCCGGTTCCGCCCAGGCGGCCCCCGCCGACCCGGTCAGCAGCACGAAGCCCGTGCCGAACAACGCCGTCGTGGAGGTGTCGGCGCCGTCCTGGCCGGTGAGCGGCAGGAAGGGCGCCCGCGAACCGGGCCGACCGGTGGCCGTGGTCGGGTCCTCCACGAGCGCTCCGTCGTCGCCGGGTTCGAGCAGGACGGCACCGGCCGGGTACCGGTAGCCGAAGGTGAGCACGGCCGGGGGCAGCGGAGCGGGCACCTCGTCGTCGCGCAGCTCCGGCGCGATCCGTTCGACCAGGTTGGCGAACTGCTGTTCGACGAGCAGCCGGGCGTACGGCCCCCGCTCGGCCTGGTACGTCGACAACAGGTCGGGCCCCGCCCACCCCTGGATCACCGCGGCGAGCCGCCAGCCCAGGTACCACCCGTCCATGATCGCCGTGTTGCCGCCCAGCCCACCGGTCGGCGGCATCACGTGGGCGGCGTCGCCGGCCAGCAGCACCCGCTCCACCTGGAATCGTTCGGCGACCGCGCAGGCGATCGAGGTCTCGCCGTACTCGGTGATGTCCATCGGCAGGTCCGGTTCGAGTCCCAGGTCGACGGTGATCTGCCGGGCGATCGCCTCCCGGGACCGGTGCCAGCCCTCCGGCAACTCCGGGGTGAGGTTGCGGAAGTAGCCGTACAGGCCGGGGATCTCGGTGTTGAACAGCACCGCCCGGTCGACGTGGAAGGCCGCGAACCGGGAGCCGTCGGCGGCACCGGGCGTGTGCGCCAGCGGCTCGCTGAGGTCGGCCTTGAACAGCACCCGCAGGACCTGCCCCACCACGCCCCGACCCCGCAGGGGTACGCCGAGCGACTCCCGCACCGGGCTGCGCCACCCGTCGGCCGCGACCAGGTACGACGCCCGCACCCGATGGCGCGTACCGGTCTCGGTCTCCTCCAGGAACGCGGTGACACCGTCCTCGTCCTGCGCGAACCCGAGCAGCCGGGTGCCGAAGCGCACCTCGGCGCCGAGCCCTCGGGCCCGCTCGGCGAGGGCCGCCTCCGCACCGGACTGGCTGGCCGTCCCCCAGTCCTCGGGCGACACGTGTCGCATGGTCAGCTCCCGGCCGCTGACCAGCGTCCGGGTGACCGGCCCACCCAGCCGGGGCGCGAGCACCATCGAGAACTCGGTGCGGTCCGGACGGCTCAGGTCACGGATCCGGTCCACCAGACCGGCCACCCGCAACGCCTCCATGGTGTGCGGGTACTGGCCGGTGGCCTTGACCCCGGTCGACGTGCCGGCCCGGCGCTCCACGACCAGCGGGCGCACCCCGTGCAGGCCGGCGAAGATGGCGGTGCTCAGACCGGCCGGACCGGCACCGACCACCACCAGCGGCCGGTGTTCGACGGCGGTCACGGGACCAGCACCACACGGCCGAGCTGGCGGCGGTCCTCGATGAGCCGGTGGGCCTGCGCCGCCTCCTCCAGGGGCAGGACCGCGTGCACCGCCACCCGCAGCCGACCGTCGCGGACCAGTTCGGTCAGTTCCCGCTGATGGCGGTGCGCCTCCTCGGGCGCGGCGGCGAGCCAGGCGTCGAACGCGGTGCCCACGATGCTCTTGAGACCGAGCAGGTCGGTCAGGGCGACCCGCGCCACGTCGCCGTCGGCGCCCGCGAATCCGTAGTAGACCAAGCGGCCGAGCGGCTTCAGCAGCGCGAGGCTGGGCGCGAAGACCGGCCCTTCGACGCTGTCCAGGACCACGTCCACCCCGGCGCCGCCGGTCGCCGCCCGCACCTGCTCGGCCCAGTCGGGTGCGGTGTAGTCGACCACGACGTCGGCACCGTGGTCGCGGACGAACGCCGCCTTCTCCGGCGAGCCGACCGTGCCGATCACGGTGCCGGCGCCGCGCAGCTTCGCCAACTGGGTCACCAGATGCCCGATCGCCCCGGCGGCGGCGTGCACGAGCACCGACTCGCCGGGGGCGAGCCGACCGACGCTGAGCACGTTCGCGGCGACCTGGGCGGTCGAGGCGAGCGCGGTGGCGACCGGCGCCGACACGTCGTCGGGTACGACGACGGCCTGCCCGTCGGTGACGAGGACCTGGTCGGCGTACGCGTCGGCCACGCCCCAGGCGGCCAGCCGGTCACCGACGGCGAAGCGGTGCTCGCCCGGTCCGACCGCCTCCACCCGGCCCACCACGTCCCCGCGCGGGGCGCTGGGCACCGACGACGGGAACGGCGCGGTGCCGGAGCGTAGCTGGGTCTCGATGAAATTGACGCCCACGGCCTCCACGCGGACGCGCACCTGGCCCTCGCCGGGCTCCGGCACCGGCACCTTGTCGACGGTCAGCACCTCGGGACCGCCGTGCTCGGAGTAACGGATGACGCGCATGCGGGGGCTCCCCTTCCGTCGACCGACGGCGCGGTGCCGCCACCGCCGGTTCTAGCCGCAGGCGCTCGCGGCCGGGTCGAGGACGCCCCCAGCGTCACGCGGGTTGTCGTGGCGCGCGCAGCGGCCCGGGCACGAATGCGGCGGCCAGACCGGCCACGAGCGCGAACCCGACCACGAACCAGTACGTCCGGCCGTACGCGTCGGGGGCGAAGGTGCCGGCCGCCGCGAGACGGTCCTGGAGGGCCACCGCCACCACGGCGATGCCCAGCGCACCGCCGATCTGGTTGAGGATGAACAGCGCGCTGGTGGCCCGGGGCGCGTCGACGTCACCGACGGCGAGGTACATGAACGCCATCACGCCCGGCACCGTGAACCCGATGCCGAACCCGCCGACGCCGAACGCGACGGCGGTCACCGTCTGCGACGTGTCGGGGCCGACGCCGGAGAGCACCACTGCGGCGAGGGCGGCGAGCAGCATGCCGATCGGTGCGGTGGCCCGCGCGGTCAGGCGGGCACCGGCCTTGCCGACGGCGATGGCACCAGCGGCGCCGAGGATGCCGGAGGGGACCATCAGCAGACCGGCGTGCAGTGCCCCGAACCCGCGTGCCTGCTGGTAGTAGAGCGGCGTGAGGAACAGCAGCGCGTTGGCGACCGCGCCGACGAGCAGCATGGTGACCACCGACATGGTGAACCCGCGCTTCGAGAACAGCCGTACGTCGATCAGCGGTGCGCTGGTACGCAGGGAGTGCAGCACGTACGCCACGAGCAGGGCCGCGCCGACCACGAACGCGGTGACCGCGCGCCTGTCACCGAAGTCGCCGCGGTGCGCGGCGGTGACCAGGCCGTAGATCAGCGCGGCGAACCCGGGTGAGAGCAGGGCCAGGCCGAGCAGGTCCAGTTTCGGTGCGGCGGTGTCCCCGGTGGGACCGTCGGCGGGCAGCACGCGCAGAGCGAGCACCAGCGCGACCACGCCGACCGGCAGGTTGATGAAGAACATCCACCGCCAGCTGATGTCGTCGACGAAGAAGCCGCCGAGGATCGGGCCGAGCACCGGGCCGACGGTGAGCGGGATCGAGATGAGGCCCATCGCCTTGGTGACGCGGGCGGGGCCGGCGGCCCGGGCGATCAGCGCCTGCACGACCGGGAAGATCATTCCTCCGCCGATCCCCTGGACCACGCGGAACGCGATCAGGCTCTCGGCTGACCAGGCCAGGCCGGACAGCAGGGAGCCGAGGGTGAACAGCACGACGGCGAAGATCCACACTCGTCGGCCGCCGAACCGGTCCACTCCCCATCCGGCGACCGGGGTGGCCATCGCGACGGCGAGCAGGTAGACCGCGGTGACCCACTGGATGGTCGACAGGGGCGCGTCGAAGACGGCGGTCAGGCGGGGCACCGCGACGTTGACGATCGTCTCGTCGAGGAGCGCCATGAGCAGGGCCAGCAGCAGGACGCCGGCCATCTTGAGGAAGGCCGGGTCGAGACGGTCGTCGGTGACCGGGGTCGCGCCGGTGGGATCGGGCGCGTCGTCGGGTGCCCGCCGCGATGCGGCCCCCTCGGTTGCGGCCAGGGACGGCGTGTCACTGGACATGATGTGGACCTCCGAGCCGGGTGATCGGGGATTGACGCAGGGATACTACATGCATGTGCACACACATTTTGTCGCACACGAGCGCCAGACGCGCGGGTTTCCCTGCTCGAACTTGTGGTCAGAGGCGAATAAAAGATGCTGTTACATTGAATGAGCAGCGACATGTAGGGTAGGGCGTCAGCAGACGAATGGGGGCGCGATGGCGGAGCGACGCGACGGACAGCCCGACCTGCTCGCCCTGTGGCGGCAGCTGACCGTCCTCACCGGCCGACTCGGGCAGACGCTGGACCGGCGACTCACCCGCGACTTCGACCTGACCCTCACCGAGCTGCTCGTGCTCGACGAACTGACCCGGGGCAACCCCCGTGGCATGCGCATCCAGGACCTCAGCGACGCGGTCGCCCTCGACCAGTCCTCGATGAGCCGCCTGGTCACCCGCCTGACCGCCAAGCAGCTCGCGGCCCGGGTGAGCTGCGCACACGACCGCCGTGGGGTCTACTGCCAGATCACCGAGCCCGGCGTGGAACGGCACGCCCTGGCCGCACAGGCATGCCGGGCGGAGCTGGCCACCGCACTGGACGCCGCCGCCTTCGACGAGCGCCTGGCCTCCGTCGTCGCGCGGCTCACCCGCCCCGTCGGCCTGCCCGCCGACGCCTGACACACAGGGAGCACCCGTGCAGCTGTCGATCCTCGACCAGTCGATGATCCCCGAGGGGTCCACCCCGACCCAGGCCCTGCACCACACTCTCGACCTGGCCCGCGCAGCCGACGCGCTCGGCTATCACCGCTACTGGCTCGCCGAGCACCACGCCACGCCGTCGTTCGCGAGCCCCTCCCCCGAGGTCATGGTGGCCCGGCTCAGCGGCGAGACGAGCGGGATCCGCATCGGCAGCGGCGGCGTGCTGCTGCCGTACTACAGCCCCTTCAAGGTCGCCGAGACCTTCCGGGTGCTCCAGGCTCTCGCGCCGGGCCGGGTCGACCTCGGCATCGGACGTGGCGCCGGGGCCAGTTCCCGCGACGCCCGGCTGCTCAACCCGCACCTCTACACCTCCTCCGACGACGCGTTCGGCGAGCAGGTCGACGCGGTGCGCGCGTTCCTCGGCACCCCCGGCGACCAGGGCGGCATCATGCCGTCGGTGGACGGCACACCCCAGGTCTGGCTGCTCGGCGCGAGTCCGCCCAGCGCGGCCCTGGCCGGTCGACTCGGGCTGCCGTACTCGTTCGCGCACTTCGGCCGCCCGGAGCTGGTCACCGAGGCGGTGCAGACCTACCGGCGGCATTTCGACCCGCGCACCGGCGGCACCCCTCGGGTGATGGTCGGCATCGGCGTCTACTGTGCGCCGACGCGCGAGGAGGCGGAGCACGTCTTCGCCAGCCAGCGCCTGTTCCGGCACCGGATGTCCCGTGGCGACCTGCGGCCGGTGCCGCCCGCCGAGGTGGCGCTCGCCCAGTTGCCCGGTCTCGGCGAGGACCTGCTGACCGAGCGCACCGAGTGGCCGCGCTACCTGGTCGACTCCCCCGGCGAGGTGGCCCGGCAGCTCGCCGCGATGAGCGAGGCGGTGGGCGTGGACGAGTTCGTCGTCCTCTCCACGATCCACGACCACCAGGCGCGGGTGCGCTCGTACGCGCTGCTGGCCGAGGCGTGCGGCCTGCGCCCGCGCGACGTCCCGCAACGGTCGGCGCTCACCACCCTGCTACCCACATGACGGATGTGACCGGCACGCATTTCCCGTCTGGAAACATCGAGGCGCGACGATAAGAGGCCCACCGTCCAGGAGGCCGCGTGACCGCGACAGCCGGAAGCGGGCAGACCGCCGACGACGAGTACCGGGTCCTGGGACCCCTGGTCGCGACGCTCTCCGGCCACCCGGTGCCGGTCACCGCCCCGAAGCAACGCGTCTTCCTCGCGGCGCTGCTGCTGCGGGCGAACACCTGGGTCGGCGCGCCGGAACTGGTCGGCGCGGCGTGGCACGACCGGCCGCCGGAGAACCCCCGGGCCGCCCTCCACGTGCACCTCTCCCGGCTGCGGTCCCTGTTCGCCGGGATCCGCCCCGAGGTGCCCGCGCCGATCGAGACCCGGCCCGGCGCGTACCGCATCGTCGTGCCGCCCGGATCACTGGACCTGCACCGCTACCGCGAGGCGGCGACCCGGGCCCGGGAGGCACGACGGGCCGGACGGCCGGACGCCGAGGTGCACTGGGTACGGCAGGCGCTGGCCGAGTGGCGCGGGGAACCGCTCGCCCTGGTGCCGTCGGTACGCATCCGGCAAGAGGTGGTCACCGGCCTGGTGGCGGACCTGCTGCACCTGACGGAACGGCGCTTCGAACTCGAACTGGCCCTGGGCCGGCACGCCGAGGTCGTCGGGGAACTCCGCACCGCCGTCGTCGCCCACCCGCAGCGGGAACGCCTGTGGGCACAGCTCATGGAGGCGCTTGCCGGCAGCGGTGACCGGGCCGCCGCGCTCGCCGCGTACCACCGGGCCCGGGACCGGCTGCGCGAGGAGTTCGGCGCGACGCCCGGCCTGGAGTTGCGGCAGCGATACCGCCGGCTGCTCGCCGAGACCGGCGACACCGCGCGACCTCGGACGCCGCAGGGTCGGGCGGACCCGCCCGTGGTGGCCGCCCGCACCGGCTGGCGGGCACAGTGCCAACTGCCGCCGGACGTCGCCGACTTCACCGGTCGGGCCGACCTCCTGGCGGAGCTGCACGCGGCGCTGCGGTCGACGCCGGACGGTCCACCGGTGGTCTGCCTGACCGGGGCGCCCGGCGTCGGCAAGTCGGCGCTGGCGGTCCGCACCGCACACCGCCTGCGGGACCGGTTCCCCGACGGCCAGTGGTACGTGCACGCCAGCGAGGCCGACGGCGCCGGCCGTGACTGGTCGCAGCTCCTCGCCGAGCTGCTGACCGCCGCCGGGGAGGACCGTCCACCGGCTACCACCGCCGCCGGTGCCCGCGCGTTGCAGCGCCGCCTCGCCGGCCGCCGGGTCCTCATCGTCATCGACGACCTGCACGACGCCTCGGCACTGCGCGGCCTGTTCCCGCTCGCCGCCGACTGCGCGGTCCTCGTCACGCATCGCGGCCGGCCGGAGGCGCTCGTCGCGTGTCCCGGCGTCCGGGTCGTCGCCCTCGACGTGCTCTCCCCCGCCGAGGCGGTGACGCTGCTGACCGTCATGATCGGCCCGGACCGGGTCGAGCGGGAACGCGCGGCGCTGGACGCGCTCGTCGCCCACTGCGACCGGCTGCCGCTGGCGCTACGGATCGCCGGTGCCCACCTCGCCACCCATCCGACCCAGGGCATCGGCGAGTTCGTCGAGCTGCTCGGCGCCAATCCGCTCGACGCGCTGAGTCTGCCCGGCAGCCGGCGCGCGGCGGTACGGACCGCGTTCCACCTCGCGTACACCGCGCTGCCGGCGCGTACCCGGCGGATCTTCCGGCTGCTGGCGCTCGTGCCGGGAGTGTCGCACCGCGCCGAGACCGTCGCGGAGCTGGCCGGTCTGCCGGTCGCCACCGCGGCGCAGGGGCTGGACGAGCTGGTCCGCGCCCAACTCGTCGAGCAGGGCCGCGACGGTGCGGTACGGCTGCACAGCCTGATGGCGCGCTACGCCGCCGAGCGGGGACGCGCCGAGGACGCACCCGCGTACCGCCGGGCGGCGCTGCGCCGGTTGGGCGAGTGGTATCTGCGCACGGCCGACGAGGCGGTGCGGCTCTGCCACCCGGACGTGGTGCGGGTGCCCGCCGCCCATCGGACGTCGACGTTCGGCGGGCGGCGGGCGGCCCGGGGCTGGCTGGCCCGGGAACGGCGCAACCTGGTTGCGGTCGCGGTGCACGCCGCGTCCACGGGTCTGGCGCCGCTGGCGGTCCGGCTGACAGACGCGCTGCGGGGCCCGTGCGGAGCCGACCGGCACCACGCCGACTGGCGGCTGGCCGCCGAGGCCGCGGTCGACGCGACCGATCCGGCCCGCGAGCCGGTGCACGCCGCGATCGCCCGGCTCAACCTCGGCCTGGCGTTGCAGGGCCTGCACGACCTGGCCGCCGCCGAACCGCACCTGCGGCACGCCCGCGACCGGTTGCACCGGCACGGTCCCGCACCGCTGGAGATGGTCGCGGTCACCGCGCTGGCCATGCATCGGCTCCAGCGCCCCCGGAAACGGTTCGACGAGGCCATCCGCCTGCTGCACCGTGGCCTGCGGCTGTGCCGGCGACTCGGCCTGCGCCAGGCGCAGGCGCGCTGCCTGCTGCACCTCGGGATGGCCCACCACGGGCGCGGTGACCTGCGGCTGGCTCGCCGACACCTGATGACGGCGGCGCGCATCGGCGACCGCCTCGGTTCCTGCTCGGCCCAGCCGGAGATCCTGGCCCGACTCGGCACGGTCTGCGGCGACCTGGGCGCGCACCGGGAGGCGGTCCGGTGGCTGCGGGAGGCGTTGCGGCTCGGGCGGTGCGCCCGGTCGGCACACTCCGTGGCGCTCGCCTCCTACGGCCTGGCCCGGGTCGGTCGGGCCACCGGGCACCGGGACCGGGCGCACCGGCACGTCGGTCGGGCGATGGCCTTCGCCGAGGAGGGCGGCTACGTGGCGCTGCTGGTCAACGCCCGCAACCTGCTGGCCGCGTTGCACCAGGACGAGGGCCGGGCGGATCTGGCGGAGCCGGAGTACCGGCGGGCGTTGCGCGAGGCCGAGCGCATCGGACACCCGCAGGCGCGATGCGAGGCGCTGACCGGGCTGGCCGTGCTGGCGCAGCGGCGCGGCCACCACCGGGAGGCACGCGACCACGTCCGAGAGGCGGCCGGTGCGGCCCGGGCCGCCGCCTCGGTGCGTCTACAGGCGCACGTCCGGCAGGTCGGCGCCGGGCTCCGGCGAACCTCTAGCGCGAGCTGACACGCTGCCCCGGAAACGACCGGCGGCACGCGGAGGGGGCACATGCTCGCGCTACGGACACGGCGACTGTTCGACGGGGTCCGCCCGGTGCCGATGGCGCGGCCCACCGTGCTCCTCTCCGGCGGCGTGATCGAGGCGGTCCTGGACGGTCCGCCGCCGCGCGACGCCGAGCTGGTCGACCTGGGCGACACGACGCTGCTGCCCGGGCTCGTCGACGCCCACGTCCACCTGGCCTTCGACGCGACGCCGGACACCATGGGCAGTCTCGCCGTCGCCGACGACGACACCCTGCTGACCCGGATGCGGACCGCCGCCACGGCGACGCTCGACGCCGGTGTCACCACCGCGCGTGACCTCGGCGACCGGGGTTACCTGGGGCTCCGGGTCCGGGCCGAGACCGCCGACACGCCACACCGTGGGCCCCGGCTGCTCGTCGCCGGACCACCGATCACGTCGTACGGCGGACACTGCTGGTTCCTCGGCGGCGAGGTCGACGGTGTCGACGCGATCCGCGCCGCGGTGCGCCACCGGGCCGAACGCGGGGTCGACGTGGTGAAGGTCGTGGTGACCGGCGGCCAGCTCACCCCGGGTTCGCTGCCGCACGAGATGCAGTTCGGTCCGGTGGAGTTGGCCGCGGTCGTGCGCGAGGCGCACCGGTACGGGCTGCCGGTCACCGGCCACTGCCACGCCGCCGACGGCATCGCCGCCGCGGTCACGGCCGGCTTCGACGGCATCGAACACTGCACCTTCGTCACCGCCGACGGCGTGCGCGCGGACCCGCCGCTGCTGGCCCGGATGGCGGCGGCCGGGACCCGGATCACGCTCACCCTCGGCACCGCCGGACACGGTGGCGGCGGTGGCAGCGGTGACCCGCGCCGAGCGGCGGTGCACTCGGCCCTGCGCCGGGTGGCCGATTCCGGTGTCCCCGTCGCGTGCGCCAGCGACGCCGGCTGCGGGCCGGGCAAGCCGCACGGGTCGCTGGCGTACGGGGTCGAGGCGATGGTGGGTCTCGGCGTCCCGCCCACGGCCGCGCTGCGGGCGGTGACCTCCGGGGCCGCGCAGGTCTGCGGACTCGCCGACCGGATCGGCCGGATCGCACCGGGGTACGACGCCGACCTGCTCGCGGTGCACGGGGACCCAACCGTCGAGCCCGGTGCGCTGCGGCGCGTCGCCGCCGTCCTGCGCGCCGGACAGCGGGTGCGGTAGCTCCTCCAACGGTGCTGGATCGGACGTCGATCGGCGCGCGGGAGGCTCGGCGGGTATCCCGACCGAGCCGGCAGGAGGTCCCCCCGTGCCCGATCCCACCGTCCACACCACACGCCACACCGTCGACGTGAGCGCACCCGTCGACGCGGTGTACCCGATCATCGCCGACGTCACCCGCTGGCCGTACACGTTCGCCCCCACCGTCCACGTGGACCTGATCGAGCGGGAGGCCGACGGGCCGCAGCACCGCGAACGCCTACGGCTGTGGGCCACCGCCAACGGCGTGGTGCGCTCCTGGGTCTCCCGGCGCACGCTGACGCCCGCCGAGGGCCGGATCACGTTCCGGCAGGAGGTGTCGGCAGCGCCGGTGGCCTCGATGGGCGGCGAGTGGCGGCTCGAACCGACCGACGGCGGCACCCGGGTCGTCCTGCTGCACGACTACTCCGTGGTGGACGACGACCCCGAGGCCGCCGAGTGGGTGGCGCGGGCCGTCGAGCACAACAGCACCGCCGAGCTGGCGGCGCTGCGCGCGGCGGCGGAGTCCGCCGAGGACGGCACCCTGCTCTCCTTCGCCGACGAGGTGTACGTGGCCGCCCCGGCGCAGGACGTGTACGACTTCCTCTACCACGCCGACCGGTGGCGGGAACGGCTGCCGCACGTGGCCCGGGTGGAGCTGACCGAGGACGAGCCCGGCGTACAGATCCTGGAGATGGACACCGTCGCGCCGGACGACAGCGTGCACACCACCAGGTCGGTACGGGTCTGCTTCCCCGCCGACCGGATCGTCTACAAGCAGACGGTGCTGCCGCCGCTGCTCGCGGCGCACACCGGCACCTGGACGCTGCGCCCCGACCGGGAGGGCGTGGTCGCCACGTCGCAGCACACGGTGGTGCTGCGCCCGGATCGGGTGACCGCGTTGCTCGGCGACTCGGCGACCCTCGCCGACGCCCGGGACCTGGTCCGCCGCTCGCTGGGCACCAACAGTCGTCGCACGCTGGAGCAGGCGCGGCGACACCTGCAACCGGTCGCCGACTGAGAGCGGGCGCGGCGGGCCGACCGGCCCGCCGCGCCCGTCACGCTGCTCAGACCCCGGTCGCCGTCCGGTTGACGTAGTCCAGCAGCGACCGTGGCGTGTCGCAGCTCTCGACCACCTCGTCCGGCAGCGTCACGGCGTACTCGCGCGAGATCCGGGAGACCGTCTCCAGCAGGGCGAGCGAGTCGAAACCCAGCTCGACGAAGGGGGTGTCCAGGATCTCGCGATCCAGGTCGACGGAGTCGTCCTCGCCGGCCGAGGCGCGCAGGATGCGGCGCAGGTCGTCGAGGTGGAGCGGCTGGTCGGCGGTCATGGGCGTCCTTTCGGGTCGGTGTCGGTCCGGGTCACGGGGCGACGCGGCGGAGCACGGCGGCGGCGTTGAAGCCGCCCCGGCCCCGGGCCACCACCAGCACGTGGTGCAGCGGCAGCGACCGGGGCTCGCCGGTGACCAGGTCGATCGGGCAGTCGGGGGCGGGAGCGTCCACACCGACGGTGTGCGGCGCGACGCCGTCGCGGATGGCGAGCAGCGCGGTGGCGAGATCCAGTGCGGCGGCACCGGCCTGGAGCCGGCCCACCGTGCTCTTGGGCGCGGTGACCGGCACCCGCCGTGGCCCGAACACCTCCGCCAGGTCGGCCGCCTCGGTCCGGTCGGCCGCGCGGTCACCGGCGCCGTCGGCGAAGACCAGGTCCACGTCTGCGGGCGTGATGCCGGCGTCGCGCAACGCGCCGGTGACCGCCCGGCGCAGCCCGGTCGCGGGCACACCAGCCGGGTCGAACGTCGCGGCGTAGCCGGCCAGGTCGCCGTAGATCCGGGCGCCCCGGGCCCGCGCGGATTCCGCGTCCTCCAACACCAGGTGCGCGCCCCCCTCGCCGGGCACGGCACCGTCGGCGTCCGCGTCGAACGGCAGGTACGCCCGTCGCGGGTCGGTGCGGGTGCTGAACCCGCCGGTGCTGAGCCAACCGGCGAGGCCGAGCGGGCAGAGTGCGCCGTCGACGCCGCCGGTGAGCACCACCGGGGTGCCCCGACGGATCTGCCGTCGCGCGTGCCCGATCGCGTCGAGCCCGCCCGCGTGGTCGGTCACCAGGGCGGCACCTGGCCCCCGCAGGTTGTGCCGGATCGAGATCTGGCCCGAGTTGACCGCATAGAACCAGGCGAAGGACTGGTAGGCGCTGACGTGGCTGCCGCCCTTGCTCCAGAGGTTCTCCAGTTCCCGCTGCCCGAACTCGAAGCCGCCCATCGAGGAGGCGGTGGCCACGCCGACGTCGTACCGGACGCCCTCGACCGCCGGCACCCCGGCGTCGGTCAGGGCCTGCTCGGCCGCGTACAGGCTGAGTCGGGTCATCCGGTCGGTCTGGGGCAGCAGCCGGCCCGGCAGGTGCTCCTCGGCGACGAAGTCGGGCACCTCACCGGCGACCCGCAGCGGGTAGCCGGTGGCGTCGAAGCGGGTGATCGACCGGATGCCGCTGCGCCCCTGCACGGTGGCCCGCCAGTACGCCTCGACGTCGAGACCGGTGGGCGCGGCCACGCCGAGTCCGGTCACAACCGGGGCGTTCACGCCGCCCGCCGATCGGGCCGGGCCAGCACCACCGCGCTCTGGAAGCCGCCGAATCCACTGCCGACGCTCAGCACCGTGTCGGTGCGGTGTTCGCGGGCGACGTTCGGCACGTAGTCGAGGTCGCACTCGGGGTCGGGGACGTGCAGGTTGGCCGTGGGCGGCACCAGGTGGTGCTCCATCGCCAGCGCACAGGCCACCAGCTCCAGCGCACCGATCGCGCCGAGCGAGTGCCCGATCATGGACTTGATCGAGCTGACCGGTACCCGGTAGGCGTGCTCGCCGAGGCTGCGTTTGAAGGCCGCCGTCTCGTGCCGGTCGTTCTGCTTGGTGCTGGACCCGTGGGCGTTGACGTAGTCGACCTGCTCGGGTGCCAGGTGCGCCTCGGTCAACGCCACCCGGATCGCCTCGGCCATCTCCACGCCGTCGGCGCGCAGGCCGGTCATGTGGTAGCCGTTGCAGCGGCTGCCGAAGCCGGCGACCTCGGCGTACACCGGTGCCCCCCGGCGGCGGGCGTGCTCCAGCTCCTCCAGGACCAGCACCCCGGCGCCCTCGCCGAGCACCAGGCCGTTGCGGGTGGAGTCGAAGGGACGCGACGCGTGCTCCGGATCGTCGTTGCGCGGGCTGGTGGCCTTGATCGCGTCGAAGCAGGCCAGGGTGATCGGTGAGATCGGCGCGTCGGTGCCGCCGGTGACCACCACGTCGGCGCTGCCCTCGCGGATCAGCTCGGCGCCGTGCCCGACCGCGTCGAGGCCGGAGGTGCAGCCGTCGGAGACCAGGGCGACCGGTCCCTGCGCGCCGACGACGTGTGCCACCTCGGCCGCCACCGCGCTGGGCACGAACCAGTCGTAGAGCTGCGGTACCGCGTACGTCGGGTCGACCAGCCAGGACCGGCCGCCGTCGCTGAGCACGACGTACTCCCGCTCCATGCTGGTGGTGCAGCCGACCGCGCAGCCCAGCGACACCGCCACCCGGTGGCCCTGTTCGCCCGGCAGGTCGAGTCCGCTGTCCGCGACCGCCTCCCGGGCGGCGACCACGGCGAACTGCGTGGCCCGGTCCATCCGCCGGGCCTCCTGTGGGCCGAGCCCGGCCTCGACCGGGTCGAAGTCGCACTCGGCGGCGATGCGCGAGCGGTAGGGCGACGGGTCGAAGGCGGTGATGCCCCGGGTTGCGGTGCGGCCTGAGGAGAGCAGGTCCCAGAACTGCTTGACGTTGCTACCACCCGGGGCGACGGCCCCGAGTCCGGTGACGACCACGCGACGGCTCATGCTCCGACGGTCGCAGCCGGTGCTCAAGCGACGGTCGAGCCCTCCTGGAAACGGAGGCCGCCCACGGCGGTGTGAGCCGTGGCGACGGCGGCCAGGTCCGCGTCGCGGCTGCCGGCGTGGGCCGGGAGCGCGGCCAGCGCCACGCACCGGCCCTGCCGCACCGCCGGGTGGCGGCGGGCCAGCGCGGTGAGCCCGTGCGGCGCACCGGCCTCGACGAGCACCTGCGGCGCCGTGGCCAGCAGGGCGTCCAGCGCGGCGCCGAACTGGACCGGTGCGGCCGGTTGGGCGGCCCAGTAGGCCGGGTCGGTGGCCACCTCGGCGGTCATCAGGCGGCCGGTGTAGCAGGAGTACAGCGGCAGGCGCGGCGGGCGCAGCGGCAGCGAACGCAGCAGCGGTTCGGCGCGCGCGGCGGCGACGGCGAGCGACGGACTGTGGAACGCGGTGGTCGACCGGGCCCGGCGGCAGGTCACGGCGTCGGCGCGCAGTCGCTGCTCGACGTGGGTCAGGGGCGTCTCCGGGCCGGCGAGCAGCAGTTGCCCCGGCCCGTTGACCGCGCCGACGACCACCCCGTCACCGAGGTACGGCCGCACCTGGTCGGGGGTGGCCGCGACGGCGAGCATGCCGCCGGGCGGCGCGTCGGCGAGGTGCCCGAGCCGGTCGCGGAGCACGCGTGCCGCGTCGGGCAGGCTCAGCACGTCGGCGAGCGTCGCCGCCACCATCTCGCCGACGCTGTGGCCGAGCAGGGCCACCGGCTCCGGGCCGTCGTCGAGCAGCGTCCGCCCGAGTCCCCAGCCGATCGCGAAGAGCAGCGGCTGCGCGCGACGCAGGTCGTCCAGGGGTACGGCCGGGTGGTCGGTGAGCCAGTCGGCGCGGATCGCGTCGCCCTCCGGACCCCAGAGCGCGAACACCTCGTCGGCGTGGCGGCGGAAGCCCGGGTGTCCGTGATAGAGGCCGACCGCCATGCCGGGTCGTTGGGCGCCCTGGCCGGGGAGGAGCAGGGCCACGCGTCGGGTCGTGGGTGCGGACATGCCCCGACCGTCGCACCTGTCACTTGAGGGCGGCTCAAGGCGTACCCGCTCGACGGGTTCTCGAGTCCCGGCCGAGCACGGCGCGCGACCGTGGCGGTACGCGACGGCGGTGCCGAGGCGAACCCCCGGCGCGCTCCGCGCCATCGCCCGCCCCACGACCGGCCGGCGATCCGCCGCCGGACCGACGCCACGAGCGACGATCCGGCGGCGGTGGACGCGCGGCGCCCGTCGCGATCCGGTGATCCGAGGGAGCGGCAGACAGATGCGATTCGACGGAATCCGGGTGGCCGGCGTGGCCGCGTACGTGCCGGGGCGGACGCGGGTCGTCGACGCGGTCGCCGACGGCCGGTGCAGCCAGCGGCTCGCGACGCAGACCGGCCTGGACGCGGTGAGCGTGTCGACCGAGGAGTCCGGGCCGGAGCTGGCGGTACGCGCCGCCGAGCTGGCCGTCAAGCGCTCCGGGCACACCCCGGACGAGGTGGCGCTGCTGCTGCACGCCACCGTCTACCACCAGGGACACGACGTGTGGGCGCCAGCGTCCTACATCCAGCGG
This sequence comes from Micromonospora sp. NPDC023869, assembly GCF_055559695.1. NCBI lineage: Bacteria > Bacillati > Actinomycetota > Actinomycetes > Micromonosporales > Micromonosporaceae > Micromonospora > Micromonospora sp. NPDC023869. Next base: position 372,308 of record NZ_JBVHKD010000006.1, read on the forward strand.
ATGGTGCTCGGCAACCGCTGTCCGGCGATGGAGGTCCGCCAGCTCTCCAACGGTGGACTCGCCGCCCTCGACCTCGCGGCGGCGTACCTCACCGCCGCGCCGCGACGGGCCGCGGCGCTGCTCACCACCGGGGACCGCTTCTGCCCACCGGGCTTCGACAGGTGGAACAGCGACCCCGGCACCGTGTACGGCGACGCCGGTACGGCCCTGGTGCTCTCCCGGCACACCGGGTTCGCGCGCCTGCTGAGTCTGGTGACGGTCTCCGAGCCGGACCTGGAGGGTCTGCACCGTGGCGACGACCCGTTCGGCGCCGCGCCGCTGGCCCAGCGACAGCCGGTGGACCTGGACGCGGTCAAGAAGGCGTTCGTCGCCCGCACCGGGGTGTCGTACAGCATCAGTCGGGTGGTGGCCGGTCAGTCGGAGGCGGTGGACCGGGCACTCGCCGAGGCGGGACTGCGCTTCGCCGACGTGGACCGGTACGTGTTGCCGCACTTCGGGTTGCGCCGGCTCACCTCGTCGTACCTGCGGCCGTGGCAGGTGGACCGGGCCGTCACCACCTGGGCCTGGGCCAGCACGGTTGGCCACCTCGGGGCCGGCGACCAGTTCAGCGGGCTCGCGCATCTGGTGGAGACCGGGACGCTGCGCCCCGGCGAGCGGGTGCTGCTCGCCGGGGTCGGAGCGGGATACACGTGGACCTGCGCGGTGCTGGAGATCGACGAGGTGCCGGGATGGGCGGGGTGAGTCGCGGTACGCCTCAGGCCGCCGCCGGGTTGACCGTGGACCGGTCGACCCCGCTGGACTCCAGGTGCCACTTGGTCAGGATCCGGCGGTACGTGCCGTCGGCGATCAGCCGGTCCACCGCGGCCCGCAGCGGTTCGGCGAGACCGGCGCCCTTGCTGGTGGCCAGGCCCACGTCGCGGCGGCCCAGTTCGCCGACGAAACGCAGCCCGGGCTGCTGGCTCGCGGCGTAGCGCAGCACGCTGGAGGTGCTGACCAGGATGTCGACGTGGCCCTCCCGCAGGGCCAGGAAGTGCGCGGCGGCGTCGCTGTAGGTGCTGATCTTGTACGGTTTGCCGGCGTCGACGCACACCCGCTCCCGCTGGCGCAGGTCCTGCTCGAAGGTGCTGCCCACGCCGGTGCCGATGGTCAGCCCGCACAACTGGGACACGTCGGTGACCTCGCGCAACGAGCTGTCGTCGCGGACCATGAAGCCGGTGCCGTCGGTGAGGTAGACGGTGAAGTCCAGCACCTTCTTGCGTTCCTCGGTGACCGCGAAGTTCGCGGTGCCGACGTCGAACCGGCCGGCGGTCAGCCCGGTCAGCAGCGACGCGCCGCTGACCTGCTCGCGGCTGACGGTCAGGCCGAGGACCCGGGCGGCGGCGTCGGCGATGTCGATGTCGACGCCGCGCGGCGGGCCGCCGTCCTGAGGGTGGAAGGCGATCGGCGGGGTGCCCACCGCCGAGCCGACGGTCAGCCGACCCCGCTCACGGATCTCGGCCGGCAGCAGCGCCGCGATGTCCGGTGCGGCCTGCACCTGCGACACCACGTCCTGGGCACCGAGGTCGGCGGGGGCCTCCCCACCGGTGGGGGCCGGCGCGGCGTGGACGCACCCGGTCAGCAGGCCGAGCACGGCGGTCGCCGTCACGGCGACCATCCAGCGGGTGTGACGCGACAAATGCACCTTCGTCTCCTTCAACGGTTGAGGATGGTGGCGAAGAACCGCGCGGTGCGCTCCTCACGAGGGCGGTCGAGCATCGTGGCGGGCGGCCCCTGCTCGACGATGCGACCGCGGTCCATGACGACGATCTCGTCGGCGACCTCGGCGGCGAAGCGCAGTTCGTGGGTGACGATCAGCATCGTCATGCCGCCCGACGCGAGGTCGCGGACCACCGAGAGCACCTCGCCGATGAGTTCCGGATCCAGCGCGCTGGTCGGCTCGTCGAAGAGCATGACCTTGGGACGCAGCGCCAGGGCGCGGGCGATGGCGACGCGTTGCTGTTCACCGCCGGACAGCTCGCGCGGGTAGGCACGCTCCTTGTGCGCCAGGCCGACCCGGTCCAGCAACTCGCGGGCGCGGGCGACGGCCGCGTCGCGGGGCAGCCGCTGCACCGCGATGGGCGCCTCCACGAGGTTCTGGACGACGGTGAGGTGCGGGAACAGGTTCAGCGCCTGGAACACCATCCCGACCTCGGTACGGTGCCGGGCCAGCAGCCGTGGCGACGCCTCGACCAGTCGGCCGCGTCGCAGCACGTGGCCGACCGGACGGCCGTCGACCAGGACCATGCCGGCGTCGGCGCGTTCGAGACGGTTGACGCAGCGCAGCAACGTGCTCTTGCCCGAGCCGGACGGGCCGACGACGCAGGTGACGGTCCCCCGGTCGACGGTGAGGTCCACGCCGTCGAGCACGGTGGTGGCGCCGAACGCCTTGCGGACGCCGACGAGCTGCACCATCGGCCGGAGCGGGTCGTCGTCGTGCACCGTGGCGCTCACCGTTGCGCTCCGTCGGCCAGGGCACGCAGGCGGGCGCGCAGGGGCAGGCCGTTCCGGCCGCTGCCGCGTCCGAAGTAGCGTTCGAGGAGATACTGAAGTCCACTGAGGATGGTGGTGAACAGCAGATACCACAGCGTCGCCACCAGCAGCAGCGGAATCACCAGGTAGTTGCGGTTGTAGATCAGCTGGACGGAGAAGAGCAGGTCCTGTCCGGCGATCACGCTCACCACCGAGGTGCCCTTGAGCAGCGCGGCGGCCTGGTTCGCCGAGGGCGGCACGATGGCCCGCATCGCCGGTGGCAGCACGATGCGCCACAACGTCCGCGTCCGCGACAGTCCCAGCGCCTGGGCCGCCTCGGTCTGCGATTTGTCCACCGACAACAGGCCGGCGCGCACGATCTCGCTGGCGTGCGCCGCCTCGTGCAGGGTCAGCCCGATGACCGCGGCGAGGAAGCCGTTGATCAGACCTCGGGTCTGCACGTCCAGCAGGGTCGGGCCGAACGGCACCTCGACGGTGATGCGAGGGTAGAGCAGCGAGATGTTGTACCAGAACAACAGCTGCACCAGGATCGGCACGGACCGGAACAGCCAGGTGTACCCCCAGCTCACCGACGACAGCAGCAGGCTGCCGGAGAGCCGCATGACCGCCAGCAGCGTACCCAGGGCGAAGCCGCCGACCAGCGCGATCGCGGTGAGCAGGAGGGTGATCCGGAGCCCGTCGAGGATCACGTCGGCGGTGAGGTACTGGGCCACCACGTCCCACTGGAGTGCGGGGTTGCGGGCCAGGTTCTGGAGTGCGAACAGCAGCACCACCAGTCCGGCCAGCGCGGCGACCCGGCGGCTGCGCCGGTACGCGGGTGGGGCGGGCGGGGCGGTGAGGTAGGTGTCGGTCGGTACGACCGTGTGGGTGGCCACCGGTGGCCGTCAGAACCGGGGCAGCACGTGCGTGGCGAACAGCCGCAGGGAGCGGGCGGCCTGCTCGTACGGGACGTTGCCGGACACCACCTGCAGGCTCAGCGTCACGTCGCCGAACCACTCGCGGATGTTCTCCACCGCCGCGATCACCTGCTCCGGTGAGCCGACGAGGGCCTTGCCGGCGGCGACCTGCCGGTCGAAGTCGCCCTTGCCGACCCGCTCCACGATCTTCTCGTAGCCCGGGTAGTCGGTGCTGCGGGTGTGCGCCCAGGCCGACACCGCGTCGGCGAGCGTCCGGTGGGACTGTTCGGAGTAGCCGCGCCCGAGCCTGCGCGCCTCGTCGGGATCCTCGGCCAGGAACGCGTTGTAGCTCATGTGGACGTCCTCGTCGGTCGGGGTGAAACCGTTCGCCGCCGCGGCCTTGCGGTACAGCGCCAACACGTCCTGCACCTGTTCGCGCGAGTTGATCGAGGGCACCAGCATCACGCCGTGGCCGTTGCGGCCGGCGGCCTCGGCCGACTCCGGCGACTTGGCGGTGGCCACCAGGATCCGGGGGTGCGGCTGCTGCACCGGCCGGGGCAGCAGGGTGACCGGGCCGAAGCGGTGGAACCGGCCCTCCCACACCGCGTTCTCGGTGGTCCAGAGCAGCGTGCAGGCGGCCACCCCCTCATCGAAGCGGGCCCGGCTCTCGTCCAGCGGTATCCCGAACGCGTGGAACTCGTCGGGCAGGAACGCCCGGCCGAAGCCGACGTCGAGCCGTCCACCGGAGATGCCGTCGAGCATCGCGAGCTTGCCGGCGAGCTTGACCGGGTGCGTGAAGGCGGGCAGCACCGCGCCGGTGACCAGGCGTATCCGCTGGGTGCGGGCGGCCGCGGCGGCGAGGAAGGTGACCGGGTCCGGGCTGTAGCCGCCGTACGGGGAGAAGTAGTGCTCGACGGTCTTGACGTGGTGGAAGCCCAACTCGTCGGCCAGCTCCGCCAGCCGCAGGCTCTCGGAGAAGTACTGCCCGGCCGGTTTGTCCTGCGGGCCGACGGTCGGGAACAGGTTGATGCCGAACTTCATGCCAGCTCCCTCGGGTTCGGACGGGCCACGGCCGGTACGACCGTGGCGGCGTCGGACCAGGCGCGGTACGTCCCGCGCCGGTACAGCAGTGGGGCGTGCCCGGTCACCGTGACCGCCTCGACCAGGCCGACGACCACGGTGTGGTCGCCGAGCGGCACCGCGTGTCGCACGGTGCACTCGGCGTGGGCGGCGGACGCGTCGTCGAGGCGTGGCGCGCCCCGGGCTCCCGGCGACCCCGTCCAGGGCACGTCGGTGAACTTGTCCGCGCCGCTGCCGGCAAACCGGGCGGCGAGGTCACGCCGGTGCCCGGCGAGGTAGTTGACCGTGAAGGCGCCGCTACGCAGGATCCGGGGCAGGGTGCGGGACCGTTCGTCCAGGCAGACCAGCAGCAGCGGCGGGTCCAGCGACACCTCGCACACCGCGCTGGTGGTCAGCCCGGCCGGTTCGTCGCCGTCCAGGGTGGTCACCACCGCCACGACGCCGGGTACCGTGCCGAACAGCGCCCGGAACGTGGACGCGTCGACCGCCATGCGTACCCCTCCCACCCGCGCGCTGCTGCGCGGACGGCCCGCGCTCCGCCGACACTGGCGGTCCTCGCTAGAGGCCAGGTACACCGACGCTGGAGAGATCGACACCGGCCTCCGCGAGGCGGCGGCGCAGCAGTGCGGTCGCGTTGCGGTGCAGCGGGAAGTCCGCACCCGGCGGCAGGACGCCGCCTGCCTCCAGCAGCCGCACCACCCGGGCGGTGACGACGCAGAACCGGAACGCCGCGTCGACCTCGTGGTACGCCAGGTGTTCCAGCGGGCGGCCCAGCAGCCGGGCGTAGTACGCCACCGTCTCGGCGCGGGTCGGCAGGCCGGGCAGGCGCGCGGTGCCGATGCCGGCGCTCAGGAAGCGGTCCATGTGCAGGAACCAGGCCAGGTCGCTCTCGGGGCGGCCGACGTCGGTCAGCTCCCAGTCGAGCAGGGCGGCGGGCCGGTCTCCGGCGAAGACGACGTTGCCCAGACGGGCGTCACCCCACAGCGGCGCGGGCGCGGCCGGCGCCGGTGGCCGGTGGGCGCGCAGCCACGCCAACGCCGCCGCGACGGCCGGATTGCCGTCGGCGCCGAAGTGGTCCAGGTGTCCGGCATAGAACTCCGGGTCACCGGTGGGTGCGGCGGTGACCGGCAGGGTCGCCGGGTCGAGGCGGTGCAGCCGGCTCATCGCGGCGAGCGCCCGCCACCACACCGCCCGCTGCCGCGCGGGCGTCGCGTCGGCGAGCCAGCCCTGGCGGTGGTACGACGGCAGGTCCGCCGGCACCTCGCCGGCCACGCGGACCATCACCACGAACGGCGCGCCCAGCGGCTGCGGGTCGGGTTCGTGGCCGAGCACCGGGGCCACCGGTACGGCGGTGTCGGCGAGCGCCACCTGCATCGCGACCTGTTCCCGCCAGCGCAGGTCGGGAAAGATGCGGTGCCCGGTCGGTGCGACCCGAACCGCGAGCGGCACGGTGCGCTCCCGGCCGTGCGCACGCCACCTGGCGTCGCAGAGCAGGATCTCGGCGGAGAAGCCGGCGGTGCGCGGCACGGTCACCGGGCCCACCACCACGTCACGCACGGGCAGGGCGTCCCGCAGCCACTGCGCGAGCCGGGTACGGGTCAGTTCGGGGTCACGTTGCACGGGTATCGGCACGGGACCGCCTCCGATCAGGATGTGCCACCGGGTGGCGTGGGAACGAGGAAGGGCCGCCGACCGGCGTCGAGCGCGCAGAGCGCGTCCAGGCAGAGCACCGGCGCGGCGGGCGGGGGAGGGTCGAGCCAGGCCGCGCCCGTGCGGACGGCCTGGTGGAGTCGCCGCAGCGGCTCCGAGGGCGGGACACCGAGGTCGCGGCGCAGCGCGGCGGAGAGCCGTTCGTAGACCCGTACCGCGTCGGCCTGCCGGCCGCTGCGGTGCAGCGCGATGATCAGGCTCGCGTGGATCGGTTCGCTGAGCGGATGGCGGCCGGCCAGGGCGGTGGCCGTCGGCACCACCTGCCGGTGTCGGCCGCAACGCAGCTCCGCCTCCAGGTAGCGCTCCACCAGCAGCAGCCGCCACTGGTCGAGGTGACCGGCGATCTGCTGGGCGACGGGGCCGGTGCGGACGTCGGCCAGCACGGCACCGCGCCACAACGCGAGCGCTTTCCGCCACGACCGGGCGGCGCGGGTCGGGTCGCCGGCCGCGGCCCGCTCCTCGCCCTCACGCACCCGCGCACGGACCACGCCGAGGTCGGTGTCGAGCGGGTCGACCCGCAGCCGGTAGCCGCGCTCGCAGGTGACCACCCGCGCCGGCACGTCGGCGTGCGCCAGCACCCGGCGCAGGTGCATGACGTACGTCTGGAGGGTGGTCGCCGCGCTGCGGGGCGGTTGGTCGTGCCACAGCTCCCGCATGCAGGTGGTGGCCGGCACCACCTCGTCGGCCCGCAGCACCAGCAGACCGAGCAGTTGTCGTTGCTTGGGCGCGGTGGGTCCGGCGTCACCGCCGGGGCCACCTACCCGCAGGCCACCCAGGACGTCGATGGTCATCGCCGGACCTCCCGGTCGAGACGGTGGCTCCAGCCGGAACCGAGCCCGGTTGGGCTCACTGGGGGCGGTGACCCCGCCGTGCGACCGGAGGTGAGATGACGGACCAGCCAGGAGCCACGCTGGTGCCGGTGGCACCGGACGTGTACGCGTACGTGCAGCGGCCGGGCGGCTGGTGTGTCGGCAACGCGGGCATCGTCGTCGGCACCGACCGCGTCGTGGTGGTGGACACCGCCGCCACCCGGGACCGGGCCCTGGCGCTGCTCGCGCAGGTACGCCGGGTCGCACCGGACCGTCCACACGTGGTGGTGAACACCCACCATCACGGTGACCACGTCTTCGGCAACTGCGTCTTCCCGGCCGACGCCGAGATCGTGGCGCACGAGCAGGCGCACGCCGAGATGGCACGGACCGGGCTGGCCATGCGCGAACTCTGGCCCGACGTGGACTGGTCCGGGATCCGGCTGCGCCTGCCCGACGTGACGCTGCGCGAGCAGCTCACCCTGGACCCCGGCGGGGTACGCGTCGAGCTGATGCACGTGGGCCCCGCACACACCACGAACGACGTGGTGGTGTGGCTGCCGCAGCGTCGGGTGCTGTTCGCCGGTGACGTCGTCTTCTCCGGACGCACGCCCTTCGTGCTGATGGGATCGGTGACCGGGTCGCTGGACGCGCTGGCACGGATCCGGGCGCTGCGACCCCGCGTGGTGGTGTCCGGGCACGGTGAGGTGAGCGGGCCGGAGGTCCTCGACGCCACCGAGGCATACCTGCGCTGGCTGCGGGGCCTGGCCCGGCAGGGCGTCGCCGACCGGCTGCCCGCGTTGGCGGCGGCCCGGGGCGCCACCGGGCATCCGTTCGCCCAACTGCCGGAGGCGGAGCGGCTCGTCGCCAACCTGCACCGGGCGTACGCGGAGGAACGCGGCGAGCCGCCCGGGGCGTACCTGTCGTCGCGGCCGGTCGTCCGGGACATGGTCCACCTGCACGGCGGTCCGCTCGTCACGTCGGTGTAGCGGCGGGCGGCGACGGTCGGTGCGCGGCACCGGCCACGACACGGCCGGACCGGTGGTCCGGCAGACGCGGAAGGGAGTTCTCATGGTCCTCAAGGGAAAGGTCGCGGTGGTCACCGGCGGCACCGCCGGCCTGGGCAGGGTCATCGCGCGGGCGCTCACCGACGCCGGCGCCACGGTGGTGTCCGCGTCGCGTGGCGCACCGGAGGGCGGGGACCGGTTCCCGGTCGACGTCACCGACCGGGCCTCCGTCGACGCGCTGGTGGCCGGCGTGCAGGACCGGTACGGCGGGTTGGACATCCTGGTCGCCAACGCCGGGATCAGCCGACCCGGTCCGCTGGTCGGCCTGCCGGTGTCGCAGTGGGACGAGGTGCTCGCCACCAACCTGACCGGCGTGCTGCACTGCGTACAGGCCGCCGCGCCCCTGCTGCGGGCCTCCGGCGCCGGGCGGGTGGTCACGGTCTCCTCGTTGCTGGCCCGACGGCCGATCGTGGGGGCGGGCGCGTACAGCGTGTCGAAGGCGGCGATCGAGACGTTGACCCGGGTGCTCGCCGCCGAGCTGGGTGGCGACGGCGTCACCGTCAACGCCGTCGCACCCGGTGTGGTCGACGAGGGCATGGGTCGCCAGATCCTCGCCAACGACCGGCTCTGGGGTCGGCTGCGCGGTTCGCTGGCCTCGGGCCGGGCCGCGACCGGTGACGAGGTCGCCCGCGCGGTGCTCTTCCTCGCCTCGCCGGACAGCTCGTACGTCAACGGGCACGTGCTGCACGTCGACGGTGGCCTGGACTACTAGCCCGGATGCCGCGCGGCGGCGGTCCGGACCGGACCGCCGCCCCGGCTCAGGTGCCGTCATGGGCGACGTGGCGACGGCGGACGAACCAGCCGTCGCCACGCCGTTCCAGGACGTCCTCGGCGGTGGTGCTGAGGTATACCCGCGCCTCGCCACCGCCGCGCGAGGTCTCGAACACCGTCGCGTAGTAGCGGGTCCGCACCGTGTCCTCGCCCGCCGGTTCGGCCGTCACGGCGCCGTACCAGTGCCGGCGGACCAGCCCGCGCTCGGCGATGCTGTCGATCCCCCGGCGCATCGAGGCGGCGATCGCGGAGCGGCCCCGGCGCGGTTCGGGCTTCACGTTCTGCGCGAACTCGCCGTCCTCGGTGAACTGGTCCGCCCACTCCTCCGCCCGTCCCTCGTCCAGGAGCTGGAAGTGCCGGGCGTAGAACTGCAGGATCTCGGCGTACGTGCGGGCGTCGATGGCGGGCGGGCGGGTGCGGGCGGGCTCGGTGACCGGCATGGCTGCCTCCTTCGCGACGGTGACGGTGACGGTGGTCAGTTGACGAGCAGGTGGTGCACGCTGCGGTCGACGGACGACGCGGCGGGCAGGTCCAGCGCCGGTTCGGCGCGCAGCACGGCCCGTTCCAGGCGTTGCAGTCGCCGGGACGGCTCCAGCCCGAACCGCTCGCCGAGCGTGGTACGCAGCTGCCGCAGCACGGCCAGCGCCTCGGTGGTGCGACCACTGCGGTACAGCGCCAGCACCAGTTGGGCGCAGAGGTTCTCATGGGTGGGATGCCGGCGTACCAGCGTGCGCAGCTCGCCCAGCAGCTCGCGGTGCCGACCGATCCGCAGGTCGGCCTCGACCCGCTCCTCCTGCACCGCGAGGTGCACCTCGCGCAGCCCGTCGAGACGACCCCGCAGGATCGGACCGGCCTGCACGTCCACCAGGGCCGGGCCGCGCCACATGTCCAGCGCCGCGCGCAGCAGCCGGGCCGCCTCCGGGTACCGGCCGGCGGCGAGTGCCTCGCTGCCGTCGCCGGCCACCCGCTGGAAGTCCTCCAGGTCCAGCTCGCCCGGCTCCAGGTGCAGGGCGTAGCCGCGTTCCCGGGTGACGATGCGCCCGCCCCCCGGCGGCTCCGCCTCCAGGCGCAGCACCCGGCGCAGGTTCATCACGTACGTCTGGAGTGTCGAGTGCGCGCTGTGCGGCGGTTGCTCACCCCACAGCTCGTCGACACAGTCGTCGATGGTGACGACGGTGTTGGCGTGCAGGAGCAGGAGTGCGAGCAACTGCCGTTGCTTCGGCGCGCTGGGCAGTCGCCCCGGCATCATGGTCAACGGACCCAACACCTTGAACCGCATGTCTCCCCCTTGTCGCGCGTTGTCGCAGCGACCAGGACTATGCCGAGGAGCCCTTTCGATCCCCTTACCGCCGAACGGTCCCCAGCTCACTGACCTCCTAAAACCTATTGAAAAGATAGGCTTTACCTCCGGAGTGCCCCGAGCGTCGAGAGGTGAGGAGGGGTCCCCTGCTATACACCAGGCGTTAGCCGGGGACCCCTCCTTACATCCCAGCCGCCGCGAGCAGCATGCGGGTGTACGGGTGGTGGGGCGCGGTGGTGACCTGCGCGGTGGCGCCCTGCTCGACGATGCGGCCGTGGTGCATGACCGCGATCCGGTCGGCGAGCTGCCGGACGACGGCGAGGTCGTGGGAGATGAACAGGCAGGCCAGCCCTAGGTGGTCACGCAGGTCGCAGATCAGGTTGAGGACCTTCGCCTGCACCGAGACGTCGAGCGCGGTGACCGGTTCGTCGCAGACGAGCAGGCGGGGACCGAGCGCCAACGCCCGGGCGATCGCCACGCGTTGCCGCTGCCCGCCGGAGAGGTCGCGCGGCCGGCGATCACCCGCCTGTGGATCGAGTCCGACGAGGTCCAGCAGTTCGGCCACCCGCGCGGCCCGGGACCGGGCGTCGCCGATCCGGTGGATGTGCAGCGGCTCCGCCACGGCCTGCCGGGCCGTCTGGCGAGGGCTGAGGGTCAGGTAGGGGTCCTGGAAGACCATCTGGATCTGTCGCCGGTGCGCGCGCAGCTCCCGGCCGCGCAGACGGTGTACGTCCACATTGGCGAAACGGACCACACCCGAGTGCGGGCGGTGCAGCCCGGTGATCACGCGGGCGAGCGTCGTCTTGCCGCATCCCGACTCGCCGACGAGCCCGACGATCTCCCCCGCGTCGACCCGGAGCGTGACCTCCTCGACCACCCGAGGGACGTCGCGGGAGCCGGGATAGCCGGCACTGACCTGTTCCACCCGCAGCATCGCTCAGCCACCGTCCCGTTCACCGGCCGCAGCCGGCAGCTCGGTACGGCCCGGCGCCCGCAGGCACGCCGACCGGTGGCCGATCCGTAGGTCCACCGTCACCGGCACGGGTGTCTCGTGGGCGCAGGCGGGCACCGCGATCGGACACCGGGGCGCGAACGCACAGCCCGGCGCGTCGTCCGGGCCGGCACCGGAGTGCCCCGGCATGGTGCGGAAGCGGGTGCCGGGCGGCACCGCGGGGCGCGGTACGGCGTCGAGCAGGCCACGGGTGTACGGGTGGGCGGGATCGCCGAGCACGGCGTCGCGCGGTCCGGACTCGACGACCCGACCGGCGTACACGACCGCCACCCGGTCGGCCGACCGGGTCACCACGGCCAGGTCGTGACTGACGATGATCATGGACATGTCCAGCTCGTCGCGGAGACGGGCCAGTAGGTCGAGCAGGTGGGACTGCACGGTCACGTCCAGGGCGGAGGTGGGTTCGTCGGCGACCAGCAGGGCGGGCCGCCCGGCGAGCGCGACGGCGATCTGGGCGCGTTGCCGCATCCCGCCGGAGAGCTGGTGCGGGTAGCGCCGGGCGACCGTGGCCGGGTCGGCCAGTCCCGCCAGACGCAGCAGGTCCTCGGTGACGCGACGGGTCGCCGCCCGGCGGCCACCGCGACCGGCGTTGCGGACGGCCTCGTCGACGTGCGCGCCGATGGTCCGCAACGGGTTCAGGGTGGCGAGACTGTCCTGGAAGACCACGCCCACCCGGCGGCCGTTGAGCCGGCGGCGCTCCTGCGGGGCGAGGCCGACGAGGTCGTGGACGTCGGGTCCGATCCGCAGCGTCGCCGAGCCAGAGACGACGGCGCTGGGGTCCAGCAGGCCGAACGGGGCCAGGGCCGAGGTGGTCTTGCCGCTGCCGCTCTCGCCGACGATCGCCAGGGTCTCGCCCCGGGCCACCTCGTAGTCGACGCCCGCGACGACCCGTCGCCGCCCGCCGCCGCGCGGATAGCTGACCACGAGGTCACGGACGGACAGCACGGCGTCGTCCCGCTCGCCGTGAAGTGCGGTGTCGCCGGGAGCGGGAGCCCCGGCGGAGACGGCAGTCCCACCGGGAGCAGGGGACGCGTCGACCGTCGGCGGACGCCGGACGCGCGGGCGCGTGGGGAGCACCCACCGCAGGATCGAGGGGCGTTCGTCGCCGGCCGCCAGGCGTTCGCCGAGCAGGTTGCTCGCGAACACGATCGCGGTGATCGCGATGCCCGGCGGGTACGCCAACCACCAGGCCGAGCCGAGGTGCGGTCGCCCCTCGACGAGCATCTGGCCCCATTCGGCGTACGGTGGCGGGATGCCCAGGCCGAGGAAGCTGAGGGTGGCCACGCCGAGCACGATGGCGCCCACGTCGGTGCTGGCGTAGACCAGGCACGGGCCGAGCGCGGGCGGCAGCAGGTGCCGGCCGAGGATGCGGGCGGGTCCGGCCCCGAGCAGCCGCAGGGCGTCCAGGTGCGGGCTGTCGCGCAGACCGGCGACCCGGGCCCGGGCGATGCGGGCGTACGGGGACCAGGCCCACAGGGACATCGCGATGACGAGATTCTCCGTCCCCGCACCGCGTACGCCCACGACGGCCAGCGCCACCAGCATGCCCGGCAGCGAGACGGCCATGTCGACGACCCGGGCCACGATCCGGTCGACCCGTCCGCCGAGGTACCCGGCGACGGTGCCGACCACGACTCCGACGGTCACCGAGATCGCCAGGACCGCCGCGGTGACGGTCAGCGAGATCCGCGCGCCGTGCAGGAGCCGGCTGAGCTGGTCGCGCCCGAGCTGGTCGGTGCCGAGCAGGTGCTCCGCCGACGGGGGCAGCAGACTCGCCGCCAGGTCGTTGGCGCTCGGGTCGGCCGGGGCGATCACCGGCGCGAGCAGTCCGACGACCGAGAACACCAGCAGTGGCACCGCCACCAGCACGGTCCGCAGGTGACCGGTGATCCTCGGCAGGCGGCTCACGTCGGCTCCCCTCGGGCGGCCGGGACGCGACGCGTCGGATCTCGGCGAGCAGGCGACCGGAGGCCGGCGCGCTGCCCGCGCACGTCGCCGCTGCGCCGCGAGCGCGGGTCGACGAACGCCTGCACCACGTCGGCGAGCCGGTTGGCCAGGATGAACCCGCCGCCGAGCAGAAGCGCACTGGCCTGGAGGGCCGGTACGTCGCGGGCGGCGGCGGCCCGGACGAAGTAGGCGCCGAGGCCGGGCCAGCCGAAGATCTGCTCCACCACGACCGTGCCGACCAGCAGGGTGCCGACGGTGAACCCGGCGACCGACAGGATCGGCCCGGCGGCGTTGGGCAGGCCGTCCCGGAGCACGATGGACAGCGGTGAGCTTCCCCGGGCCTGCGCGGCGAGCACGTAGGGCCGGTCGAGCGCCTCGCGCAGCGTCACGGCCACCACCCGGCTGAGGGCACCGGCCGCGGGCAGGCCGAGCACCGCCATCGGCATCACCCAGGTCGCCGGGCCCGCCATGCCCGAGGTGGGCACCAGGCCCAGGCGCAACGCGAGCAGCAGCACGAGGAGGTAGCTGAGCCAGAACGCCGGTACGGAGGTGGCCAGCAGCGCCCCGACGCGCAGAGTGCCGCGCAGTGGGCCGCGACGCAGCACCGCCCCGGCGACACCGATCCCCACCCCCACCGTCAGGGCGACCACGGTGGACCCGGCCACCAGGCCGAGGGTCACGCCGATCCGGTCGGCGATCTCGGGTCCGATCGGTGTGTCGGTGCGCAGCGACACCCCGAAGTCCCCGGTGACGGCGTCGCGCAGCCACCGCAGGTACCGCATCGGGGCGGGGGCGTCCATGCCCAGTTCGACGCGGACCGCCTCGACCTGTTCGGGGGTGGCCGGGCGGCCGGCCCGGGTCGCGGCCAGCATCGCCGCCGCGTCCCCCCGGGCCAGCAGGACGAGGGCGAAGGTGCCGGCGGAGAGCGCGAGGAGTACGCCGACGGTGTCGACGGTCCACCGCGCGACCAGAGCACCGGCGCGGCGCAGCCACCCGGACTCGGTCACCCGAGGGTGACCCCGCTCAGTTCGAGGTCCACGTCGCTGGGCGGCACGGCGAAGCCCTGCACCCGGTCGCGTACCGCCCACAGGCGCGGCCGGTACGCCAACGGCACGAACCCGACGTCGGCGGCGACGGCGTCGTACAGGCTCTGGTGGGCCGCCGCGCGGGTCGCGGGGTCGCGGGCGTACAGCGCCTTGTCCACCAGGTCCTCGGTCTGCGGGGTGACCCACAGCGGGGCCCTCGCACCGCCGGTGAACAGCGACACGATCGAGCTGGACGGGTCGTACGGTGCGCCGAGGGTCTCGAAGAACGTCAGGTCGTAGCGGCCCTCGGCCCGCTCGTCGTAGTAGGTGGCGGCGTCCACCGGGACGATCTCCACGGTGATGCCCACCTCGGTGAGGGCGGCGGCGATCGCCGCGGCCATGGTGCGCGGGTCGAGTTGTCCCTCGGCCGGGGTGGTGGGGACGAGCAGCCGCAGCGCGAGCGGCGTGCCGTCCTTGACGCGGGTGTCGCCGTCGCGGACGTATCCGGCGGCGTCCAGGACCCGGTTCGCCGCCGCCGGGTCGAATCCGAGCGGCAGGTCGGTGCCGGAGTCCGGCACGTCGGGCGGGAACACCCGCCGGGCCGGCTCGGCATAGTCGAGCAGCAGCGTCCTCGCCAGGGCGGTGGTGTCGACGGCCCGGCTCACGGCCTCCCGGACGGCCCGGTCGCCGGCCGGACCGTCCGGGTTGAACCCGAGCATGATGGAGACGTCCGGTGCGCCGGTGAGCAGCGTGACGCCGTCGCGTTCGCCGAGCGACCTGGCCTCCACCGGGGTGATCGGCGCGAGGTAGGCGCCGCCGATCAGGTCGATCTCACCGTTGGTGAGGGCGTCGGCGCGCGCCTGGGAGTCCGGGATGACACGGAACTCCAGCCGCTCCACCTCGGGTCGGGTGCCCCAGTAGGCGTCGTTGCGGGTCAGCACCGCACCGGTGGCGCTGGTCGAGTCCAGTTTCCACGCGCCGGTGCCGACCGGCTGCCCGAACGTGCCGTCGGCGGCCGCCGACGCCGGGCTGAGCAGCCGGACCGGACGCACGATCGACAGTTCCTGGAGCAGCGGCTCGTACGGTTCGGCGAGGGTGAGGCGGACGGTGTCCGGGTCGGCGGCCTCGACCTCGGTGATCACCTGGGACGCGCGGAAGAAGGAGAACCGCTCGTTGCCCACCCAGCGGTCGAAGTTCCACTTGACGGCGGCGGCGTCGACCGGCGTTCCGTCGGTGAAGCGGACGCCGTCGCGCAGGTCGAACGTGACCTGCCGGCCGTCCTCGGCGACCGTCCAGGACTGCGCCAGCCCCGGTTCCAGGGTGCCGTCCCGGCCGTAGGTCACCAGCGGCTCGTAGAGCGCGTCGAGCAGCAGGAAGTTGCCGGTGAACGCGTGCGGGTCCAGCGCGCCGGACTCGGCGCTCAGGGCGATGCGCAGGGTGGTCGACGAGGCGGTGTCGTCGGCACCGGCACCGCAGGCGCTGGTCAGCGCCAGCGACACGGCGAGGGCGGCAACGAGCGGGCGGGGTCGCGGCACGAGTTCTCCCGGGGTACGTCAGCCGGCGGCAGTACGGTGCCGCTCGATAGGTCTAGTCGGCGGTGCGGCGTACCTGGTTCCCGCGACGTCACCGTGGGCCGGCGGCTCGGGACCCGGCCGTCGCGCCCCGGCGACGCCGGACCAGCGCGCGTCCGCCCAGCAGGAGCGGCGGAAGCAGTACGCACTGGGCCGCCACGGCCAGCCAGAACCCCGGCATCAGCCCGGCCGCCTCGAAGGCCCCGTACGCGGTGCCGCCGACCACTCCGCTGAGGAAGGATCCGACGCCGACGGCCAGCCGCTGCTGCCCGAAGACCACCGTGGCGGACCGGCGCGACCGGGCCAGCGCCTCCAGGTCGTTCTTGAGGAACAGCACGGCGTTGCCGAGGCTGATCACGGTCACCCCGACCAGGAGGCTCGACCAGTGGCCAGCGGCGAAGGCGACCATCCCGACCGCCAGGCAGCCGAAGCCGACGGCCATCGCCGGCCGGTACGCCATCCGCCCGACCCGCTCGGCCACCAGCGGTTGGGCGAGGGCCAGGCCGAGCGAATACCCCATCATGGCGGCACCGAAGACCAGAGTGGCCACGCGTCCCTGCGCATAGCTGGAGAGGTACTGATAGAACTGCATGTAGAGATAGATGGAGAGCGCGGTCACGGCGAACGGCATCACCGCCACACCGGACAGCACCCGCCGGAACGGCTCCACCGGCACGGTCGGTGCGCCCGACGGTTCGCGGGGCAGGAAGAGATGCCCCAGCGCCAGACCGGCGTAGAGCGTCGTGACGACGGTGAACATCGCGCCGGGATACCGGATGAGCAGGGCTCCGACCACCGGCCCGAGGGCGATGCCCAGGTTCCCGGCGGCGTTGCCGGCGGAGACCAGGCGGGGCCGGGCCTCCGGGCCGACACCGTGCACCAGATATCCCCGGTACGCCGGTGAGTAGAGCGAACCACCGGCCGAGATCAACACCAGACCGGCGACGGTGAGCCCCGGCCGCCCCTCCCCCGCCAGGAACCCGCATCCGCCCAGCGTGTACAGCACCGTCGCGCCGCGCAGGCACCGTTGCAGCCCGATCCGCTCGGCCAGTGCCGCGGTGACCGGTGCGCTGGCGAACTGCACCAGGGTCGCCACCCCGAGCAGTACGCCGATCTGCCCCATGCCCAGGCCCATCCGCTCGCGCAGCAGCACCGCGAGATACGGATAGATCGAGAACGAGCCGACGTTGACCAGCAGGCCGCTCACCAGCACCGCCCACTGGGCGCCGGTGAAGGAACGCGCCGCCCCGTTCCCGGGCATCCCGATCCCCACCTTCGCCGTCCGGCACACCGCGACCGCTGCCGATCGCCTCCACGTACCGCGTCGTCCGACGGGCCGGTCGAGTTCCCGGGGTTCCGTCCGGTGACAGTTAACCTCGGACCGTCCAGGTCGGCGTGAGCGCGAGCTGGTGCCACAGTGGATGGACGACGTACCTCCCGGCCAGAACACCGTCACGGTGTGTGGTTCCGGGGCTCGCCCGGCGGCTACGCACCGGCCAGCACGTGCGGTGACCAGCGCGCCGCACGGGTGGTCAGCGGCCGGTCATCACCGGTGGGTGCGTTCAGCCGAGCCGCTGGTAGACGACGAGCGGGTTGCCGCCCGGATCGACGACCACCGCCCGTCGCTCGTGCGGGCCCTCCACGGTGTCGCCCGCCGTGCCGCCGCCGGCCGTCACCTGCGCGAGGCAGGCGTCCAGGTCGTCGACCTGGACGCTGAGCAGGGTACGGCCGGCGACGGGTTGCTGCGACGCGTCGGCCAGTCCGACGGTCACCGTGCCGTCGGTGAGCGCGGCGTACCGGTCGCCGTCGCGGAAGCGGACGGTCAGCCCGAGGGCGGTGTAGAAGTCGAGCTGGGCGTCCAGCTCGTCGGCGGGGACGATCACGTGACCGATCTTCATGTGCGGAACCTCGGCATGACCTCGCGGGCGAAACGTTCGACGATCCGGATCGAGTCCTCGATGGGCAGGCCGAGCCACTGCGCGCGGAAGACGAAGTGGTTGAACCCGGCGTCGGCGAAGTCCTGGACCTTCGCCGCGATGTCGTCGGGGGACCCGAAGAAGAGGGCCCGCTCCTTGATGGCCTCCCACTGGGACTCGAAGAAGTCCATGCCGTACTGCACGTACTCGCCGTAGGAGCGGCGGACCGCGTCACCGGCGAGGGCGTACGCGTCGTCGAAGGAGTCGGCGACGCAGAGGTCACGGTGGATCGGGAAGACCGCGCCCTCCTCGCTGAAGCCGGCCGCCCGGCGCTGCTCCCGGTAGTCGGCGAGGTTGCCGACGGCCCAGTTGCGCCGGACGTTGGACGGGGCCAGCCAGGGCAGGCCCTGCCGGGCGATCCGGGCGATGCCGGTGGGGCCGTTGGCACCGACCCAGACCGGCGGGTGCGGCTGCTGGACGGGCAGCACGCTGCACCGTACGCCGTCGAGGGTGAAGTGTCGGCCCTCGTGGTGGACGGTCTCGCCGGTCCAGAGCCGCTGCATCACCGCGAGCGCCTCGTTCATCCGGGAGACCCGGGTGCGCCGGTCGACGCCGAAGGAGTCGAACTCCACCTCGCGGTAGCCGGCGCCGATGCCCAGGACGAAGCGACCGCCGGACATCTGGTCGATGGTGGCGATCTCCTCGGCCCAGTGCACCGGATGCCCCAGCGGCAGGATGAGGATGCCGGTGCCCAGCTCCATCGTGCCGGAGTGGTCGATCAGCCGGCTCAGCAGCGGCAACGGCTGCGGGGTGCGCAGCGACGACAGGTAGTGGTGGATGCCGTAGACCGAGTCGTAGCCCAGGTCGCGGATGTGTTGCACGTACTCGACGGTCTCGCCGAGGCGTCGACCCAGGTCGTCGTCGTACGCGTACTGATGGTCGAGCAGGACGCCGAACTTCATCGCGGGCCTACTTCTCGCGGGCCCGCGAGTCGCTGAGCCGGAAGTACGGCGCGACGAGCCGGTCCCGGTCGGCCAGCGCCTGCGCGATGCCCTTCTCCCGCCGCTCCTTGAGGAAGTTCCAGTCCCCCTCTTCGAAGCTGACGTTGGTGGCCCAGCCGTGGCCGACCCACCCGGTCATCGCGCCCAGGCCCTTGCCCCGGGCCTCCATCACCAGCTGCATCATCGACTTGCCCATCATCAGCGAGTCCAGCGGCATGACGGCGATCGCGTCGGCGTAGTCGTCCACCCACCGCGACAGTTCCTCGCGCTCGACGACCTTGGTGACCAGGCCCTTGCGTTCGCCCTCCTCGGCGCCGATGGCCCGCATGGTCAGCATGACGTCCTTCATCGTCGTCAGGCCGACCTTCTCGATCCAGTGGTACATGTCCTGCGGGGCCGGGCCGAGGTAGCGGAACGCCGGGTGGGTGAACCGGGCGTCGGGGCTGGCGATGACGATGTCGGCGGAGAGCGCGATCTGGAAGTGCCCGCCGTAGCAGTAGCCCTGCACCTGGCAGATGGTCGCCTTCAACGACTCGATGATGGGCCGGGTGAAGCCGGAGCTGAGCACGTTGCGGTCGGGCAGGATGCGCTGCCGCTGCGCCGGGCGACGGCGGGACGCCTTGTCGGTGCCGGTCTTGTAGCCGATGTAGTGGCCGAGTTCGGCGGCGTCGGCGCCGGTGCCGAAGTGGTCGCCCTCGCCCTTGAACACGATGACCTTCACCCGGTCGTCGGTCTCCGCCTCGCGGACCAGGTCACCGACGCGCTCGAAGGCGGCGACCGGGATGGCGTTGAGCCGGTCGGGGCGGTCGAAGGTGATCGTCGCGACGGAGCGCTCCTCGTCCACGTCGTACCGGACGTACGTCGCGAGGACCTCGGGGTCGACCTCCATGTTCTCGACGTCCCACTGGTCGGCGAGCAGCTCGGCTTCGGTCTTCTTCACGGCGGTTCCTTAGGGTCGGCTGGTGCGGAAGGCGGGGAACACCTCGGTGGCGAACAGTCGCAGCGAGGCGCGCAGTCGCTCGGTCGGCATGCCGAGCCATCCGGGACGGAAGATGAGATGGTCGAAGCCGAGGTCCCGCAGGGCGGAGATGCGTTCGATCAGGAACTCCGGCGAGCCCAACAACAGGGTGTTGCGGACCAGGTCGTCGAAGCGGTCGCGCTGCCAGCGCAGCGCCGGGTACTCGGCATAGGTGGAGTATTCGAGTCGCGCGTGCGGCAGCGCCTCTTCGACGGCCTGTTCGGTGGTGGGCGCGCAGTACAGCTCGACGCCGACCGGCCGCTGCACGGTGGCGGGGTCGCGACCGTACTCGGCCAGCGCCTCGTTGTAGACGGCGAGGTGCTCGGGCAGGAACCGGCGGCTCGGTGAGTTGCCCGGCGCGTACCAGGCGTCGCCGAGGCGGGCGGCGCGGCGGACGGCCTTGCGGCCGCCCGCGCCGATCCAGATCGGCGGGCCGCCCGGCGTCAGCGGCCGGATGCCGATGGTGGCGTCGACCTGCGGATAGAACTCACCGTCGTGGGTCACCGGTGTACCGCTCCAGAGGGCCCGGATCAGCCGCAGGCTCTCGTCGAAGCGACGGAACCGGGCCTGCGGGTCCAGGCCGAAGGCGGCGAACTCGTTCTCCCGGTAGCCGGCGCCGACACCGAGGATCACCCGTCCGCCGGAGAGGTGGTCCAGGGTCGCGAACTCCTCGGCGACGTGCACCGGGTGGAACATCGGCAGCAGCAGGATGCCGGTGCCGAGGGTCATCTCGCCGGAGCGCGGGATCAGGCTGGCCAGCATCGAGATGGGTTGTGGGGTGGCCAGGTTGGACTGGAAGTGGTTGATCGTCCAGACCGAGTCGTAGCCGAGTTCGGCGGCGAGTTCCACGGTGCCGAACAGGTCGCTCAGGTGCCGGCCGAGGTCGTCGCCGTGCGGGTACTGGTGCGACGCCATGATGCCGAACTTCATCAGCTCCGACCTCCCTCGACGGCGGGCGCCGCGACCCGGCTGGTCTTGCCGGTGGCGCTGCGTTCCAGGACGGGTACGAACTCGACGCGTCGGGGTGCCTTGAAGTGCGCCAGCCGGTCGCGGGCGAACGCGACGATGCCGTCGGCGAGGACCGCGTCGGGGATCGAGTCGTCGGTCTCGCGGACGACCAGGGCCACCGGGATCTCGCCCAGCCGGTCGTCGGGACGGCCGAGCACCCGTACGTCGTTGACCAGGGGGTGCTCGCGGAGTTCGTCCTCGATCTCCTCGGGCCACACCTGGAAGCCGCCGCACTTGATCATGTCTCGCTTCCGACCGACCAGGAACAGCACGCCGTCGTCGTCGACGTAGCCCATGTCGCCGGTGTGCACCCAGCCGTCGCGGACCAGCTCCCGGGAGGCGTCCGGGTCGTCGACGTACCCCTTGGTCAACGCGGAGCGGACCACCACCTCGCCCTCCGCGCCGGCCGGCAGCGCGGCACCGTCGTCGTCGCGGATCTCCAGCTCCACCCCGGGATAGACCCGGCCGGCCGAGCCGGGCTTCCACCGGCCGGCCTTCATGTCCCGGCCGTTCCATCCGGCGATGTGTCCGGCCTCGGTCGACCCGTAGTTGACCAGGATGGGCACGTGGTAGCGCTGCTCGAAGGCGCGCCGGACCGGCCACGAGATCGCCTGCCCGGCGACCAGGACCGACTTCACACCCTCGAAGGGCAGGTCCCGTTCGGTGTGCACGATGTCGAAGACCATGGTGGGCAGGAAGAAGAAATTGTCGAAGGCGAAGCGTCGCATCAGCCCGTCGAGCCGGTCGACACCGAACCGTTCCCAGACCACCGCGGCCCGGCCGACGAAGTACGCGAAGAGCAGTGAGTGCTGGCCACCGCTGTGGAACAGCGGCAGGGCGATCAGGTTGGGCTTCGCGTCGGCGGCCGCGCTGCCCTCGACGTCGGTGCCGGTGGCGACCCGGGCCAGGCGCATCAACGACTCCCGTGAGCCGCCGTGGGTCACGCTGACCGCCTTGGGCCGGCCGGTGGTGCCGCCGGTGAACAGGATGCACGCCTCGGCGTCCGGTGCGACGTCGACGGCGGGTACCCGGGTCGGGCGTCGCCAGGCCAGCGCCGGTACCCCGGCGACCGGTTCGGTGACCGAGCGGACCGGCAGGTCGGCGCCGGTCAGGAACTCGGCGATCACCTCGGGCCGACGGTCGTCGACGAGCAGCAGGCGCGGCGTGGTCTTGGCGACCGACTCGGCGAGTTCGGCGGCGTTGTACAGGCTGCTGACCGTCACCGGCACCGCGCCGATCTTCCAGGCGCCGAAGAGGAAGAACACGACCTCGGGGCCGTTGGTGAGGTAGCAGGCCACCCGGTCACCGACGCCGACGCCCTCGGCGCGCAGCGCGGCGGCGACGCCACCGGACAGCAGGTCGATCTCGTCGAAGGTCCACGACCGGCCGTCCTCGCCGTACAGGCCCGCCACGTCGGCCCGGTCAGTGCTGCGGCCGTGCAGGATCAGGGCGAGATTCGCGCCGCTCATCGTGTCGCCTCCTCGGTGTCCGGGGTGGCGACCCGGCTGACGACCTCGGCACCGAACCGGGCGAGCTGGTCCATCGCCTCCTCCTGGCTGGCGCCGACGAACTGGTGCCGCAGCGACACCTCGGTGATGCCGAGGTCGTTCTCCCAGCGGCGGAGCTTGTCGACGATCTCGTCGGCCGACCCGACCAGGCAGTCCTGGGCCAGGTACCGGTCCAGGTCCAGCGACTGGGCCTCGTCCCACGACTTGTAGCCCGCGTACTGGCGTTGCAGGTGCGGGCGGACCGCCGCGACGGCGCTGCGGTAGCTGTCACCGATGAACGCCTCGCGGCTCATCGGGTACTCGCGGGCCGGATCGAAGCCCCGTTCGGCGAGTTCGGCGCGGTAGATGCCGAGGAGTCGGGCGAGTTCGTCGTCGTCGCCCTTGGGGCCGATGAGCCAGGGGGCGTCGAGCCGGGCCGCGCGTCGGATGGCGGGTTCGGCGAACGCGCCGATCCAGATCGGCGGGCCGCCGGGCTGCACCGGGCGCAGCGGCAGGCTGGCCTGCGGCACCTCGCCCCAACTGCCGGCGGCGTCGATCGTCTCGCCGCGCCACAGGGCGCGCAGGATCGGGACGTACTCGCGCAGGCGGCGCAGCCGGTCCTCCCACGCCACGCCGAAGGCGGTGGTCTCCCGGCGTCGGTAGCCGGCGCCGATGCCGACGGTCAGCCGACCACGGGTCAGCACGTCGAGGGAGGACAGTTCCTCGGCGAGGGCGATCGGGTTCAGCAGGGGCGCCAGCAGGACACCGAAGCCGATACGGATGCGGCTGGTGGCGTGTCCCAGGTGACCGGCGAGCGGGATCGGCTGCACGAACGCCGACCGGGCCAGGTAGTGGTGTCCGAGGTAGACGGCGTGGAAGCCGGCCGCTTCGGCGGCGGCGGCCTGGGCCAGTACGCCGTCGATGCCCTCGGTGGCCGACGCCGCCGGGTCGAACTGGGCGCTGAGGAAGCAGCTGATCCTCACCCGACGACCGCCTGGGCGGCGGCGGGCGCGCTCACCGTGTCGTCCTTGGCGGCGGTGGCGCGGAAGTGCGGGATGACCTTCGCGGCGAACTCCTCCATCGACTTGAGCGCGGCCTTGCGGTCCAGCGACGGGATCCGCAGCCAGCCGATGTAGTGGTTGATGCCGAGCTGTTCGCGCAGCATCTCGATGGTCTCGATGACGCGGTCGGCGGAGCCGAAGTTGCCGCCGTGGGTCAGGGTCTGCTCCAGCGTCAGCAGCTCGATGTTCTTGGCCACCGCCGCGTAGTAGGCGCGTTCCTTGTCGATGGCCTCCTCCGAGCCGGGGATGACCTTGCCGACGGACTTGTAGTAGTTGAGGGCGGCCTGCGCGGCCGCGCGCAGTCCCTCGCTGCTGTCACCGCACCAGACCTGCTGCATGAAGGGCAGGTCGTAGGTGCTGATGTCGAATCCGTTCTCCCGCATGCTCTGCCGGTAGAGGTCGAAGTTGCGCTGCATCACGCCCAACGGCGTGAAGTTCGGCGAGGTGATGATCGATTCGCCGACGGCGCCGCGTTCGCGGAAGCTGTCCGGGGAGACGGTGCCCTGCAGGATCGGCGGGCCACCGGGCGTGTACGGCCGGGGGTAGGTCGTGACGTTGTCGTACTGGAAGATCTTGCCGTGGTAGGAGAAGTTCTCCTGCGACAACGCGAGTCGCAGCACCTCAAGCGTCTCCTGGTAGCGCTGCTTCGACTCCTCCAGCGGGATGCCGAAGCCGGCGAACTCGGCGGGCTGGTAGCCGCGGCCGACGCCGATGGAGACCCGGCCGCCACTGAGCACGTCGAGGGCGGCGATGTCCTCGGCCAGCCGCAGCGGATGGTGCAGCGGCAGCACGAGGACGGCGGTGCCGATGGTGATCTGTCGGGTCCGCTCGGCGACGGCCATGCCGAAGTTCACCGGGCTGCCGAGAATGCCGTACTTCGAGAAGTGGTGCTCGGCCAGCCAGATCGAGTCGAACCCGAGCTCGTCGGCCAGCTGGATCTCGTCGAGGGTCTCACGCAGCACCTGGTGATCGGATGTGCCGTCACTCACCGGGAACAGGTTCATGATTCCGAACTTCACGGCTTCTCCTCGTTTATTCCGACCAGCCGGTATGTTACCGCCGTAGGTATCCGGCCTGCAAGGGTTTCGCAGGTCAGTGGGGTTGCGACGAACGTCGGGCGGCGATCCGCAGCTCGCCGGCACGGCGGCGGTGCCAGGAACCGCGACCGAATCGGGCGTCGAGCACCAACGCCCGGCGTAGGAACAGGTGCGGCACCGCCTCCATGGTGATGCCCATGCCGCCGTGCACCTGGATGCACCGCTCGGCGGCGAAGACCGCCGCCGTCCCGGCCGCCGCCTTGGCCGCGTGCACCTGGATCTCGGCGTCCGGGCGTCCGTTGTCGACCGCCCAGGCGGCGTAGAGGGTCAGGTCCCAGGCGGCCTTGCGGGCCGTGGCGGCCTCGGCGAGCTGGAAGGCGACGCCCTGGAACGAGCCGATCACCCGACCGAACTGCTGACGGGTACGCGCCTGCTCGGCGGCCAGCTCGATGGCACCCTGCGCGACACCGCAGAGTTCGGCGGCGACCACCAGCGTGGCGCGTGCCGCCCCGGTGCCGGCCGGCACGATGTCCTGCGGATCGGGCAGCGTGACGTCCGACAGCGGCACCGACGGGTCGACCGACTCGCGCGCGGTCACCTCGACCGGCACGCTGGTCCACACGCCCTCGGCGGCACCCAGGGCGACCACTCCGTCCGCCTGTGCCGCGTACGGCACCAGGGTGCGGACCGCCGAGCGGGGCGACACCTGGTCCGCCCGCGCGGTGGCCCCCGGCACGTCCACCGCCGGGGTCAGCACCCGGCTGCCGTCGAGCACGTCCTCCGGCAGCGGCGTACCGTGCCCGCTGCCGCAGAGCAGTTGCACCGCCGCGGCATGCGCCGGGAACCGGCTCGCGACGAGCCGTTCGCCGAGCGCCTCGACGGCGACGAGCAGGTCGATCAGGCTCGACCCGATGCCGCCGACCTGCTCCGGCACCCCGAGGAGCCCGAAGTCGCGCAACAGCGTCGCGTCACCGGCGGGGGCCCGCCAGTGCGTCGGCAGCCCGCCCGTGGCGCGTTCCGCGTCGGCCAGCGCGCCGACGGTCTTGGCGATGTCCTGCTGTTCCTGGGTGAATGTTGCCCGCACGCGATGACTCCGCTCAGCGTGAGCGGGGCAGGTTCAGCACCCGCTCCGCCAGGATCGATTTCTGGACCTCCTCCGTGCCGCCCTCGATGGTGTGGGCACGGGCGCGCAGGTAGCGGCGCATCCGGGCGGCGGCGCCATCGCCGTCGACCAGCACCCCGCCCGCGTCGTCGAGCTGCACGGCGAGACGGTTGGCGCGCTGCACCACCCCGGCCCAGAGGCTCTTGAGGGCCGAGGTCTCCGGCCCGGGCACTCCCCCGGCGCGGCTCTCGCCGAGCATCCGCATCGACCCGATCCGCACCGCCTCGGCGTCGCACTGCAACGCGCCGACCGCGTCGACGAAGGCACTGTCGTCAGCGACCCCGCGCGCGATCCCGAGGTCGACGACCCGGTCCACCGCCTGGCGGGCCCACACCCACAGGTTCAGCGCCATGCTGCCGCGCTCGAAGGCGAGCGTGGTCAGGGCCACCCGCCAGCCGTTGCCGACCCCGCCGAGCACGTCGGCGTCGGGGACGAAGACGTCGTCGAGGAACATCTCGTTGAACTCGGTGTCCCCGTTGATCATCGTCAGCGGCCGGACGGTGAACCCGTCCATCGGGGCGAGGAAGTAGGTGATCCCCTGGTGCTTGGGCGCGTCGGCGTCGGTGCGGGCCAGCAGCAGGCACCGGGAGGCGTTGTGCGCGTTCGACGTCCAGATCTTGGCGCCGTTGATCAGCCACCCGCCGTCCACCTTCGTCGCGGCGGTCCGCAGACCGGCCAGGTCGGACCCGGCGCCGGGCTCGCTGAAGCCCTGACACCAGTACTCCTCGCCGCGCAGGATGCCAGGCAGGTGCCGGGCCTGCTGCTCGTCGGTGCCGTGCGCGATGACCGTCGGTCCGGCGAGCATCATGCCGACCCCGTTGAGCGGGTACGGCGCCCCGCGTACCGCGGCCTCCTCGTTGAAGATGGCCTGTGCCAGCGAGTCCAGTCCCCGGCCACCGTGCGCGACCGGCCACGACAGCCCGGCCCAGTTGCCGGCGCAGAGCCGGTGCTGCCACACCCGCGACCAGTTCTCGCGCTCGTCCTGCGACAACTCCTCCTGGTCGGGGACGTCGCGCAGCGCCTCGTCCAGCCAGGCGCCGACCTCGCGCCGGAACGTCAGGTCGGACGCGCTGTCATCGAAGTCCATCCGTCCCTCCCCTCGTGTCGTAGCGCCCGGTCACGCCGACACCTCACGGGTACGCCGCAGCCGGGCCTTGTAGAGCTTGCCGTTCGGATCGCGCGGCAGCGCGTCGCGCACCAGGTAGGAGACCGGACGCTTCGGCTTGGCCAGCCGGTCGGCGAGGTAGTCGCGCAGCCCGTCGACGGCGGCGTCGCCCTCGGGCGCGTCGTCGCGCAGGACGACGTGCGCCTGCGGCACCTCGCCGAACTCCGGGTCCGGTACGCCGATCACCCCGGCGTCGGCGACCCACTCGTGGGCCAGCAGCGCCGCCTCGATCTCGGCCGGGTAGACGTTCACGCCGCCGACCAGGATCAGCTCCGACACCCGGCCGGTGATGTAGAGGAACCCGTCGGCGTCGACGTGGCCGACGTCCCAGACGGTCATCAGGCCGTCGCGGCGGGCGCCCTCGGTCTTGCCGGGGTCGTTGTGGTACTCGACCCGGTCGTTGCCCTGGCGCATGTAGACGATGCCGGTCTGCCCCACTGGCACCTCCTCGCCCTGCTCGTCGAGGATCCGCAGGGTGGAGATGGACGCCGGGCGGCCGACCGTGCCGGGGTGCGCGAGCCACTCGTGCGGGCGGGCGATCGTGGTGCCGACCTCGGTGGAGCCGTAGTACTCGTAGACCACCGGCCCGAACCACTCCAGGATCCGCTGCTTGACCTCCAGCGGGCAGGGTGCCGCGCCGTGCAGCACGTAGCGCAGCGAGGAGACGTCGTAGTCGTCGCGTACCGACTCGGGAAGTTGGAGCAGCCGGTAGAAGTGCGTCGGCACCATGCTGGTGCCGGTGACCCGCTGCTCCTGGACGCGCCGCAGGAAGCCCTCCGGCGTCCAGCCGTCCATCAGCACCATGGTGCCGCCGGCGTGCAGCGCGCCCATCGCCGGGGTGATGTTGGCGGAGTGGTACATCGGCGCGGAGACCAGCCAGGACGCGAAGGCCGGGCGTTCCATGCCGAACTCGGCGAACAGCCACCGGTAGGTCAGCGCCCCGGCGTCGGCGTCGATGCCGCTCAGCGGACGCTTGACGCCCTTCGGGCGGCCGGTGGTGCCCGAGGTGTACATCATCAGCGAACCTGCGGGGACCTGCTCCGGACTCACCGCCGGCATGTCGGCGGTGAGTGCGGACAGCGGCTGCGCCCGGTCGGTCTGCGGGGTGCCGT
Source organism: Micromonospora sp. NPDC023869 (assembly GCF_055559695.1). Classification (NCBI taxonomy): domain Bacteria; kingdom Bacillati; phylum Actinomycetota; class Actinomycetes; order Micromonosporales; family Micromonosporaceae; genus Micromonospora; species Micromonospora sp. NPDC023869. The sequence goes on from NZ_JBVHKD010000006.1 coordinate 399,992, forward strand.
CGACGAAGACCTGGATGCCGGGGGCGGCCTCGGCGGCGGAGACGACGACCTGCTCGACGCGCGCCGAACCGACCACCACCTTGGCGCCGCTGTCGGCCAGGACGTACGCGATCTCCGGCTCGGTGAGGTGGTAGTTGAGCGTGACCAGGTACAGGCCGGACTGCATCGCCGCGAGGTAGAGCGCGATCATCCCGGCGCTGTTGGTCATGACCGCGGCCACGGTGTCGCCGACCTGGAGCCCGGCCCGGGTACGCAGGCCGTGCGAGATCCGGTTCACCTCGGCGAACAGTTCCCCGTAGGAGATCCGGCGGTCGTCGGGGGTGACCACCGCGCACAGGTCGGGCGCTGCGGTCGCCCACAGCCGAAAGCCGGTCCGCTCCTCGCTCATCGGACTCCTTGAGTTAAATTCCGACCATCCGGTATGTTGTGTTGTCCCACCGTAAGGGAGCCGAGCGACGATGTCCATACCCGCGATCGACGCCCACGCCGCCAGCTACCGCGCCCGTGAGGTGCCCGCACCCGCCCAGGTCGTGGACGGTGTCTGGGCCGTGCCCGTCCCCCTCCCCGGCAGCGCCCTGCGCTACGTCACGGTCTATCTCCTGGAGACCGCCGACGGGCTCGTCCTCGTCGACGCCGGCTACGACCACCCGGCCTGCTGGCGTGCGTTCACGCAGTCCGTGGAGTCCCTCGGGCACCGGGTCGAGGCGATCGGCACCGTCCTGCTCACCCACAACCACCCCGACCACGTCGGCTTCGCCGCCCGGCTCCAGACGGTCGCCGGGGCCCGCATCGTGATCGGCCGACCCGACGACTTCGCCACCATGCACCGCACCCGGGGCACGTTCCTCGCACAACTGCGCGCCGCGCTCGACCTCACCGGCGCCCCCGCCGACGTGGTCGAGTCGATGTACGCCGACGCCGTCGACGTCGCCGTGCACCACGAGAGCCTGCGGCCGGACGTGACCGTCACCGACGAGACCGAGTTCCGCTTCGGCGACGTGACCGTACGCGCCGTCCCCACCCCGGGGCACACGTACGGCCACACCGTCTATCTCGACACCCGGGGGCTGGTCTTCACCGGCGACACCATGATGGCCGAAGGCCCCACCCAGCTCGCCATCGTCAGCCGCCCCGAGGACGACCCGGCCGCCGACCTGTTCGGCAGCCTGGCCCGCATCCGCGCGCTCGACGCGACGGTGGCCTGCCCGGCCCACCAGTTCCCGTACCGGGACGTCGCCGCCCGGGTCGACGAGCTGAGCGCGTACCACCGCGACGAGGTCGACGCGGTACGGGACCTGACCGTGCTCGGCGACGACGCGTGGACGCTGGCCCGGCGGATGACCTGGCAGAAGCCGTGGGACGAGTTGGGTCGGGGCACACGACGCTTCCACCTCGTGCACGCCCTCGCCCTGCTGCGGACGGCGACCGCCACCGACGAGTGACGCTCAGCCAGGCCGCTGGTCGCCGTACGTCCAGTCCGGCCGCAACGTCGGCCGCAGCTCCCGCAGGCTGCGCTTGAGCACCTTGCCGGACGGGTTGGTGGGCAGCTCGGTCACCAGGTAGACCTCCTTGGGCACCTTGAACCCGCCGAGCCGCTCCCGGGCGTACGCGATCAGCTCCTCGGCGTCCAGCCCCGGGCGGCCCACCACGAACGCCACCGGCACCTCCACCCACACCGGGTGCGGTGCCGCCACCACCGAGACGGCCAGCACCAGCGGATGACCGGCCAGGACGTTCTCGATCTCGGCGCTGGACATGTTCTCCCCGCCGCTGCGGATCATGTCCTTGAGGCGGTCCCGGATGTAGAGGTAGCCGTCGGCGTCGAAACAGCCCACGTCACCGGTGTGGAACCAGCCGTCGCGGAAGGCGGCACGGGTCGCCTCCGGGTCGTCGAGATAGCCGGGGCTCACCTTCGGCCCGCGCGCGATCACCTCGCCGTTCTCCCCCACCGGCACGTCGTCGCCGTTCGCGTCGACCACCCGCACCTGGACCCACGGCGCGGGGATGCCGACCGAGCCCTGCTTGCTCTGCGCGTGGGCGGCGTCCAGGTAGGTCAACCCGCTGCACGTCTCGGTGAGCCCGTAGCCCTCGATCAGCCGCGCGTTCGGGAACAGGGTGCGCGCCACCGTGTACAGGGCCGCGCTCACCTGGGAGTAGATCACCCAGCGCACCGAGGACAGGTCGGCGTCCACCGTGTTCTCGCTCTCGCGCCGGAGCATGTCGAGCATCGTCGCGGCCATCACCATCCCGGTGATCCGTTCCGTGTCGATCGCCTCCCGCACGGCCGCCGGGGCGAAGCGTCGCTGGAGCACCATGCAGCCGCCGACGTGCCAGATGCCGTACCCGGGCAGGTCGGTGCCGCCGACGTGATAGAGCGGCGCGAAGTTGAGTACCCGGTCGCCCGGCCCCAGCCCGAGTTCGACGATCTGAGCGTGCATGTTCATGTTCACGTTGCCGTGGGTGAGCAGCACGCCCTTGGGCAGGCTGGTGGTGCCGGAGGTGTAGACGATCCGTTGCAGCGCGTCCGGATCGAGGTCGGCGTCGGGCACCCGGGTGCCACGGTGGGCCTCGATCAACGCCCGCAGGTCGCTCCAGCCGTCGCCGATCGGTTCCAGCGCGAACCGGCGTACCTGTGGCAGGCGGGCGGTGGCCAGGTCGGTCAGCCCGGCGAACTCGGGGACGGTCGCGACCGCGCACACGTCGGCGTGCCCGAGCAGCCGTTCGATCTCGCCGGGGGTCAGCCGGTAGTTCAGCGGCACGAAGACCGCGCCGAGCTTGGCCGCCGCCAACGACAGGATGAGGAACTCGGGCACGTTATTCGCCACGATCGCGATCCGGTCGTCCCGGCCCAGCCCCTCGGCGGCGAGACCGGCCGCGAGGGCGTTGACGTCCTGGTCGAGCTGCCGGTGGGTCCACCGTCGTCCCTCGAAGACCAGCGCGTCGTCGTCGCCGAAGCGCCGTGCGTTGCGGCCCAGCATGGCGGCCAGGTTGGCGGTGCTCACCGGGCCGCCTCGATCTCGCGCAGCCCCTTCTTGAGCACCTTGCCGGAGTCGTTGCGCGGCAGCGCGGTGACCACCTGCACGTACTTCGGGACCTTGTACCGGGCCAGCTCGGCCCGGCAGTGCTCGCGCAGGTCCTCACCGGAGACGGTGGCGCCGTCGCGCAGGATGACGAACGCCTTCGGCACCTCGTCCCACGTCGGGTCCGGTACGCCGATGACGGCGACCTCGGCGACGTCCGGATGCTGCGCCAGGACCCGCTCGATCTCGGCGCTGGCGATGTTCTCCCCACCGGACTTGATCAGGTCGGCGCGCCGGTCGACGAACCACAGGTAGCCGTCGGCGTCGATCCGGCCCACGTCGCCGGTGAGGAACCAGCCGTCGCGGCGGGTCCGCCGGTTGGCCTCGTCGTCGTTCCAGTAGCCGGGCGAGACCTTCTCGCCCCGGACCACGATCTCCCCCTCCACCCCCGGGGGCACCGGCTGGAACCGCTCGTCGACGATCTCGATCCGGACGCCCGGGAACGGTGCGCCGAGCGCGCCGAGCTTGCTCTGCTCGTGGGCGGCGTCGAGGTAGCAGGCACCGTTGCACAGCTCGGTCATGCCGAACGTGTCGACCAGGCGTACGTGCGGCAGCCGCCGTTTCACCTCCTGCCGCACGCGCGGCGCGACCCCGGCGAACAGCAGGTAGCGCAGCGACCGCAGGTCCGGCGGCTCGGCCAGGTCGAGCATGCCGAAGAGGATCTGGGCGGCGAGGACCATGCCGGTGACGTGTTCCTCGGCGGCGACGCGGGCGATGTCGGCCGCCTTGAACGTCGGCGTCAACACCATCGTCGCGCCCGCCACGAAGGTGGCCAGGCCGGGTGCCTCCAGACCGCTGACGTGGAACAGCGGCGCGGAGACCAGGATCCGGTCCTGCGGGGTGAGTTCCAGTTCGAGCAGTTGGGCGAGGTGGTTGGCGGTCAGGTTGCCGTAGGTGTGGATCACCCCCTTGGGGCGGGCCGTGGTGCCCGAGGTGTAGAGCAGGCGGTGCACGTCGCCGGGCTCCTTGGCCGCGTCCGGGACCCGGACGCCCGCCGGTTGCCCGGCCAGCAGCGCGGCCAGCCGCCGGGCGTCGCCGACCACCCGTTCGCCGTTGGCCACGGCGGTCCGCAGGCCGGTACCGGCCAGCAGCCGGCCCGCGTCGTCGGCGAAGTCGTCGTCGTAGAGCAACGCGGTGATGCCGGCCTGGTCAATGACGTACGCCTGCTCGTTCGGGTGCAGCCGCCAGTTCAACGGGACCGAGATCGCGCCGATCCGGCTCAGGGCGAGCAGTTCGAGGACGTACGTGGCGGTGTTGCGCCCCAGCACGCCGACCAGTTCACCGGGGCGCAGCCCGGCCGCGAGTAACGCCGCCGCGTGCCGGTCGACGTCGGCGTCCAGTTCGGCGTACGTCCAGCGGGCCGCACCGTCGACCAGGGCCTCCCGGTCGGCGCGGCGCAGGGCCTGCCGGCGCAGCGTCAGCGAGAAGTTGCTGCCGGCCATCAGCCGTCCGCCTCCCGCCGCCGGGCGAGGATCTCCTCCCGCGACGGCAGCGACACGAACTCCAACAGGTTGCCGTCGAGGTCGCGGGCCGCGAACGCGGTGATGTACCCGTAGTTCTCCAGAAGCACCCGGTTCGGCGAGGTCAGGCACTCGGCGCCGAGCGACACGAGCCGGGCGTGCAGGTCGTCCATCTCGTCCACCGGCACCGCGAAGCTGAGCAGGAAGGGGCCCAGTTCCAGGTGCCCGCCGATGGCGGTCCGGGTCGGGGTGCCGTTCCACTCGATGAGTTCGAGCTGACCGATCTGGCTCGGCCCCTGGAGGTACTGCACCCGGCCGGTGGTGCCAGCGGGCAGCCCGAGCGACACCTCGATGCCCGGCCCGCCGACATCGGTACGCAGCGTCCGGCGGTAACCGAGCGCCTTCTCGTAGAAGTCGGCGGCCCGGTCGACGTCGGAGACGGTCACCGCCACGTGGTGCACTTCGCTGACCGGCATGTCACTCGCCTTCCGTACGGTCCGACGGGCCGGACAGGGCCTGCTGGATCAGGGCAACCTCATCGGCGCCACTGTCCGGCACGATGAAGTCGTCCAGCCGGCAGATGTCGTCGATCGAGTCGAGGATGTCGTCGGGCGAGGCCGGGGCGACGCCGCCGTACCAGCCGGGCGTGACGCCCAGGAAGATCCGCCCGACCCGGCCGCCGCCGACGGTGAGGATGTGCCGGTTGAGCTGGCACTGTTCGGAGGCGAGGAAGGTGGCCACCGACGCGACGTGCTGCGGGTCGAACCGGTCGGTCAGGTCACCGAGGAGGTTCTCGGTCATCCGGGTCGCGGCGGTGGGGGCGATCGCGTTGACCAGGACGCCCCGGCGGGCGCCCTCCAACGCGAGCACGTTCATCAGGCCGATCAGGCCGGCCTTGGCCGCGCCGTAGTTGGCCTGCCCGAAGTTGCCGAACAGCCCGGACGACGAACTGGTCAGCACGATCCGGCCGTAACCCTGCCCGATCAGGTGCGGCCAGGCGGACCGCAGCACGTGGAACGCGCCGGCCAGGTGCACGTCCAGGACGGCGCTGACGTCCTCCTCGGCCATCTTGGCCAGGGTGCGGTCGCGCAGGATGCCGGCGTTGTGGATGACGGCGTCCACCCGCCCGTACGCGTCGATGGCGCGGCCGACCAGGTCGGCGCCGCCGGCCGCGGTGGCCACCGAGTCGGTGGACGCGACGGCGGTGCCACCGGCCGCATGGATCTCGTCGACGACCGTCTGCGCGGCGCCGGAGGAGCCGGAGCCGTCGACCGCGCCGCCGAGGTCGTTGACGACCACCCGGGCACCGCGTGCGGCGAGGGTGTGGGCGTGCGCCCGACCGATGCCGTTGCCCGCGCCGGTGACGATGACGACCCGGCCGTCCAGGCTGACCCGGCTCATCGCTCGCTCCCCAGGACCGCGACGAACGCCACGCAGGAACCCGGCTGGCCGCCGAGGTTCTGGGCGAGGGCCACCCGGGCGTCGGGCACCTGCCGCGCACCGGCCTCACCGCGTAGTTGGGTGAAGCACTCGAAGACCATCCGCAGCCCGGTGGCGCCGATCGGGTGGCCGAACGACTTCAGCCCGCCGTCGGTGTTGACCGGCAGCGCGCCACCAAGGTCGTACCGGCCGTCGAGGATGTCCCGCCAGCCCTTGCCGCGCGCCGAGAATCCCAGGTCCTCCATCAACACCACCTCCGTGGGGGTGAAACAGTCGTGCACCTCGGCCAGCGAGATCTCGGTGGCCGGGTCGGTGATCCCCGCCTGCTCGTACGCCTGCCGCGCCGCCTCGACCACCTCGGGGAAGGTGGTGAAGTCGTAGCCGTCGGCGGCCAGCCCGGCACCGGAGCCAGCGACGAAGCCCATCCCGCGCAGGAAGATCGGCTTGTCGGTGTACCGGTAGGCGTCCTCGGCACGGACCAGGACCGCCGCCGCCGCGCCGTCGGAGACGCCGGAGCAGTCCAGCACGCCGAGGTCCCCGGCGATCCGGGGCGAACGCTCCACGGCCTCGGCGGAGACCGCCTTGCGGAACTGGGCGCGCTCGTTCAACGCGCCGTTGGCGTGGTTCTTCGTCGCGACCTTCGTCAGCGCGCTGCGCATGTCCCGGGCGTCGACCCCGTACGCGCGCTGATAGGCGGGCGCGAGCAGGGAGAACCCGGCCGGCGCGGTCCAGTCGACGTCGGTGCCGTCGGCCGGTGGGAAGACCGCCGACAGGCCGGAGTACGACGAGTCCTTCAGCTTCTCCACGCCGGTCGCCATCACCATGTCGTACGCGCCGGAGGCCACCGCGAACGCGGCGTTGCGCAACGCCTCCGAGCCGGTGGCGCAGTAGTTCTCCACCCGCGTGACGGGCTTACCGACCAGCCGCAACGGGCGGGCCAGCGTCTGCCCGGACATGCCCGAGCCCTGGGTACCGACCCAGAACGCGTCGACGTCGTCGAGGGTCAGGCGGGGTTGGGACGCCACGCACTCGCGGACCGCGTCGACCAGCAGGTCGTCGGCGGAGGAGTGCCAGTGGTCCCGGAACGGGGTGCAGCCCATCGCGACGATCGCGACATCGTGGGCCAATCGCCTACTGGCCATCGAGGGTGTCCTTCCTCGGGCGGAGTTTCCAGAAGTAGTTGTGGATCGCGTCGGTGGTCCACAGTCGCCGGAAGGTGGGCGTCATCGACATCCCGACGGCCACGTCGGCAGGGTCGACGTCGGTCGCGTACGCGCTGAGCCGACCACCGCCGGCCACGTCGGCGACGACGATCGCCACCTCCGGTTCCGGCATGGTCGTCAGGTGGTCCCGGGTCGACGAGACGACCTGGGCGGTGCGGTCGCGCAGGGAGACCGTGGTGGTGGGCTCCGCCGAGGCGGCGACGACGCCGCAGCGGGCGCAGACGCGGCTGGGCGGCGTGGTGACCGTGTCGCAGGCGGTGCAGCGGCTGCCCTCCAGCCGGTACTTCCAGCCGGCGCGGCGGTGCATCGGCGGGGCCGCCGGTGCCGGTGCCGCCGGCCGGGCCGGGCCCTGCACGTCCAGCAGTCCCCGCCAGCGCAGGTAGCGGCCGTAGCCGAGGCGGTGCCGCGCGTCGAGCTGGGCGCGGACGGACGGTCCGCCGCGCGCCGCGCGGACCTGGTCGCCCACCCGCAGGACGAACGCGTCGGCGCCCTCGGTGACCGACAGCAGCAGGATGTGCTGGCCGGGTTCCGCCTCGTCCAGCGTCGCGGCGAGCAGCAGACCCGGGTGGGCGGCGCCGGTGAAGCCGGTGAGCCGCTCGACCGCCGCGTCCTGCCCCGCGCCGCCGAGCGCACGTCGCAGCACCGCCGCGCACCGGGGGTTGGACGACGACACGACCACGTGGTCGACGCCGTCGCGGCCCGCCTCGGCCAGGGCCCGTCGGGCCACGTCGAGTCCCGCCTCGGCCAGGACTTCCGCGGTGAACCGCTCGTCCCAGACCCGGTCGTGACGCTCCCCCGGCAGCCGCCACCGTTCCAGCAGTTCGGTGGTGCGGCCGGCGCGGGCGAGCAGGACGGCGGCGCGGGTGCCGCCGCCCACGTACGCGGTGGCGGCGTCGCCCTGGGCCAGTTCGTCGGGCGCACCCGGGCGGGTGGTCCGTACGTCGGCCAGGGCGGCCACCGCGCCGGTCCGCAGGACCGTGTCGAGCGCGACCGCGCCGGACCGGTGGCCGTGCAGGTCGACCGCGCTGATCCCAGGGTCCAGGCCGACGGCCTCGTGCACCACCGTGGCGGAGGTCTTCCCCTGGTAGGGGGCGCTCGTGGTGGCCAGCAGCAGGTGCCGGTCGGTCGGGGCGCCGGTGGCGATGTGCCGCAGCGCCTCGACGGCCATGGTGATGCTGTCCTCGTCGAAGGCGGCGACGCCGCGTACCGGCCCGCCGGTGCGGGGCGGCCCGGTCGCGTCGATCCTGTTGTCGTCGAGCGCGTACGCCGGAACGTATGCCGCGTACGCGTCGATGCCGTGCTGCTCGTGCATGGGTGCCGGGTTCTCCTTCAGCTCCACGAGGGGATGGCGGCGAGCAGTCGCCGTGTGTAGTCCTGCTCCGGCCGGTCCAGTACGCGTTCGGCGTCTCCCTCCTCGACGACCCGTCCCCCGCTCATCACCGCGATGCGGTCGCACAGGTCACTGGCGAGCATCAGGTCGTGGGTGACGAACAGCAGGCCGATGCCGAGTTCGTCGACCAGGGTGCGGAACAGCTCGACGACCTTGGTCTGGGTGGTGACGTCGAGGGCGGTGGTGCACTCGTCGGCGATCACCAGCGAGGGGCGGGTGACGACGGCGAGGCCGATGGCGACCCGCTGCTTCAGCCCGCCGGAGAGCTGGTGGGGATAGCTGTCCAGCACCCGGGTGGGATCGGTGATGCGCATCTGTTCCAGCACCTGCACCGAACGGCGGTCGATCTCGGCCCGGGTGATGCCGGGGACGTGTCGTCGCAGCACCTCGGCGAGGTGGACGCGGACCTTCATCAGCGGGTTCAGCGAGCGCGACGCGTCCTGGAACACCATGCCCACGGCGCTGCCCCGGACCCGTCCGGTGCGGTCCACCCCGGGGGCCACCACCACGTCACCGGCGAGCGTGACGGAGCCCTGCTCCACCCGGACGTTGCGTTCCAGCAGCCCGACGACGCAGCGGGCCAGGGTGGTCTTGCCGCTGCCGGACTCACCGACCACCCCGACGATCTGGCCGCCCCGGACCTCGAGGTCGACGGCGTCGAGCAGCCGCAGGTCGTCGGTGGCGAGCCGGGCGGTGACGGAGAGACCGCTGATGGTCAGCAGGTCGGTCATCGGCGCCTCTTCCGTGGGTCGTGGTGGGTGAGCAGCGCGTCGCCGAGCAGGTTGACCAGCAGCACCAGCAGCGTGATGGCGAGGCCGGGGAAGAACGCGAGCCACCAGGCCTGGCTCAGCTCGTCCTGACCGGAGGCGAGCATCGAGCCCCAGCTCGCCCGCGCGGGTCCGACCCCCAGGCCGAGGAAGCTCAACGCGCTCTCGATCAGGATCGCGGTGCCGACCTGGAGCGTGGCGAGCGCGACGACGGTCCCGGCGAGGTTGGGCAGGACGTGCCGGAAGACGATTCGGGCCTCCGAGGCGCCGGCGGCGCGCAGCCCGATCACGAACTGGCGTTCCCGTACGGCCAGGGTGGCCGAGCGGGTGACCCGGGCGCAGACCGCCCAGCCGGTGAGCGCCAGCACCAGGAACAGCACCGGCAGTGAGCTGCCCCGGTTCGAGATGATCGCGAGGGCGACCAGGATGAACGGCAGGGCGAGCTGGGCGTCGATGAGGATCGAGATGACCCGGTCGACCCAGCCCCGGAAGTAGCCGGCCAGCACGCCCAGCAGCGTGCCGGGGCCGATGGCGACCAGCGCGCCGACCAGGCCGATCATGATCGTGAGCTGGCCGGCGTTGACGAACTGGGTCAGCAGGTCCTGGCCGAGCTTGTCGGTGCCGAGCGGATGTGCCCAGCTTCCGCCGCCGAGGAAGCCGGGCGGTTGCCGGGTCGCGTCCAGGTTCTGCCCGCGCTCGGGCAGCAGCCCGGTCAACGGCAGGACGAACACCAGGACGGCGACCACGGCCAGCGGCAGGGACAGCCAGAACACCGAGGTACGCGCACGCCGGGCGGTGCGTGCCGGCGGCACCGGCGCGGTGACCGGGTCGAGTTCGAGTTGGCTCACGGCACTCACCTCACCCTCGGGTCGACGATCGAGTGGAGGACGTCGACGAGCAGGTTGAGCAGGACGAAGACCAGTGCGCCGAACACCACGATCGCCTGCACCAGCGGGAAATCACGGAACTGGATGGCCTGCAACGCGAGTTGCCCGAGGCCGGGCCAGGAGTAGACGTACTCGACGGCAACCGCGCCGGAGAGCAGGATGCCGGTCTGCAGGACGACGATGGTCAGGATCGGCATCATGGCGTTCTTGAACGCGTGCCGCCAGACCACCCGGTGCCCGGCGATGCCCCGGGCCCGCGCCGCGTCGACGTACGGCTCGGCCAGCGCCTCGCTCATCGAGGCCCGGGTCAGGCGGGCGATGTGCGCCATCGGGTAGACCGACATGGTGAGGGCGGGCAGCACCAGGTGCCGGAGGCTGCCGGACTGCCCGGCGGGTAGCCAGCCGAGGTTCACCGCGAAGAGCACCACCAGCATCATGCCGAACCAGAAGACCGGCACGGACTGGCCGAGCAGGGCCAGCGTGGAGGCGGCCCGGTCCCACCAGGTGCCTTCCCGGGTGGCCGCGAGCACGCCCAGCGGGATGCCGACGAGCATTGCGAGGGCCATGCCGGCGGCGACCAGTTGCAGGGTGTACGGCAGCCGGTCGGCGATCATGGCGGTGTTGGCCTGGTAGAACTGCAGCGACTGCCCGAGGTCGCCGGTGAAGACGCCCTTGAGGTAGTTGAGGTACTGCACCACGAGCGGTTGGTCGAGCCCGAGTTCGGCGCGCAGCGCCTCGCGTTGCTCGGGCGGCGCCATCGGCCCGAGGATCATCGTGGTCGGGTCGCCGGAGAGCCGACCGAGGGCGAACGCCAGGCTGAGCGCGATGAGCAGCGACGCGAACAGCGACGCGAGGCGGACGCCGATCCGGCGTACGGTGCTGGCCTTCATCGGCGATTCCTCCATCGCGCGCCGGGCATCGCGGCGAGCAGTTCGCGCGTGTAGTCGTGTCGCGGTGTCACGAAGACCGTCTCGCAGGGTCCCGCCTCGACCACCTGACCACGGAACATGACGTGCACGGTGTCGCAGACGGCGCGGACCACGGCCAGGTCGTGGCTGATCATCAGCAGCGCGGCGCCGGTGGTCGTCCGGATCTCCCGGAGCAGGGCCAGCACGTCGGCCTGGACGGAGACGTCGAGCCCGGAGGTCGGTTCGTCGGCGACGATGAGCCGGGGACGCATCAGCAGCGCGCGGGCGATGCAGACCCGCTGTGCCTGGCCGCCGGAGAGCTGGTGCGGGAACCGGTCGAGGATCTCCGGCGCGAGCCGGACCCGGCCGAGCAGGTCGGCGTCGGTGATCCAGGACGTGCGTCGAGGTTGCAGGGTACGCAGTTCCCGCAGCCCGGAGCGGACGGACTGGCGGGGGTCGAGGGAGCCGTGCGGGTCCTGGAAGACCACCTGCACCTCGGGGCGCAGCCGGCGCAGTTGCCCGCGTCCGATCGAGGCGAGCGAGTGGCCGAGCAGCCGGATGTCGCCCGAGCCGCGTGGCCCGAGCCCGGTCGCGGCCATCGCCAGCGTCGTCTTGCCGGAGCCGGACTCGCCGACGACGGCGACGCTCTGGCCGGCCGCGATGCGCAACGACACCTGGTCCACCGCGCGGAACACCTCCCCCGTGCTGCGGTTGCGGTGCTCGACGACGAGGTCGTCGACCGCCAGTACGGGCACGTCCGCCTCCGGGGTGCGGGGATGCCGGGTGTCGCCCGGCATCCCCGTCTCCACTGCATCGGACATCGTCAGCGGGTCGTCTTCGTGAAGTCCACGGTGTTCAGGGGACCGAACTCGACGCCGGTGACACCGGGTGCGGTCGCGTAGTTGAACACCTGCCGGTACAGCGGCACGTAGCAGTGCTTCTCCACGACGCCCATGGTGTTGAGCTGCTCGTAGATCGGGGCGGCCTGGTCGGCGTCGTCCTGCTCCAGCGCGTCCTGGGCCATCTCGTCGAAGCGCGGGTCGGGGCAGTTGCCGGTGATCGACTGGGTCTTCATGAAGCCGCTGGCGAAGAAGTCCGGCACGGCCACGTTCGGCACCCCGGCGAAGATCGCGATGCCGGGCACCTGGCGGCCGATGACGCGCTTGACGAGCGTGCCGTAGTCGAGCGGTTCGTAGTTGACCTTGAAGCCGGCCTGCTCCAGGCTGCCGCCCACGGCCTGCGCGACCTCCTCGATGTTGGTGTACTGCGCGGCCGGGTAGGTGATCTGCACGGTCGGGCCGCCGGAGCCGACCAGTTGCTTGGCCCGGTCCAGGTTCGGGGTGACGCTCTGCGCCGGCTGCTCGCCGGGCCGGACGTTGAGCAGTCCAGCGTCGGCGACCGCCTGGCCGTCGAAGATGCCGCGCACGATCGCGTCGCGGTCGATGGCCAGCGCCGCCGCCTCACGCAGCTCGGGCTTGTCGAACGGGGCCTTGGTCGAGTCCAGGAAGGCGATGATCTTCATGGCGGTCTCGGTGCTGACCACCTCGACGTTCGCCGCCTTGGCGGCGGACGCCTGGGCCGGCGGGAGGTCGAAGGCGATGTCGACGCTCTTGCTCTGGATCAGGGCGAGCCGCTGGGCGGCCTCGTTGGCCCAGGTGAAGGTGATGCCCTGGTTGCTCGGTGCCGTCCCCCAGTAGTCGGGGTTGGGCGTCACCGACATGTCCCGTCCGGCGTTGGCGCCCGCCCACACGTACGGGCCGGTGCCGACCGGGGCGGCGGCGAAGCCGTCCGAGCCCTTCTCCTCGTAGTACTTCGGGGGCACGAGGTAGACCGTGGTGAGCAGGTCCGGGATGTTGTACTGCGGGGCCTTGGTCTTCAGCACGACCGTGCTGGCGTCCGGGGCCTCGATCGAGGTGACGTTGCCGAAGTAGGACTTCAGCTGTGACGCCTCGCTGTCCCGGGTGAGGGTGATGGTGTTCGCGACCGCCGCCGCGTCGGCCTTCTCGCCGTTGCTGAAGCTGACGTCGGGCCGGACGGTGAAGGTCCAGGTGGTCGCGTCGGTGCGGGTCCAGCTGGTGAGCAGGCTGGTGTCGGCCGGGCCGAGGTTGTCGTCGGTGCCGATCAGCGTCTCGAGCATGGTGGCCCAGACGATCTGACCGGACCGTGCGCCGACGATGGGATCGAGGGTGGCTGGTTGGGCCGCGAGCAGCGCCCGGATGGGCGTCGAGTCCGACGCGCCGGAGTCCGACGAGTCGGAGTCGCCGCAGGCGGTCAGGCCGATGCCGGCGAGCGTCAGTGCCGTAGCGAGCGCCACTGTGCGCCGTGAGTGCGAGGATTTCATGATCATCATGGCTGTCCTTCACAGGGGATGGACCCGTCGTACCCCCGCGTGACGCGGCGGTGACGTTCGCCACAAAGTACCGACCAGCCGGTATCAAGTCAACGGGTCGAGCCGGTATCTCGTTCATGACAATCACGTCACATGGGCAGGTCAGGCCCGGACATTGCCTTCATACCGACCGGTACGTATTATGCCGAGGGTGACTCCCACACTCACCCACGAACGCGACGGCCACGTCGCCCGGGTGCGGTTCGACAACAGCGCCCGGGGCAACTGTCTCGACGACACGACGCTCCGCGATCTCGTGGACACCCTGGAGACCGCGGCGGCCGACGAGGCGTGCGCCGTCATCCACCTCGACATGGCCGGCCGGCACTTCTGCGGCGGCTGGGACACCTCGGCGTTCGGACGACTCCGCGACGCGACCGTCGCGGCGGTCGCGGACGGTCTGCGGGACAGCGACGCCGCCCTGCACCGCGTCCGGCGACTCCCCGTGCCCGTGGTCGCCGCCGTCCGGGGGCAGGTCGTCGGATTCGGTGCCGGCCTGCTCAGCGCGATCCACCTGCCGGTCGCCGGCGAGGGCGTACGACTCTCCCTCCCGGAGGCCCGGTTCGGCTTCGCCCCCGCCGGAGTCGGCCACACCATCGCCCGGTCCGTGCCCCGTCCGCACGCCTACCACCTGCTGACCGGTGCCGCGACGGCCACCGCCCGGGACCTGCTCACCTGGGGCCTGGTCGCGCAGGTGGTACCCGACGACGACGTCGACCGTGCGGTGGACGCCCTCGTCGACGCGCTGCGCACCGTGCCGGCCCGGACGGTGCGCGCGGTGGTCCAGGTCGTCGAGTCGAGCCTGGAGACCGGCAGACCAGACCGGGCCTACGAGATCTCCGCCGGCACCATCGTGGCGGGGCTGAGCACCCGGGAGGCATCCGGATGAGTCAACCGTTCCGGCCCGGCGAGGCCGTCTGGGTGGAGCTGTGCACCCCGCACCCGGAGCAGGCCGAGGAGTTCTACCGCACGTTGTTCGGCTGGACCGTGCGGACCGAGCGGCTGGGCACCACCACGTACCGGATGTGCAGCCTGGACGGCCGCGACGTGGCCGGCATCTCCGACGCCACCGCCCTGCACGGCGGCCGACCCCGGGGCTGGATCGCCTACTTCGCGGTCCACGACATCCACCGGTCCGCCGCGCAGGCGGTCGAGCTCGGCGGCGAGTTGGTGACCCCGCCGCGCTACCTGCCCGCCGCCGGGACCGGCGCCGCCGTCATCGACCCGTTCGGCGCCGCGTTCGGCCTCTATCAGGGTGAGTCCCGGGCCGGTGTGCAGATGCTGAACTCGGTCGGCGCGCTCTGCTGGAACGAACTGGACACCGGGGAGCCGGACCGCGCGGTGGCCTACTACCGGTCGCTGTTCGGCTACACCACCCAACGGCACGGCGACTCCCCCACCGCCCGCCCGTACAGCCTGCTGATGCTCGACGACGTGCCGGTCGCCGGCGTGCTCGCCCTCGACAACGACTGGCCGAACCTGATCCCGTCGAAGTGGATCACCTACTTCGCGGTCGCCTCCCTGGACGAGACGCTGCGCCAGGTCGTCGGGCTGGGCGGCACGCCCACCGTGGGCCCGGTCGACAGCCCGCACGGACGCCTGCACCTGGTGAAGGATCCCGGCGGACACACCCTCTGCCTGATCCAGCTCGAAGGCGGACTACGCCCGCACCATCCCTCCTCCGACCCGGCGGTGACCCGATGACGGCCGAGCCCCTGTTCGACTCCGCCGAGTTCCGCCAGGTGTGCGGACACTTCCCCACCGGCGTCACGGCGGTGACCGCGGTGACCGGTGACGGCACCGTCGCCGCACTGACCGTGAACTCCTTCACCTCCGTCTCGCTGCGGCCTCCCAAGGTGCTGTTCTGTGTCACCAGCTCCTCGTCGAGCTTCCCGGTGCTGATGGACTCGGCCCGGATCGCGATCCACATCCTCAGCCAGGACCAGGAGGACGTGGCCCGCCGGTTCGCCACCTCCGGGCTGTCCGGGGCGGACAAGCTCGACGGCGTGTCCTGGGTGCCCGGGCCGGACGGGGTACCGCTGCTGCCGGGCACGCCGGCGGTCCTGGCCGGGCGTCGCGACACGGCGATCACCAGCGGCGACCACGTGATCATCCTGCTCGACGTGGACCACGTGCACCTGAAGCCGACGAGCGTCCCGGCGCTGTCGTTCTACCGGGGACGGTTCGTCGCACCGTCGAGCACGCCGGGAGAGTGACCCGCCGAGACGCCGGGGACGTGACCGCCGGTACGCCCGGCGGCCACCACCGTCACGGCAGGTAGCGGAAGAGGATCTCCGCCACGCAGCAGGTGGTGGAGTCCTCGGCGAACTCCACCACCACCGACGCCTTGGCCTGGACGCCGCCCTGCACCCCGGCGATCGGCTCGGCGGCGAGCAGCGTCGCGGTGCCCTGGATCGGCACGCCCGGCGGCAGCGGCTTGACGAACCGGACCCGGTCCAGCCCGTAGTTGACGCCCATCGAGAACGTCGTGACCTCCAGGATGTCCGCGAGCAGACGCGGGACGAGGGCCAGGGTGAGGAACCCGTGCACGATCGTCGTGCCGAACGGGCCGGAGCGGGCCCGCTCCACGTCGACGTGGATCCACTGGTGGTCCTTCGTCACGTCGGCGAAGCGGTCGACCTCGTCCTGGGTGACCACCTGCGGCTCACTGGCACCCAGCTCCCGGCCGACGAGGTCGAGCAGGTCGGCCGGGGTGGGCGCGATGGTGCGGGAGGCGGTACGCATCGGGCGGCTCCATTCGTGGGACGACGGGAGATAGAGCATACCGACCGGATGGTATGCTCCCGCCAGGGTTCAGGACGAGGAGGTTCTCCGTGGCGTTTTCCGCGTACCAACTGCCCGAGGAGCACGAGGCCGTTCGCGAGGCCGTCCGGGCGGTCTGCGACCACCGGGTCGCCCCGCACGCCGCCGCCGCCGACGAGAACGCCGAGTTCCCGCAGGCCTCCTACGACGCCCTGCGCGCGGCCGACTTCCACGCCCCGCACATCCCCGTCGAGTACGGCGGCGCCGGTGCCGACGCGCTGGCCACCGCGATCGTCATCGAGGAGGTCGCCCGGGCCTGTGCCACCTCGTCGCTGATTCCGGCCGGCAACAAGCTCGGCACCATGCCGCTGCTGCTCGCCGCCGACGACCAGCTCAAGCAGCGGTACCTGCCCCCGGTCGCCCGGGGCGAGGCGATGTTCTCGTACTGCCTGTCCGAGCCGGAGGCCGGTAGCGACGCGGCCGGGATGCGCACCCGCGCCGAGCGCGACGGCGACACCTGGGTCCTCAACGGCGTGAAGCGGTGGATCACCAACGCCGGGCTGAGCGAGTACTACACGGTCTTCGCGGTGACCGACCCGGACGCCCGCTCGCGGGGCATCTCCGCGTTCCTGGTGGAACGCTCCGACCCCGGGGTCAGCTTCGGTGCACCGGAGAAGAAGCTGGGCATCAAGGGGTCGCCGACCCGCGAGGTCTACCTGGACAACGTCCGCATCCCCGCCGACCGCATCATCGGCGCGCCGGGCACCGGTTTCGCCACCGCGATGAAGACGTTGGACCACACCCGGGTCACCATCGCCGCGCAGGCGCTCGGCATCGCGCAGGGCGCGCTGGACT
>NZ_JBVHKD010000007.1:0-284755 GCF_055559695.1 Micromonospora sp. NPDC023869
CCGACCCGGGTTCCCGGGGGGTGCGGCGCCGGGGGAGGCGTCGCGGTCATGCCATGTACAACCCCCGGCCCGGGCCGATGATTCCGCGATCGGGGTGGCCGGGACCACCCCGCAAGCGGGCACGAATCGCCCATGCAGGCATGAAACTTCTCGGATAAGACGGATCTAACGGTCGAATCGGGCGGCACCTCGCGCCCGGAGCGCCCGTCGCCGAGACCTCGGCACCGCCTGTTCCGCGCGAACCCGCCGACGCCTTCGGCGCGGTGTTAGGAGGGGTCCCCTGCTATGCACGAGGCGTTAGCAGGGGACCCTTCCTTGCACCTCCGACGGAAGTCGGGAGGTGGGGATGTCGGCATCGGTCGGCCAGGGGAGCTCGGGTGCGCGGTGGAAGGTGATGCCGGCCCGGGTCCAGCGCGGGCCGTGCCCGGCCAGTCGTCGACGGAAGGCGTCCCAGTCGTGGGAGCGGCGGGGGGACCAGCCCAGCTCGGCGATGGCGGGTAGGCGGGGCAGCAGCATGAACTCGATCTCGGCGAGGTTCGTCACCGATTCGGTCCAGAGCGGCGCCTCCACCCCGAGCACGGCTTCGGTCGGTACGCCCGTCAGGTGCGTGGCGGGATCCCACTCGTACGCCCGGCGTACGTCGACGAGGCCGGCCCAGTCGTGTCCGATCGGCGTGTCCGGGGCGTACTTCATGTCCAGGTATGCGTGGTTGCCGGGGGAGAGGATCAGGCGGGCGCCCCGACGGACCGCGTCGGCGGTCTGCGGGTCGTCGCCGTTCGTGCCCCACCACTGCAGGATCCGCCCGTCGACGTGCCCGGCCGGGGCGATCTGGTGCCATCCGACGACCGTCTTGCCGAGCCCGGCGACGATCCGCTGCACCCGCTCGACGAACGCGGCGTAGACGTCGGCGGGCACCTTGAACGCCTCGTCGCCGCCGATGTGCAGCCACCGTCCGGGGGTGAGTGCGGCGATCTCGCCGAGCACGTCGGCGACGAAGTCGTACGTCCGCTCGTGTGCCGGGTCGACGTAGCTGAACCCGACCTCGGTGCCGGTGTACGGCGGCGGGGCGGTCCGGTCCGGGGCGAGTTCCGGGTACGCGGCCAGCGCGGCGTTGGTGTGCCCGGGCAGGTCGATCTCGGGGATGACGGTGATGTGCCGGGCTGCGGCGTACGCCACGATCCGCCGGTAGTCGGCCTGGGTGTAGTACCCGCCCGGCCCGCCGCCGACCTCGGTCGCCCCGCCGACGGTGCTCAGGTCGGGCCAGGAGTCGACGGCGATCCGCCAGCCCTGGTCGTCGGTGAGGTGCAGGTGCAGCCGGTTGAGCTTGTACCGGGCCAGGTGGTCGACCACCCGCAGCACGTCGGGTACGCCGAAGAAGTGCCGGGCCACGTCGAGCATGGCCCCCCGGTGCGGGAAGCGGGGCCGGTCGAGGATCGATCCGCCGGGCAGCACCCAGCGTCGGGTCACCGGGGTGGGGCTCTCGATGTCCGCGGGCAGCAGTTGGCGCAGCGTCTGGACTCCGTGGTGGAGGCCGGTGGCGGTGCCGGCGGTGAGTCGTACGCCGTCGCGGGTGACGTCGAGCCGGTAGCCCTCCGCGCCGAGGTCGGGATCGCCGGTCAGGTCGAGGGCGATGCCGCCGGCCGGGGTGGGCGCGGCGGTGTCGGTCACCGGCAGCGGGTACCCGGTGGCGGGGCGCAGCAGCGCGGCGAGCTGCTCGGCGACGGCCAGGGCGGCGGGTTCGGCGCTGACCCGGATCACCGTGTCGGCGGTGAGCAGGTGGTCGGCGGTGGCGTCCGGGGTGACCCGTTCCGGGGCCGGCACCACGTCGTCGAGCCGGACCGGCGCGGGCCGGGCGAGCTGGGCCGTCGCCTCCCGCGCGGCCGTCTCCGCCAGCTCCCCGGTGGTGCGTGCCGCCCCGCCGACCGGGTCGACGGCGGCGACCTCCCGAGCGGCGACCGCGCCGACGGCGGTGGTCTCCGGCGCGGCGGGTGGCGTGCGGTCCGTCGTGCTGCCGGTCCGCGCGGCGGGTACGCCGGCCGGGCCGGTGCTCTCGAGCGGTACGGGGGCGCTGGCGGGGGGTGTGGACACGACGACGGCTCCGAGGGGTGTAGTCGCGGCGGTTCTGGCAATGGTGCGAGCGTGACGCTGTGTGCCGTCAAGAGTACGGGGAGGCCGGCCATTGCGTATTCGTGCACGTGGAAACGTTCCCAAAGACCGTGACGAACGCGTGCGGTCGTGATTGCTGTGCCCATTGTCACCGAATGCTCCCGAGGCTCGCGAAGTTCGCTTAGCCTTCGCCCACCGATCGGAAAAGTCCCCCGGATTACCAGTGGTCGATCCCGGGGCATTCGGAAACTGAACTCTCGTTAAGTGTCAATCCGGGCGCGTGGGAGGCTTTGGTGACGCAGGAAACGGTCGAACACAAGTACGTCTACGACTTCGCCGAGGGCAACAAGGACCTCAAGGATCTGCTCGGCGGCAAGGGTGCCAATCTGGCCGAGATGACCAATCTCGGCCTGCCGGTTCCGCCCGGCTTCACCATCACCACCGAGGCGTGCCAGGCGTACCTCGCCACCGGGGCGGAGCCCGACGGGTTGGCCGACCAGATCGCGCGCCACCTGGACTCCCTGGAACAGGGGATGGGCCGGCGGCTCGGCGACCCGGACGACCCGCTGCTGGTCTCGGTGCGGTCCGGGGCGAAGTTCTCCATGCCCGGGATGATGGAGACCGTCCTCAACGTCGGGCTCAACGACCGCTCGGTGGTGGGCCTGGCCCGGCAGGCCGGCGCCTCCACCGGTCCGGCCGCCTCCGGCGGCAGCGTCGGTCCGGCCGCCTCCGGCGGCAGCGCAGATTCGGCCGCCTCCGGCGGCAGTGACAGATTCGCCTGGGACTCCTACCGGCGGCTGATCCAGATGTTCGGCAAGACCGTCTGCGAGGTGCCGGGGGAGGAGTTCGAGCAGGCGCTCGACGAGGCCAAGCGGGCCCGGAACACCACCGACGACCTCGACCTGGACGCGGACGACCTGCGGGGACTCGTCGACACGTACAAGAAGATCTTCCGGAAGCACACCGGGCGCGACTTTCCGCAGGAGCCGCGCGAGCAGCTCGACCTGGCCATCCGGGCGGTCTTCGACTCGTGGAACGCGGAGCGGGCGGTGGTCTACCGGCGGCAGGAGCGCATCCCGGCCGACCTCGGCACCGCCGTCAACGTGGTGGCGATGGTCTTCGGCAACCTCGGGCCGGACTCCGGCACCGGGGTCGCCTTCACCCGCGACCCGGCCAGCGGCGCGCAG
This sequence comes from Micromonospora sp. NPDC023869, assembly GCF_055559695.1. Taxonomy (NCBI): domain Bacteria; kingdom Bacillati; phylum Actinomycetota; class Actinomycetes; order Micromonosporales; family Micromonosporaceae; genus Micromonospora; species Micromonospora sp. NPDC023869. Next base: position 3,294 of record NZ_JBVHKD010000007.1, read on the forward strand.
GGCATCTACGGCGACTACCTGGCCAACGCCCAGGGTGAGGACGTCGTCGCCGGCATCCGCAACACCGTGCCGTTGCAGGAGCTGGAACGGATCGACCGCACGTCCTACGACGAGCTGCTCGACTACATGGCCCGGCTGGAGCGGCACTACCGGGACCTGTGCGACATCGAGTTCACCATCGAGCACGGCAAGCTCTGGATGTTGCAGACCCGGGTCGGGAAGCGGACCGCCGCCGCCGCGTTCGTCATCGCCGGTCAGCTCGTCGACGAGGGCCTGATCGACCTGGACGAGGCGCTGCACCGGGTCAACGGCGCCCAACTGGCCCAGCTCATGTTCCCGCGCTTCCAACTCGACCACGGGTTCCAGCCGGTCGCCACCGGCATCGGCGCCTCGCCGGGCGCCGCCGTCGGCAAGGTCGTCTTCACCTCGGCCCGCGCCGTGGAGCTGGCCGGCGAGGGCCAGGACGTGATCCTGGTCCGTCGGGAGACCAACCCGGACGACCTGAACGGCATGATCGCCGCGCGCGGCATCCTCACCTCGCGTGGCGGCAAGACCAGCCACGCCGCCGTGGTGGCCCGGGGGATGGGCAAGACCTGCGTCTCCGGCGCCGACGAGCTGGACATCGACGTGCCCGGCCGGCGGTTCACCGTGGCCGGGCGGACGGTCACCGAGGGCGATGTGGTCTCCATCGACGGCACCACCGGCAAGGTCTACCTGGGCGAGGTGCCGGCTACGCCGTCCGAGGTGGTGCAGTACTTCGAGGGCGAACTCGACCCGGAGACCACGGACGACGCGCTGGTCCGGGCCGTACACCGGATCATGTCGCACGCCGACGCCGCGCGGCGGCTGGCGGTACGCACCAACGCCGACACCGCCGCCGACGCGGCCCGGGCCCGGCGTTTCGGTGCCGAGGGCATCGGGCTCTGCCGCACCGAGCACATGTTCCTCGGCGACCGGCGTGAGCTGGTCGAACGGCTCATCCTGGCGCGGGAGGCGGAGGAGCGGGAGCAGGCGCTGGCCGCGCTGCTGCCGTTGCAGCGGGCGGACTTCGTCAGGATCTTCCGGGAGATGGACGGGCAACCGGTCACCGTCCGGCTGATCGACCCGCCGCTGCACGAGTTCCTGCCTCCGCTGGAACAGCTCGCCGTCGACGTGGCGGTGGCCCAGGAGCGCGGCGAGGACGTCGCCAAGGAGGAGGCGCTGCTGGCCGCCGTACGCCGGATGCACGAGGAGAACCCGATGCTGGGGCTGCGCGGCGTACGCCTCGGCCTGGTGATCCCCGGCCTGTTCGCGATGCAGGTACGGGCGATCACCGAGGCGGCGGTGGAGTGCACCCGGCAGGGCGTACGCTCCTGCCCCGAGATCATGGTGCCGCTGGTCGGGGCCGTGCAGGAGCTGGAGACGGTACGCGCGGAGGCAGAGCGGATCATCGGCGAGGTGGTCGGCGGCAGCGACGTCGAGGTGCTGATCGGAACGATGATCGAGGTGCCCCGGGCGGCGCTGACCGCCGGGCAGATCGCCGAGGCGGCCGAGTTCTTCTCCTTCGGCACCAACGACCTGACCCAGATGGGCTGGGGGTTCTCCCGCGACGACGTGGAGGGTGCCTTCTTCTGGCGCTACCTGGAGCTGGGCATCTTCGGGATCTCACCGTTCGAGTCCATCGACGCGGACGGGATCGGCCGACTGGTGCGGATCGCCGCCGAGGAGGGACGGGCCGCCCGCCCCGGGCTGAAACTCGGGGTCTGTGGCGAGCACGGCGGGGACCCGGACTCGGTGCACTTCTTCCACTCGGTCGGGCTGGACTACGTCTCCTGCTCGCCGTTCCGGGTGCCGGTCGCCCGGCTGGAGGCGGGGCGGGCCGCGGTGGTCACGGCGGGCTCGGACAGCCGGTGACGCGGACGGGTCGGTGGACATGCGTCCACCGGCCCGGTATCGGGGAGCACTGTCCCGGGCTCACATCGGCGGGCGACGCCAGGTGATGTACGGGTCGCGGTGCGGGCGCCGGCTGGGCAGGGTGGCCATCGGGGTGCGTACCGCCAGCGGGGCGTGCGGATCGGGGCGCTGCGTCGGCAACGTCGGGCGGTGCCGGGCGGCGAGCGCGGCACCGGTCCGGTCGACGAGGCGCCGGGCCTCCTCGCGCAGCGCGACCAGATCCGCGCCCGGCTCGGCGACCAGGGTCAGCAGGGCGTCGCGGCCGGCGGGGTAGGTGACGACACAGCCGGCGGCGGTGTGCACCACGGACTCGTGGAACTCACCGCGTCGGACGGTGGTGGCCATCCGGTGGCCGAGGCCGAAGCTGGCGGCGGCCAGGGCAGCGAGGTGGGTGGCATCGGTCGTGGGCAGGTCGCTGGAGATCAGCAGGCCGTCCATGCCGGCGAGGACCACGCCGGCGATCTCGGGGCGGCGGCGACGCAACCCGCGCAACTCGGTGCCCATCATCGTTTCCGCGTTCACGAGCGTGTCTCTCCCACCGGTCGTGTCTCCGCCTCAACAAGTGACGTTCCGCAGTGGCGACGCTACCTGTCGGCGTCAAGTTAGGCGATCCCGTGACCGTCGGCAATCGGTCGGCAACTCTCGACTGATCGGGGGATGTGACCACGACAGGGGCACGTCGTGGCCGGGCCGCACCGGCCGACCGGGCGTAACCTGGGCTCGCCCGTGGACCGTCGTCGCGAAGGGTGGCCGGATGGAACCGCGTACCGCACTGCTGGGAAGCCGAGCCGACGGCCGGGCGGCGGTGCCGGCATGACCAGCGTCTGGACGCATCTGACCGTGGACGCCCGCGACCCGGGCCGGTTGGCCCGCTGGTGGGCCGAGGCGCTCGGGTACCAGGTGGTGCGCGAGCTGCCGCACGAGGTGGAGATCCGGGAGTCCGCCGACCGGCTGCCCGGTCTCCTGTTCGTGCGCGGGAGCGGGGTCAAGGAGGGCAAGAACCGGCTGCACCTCGACCTGCGCCCGGCCGACCGGGAGGCCGAGGTGGAACGGCTGGTCGACATGGGGGCGCGGCACGTGGACGTCGGCCAGGACGGCGACGACTGGACGGTGCTGGCCGACCCGGAGGGCAACGAGTTCTGCGTGCTGCGGCAGGCGGGGGATTGAACGCTGACGGCGCCGAGGCGCGCTGGGTGGCGGAGCCGGCCAAGGACGCCGGCCACGGCCGGTCCCCGTACGAGCGGGACCGGGCCCGGGTGCTGCACTCGGCGGCCTTCCGGCGGCTCGCCACCAAGACCCAGGTGCACACGGCCGGCACCGACGACTTCCTGCGTACCCGGCTGACCCACTCGCTGGAGGTGGCGCAGATCGCCCGCGAGATGGGCGCGCGGCTGGGCTGCGACCCGGACGTGGTGGACACCGCCGGGCTCGCCCACGACCTGGGGCACCCGCCGTTCGGCCACAACGGCGAGGCGGCGCTGGACGTGGTGGCCGCCGACTGCGGCGGCTTCGAGGGCAACGCGCAGACGTTGCGCGTGCTCACCCGCCTGGAGGCCAAGGTGTACGCCGCCGACGGCACCTCCGCCGGACTGAACCTGACCCGCGCCGCGCTGGACGCCGTCGGCAAGTACCCGTGGACCCGCCGACCCGGCCGGCGCAAGTTCGGGGTGTACGCCGACGACCTGCCGGTCTTCCAGTGGTTGCGGGAGGGGAGCCCGGCCGGCGAGCGGCGCTGCCTGGAGGCGCAGGTGATGGACTGGGCCGACGACGTGGCGTACTCGGTGCACGACGTCGAGGACGGCATCCACGGCGGGTACCTGACCCTGGAGCCGTTACGGGTCGACGCCGACGAGCGGGCCGGGCTCTGCGCCGACGTGGCCGCCGTCTACTCGGCCGAGTCGCCCGACTACCTGGGGCAGGCGCTGCTGGACCTGCTGGCCGATCCGGTGTTCGCCCCGCTTGCCGGGTACGACGGCAGTCACCGGGCGCAGGCCGCGCTCAAGGCCACCACCAGCGTGTTGACCGGCCGGTTCGTGGCGACCGCGGTGGCGGCCACCACCGACCGGTACGGGCCCGGGCCGCACCGCCGGTACGAGGCCGACCTCGTCGTACCCCGGCCGTTGCGGGCCCGGTGTGCGCTGCTCAAGGGCATCGCGCTGCGGTACGTGATGCGCCGTCCCGGCGCGGCGGCACGGTACCAGCGGCAACGGGAGATCCTGACCGATCTGGTGGCCGTGCTGGCGCGGCGGGCGCCGGATCTGCTCGACCCGGTGTTCGCGCCGTCGTGGCGGGCCGCGTCGGACGACGCCGCCCGGTTGCGGGTGGTCGTCGACCAGGTGGCCTCGCTGACCGATCCGGCCGCACTCTCCTGGCACACCCGCCTGCTCGGCACGGGTGAGATGTAAGGAAGCGATGTAAGGAAGGGTCCCCTGCTAACGCCTGGTGTATAGGAAGGGACCCCTCCTAACATCACACCCCGTCACACCCCGTCGCGTGCCGTCGGGAGGCGGTCGGGGGCGGGGATCGGGCACCGGGGTGGACGACCCCCGGGCGAGTTAGGTTAGCCTAACCAGATGACGGAGCGCCCGATCAAGGTCACCACCGCCCGCGTGCTGCGCACCGAGCGGCCCACCGCGCACGTGATCCGGCTGGTGCTGGGTGGGGAGGAACTGGTCGGGCTGCCGCTCGGCGAGTACACCGACACCTACATCAAGATCGTGTTCCCGGTCGACGGGGTCGACTACCCGCGCCCGATGGACCTCGCCGCGATCCGGCGCGAGCTGCCCCGGGAGCACTGCCCCCGGCTGCGGGCGTACACGGTCCGGAACTGGGACGCGGCGACCGGGGAGATGACCGTGGACGTGGTGCACCACGGCGACGAGGGCCTCGGCGGGCCGTGGGCCGCCGCGCTGCGCCCCGGCGACGAGGTGCTGTTCGTCGGCCCCGGCGGGGCGTACGCGCCGAGCCCGGAGGTGGACTGGCACCTGCTGGTCGGTGACGAGAGCGCGATGCCGGCGATCGCCGCGTCGCTGGCCCGGCTGCCGGCCGGCGTGCCGGCGTACGTCTTCCTCGAGGTCGACGGCCCACTCGACGAGCAGCCACTGCCCAGCCCCGGCGCGGTCGCGGTGACCTGGCTGCACCGGGGTGCCCGGCCGGTGGGCGAGGCGCTGGTCGACGCCGTACGCGGGCTGGACTTCCCGCCCGGTGAGGTGCAGGCGTTCGTGCACGGCGAGGCGGGTTTCGTCCGCCAGTTGCGCAAGCTGTTGCGGGTGGAACGGGGTGTGCCGCGCGACGCGCTCTCCATCTCCGGCTACTGGCGGCGGGGCCTGGACGACGAGGGATGGCGGGCCAGCAAGTCCGACTGGAACCGTCAGGTCGATCTCGACGAGCAGGCTCCGGTCCCCGCTCCGGTCGGTTGATCAAGGGCTTGACGAGCCCTTTCCCTCGAACCCTGTTAACGTCATGATCCAATTGGGTTCGAGGTGCCCGAACCCTCCGTGACGTTCCCGTCCCCGTCGGCGGCCACTGCGTGCCGCTGATCCCCTGGTCCCGCCAGGGTGATTCGTGCTGATTGCGGCACGTGGTGGCGCGGGAACCGGAGGATTGGTTCGGGGTGACCATGAGTGACGAGGTACCGCAGCGGCCCGATCGGACGTCCGGTGAGATCGACCGGATAGTGCTCGGGCTCAGCATCGGCGGAGTGCTGGCCGTGGTGGTCTGGGGCGTGCTCGCGAGCGACTCGCTGGCCAGCTTCGGCGAATCCGGTCTGGCCTGGGTGACCAGCACGTTCGGCTGGTTCTTTGTGGTCGCCGCCAACGCGTTCCTGGTGCTCGCGGTGGTGCTGGCGGTGTCCCGGTTCGGCCGGTTACGGCTCGGCAAGGACGACGACGAGCCGGAGTTCAGCACGCTCGCCTGGATCGCCATGATGTTCAGCGCCGGCATGGGCATCGGCCTGGTCTTCTTCGCCGTCGCCGAGCCCATCCAGCACTTCACCACCCCGCCACCGGCCAGCGGTGTCGAACCGCAGACCGAGGCGGCCGCCGGGGCGGCCATGCAGTACACGCTGTTCCACTGGACGCTGCACCCCTGGGCGATCTATGCGGTGGTGGCGCTGGCGTTGGCGTACTCGACGTTCCGCAAGGGCCGGCAGAACAGCATCTCGGCGGCGTTCCGGCCGCTGATCGGCGACCGGGCCGACGGTGGCCTGGGCCGGACGATCGACCTGCTGGCCGTCTTCGCCACCGTCTTCGGCTCGGCCACCAGCCTCGGCCTCGGCGCACTCCAGGTCGCCGCCGGCCTCGACCTGGTGGCCGGCATCCCGGACAGCACCGCCGTCGAACTGGTGGTGATCGGCGCACTCACCCTGGCCTTCGTGATCTCCGCCTTCACCGGCCTGCACAAGGGCATCAAGTGGCTCTCCACCGTCAACGTGCTCCTCGCCGTGGCGCTGATGCTCTTCGTGTTCGTGGTCGGTCCGACCATCTACACGCTGGAGGTGCTGCCCGCCTCGATCGGCAACTACCTGGACGACCTGGTGGTCATGTCCACGCGTACCGGAGCCTTCTCGGACCCGGCGTGGCTCGGCGGCTGGACCATCTTCTACTGGGCGTGGTGGATCTCCTGGGCGCCGTTCGTCGGTACCTTCATCGCCCGGATCTCCCGGGGCCGCACGGTCCGGCAGTTCGTGATCGGCGTCCTGCTGGTGCCCAGCGGCGCCAGCGCCGTCTGGTTCGCGATCATGGGTGGCAGCGCGCTGCGGACGCAGACCACCGGCAGACGTGACCTGGTGGCCGACGTCGCCGCCAGCACCGAGCAGGCCCTGTTCGGGCTGCTCGACGCGCTGCCCCTGGCGGCGCTGACCAGCGTGCTGGCCATGGTGCTCATCGCGCTGTACTTCGTCACCAGCGCCGACTCGGCCTCGCTGGTGCTCGGCTCGCTGACCTCGCGGGGCGCGCTCCGGCCGCACCGGGTGCTGGTGGTCTCCTGGGGTGTGCTGATCGGCGCGGTCGCGGCGGTGCTGCTGCTCGCCGGTGGGCTCGACGCGCTCCAACAGGCCACCATCATGATCGCGTTGCCGTTCGTGCTCGTGATGCTCGGGCTGGCCGCCTCGCTGGTCAAGGACATGTCCGACGATCCGCTGCTCAAGCCACCGAGCCGCCCCCGGCGGTCCGGCCTGGCCGCCGCCGTCCGCACCGCCCGCTCCTACGGCGAGGAGGACCCGCCGCCGGTCCGGCGCTACCTGCGTCGTCGTCCTCGCTGACGCTTCGCGGGTGTTAGGAGGGGACCCCTGCTCTACCGCAGGCGTTAGTAGGGGGCCCTTCCTTACACCGTCGGTGGGGCAGGGCAGGATGTAGCCCGAGGAGGTGGCCGACATGGCGGGGCGGATTCGGGACGAGGACATCGCGCTGGTCCGCGAGCGTACGTCGATCGCCGAGGTCATCTCCGACACGGTGACGCTCCGATCGGCCGGCGGCGGCAACCTCAAGGGGCTCTGCCCGTTCCACGACGAGAAGTCTCCCTCGTTCAACGTCTCGCCCGCCCGTAACGTCTGGTACTGCTTCGGCTGCGGCGCGGGCGGCGACGCGATCAAGTTCCTGATGGACGCCGAGCACCTCAGCTTCGTCGAGTCGGTGGAGCGACTGGCCGAACGGGCCGGCGTGCAACTGCGCTATATCGAGGACGACCGGTCCGCCCCGCGCGCCCGCCCGCAGCAGGGCCAGCGGCAGCGGCTCGTCGCCGCGCACGCCGCCGCCGTGGAGTTCTACACCGGGCAGCTCACCACCGCCGGGGCGCGTACCGCCCGGGAGTTCCTGGCCGAGCGGGGATTCGACCGCGCCGCCGCCGAGCGGTACGGCTGCGGCTTCGCCCCGGAGGGCTGGGACCCGCTTACCAAGCACCTGCGCCAGCGCGGGTTCACCCACGACGAGCTGGTCACCGCCGGGCTGTCCCGACCGGCCCGCTCGGGCAGCCTGATCGACCGGTTCCGGCGTCGGCTGCTCTGGCCGATCCGCGACCTGACCGGCGACGTGATCGGCTTCGGCGCCCGCAAGCTCTTCGAGGACGACGACGGCCCGAAGTACCTGAACACCCCCGAGACGCCGATCTACAAGAAGTCGCACGTGCTCTACGGCATCGACCAGGCCAAGCGGGAGATCGCCAAGCAGGGCCGCGTGGTGGTGGTCGAGGGGTACACCGACGTGATGGCCTGCCACCTCGCCGACGTGCCGACGGCCGTGGCGACCTGCGGCACCGCGTTCGGCGCCGACCACATCGGCGTACTGCGCCGGCTGCTGCTGGACACCGACGCGGTGGCCGGCGAGATCATCTTCACCTTCGACGGGGACGCCGCCGGGCAGAAGGCCGCGCTGCGGGCCTTCGAGGACGACCAGCGGTTCGTCGGGCGTACCTTCATCGCGGTCAGCCCGGACAACATGGACCCGTGCGAGCTGCGCCTGGCAAAGGGCGATCTGGCCGTACGCGACCTGGTGGCCCGCCGCGAGCCGCTCGTCGACTTCGCGCTGCGACACATGCTCAACCGCTTCGACCTGGACACCGTGGACGGCCGGGTGGAGGCGATGCGCCGGGCGGCCCCGCTGGTGGCCAAGCTCAAAGACCAGGAAAAGCGTCCCGAGTACGTCCGCAAGCTCGCCGGTGACCTCGGCATGGAGATCGAGCCGGTGCAGCGGGCGGTGCTGGCCGCCGCCTCGGGGCGTCCGGCGGATACGCCGACGCGTTCCGCCCGCCCCGAACCGGCGGTGGACAGTCCGCAGTCGATGGTCGAGCGGGAAGCCCTCAAGCTCGCTCTCCAAGAGCCGGCGTTGGCCGGGCCGATGTTCGACGCGGTCGAGGCGAGCGACTACCGGCACCCGGTGCACGTGGTGGTCCGGGAGGCGGTGACGGAGGCCGGCGGTGCCGCCTCGGCGGCCGGTGGCGCGGTGTGGATCGAGTCGGTCCGGGACGCCTGCGGCGACCTGGCAGCCCAGGCCCTCGTCGGTGAGCTGGCCGTGGAGCCGCTGCGGATCGACGGCGAGCCCGACCCGAGGTATGTCTCGATCACCATGGCCCGCCTCCAGTGGGGCTCGGTCACCGCCCGCATCCGGGACCTCAAGTCGCGGATCCAGCGGATCAACCCGGTCAACAACAAGGACGAGTACTTCGCCACCTTCGGCGAGTTGTTGTCGCTGGAGCAGCACGCCCGCGCGCTGCGCGAGCAGGCGGCAGGAGGGCTGTAGAAATGGGACTGTTCCGCCGCCGACGCAAGCTGCCGCAGGCCGACCGGCCACCACTGGAGCGCGACGAACGGGTGCTGGCCTGGTCCGCCGCCGGCAACGGCGAGGGCGACGGCGTGGTGGTGGCCACCAACCTGGGGCTCTGGCTGCCCGGACGCGGCCACCGGATCGGCTGGCACGACATCGTCAAGGCGGTCTGGTCCGGCCGGGAGCTGACCGTCACCCCCGGCGAGCAGGTCGCCGAACGGGACGGGTACGTGGTGGTCGCCGACTGTCCGGCCGAGCGCTACCTGCTGCTCGATCCCGGTGAGCTGCCGCACCAGATCCGGGCCCGGGTCACCAAGTCGGTCGCGTACACCCAGCACCACGCTGTTCCCGGTGGCGCCGGTCGGATCGTCGGCCGGCGGGTGTCCGGCGTCGACGGCCTGACCTGGATGGTCCGCTACGACCCCGGCACCCCCACCGACGCCCCGGACGTACTCGCCGAGACCGACCACCTCGTCGCCGCCGCCCGCGCCGCCACCACCCCCACCGACCTCTGACCCGCGCCGCTCCCGGGTCCACCCCCGCTCTGCCCGCCTCGCCGCCCCACCGCCTTGCTCCGGCGGCTGTCCTCGCCGTCCGCCGGGGCGGTCCCTCACGCTGATCAGGCGGCCCTCACGCCGATCATGGAGTTGTGGCACCCGGAATGATGTGTTTTACCCTCTTCTGTCCTCGCCACAACTCCATGATCGGCACGGGTCGGGTGGCGTGGGGCCGGGTGCCGTGGGGCCGGGTGGCATGCGGTGGGTGGGGCAGTGTGGGGTGGTCAGCGGGGGCGGGCCCAGGTGAGGAAGCGGGCGGCCAGCGCTTCGGGTGGGCAGGTGCCGGCCAGGTCGTCGGCGGCGTCGTACATCATCGAGCCGAGATAGACGAGCAGGCCGGTACGGTTCTCCCGGTACTCGCCCAGCAGGGCCAGCCGAGCCGGTGAGCACGGCCAACGGGCACCGCACACCCGGCACCGCCAGGACGGTCGGGCCGCGACGTGGGGGCGGTAGCGGGCCGTCAACGGTCCCTGTCCCCGGGGAGCGACGGTATCCACCGCCCGGCGTTGGCCCGCCACCGTCCGGCGAGGGTGAGCCACCCCAGCGGGCCCGGGCCGTTGAGCGGAAGCATCTCCGTCGGCGCGGTCGCCCAGACAGGGCGCTCGGCGGTGGCCTGCCCGATGGTGGCTCGCCCGGCGGTGGCCTGCCCGGTGGCGGGTCGCTCGGCGACGGCCTGCCCGGTGGTGGGTCGCTCGTTGGTACTCCGCCTGGTGGTGGGTGGCTCGCTCGGAAGGCGTGGGGTGGACGGTTGCCCGGTGGGCGGCTGCGCGAGCCCGGTCGGCGGCGGGTTGGTGTGCGCTCCGCGTCGGGGGAGCGGGATGGGGGCGGCCGGGGGCGGGCATCGCCAGAATCGGAATCGCATGGGTGGGCCTCCGTCGAGGTGAATGGGGCGCCGGCCGAGTCGGGTACGCCGACGCCCCGGCCTGGTTCCGCCCGCCGTCCGATCCCGTGAGCGGTCCCGCTGCGTGACAGTCTGGTGAGGACGCGACTACGGTGGGAGGCTTGGCGCGGTGACGACGAGCGAGTCCCGAGCCGTCCCCAAGCGGTACGACGATGTACGGAGGGTGTCCGTGGACCGCTCGTCCATGCTGGAGCATTTCGCGGAGGAGTTACGGCTGGTCAGAGCCGCCGCCGACATGTCGCAGACCGCGCTGGCGGAGTCGCTCAGCTACTCGGCGGCGCTGGTGGCGAAGGTGGAGACCTGCGAGCGGAAGCCGAGCCTGGACTTCGCCCGCCGCTGCGACGCCGTGTTCGCCGCCGACGGACGCTTCGAGCGCATCCAACGCCGACTCAGCCGGGAGATCCTGGTGCCGTGGTTCCGGGACTGGCCCGGCATCGAGGCGGAGGCCACTGCGCTGCGCTGGTTCGAGCCGCTGTGTGTGCCGGGGCTGTTGCAGACCGAGGCGTATGCCCGCACGTTGCTTACCGGCGGTGGGCTGTTCGCGCCGCACGAGGTCGAGCAGCAGGTGACGACCCGGTTGGACCGGCAGACCGTGCTGACCCGCGAGCGTCCGCCGATGTTCACCGCCGTCGTCGACGAGTACGTGCTGCGTCGGCGGATCGGTGGACCGGAGGTGATGCGGGAGCAACTGTGCCACCTGGTGAAGCTCGGCGCGACCGTGCCCCGGCTCCGGATCCAGGTCGTTCCGCTCTCGGCCGGCGCCTATCCCGGGATCAACGGCCCGTTCGTGGTCGCCAGTCCGCCGCACGGGGAGGACGTCGTCTATCAGGAAGGACAGCTCCACGGGCAGGTGGTGGACCGTGCCGACTATCTGCGGCAGATGGTCGAGGTTTGGGAGTCGATCCGGGGTGAGGCACTATCGCAACAGCAGTCCCTCGATCTGATCGCGGAAGTGGCGGAGACATGGAATTGACTGACGCCCGGTGGCGCAAGAGCACTCGTAGCAACGGGCAGGGTGGTGCCTGCGTGGAGGTGGCCGACAACCTGTCGGGTGTGGTGGGCGTACGTGATTCCAAGGACCCGACCGGGCCGGTGTTGGTCTTCGGTCCCGGCTCCTGGCGTGCGTTCGTCACCCAACTCGCCGAGCGCCCGTAGCGGCCCTCGACACCTGGAGTCCGCGTCAATCTTGGACAGTTTCCGTTAGTTCCAAACGGTAAGTGTCCAAGATTCGGCGCGGGGCATTGGGCACGACGGGTCGACGGTGTCCCGATGACGGAGGTGGCGGAGAGATGGAATTGACTGACGCCCGGTGGCGCAAGAGCACCCGCAGTGGTCCCGACGGCGGCAACTGCGTTGAGGCGGCCGACAACCTGTCCGGTGTGGTGGCCATACGTGATTCCAAGGATCCGGTCGGGCCGGTGCTGGTCTTCGGCTCCGATTCCTGGCGTGCGTTTGTCACCCAGCTCATCGAGCGCCCATAGCGGACGCCGGGCAGGACCCGGAAGGATCTTGGTACGTGAGCGCCGCTCCCCGAGGGCACTTTCGCGCCAAGATCTATCCGGATCGGAACCACCCCACGCGAGGGCGGGCGGGGTCAGCCGCCCCGGTAGTAGCGGGCGGCGCCGGGGTGCAGGGGGATCGGGTCGGTGGAGGCAGCGCTCTGACGGTCGAAGTTGCGCGCCTCGGGATGTGCCAGGGCCAGGTCGGTCTGGTACGTGAAGAGGAGTCGGGTCAGGTCGTACGCCAGTTGTTCGGGCATGTCGGCGTTGACCAGGATCACGTTGGCCACCGTGACGGTGGGGGTGCCACTCGGCGTGTCGTAGGCGTCCTTGGGCAGCTCGGCGGTGGTGTAGACCGAGCCGTGTTCGGCGTTGAGCGGCTCGACCAGCTCGGCGATCGGCAGCAGGGCGAACTGGTCCGGCGCGCCGCTGAGCAGGTCGGCGATGCCGGGGGTGGGTAGGCCGCCGGAGAAGAACATCGCGTCCAGGCTTCCGGCGCGCATCCGGGTGACCGTCTCGGGCAGTGACAGCCGGGCCCGGCGTACGTCCCGTTCGGGGTCCAGCCCGGCGGCGGTGAGCAGCCGGGCGGCGATGACGTCGGTGCCGGACTTGGGTGAACCGGTGGAGACCCGCTTGCCGCGCAGCGCCGCGAGGTCGGTGATCTGGGCGTCGGCGCGGACGATGACGTGGGTGTAGTTGCTGTAGACCCGGGCCAGGGCCCGGACCGGGTGGGGTCGGCCGTCGAACGCGCCACGGCCGGCGCTGGCGTCGGCGGCGGTGTCGGCCAGGCTGAAGGCGATCTCCATGTCGCCCTCGACCAGGCGGGTGATGTTCTCGCCGGAGGCTCCGGTCGGTTCGGCGCGGGCCTCGTAACCGGGCAGGTGTCGGCTGATGATGTCGGCGTACCCGCCGCCGAGCTGGTAGTAGACGCCGGTGGTGTTCCCGGTGGCCAGGAAGATGCGCCCGTCGTGCCACGGGCGGGGCTCCGGAGTGGCCTCGGCACCGCAGCCGGCGACGAGCGCGACCGCCAGCACCGCCGCCACCAGACGCCGACCCCGCCCGCGAACCCCGGCACCCGTCCTGCGACCTGCGGCGGCAGGCACGGGAGCGCGAACATCCGGCCCGGTCACGCCGGTACCCCGCCGTGTTCCGCCCAGGTCCGGGTCGCCGGTTCGAGGGCCTCGGCGACCCGCTGGACCAGGGTGGCCGTCTCGTAGCCGATCTGGCCCAGGTCGCATCCGGCGGAGGCGAGCACCCCGATCAGGGCGCGGTCACCGACCGCCATCACCAGCAGCACTCCGCCGTCCATGTCGACGATCTGCTGGCGTACCCGGCCGGCGGACATCAACCGCGCCGCGCCGACGGTCAGGCTGGCCAGACCGCTGATCACGGCGGCGAGCTGGTCCGCCTGGTCGGTGGAGAGGTGGGGCGAGGCGGCCAGTCGCAACCCGTCGCCGGAGACGGCGAGGGCGTGCGACACGTCCGGAACCTGCTCGGCGAAGTTCGCCAGGAGCCAGTCCAGGCCGGCGCTGACGTTGGGCATCATTCTGGTCTCCCGGTGTGTCTGGTCTGCTGGTTGCGTCGCATCGCCTGGGCCACCCCGGCCGACAGGGCGGTGAGTCGGGCTCGGACCACCTCGGGGTCGAGCAGGTCGGCGTCGGCCGATGGGGGTGGAGTGTCCTGCAGTTCGGACTGCAACCCGCCGCCACGGGTACGCCGGGGCAGCCCACTCGCGGTAGCCGCGCCGGCTGTCGACCAGGTGGGTCGACCGTCCGAGGGGGCGTGCGCCGACCAGTCCGGCGGCGGTTGTCCCGCCCCGGCACCGGGCCAGCTCGGCGGTGCCTGGCCGGGCCCGACGCCTGCTCCGACGCCCATCCCGGCACCTGCCCCAGCGCCCATCCCGCCACCCGACCAGCCGGACGAGCCGTTGGCGGCGGCGTGGACCACCGGCAACGTCATCGTCGGGGCCCGGTGGACGTTGAACTGCTCCGGTGCGGTGCCCACGTCCACCCGGGGCCGCCCCACCCCGATGCCGCCGGGCGTACCGTCGGGCGACCGGAACCAGGCGGCACCCGGCGGCGTGGCCCGGGGTGCGGCGGACGGCCGTCCCTTGACCTCCTCGACCCGGGTGAGGATCGCCTCGGGGACCTCCACCTGGGCGACCGTGCCGGCACCGGCGCTGTGCAGCCGGACCTGCACGCCGTGCCGTGCGGCCAGGTGGGCCACCACGTGCAGGCCCATGCTGCCGGCCGCCGCGCTGGACAGGACGGCCGGTGCGCGCAGCCGCTCGTTGATCTCGGCCAGCCGGCCTTCGCCGATGCCGATGCCCTGGTCGTGTACGCGCAACGTGAGCCCGTCGACCGTACGTCGACCGTCGACGTGCACCGGTGCGTGTGGCGGGGAGTAGGCGGTGGCGTTCTCCAACAGCTCGGCGAGGAGGTGGACGAGGTTGCCTACGGCCGAGCCGTGCACTGCGGCGGCCGGTACGTCGATCTCGACCCGGGCGTACTCCTCGATCTCCGACGCGGCACCCCGGACCACGTCGGCCAGCAGGTGCGGGCCCTCGTGCGAGCGGCCCGGTTCGCCACCGGCGAGGACCAGCAGGTTCTCGCCGTTACGCCGCATCCGGGCGGCCAGGTGGTCGAGCGCGAACAGCCGGGCCAGCGCGTCGGGATCGGTCTCCTCCTGCTCGAACTCGTCGAGCAGACGCAATTGCCGGGTGATCAGCGTACGGATCCGGCGGGCCAGCGCCTCGACCATCCGGGTCACGTCCATGCGCAGCTCGGCCTGCTCACCGGCGAGCCGCAGGGCCGCCCGGTTGACCGTGTCGAACGCCTCCGCCACCTGGGCGATCTCGTCGCGCCCGCGACTGATCCCGGCGGTGGCCTGGGAGGCCGGACCGGCACCGGAACCGCTGTCGCCGGCCGAGATCGCGGTGATCCGCTCGGGCAGTTCCCGGTGCGCCATGGTCAACGCGGCCACCCGGAGTCGCCGCAGCCGGCGGCTGGTGCGTACCGCAAGCATCGCGGCGGCGATCAGCGAGGCCAGCGCCAGCGCACCGGTGGAGCCGCCGGTGACCAGCGCCCGCTGGCGGGCGTCGGCGGCCAACGCGGCGGCCCGGCGGTCGAGTTCGTCGGAGAGTTCGCGGCCCAGCAGGTTGTACCGGCGGATGGTGCCGCTCTGTGCCACGAACCAGGCGTCGCCGTCGGTGCCGAGCGCGGCCGGCTCGCGGTCCGCGTTCAGCGCGCTGTCGCGCATCCGCCGGGCGGTGGAGACGTCGCTGCTCTCCATCAACCGGGTGTACGTGGCCGTGGCGTCCGCACCGGCGATCCGGGAGAACTCGGCCTGGCGCTGTTCCGCCGCGCCCCGCAGTCGGCCCAGCCGGACCAGTTCGCCCTCGGCCAACTCGCCCCGGACGAAGACGGTGCGCAGCAGGTCCCGTTCCAGCGACGCCAGGTGCTCCTGGGCGGCGACTGCGGCCACCTCGCGGGCCCGGTTGGCCAGCTCCGGGTCGCGGACCTGGGCGGGCAGCGCGTCGGCGACCGTGAGCAGCGACTCCACCAGTGCCACGTAGGTCGGGTCGGCGGTCGCGGAGCCCAGTGCGGCCACCCGGGCCTCGTCGAGTTGGACGAGGTGTTCGTCCACGCCGTCCAACGAACGGCCCAGGTCGGGAGCGGCCCGCCGGGCGTCCCCGCTGGCCGATCGGTACCGCGTCACGGCCTCGTCGACCCGCTGCCGCTGGGCGTCAACCAGTTGCCGGCCGGAGGTCCCGCCGCGCTGACGCAGGGCTGCCGTCTCGCCGAGCTCCCGCTCCACCTCGTGCACCAGTGACACGGTGGCGGTGGCGGTGCCAGCCAGCACCCGGGCGCGTTCGGCGTCGCGGGTGGTCGACAGGGCGCTGTCGGTCTGGATCGCGCCCAGGGCGAGCAGTCCGGCGGTGGCGACGAGGATCGGTGCGAGAAGCTGCGTACGCACCGACCACAGTCGACCAGTGTGATCGGACGGACGGTTGTGCCGGCGTACGCGCGCCAGTGAGGGCAGCGGCACGGGGGTCTCCCGAGGTAGGGGTGGCCGGGCCGGGCCCACGGGAGGCACCGGCCCGGCCAGGGTCGGTCAGCTCGCGCCGAGGTCCTGCAACGCCTTGTCCGCCCCCCGGTGCAGACCGACCGGGTCGGTCTTGCGGGCGGTGTCCAGAGCGATGCCCTTGGCAGCGGGGTTGGCCTGGGCCAGCGCGTCCTTCTTCTCGAACACCGTCCGAGTGATCGCGCAGGCCACGTTGGCGTCAAGGTCCTTGCGGACGAGCAGCACGTTGGGGACCACGATGGTCGGGGTGTCCGCCACAGTGGAGTACACGTCCTTGCCGATCGTGCCGGCCTGGTACGCGGGGTTCAGTTCGCTCATCTTAGGCAACAACGGCGTGATGTCGACGAACTTGACCTTGTCCCCGGCCGTGGTGAAGAGGTCCGTCACACCACCGGTGGGTACGCCGCCGGACCAGAAGAATCCGTCCAGGCTGCCGTCCTTTACGCCCTCGACCGTCTTGGTCAGGTCCAGACGCTGCGCCTGGACGTCTGCGGCCGGGTCGAGTCCGGCGGCCTCCAGCAGGCGGTTCGCGATGACCTCGGTGCCGGACTTGGGGGAGCCGGTGGAGATCTTCTTGCCCTTCATGTCGGCCACGGAGTTGATCCCCGCGTCGGCCCGGACGACCACCTGGGTGTAGTTGTCGTAGATCCGGGCCAGCGCCTCGACCGGCTGCGGCGCGGTGAAGGTGCCCTTGCCCTGCACCGCGTTGACGGCGGTGTCGAAGAGCGAGAACGCCACGTCGTACTGGCCGCCGACGAGCTGTTCGATGTTCTGCACCGACGCGCCGGTCTCGGCCGCCGTGCCGGTGAGCCGACCCTCGGTGCTGTTCGAGAGCTGCCCGGCCAGGGCGTTGCCGACCACGTAGTAGACGCCGGTGGCGTTGCCGGTGGCGATGCCCACCCGGGTGTTCTCGGCCACCTCGCAGGTGACGGCGTTCGCGGTGTCGTCCGTGGCGGCGGCGCCCTGACGGCCGCCGCAACCTGCGGTGCCGGCCGCGACGAGGGCGAGTGCTCCCACTCCCGCCACGAGCCGCACGTTGATCCGTCCCACTCTTGCTCCTTCCTCGGTCATGCCGGTGATCCGGCCCGCGTCCCACCGGAGGAGCCGGTGGATCCGCGTCGTACGAAGACGCCCACCGCCATGGCGCCGGCCAGTACGGCACCGATCGCGACGGGTACGGGTTCCAGCCAGAGCAGCGTGAGCCCGGCGACCGCGCCGAGCACGCGTTCCGGTGCGCCCGCCGGGCCGACCCCGGGCAGCCAGCCGCCCGCCGCCACGGCCAGCACCGCGACGCTGAGCGCGGTGACCGTCCCGGCGACGAGGATCCGTTGTGGACCACCCATGCCGAGCAGGCCGAGCCCGGTCGGGGTGACCACGAAGGCGAGCGGGATGAGGTAGGCCGGCAGCGCGTACCGCAGGGTGTGCCACATGGTCGGCACCACCCGGCCGCCGGTGACCGCGGCGGCGGCGACCGCGGCGAGCGCGGTCGGCGGCGACACCTCGGACAGCACCGCGAAGTAGAAGACGAACATCGCCGCGGCGGGGGCGCTGACGCCGAGGTCGAGCAGGGCCGGGCCGATGATCACCCAGCCGATCACGAAGGACGCGGTGACCGGGATGGCCAGGCCGAGCAGGCTCAGCGCGACGGCGGCGAGCAGCGCGGTGAGCGCCAGCACCACCGCCGGATCGGAGCTGACCGCACCGGCGGCGTCGACCAGCAGCGCGGCGGCCTGCGGCCCGAGCCCGGTCTTCGTGGTGGTGGCGGTGATGATGCCGGCCGCCGCGCAGACCACGGTGACCGCGAGCACGCCGCGCGCGCCGCCGGAGAACGCGTCGAGCAGTCGGGGTGGGGTGAGTCGGTGCTTCCGGTCCAGGTAGGACAGCACGATGGCGAGCAGGGTCGCCAGCACCACCGCGCGGGTGGCGGACACGCCGACGGCGAGCAGACCGACGATCGCGAAGAGCGAGGCGAAGTGGTAGCCGGAGCGGGCCAGCAGCCGCCAGGCCGAGGTGGCCGGCAGGGCCGCCGCGCGTACTCCGGAGCGGCGCGCGTCGATCTCCACCGAGAGCACGATGCCGAGGTAGTAGAGCACCGTCGGCACCATCGCCCAGCCCAGCACCTGGAGGTAGGAGACGCCCAGGTACTCGGCGATGATGAACGCCGCCGCGCCGAGCGTGGGCGGGGAGAGGATGGCCCCGACGCCGGCCGCCGCGAGCATGCCGCCGGCCCGTTCCGCCGGGTAGCCGGCGCGGCGCAGGATCGGCCAGGTGACCGCGCCGATGCTGACGGTGGTGGCGGCGCCCGAGCCGGAGACGGTGCCGAGCAGGAAGCCGGAGGCGACGGCGGTACGGCCGGCGGCGGTACGGGACCGGCGGAACGCCGCGGCCGACAGGTCGACGAAGAACCGACCCGCGCCGGAGCGGTCGAGCACCGCACCGTAGATGGTGAACAGCACGATGTAGGTGGCGGCCACGTCCAACGGGGTGCCGTAGAACCCGCTGTCGGAGTTGTAGAAGGCGTCCACGATCTGCCCGAAGTCCAGCCCGGCGTGGGCCACCGCCCAGGTCTGCGGCAGCAGTCCGCCGTAGTAGCCGTAGCCGAGGAAGACCAGGCACACCACGGGCAGGATCCAGCCGGTGGTGCGTCGGCACGCCTCCAGCAGCAGGAGCAGCAGGACGGTGCCCATCGCCACGTCGGCGCCGACGAGCAGGCCCTGCCGGTCGAGGAAGGCGTCGTAGCCGCCGCCACCGCCGGCCAGCGCGACCGGCAGCACCGGATAGAGGCAGGCGGCGAGCGCGGCGACTGCCAGTGCCCAGTCGACCCCGCTCGGCCCGGTGCGTGCCGGGCGGGCCTGCGCCGGGGGCGGGACGTCCCGGTCGGTGCTCGCATCCCGGTTGCGGCGCAGTCGGGGCAGGCGCAGGTCGGCCGGGTACGCGAGGAAGACCAGCGGGAGTACGCCGGCCAGGAAGAAGATCAGGTAGTACTTGCTGCCCTGGGCCAGTGGGCGGAACACCTGCCAGAGCGCGAGCAGTGCCACGGCCAGGGTCGCGCCGGTCAGCAGGACGGCGATCGGCCCGGTCAGCGTACGGCCGGGCTTCTCGTCCTCGAACCGGCTGGCCAGTTCCCGCGCGTCCACCTCCGGCGGCGCGTCGGTGTCCCCGGGGGCGGGACGGTCGCCGGGCGGGGCGCTCGGGTCGGTGGCGCGATCGGGGCCGGACCGTTGCCGGGGGACGGTGTCCGGAACGGTCCCGACGGTGCGCGGATCGGCCTCGGGGTCGGCCTCCGCCACGCGGGCACGGGCGCGATTGCCCTCGGGTCCGGAATCATCGGTGAATCGGATAGCCGACACGAGGGGGGACGATACGCGAATTGACACTTCGTTGGGAACATTGTCGATCATCGTTTCCCTGAGTGACTTTCATTTTGTTTCAGTCACTCCCCGCTGCGGATGTTTCAGAATCGGTTTCGCGATCTGCGCGGGACGTGCGCGTTAGTCTGCCAAGCGCGCGGAGCGGGGCCGTGTGGCCGCGCCCGTTTTATCCTTCTTGAGGCATTCGGCTGTCATATGTTGGCGTCGAAATGCCAGCGAATCAATTACTCTCCGTACATGTGGTGACGGAGGGTGGCGGCGTCGTTCCCGTGGCTCGCGGCGGTCGTGGAGGCGGTGGCGCGGGTGCCGACGCGCTGCCTGGCGTAATTCGGTCGGCGCGTCACAGTTGACAACGCACAGCCGATGAGTGACGCCTCTCCGGTGCTGTAAGCGCCATTTCCCGTACGCATTTCCCGGACCCGGACCGGATTCGCGACGGCCGGTGGGGCGGCGGGGTGGCGACGGCGCAGCGATGTGGTCGGCGGCACGACCCACCCGCCGGTCGGCGCCCGGGGCTGGTGGGTGGGGTTACCCGAGCGTGCTGGCGGGGCATGTCTCGGGCGAGAACGTCGAGGTGAGGGGAGGGGCGATGGCCTCCGAGAAGTCTTCCCGTCCGGACGGGCGCGACGCGGTGCGGCGGCCCGCCGTGGATCCCGGCAGCGGTGCGGAGCACCCGCCGGCCGACCGGGACACGCCCGACGGGCCGACCCGCCTGTCCCGGGACGAGTGGGTGGCGGCGGCGCGGCGGACCGTACGGGAGTTCAGCTCCGACGGCCTGACCGACTGGGCGGCCGCACTCACCTACTACGGCGTGCTCTCCATCTTCCCCGGCCTGTTGGTGCTGGTCTCGTTGCTCGGTCTGCTCGGCCCGGCCGCCACCCAGGGTGTCCGGGACACCGTCGACCAGGCGGTGCCGGAGCAGAACATCCGCCAGATCATCGACGCGGCCATCGACCAGGCGCAGCAGAACGGCGGCCTCGCCGGCCTCGCCGCCGTGATCGGTCTGCTCGCTGCCTTCTGGTCGGCCTCCGGCTACGTCGCCGCCTTCATGCGCGCCTCGAACGTCATCTACGACGTGCCGGAGGGGCGCCCGATCTGGAAGACCCTGCCGATCCGGGTCGGGGTCACCGCCGTGATCGGGGTGCTGCTGCTGGCCAGCGCCGTGATCGTGGTGTTCACCGGCCGGTTCGCCCAGCAGGTCGGTGACGCGATCGGAGTCGGCCGCACGGCGGTGACGGTCTGGGACTACGCCAAGTGGCCGGTGCTGCTGATCCTGGTCAGCCTGATGTTCGCCATCCTCTACTGGGCGTCGCCGAACGCCCGGCAGGGCGGTTTCCGTTGGGTCAGCCCGGGCGGGGTCCTGGCGGTGGTGATCTGGCTGCTGGTCTCCGGTGTCTTCGCGCTCTACGTGGCCAACTTCGGCTCGTACAACAAGACCTACGGAGCCCTCGCCGGCGTGATCATCTTCTTGGTCTGGCTCTGGCTCAGCAACGTCGCGGTCCTGTTCGGCGCCGAGTTCGACGCCGAGCTGGCACGCGGCCGGGCGATCGCGGGCGGCCTGCGCCCGGTCGACCGGGAGCCGTACGTCGAGCTGCGCGACGACCGCAAGCTGAAGGACGAGGGTGAGGCGCCGCCCGCTAGCTGATCGGAGGCAGCCCGGGTCCGACCGTCGGTGATCGACGGGCGGGCCCGGGCTTGTCGTGCCCGGTCGGATCCGCGTCGTCGCGCTCCGGGACGGCGGCTCACCCGGGTGGCTGTCGGCAGGCCGGCGACCACCATCTGCCACGGCGCGAACCGCCTGAGCAACCCTTTTCTTGATCCACTTGAAGCTTTTGTCTGTTGGGACAAAAGTTGGCGGAATGTCGGCCGAAGATCTGGACAGGCGGCGCGGAAGGCGCCTACTGTGTCGGACACAACACATCGGCGTTGCGTCGATGTGAACGGCATCGATGAAAGGGGTCCCGATGCGGACCGTCGAACCCCTGCACGTGCGCCTGTTGCGGTTGCTCCGCGACCAGGGGGCCGTCTCCCGGGCGGAGCTGGCGGACCGCCTGGAGATACCCCGTCCCCGGCTGCTGGCCGAGCTGGAGCGTCTGGTCGGACACGGCTACGTCGCCGAGGCCGGGATGGCCGCCTCGCGGGGCGGTCGCCGCTCCACCCTGGTCGAGTTGAGCCCGGACCTTCGGTTCGCAGCCGTCGACCTCGGGGCCAGCTCCATCGATGTCGAAGTGCTCAACGGTCGCCTGGAGCCCGTGGCGGCGTACGCGGAGTCGGCCGACATCCGCTCCGGCCCCAAGGTGATCCTGCACCGCGTCAACGAACTGCTGGCCAAGGCCCGGGTGGACGGCGTCTACGACCGGCTGAACGCGGTCGGCATCGGGGTGCCCGGTCCGGTCAGTTTCCGCGACGGGGTGCCGGTGTCCCCACCGATCATGCCGGGATGGGACCGCTTTCCCGTCCGTGAGCTGCTGACCCGAGAACACGGCTGCCCGGCGGTGGTCGACAACGACGTGAACATCATGGCGATCGGTGAGCGGCACGGTGGGGTGGCGCACTCGGTCGACGACTTCCTCTTCGTCAAGATCGGCACCGGCATCGGGTGCGGGATCTATCTGAGCGGCGAGGTCTACCGGGGCACCGACGGCTGCGCCGGGGACATCGGCCACATCCAGGTGGACGGACACGGACCGGTCTGCTCGTGCGGCAACGCCGGCTGCCTGGAGGCGCTGTTCAGCGGTGCCGCGCTGGCCAAGGACGCCACTGCGGCAGCGCGTACCGGTGCCTCGCCCGCGCTGGCCGAACGGCTGCGCGTGCAGGGGTCGGTGACCGCCCAGGACGTCGCCGCCGGAGCCGTCGAAGGAGACGTGGCCTGCATCCAGCTCATCCGCGAGGGCGGTCGACGCGTCGGCAGCGTCCTGGCCGGACTGGTGAGCTTCACCAACCCGTCGATGATCGTCATCGGCGGTGGACTGGCCCACCTGGGCCACGTACTGCTCGCCGAGATCCGCAGCGTCGTCTACCGGCGCTCCCTGCCGCTGGCCACCGGCAACCTGCCGGTCGTGCTCTCCGAGCTGGGGCCGCGTGCCGGTGTCGCGGGAGCTGCGGTGCTCGCCAGTGACCTGGCCTTCCAGGAGGCGGCATGAACAGTCAGGGTGACGTGAGCGACGCGCCGCTGGTCGAGGCCCCGGACGACACCGTCGCCGGCGAAGTGGTCCTGCGCCTGACCGACGTGGTCAAGACCTTCCCGGGCGTACGCGCGTTGGACGGCGTGCAGCTGGAGGTGCGGGCCGGCGAGGTGCACTGCCTGCTCGGCCAGAACGGCGCCGGCAAGTCGACGTTGATCAAGGTGCTCGCCGGAGTACATCGACCGGATTCGGGGCTGGTCGAATGGCGCGGGGAGCCGGTCACGTTCGCCAATCCGCAGGCCGCCATGCGCGCCGGGATCGCCACCATCTATCAGGAACTCGATCTGGTCGAGGACCTGTCGGTGGCGGAGAACGCCTTCCTGGGGCACGAGCCGCGCCGGCTCGGCTTCGTCCGGCGGGGGCAGATGGCCCGGCGTACCCGGCAGATCCTCGGCCGGCTCGGGCACGCGGAGATCCCGCCGGGCCGGATGGTGCGGGCGCTGCCCGCGGCCGGCAAGCAGGTGGTCAGCATGGCCCGTGCGCTCTCCCACGAGGCCCGGCTGATCATCATGGACGAACCGAGCGCGGTGCTGGCCCACGACGAGGTGGAGAACCTCTTCCGGATCATCCGCGAGCTGACCGCGCAGGGCATCGCGGTCATCTACATCTCGCACCGGCTGGAGGAGATCCGCGAGATCGGCGACCGGGTGACCGTCCTCAAGGACGGCCGGACCACGGCCGCGAACCTGGCGGCCCGGGACACCCCGACCGGGGACCTGGTCTCCCGGATGACCGGCCGGACCATCGAGTACGTCTTCCCGGACCGTCCCGCCGACACGGGCGTCGGTGAGGAACTGCTCCAGGTCGACGGGTTGACCCGCGCCGGGGAGTTCGCCGACGTCTCGCTCTCCGTGCGGGCCGGTGAGATCGTCGGCATCGCCGGGCTGGTCGGCTCCGGCCGGTCCGAGCTGCTGGAGACCATCTACGGCGCGCGCCGGGCCGAGGCCGGCTCGGTGCGGATGTCCGGCCGGGCCCTGCGACCGGGCAGCGTCGGCGCGGCGGTCCGGGCCGGCATGGGCATGGCCCCGGAGGAACGCAAGAGCCAGGCGCTGCTGCTCGGCGAACCGATCTACCGCAACGTCACGCTGGCCACCTTCAGCCGGTACGCCCGACTCGGGTTCACCGACGTCGGGAAGGAACGCGCCGAGGCGGACCGGATCGCGGAGAACCTGGAGATGCGCCCGCGCGACGTACGCCGGGCGGTGCGCACCCTCTCCGGCGGCAACCAACAGAAGGTGGTGGTCGGGCGCTGGCTGCTCGGCGACACCAGACTGCTGCTGCTCGACGAACCCACCCGGGGCGTGGACGTGGGCGCCCGCGCCGAGCTGTACCAGGTGATCCGGCAGCTCGCCGCCGAGGGCGTCGGGGTGCTGCTGGTCTCCAGCGAGGTACCCGAGGTGCTCGGTCTGTCCGACCGGGTGCTGGTGATGCGGGAGGGCCGGGTCGTGCGGACGGCCCCGGCAGGCGAACTCGACGAAGACACCGTGCTCGACCTCGTGATGGCGGGGTCTCTGATGGAAGGCGCACCGGCATGAGCGAGCGAGGGCCCGCTACCACACAGTTGCCGGCGCAGTCGCCGCCGGTGGACCCGGCACCGACCGGGGTGACCAAGCACGACCCGTCCGGCGGGTCCCGGCGCGGGCTGTCCTTCTGGAGCGGTGAGGGCGGCGAGGGCGCCAAGCGGAACCTGGCCCTGATCGGGGTGCTGCTGGCGCTCTTCGTGATCGGTGCGGCCACCCGCTCCGACCTCTACTCCAACCCCGACTGGGTCTGGGCCAACATGCTCAGCATCCTCAAGCTCGCCTCGGTGGTCGGCGTGGTCACCGTCGGGATGACCTTCGTGATCATCGGAGGCGGCATCGACCTCTCCGTCGGCGCGATCGTCGCGCTCGCCGGAGTCTGGTGCACCACGGTCGCCACCCAGAGCTTCGGTGCCGGCGGCATGATCTTCACCGCGATCGTGGTCGGAGTGGCGGTCGGCCTGGTCAACGGGACGCTCATCGCGTACGGGCGGCTGGTGCCGTTCATCGCCACGCTGGCCATGCTGGTGGCCGCCCGGGGACTGGCCGCCGAGATCTCCGACAAGCAGACGCAGATCTCGCAGAACGGCGTGATCAACGGCATCGCCAGCAACGACCTGTTCGGCATCCCGCTGCTGGTCTACATCCTCGCCGCGGTGGGCGCCGCCGGGTGGGTGCTGCTCAACCGCACCACCTTCGGTCGGCGTACGGTCGCCGTCGGCGGCAACCCGGAGGCGGCCCGGCTGGCCGGCATCAACGTCCGGCTGCACACCCTGCTGCTCTATGCGCTCTCCGGCCTCTGCTGCGGCATCGCCGCGATCATGCTCACCGCCCAGGCCACCTCGGCCCAGGCGGCGATGGCCAACCTCTACGAGCTGGACGCGATCGCTGCCGTGATCATCGGTGGCACGCTGCTCAGCGGCGGGCGGGGCACCATCGTCGGCTCCCTGCTCGGTGTGATCATCTTCGCCACCATCACCAACCTGTTCGCGATCAACGGCCTCTCCACCGAGGCGCAGAACATGGTCAAGGGCGGCATCATCGTCGCCGCCGTCCTGATCCAGCAGGTGCAGTTCGGCACCCTCAGCCAGTTCTTCCGCCGCAACAACCGGCTCACCACCGGCTGACTTCTCTCGCATACCGCACCACACCGGGCCACCCGAGCGAACGACGGTGGCCGGGTAGCGCACACCCAATTTCCCTCCACCACCTGACATCAGGAGGTCGTCATGACCCAGCACAGTCGCGACATGTCGCGGCGCCGGATGCTCTTCGGCGGGGCGGCCGTCGGTGCCGGCGTCCTGCTCTCCGCCTGCACCAGCAACGAGCAGGGGACGCCCACCGAGGCACAGACCAAGGCGGCCGAGGGCGGCGGCAACGCCGAGCCCGGTGAGCGGGTCACGATCGGTTTCTCCGCTCCGGCCGCCGACCACGGCTGGATCGCCGCGATCACGAACAACGCCCGGGCGCAGGCCGGCGCGTACTCCGACGTGGAGTTCAAGACGGTCGAGGCCGGTGCGGACGCGGCGGCCCAGCGGGCGGCGCTGTCCACCCTGATCTCGCAGAAGCCCGACGTGATCGTGCTGCTGCCGCACGACGGCAAGGAGCTGAACTCGTTCGGTCTGGAGGCGATGGCGGCCGGCATTCCGGTGGTCAACCTGGACCGGGCCTTCCCGGACGCCAAGGCGTACCGGTTGCAGATCAAGGGCGACAACTACGGCATGGGCGTCTCGGCCGCGACCTTCATCTACGAGCAGCTCAAGGCCAAGGGCGTGAGCAACCCGGTGATCGCCGAGATCGCCGGGATGGACGAGTTGGAGCTGACCCAGGAGCGGACGAAGGGCTTCAACGACACCCTGGCCCAGCACGGCCTGCGGGTGGCCAACCGGCGGGCGGCCCGGTTCACCGTCGACTCCGGCCAACAGGAGACGAGCCAGTTGCTCCAGGCACTGCCGAAGATCGACGCGATCTGGAACCACGACGACGACCAGGGCATCGGCGTGCTGGCCGCGATCAGCCAGGCCAACCGCAGCGAGTTCTTCATGGTCGGCGGCGCCGGCTCGAAGAAGGCGATGGAGGACATCCAGGCCGACAACACGGTGCTCAAGGCCACCGTGACCTACAGCCCGTCGATGGCCTCGTCGGCCATCTCGCTGGCCCGGCTGATCGGCCAGAACCGGGGCATGTCGGATCTGGTCGAGCTCCAGGTGCCCAAGGAGATCGTCCTCGCCTCCGAGACGATCACGAAGGAGAACGCGAGCGACTACCTCAAGCTCGGGTTCTGACACCACGGGGGGAGACCCACCTTGTCCACGACTGACAACCAACTGCGGGTCGGCATGGTCGGCTACGCGTTCATGGGCGCCGCGCACTCGCAGGCCTGGCGGACCGTGAATCGAGTGTTCGACCTGCCGGCGCGGGCCCGGATGGTGGCCGTCTGCGGCCGCGATCCGGGAAAGGTGGCCGACGCCGCCGACCGGCTCGGCTGGGAGGAGCACACCACGGACTGGCGGGAGCTGGTGACCCGCCCGGACATCGACGTGGTCGACATCTGCACACCGGGGGACAGCCACGCCGAGATCGCCCTCGCGGCGTTGGCCGCCGGCAAGCACGTGCTGTGCGAGAAGCCGCTGGCCAACACCGTCGCCGAGGCGCAGGAGATGGCCGCCGCGGCGGCCACCGCCCGAGCCGGCGGGGCCCGTTCGATGTGCGGGTTCAACTATCGGCGGGTACCCGCGGTGGCGCTGATGCGTCAGCTCGTCGCCGACGGACGGCTGGGCGAGATCCGGCACGTCCGGGCCAGCTACCTGCAGGACTGGATCGTGGACCCGCAGTTCCCGCTGGTCTGGCGGTTGCAGAAGGACCAGGCGGGCTCCGGCGCGCTGGGTGACATCGGTGCGCACATCATCGACCTGACCCAGCACGTCACCGGCCAGCGGATCGCCGGGGTCAGCGCGGTCACCGAGACGTTCGTCAAGGAGCGGCCGTTGCCGTCCGGGTCGAGCGGGCTGGCGGCGCAGGCCGACGGTGCCGCCGCCACCGGACCGGTGACCGTCGACGACGCCGCGATCTTCGTGGCCCGACTCGACGGCGGCGCGCTGGCCACGTACGAGGCGACCCGGTTCGCCACCGGTCGCAAGAACGCCCTCCGGGTGGAGATCAACGGGTCGCTCGGCTCGGTGGTCTTCGACCTGGAACGCCTCAACGAGCTGGAGTTCTACGACGCCACGCGCCCCACGGCCGAGCAGGGCTTCAGCCGGATCCTGGTGACCGAGAGCGAGCACCCGTACCTGTCGGCCTGGTGGCCGCCGGGGCACATCATCGGGTACGAGCACTCCTTCACCCACCAGATGCGCGACTTCATCGAGGCGGTGGCGACCGGCGTCGACCCGTCGCCCTCGTTCGTCGAGGCGTTGCAGGTGCAACTGGTGTTGGACGCGGTGGTCCGCTCGGCCGAACTGGGGTCCGCCTGGACCGAGGTGGAGCCGACGCTGGCGACGGTCGCCGCCTGAACCACCTCCGGTACCGACCGGCGAGGGCCGGCCGCGGTTGCGCCCCGCGGCCGGAACGGGGTCGGTACCGGAGGTCGTGCCACCGGCCACCCGGCCCGGGGGCACGAGGAAAGCGGTGCCTCCGGTGCGGCCGGACCGGGATTCCCCGGCCGCACCGGAGGTCCGCCACCGACGGCAACGTCGCCGCCGGCCAGGAGATCCCGCCGGGTACGCACCACCCGATCTTCCCCGCCTCTGGGCGGACCTGTTCGCCACGAGTCCTCCGGCCCGGTCACCGACGCCGGTGGCCGACCGGTTGCGGGGGAGGCAGGGGCGCGACGCCGACCGCCCCTGCCTGCTAGCCCCGTCCGTCCGCACCGCCCGAATGCCGGCTGGCGTCGTCGCCGCCGACCTCGACGCCAGCCGGTGAGCTTCATCGGGCGGCGCGGCGGACGGGGCGCATCCGCCCGAAGTGATCCGAAGGAGCGCCATGCGTACGGGTGTCTGGCTGGTGGGGGCGCGCGGCTCGGTCGCGACCACCAGCATCGTCGGGGCGCTCGCCCTGCGGGCCGGTCTGACCGGGCCCACCGGGTGCGTCACCGAGCTGCCCGAGCTGCGCGGCCCGGCCCTGCCGACCTTCGCCGAGCTGATGTTCGGCGGCCACGACGTGGTCACCACACCGCTCGCCAAACGCGCCGAGGCGCTCGCCACCGCCGGCGTGCTGCCGGCCCGCCTGGTCGCCGCGTTGACCGAGGAACTGGCCGCCGTGGAACGCGACCTGCGCCCCGCGCCGATCGGCGGCAGCCAGGCCGACCGGGCCGCCGCCACCGTCCGCGACCTCGTCGACTTCCGCGAGTGGCACGGGCTGGACCGGGTGGTGGTGGTCAACGTCGCGGCCACCGAGCCGACGCCCCGACCGCACCCCGGCCACGCCGACCCGGACGCGCTGCGAGCCGCCCTCGCCGGCCCCGACGAGGTGCTGCCGCCCAGCTCCCTGTACGCGTACGCGGCGGTGACGGCGGGCTGCCCGTACGTCGACTTCACCCCGTCGACCGGGCTCCGGTTGCCGGCGTTGACCACGCTTGCCGACACGCACCGGGTGCCGTACGCGGGACACGACGGCAAGACCGGGGAGACGCTGCTCAAGTCGGTGCTCGCCCCGATGTTCGCGATGCGCCACCTCACCGTCCGGTCCTGGTCCGGGCTCAACCTGCTCGGCGGCGGTGACGGTGCGACCCTCTCCGAACCGGCCGCCAACGCCGCCAAGGTCCGCAGCAAGCAGCGGGTGCTCGGCGAGACGCTCGGCTACCTGCCGCAGGGCGACACCCGCATCGAGTACGTCGAGGAACTGGGCGATTTCAAGACCGCCTGGGACCTGATCACCTTCGCCGGCTTCCTGGGCACCGGGATGCGCCTGGAGTTCACCTGGCAGGGCTGCGACTCGGCGCTGGCCGCCCCGCTCGTGCTCGACCTGGCCCGGCTCACCGCCGCGGCGCACGCCGCCGGGGTCAGCGGGCCGCTGACCGATCTCGCCTTCTTCTTCAAGGACCCGCTCGGCACCGCCACCCACTCGCTCGGCGACCAGTGGACCCGGCTCGCCGCGTTCACCCGTCGCCTGCACGCCGGAGGTCGCGATGCCTCGCGTGGCTGACCTCGCCGAGCTGGTCCGGGCCCCGGCCGCGCTCTCGGTGCCCGGGGACGTGGTGGCCGGTGCCGCGGCAGCCGGTGCGCTCGGCCCGGGTACGCCCGTGCTGGCCACCGCGTCGGTGCTGCTCTACTGGGCCGGGATGGCCGCCAACGACTGGGCGGACCGGCGGCTGGACGCGGTCGAGCGCCCCGAACGCCCGATCCCCAGCGGCCGGGTCCAGCCCGGACTCGCGGTCGGCCTGGCCGCCGGCCTGACCGTGGCCGGCGTCGGGCTCGCCGCGCTGGGCGGGGGCCGTCGCGCCACCGCCGTCGCGGTGCCGTTGGCCGCCGCCGTCTGGGCGTACGACCTGGCCGCCAAGAACACCGCCGCCGGGCCTGCGGTAATGGCCACCTGCCGGGGACTTGACGTCCTGCTCGGCGCCGCCGGTGGCCGACCGGCCCGGGCGTTGCCGGCGGCGCTGACCGTCGCTGCGCACACCTGGACCGTCACCGCCCTGTCCCGCCGCGAGGTCACCGGCGCCGACCGGGCGCTGCCGAGACGTACCCTCGCCGGCACCGCGCTGGTCGCGGCGAGCGCCGCGCTGCCGTCCCGCCGGGGTGGACCGACGGCCGCGGGCCGGGTGGCGGTGGCACTGCCCGGAGTCCTCGCCGGTTGGTACGCCGCCCGTTACGGCACCGCCCAGGCCCGGGTGGCCGCCGACCCGAGCGCCGGCCGGGTCCGCGCGGCGGTCGGCGCCGGGATCACCGGGCTGCCCGCGTTGCAGGGCGCGTTGACCGCGCGGGCCGGTGCCGGCCTACTCGGGCTGGCGGTCGCCGCCGCCGCGCCGCTGGGGCGGCGGCTGGCCCGGAAGGTCTCACCGACATGACCGCCGCCGCCTCCGAGCACCCGGGCGGGCTGCGTTTCGGGTACGGCACCAACGGCTTCGCCAACCACCGGCTGGACGACGCGCTGGCGGTCATCGCCGACCTCGGCTACACCGGCGTCGCGCTCACCCTCGACCACGATCACCTCGACCCGTTCGCGCCGGGGCTGGCCCGCCGGGTCGACGCCGTCGGCCGCCGACTGGCCGACCTCGGTCTGGGGCTGGTGATCGAGACCGGGGCGCGGTACCTGCTCGACCCCTGGCACAAGCACGCACCGACGCTGCTGCACGACGACCCCGCGCTGCGGATCGAGTTCCTGCGCCGCGCGGTGGCGATCGGCGCGGACCTCGACGCCGAGGCGGTCTCGTTCTGGGCCGGTGTCCGACCCGAGTCGGTCCCACCGGCCCTCGCCTGGGACCGCCTGGTCGCCGGCTGCGCGCCGGTGGTCGAGGCGGCCGACGCGGCCGGGGTGACCCTCGGCTTCGAGCCCGAGCCGGGCATGCTGGTCGAGGACATCGCCGACTGGCGTCGCCTGCACGCGGCCCTCGGCGCCCCGCCCCGGCTGGGCATCACCCTCGACATCGGACACTGTCGCTGCCTGGAGCCGATACCGGTGCCCGACTGCGTCCGCGCGGTCGCCACCCACCTGGTCAACGTGCAGATCGACGACATGCGGCGAGGCGTGCACGAACACCTGGAGTTCGGTACCGGCGAGATCGACTTCCCGCCGGTGCTGGCCGCCCTGCGCGAGGTCGGCTACCGGGGCCTGGTCGCGGTCGAGCTGCCCCGCCACTCGCACGCCGCTCCCAGCATCGCCGCCCGCTCCCTGCACTTCCTGCACACCGCCGCGTCGACTGCCGCCGCGTCGACTGCCGCCGCGTCGACTGCCGCCGCGTCGACCGCCGGTGCGGGCGAGGCGACCGCGGTCCCGCCGCGCGCGGCCGTGGCGGAGGTGGCTGTCCTGCCGCCGAGCGCGGCTGCGGCTGTCCTGCCGCCGACTGTGGCTGTGGGGGCGCCGCCGACCGTGGGTGTGGCCGGGATGGCGCCAGCGCCAGCGCCAGCGCCAGCGGCAGCAGCGGCAGCGCCAGCGGCAGCAGCGGCAGCGGCAGCGGCAGCGGCAGCGGCAGCGACCGAGCACACCCCGGTGGGCGCCCTTTGCTCTGCTTCAACGGACGCAACGCCCGGCGTCCGATATCCGGACAGCGACCGTTGCGTGGGGTGAAGCAGAGCAAAGGGGCCGCGAGGCAGTAGCGCGGGCGGCGCGAGAGCACCGCAAGCGCCGAACGGCAGGGCACCGCAAGCGCCGAACGGCAGGGCACCGCAAGCGCCGATCGGCAGGGGCACCGGAAAGGCCGATCGGCAGGGGCACCGGAAGTGCCGGACGGCAGGGCACCGGAGAGGCCGGATGGCAGGGCACGTGAAGCGGACGGCAGCGGAGCACGGGCGCGGACGGCGGTAGCGGAAGGGGTGCGGACGGCGATGACACCGGACGAACTGCGGGCGGCCCTGCGGGGCGTACCCGACCCGGAGTGGCTGGCGATGGCGCTGCGGCGCGTCGCGGCCGAGCCGGCCGCGATCGCGCGGCTCTTTCCCGCCGCCGGTCGGCACTGTGGTCGGGCCGAGCTGCCCGACCTGCCCGGCTGGACCGCCGACGAGGCGGCCCGGGCGCTGTTGCTGACCGCCCTGCCGACCGCACACGCCGGGCTCGCCGGGCACGTCGAGACGTTGTACCGAACCGGGGACGCGGCCGAGAAGCGGGCGGTGCTCAAGGCGTTGCCGCTGCTGCCGATCGGTACGGCCGGGGTACCGCTGCTGCACGACGCGATCCGCACCAACGACACCCGGCTGGTCGCCGCCGCCCTCGGCCCGTACTCCCGTCACCTCGACCAGCCGGCCTGGC
Source organism: Micromonospora sp. NPDC023869 (assembly GCF_055559695.1). Taxonomy (NCBI): domain Bacteria; kingdom Bacillati; phylum Actinomycetota; class Actinomycetes; order Micromonosporales; family Micromonosporaceae; genus Micromonospora; species Micromonospora sp. NPDC023869. Next base: position 35,500 of record NZ_JBVHKD010000007.1, read on the forward strand.
GGCAGGCGGTGCTCAAGTGCGTCTTCACCGGCGTACCGCTGGCCGTGGTGGCCGACCTCGACGCCCGCGCCGACGGGGAACTGGCGCAGATGCTCGGCGGGCTGGCCGACGAGCGGCGGGCCGCCGGGCGGGAGATGCCCGCCGACGCCGTCGCGTTGCTGGACCGGCTGACCACCCACCACAGGGAGGTGTGATGCGGATCTTCGACCCGCACATCCACATGACGTCCCGCACCACCGACGACTACGAGCGGATGGCCGCCGCAGGGGTCCGGGCGGTGGTCGAGCCGGCGTTCTGGCTCGGCCAGCCACGGACCAGCGTCGGCTCGTTCACCGACTACTTCGACTCGCTGGTCGGTTGGGAGCCGTTCCGGGCCGGGCAGTTCGGCGTACGCCACCACGCCACGATCGCGCTGAACCCGAAGGAGGCCAACGACCCGCGCTGCCGGGCGGTGCTCGACGTGCTGCCGCGCTACCTGGAGAAGGACGGCGTGGTGGCGGTCGGCGAGATCGGGTACGACTCGATGACGCCGGAGGAGGACGAGGTGTTCGCCGTCCAGCTCGCGCTGGCGGTGGAGCACGGGCTGCCGGCGCTGGTGCACACCCCGCACCGGGACAAGGCCCGGGGCGTCGAGCGCACCCTCGCGGTGGTCACCGAGTCGGGGATCGGGGCCGGGCGGGTGGTGGTCGACCACCTCAACGAGGTGACCGTACGTGCCGTGCGGGACAGCGACTGCTGGCTCGGGTTCTCCATCTATCCCGACACCAAGATGTCGCCGCCCCGGATGGTCGAGCTGCTCAAGGCGTACGGGACCGAGCGGGTGCTGGTCAACTCGGCCGCCGACTGGGGGCGCTCGGATCCGCTGCTGACCCGGGCCACCGGCGAGGCGATGCTGGCGGCCGGGTTCACCGACGACGACGTGGACCTGGTGCTGTGGCGCAACCCGGTGGAGTTCTACGGCCAGTCGGGGCGGCTCGACCTGACCGACGCCGACGCCGAGCCGACCTTCGCCGGCAACTCGATCCTGCGTGGCGGTGGCTGATGCGGCTACGTCATCCCGGCGGGCGCACCGTGCACCTCGGGTACTGCACCAACGTGCACGCCGCCGAGGACCTCGCTGGCATCGTCGCCCAGCTCGACCGCTACGCGGTGCCGGTCCGGGAGACGCTCGGCAGCGACCTGCTCGGCCTCGGGCTGTGGCTGGCCGCCCCGGTCGCCGCCGAACTGGCCGCCGACCCGGACGCCCGTCGCCGGTTGCGCACCGAGCTGACCGTACGCGGGCTGGAGGTGGTCACCCTCAACGGTTTCCCGTACGCGGCCTTCCAGGCACCCGTGGTCAAGGGAGCGGTGTACCTGCCGGACTGGACCGACGCGCGGCGGCTCCGGTACACCCTGGACCTGGCCCGGGTGCTGGCCGACCTGCTGCCCGACGATGCCGTGCGGGGCTCCGTCTCGACCCTGCCGCTGGCCTGGCGTACCCCGTGGGACACCGCCCGTGCGGACGCGGCCCGGCAGCGGCTGGACCAGCTCGCCGCCGGGCTCGCCGCAGTGGAGCGGGAGACCGGCCGGACGGTGCGCGTCGGCTTCGAGCCGGAGCCCGGCTGTGTCGTGGAGAGCAGCGCGCAGGCGGCCACCGCGCTGTCCGGCATGGACACCGAGCGGCTCGGTATCTGCCTGGACCTCGCCCACCTCGCCTGTGCCTGGGAGGAGCCGGTCGCCGCCCTCGACCGGTTGGCCGCCGCCGGGCTGCCGGTGGTGAAGGTGCAGGTCTCCGCCGCGCTGGAGGCGGCCGACCCGGTCGGCGACGCCGATGCGCTGCGCCGCTGGGTCGAGCCGCGCTTCCTGCACCAGACCCGTGCCGCGAGCTGCGCCACCGCCACCGACGGCCGGTCGAGCGGCCCGGCCTCGTCGTCGGCGGCGGGCGACCCCGCCGACCCGGCCTGGGCGGCCGACGACCTGGACGCGGCGCTCGACGCGGCACTACCCGGCCCGTGGCGGGTGCACTACCACGTGCCGCTGCACGCCCCGCCCGAGCCGCCGCTGGGCTCGACGCTGCCGGTGCTGCGCGACGCGCTGGCCGTCCTGCTCGGCGGCGACGACGCGGGCTGCGACCACCTCGACGTCGAGACGTACACCTGGGGGGTGCTGCCGGTCCGGCGGCGCCCGCGCACCGACGCGGAGCTGGCCGCCGGGATCGCCGCCGAACTGGCCTTCACCCGCGACGAACTGGTCACCCTCGGGCTGACCCCGACCGAAGCGGTGGTGACGCCGTGACCGACCCTGGAGGACCGTCGTGAGCCGACCCCTGGTGGTGCTGGACGTGGTGGGACTGACCCCCCGGCTGCTGGCGCACATGCCCCGGCTGCGGGCGGTCGCCGACGCCGGTTTCCAGGCCGAGCTGGGTACGGTGCTGCCGGCGGTGACCTGCTCGGCACAGTCGACGTTCCTCACCGGGGCGCTTCCCACCGAGCACGGGATCGTCGGCAACGGGTGGTACTTCCGGGACCTCGGTGAGGTGCTGCTGTGGCGGCAGCACCACGCGCTGGTCGGCGGGGAGAAGCTGTGGCAGGCGGCCCGGCGGGCCGAGCCCGGCTACACCGTGGCGAACGTCTGCTGGTGGTACGCGATGGGCGCGGACGTGAACTGGACGGTCACGCCCCGGCCGGTCTACTACGCCGACGGCCGCAAGGAACCGGACTGCTACACCGACCCGCCCGAGCTGCACGACCGACTCACCGCGCGGCTGGGCACGTTCCCGCTGTTCACCTACTGGGGGCCGGGCGCCGGGCTGCCGTCGTCGCGGTGGATCTGCCGGGCCGCCCAGCAGATCGTCGAGGAAGAGGCACCGGACCTGACCCTGGTCTACGTCCCGCATCTCGACTACGACCTGCAACGCTTCGGCCCCTCCTCGCCCCGGGCCGCCGCGGCGGCGGCCGAGTTGGACGGCGTACTCGGGCCGCTGCTGGACGCCGCGCGCGACCGCGAGGCGACCGTGGTGGTGCTCTCGGAGTACGGCATCACCGACGTGTCCCGGCCGGTCGACGTCAACCGGCTGTTGCGGGCCGACGGGCTGTTGCGGGTCTACACGCAGGCCGGGATGGAGTACCTGGACCCGTGGACGTCGCGGGCCTTCGCGGTCGCCGACCACCAGGTGGCCCACGTGTACGTGCGGGACCCGGCGGACGTGCCGGCGGTGGCGAAGCTCTGCGCCGGGCTGCCGGGAGTGGCCGAGGTGCTCGACGCCGACGGCAAGGCGGCGTACGGGCTGGATCATCCGCGCGCCGGTGAACTGGTGCTGGTTGCCGAGCCGGACGCCTGGTTCACCTACTACTACTGGCACGACGACGCCCGCGCGCCGGACTTCGCCCGACTGGTCGAGATCCACCGCAAACCCGGGTACGACCCGGCGGAGCTGTTTTTCGACCCGGCCGCCCCCGGTGCGGCGAAGCGACGGGCCGCGGTGGCCCTGGCGCGCAAGAAGCTCGGCATGCGGTACCTGATGAGCGTGGTCGGCCTGGACGCCGGGGCCGCCGCGGTGCGTGGTTCGCACGGCCGGCTGCCCGCCGACCCCGCCGACGGGCCGGTGCTGCTCTGCTCGGACGGGTCGGCGGCGCGGGACCGGATCGCTGCCACGGAGGTGAAGGGGCTGCTGCTGCACCTGGCCGGGCTCCCGGTGCGGTGACCGTCACGGTGCCGTCCGCCGACGCGGGCGCGTTACGAGCCAGGTTCGACGCCGAGCTGACCGCGTTCCTCGACCGGCAGGACCCGGACTGGCCGGACGGCGCGCCCCGGGGTGTCTTCACCACGCTGCACCGGTTCGTGCTGGCCGGCGGGAAGCGGCTGCGTCCGCTGTTCTGCTACTGGGGCTGGCGGGGCGCCGGTGGCCCGGACGGCACCCCGATCGTGACCGCCGCCGCGGCGTTGGAGCTGTTCCACGCGTTCGCGCTGATCCACGACGACATCCTGGACGGCAGCGACCGCCGCCGGGGTGAGCCCTCGGTGCACCGGATCTTCGCCGACCTGCACGCCCGCTCGTCGTGGCGGGGCGACCCCGAGGCGTACGGGCGCAACACCGCCCTGCTCTGCGGCGACCTCTGCGCGGCCTGGTCGGACCAGATGTTCCACGAGTGCGGGCTGACCGCCGAGGCGGTGCACCGGGGGTACGGCGTCTTCGCGTTGATGCGGACCGAGGTGATCGCGGGGGAGTACCTCGACCTGGTGTCCGGAGTCGGCGACGGGTCGGTGGCCAGCGCGCTCACGGTGATCCGGATGAAGGCGGCCCGCTACACGGTGACCCGGCCCTTGCAGATCGGCGCCACCCTGGCCGGCGCGCCACCCGAACTGGTCACCGCGCTGGTCGAGTTCGGCGACCCGTTGGGGGACGCCTTCCAGCTCCGCGACGACGTGCTCGGGGTGTTCGGCGACCCGGCGGTCACCGGCAAGTCCGTGCTGGACGACCTGCGCGAGGGCAAGCCGACGGTGATGATGGCCCTCGCCCGCGCCGCCGCCGACCGGTCGCAGAGCACCCGGTTGCGTGAGCTGTTCGGCAACCCGGACCTGGACGGTGACGGTGCCGCCGAGCTGCGCAAGATCATCGAGAGCACCGGTGCCCGGGACGAGATCGAGCGGATGATCCGGCGACGCGCCGAAGCGGCGCTGGCCGTGCTGGCGCACGTCCCGGTGACGCCGGAGAGCCGCGCGGCGCTGAGCGCGCTGGCCAGACAGGCGATCGACCGTCGGCACTGACCCGCCACCCCGGCAACTTTTGATCGAAGTGACGAAAGTCAGTGCCGACTCGGCGGAAGATATAGACACATCGACCAATGTCGTTTAGTGTCATCGCCAGCACCGGATTGTTTCGTCGAGGTGAACCGGCGGCGCGGGAACCCACGACAGCACCACCGCACCCCTCCCGCTACGGCATCCGGCGCGACGGCGCGCGCCCCGCCCTGGCAGTCACTCGTCAGGAAGGGACAGGACTCGCATGTCCACCCACCACCACCGCCACCCCGCACGGTGGCTCACCGGCGCCTCGGCGCTGCTGCTGGCCGTCACCGCCGGCACAGTGGCCCTCGGTGCCGGGCCGGCCGCCCTCGGCGGCCCCACCCCCGCCCAGGCCCACCCCATCGTCGCCACCGACTTCCAGCAGGTCACCCTCGCCAAGGGCGTGGCCGAGGTCGGCGAGCCGATGACCCTCGCGGTACTGCCCGACCGCTCGGTCCTGCACACCGCCCGCAACGGCACGCTGCGCCGCACCGACGCGGCCGGCACCACCACCGTGATCGGCACCGTCCCGGTCTACACCCATGACGAGGAAGGGTTGCAGGGCGTCGGCGTCGACCCCAACTTCGCCAGCAACCGGCACGTCTTCCTCTACTACGCCCCGCCGCTGTCCACCCCGTCCGGCGACGCCCCGGCGACCGCCAGCGACTTCTCCGCCTGGCGCGGCGTCAACCGGCTGTCCCGGTTCACCCTCAACGCCGACTTCACGCTCAACCAGTCCAGCAAGGTCGACGTGCTGGACGTCCCCGCCGACCGGGGCATCTGCTGCCACGTCGGCGGCGACATCGACTTCGACGCCGCCGGCAACCTGTACCTCTCCACCGGCGACGACACCAACCCGTTCGACTCCGCCGGATACTCACCGATCGACGAACGGACCAACCGCAACCCGGCGTACGACGCGCAGCGCAGCGCGGCCAACACCAACGACCTGCGCGGCAAGATCCTGCGCATCAAGGTGAACGCCGACGGGACGTACGCCATCCCGGCCGGCAACATGTTCGCCCCCGGTACGGCCGGCACCCGCCCCGAGATCTACGCGATGGGCCTGCGCAACCCGTTCCGGATGAGCGTCGACAAGGCCACCGGCATCGTCTACGTCGGCGACTACGGGCCGGACGCCGGCTCCACCAGCAGCCGGGGCCCCAGCGGGCAGGTCGAGTTCAACCGGATCACCGCGCCCGGCTTCTACGGCTGGCCGTACTGCACCGGCACCAACACCACCAACGAGACGTACGCCGAGTGGAACTTCGCCAACGGCACCGCCGGCCCGAAGTACAACTGCACCGGCGGGGCGACCAACAACTCGTTCCGTAACACCGGCCTGACCACCCTGCCGGCCGCCAAACCCGCCTGGATCCGGTACGCCGGAGACGCCGGCAGCCCGCCGGAATTCGGCAGCGGCTCCGAGTCACCCGCCGGCGGCCCGGTCTACCGCTACAACGCCGCGTCCACGTCGACCACCAAGTGGCCGCAGAGCTTCGACGGCCAGTTCTTCGCCGGCGAGTTCGGGCGTGGCTGGATCAAGCCGATCCACATCAACAGCGACGGCTCGGTGGGCGCCATCGACGCCTCCTTCCCGTGGAACGGCAAGCAGGTCATGGACATGGCCTTCGGGCCGGACGGCGCGCTCTACGTGCTGGACTACGGCACCGGGTACTTCAACGGCGACGCCAACTCGGCGCTCTACCGCTACGACTACGTGGGCGGCGGCAACCGCGCCCCGACGGCGGTGGCGTCGGCGAACCGGACCTCCGGGGTCGCCCCGTTGACCGTGAACTTCTCCTCGGCCGGGTCGTCGGACCCGGAGGGTGGGGCGTTGACCTACTCGTGGGCGTTCGGTGACGGCACCACGTCGACGGCCGCCAACCCGAGCAAGACGTACACCGCCAACGGCACGTACAACGCCACGCTGACCGTCCGCGACCCGCAGGGCGCCACCGGCAACGCCAGCGTGCAGATCCGGGTCGGCAACACCGCGCCCACGGTCACCATCAACGGCCCGGTCAACGGCTCACTCTTCTCCTTCGGCGACACCGTGCCGTTCAGCATCACCGTCACCGACCCGGAGGACGGCACGATCGACTGCACCAAGGTCCGGATGACCTACGTGCTGGGCCACGACAGCCACGGCCACCAGATCACCTCGCAGACCGGCTGCTCCGGCTCCATCACCATCCCGGTCGACGGTGAACACGACTACGCGGCGAACATCTTCGCGATCTTCGACGCCGAGTACACCGACACCGGCGGGCTCACCACCCACACCCAGCACATCCTCCAGCCGCGCAGCCGACAGGCCGAGCACTACAAGACCTCGTCGGGCATCGCGGTCTTCGACAAGGCCCCGGCCGAGGGCGGCAAGACGGTCGGCAACATCAACAACGGCGACTGGATCGCGTTCGAGCCGTACCGGATCAACAATGTGACGTCGTTCAGCGCCCGGGTCTCCTCGGCCGGCTCCGGCGGCACCCTCCAGGTACGCGTCGGCTCGGCCACCGGCACCGTGCTCGGCTCGGCCACCGTCCCGGTGACCGGCGGTTGGGAGACGTTCACGACGGTGAGCGGCGCGATCACCAACCCGCCGAGCGGCACCACCACGCTCTACCTCACGTTCGCCGGCACCGGCACCGGATCGCTGTACGACCTGGACTCGTTCACCTTCACCACGGGCAGCGGGAACACCGGCGGCACCGGCCCGATCACGGGTCTGGCGGGCAAGTGCCTGGACGTACGGGACGCGGCCACGGCCGACGGTACGCAGATCCAGCTCTGGACCTGCAACGGCAGCGCGGCGCAGATCTGGTCGGTGACGCCGAACTCGACGATCCGGGCGTTGGGCAAGTGCCTGGACGTCAACGGCGGTGCCTCGGCCGACGGCACGAAGATCCAGCTCTGGACGTGCAACGGCTCGGCCGCCCAGAACTGGTCCGCGCAGTCGAACGGCACGCTGCGCAACCCGCAGTCCGGTAAGTGCCTGGACGTGTCGAACAACAGCTCGGCCGACGGCCAGGCGGTCCACCTCTGGACCTGTCACACCAACGCCAACCAGCGCTGGGTCCTGCCCTGACAGAAGGAGGGGTCCCCTGCTAACGCCTCGTGTATAGCAGGGGTCCCCTCCTCACACCACGAACCGTAGGGAGAGCGACATGCGCAGACTCCTCAGAAGACCCGCCGCCGGCCTGGCCACCGCCGTCCTCGCCGTCCTCGCCTGCACCGCACCGGCCACCCCGGCCAGCGCCGCCGACGCCCCGTACGACGTGCTGGTCTTCTCCAAGACCGCTGGTTTCCGGCACGACTCCATCGCGGTCGGCACCCAGGCCATCCGCGACCTGGGCGCGGCGAACAGCTTCACCGTCACCGCCACCGAGGACGCCGCCGCGTTCACCACCGGCAACCTCGCCCAGTACGAGGCGGTCGTCTTCCTCAACACCACCGGCGACGTGCTCAACGCGACCCAGCAGACCGCCTTCGAGTCGTACATCAACGCAGGCGGCGGATTCGTCGGCGTGCACGCCGCCGCCGACACCGAGTACGGCTGGTCCTTCTACGGCAACCTGGTCGGCGCGTACTTCCGCTCGCACCCGGCGATCCAGCAGGCCACCGTACGCGTCGAGAACCGCGCCCACGCGGCCACCGCCCACCTGCCGCAGAACTGGGTACGCACCGACGAGTGGTACGACTTCCAGACCAACGCCCGCTCCGGCGCGCGGGTGTTGGCCACCCTGGACGAGTCGACGTACTCGGGTGGGGTGATGGGTGCCGACCACCCGATCGCCTGGTGCAAGACGGTCAACTCCGGACGGTCCTTCTACACCGGCGGCGGCCACACCCAGGCCTCGTACGCCGAGCCGGCGTTCCGGGCGCACCTGCTCGGCGGCATCCGGTACGCGGCCGCCCGCACCAAGGCCGACTGCCGCCCGGAGACCGGCTACACCGCCCTCTACAACGGCTCGACCACCGGCTGGTCCCAGGCCGGGCCGGGCAGCTTCACCAACTCGGACGCCACGCTGACCTCGGTCGGCGGGATGGGCCTGTACTGGTACAGCGCGAAGCAGTTCACGAACTACTCACTCAAGCTGGACTGGCGGCTCGCCGGGGACGACAACTCGGGCGTCTTCATCGGCTTCCCGCCGTCGAGCGACCCGAACTCGGCCATCAACAACGGCTACGAGGTGCAGATCGACCCCACCGACGCCGCCGACCGGACCACCGGCGCGGTCTACGGATTCAAGTCCGCCGACCTCGCCGCCCGCGACGCCGCGCTGAACCCGGCGGGGGAGTGGAACACCTACGAGCTGCTGGTGGAGGGGGAGCGCCTCCAGGTCTTCCTGAACGGGTCGAAGATCAACGACTTCACCAACACCGACCCGGTCCGGTCGCTCGCCGGCCACATCGGCATCCAGAACCACGGTACGGGTGACGACGCGTTCTTCCGCAACATCCGGATCAAGGAGTTGGGCGGTACGAACCCGCCGCCCACCGGCACCGGACGGATCACCGGTCTGGCGGGCAAGTGCCTGGACGTGCGGAACGCGGCGACCGCCGACGGTACGCAGATCCAGATCTGGACCTGCAACGGCAGTACGGCGCAGACCTGGACGGTCACCCCGAACTCCACCATCCGCGCGCTGGGCAAGTGCCTGGACGTCAACGGCGGCGCCTCGGCCGACGGCACGAAGATCCAGCTCTGGACGTGCAACGGCTCCGGCGCCCAGAACTGGTCCGCACAGTCCAACGGCACGCTGCGCAACCCGCAGTCGGGTAAGTGTCTGGACGTGTCGAACAACAGCTCGGCCGACGGCCAGGCGGTCCACCTCTGGACCTGTCACACCAACGCCAACCAGCGCTGGATCCTGCCCTGACGGGTTAGGAGGGGTCCCCTGCTATGCACGAGGCGTTAGCAGGGGACCCTTCCTTACATCCGCCGCAAGCGCGCTACACCTTTCGCACGCGCGTTACGCCTTCCGCTACTGCGCGGGGCGCGCCTAGAGTGAAGGCGGCGACCGCGAGGTGGCCGGTGCACCGACGGGAGGCGCAACCCGTCGGTCCCAGGTGCCACCGCGCCCACCGGTCCACGCCCTCGCAGGCCGCCACGTCCGGCCGCCCTCGCCCCGGTCACGCAGGTACGGAATCCCCACCACACGCACAGGGGAGAAGAACTATGGCGCGACCGATCACGCTGTTCACCGGCCAGTGGGCCGACCTTCCGTTCGACGAGGTGTGCCGGCTCGCCGCCGAGTGGGGCTACGACGGGCTGGAGATCGCCTGCTGGGGCGACCACTTCGAGGTCGACAAGGCGCTGGCCGACGACTCGTACGTCGACCGCAAACGGGAGACGCTGGCCAAGCACAACCTCCAGGTCTTCACGATCTCCAATCACCTCGTCGGCCAGGCGGTCTGCGACCACCCGATCGACGAGCGGCACCAGGGCATCCTGCCGGCCAGGATCTGGGGCGACGGCGAACCCGAAGGCGTACGCCAGCGGGCCGCCGAGGAGATCAAGGACACCGCCCGCGCGGCGGCGAAGCTCGGCGTCAACACCGTCGTCGGCTTCACCGGCTCGTCGATCTGGCACACCCTGGCGATGTTCCCGCCCGTGCCGCCGTCGATGATCGAGCGCGGCTACCAGGACTTCGCCGACCGGTGGAACCCGATCCTGGACGTGTTCGACGAGGTCGGGGTCCGCTTCGCCCACGAGGTGCACCCGAGCGAGATCGCGTACGACTACTACACCACCAAGCGCACGCTGGAGGCGATCGGGCACCGGACGGCCTTCGGGCTGAACTGGGACCCGTCGCACTTCGTCTGGCAGGAGCTCGACCCGGTCAACTTCATCTTCGACTTCGCCGACCGGATCTACCACGTCGACTGCAAGGACGCCAAGGTACGCACCGGCGACGGTCGGCGCGGTCGGCTGGCCTCGCACCTGCCCTGGGCGGACCTGCGGCGCGGCTGGGACTTCGTCTCCACCGGGCACGGCGACGTGCCGTGGGAGGACTGTTTCCGTGCCCTGAACGCGATCGGCTACGACGGGCCGATCTCGATCGAGTGGGAGGACGCCGGGATGGACCGGCTGGTCGGTGCGCCCGAGGCGCTCCAGTTCGTCCGGCGCCTCGCCTTCGACGCCCCGTCCGCCGCCTTCGACGCCGCGTTCAGCAGCAAGGACTGATCCCGCCGACTCAGCAGCAACCGATCCCGCCGACCGGGGGCCGACTGTCCGGCCCCCGGTCGACACATCCCGGTCAGTCGACGGCGAAGACGTGTTCGCTGGCCAGCCGGGCCGCGCCCACCAGGCCGGCCCGGTCGGCCAGGTCGGACAGGACCACCGGCATGGTGCCGGTGGCCGTCGGCGCCGACCGGCGGTAGACCACGCCGCGTACCTCGGCGAGCAAGATGTGCCCGAGCCCCTCCGGCGCGCCACCGATCACCACGATGCCCGGGTTGAAGAAGCTGACCAGGCCGACGAGCACCTGGCCGAGGCGGCGCGCGGCGTCGCGTACCAGAGCCTGGGCCGTCGGGTCCCCGGCGAGCGCGGCGGCGGCGACGTCCGACACGGTCAACGTGCCGGCCTCGGCCAGCCGCGCGGCCAGCGGCGCGCAGCGACCGGTCCGTGCCGCAGCCGTCGCGGCCCGGGTCAGTCCGGCGTCGCCGCAGTACGCCTCCAGGCAACCCACCTCCCCGCAGGCGCAGGTCGGCCCGTCCTCGGACAGCGGCAGGTGGGCGATGTCGCCGGCGCTGCTGGTCGAACCCCGGTACAGGGTGCCGCCGAGCACCAGCCCGCAGCCGATCGCCGTGCCCAGCTTGAGATAGAGGAAGTCGTCGAAGGTGCGCCCGATGCCGGCGTGCTGCTCGCCCAGCGCCAGCACGTTCGCGTCGTTGTCGACCAGCGCCGGGCAGCCCAACTCGGCCGCGAAGGCGTCCCGGACCGGGAAGCGTTGCCAGCCGGGCAGCGCGGTCGGTGCGATGGAGGCGCCGTTGTCGACCGGCCCGGGCAGCGCGACACCGACACCGGTGGGTTCGCCACCCCCCGACTCGGCGCGGAGCTTGCCGACGAGTTCGACGCACCGCCCGATCACCGGCTCGGGGCCCCGACGGACGTCGGCCGGCTCGCTGGTCTCGGCCAGCACGTTCAACTCGCCGTCGGTGACTGCCACGCTGATCCGGTCGGCCCCGACGAGCACGCCGACGAACCGTACTCCGGCGGCGAGCCGCAGCAGGGACGAGCGCCGTCCGCCCCGGGAGGCGGCCGGACCGGCGGTCTCGACCAGGCCACGGGCGACGAGGCGATCCAGCTCGGTGGTGAGAGAGGTACGCGACAGGCCGAGCAGATCACCCAGCTCGACCCGGGAACGAGGGCCCTCGTCGCGCAGCAGCCGGACCAGTCGCGCCTGCTGCGCGTTCTCCGGCCGGAGAAGGGCCATCCCCACCACCTCCGGTTCCGGAGTCTTCCACGACGGTGTTTCGGCACTGTGGCCGGAACCGCCCCCGGCCCGCCCGCTCTGTCCCGTACCCGCCCAGCTCTGTTTCGCCCCGCGCCCAACTCTGTCCCGCCCAGCCCCGCCCCGCCTTGGCTTTCGGCCTTCGACCGCCATTCCTGTCCTGGCTCGTGACGCCCGATCATGCGCGACCGGCATCCGTCCGGGCACGACGAGGGGCACGCGAGGGGGCGGCGCGCGGCGGGGAGGTGCTGTGGAGACGGGCGGATCGTGTGGTGGGTAGATTTGTTGTCGCCAGAGCGACAACAAATCTACCCACCCTCGGCTCAGCCGAGGACGGCCGGACGTTGCGCGCGAAGCCTCCGTCGACCGCCGAGCGGGAACACGAGCCGCGTGACGCAGGCGTCGACCGGCGGGCAGCGCACACAGCGACGGGCCCGGCCGCCGAGATGGCGGCCGGGCCCGATCGCGTACGGCTCTAGAGCGTGCTGCCGTTGGTGCCGGTCGACTTGCTGCGCGGGGTGGCCGACGTCGAGCTGGTCGCGCTCGACGAGCTCTTGCTACCCGCCGTCGCCGGAGTGCCGGCGTAGGTGTCGTCCGCCGGGGTCAGCCCGTGCTTGCCGTTGCTGTGCAGCTTCTCGCCCAGCTTGGAGTGCTCGAGCTTGTCCTTGCCCTCCTGGTAGAGGCGGTTGGCCTGGGCCTGCGCGACCCCGGCCGCCTCCTGGACCGTCGGGTGGTCGAGGACCTTGCGGCCCTGGACCATCAGCTCCTCGTACTTCTCACGGCCGGCACGGGCGCCCAGGACGAACCCCGCAGCCAGCCCGCCAAGGAACATGATCTTTCCGCGCATGGCGGCTCCTTTCGTACCTGGCGCACTGTCTTCCGTGCCCGAAGTCCGGGCGGCGGTCGATCAAACTCGCGCCTACGTCATGTCGTCGGCAGTTATCTACCCATCCTCCTCTCCGCTCATACCTCCTTGGGCCGCGATGACGATTTATCCGCCTGCGTCCGGTTAGCGACCTGTCCGGCGGAAGGGTAACCCCCTAGCCCACGACCCCCCGGAATCCTGTACTCTTGTGCCGGTCGCGCGGCGCGGAGAGATCCGCACCGAGCGGCGGTACGGTCCCCCGTAGCTCAATTGGCAGAGCAGCCGGCTGTTAACCGGCAGGTTTTTGGTTCGAGTCCAAACGGGGGAGCTTTCCTTCTCGTCCCGACGCCCACCGGCACCCGGTGGGCGTTCGTCGTATCCGGGCCCGGACCACCTGAGCCAGCCCCGCCCGAGCCCGCCCCGCCTGAGTCCGCCCCGCCTGAGCCCGGCCCACCCTGAGCCCACCCCGAGACCGGCTGACCCGGACCTGCCCGCACGGCGGCGTCGGGCAGCGAAAACGGGGACACCGGAGCCGAAGATGATCACCTATTATCCTCGCTGTGCCCGCACCCCTCCCGCCGGTGACCTTCGACGTCGCTGCGGCATATCCGCAGTTCGCGGCCGGTCGTCACGCCCTGGCTGCCGGCGACTGGTCGACCCTGCGCGCGCTCGTCGACGCCCAGGACGCGCACGGCCGGACCGTCCTGGTCGGCGAGATCGGCGGTGCCCCCGACGCGGAGCCGGTGCTGCGCGGGGTGCTCGCCGAGCATCCCGAGGATCCGGTGGCGGGTGCGATGCTCGGCGCGTACCTGATCCGGGCCGGTTGGCGCATCCGCACCGCCCTCCGGGCCCAGCATGTCAGCCGGAAGCAGTTCGCCGACTTCTTCGACCACCTGCGCCGGGCCGAGCAGATCCTGATTGAGGTCACCGCCCGCCACCCACAGGATGCGGCAGCCTGGACCCAGCGGGTCACCAGCGGCCGGGGACTACAGGTGGGGCAGGCCGAGGCCCGCCGTCGGTACGACCGGTTGGCCGCCCACCATCCACACCACCTGCCCGCGCAGGCGTCGCTGCTCCAGCAGTTCTGCCCCAAGTGGAGCGGCACCTGGGAGAGGACGCACGCGTTCGCCCACGAGTGCGCCGAGGCCGCGCCACCCGGCGCCGCCAATGCGGTACTCGTCGTCGAGGCGTACCTGGAACAGGCCCTGGACCATGACCGGGTCTCCGCCGCGAGCGAGTTCCTGCGCGACCCGGCGGTGGCCGCCGGGATCCGCGCGGCGGCGGAACGCTCCATCTGGCACCCCGACTACCGCGACGGCTGGGGTTGGGTGTGGGTACGCAGCACCTTCGCCCTCGCGTTCTGCCTGATGCAGGAGTGGCACCCGGCGGCGCGCGAGTTCGCCGCCCTCGGCGGCTTCGGCGACGAGTCGATGTTCGGCTACCTCGGCGACGGGGCGACCGAGTTCCAGCGGCTGCGCGCGAAGGCGTACGCGAAGGCCGGCCGCCCGTGATCGCGCACCTGGACACCGACGGGGTCCCCACGCTGCTCGCGCCCACCGGCGGGCCGATGCGGGCCGGGCTGACCTTCCGGGTCGGCACCGCCGACGAGACCCTGGCCCGGCACGGCATCACCCACCTGCTCGAACACCTCGCCCTCGCCCCGCTCGGCCGCGCCGACTACCACTTCAACGGCGCTACCGGACCGGTCTTCACCACCTTCCACATGCAGGGCTCCGAGCAGGACATCGCCACCTTCCTCACCGCCGTCTGCGCCCACCTCACCGACCTGCCCACCGGGCGGCTGGAGGTGGAGAAGGACATCCTGCGGACCGAGTGGAGCAGCCGGGGCAGCGCCGCGATCGACGACATCCCGCTGTGGCGGCACGGCGCCCGTGACTTCGGGCTGAGCAGCTACCCCGAGTGGGGACTCGCCGCGCTCACCGCCGACGACCTGCGCCAGTGGGCGGCGCGCTGGTTCACCCGCGAGAACGCGGTGCTCTGGATCGCCGGTGACCGGGTCCCCGACGGGCTGACGCTCACGCTGCCCAGCGGCACCCGGCAGCCCGTACCGGCCGCGTCGTCGGCGCTGCCCGCCACCCCGGCGTACTTCGTGCGCGGCAACCAGGCCGTGGTGCTCGACGCGGTGGTGCGGCGCGGGCCCGCCGCCGGTCTCTTCGCCGACGTGCTGGAACGCGAACTGTTCCGCGCGCTGCGCCAGGACGCCGGCCTCTCCTACACGATCGCGGGCGGCTACGAGCCGCGCGGCGACGGCCACGCCATCCTGCGCGCCCTCGCCGACGCGCTGGCGGAGAAACAGGACGCCGTCCTCGGTGGCTTCGTCGACGTGCTGGCCAAGCTGCGGGTCGGCCGGATCGAACAGACCGACCTCGACGCCGCCGTGGCCAAGCGCATCGACCTGCTGGCCACCGCCGAGGCCGATGCCGCCAGACTGACCGGGTACGCGTTCAACCTGCTCACCGGCGAGCCCAACCTCAGCCTCGACGAGCACCGCGCCGCGCTGACCGCAGTCACCGTGGCCGACCTGCACCAGGTCGCCCAGGAGGTACACGCCTCGGCCCTGCTGATGGTGCCCGAGGGCACCCGTGCCGACTGGGCCGGTTTCGTCGCCGCCCCCACCACCTCCGAGGCGATCCCCGCCGGCACCGCCCACCGCTCCCGCGACGACGACGGCCAACTCCGCGTCGGCCCCGACGGCATCAGCTACCTCGGTGACGGCGGCCCGCTGACCGTCCGGTACGCCGACTGCGCCGCCATGCTCGCCTGGCCCGACGGCGCCCGCCAACTCATCGGTCACGACGCGATCGTGCTGCACGTCGAGCCGACCCTGTTCGAACTGCGCCCGCCCGGACTGGCCGTGCTCGACACCGCCGTACCCGCCGACCGCCAGGTCGCCATGCCGCCCCGCGACCCCCAGCAGATCCCACAACCCCGCGCCGTACGCGACTACCGCGACCACCTGGCCCGCCCCCGGCGCGCCTGGTGGGAGACCCTGCTCATGGTGCTCAGTGCCCTGGCCACCGCCGGAATCGGCGGGCTGACCCTGTTGCTCACCATCGGCATGTTCATGGAACCCAGCGAAGAGGGCGACGGTTGGCTGTGGGGTGCGGTCGTCGTGGGCTGGCTGCTCACTGTTATCCTCGCGTTGCCCATCGTGCTGTTGTCGAAGGGGCGACGCCGGTGAGAAGCGGCCGCCGACGCTGGCCGGTGATCGACTGGGCGGGATAAGATCCGCGCGGTGCCGGGGCGGTAGCTCAGCCGGTTAGAGCAGGGGACTCATAATCCCTCGGTCACGGGTTCGAGTCCCGTCCGCCCCACCACGAAACACCTTGGTCGGTCCTGCTGCCGACGACCCAGTCCCATCGCGTCAAGGTCCAGCCATTCATGCTCGCCAGTGGTGACAGCAGCCGACCCGGAAACTCAGCGCTTGCAGGCGCGGCTCTTGCGTCCCGATCACTCTGTGTCGTCGGAGGGACTCGTCGAGCCGTCGCTGTCGAGCCCGATTCCGATTGCTTTCGCGAGGTCACTCGCGGTCATACGTAGTGACTTCGCTGCTCGCCCCTGTGCGTCGAAGACCACGCCTTCCGATTCGAGTACCGATCTTGGATTGTCTGTACGTTGCGGGTCCGGCCAACGGAAATCGGCTGAGACAGTACCGTTCAGTTTCAGCACTCGGTGGGCGTTGGGCACCGATACTGTCGCCAGGCGCGTGCCAACTGGAACCTGGTGCGAGCCGATCACCGCGGCCACGTCGCTGTAGCTCGTCCAGCGCCCCGCTGGGATGGAGGCCAGCACGCTGGTCATCAAAGCCCATTGGGGCTTAGCCGGCTCGACTACGGCGCTGTGATCGGGGCCGGGCCAGATTTCAACAATCTTGTCTGCCATCTCGCGACCCCGCTGGTGGATCTCTGAGCGCGCCCACTGTCCCGCGTCTGCGATCGCCCGGTTCATCGCCAGCCCACTATCGGCGAGGATCTTCTTCTTCACTCCGAACGAGTCGTTCGCCAGCTTGCCGTTGTACGCGGTGAGGCTAAGATTCCCCAGGGTGTGCACCAGCGAGCCGTGCAACTCCTCGGGCGATTCGCCAGGCGCATCCGCCGCGAGCATCTCCAGCCACTCAGGCGTGGCGGACTGTGGTAGAACATGTTCGATGGTCAACTTCGACTTGGCGAAATCGAGCGGCTCGCCGTGCTCGTACGCCTCTTCGATGCATCGCAGCACGTATGTCCGCTGCGGGCCGCGGCCGTTCCAGTAGAACGGGTTGGCCAGGACTGCCTCTCGGATGAGCTGGTTAGTGGGAAAGCGCCGCCGCGGCCCTGACAGCAACCGAGTGATCTCCGCCGCGGTCGGTGCCGCGTCGCCGAGTTCCTTAACGATGGACATCAGCAACCGGTTCGTGTTGTTGGTCGGAATACCGGCGATCATGCGCCGAACCAGGTAGCTCTCCACGACCCGCAACGATGCGGCTGCCTCCGCGACGGTCAGCCGGCCGTGTTCGTGTGCCACCAGGACGAGCAACGCGATCGGCTCGACGACGGCGGCACCCCAGCGTTTGAGCCGGTCCAGGGCGTGGCGAAGCACCGGGTCCTTCTCAAGCTCTGGCCGCAGGATGCGTGCGTAAAGGCGGGCTCGGCGGTGCAGCTCCTCCACCCATTGCTCGATGCCAGCCTCGTCGGCGACTTTCGCCAGTCGCTGCTGCTGCGCCTGGTAGGTCGACTCCTGCGTGGCTCGGTCGTCGCCGCGCAGCACCAGGTCCAGCCATACCAGCTGGGTGAGCTCATCGTCGTTGAGCAACTCCTGGAGCGGCACCCACTGGTGCTGGTAGACGTGTTCATCACGACTGGGTAACCGCATGAACAGGTAGTTGCGCAGTAGATCGGCCTGCGTGAGCCGCCGACCGGTGTGGTTGAGTGACTCGAAGATGCGGTAGACGTTGTCGTCGGCGTGCGCTGCGATCTCTACGATGCTGAGGCGTGCCACGATGGCCTGCTCCAGCCGCTCCAGATCGAAGGGCTGGCCGTCGTCACCAGAGGCAAGCGCACCGAGGAAGTAGCGGTAGGCGACGCCGACGGCGTCGTCTCCTCCGGCATCCGCTTTGTGTTCCACCAGTGAGATCCACGCTTCACGGTCGGCTTGCGTGGGGAGCAGGGTGTATTTCGACAGGCCCTTGGCCCATTTGTTGAGCAGGTATAGGTCGTCGATCCGGGTGGCCGCCTCCGGATCGGTCTCCCGGACGTGGTCCCGGATCGCGCACAGCAGGATGCTGAGAGACGTCAGCCGCTGCTGGCCGTCCACCACCAGCCAGCTCTGCACGCTGGCAGGCGTGTTGGCGGGGTTGGGTGCGAGTACCACCGAGCCGAGAAAGTGCGTCACGGGCAAGTCGGCGTCCACGAGACCGAGCAGGTCAGTCCAAAGCTGCTCCAGGTGCCTGCGCTTCCAGCTGTAGCGGCGCTGATAGAGGGGCACGAGGTACTGTCGCTCACCCTGCAGCAGCCCTTTTAGCGTCGTCTCGCCAGCCTTCACCGCGTCTCCCCAGTCATCGTGCGAAGACGCGATCTTCTCAAGATCCCATTAGCCGGACAGCATTGTGTCGCGAAAGCGACTGATGGGGAGCAGAGTGCGGTCCTGAGCCCTCCCGTATAGCGCTGCATAGGGGACCAGCTCATTGGAGGTACTCGTCTCAATTGAGGACCGGGCGGCTGTCCGGGTCGGGACAGAGCGCGTCTGGGCGGCCGACGATGCCGTCATCATCGTCGATATCTACCCCTCGCACGACTCGCGTCTGAACGGAGAAACGATGCGGACGCACGCCCGACTGCGGTCGATCGCCACACTGGCCGCCGCCCTGGTCGCCACGCTCACCGCCGCCCTGCTGCCGGCCGCGCCGGCTCTCGCGCTGCCCTCGGGCACCGGCTGGTCGGCGTCGTGGAACTACTACCATCCCACCGCCTACCAGTATTCCGGCACGCTGCCCGGGGTGCGCCTGACCGGGTACGCCACCGACAACGCCGGCATCTCGTCCACCGTCGGCACCATCGAGGACATCGCGGCGGACGGGCGTTGTGCCCGGGTGCTGCTCTACGCCGCCGGCGTCGGCTACATC
The DNA here is from genome assembly GCF_055559695.1 of Micromonospora sp. NPDC023869. Lineage (NCBI taxonomy): Bacteria > Bacillati > Actinomycetota > Actinomycetes > Micromonosporales > Micromonosporaceae > Micromonospora > Micromonospora sp. NPDC023869. Next base: position 54,710 of record NZ_JBVHKD010000007.1, read on the forward strand.
GCCGACCGCACGGCCTGCGGCAACGGCACCTACCTGACCTACAACACCGGCACCTACAGCCAGGGTCTGCTGGTGGTCGTCTATCGGATGATCGACGGCACCACCACGTACGACAAGGGGTTCCATCTGTTCATCCCGGCCTCGGCCTCGGACTCCGGGCTGCGGACGGTCGGCACCGGCGCGAGCTGGTCGTATTACACCTCGACCGCCTTCCAGTACGCGATCACCCGCGACGGCGTCAGCTCGGTGGGCTACGGCGCCCACCAGTCCGGTGACCTGCGCTCCTCGCTGAGCACCGTGGAGAAGACCGCCGGCACGGCGGGCTGCGCCTCCGGCAAGGTCACCGGCGGTACGACGGTCAGCGGCAGCACCTGCGTCAACGGCGGTACGGCCTCGTTCCACCGGTTCGACCACAGCTACAACCTGGAGGCGTCCGCCTGCTACCAGCCCACCGCCGGCACCCAGCGCTGCTTGGCGGTGAACATCCCCGAGCCCTGGTGACACCGGCCGTCCCGCCATTGACATCGCCTCGACCGGGCCGGGCCGACTCGGCCCGGCCCGGTCGACGGGGTCAGCGGCGGGTCTTCGGCAGGTCGAACTGGTCGGCGCGGCGGCAATCCCGCTGGTTGCCGATCGACTCGGGACCCAACCGGTCGAGTACCGCCCGTGCCCGGTCGCGACCCCGGTTCCAGGCGTACCACGGGTCCGGCTCGGCCAGGTCGTCGGCGATCCAGCTCAGGGTGCACCGGCGTACCGGGTCGGGCAGGGCGGCCAGCGCGGGCGTGGCGTCGGCCGAGAGCGCCCGCAGATACCAGGCGTCGATCCGGCCGGTCTGCTGGTAGCGGTCGATGTTGCGGCGGGCCACGTAGTCCTCGGGGTTGAGCGCCGCCAGCCCCAGCAGCATCACCACCGCGAGCGCCGTGGTGAGCCGGGGGATCCAGCCGCCGCGCCACCGGACGCCGGCCACCAGGACCATCAGGAAGACTGCTCCGAGCAGCAGCTCGAACGCCATCACGAAGACGCGCTCGCCGGTGAAGCTGTAGACCTTCTGGTAGGTCCACATCCGCGACAGTGCCGACACCACGATCACCACGCTCAACGCGCTGAGCAGGCCGAGCAGGATGCGCAGCAGCAGCCGGTCGCGCGGGGTGTCCCGGCGGGCCCAGCGGGTCACCCCGCCGAGGACCGCCAACGTCAGCACGGTCACCGCGACCAACTGCCAGAAGCCGCTGCGGGCGTACTCGGCGTAGCTGAGGCCGGTGGTCGACAGCACGTGCCGTTGCCCGCCGAACAGGACGGTGAACTGCACCAGCACGAAGCCGCCGAAGAGAGCGGTCAGGGCGGCGATCGGCGGGGCCCACTCGACCAGGCTGAGCCGCCGGGCGGTGGGCCGGTCCACCAGGGACAGGTCCGGCGGCGCCGCGAGCGTGTAGAGCGCGGCCACCGCGATCAGGCCACCGACGGCGGCCAGGAACAGCCACCGGACCACCCCACCGCCGCTGACCTCGGGAATGAGGACGCCGAGCGCCTGGGAGAAGGCGGCGTCGGCGGAGGAGAGCAGCGCGCCGAAGACGACCAGGACGGCCACGGTGGCGGTGACCGAACCGACGACGCGGCGGGTGGTGCCGTCGCCGCCGGGCGCTCGGACGTGGGCGCGCACCCACGGTAGTCCGCGCAGCGCGGCGAGCGGGGCGGCTCCCAGGCTGAACAGGATCGAGCGCATCCGCCGTCCGCCGACGATCGCCAGGGCCGCGCAGCACAGCGCCGCGAGCACGCAGAACGTCACCAGCCACCAGGCGTTGCGGAAGGCCAGCACCGCGAGCAGCGCCAGGGCGGCACCGGCCCAGCCGGCCCGGACCCACCGCTCGGCCCTGGGCAGGTCGGCGGTGTGTCGGCGGACGGCGACCAGCACCCCGGCGGTCAGCACCAGCCAACCGAGGAACCAACCGACGCCGGTACGCCCCAACGGCACGAACGCGGCCACCCCCAGTGCCCCGGCCAGGACCGCCAGCGGGGTGGCCCGATCCCGGGCCGGGGCCGGGCCGGGCCACGCCCGGTCCAGGAACGACGGTTGCAGTGGCCGGGACCGGAAGTCGTACGGCGAGCCGGGCATCCGGTAGCCGGGCGCGGGCGGCACGGGAACGCCGGGCAGCGCCGCCGCTGGTGCCGCACCGGGAACCCGCTGGCCCGCCGCTACCGTCTCCGGAATCCGTTGTGCTGGTGGTGATGCCGCCTCCGCCCTCCGTTGGGCGGGCGCGGTCACCGCCGGAGCCGGGGAGTCCGGGGGAGTCCCGGGCGGGGGAGTGGAGCCGACCGGGGTGGAGACCGTCGCGGCGGCCGGGGGCGGGGTCGCCGAAGCGGCCACCGTCGAGGTGCCCGGGGCGGTGGCGGCCGGGTCGTCGTCGGCCGCCACCAGCGGGAGGAATATCGCGTACCCCCGGGTGCCCGGCGGCACGGTCACCGGGATGGCCCAGGCGGGCTGGTCGGCGGCACCGGGCCAGACGATGGGCGACAACCCGTCGGTGGGCGGCAGGACCAGCAGCCGGGGCGGCGTCCCGGTGGGACCGGCGTCGGGTGGCACAGGGATGTCGCCGGGTTCCTCGGTCGGGAAACGCTCGGCGGGTGGCGGCTCGGACACCGCGCCCTCCTCGATGGACGAATTGCCGTCACTCTAAGGGCGGTACACCTCTGCGCGTTGCCCCCTCTGCCCGGGATGCGGCGACCCGGTGGGTCACGCTCATTCGGGCGTGCCGGTGCCCCGGCCCCGGTCGTCCAGGACCAGCGGAGCACGGCCGCGTACGGCGTACCGGATGTGGGTGACCTCGGGGGTGGGCACCACCCGGGTGGGGGACATCTCGATCGCCTCGAAGTCGTCCAGGCCCAGGTCGGGGTCGAACAGGCGCAGGCCGTCGCCGAGCACCACCGGCACCACGTGCAGTTCCAACTCGTCCAGCAGACCGGCCCGCAGCACCTGCCGGACCAGGCTGCCGCCGCCGGCCACCGCCACGTCCCTGTCGCCGGCCGCCTCGCGGGCCTGTGCCACGGCGGCGGCCACCCCGTCGGTGACGTAGGTGAAGCTGGTGCCGCCCTGGCGCCGCAGCGTCGGACGGGGCCGGTGGGTCACCACGAAGACCGGGGCCCGGAACGGCGGCTCGTCGCCCCACGGCACCTCACCGCCGTCGGCCATCCGCCGCCCCATCACGTACGCGCCGGCCGCGCCGAACGACTCGGCGACGATCTCCGAGTTGACGTCGTGCTCGCCACCGGCGAAGCCCTGCCGTTCGCGCCACGACATCGCGGCGGTGACCCAGCGGGTGACCCGGAAGAAGCCGTGGCTCTCCGCCGAGTGCATCCAGTCGCCGGTCCCGTCGTGCCGTGGGCCGGCGTAGCAGCCGTCCAGCGACACCGACAGTTGCGCGGTCACCTTGGTCATCTCCGTACCTCCGCAGTCTGCGGCGGGCACCCGCCGCTCACCGGTGGATCGGAGCCGGACCGGTCACTTCTACCGATCGTCGCTGTGTCCTGGGTCACTCTCGCAGCGGGCGGCGCGGCGCAGCAGGTGCCGCCGTTCGGCGTCGTTGCCGGCGAGGTCGGCCGCCCGACGCCAGGCCACCGCCGCGGCGCTCCGGTCGCCGGCCAGCTCCAGCAGGTGGGCGCGGACCGCGTACCGCCGGTGATGGCCGGCGAGCAGGCCCGACTCCACCTCGGCCAGCAGCGCCAACCCGGCCTCGGGCCCGCGCACCATGCCCACCGCCACCGCCCGGTTCAGCGTCGCCACCGGGTTGGGCGCCATCCGCTCCAGCACCTCATAGAGGGCGAGGACCTGCGGCCAGTCGGTCTCCTCGGTGTGCGGTGCCTCGGCGTGCACCGCGGCGATGGCGGCCTGCACCTGGTACGGGCCCAGCGGCGAGGTGGCGAGGCTGTGCGCGACCAGCGCGCAGCCCTCGGCGATCGCCGCCCGGTCCCACCGCCGACGGTCCTGCTCGGCCAGCGGCACCAGGTCGCCGTCGGGGCCGACCCGGGCCGCCGCTCGCGCCTCGGTCAACAGCATCAACGCGAGCAGCCCGGCGGTCTCGCCGTCGTCCGGCAACCGCTCGTGCAACCGCCGGGTCAGCCGCAGCGCCTGCCGGGTCAGGTCGGCCCGGCGCAGCTCGGGGCCGCTGCTGGCGCTGTATCCCTCGTTGAACATCAGGTACAGCACCTGCCGGACCACGGCCAGCCGACGGCCCTGTTCCGCCGCCTGCGGCGGGGCGAACCGTGCGCCCGCCTCGCGCAGCCGCTGTTTGGCCCGCACGATCCGCTGCCCCATGGTCTTCTCCGGCACCAGGAAGGCGGCGGCCACCTCGGCGGTGGTGAGCCCGCCGACGGCCCGCAGGGTGAGCGCGAGCTGCGCCGGTGCCGGCAGCGCCGGGTGGCAGCAGAGCAGGAACAACTCCAGCAGGTCGTCGTGGGGCGGTGCGGTGGCATCCGGTGGCGGCGTGACGAGCGCGTCCCGCGGCAGGGCGTCGTGGGCGGCCCGCTCCCGGCGGGTCCGGGCCGCCTCGGCGCGGACCTGGTCGACGTACCGGCGGGCGGCCACGGTGTGCAGCCAGCCCGACGGATGCTCCGGTACGCCCTCGCGCGGCCACGCCTCGACGGCCGCGACCAGCGCCTCCTGGACCGCGTCCTCGGCGGTGGCGAAGTCGCCGTAGCGGCGCACCAGGGTGCCCAGCACCTGCGGGGCGAGGCGGCGCAGCAGGTCGACGGTGGCCTCGTCCAGGCTCAGCTCCCGGCCCCGTCCTGGGTCATCAGCGGCCAGACCTCCAGGCCGCCACCGATCCCGGTGCCCATCCGCAGCCCCGGATACGACCGGGCGATCTCCAGCGCGCGCTGCTCACTGTCCACGTCGACCACGAAGTACGACCCGACGTACTCCTTGGCCTCCAGGTACGGCCCGTCGGTCACGACCGGCGCGGCGTCGACCATGCGGACCGCCCGGGGGCGGGTTTCCAGGCCCTGCGAGTCCACCAGTTCACCGGAGTCGCGCAGCGCCTGGTTGAAGGCGTCCACCTCGCCGATCAGCGTGGCCAGGTCGCCGTCCGGCAGGCTGCCCCAGACCTCGTCGTTGCCGTAGATCAACATTAGGTACTTCATGCGCCATCCTCATAATGATCGATATGTCCGTAAATAGACAGGACAATGGGTCCTCTCCTGACGCACTGTTGTAGCAGGTGGAGAGGCTGCGGACGGCGGACCACGTCCGACTGGACCGCCCGGTGGACCGGGCGGATGCCCGCCCCGCCCGACAGCGACGTCGCCACCGTCATCACGCCGAATTCTCCACCGGACGGGCACCTGCCCGCTCCGGCCGTCGCCGCACCTCCCACCGGCCGACGGGGCAGCCCGCCGGTCACCGCGATCGAGCCAGGAAGGAGCTGCCATGGCCGCTCCCACCGTCACCGCCGCCCTCAACGCCAGCACCTACGCCCCCGGGGCGCAGATGCTGCTCACCGTCACCTACGGCGATCCGGACACGAAGACGCTCACCGTCACCGTCGTGGTCACCGACGCGCAGGGCAACAGCAGCGCACCGGCCAAGGTCACCGCCGTCATCGACCCGCTCACCGTCACCGTCACCGACGACTCCGGGCGCACCTGGACACGGGTGTCGGACAACGGCGCGGTGGCCGTGTACCGGGCGGTGGCGTGATGGCCCGGGTCACCGTCACCGTGCGCGACTCCACCGGTCAGGCCGTCAGCGCCGCCGTCGACTACGCGATCACGCCGCCGGTGCTCGGCGGCTACTACCTGGCCGGGAACGCCGACCCGACCGCCGACATGGCCGGCGGCAACTTCCGGTCGCTGACCCAGTACCGCAGCTTCGCCGACAGCTACGTCTTCCCCGGGTACAACCGGCCGTGGCTGGTCACCCTCGGCCGTGGCGGGATCCAGATCAACATGGTGCTGGAGCTCAAGCACTACGGGGCGGCCGACGCCGGTGCGCAGACGTTCACCGTCGACGGGGTGCGCTACGTCGTGCCCGCCCCGGCGATGACCATCCAACAGCGTCCCGGCGCGGTCTGGCCCAAGGCGTACGGCTACGGCCAGGTGCTCGCCGGGCAGTGCGACGGACTCTTCGCCCGGGCGCTGTCGCAGTACCGGACGATGGGGTTCGGGGTGAACATTCAGCTCGCCTCCGAGTTGGACACCGACCACGAGTTCGGCACCACCGAGTCCGGCCGGGCGTACACCTGGGCGGAGTCGGACGCCCGCGCGGTGCAGGCGATGACGTACATCGTGAACTGGTTCCGGGCCAAGTCGCTGCCGCAGGGCACCACCTTCTCGGTCGGTCTCGGCGGCTTCGACCGGCCCTGTTTCCAGCGCACCCACCCGGAGTCGCTGATGTCGCGGCTCGACTTCCTCCAGTGGAACGTCTATGCCACGAGTGCCTCGCACACCGCGTTGGACCGGTTCCGTCGGACCAAGGACTGGGCCGTGGCCGACCTCGGCCCGGTGGCCCTGGCCCGCCCGGTACTCATCGCCGAGTGGGGCGTACGCGTCGCCGAGATCCCCGACCAGCCGGCCTGGATCGCCACGGTGCCGGCCGCCATCGCCCGGCTCAACGCCGAGCGGGGCCCGTTCATCGTCCGGACCAACTACTTCAACTCGGGCTGGGGCACGCTCAGCCCGAAGGCGGCCGGACTGGCCGCCCTCCGGGCCGCGTACGCCCGTCCTCCGTACGCCTGACCGTCACCCGGCGGGCGGCGGGCCGAGCAGATCGGTGAGCGCGTCGAGCAGCGGCGCGGTGACCTGGGTGTTGACGCTCCAGAGACGCCGGGCGCTTTGGCACGGGGTGTGCCGGACCCAGAATTCGGCCGTGGCACCGGTCGCGTCGGCCACGGTCAGCGTGTCGAACGCGGTGGGCGCGGGATAGCCCGGCCACTCGCCGCAGTCGCTGCTCTTGGCCTTTCGGTCGAACGTGTCGTTGAGCACCGGGCGCAGGTCGTCGGCTCCCGCGCGCCGCCGCTCCTGCCGGACCAGTTCGGCGGTGCCATCGGCCACCTCGTACCGGCAGGCGGTGACCTCGACCAGCGGGGTCGGCAGGACTGTCACGTAACGGTCGCTGTTGTTGAGTTGGATCCGGTCCGGCGGCCCGGGGTTGGACGGCTTGCTCCGTACCCGGTCGGCGGGGATCGTGGCCGGGCAGTCCGGGGTGGTGATCGTGGCCGGGTCGGTGGTCACGGCGAGCTGCTCCCGGTACCGGTCGAGGAAGGTCGAGAAGACCTCGAAGTCGGCTCCCCTTCCGTGGGTGGCGGTGACCGCCACCCGGCAGGCGCGGTCCATCCAGACCGTGACCGGCTCGCGGTCGGGGTAGCGCAACATCAGCACCGTCTCCCCGTCGACCCCTGGATTAGTGCACATGAGCTGCCCGGCCGGCAGCGGCCGGCCGTTTCCGTCTGCCGGTCCGGGCGGCTGGGCGTTGAGCAACCGGACGATCTGGTCCACCCCGGTGGTGAGAACGCGTGGCCCAGGATGCTCCTGCCCGATGCCCGGAGGGTCGACCTGTACCTGGCAGTTGGTGATCTCGACCGCGCCGGGTGGGACGAGTGGCTTGTCGTTGCCGTAGCGCACGGCGTCCAGGTCGGGCCGCTCGGCGAGGCTGGTCGGGCAGACGACCTCGCCGATCGGGTCGGTGGTCGTCACCGGTGGGCCGGTCCGGTCCGGCGTCCACAGCGCCGGCAGGCCGACGCCGAGCGCCACGACCAGGGTCACGGCCGCCGCCGTGCCGGTGACCACCCGGCGGCGGTGCCGGCGTACCCGGGTCCCGACCTCGGCGATGCGGTCGCGCGGGGCGGGCAGCGGGGGGACGGCGTCGTCGAACAGTCGGCGGATGTCCTCGTCGTCACGGGTCACGACACGACCTTCCGTTGGGTGAACAGGTCCAGGTTCGGATCGGTACGCAGGCTGCGCAGGGCACGGGACGACTGCACCTTCACCGTGTTCGTCGAGCAGCCCAGCACCTCGGCGGTCCGCTCGACGGAGAGGTCCTCGGCGTAGCGCAGCACCACGATCGCCCGCTGTTGGCGGCTGAGTCGGGCCAGCGCCCGGCGGAGCGCGTCCCGGTCGGCCGACTCGCGGGCCGGGTCGTCCGGGACGGCCCGCTCGGGTGGCGCGGCGGACGGGACCTCGGCCCGCCACCGGCGTCGCCACCATGACACGTACGTGGTGAACAGGGCACGTCGCAGGTACGCCTCGGGATGTCCGGCGGACACCGTCGACCAGCGCTGCCACGCGGCGGCGAGCACGGTCTGCAACAGGTCCTCGGCCCGCCCGGCGTCGCCCGTCAGCAGCCAGGCCGACCGCAGCAGCGCGGGGGACCGGGTCGCCACGAACTCGGCGAAGCCCTCCGGCGGCGCCGGGTGTCCGTCGGTCATGCGCACCTCCCGGTACGTAGACGCGCGGACCGGGTCGGAAGGTTAACGGCCCGCACCCCGGCTTGACAGCGACACCGCTCCGGTTGCATGGTTAGTTACATGAGTAGTGAACCGGCCAACCAGGGTGGCGGACCAGGGTGGCGGACGTGATGGAGGACGGCCGACCGATCTTTCTCCAGATCGCGGAGCTGCTGGAGAACTCGATCCTGGACGGGACGCTGGCCGAGGAGGAGCAGGTGCCGTCCACGAACGAGCTGGCGGCCTTCCACCGGATCAACCCGGCGACCGCCGCCAAAGGGGTCAACAAGCTCGTCGACGACGGAACGCTCTACAAGAAACGAGGAATCGGGATGTTCGTCTCCTCCGGTGCCCGCGCCAAGCTGCGCGGTCGACGCCGTGACGAGTTCGCCCGGCAGTACGTGCAACCGCTGGTCGCCGAGGCACGCAAGCTCGGCATCGACCCGGCGGAACTCAAGAGCATGATCGACACCTGGGAGGGGGAGCGATGAGCCCCGTCGTCACCGTCACCGACCTGACCAAGCGGTACCGGGGCGTCACGGCGCTGGACCGGGTCAGCTTCTCGCTCGCCGGGAACCGGATCTATGGCCTGCTGGGACGCAACGGCGCCGGCAAGACCACGCTGATGCAGATCCTCACCGCGCAGAACTTCGCCACCTCCGGCGAGGTCGCGGTCTTCGGGCAGCACCCGTACGAGAACGAGGGCGTGCTGTCCCGGATCTCGTTCATCAAGGAGAGCCAGACCTACCCGTCGAACCTCCAGGTGCGGCACGTGCTGCGGGCCGCCGCCCTGGTCCACCCCGGGTGGGACGAGGCGTTCGCGCAGCAGTTGGTCGAGGACTTCCGGCTGCCGCCGCGACGCAACGTCCGCAAGCTCTCCCGGGGCATGCTCTCGGCACTGGGGATCATCGTCGGGCTGGCCACGCGGGCACCGTTGACCTTCTTCGACGAGCCCTACCTCGGCCTGGACGCGGTGGCCCGGCAGGTCTTCTACGACCGGCTGCTGGCCGACTACACCGAACACCCCCGCACGATCGTGCTCTCGACCCACCTCATCGACGAGGTCAGCGACCTGATCGAGCACGTGCTGCTGATCGACGCCGGACGGCTGCTGCTGGACGAGGAGGCGGAGGTCCTGCGCGGCCAGGTGCTCACCGTCGCCGGCCCGGTCGCGGCGGTGGACGAGTTCAGCCGTAGCGCCACCGAACTGCACCGGGTGCTGCTCGGCGGCACGGCCCGCGCCACCGTACGCGGTGACTTCGGCCCGGCGGACCAGGAGCGGGCCCGCTCCCTGGGCCTGGCCCTGGAGGCCTCGTCGTTGCAGGACACCGTCGTGCGTCTGACCACCTCGGCCGACGGGCAGGCCGCCGGCGCCACCAGCAAGGAGGCCGTCCGATGAACCGTGCCCTGACGGTCCCCCGGTTGCAGTTCGTCGCCTGGCCCAGCGTGGTCGGCTGGCCCGTGGCGATCCTCTCCCTCAGCTTCCTCATCAATCTGGCCTTCTTCGCCTCCATGGAAGGGCGGGACATCGAGCAGACCACCGGTGGTCTGGCCAGCATCTACGTGATGATGTTCATCGCCTGCATCAACGTGATCACCCAGGACTTCCCGTTCGCGATCGGGCTGGGCATCTCGCGTCGCAGCTTCTACCTCGGCAACGTGCTCTCCTTCGGTGCCCAGGCGGTCGTCTATGCGGGGCTGCTCTACCTGCTCGCCGTCATCGAGGAGGCGACCGACGGCTGGGGCGTCGGCCTGACCTTCTTCGGCATCCCGTTCCTCTGGGTGGAGAACCCGGTGCTGCGGTTCCTCGGCTTCGCGATCCCGTTCCTGCTGCTCGGGTTCCTGGGGATCGCCATCGCCCTGGTGTTCAAGCGGTGGGGCGTCAACGGCATGCTCACCCTGAGTACCGCGGCGCTGGTCGTGATCGGCGGGGCCGTGGTCCTGGCGACCTGGCGCGGCTGGTGGTCGGCGATCGGTGACTGGTACGCCGACCAGTCCGGTGCCGCCCTGCTCGTCGGCTGGCCGGCGCTGTTCACGTTGCCGCTCGCGGTCGCCAGCTATCTGATCATCCGGCGCGCGACCCCCTGACCGTCGACCCGCCGGTGACGACGCCCGACTCGGTTGACCGGGCGCAACGGGGGCGGCCCCTCCCGACACGACGTCGGGAGGGGCCGCATGCGGTCGATCGCGGTCAGCGCCAGGTGTCGGTCAGGGTCACCGAACCGGTGGCGGTGGCGGTGCGGTTCCCGCCCGACTCCCAGACCACCTGACCGGAGTCGGTGCGCTTGACGTACTTGTAGGAGAACGTGGTGCCGGCCGGCACGCCCAGCCCTCCGGTCCAGACCGGGTAGGCGGTCGGCGACAGCCGGACCCCCTTGGTCGGGTCCCAGCCGCCGAGCGCGGGCAGGTCACCGACGACATAGACGTTCTGGCCGGGCGTCGTGGTGGCGGTGGCCCGGAAGGAGACCGTGGTGGCGGCCGGCGGGGTGCTGACCGGTTGGTTCCAGGTGGCGGTCAGGGCGGTGCCGGCGGTGCCGGTGCGGTTGGGGTCGTTCTCCCACTGCACCGAGCCGTTGCCGACCTTGACCAGCTTCCACTCGAAGGTGGTGCCCGCCGGCACCGACACCGACCCGGTCCAGGTCGGGTAGCTGCCGGACGTGGTGGAGAGCTTGACGCCGTTCACCGGGTTCCAGGAGCCGAGCGCGGGGATCGAGCCGACGACGTACACCTCCTGGCCGGGGTTGGTGGAGACGGTCGCGGTGAACCGCGTCGACCCGGCCGGGACGGACGGGCTGGCGGTCGGGGTCGGCGAGCCGGTCGGAGTCGCTGTCGGGGTCGGCGTGGCACCGTCCAGACGGGCCTCGACGTGCAGGGCGACCGCCTGGTCGGCGGCGATCGACGCGGTGAAGGTGCCACCGGAGACGGTCACCGCACCACCCGGGCAGGCTCCGGTGGACCGGTCGTACGCGCCGCGACCGACGTTGCAGTAGCGGCCGTCCGGCAACGAGGTGGCGAAGCTGCGGCTCCAGGCGCTGGTGGTGGCGTTGAAGGCGGCGTACCCCCGGTTGCCCCGGGCGAAGGCCAACCGCCCGTTGCCGTCGGTGACCACCGACCCGATGCCGGTGCCGGCGACCGCGTTGCGGAAGCTCGGCATGCCCGCCACTCCCGGGTTGCGGTGCTCGCAGATCCAGGCGCTGCCGGTGCAGTCGGCGGCCAGCGTGGTGCCGTTGGACGAACTGGGCGGGCCCTGCCCGTGCACGGAACCGAACGCGTAGCTCGACATGAGCTGGGGCCGACCGTACGGGTGGGCCATCATGAACGTGTCCGCCAGGTAGTAGCGGGCGCCGCTCTTGTAGGTCAGCGTCGGGTTCTCGCGCTGGGTGTCGTGGTTGTCGACGAAGACGACCGCCTGTGCGGCGGTGAGCCCGCCGTAGTTGGGCAGGTTGCCCAACTGGGCGATGGTGCCGTCGCGGAACGCCGACGAGACGGCGCGCTGGTAGTCGAAGTTGGTCACCCCGCCGTACGGCGCGTACGCGGTGTAGGGGATCGTCCCGTCGCCGTACACCTCGTGGAACAGGTCAGGCCGACCGCCGAACCCGGGTACGTCCCGCAACCGGGTGATGATGTCGCCCAGGTGCGCCTCCTGCACGTGCTTGGCCGCGTCCACCCGGAAGCCGGCCACGCCCAGGTCGATCACCGCGTTCATGTACTTGGCGATCTTGCGCCGCACCTCGGGGTCGGCGGTGTTCAGGTCGGCCAGGTCGAGCAGTTCGCAGTCCTGGACCTCCTGCTTGTTGCCCCAGTTGCTGATCCGCCGGTAGCAGGGCGCGAAGTCGCCGTATCCGTAGCTGTCGCCGGAACCGTCGTCGAACAGGTTGGGGTAGCTGTACTTGCCGTAGACGGTGCCGGCGCTGCCCGGGCCGCTGCCCGCCGAACCGGTGCCGCTCATGTGGTTGAGCACCATGTCCACATAGATCTTCACGCCCTGGGCGCGGCAGCGCTCGACCATGTCGACGAACTGGGCCTTGGTGCCGCGCCGGGTCGAGTCCAGCCGGTACGACACCGGCTGGTAGTCCTGCCACCACGGGTACGTGGCGCCCTCGGCGCTGGGCAGCACCACGTGCTCCTGCGGCGGTGAGACCTGCACGCCGCCCCAACCCTGGGGCCCGAGGGTGCTCTCGCACTCCTGCGCGACGGAGTCCCACCGCCACTGGAACAGGTGGACGATCGCGTCGCCGTTGGCGCGTACGTCGGCTGCGCTGGCCGGCGCGGTGCCGGCGGCGACGACGGTGAGACCGGCCGCGACAAGTGTCGCGGCCAGGGCCGCGGGTATCGCGGCGCGGGGACGGGGGATTCGCACGGGCCCTCCTCGGGGGACGGTCAGGCAGACGTGGTGACAGCACAGGTTCCTGCAAGCTATGCAAGAAGTTGCGGTGATGGCGTGACCGTAACAGTGGCGTCGATGCTTGGGAACCTCTGATTCACCCGTCGACCCAACTGCGAGCAGCCTCTTGCGGATGGCTGAAAACGCTGCAAGAATTTGCGTCCACCTCGGCCGGAACAGTCGGTGGCTCACACCCGAGGGCGACGTCCGTCCGTGCCGAAACGCAGATAGGCCAGCACCGCCAGCACCGCGCACACCGCCTGGACGGCGACCCAACCCCAGCCTGGCCGGACCGGCCCGAGCAGGGCGACCAGGGTCGGCGTCGCGAACAGCAGCACGTCCGTCCCGTTGAGTAGCCACAGCACCGGGCCGGGCGAGAAGGCACCCATCGGGGTGACGACCAGCGGAAGGGAGTGGTCGATCCGACCGGCCTGCGCCCGCCGGACGGCCATCATCGCGGCCGTCGGGCCGAACGCCAACCCGAGCGCCCACCAGGGGCCCGGCGGCAGGTCACCGAGCCACGCCAGCACCGCCACGGCCAGTCCGGACCACGCCGTGGCCAGCACCGTCGGCACGACCAGCCGGATCGCGACCGCCCGCCGGCCGGTCAGCCCGAGCAGCCGTAGCAGCGCCGGATGGGCCGCGTCGCGGCGCAGCGCGTCGAGGGTGACCCCGGCGGTGGTGACCGCCCCCAGCACCAGGGCGGTCGCCGGCAGCCAGCCGGCACCGGCGGTGAGCAACGCCGGCAGTGGAGTCGCCAGGGCCAGCCAGCCCAGCCGCCAACCGCGTCGGCGCAGCACCAGCAGGTCCTGTTGCAGCGGCACCAGCCGGCCGAACCGGGGACGCAGCGGCCGGGAGCGTAGGGTCCGCCGCCGCCAGTACCGTCGCTCACGCAGGTCGGCGAGGAACGACGGCTCGACGGCGTACGCGGCGTCCAGGTACGTGCCGACGGTCAGCGACGGCTCGTGCAGCCGGACGTCGGGTAAGCGCGCCAGGTCGCGGACGGCAAGGGCGGTGAGGCCCGCGACGAGGAGCAGGACGCCGAGGGTGAGCGGGAGCGGCGGCGCGTCGACGCCGGGCAGCGTCGGCATCGGTCGTACCCGGGTGAGCAGCACCGTCGCGCCCAGCGCCACCAGCAGCGCCGGCAGCGCGGCGTCCAGCACCCGGGCGTACCCCGGCCGTCGCTGCGCGGCCGTCGCGAGCAGTGCCAGGAGCGCACCGACGGCCGCACCCAGGGCGAGCCAACCGGCCAGGGCGGACCCGGCGACCGGGCGGACCGCCAGGCGGGCGGCACCGGCCAACGCCAGCAACGCGCCGATGACCGCACCGACCGCCAGCGCCCGCACCAGCGCCGGTAGCAGCAGGCCACGTCGGGGCACCGGCGCCGGCAGCAGCCAGGTCAGCTCACCGCGCCCCAGGACCAACGGGCCGGTCTGACGCAACAGCAGCATCAGGCCGACAGCACCCGCACTCAGCAGCACCAGCACCACGAGCCGGTCCGGCGGGGCCGCCCCCGCCGCCGGCCACATCGCCGACCCGACCCCCGGACCGAACAGCCCGACCGCCATCGCCACCGTCAGCACCAGCAGGTACGCGCTCTCCAGCGAGAGCGAGGGGGCGCGTTCGGCCCGCCGTCGGCGCACCCAGCGGCGCAGCCGGCGGGCGGTCGGCGGCACCGGCTCCCGGCGGGTCGGCGCCTCGGCCACCCGCGTCATGTGCCCGCGTCGGACGCCGGTGACCAGGTGCTCGCGTCGGACGTCGGTGACCCGGTGTGCAGCCGGAGGACCGGACAGTCGAGGGCGGCCACGAAGACCGGATCGTGACTGGCGAACAGCAGGCTCCCACCGGCGGCCAGGTGGTCGCCGAGCAGACCGGCCACCACCGGCCGGATCACCGCGTCCAGCCGCTGTTCCGGCTCGTCCAGCACCAGCAGCTCCGCCGGACGGGCCAGGGCGGCGGCCAGCAACAGCCGTTGCCGCTCGCCCGAGGAGAGCCGATCCGGGGTGCCGTCGCCGAGGTCGCGCAGGCCCAACACGGACAGCAGTTCGTCCACCCGACCGTCGGCCGGGTCGTCGCCACCGGCCAGCCGGACCAGCTCGACGTGTTCCCGCACGGTCAGTCCGGCGTACCAGCTCGGCTGCTCGACGGTGGCCACCACCCGGCGCCAGAACGCGGCCGAGCCGTCCGGCGCGGCCCCGAACACCCGGACCCGGCCCGCGCTCGGGTCGGTCAGGCCGGTGACGCAGCGCAACACGGTGGACTTGCCCGCACCGTTCTCGCCGACCAGGCAGAGCGCGCCGCCCGCCGGCAGGTCGAAGTCGACGTCCCGCACCACGGTCACGCTGCCGAACGTGACGTGCAGGTCCGCGACGGCGACGACCGGTTCACCCACCGCACCACCCTAGATGGGTGGCACAAGTCGGGCGGTACGGCGCTGGGCTTTCTATGCTCGGTCCATGGAACTGCGGATCTTCACCGAACCTCAGCAGGGTGCGACCTACGACGACCTGCTGGCCGTGGCCCGCCGCGCCGAGGAGACCGGCTTCGGCGCCTTCTTCCGCTCGGACCACTACCTCAAGATGGGGTCGGTCAGCGGCGAGCCGGGCCCCACCGACGCCTGGACGACCCTGGCCGGGCTGGCCCGGGACACCCGCTCGATCCGGCTCGGCACGCTGATGACCGCCGCGACGTTCCGGCTGCCCGGCCCGCTGGCCATCACCGTCGCGCAGGTCGACCAGATGAGCGGCGGCCGGGTCGAACTGGGCATCGGCACCGGGTGGTACGACGCCGAGCACAGCGCGTACGGGATCCCGTTCCCGGCGCTCAAGGAGCGCTTCGACCGGCTGGACGAGCAGCTCGCCGTGATCACCGGTCTGTGGCGTACCCCGCCGGGGGAGACGTTCGCCTTCACCGGCCGCCACTACCAGGTCAGCGACTCACCGGCGCTGCCCAAGCCGGTGCAGCAGCCGCACCCGCCGATCCTGCTCGGCGGCATGGGCGCGAAGCGGACCCCGCAGCTCACCGCCAGGTACGCCGACGAGTTCAACCTGCCGTTCGTCTCGATCGACGACACGGTCACCCAGTTCGGTCGGGTGCGTGCCGCCTGCCAGGAGATCGGCCGGAACCCGGACGAGTTGACCTGGTCCAACGCGCTGGTGCTCTGCTGCGGCAAGGACGACGCCGAGGTGGCCCGGCGGGCCGCCGCGATCGGCCGGGAGGCGGACGAGCTGCGCGAGAACGGGCTGGCCGGCACGCCCGCCGAGGTGGTCGACAAGCTCGGCCGGTACGCCGCGGTGGGCAGCCAGCGGGCCTACCTCCAGGTGCTCGACCTGGGCGATCTGGACCACCTGGACCTGGTCGCCTCGGAGGTGCTGCCGCAGCTGTGAGCGGTGCGGCTGCTCTGGGTGGTGCGGCTGGTTTCGGCGGTGCGGCGTCGACCCCGGCCCGTCAGCGGGTCGGGGTCCGCAGCACGGTCTCCAGCCGCCCGTCGCGGTCGTTGTCGAGGTAGGTGACGTCCGGGATCCCGTCGCCGTCGAGGTCGTACTGCACCACGTCGGCCACACCGTCGCCGTCGAAGTCGGTGACCACCGCGACCGAACCGTCCAGGTGCCGGCTGACGATCGACCGGGCGCCACCCTCGATCCGGGGCGGCGGGCCCGGGGTCGGCACCGGCGACGGCGCCGGTCCCGGCGCGGGTGACGGCTGCGGGGTGGGCTGGCCCGCCGGGTACGCACCGGTCGGCGCGCTGGCCGGGAACACCCCGCTGCCGGTCGGGTCGATCTCCTCCTCGGAGGGGTACACGTCGCCACGAGGGGCGGGATCACGGTAGCTGCTCATCGGCGTAGGGTTCCCCGACGGAGCCGACGGTAACCGTCGGCAGGGTAGGGGGAGGTCGCGTGTCGACGCAGCGCAACTGGGCGGGCAACATCCGGTACTCCGCGCGGGCGTATCACCGGCCGTCGTCCGTGGACGAGCTGCGCGAGCTGGTCGCCGGCAGCGAGCACATCCGGGCGGTGGGCAGCGGGCACTCCTTCAACCGGCTCGGTGACACCACCGGCGACCTGGTCGACCTGTCCGGGTTGCCGGACACGATCCGGCTCGACGCGCAGTGCCGGACCGTCGACGTCCCGGCCGCGATCCGCTACGGCGACCTGGCCACCTGGCTGCACCAGCGGGGGTACGCGCTGGCCAACCTGGCCTCCCTGCCGCACATCTCGGTGGCCGGCGCGGTCGCCACCGGCACCCACGGTTCCGGTGTCACCGTCGGCAACCTGGCCACCGCCGTCGCCGGACTCGAACTGGTCACCGGCACTGGCGACCTGCACACCGTCGACCGGGACTCGGCCGACTTCGCCGGTACGGTCGTCGCCCTCGGGGCCCTCGGCGTGGTCACCCGGGTCACCCTGGACGTGGTGCCCACCTACGATGTCCGGCAGTACGTCCGGCTGGACCTGCCCCGCGCCGCGCTGGACGAGGCGCTCGCCGCCGCGTACAGCGTCAGTGTCTTCACCGACTGGCGCTCCACCCTCGGCACCCAGGTCTGGCGCAAGCAGCTCGCCGACCAGCCGCCACCGCCCGCCGACTGGCTGGGCACCACGGCGGCCGACCGGCCCTGGCACCCGGTGCCCGGCATGCCCACGGTCAACTGCACCGAGCAGCTCGGAGTGGCCGGGCCGTGGCACGAGCGGTTGCCGCACTTCCGGCTGGGCTTCACCCCGAGCAGCGGCGACGAGTTGCAGTCCGAGTACCACCTGCCGCGCGCCGACGCCGGAGAGGCACTGGCCGCGCTCGACGAGGTGGCCCACCTGATCGCCCCGGTGTCGCAGACCAGTGAGCTGCGGACCATCGCGGCCGACACGCTGTGGCTGAGCCCGCAGTACGACCGGGACACCCTCGCGATCCACTTCACCTGGATCGCCGACACCACCAGGGTGCTGCCGGTGCTCGCCGAGGTGGAACGCGCCCTGGCCCCGTTCGCCCCGCGCCCGCACTGGGGCAAGGTCTTCACCCTGCCGCCCGAGACGATCGCGGCCACCTACCCCCGCTGGGCGGACTTCGCCGCGCTGCTCACCCGGCTGGACCCGACCGGCAGGTTCCGCACCGAGGAACTGGACCACCTCTTCCCCCGCTGACCTGTCAGCGGCCGGCGGTGACCTGGTCCCGCATGCTGCCGCGTTGCACGGCCCGGCTGATGTCGCTGGGCGAGACGATGCCGACCAGGCGACCGTCGGTGACCACCAGCGCCCGCCCGTCGGCGCAGTCGCTGAGCCGGGGGAGCAGGTCGGTGAGCTGCTCGTCGGGGGAGGCGAGCACCAACTCGTCGGAACGGCAGGCCACCGACTCCAGCGTGGTGCTGCCCCGTGCGTCACTCGGCACACCGCGTACCCGGTCGAGGGTGACCAGGCCGACCGGTCGGCCGTCCTCGGTCAACGGCAGCGCGGTGTGCCGGTACGCGAACAGGTAGTTGTCCACGAAGTCGGCCACCGTCATCTCGCCCGAAGCGGTCTGCGGCTGCGGGGTCATCACGTCGGCCACCCGGATCCCGCGCAGTGCCGAGCCCACCCGCGCCTGCCGCTCCTCCAGACTGGCCGCGCCGATCAGGAACCAGCCGATCAGGGCCAGCCAGAGCCCGCCCACACCGGCGCCGGTGAGGAACCGGAACAACCCGAAACCGATCAACGCCAGACCCAGCACCCACCCGGCCCGGGCCGCCACCACCGTCGCCCGGGTCCGGTCCCCGGTGGCCTTCCACACCGCCGCCCGCAGCAGCCGCCCACCGTCGAGCGGGGCGGCCGGCAGGATGTTGAAGACCGCCAGCAGCAGGTTGATCCCGCCCAGCCAGGCCATCACACCCAGCCACAGCCCGTGCACCCCGGCGACGCTGAGCAGCATCGCGAGCACCCCGAAGAAGGCGCCGATGATCAGGCTGACCAGCGGCCCCACCCCGGCGATCCGCAGCTCGGCACCGGGCGTACGCGCCTCGCCGCGCAACTCCGCCACCCCGCCGAACAGCCAGAGGGTGATCCCGCCGACGCCCAACCCGTTGCGCTTGGCCACCACCGCGTGCGACACCTCGTGCGCCAGCAGGCCCAGGAAGAACACGATGGCCGCCGCCAGCCCCGCCAGCACGTACGCGACCACCGACCGGTCCGGGTACGACACGGGGAACAGGTTGGCCGACAGCCCCCACCAGATCAGCGCGAAGATGACCAGGACGCTCCAGTTGACCCCGACGGGTACGCCCACGATCCGGCCGAGCCGGAAACTCGCCCTCATGTGTCGCTGATACCCCCGCAGGTCGTTTCCATGCCAGTCCGGAACGTCACCACTGCGGCTACCTGCCGGTTTTCCGATGACGGTCGAACATGGCGGACAGCTCTGCCCGCCCCCGATCCACCACGGCGACGAGCGGGGCCAGGTCGATGCCGGCCGGGACCGGCATGTCGGTGACGAGGTCGCGAACCACGAACGGCCGCTGCAACCAGCGATGCAACGCGCGGCGGTCTTCAATCTTCCGGTCGTGGTCCGGTAGGTCCCACACCCGCTTCGAGTACGGCGTGTCGTCGTCTCCGAGCGCCGCGAGGAGCCCGGAGTGCCGCATCAGGCACGGATAGCAGTAGCCGCAGTGCAACCTCGGGCGACTACTGGAAGCGCGACCACAACTCACCGTGTGCCGGGTCAACGTCGTCGGCGTCAGACCCGCGTTCAGTGCGCGATGACACACCTCACCCTTCGTGAGGTGCAGGTACGGATTGACCACCTCGACGGCGCCACCGACCTGCCGGATCACCTCGTTGAGAAGCCCCAGCGTGAAGGGGTGCACCGATCGGGTGGAACAGGCCGCCACCCGGGCCGGCGTCAGTGCCGGATTCAGCGCCAACTGGCCGTTCTCCGGGACGGCTACCTGTGCCACCCGGTGGGTGGCGGCGAAGAAGACGGCGGTCGCCGCGTAGAGCAGTCCGCGGGTACGCGCCGACTTCTCCAGCCGGGGACGCCCGGCGCGTACCTGCTGTGACGACACGAACCGCCGTAGCCCTCGGCGCCGTGAACGATCGATCGCACCGAACACGGCATCCTGCGGCGACTTCCACTTGGGCTCGAAGTAGGAGACGAGAAGCAGGTCACCTGCCGACACCAGGGACCGCTCCGCCGCGTACGCGGTGGAGTCGAGACCGCCGGAGAAGAGGGCGACCTCCTCGATCGAGGTGTCGTAGTGGCTTCTGCCCTGATGCGGCAGGGGCGGTGCACCGGGGCGGACGCTGATCCGCCAGCGGTCCGCAGTGAGAGCCCCGACCAGCGACGAGAACAGGTCGAGCGCGTGTCCGTGCCAGACGTCCACGTTCGTCACCTGGACCCGAAGGTCGACCTGTCGGGTCCAACGGTCGTCCGCCGTGTCGCGGCGGGAGAGCTTGTCGGCGAGATACACCGCCCGAGCGATGCGCAGTAGGTCCTCCGCCCAGGCGGGACGACGCCACGGCACCTCGCTGAGGGTGCAGAGCGTCTCGGGGGCGGCTTCGAGGTAGTGCCGGCCGATTCTCTCCCGGCCGTTCTCGTCCCGGGAGGTCGGATAGTCGTACGCATAGGTGGCTGGTCTCATGCGGCCAGGTCCAGTCCGTGGTCGCCGAGACCGACCGCTTCGGCGACCGTCTCCACGAGCAGATCCCGGGCGACGTCGGCGAGGCGGGGCCGTTCGGGTTCTCGCACGGCGGCCACCGCGCAGGGATCGGGGAGGATCTTCACCACCTGGTCGGCGACGAGGCCGGCCACGGTATTCGTGGGATCGAGCGCCAGTACGGGCACGGCGAGCTTGACGTGCTCGGCGATCAGGACGTGCACGAACTCGCCGACCATGCCGCCGAAGAACAGCCGGTAGAGATCGCAGAACAGCTCGCCGCTGATGCCGTTCGTCCGCGTACCGGCGAGAACGCCGCCGTCCACCTCCACGAGGCGTTCGGCTACCCGTCGCGCCGTGCGGCGGGTGACCGCGTCGACGATCAGTCGACCGTCGCCGCCGACCTCGTCGACGAACCGCCGGACGAACTCGTCCTCAGGTGTGATCGCGCCCTGATCCGTGATGTCTCGGAGCAGTGCCGGATCGGGGCGGCGCAGGTCGTCCAGGACGGTGACCAGACGCTCGCCACCTGCCCGGGCCGCCTCCTGGAGGCCGAACCGGTCCGGATCCTTCCGGAGCGCGTCGCGCAGTGTCCGTCGGAGGTGTGCTGCGGTCTCTTCGAGGAAGCGCTGGTCGGTCGTGGCGAGTTCATCCGGCTGGCTCTCCGGATCAGGTGTCCAGCCGCCCAGGCGGCGCTTGGCGCTGGTCCAGCCGCCTGTGGTCGGGCCGGGTAGACGGGTCGACGTGCCCAAGGCGACCTCCCGGAGGGGACGGGAAAGCGCGTGACCGCGAGTCTATGGAAACCGAACGTACTTGTTCAAGTGCTGAGTGTATTGATGGCTGGCGCGAATCTTCACGGCCAGGCCGCTGGCGGAACTTGAAAAGGGCCGTTGCCGGAGGCGCCTGCACCGTCTGTCGCTGTCTGGGTCGCTGTCGAGCTGATGGCGCAGGCGGTTCGACCTCCGGTCGACGTGGCGTCTGGCTGGTGCGTCTACATGGTTGATCGAATCAAATCGATCTGACTCCAGAGCAGTGCTCCGGCCACGCTGGCCACCACGGACGCCGCGACGAACGTCGGCCAGGACCTTGTGGCCCTGCGGTGAGCAAGGAGAACGGTGACGCTTACCGTGGCGAGCGCGACGCTCGCCCCGGCAGCGACGAGGTTGCCCAGGAAGAAGGGGTCGTCCAGGACGTGCCATGCCTGGAAGGTGGCCACGAGGTGCAGCCCCTGGCCGGCGAGCAGGCCCACCGCCGCCCCGGCGGCGAGCGAGGCTCGCAGTCGTGTCCCACGCCGGACGGTCGAACCCAGCCAGCCGAGTGTCACCCCGGCGGCGACGGAGGCGACGAGCCAGAGCGCGGAGTGGCGGCCCACCGAGGCCAGGCCGGACATGGCGGCCGAACTGCCGTCCGCCGACTGCCCGGAGTGCCAGCGCCGCCCGTGCACCAGGATGAGCCCGTAGTGCGCGACGGTGGCGACGAGCAGCAGCGTGGTGGCGTTGCGGGCGGCGCTCCAAGGGGTGTGCGACGCGTACCCGGCCAGCAGGGCTGCCGTGCCCCAGACGAAGCCGGTGCTGGTCAGCGTGAGGATGACGAGTCCCACCACGCCCGGCACTTCGTCGCCGACGAAGGCGAACAGACCGAGGACCCCGCCGCCCACGAGTACCGGCCCCCAGAGCCGGGCCTGTCGGGTGACGGTCGGCACCGCAGCCGATGGGGTCATCCGGTCTCCTCACTGACTCGCCGACGTGGTGACCGGAGGGCGGCCGATCACAGGTCCGGGATCTCGCCGCCGCTGGTGCCGCTGAGCATGCCACCGTCGACCACGACGCTCGTACCGGTCAGGAAGCTCATCTCGGCCGAGGCGAGGTTGAGCGCGGCGGCGGCCATCTCCTCCGGCTTGGCCATCCGGCGTAGGCCGTCGACGTTGACGCGGCCCCATTCGGCCTTTCCGGCCGCCCACTGCTCGTCGGTGATGCCCGGCGGCCGTTGCGCCTCCACCAGCGCGGTCTCGGTGGTGCCGGGGGCGAGCGACACGACCCGGATGCCGTACTGGCCGAGCTCGATGGCGGCGGTACGGACGATCCCGGTGACCGCGCTCTTGCTCGACGAGTACGCGGACAGGCCGTACCGGGTGGTGAACTCGTTGGCGGAGCCGGTGACCAGGATGACGCCGCCCTTGGCCTTCATGTGCCGGATCTGGTACTTGATGGAGAGGAAGACGCCCCGGGTGTTGGTCTCCGCGTGCGCGTCCCAGCCGGCCACGCTCGTCTGCTCCAGGGGGGTCCACGGTTCCTGGATGCCGGCGTTGTTGAACGCCACGTCCAGGCCGCCGTAGCGCTGCGCGATCCGGTCCACGAAGGTCTTCACCTCGGCCGGCTGTCGGACGTCGGCCCGCAGGTAGGTCGCCTCACCGCCGGCCGCCCGGATCTTCCGTTGCACCTCGCGTCCCAGGTGCTCGCGTCGGCCGCAGAAGCCGACCTTGGCACCTTCGGCGGCGAAGGCGAGGGCGGCGGCCCGGCCGATGCCGGAGGTGGCGCCGGTGATGAGGACGACCTTCCCCGCGTACCGGCGCTGGCGGGCCGGAGTGGCGGCGGCGCCGGAGGGGGCCGCGCTGCCGGCCAGGACGCCGGTGGCGGCGACGGCTGCGGCCGTGCCGGTGAGCAGGGTACGTCGGTCGACGGATCGGTGGTCGGGCATGGCTGGACTCCTTGTCGGGGTGCCGGGTCGTCCTGGCGCGGGGTCTCGTCGACGGGCCCGGTGCGGACGACGGCGTGGAGTGCGATCGCAGGAGGCCCTGCCGCCGGTGAGCGCCGGGCACGGTAATCTCCCGCTGAACGGTTTTGCGAGTCGCCGCTCGTGTTCGTTGACCACGATACGAGTCATCGCTCGTATTTTTCAAGGGAGGGCTCGACAGTGGAGGCGACGGAGGATCGGCCACGGCGTCGACAGGCGCGCGGCGAGCGGCGGATCGCCGACATCCTCGACGCGGCCGCATCCGTCTTCGGGGAGTCGGGCTACGAGAAGGCGACAACCAACGCCATCGCCACCGCGGCCGGCATCTCACCCGGCTCGCTGTACCAGTTCTTCCCGAACAAGGAGGCGATCGCGCAGGCGCTGGCCGACCGGTTCGTCAGCCGGATGCGCGAGGCGCACCAGGGCGCGTTCGACGGTGCCGAGTTCGCCACGATGGACCTCGACGGCCTGCTCGACCGGGTGGTCGACCCGATCCTGGCCTTCAACCTCGACAACCCGGGATTCAAGGCGCTGTTCGCCCGGCCCGACATGCCGGCCGGACTCACCCAGGCGGCGGCGCCGATCCAGGCCGCCCTGCTGGGCAGGGTCGAGGCCGTTCTCGCCGCCCGCGTGCCCGACCTGGCGGCGCAGGATCGCATCCGGGCGGCGCGCACGCTGGTACAGGTCTTCAAGGGGATGCTGCCGATCGTCGTCGCCGCGCCCGAGGGCGAACGGGAGATCGAGGTACGCGAGCTGAAGAAGGTGCTTCGCGGCTACCTGGTCCCGATCGTCGGCTGAGCCGGGTGCGGCGGCCCTGCCGTGTGGTCGGCGTCTGCTCAGGCGGTGGCCGGTGCGGCGGGTAGTTCGTCGACGACCACCACGGGGCTGCCCTCGGGCACCTCCTTGAGCAGCAGGCGCTGCCCGCCGGGGGTGAGCCGGATGCAGCCGTTGGTGGTCTGCCGACCCAGTTCGCCGTCGTGGTACCAGGTGTGGATGCCGATGTGGGCGCCGCGCAGCCCGGCCGGCACCGAGTCCGGGTCGTCGGGGACCGAGCCGAGGGCGTAGATGTCCACCCCGCCGTAGACGCTCTCCGGCGGTGGGGTGCGGCCCAGGACGAAGGTGCGGCCCAGTGGTGTCTCCTGGCCGCGCTGGCCCAGGCTGACCTGCCAGGTGCGGCGGGCGACCCCGTCGCGGTACCAGGTGAGGCGGTACGGCACCCGTTCCACCACGATCTGGTCCCGCAGTGCGACGGTTCGGAAGCCACCGGGCGGCAGCCAGGCCAGCTTGCGGTTGGCCGACGGCAACAGGACGGCGGTCCAGCCCTGCTCGCGTCGGGCGATCGGCACGGTGAGCGGCACCTCGCTGATGGTGGGCATCAGGAAGGCGACCGGTCGCCCGCCCGGCCCGTCGTACGCGGCCAGTCGTCGGGTCGGCCGCAGCCCCTCGGTCAACGGGGTGGTGTCCAGGGTGTCCGGATCGTCGGGGAAGCCGGTCGGCGCCGGGTCGTAGTCGATCTCGGGCAGGTCGTCCGGTGCCGGTGCGGCGGACGCGACGATCTCGTCGAGCGGTGGCGGCGTCGTACTCGGCATCTCCGCCCGGTCGCTCGGCGGTGCGATCGGTGCCGGCTCCGGCGACGGTGTCAGTGCCCAGCCCGCGTACGTCGACCCGCCCAGCAACGCGGCGACCCCGACCGCCGCGACGACTCCCCGTCGCCCTCTGCCCCAATCCCCAATCCGCACAACTAACCCTAACAACCCAACAACCCCAAAAACCCCATTTCCCCACGCCCACCCACCCCACCCCCGCTCTTAGACCGCGTTGATCAAGAAGTTCGCGTCACGCCGGAGCTGGAATCCGGACGCAAACCTCTTGATCACCCCGTAGCGGCGGGCGCGGTGCGCCGCTGTGTGCGGCTGGCCGGGAGTGCCGGTGATCAAGGAGTTTGCGTCGAGATCGGGCGGGATCTTGGCGCAAACTCCTTGATCAACACGGCGGGGCGGGGCGGGGCGGGCGGGGTCGGGTGGGGCGGGTGAGGCGGGTGGGCTGGGGGAGGGACGGGGGAGGGACGGGGGGCGGGAGTGGGGGGTTAGGGGAGGCGGGCGTTTGTGTGGAGGGCTATGGCGTCGTGGGCGGGGACGGTGGCGGCGAACCAGCCGTTGGTGTCGACGGTGATGACCGGACCGCTGCAGGTGCCGTTGGCGAAGGTGCCGTGGATGACGTCGCAGTAGCGGCCGGCGGGCAGGCCGGTCTGGTACGAGCGGCCGGTGATCGGGAAGTCCTCGTCGTTGATGGTGACGAAGCCCCGACCGGTGCGGCTGAAGGCGATGTGCTGGTAGCCGTTGTCGTACCAGTTGCTGACCCCGGTGCCCTCGGTGGCGTTGCGGAAGCCGACCATGTTGGCGATCACCGGCCAGCGGTGCTCGCACTCCCAGCCGGAGTAGCAGGTGGTGTTCAGCGTCCTGTTGTTGCCGTCCGAGGGCGGGCCGGCGTCGCGGTTGGTGATGGTGTAGCTGGACATCACCGTCGCCGAACCGTACGGCCAGGCCAGCATGAAGGCGTTGGCCAGCGCGTACGTGCCGCGGTCGCGATAGGTGAGCACCCCGCCGTCGTCGCGCTGGGTGTCGTGGTTGTCGACGAAGACCGACGCCACCGAGCTGGGCAGGTGCCCCCAGCCCGCACCGAAGTTGCGCAGGTAGGCGAGCCGTTCGGAGCGGAAGACCCGGGCCAGGTCCTTGCCGTAGCGGAACTCGTGCACGTCACCGTTGCCGGTGTACTCCTCGGGCCGGATCGGTTCGCCGGGACCGTAGATGACCTCCTGCACCACGTACGCGGGGCGGTTCAGGCGGCGCAGGATGTCGGCGATGTCGGCGGCGGGCATGTGCTTGCTGGCGTCCAGCCGGAAGCCGTCCACGCCCAGTGACAGCAGGTCGTTGAGGTACCCGGCCAGCCGGGACCGGACGTACTCGGAGCCGGTCTTGAGGTCGGCGAGGTTGACCAGCTCGCAGTTCTGCACCTCGTACCGGTCCAGGTAGTTGACGATGTCGTTGTTGCCGTTGCGGCCGCAGTAGTGGAAGTCCTGCGCCTGGTAGATGCCGGGGTAGACGTGGTGCTGGTAGGACGAGCCGGCCCAGCCGGTGCCGCCGTTGGTCTGGCCGGACATGTGGTTGACGACGGCGTCGACGATCACCTTGACGCCGGCCGCCTGGCAGGTGGCCACCATGGACCGGAACTGCTCGCGGGTGCCCTTGCGGGACTCGATCCGGTAGCTGACCGGCTGGTAGGCGACCCACCACTGGTTGCCGCGTACGTGTTCCTGCGGGGGTGAGACCTGGACGTAGCCGTAGCCCTTGGGGCCGAGTGTGCTCGTGCACTCGGCGGCCACCGAGGGCCAGTTCCACTCGAAGAGGTTGGCGATGACCTTCTTGCCGCCGGTCGGGGCGGCGGCGGCCGGGGGTGTGGCCACGGTGCCGGGTGCGAGGAGGCTGGCGATCACGGCGAGAGCGATGATCGCCGGGCGGAGTCGACGTCGACGCATCGGGTGCTCCTGGGGGTGCCGGAGGACGGGGGCTGCGGTGCGGTTGACCGGATCTTGCAACTAGGGCTGAAAATTTCGGCAAGGTTACAAGCGCATTTCATCGCCTGTCAATGCATGGACGTCCGTGACTGTCCCCGACAGGGTGGCGGAGCCGTTACACGCGCCGGGCGGGGAGACGGTTCGACAACTCGTCGAGAAATTTTCGGCTGGAGCTAATCCGACTGAACGCTACGGACGTACTGGTGGGGGGAACAGGGTCGGCCGGCGGTGCGCCGCCGCGAGACGATCGAGGAGCTAATGGCCCGGGCTACGCAGAACGAGAAGGCGCCTGCCGTCCGTACCAGCACCAGCACCAGAGGCATCCGGGTACGGTCCCGCGGCCAGATCCTGGCGCTGTCCGCGTCCGGGATCGCGGCGCTGTGGGCGCTGATGATGCTCACCAACGTCGGCCAGCGGGCGTACGCCATGGGCTTCTTCTTCACCGAGTTCTTCGCCGGTGTGATCGCCCTGGTCGCGTTGAGTCTGACCGTGATGATGGGGCTGCTCGCCACCGACCGGCTGGTGCTGCTGATCCGGCACCGGGTGCTGTTGCAGTCGGCGCACCGGGCCACCGGCATCCTCGGCGTCGCCGGCCTGGTCTTCCACGTCATCACGAAGATCGCCAGCGGTCGGGCCGGGGTGACCGACATGGCGGTGCCGTTCGTCGGGGGCCGGGGGCTCTACGTCGGTCTGGGCACCATCGCCGCGCTGCTCATGGTGGGTGTGCTCTGGACCGGCATCATCCGGGCCCGGTTCGCCGACGTCGGTCCCAAGTGGCTGTGGCGCGGCCTGCATTCGATGGCGTACCTGTCCTGGCCCTTCGGCATCTTCCACGGCCTCGGCGCCGGGCGCGCGCCGGCCACCTGGGTCACCCTCAGCTACTGGCTCTGCGTGGTGCTGGTGGTGGTGGCGCTGCTGGTCCGCCTCTCGGTCAGCCTCCAGCGCCGCAGTCGCGAGCAGCACCAGGCCGCCGCGCTCAACGAGGCGATGACCGGCAGCAAGTCCACCGAGGAGACCCGGGGCAAGGGCCTGCTCGGCACCCTCACCGGCCGGCGCGCCGAGGGCGAGGACGGCCGCGAGAAGCGGGTCCGCCGCGACATGAGCTGGGCCGAGAGCACCTCCGGCACCTGGGCCAGCCCGACGATCCGGCGCAACGACCCGGAGCGCTTCACCGTGCCGGTGGTCCCCGAGCCGGGCAGCCTGCGCGAGCCGGTACGTCCCGGCCGGGACCGCCTCGACGAGGACCTGGAGCCGGTGGTGCGGCGGCCCTCGCGTCGCGAGGAGGAGGAGTTCGAGCGGGCCATCCGCCGGGAGACCGAGCTGATGGAACCGGTGTCCCGACGGCGTGACGAGGAACCGGTCGGCCGGCGTACCGTCCGCCGCGACGACGAGCTGGAGTCCACCGGGCGGCGCGCGTACCGCCGGGACGAGGAGGAGCTGGAGCCGGTGGGCCGCCGGGTCCGCGAGGACGAGGAGCCGGTCCGGCGCCGTGCCTCCCGCCGCGAGGAGGAACGCGAGTCGGTGGGCCGACGCTCCGCGCGCCGCCGCGAGGAGGAGTCGGAGTACGAGCGCGAGCCGGGTGGCCGACGCCGCCGCGACGACGAGGAGACCGCCCGGTACCGCCGCTCCCGGGTGGACGACGACGCCGGTACCCGCTACTCGTCCCCGCCCCGCCGCCGCGCCGACGAGCCGGAGGAGCCGTGGGACAGCCCACGTCGCTGGGAGTCGAACACCCCGATCTCGGCCGGTCCGATCTCCGGTGCGCCCATCTCGGGTTCGCCGATCTCCGGTACGCCCATCTCCGCCGAGCCGCGCAGCGGAGGCGGGCGGCACAGCGTGGAGGACGACGTGCCGGAGGCGGAGAACGACTACTGGCGGCCTCCGGCCCGGTACGCGGCGGAGGACGACGTGGACGACGACACCCCGACCCTGGTCGACCTCGCCTCCCGGCGCGCCCGCCGGGCGTCGGACAGCCGGCGCCGCCGGGCCGACCCGGAGAAGGTGGACGGCGCCTACTGGGCCGGGCTGCGAGGGGAGGCCAAGTGACGGAGCGTGCCGTAGTCCCGCCGGTGGCCTGTGTCGGTGAGCCCCGGCTCACCGCCGGGTTCGCCGAGTTCGGCCGGCTCGACCTGCAGGCCCACGAGATGGTGCACGGCCCGATCAGCCCGATGGAGCCGTCCAACCTGCTGCGTCTCGCGGAGGGCATCCAGCTCAAGGGCAAGGGCGGCGCCGGGTTCCCGTTCGCCAGGAAGCTGCGGGCGGTGCTGGAGTCCTGCGAACGCCAGGACCTGCCGCCGGTGGTGGTGGTCAACGCCACCGAGGGGGAGCCGGCGAGCTGGAAGGACAAGGTGATCCTCACCCGGGCCCCGCACCTGATCCTGGACGGCGCGGCGCTGGCCGCCTTCGCGTTGGACGCCGAGGAGATCGTGCTCTGCGTGGCCGACGACCTGGTCGGCCGGGACTCCCTGATGGAGGCGCTGGACGAGCGGCGGATGCCGGTGCCGACCAGCGTGGTGACGGTGCCGCACCGGTTCATCAGCGGGGAGGGCGGCGCGCTGGTCAACGGGATCAACGGGCTGCCGCACATCCCGCCCGGCACCAAGAAGCGCTCCAGCGACTCCGGCGTCAGCAACCTGCCCACCCTGCTCTCCAACGCCGAGACGTACTCGCAGCTCGCGGTGGCCGCCCGCCTCGGCCCGTACGAGTACGCGGCGCTCGGCACCGACGACGAGCCGGGCACCGTGCTGCTCAGCGTGACCGGCGCGGCCAAGCGGCACGCGGTGGTGGAGTGCGCGGCGGGCACCCCGCTGCGGGAGATCCTCGAACTCTGTGAGGTGCCCGACGGGCCGGGCATCCTGATGGGCGGCTACCACGGCAAGTGGATCACCAGGGAGGCGGCGGAGAAGGCCGAGGTCTCCCGCAAGGGACTCGCCGCGGTCGGCGGCACCCTCGGTGCCGGCATCATCGTGCCGCTCGCGAACGACACCTGCCCGCTCGGCGAGGCCGCTCAGGTGGTGCGCTACCTGGCCGGCGAGTCGGCCGGGCAGTGCGGGCCGTGCAAGCGCGGCCTGCCCGACCTGGCCCGCGCGGTCGACCTGGCGGTCTCCGGCAGCGCGCCGGTGGAGGTGGTCCGGGCCGCCGCCGGCGACGTCAAGGGGCGCGGCGCGTGCAGCCACCCCGACGGTACGTCCCGCTTCGCGCTGTCGGCGATGGAGGTCTTCGCCGACGACCTCAAGAAGCACACCACCGGTGAGGGCTGCGGCCGGCGGGTCAAGGGCATGATGGGCCTGCCCGGCGCCCCCGACCCGGATCCGCAGAAGCTGGTCCTGGACTGGTCCCGGTGCGACGGCCACGGCCTCTGCGCCCACGTGGTGCCGGACTTCATCCGGCTCGACCAGAACGGCTACCCCGCCTTCCCGCCCACCCCGGTGCCGACCTGGCTGCGGGAGGGCGCGTCGAAGGCGGTCAAGGTCTGCCCCGAGCTGGCGCTGCGGTTGACCAAGGCCTGAGCGTGCCGCGACCGAAGCCGGCACCGCGCAGGCGTGCCGCGACCGAAGCGGGAGTGTGTACGCGTGCGGTGACCGAAGCGGGAGTGCGTGCGTGTGCCATGACCGAAGCGGGACCGGGCGGGCGGCCGGTGGCCGTACCAGCGAACCGAAGGAGACACCGATGAGGCCGGTCCGACAGGCGCGACGTGCCATCGGTGCGGTCGCCGTCCTGCTCGCCGCCGCGCTTGCGGCCGGCGGCTGCGGTGCCGCGGGCTCGGTCGAGGAGGCCGCGGCCGTACCGGAGTCCGCCGCCGCGCCCGCACCCGCCTCGGCGTCCGCGGAGCCCGCCGGACCGACGCCCGGTCCCACCACCCCGGTGCCGGTGCCCGACACTCTGAAGTTCACCGGGCAGACCCTGGCCGGTACGGACTTCGACGCCGCCGCCCTGGCCGGTCGTCCGGTGGTGCTCTGGTTCTGGGCGCCCTGGTGCGCCACCTGCGCCAGCCAGGCGTGGACCATCGCCGAGATCGAACCCGGCTTCCGGGACACCGTGCCGATCGTCGGCGTCGCCGGGCTCGGCGAACGCAAGGCGATGACCGACTTCGTCACCGAGTTCGAACTCGGCCCGATGCCGCAGATCGACGACCGGCAGGGCACGCTCTGGAAGCGGTTCGGGGTCGTCGAGCAGAGCACCTTCGTGATCATCGATCGGGAGGGCAAGGTCGCGCACAAGGGGTGGCTGGACGGGGAGGACCTCACCCGGCGGGTCACCGCCCTGGCCGCCTGATGGAGGCGCCGCTCCTGCTCGCGCTGACCGCGGGCATGCTCGGCGCGGTCAACCCGTGCGGCTTCGCGATGCTGCCGGCGTACCTGTCGCTGCTGGTCGCCGGGGCCACCGACACCCGGGGCGCCGTCGGCCGGGCACTCACCGCCGCCGCCGCGCTCACCTGCGGGTACGTGCTGGTGTTCGGTGCCTTCGGCCTGGCACTGGCCCCGTTCGCCGGGTGGCTGCGTCCCCGGCTGCCGTGGTTCACCGTCGGGCTGGGACTGCTGCTCCTGCTGCTCGGCTGCTGGCTGCTCGCCGGACGACGGCTGCCCAGCCTGCGCCCGCTGACCCGGGCCCCCCGGCTGACCCGCAGTTGGCCGTCGATGGTGCTGTTCGGCATGGCGTACGCGACCGCCTCGCTGGGCTGCGCCATCGCGCCGTTCCTGGCGATCGTGGTGACCAGCCTCCAGGCCGGGTCGACCGGACGCGGGCTGGCGCTGTTCGGGGCGTACGCCCTGGGGATGGGGTTGGTGGTCGCGGTGGCCGCGCTCGGCGTGGCGCTGCTGCGCGGCGAGGTGGTGGCCCGGCTGCGGGGCGCCGGCGCATGGGCACCCCGGGTCAGTGGCCTGGTGCTGCTGCTCGCCGGCGGTTACGTCGCCTGGTACGGCTGGTACGAGGCGCGGCTGGCCGCCGGTCGTCGCGAGGCGCTCGCCGATCCGGTGGTGAGCGCCGTCGCCGGTGTCCAGCGTTCGCTGGCGGCGGCTCTGGACAGCGCGGGTCCGGCGGTGCTCGTCGCGGTTGTCGGCGTGCTGCTGCTCGCCGGCTTGCTGCGAAGGAAGGGCCCCTTATTAACGCCTGCGGTAGAGCAGGGGTCCCCTGCTAACACCGCACCCCGCCGCGAGCCGTCGGACGCGAGCGCACGAAGCGGCACTGCACCGAGCGGCACTGCACCGAGCGGCACTGCACCGAGCGGCACTGCACCGAGCGGCACTGCACCGAGCGGCACCGCACCACCGGTCGATGCCGCACCGGTCGATACCGCACGGATCGGCAGCGCGCCGGTCGGCGTACCGGGCAGCGGGTCGGAGCGTCGAGGGCCGCACGCGGCGACCCCCGACGAACCGGTCAGCGCGGGATGAGTCGGTCGGTGCCGATCCGGTCGCGGAGCACCTCCGGCACCAGCACCGAACCGTCGGCCTGCTGGAACTGCTCCAGGATCGCCGGCAGCAGCCGGCTGGTCGCCAGCGCCGAGCCGTTCAGCGTGTGTACGAACCGGGTCTGCTTGCCGCCCGGCTCGCGGTAGCGGATCGCCGCCCGTCGGGCCTGGTAGTCACCGCCCCAGGAGACCGACGAGACCTCCTTGTACTTGCCGGTGCTGGGCATCCACACCTCGATGTCCAGCGTCTTGCGCATCGAGGCGCTGGAGTCGCCGGCCGCCAGCAGGCTGCGCTGGTAGTGCAGGCCCAACCCCTCGACCAGGCTCTCCGCGTGGGCGACCATCTGTTCCAGCGCGGCGTCGGCCTGTTCGGGCAGGGTGAACTGGAAGATCTCCACCTTGTTGAACTGGTGGCCCCGCACGGTGCCGCGCTCGTCGGAGTGCGAGCCCGCCGCCTCGCGGCGGTAGCAGGGGGTGTACGCGAACACCCGCAGCGGCAGCTTCGCGGTCTCCAGGATCTCGTCCTGGTATGCGCCGAGGATCGCCGTCTCCGCCGTCGGCAGCAGGAACTGCCCACGCGGGGCGGACTGCTTGTCCAGGTGGTAGACGTCGTCGTAGAACTTCGGGAACTGGCCGGCGGCGAAGCCGGCGGTGTCCAGCAGCAGGTGCGGCGGGAGCAGGAACTCGTACCCGGCCTCGATGTTGCTCTCGATCAGCCAGTTGACCAGCGCCCACTCCAGGCGGGCACCCAGGCCGGTGTACATCCAGAAGCCCGACCCGCCCAGCTTGACGCCGCGCTCGTGGTCGACCAGGCCCAGCGCCCGGCTCAACTCGACGTGGTCACGGACCTTCTCGATCGCCGGAGGCGCGCCGAAGGTCTTCACCACCCGGTTGGCCTCCTTGCCGCCGGGGACCACGTCGTCGGCGGGCAGGTTGGGCAGCTCGCTCATCGCGGTACGCAGCCGTGCCTGCACCTCGTCGAGTTCGCTCTCCAACTCGGCGATCTGCTTGCGGCCGACCTCGGAGGTCGCCTCCGGCTCGACACCGGCCCGCTTCGCCTGCGCGTACGCCCGGGCCTCGGCCTTGCGACGCTGGCGTTCCCCGTCGATCTCACTGATCAACCGGCGACGCTCCCGGTCGAGCTGCTGGATGTCGTCCAGCGCCCGGTCGACCTCGGCGGCCTCCAGCCGCTTCGCCAGCGCGGTCGCCACCGCGTCGCGATCCTTCCGGATCAACTCCATGTCGAGCATGCTGCTCCGTACGCCTCCGTCCGGAAGTCGGGTGGACTACCAGATGCTACCGCCGCGCCCGGATCGCCCCGACTCCCGCACCCGGCGGACCGATCCTGCCCAGCGGCGCGTTCGGGCAGAGACGGATCGGCATCAGGATGGAGAAGGCGCCCTCGTCGTCCGGGCGGCGGATCGCCAGCGGGGTGACCGGGCTGTCGAGTTCGAGCACCAGCCGGCCGCTCCCGGCCGCGTCCAGCGCGTCGAGCAGGTACGCGCCGTTCACCCCGACCCGCAGGTCGTCGGCGTGGTGCAGATCGTCGGGGCCGAGCAGGCGCAGCCCGTCGCCCGTCCCCAACCCGAGTACGGTCACCGGCAGCGGAGCACCGGCGTACTCGCGGGTCAGCGTGGGACCGCCCGCCCGCAGCGCGCCAGCCAGCCACTCGGCGTCCACCGAGATGCGGCGGGGCGACCCGTGCTCGCCCGCGCGGGGCAGCAGCACGTGGTAGTCGGGGAAGTCGTCCGGCAGCGCCGTGGCGTGCAGCTCCCGCCCGGCCACGTCGGCGTGCAGCCGGGACGTGGTCAGCGTCAGCCGTACCTCGTGCGCGTCGCCGTCCGGGTCGGTCACCAGTCGGCTCAACCTGTCCACCGCCGCCAGCGGCAGCAGCGTACGCACCGCCGGGCCGTCCACCGTCGCGTCGGCGGTCGCCACCGCCAGCCGGTGCCGGTCGGTGGCCACCAGCCGTACGCCGGTGTCGGTCACGTCGAACAGGACACCGGTGAGCGCCGGCAGTTCCGGGTCGGTCCCGACGGCGAAGCGGACCGCGTCCACGGCGGCGGCGAGTCCCGCCCGGTCCAGGGTGAGCCGGGTGGCGGCGCTCGACTCCTCGACCGGCAGCAGTGCCCGGATCCGGGACACCTCGCGGCGCGCGTCGGCCAGCCCGTCGGCCAACCGGCGGAGTTGGGTGTCGAGCAGCCGGTGCACGACGGCCGGTTCGGCGCGTACCGCCTGGGCGATCTCGGCCACCGGCAGGCCGACCCGGCGCAGCCCGGCGACGAGCCGGGCCGAGGCGACCTGGTCGTCGGTGTAGCGGCGGTACCCGGTCACCGGGTCCACCAGGGCCGGCACCAGGACCCCGGCGGCGTCGTAGAACCGCAGGGCACTCACGGTCAGCCCGCTGTCCCGGGCCACCTCGCCGATGCTGCGTAGGTCACGCTCCACCCCGCAGATCCTGCCGCCTCGACCAAGTCGAGGGTCAACCGGGCGCCGGGCGCCGGGCGCCGAGTGCCGGGTGGATGTTAGGAGGGGTCCCTTCCTATACACGAGGCGTTAGAAAGGGTCCCTTCCTTTCACCAAAGACCGTTCACCCAGCACCGTTCAGCCGGAACCGTTCAGGCGAGGACGCGGAAGGTGAGGCCGGCGGTGGTGAGGCGGGTCAGGAGTGCGTCGCCCATGGCGGTCACCGGCGTGACCTGGCCGGATGTGGCAGGCAGGTCGTCGAGGGCCAGGCAGAGGGCGGACTCGGCGAGCATCTTGGCGGTCTCGTCGTAGCCGGGGTCGCCGCCGGCCACCTCGGTGATCACCCGCTGACCGCCGCCGGTGCCCACGAAACGGACCCGGAACCACGACGTGGCCCGCTGCTCGGCGCTCGGGCCCTGGCCGGAGGAGAGTCGGCCGAGGAGCCAGCGCCGGGCCGGGGGCAGCCGGGTGAGTCCGGCCAGCGCGCCCAGGCCGGCACCCGCCACCAGCACGGTGGGCAGGCGTTTGACCGCCGCGAAGTGCCGGTAGCGGAAGTCCGGCCCGTACTCGGGGCGGGCGGCGGCCGAGCGGCGCACCACCTGCGGGTCGATGGTCGGCAGCGGCACCGCCCAGACCGGCAGGTCGCGCGACCGGGCCAGCTTGCCCGGTACGGCCCGGACCCGCCGGTCGGTGGGTCGCGGTTCGGCCGCGCGCCGTTCGCGGGCCACCCGGGACGTCTCGGCCCGCCGGGAGAAGGCGGTCAGCGCGGAGTGGTACGTGCCGCCGGAGAACCGGCCGCCGGCTCGTACGTAACCGTCGACGGTGATCGGTACGTCGGCCGGGAGGTGCTTGACGGTGAACCAGACGCCCAGGTCGTGCGGGATCGAGTCGAAGCCGCAGGCGTGCACCAGCCGGGCCCCGGTGCGGGTCGCCTCGGCGTGGTGCCGCAGGTACATCTGGTCGACGAACTCGGGTTCGCCGGTGATGTCGAGGTAGTCGGTGCCGGCTGCCGCACACGCCGCGACCAGCGGTTCCCCGTGGTGCACGTACGGGCCGACGGTGCTGGCCACCACCCGGGCCCGCTCGGCGACCTTCCGCAGCGACGCCGGGTCGGTGACGTCGGCGGTGAGCAGCGGCAGGTCCGCCAGGGTCGGCGCGATCGCGGCCAGCCGGTCCCGGACCGCAGCCAGTTTGTCGGGGTTGCGCCCGGCGATCGCCCAGCGCAGTCCGGCCGGCGCGTGCCGGGCCAGGTACTGCGCGGTCAGCTCACCGGTGAACCCGGTCGCCCCGAACAGCACGACGTCGTACGTTCGCTCCGCAGCCATCCCGCGATGATGTCATCCACCAGGCCGACCGTCGATCGATAGCGGCTCGTGCGGGGTGAACACGGCCCGCAGACAGTCGTCGGGGCGGTCGCGGAACAGCGCGTACCCCTGGGCCGCCCGCTCCAGCGGGAAGTGGTGCGTGGCCAGGTGTTCGGTCCGCAGTTCGTCGCGGGCCATCCGGTCCAGCAGCATCGGGATGTAGCGCTGGCCGTGCTGGCGCGCTCCGCGCACGGTGAGCCCCTTGTGCACCACCGCGCCGGTCGGGAACGCGTCGACGAGGCGCGCGCCGCCGTTGAGCACGAAGACCGTGCCGCCCTTGCGGCAGGCGTGCACCGCCTCGCGCAGCGCCTCGGGCGCGCGGCGGCGTCCGGTGAAACGCTCCGCCAGGGACCGGGGTTCCTCGGCCGCGCCGCCGACCGCCTCCACACAGACGTCCGGCCCCCGTCCGCCGCTGAGGTCGCGCAGTTCCGCCAGCACGTCGGTGTGGCGCAGGTCGAGGGTTTCCGCGCCGGTGTGCTGCCGGGCCATCAGCAGCCGGCCGGGGTGCCGGTCGACGACCACCACCCGGTCGGCGCCGAGCAACCCGGCCGCCCGGGCGGTCAGTTGCCCCACCGCCCCGGCGCCCCAGACGGCCACCACGTCCCCGGGGCGGACCGCGCCCAGGTCGGCGCCCATCCAGCCGGCCGGGGCGGCGTCCGAGGCGAACAGGGCCCGGTCGTCGCCGACGGACTCCGGCACGGTGAACGCCCCGACGTCGGCGTACGGCACCCGCACGTACTCGGCGTGGCTGCCGGCGAAGCCTCCGGCGGCCCGGGGCTGGCCGAAGCAGCCGGCCACCGGGTGCCCCCACTCCGCCTCCCCGGCGGCCGGCTCGGTGCTGCCGTTGTCGCAGCAGGCCGGCAGCCCGCGCCGGCAGTACCAGCAGGCACCGCAGGCCACCGAGGCGCAGACCACCACCCGGTCGCCGACCCGGTGGCGGCGGACCGCCGGACCCACCTCCAGCACGTCGCCGAGGAACTCGTGGCCGAGCACGTCGCCAGCGGACAGGCCGGGTGTCCGCCCGGCGAGCAGCGACAGGTCGGCGCCGCAGGTGGCGCTGCGGCGTACCCGGACGATCATGTCCTGGTCGTTGCGCAGCTCCGGGTCCGGGACCTGGCGCACGGCCAGGTCCCCGCCGGAGGTCCAACACAGCGCCCTCATCCCGACGGGCGCGCCGGTCGGTCGGTGGACGGACGGTCGGCGCGCAACACCTCACCGGCCTCGACAAGCTGCTTGACCTGCCACAACGCCTGGCGCACCAGGAGCTTCGGGTCGTCGCCGACCAGGTGGGCGGCGAACCCTGGCGGGGTGGCGTGGGGCCGTGGTCGGGCGGCCAGTTCGACGCCCCGGTCGCCGGGCGCGGCGCGCAGCGTGACGTCGACCGCGCCGTCGAGCCGACGCAGCGGCTCGGGCCAGCCGCGTGCCGGCAGGACCTCCTCCGCCGGGCGGTCGACGGTCACCACCTGCCAGCGCCCGGTGTGGGCGCCGTCGGGTCCCCGGCGGCGTGTGGCCCACCGGCGGGCGACCACCGACCGGGCGGTACGCGCCGCCGCCCCACCGAGGACGCCGGCCACCGCGACGACCGTCCTGACCCGTCCCACTCGCACCTCCGGATCCGTGTCCGCCCCGATCGTCCGGATCGGCGGCCATCGGCGGCCCCGACCAGCGGACGGGAACCTCTCCACGGTCGCCCGGGGTCAGGTGAACCCGACTCGCCCCGAAGGGGTGAACCGCTGCCGGTGGGGTAACCGCCCGCCGCAGGACCGGGGGAGGGATACGCGTCCGTGGGGGTGGGCCGGATGCCGGATGACCGCAGCACCGTACGGACCGCCGGGGCGGTCGGCGCACCGGCCGGCCCGCCCCTGCTGGCGTCGCGGCTGACGCCTGCCGTGCTGCCGAGACCGGTGGTGCTGCGTCCCCGGCTGGCCCGACTGCTGGACGCGGGGGTGGCGTCCCCGGTCACGCTGGTCCGTGCGCCCGCCGGGTGGGGCAAGACCACGCTGCTCGCGTCGTGGCGGCAGGCCGTGACCGAGGCCGACCCGGACGCCCCGGCACCGGCCTGGATCTCGGTGGAGGCGGGCGACGACAGCGACCGCCTCTGGTCGTACCTGGCGGCGGCGCTGCGATCGGTCGCGGACCCGGGTGGGGACCCGGCCGCGACCCCGATGCCCGACCGCGCCCCGCGCCCGGACGAGCTGGAGGTGCTCGCCGCCGCCCTGGCCGCCCGGGAGCGACCCGTGGTGCTGATCCTGGACGACCTGCACCGCGTCACCGATCCGGCCGCCCTGGCAGGGCTGGAGTTCCTGCTGCGGCACACCGAGCAGCGGTTGCGGGTGGTGGCGGCCGGGCGGGCCGGCCTGCCGTTGGCGGTGCACCGGCTACGGCTGGCCGGTGAACTGACCGAGATCGGTCCGGGTGACCTGGCCTTCACCGCCGACGAGGTGGCCGACCTGCTGACCGCGCACGGGGTGGCGGTGCCGGCCGCCGCCGTCGAGCGGCTGCGCGGACGTACCGAGGGCTGGGCGGCGGCCCTGCGGATCACCGCGCTCGCGCTGCACGGGCAGCCGGACCCGGACCGGTGGATCACCCAGCTCGGCGCGGACCAGCCGGAGATCGCCGGCTACCTGCGCGAGGAAGTGCTCGCCGGGCTGGAGGCGGCGGATCGGGACCTGCTGCGCCGCGCGGCGGTCACCGACACCGTCTGCGCCGGGCTGGCGGTGGCGCTGACCGGCGACACCGACGCGGAGGGGCGGCTCGGCGCGCTCGCCGAGGACGTCGGGCTGCTGCACCCCGACGGTGGCCGTCCGGTCTGGTACAGGTGCCATCCGCTCCTGGCCGACCTGCTGCACCGCGAACTGGCCCGGTTGCCCGCCGAGGAACAGCGTGACCTGCACCTGCGGGCGGCGGTTTGGTATGCCGGCAACAGCCGACCGGCCGACGCGCTGCGGCACGCGCTCGTCGGCGGCGACTGGACGAGGGCGACCGACCTGTTCGTGACCGGCTGGCCGGAGTTGGCGTACGACCGGGGTGGCCCGACCGGGCCGGTGCCCGCGCCGCCCCCGGCGGAGGCGGTGTCGCGGGACCCGGAACTGGCGCTGGCCTGCGCCGCTCAGCGGGCCCTCGACGGCGACGCCGACGCCGCGCACCAGCACCTACGGCTGGCCGCCGGGCACGCCCGCGCCCTGCCGGAACCGCGCCGCAGCCGGTTCGCCCGGCTGGTCGCCGCCGTCGAACTCACCCTGGCCCGGCTGGCCGGCGACCCCGATGCGGTACGCGCCACCGCCGCC
This sequence comes from Micromonospora sp. NPDC023869, assembly GCF_055559695.1. Classification (NCBI taxonomy): domain Bacteria; kingdom Bacillati; phylum Actinomycetota; class Actinomycetes; order Micromonosporales; family Micromonosporaceae; genus Micromonospora; species Micromonospora sp. NPDC023869. The sequence continues at coordinate 93,972 of NZ_JBVHKD010000007.1, forward strand.
CGCCTGCTCGCCACCCGCCCCGCCGTCGCATCGCCCGCCGTCGCATCGCCTGCCGTCGCGGAGCCCACCGCCGTCGCGGAGCCCACCGCCGTCGCGGAGCCCACCGCCGTGCAGGCCACTGCGGGGCGGCACGCCCTCGTCGCTCCGGACGGGGGCGCGACGGCCCGCGCCGACGACCCACGGGCCGGCACCGGGGACGACGCCGACGTGCGGGCGGTGGCCGGTACCGCCTCGGCCCTGCTCGCCCTCGACGCCGGTGACCTGGCCGGTGCGGCGAGCGGGTTCGCGGCGGCGCTGGCGGCGGCGCGGTCGGCCGGTCGGCCGCGCACCGAACTGGTCTGCGCCAGCCGGTGGGCCCTGCTCGCGGCGCTGCGCGGCGAGCTGCGCGCGGCCGAGGAGGCGGCCCGCGCGGCGCTGGCCCTGCCGCCCTGCCAGGGCTGGTCGGCGCAGCTCGACTGCGGGTACGCCTATCTGGCGTTGGCGCTGGTGGCGCTGCATCGGGACCAGCCCGCGGAGGCCGAGGCGAACCTGACCCTGGCGGCACCGGCGAACGAGGAGGCGGCGGCCGGCGCGGTGGCGGTCTGGTGCCGGGCGTACCTGCGCGGCGACGAGGGTGACCTCGCGGTGGCCCACCGGCTGCTGGTGGAGGCCCGAAGCCGTTGGTCCGGCCGGGGCGGCGAGCTGGATGCGCGGCTGCGGGCGGCCGAGGCGGACCTGCACAGCGCCCGGGGTGACGTGCCGACGGCCCGGGACCTGGCCAACGGCCACCCGAGCACGCCCGCGCCCCCGCTGGCGGTGGCCGCCGCCCGGGTCGAGCTGCGGGCCGGTGACCTGCGCGCCGCCGCCCGCCTGCTGCCGGACTGGTCGGCGTCGTCGTCGGCCGACTGGCCGCTGCCGGTACGCCTGGACGCCGCGCTGCTCGACGCGGTGCTCGCGGCCCGGAGCGGGGACGGGCGGCGGGCCGGCCGGACGGTGGAGCAGGCGCTCGACCTGGCGGCCCCGGACGGGTACCGGCGGCCGTTCACCCGGGCCGAGCCGGGCCTGCGGGATTTGCTCGCCGCCCACCTGGACTCCGGCACGGCGCACTGGCCGACGGTCAGTGACCTGGTCCGTGCCGTCGAGGTGCCGGACGGGCGGGGTCCGGTCGGCGCGTCGTCGGCGGCACTCGACGAGCCGTTGACCGAGCGGGAGCTGACCATCCTGCGGTACCTGCAGAGCATCCTGTCCAACGTCGAGATCGCGGCCGAGCTGTCCGTCTCGGTCAACACCGTCAAGACGCACGTCCGCAACATCTATCGCAAGCTGGACGCGACCCGCCGTCGGGACGCGGTACGCCGGGCCCGCCAACTGCGTCTCATCTGATCCGGGTGCGCGACAGTGGCGGGTGAGGTGCTCACCCGCCACCGTCGCCACCGCCCGGCCGCTGGTCAGCCGGCGGCGTCGTCGACCACGGTCAGGAGGGTGCCCGGGTCGACGTCGCCGTCGTGGCGGTCGCCGTTGACGAACAGGGTGGGGCTGGCGTCCACGCCGCTGCGGATCGCGCCGACGAAGTCCTGCCGGATACGGTCACCACCGGCGTGCCGCCCGATCTCCGCGTCCACCTCGTCGACCGGCAGGCCGAGCTGCTCGATGCCGAGCGTCAGGTGCACCGGGTCGAGCTGGTCCTGGTGCTCGTAGAGCCAGTCGTGCATCTCCCAGAACCGTCCGCGCCGACCGGCGGCCTCCGCCGCCTCGGCGGCCCGCTCCGCGTAGGGGTGGATGTTGGCGATGGGGAAGTGTCGGTAGACGAGGCGGACGGTGTCGGCCCGCTGCCGCTGGACCTCCTGGAGGTTGCGGTGGGCCGTCCCGCAGAACGGGCACTGGAAGTCGCCGTACTCGACGATCGTCACCGGCGCGTCCACCGGGCCCCGGACGTGGTCGTGCTCCGTGACGGGTGTGCGGAGCCGCGCAGTGACCTGCAATGGCGTGGTCAGCCGATCGGTCATACCCGCCAGTCTGCTGTCCGGCCGGGTGAGGCGGGGTCACCCGGCCGGGGTGGTCGGGCCGGGACGGCTCAGCCCAGCACCGGGGCCACCGCGATGTGGTTGCGCACCTCGCGGATGCCGGGAGCGGACCAGACGACCCGTTCGACCTCGGCGCGCTCGGGCATCGAGTGCACCAACCCGCCCAGCAGCACCGTGTCGCCGTGTACGCGTACCGTCACCTGCTCGGCCTCGGTGGCCTGGTTGCGGGCCAGCGCGTCGACGATCCGCTGGGCCAGCACGGCGCCGTCGGGGCGTACCGAGGGCCGGACGACGAGACCGTCGCTGACCCCGCGTACGCCGCCGAGCCCGGCGACCGCCTGCTGGGCGGCCCGGCGCTGGTACTCCCACTCGACCTCGCCGTGCAGGGTGACCCAGCCCTGCGAGACCGTCACGTCGATCTGCTCGACCGGCACGAACGCGTGCCACTGGAGGGCGTGCGTCACGGCGGCGGCGATCTCCGGGTCGGTACGCTCCGCGCCGGTGGCCGTGTGCACGGCGAGGTCGTTGGCGACGGCCCGGACCTGGGCCACCCGGTGGGCGGCCCGTTCCGCCGCCCACTTCTTGGCGTAGCCGTCCACCCGTCCGGTCAGGGTCACCACGCCCTCCGCGACGCTCACCCCGATCTCGTGCGGCCGGACCCGGGGCTCCCAGTCGAGTTCGTCCAGCACCGCGGTCCGGATGTGCTCGTCGGTGCGCTGGATCGTCGAGATGCCGACCATCTCCTCGCTCCTCTCGCGGCGGCGGCTGCGGACCGGAACCGGTCCGCCGGGACCGAGCCTGGTCGAGGAGCGGGTGATCCGGCCTCACCCGCGTCGGGCGAGACGCCGCATACAGATGTTCGGGCGAGACGACAGATGTTCGGGCGAGACGCCGCGCACAGATGTAAGGAAGGGTCCCCTGCTATGCACGAGGCGTTAGCAGGGGACCCTTCCTTACATGCCGTCAGGTCAGTGGACCGGCGGGGGAGTCCGGGCGCTCGACGTCCACGAACTCGATGTCGTCGGCGGCCCGGTCCCGGCTGCCGGCGGCCCGCGCGGCGCTGCCGGCGGCCCAGCCGATCGCGGCGCCGACCAGGGCCGCGCCGATCAGCAGGGTCCAGGGCAGCGCGGGACGGCGTCCGGCGAGCGCGTCGAAGGCCACGCTGGCCCGGTGCCGCGCCTCCTCGGCCGCCGATCCGACCAGGTCACCGGCGTCGTCGGCGAAACCGGCCGAGGTGTGCCGCGCCGAGCGGGCGGCGTCCCGGATGCTGTCACCCGCCGAGACGAGGTGTTGCCACGCCTGGTCCGTGATCTGTTCCGGCTTGCTGCGACGGTCCAGCAGGTTGCTTCCGAACATGTGGTTCCCTCCTCGACAGTGCCGAAGCCGGTGGCCGGGCAGACCTCGGACGTCGGCGGTTCGCCACCGAGGCTGTGCCCCGCCGGACGCCACCGCAAACACCGTGCCCGCGTGGTCGGTGCCGGCCGCGTGGACGTCGCCCGCGCACCGGGCGCCGGGTGTCGCCGGCCGGCGTACCGGATCACCCCTGGGACACCACCGCGACGAACGCCGCGCGGGCGAAGTCGTCGTCGTCATCGTCGTCGTCATCGCCCCCGCCGCCGAACCCGCAGGCGAGCAGGAGGGCGAGCAGGGCGCTGACACCGGCCAGACCGGCAAGCCTGCGAAGCATCGCGTCGTCCCTTCGTCGTGGTCGTCATCGGTGATGCTAGGCACACTCCGCCACCGGCACCGGCTGGTCGCAGGTCAGGCCGTCGGCCGGCGGGGGCACGCCGGGGTCCCGGATATCGGACGGGCGAGCCGCGGCCCGCTACCCTGGTTCGTCGGTGCGAGCCTCGGCTTGCTCCGAGTGATAGGACGTAATAAGTCCGGATATGGGCGATTTGACGCGCCGATGTCCGCGAATTGCTCATCCCGAGGGGTGGCGACCGAGGCCGTCGGAGGAATACTCTCGGTCGCGGCCCGCGTACTGATGAGGCGCCCGTCGTACGGGCGAGTGGAGGTGCTCGCGTGAGCCTGTCGATCCTGCAGACGGTTCGGCCCGGTGGTGTCATCGAGATCGCCCCTCGGGGCGAGATCGACGTCGACACCGCGTACGAGGTGAAAGAGGCCATCGCCGAAGTGCTGGCCAAGGGGCGGCCGGCCCGGATCGAGCTCAACATGCGGCTGGTCACCTTCATCGACTCGGTGGGCATCAGCGCGATGGTCGCCGGCTTCCAGACGGCTGAGGTCAGTGGCGTCAAGCTGATCGTCACCGAACCCAGTCGGTTCGTGCACCGACAGCTCTGGGTGACCGGGCTGCTCGGTCTCTTCGGCGCGCCGGAGCCGTACTACGCCGGTGCCGCCGCCACTCCCGAGGTCCTTCCTGGCGGCTGACCGTCAGTCGCCGTCGAGACCGGACAGGTTCACGTCCGACACCTCGGTGACGGCGCGGACCGCCGTCACCGAGGCGTACCCATCGGCGAGCCATGCCAGGTCGGTCCCGGGCTGCACCGCCTGACCGGGCTCCTCCAGTGCGGTCCGCACGAAACCGTGGCCGGCCTCGGCGACGGTCATCTGCACCTGACCGAAGGTGGCCAGCCCCGCCCGGCGTACGCCGCGCAGCCGGTCCAGCGGCACGTCCGGCGAGTTGACGTTGAGCACGCTCTCCACCGGACCGGCGGTCAGCCGGGGGAGCAGGTCCAGGGCCACGTGAGCGGCGGTGGCCCAGTTCCGTTCGGCGTCGCGTACCCGGGCCGCGGCGGCCACCGCGGCACCTCCGCTGACGGCGGTCGCCTCCCCGACGGAGAGCACGTCCAGTGACACCGCCAACGCCCGGCAGCCGTTGGCGGCTGCGGTGAACGCCGCACCCACCGTGCCGGAGTGCAACACCGCCCGGCCCGCGTTCGCCCCCCGGTTGATGCCGGAGAGCAGCACCGACGGCGGCGGCCCGAACGCGCCGTGCACGGCGATCAACGCGATGAAGCCGGGTGAGCCGCCGACCCCGAAGGCCGGTACCCCGGCCAGATCCGGCAGCGGATGCTCACGGACCACCACCTGCCCGTCCTGCTCCACGGCACTCATCGCGGCGCTGGTGCCGCTCGCCTCCTCCAACGGTGCCGCGACCACCACGTCCAGCCCTCGGTCGACCGCCGCCCGGGCCAGCGCATGGATGCCCGGCGCGGCGATCCCGTCGTCGTTGGTGATCAACACTCGCAGGGTCATGCGCCACCCACCCGGTGGGCCAACTCGTCGGGGGTGGTGCGTTCCTGCCGGCGGACGCCGGCCGGCTCCAGGCGTACCCGGTCCACCAGGCCGGTGATCGAGTCCAGCCGCCCGGTGCCCAGCCCGTGCCGGGTGACGTTCAGCGCGCCGGCCGCCGCGCCGGTCCGGATCGCGGTGCGTACGTCACCGCCGCGCGCCACCACGGCGGCCACGCTGGCGGTCATCGAGTCTCCCGCACCGCGCGGGTCGGCCGCCTCCAGGCGGGGCATCTGCACCTCGAAGACCTCGCCGTCGACGAGGGCCAGCGCCGGCTTGTCGGCACGGCTGACCACCACGTTCTCGGCGCCGGTGGCGTGCAGCTCGTACATCGCCCGGGTGAGCTGCTCCTCGTCGTCGTCGGCCGCGCGGCCGTCGGCGATCAGCTCCTCGTGGCTGACCTTGACGAAGAACACCCCGCTGTCCAGCACGGCGGTGAGGTGGTCGCCGCAGAGGTCCACCACCACCCGGCTGCCGTTCGCGCCGAGGTCGGCGGCGAAGCGCCGGTAGAGGTCGGCGGGGACCAGCGACGGGTCGTTCGGGCCGCTCAGGATGCTCACCGCCGCCCGCAGCCCCTCGCCCAGCGACAGGTTGTAGAGCTCGTCCAACTCGTGTCGACTCAGCGGCTGCCCGGTCACGTCGACGATCTCCTGCCGGGTGCCCTCGCGGCGGTCGTGCACGTACCCGCCGCTGCCGCCGGAGTCCCGGGCCACCACCTTGAGGTCGACGCCCTCGCTGACCAGCAGGGGCTCCAGCACCTGCCCGATCTCGCCGCCGAGCGCGGTGCAGAGCACCACGTCGACGCCGTGCGACAGCACCATCCGGGCCTGCCAGACGCCCTGACCGCCGGGGTGCAGGTGCAGCTCCGGAGTCTCGTTGGGCTGGTCGATCGTGACCGTGAGCAGTGGGGTCGGCGCGAAGACCATCACATGTCCGGTCGCCGCGCTCACGACGCACCGTCGCACTGGGTCCGCTGCGGTCCGCTCATAACCGTTCCTCCCGGTCGCCACGAAATGTCCGCTTCGATGTCGACGGTAACCAAGGTGGCCGCAGAGCGCGCGGCGACGGGCGGGGCGGAACCGAGGCAGCCGCCTCGGAGTGCGGGAACGACGACGCCGGGTGGACCACCCGCGAGGGCGGCCACCCGGCGTGCCGTGTGGATCAGTACACCGACAGGTGCACGTGGTTGGTGTGGTCGCTGGACGGGTCGCCCCGCGCGCCGCTGTACGTCCGCCAGCCGCTGCTCGGCAGCCAGATCTGCTTGTACCAGATCACGTAGAGCACGGCGAGACGGTCGGCGTTGTTGACGTAGAACGCCGCCAGGTTGTTGCCGTACGTCCGGTCGCCGCCGGTGGCGACCCCGCCGAAACCGTTCTTCTGCGCCGCGAAGTCGCAGGCCCGACCCTTCGGGTGCTCACCCGAGCCGCCCGCGCGGTAGCAGGAGACGTACCGGGTGAAGCCGGCCGCCTTGGCCTGGTTGAGCGCGTGCAGGGTGCGGGGCGTGATGCAGCCGTTGGCCGGGGTGGGATCGTTGACGCTGCACGACTCGGCCGGCCAGGAGCCGTTGGAGTTGCGCGGTGCCGGCTTGGCGGTGGCGCTGCTGGAACCGCCGCCACGTGCCGGGGTCCGGTTGGCCCGCTCCTGTGCCGCAGCCCGCTCGGCCCGCTCGGCGCGCTCCTCGGCCACGGTCAGCGAGCGCTCGGCCTGCTCCTTGCGCTTGGCCATCACGGCCACCTGCTTGCGCTGCTCCTGCACCTCGACGTCGAGGGCCTGCTTGGTCTTGCTGACCTCGTCCCGGGTGGTCCGCAGGTCCCGCAGCGCGCGTTCCTCGTTGGCCGCCACCGCGTCCAGCGCCGCCGCACGGTCCATGAAGCCGGCCGGGGAACCGCTGTTGAGCAGCGCCGACGCGGCACCGAGCCGGCCGCCGCGATACGCCTGCGCGGCGATCTCGGCTACCTTGTCGCTGCGTTCGGTGAGCTGACCCTCGGTCGTGGTGAGCTGCTCGGCCAGCTTCTTCTGCCGGACGACCGAGCGGTCCAGGGCGGTCTTGGCGTCGAGGTAGCCCTTGCTGGCCGCCTCCAACTGGGCGCGCAGCGCCGGTGTGCCGCCCTCGTCGCCGACGTCACCGGGGGCTGCGGAGGCAGCGCTGAACGGAGCGAGCGCGGCGCCCAGGGCGAGGGCGAGCCCCGCAGCGATCAGGGCCGCCGTACGGGCGGCCGGTCTCACGGTTGCCACTGCTGGCATGCACATGTCCTTCCGTCAGCCGCCGACCGGGTTAGCTGACGGGTTCGGGACGGAAGATCCCTACCGCTGGACGCGGATGCACCCCTGGAACATGGTTCCCCGGTTCGCCCTGGCGGGCGATTAGGCGGCGGTCACCGCCGGCACCGTCGAGTGCCGCCTGGCGGAGACCGGGTCCGAGCCTACCGGTGCTGGTGGGGCTGGTGCAGCCGGTGTGACTCCTGGTGTTCCCCTGATCACCAGTAAACCAGACAAATGGGATTATTGTTGCCTTTCGCATTCCTCGTCCCGCTACCACTCCACCGTCCCACAGGCACCTGCGCTCGTCCCGGGCTCGATCTGCAACGTGGCGTGCGCGATGTCGAAGTCCTCGCGCAGTGCCGTACGGGCCGCGCGGAGCACCGTGCCGACCTCGACGCCCTCGGCGGTGGTCAGGTGGGCCGAGGCCACCTCCATCCCGGAGGTGAGCGTCCAGACGTGCAGGTCGTGGACGCCGGCCACGCCGGGCACCGCGGCCAGCCGGTCATGCACCGCAGTGACCTGGAGGTGCTCCGGGGCGGCCTGCACCAGGATGCGGACCGCCGCCCGGCCCAGACGCCAGGTACGCGGCAGGATGAACGCGCCGATCGCGACCGCCACCAGCGGGTCCGCCCACCACCAGCCGGTCAGCGCGATCAGCGCCGCCGCCGCGATCACCCCCAGCGAGCCGAGCAGGTCGGCCAGCACCTCCAGGTACGCCCCGCGCAGGTTGATGCTCTCCCGTGCCCCGGGTCGCAGCAGCGCGAACGCGACCAGGTTGGCGAGTAGGCCGAGCGTGGCCACCACCAGCACCGGCCCGGTACGCACCTCCGGTGGGTCGCCGAACCGGCGTACCGCCTCCACCAGCACGTAACCGGCGACGCCGACGAGCAGCACGGCGTTGGCCAACGCGGCGAGCACCTCCAGCCGATAGAGGCCGAAGGTGCGCTGTGGATGCGTGTCCACGCGTCGGGTGGCGGTCACCGCCGCGAGCGCCATCCCGATGCCGAGCACGTCGGTGAACATGTGCCCGGCGTCGGAGAGCAGAGCCAGCGAGCCGGTCCACAGAGCGGTCACCGCCTCCACCACCATCAGGACGGCGAGCAGCACGAACGCCGCCCACAGCCGGCCGGAGTGGCGGTGTGCGGCGTTCGACACCGAAGCGTGGTGGTGGTCGTGGCCCGCGCCCACGCAGACACCTTGCGTGCTGCGCCCCGCCGGGGACGGATCTATGCCGACATTGCTATATGTGCGCGCTCAGCCGGTCGGGTCGATCGTGGTCAGCCGCTGGGTGGCCCGGGACAGGGCGACGTAGAGCGTACGCACGCCGGAGCCCGGATCGGCACGGATCTCACCGGGGGCGACCAGCACCACGCCGTCGTACTCCATGCCCTTGGCCTCCAGGCTGGTCACCACCTGGAGGCGCTCGCCGCCGAGCCCGCCCAGCCAGGCCGCGACCTCGTCCCGGCGCGGCACCGGCGTGATCACCCCGACGGTGCCCTCGACCTCGCCGAGCAGCGCGCTCGCGGCGGTCAGCACGCTGGTCTCCAGCTCCGCCGCCGGCACCACCAGTGCCACCGGGTCGACCCCGGTGGTCCGCACCGCGGTGGGCAGGGCCAGGTCCGGGTACGCCCGCCGGATCTCGGCCGCCGCCACCGCGAAGATCTCCGCCGAGTTGCGGTAGTTGGTGGTGAGCGTGAACCGGTGCCGCCGACGACGACCCAACGCCTGGTCCCGGGCCCGGGACAGCTCCTGCGGATCCCCCGTCCACGCGGTCTGGGCCGGGTCACCCACCACCGTCCACGAGGCCAACCGACCGCGCCGGCCGATCATCCGCCACTGCATCGGTGACACGTCCTGCGACTCGTCCACCACCACGTGCGCGTAGTCGCGGTAGTCCTCGGGCCGCTCCCGGGCCGCCTGGCGGGCGGCCCGCTGCCGGTCGGCGTACGTGCTCAGCTCGCGTACCCCGCCGGCGAGCTGAAACGGGTCGCGCTTCGCGCGGGCCGGACGCACCGGCTTGCCGAGCAGCGCGTCCAGCTCGTCGAGCAGCGCCACGTCGGCGACGGTCGGCCCCTCGGCGCCCAGCCCCCGGTACGCCTGCTCCAGCAGCCGGATCTCGGCCCGGGACAGCAGCCCGGCGGCGTACCGGCGCAGCCGCTCCGGATCGGCCAGCCAGCCGAGCACGTGCCGGGGATGCAGCCGGGGCCACCACGCCTTGAGGAAGTCCCGGAAGTCCGTCCGGTCGATCAGCTCGTCCTCGAAGGCCCGCTGCTCGGGCAGCCGGGCGATGCCCAACCGGCGGGCCTGCGCCCAGAGCGCCGCCAGGACACCGTCGAAGCCGGCCCGGCGTACCTCGTTGCGTCGCGCGCCCCGGGCCAACGCCCGGTCCCGGATGGCGTCCAGCTCGGCCCGCTCCAGCCGCAGCAACTGCCCCCGGTAGAGCAGCCGCAGCTCGGCCGGGGAGTCGGGTACGCCGTCCCGGGCCGCCCGCTCCAGCAACCGGCGCATCCGCAGCGACCCCTTGACCGCGGCCACCTCGACCGGGTCGGTGCGGGTGGCGACCAGTCCGGGGAAGAGGGTGCCCAGCGAGTGCAGGGTGGCGGTCTCCTCACCCAGGGACGGCAGCACCGAGGCGATGTACTCGACGAAGACCGAGGAGGGGCCGACCACCAGGATGCCGCCCCCGGCGTACCGGCTGCGGTCGGAGTAGAGCAGGTACGCGGCACGGTGCAGCGCCACCGCCGTCTTGCCGGTGCCCGGCCCGCCCGAGACCAGCGTCACCCCGGAACCGGGGGAGCGGATCGCCTCGTCCTGCTCGCGCTGGATGGTCGCCACGATGTCGCGCATGCCCCGACCGGTGGTCCGGGACAGGTTGGCCAGCAGCGCGCCGTCGCCGACCACTGCCATCTCCGCCGGTGCGGCGTCCGGGTCGAGCAGGTCGTCCTCGATCCGGGTGACCCGCTCCCGGCTGGACTGGATCGTCCGGCGGCGTACCACGCCGAGCGGCTCGGCCGGGGTGGCCTGATAGAACGGGGCGGCGGCCGGGGCACGCCAGTCGACCACCAGCGTCGCGGCGTCCTCGTCGCGGATGCCCAGCCGTCCGACGTGGAACACCTGCCCGTCGCGCAGGTCCAGACGGCCGAAGACCAGCCCCTCGTACTCGGCGTCGAGCACGTGACGGCGCTGCGCGGCGTGGAACACCATCGCGTCCCGCTCCACCAGCGCGCCGAAGTTGCCGACCCGGGCCAGCCGGTAGCCGTCCCGCTCGGCACGGACCGCCGCCCGGCGCAGCTCGGCCAGTCGTGCGTACACCCGGTCGAGATGCCGCTGCTCGACGGCGATCTCCTGGTCCAGGGTGCTCTGGTCCACCGCTTCGTTCTCCTCGTCACCCGGCCCGGCCAACCGCACGAGATTACGCCCCACCTCGCGGGCGTGCGGAGGCACCGGGCCTAGCGGCGGCGGGTGCGGCCGGCGGCGGCCCGACCACCGGCGCGGCGGGCGTCGGCGAGCACCTGACGCAGCACGCCGGAGAGGGCCGCGGTGACCTCCTCGGGACGCTCCATCATCAACATGTGCCCGGCGCCGGGGCAGACGGTCAGCTCGGTGGCGGGCAGCGCGGCGGCGATCGACTCCGCGCACGGAGGCGGGGTGAGCCGGTCCCGGTCCCCGACCAACGCCGCCGCCGGCAGATCCGCCAGCGTGGCCAACGTCTCCAGCCGGTGCTGGGCGCCGAAGGAGGCCCGGAACCCGCCGATCGAGCGCAGCGAGGCGCGCGCCACCGCCGAGGTGACCAGGCGGATGTCGGTCGGGTCGCAGCGGTCGCCGAAAAGCATCCAGCGGATGCTGGGGCGGAGCGCGCGCAACAGGGCCCGGGGCGGACGCCAGGCCCCGCAACGGGCGAGCACTCCCGCCCCGGTGGTCTCGGCCAGCCGGATGATCCGGGCGATCCGGGGCGACAACCCGTAGACCGTGTGCGTGTGCCCCTCGGCGGTGGTCGAGACGAAGACCAGCCCGGCCACCCGGCGGGCGAAGTGCCCGGGGTGCCGGTGCGCGTACTCCATGATCGTCATCCCGCCCATGGAGTGCCCGACCAGCACCACCCGTCCGGTCGGTACCACCGTGTCCAGCACTGCGGCCAGGTCGTCGCCGAGCTGGGCCAGCGTCGCCGTGGGCAGCGTCATGCAGCTGGACCGACCGTGGCCACGTGCGTCGTAACTGACCACCCGTACCGACCGGTACGCCTTGCGCAGCGCCGTCACCTGCCGGTGCCAACTGCGCGCGTCAAGCGTCCAGCCGTGTAGCAGCACCGCCGTGACCTCGGCGTCCGCCGGGCCGTCGGTGTCCACGTGCAGGCTCACGTCGTCGCCCAGTCGCACCTCGACCGGATCTGGCATCGCCACCTCCCCAGGCACACGCGGATGCGTAACACCGGGGATACCCGGTGGTAACACCGGCTACCCGTCATGAGACCACGCGAATCGGGGTGCTGAGAAGATCCCGGAACCGGTGACGTCGGCGGGACGATCCGGCCAAGCTGAGACCATGGCGATGCCACGGACGGCCGATCCACGACCGGACGACCGGGCGGCCGGCGGGACCCCACGCGCCGCGCTGGCCGAACTGCTCGCCGGCAACCGGCGCTTCGTCAGCGGCCAGCCGGTGCACGGACACGACGTCACCGCCGCCGCCGCGAGCGCCTCCGGCGACCAGCAGCCGTACGCCGTCCTGCTCGGCTGCATCGACTCGCGGGTACCGCTCGAAGCGATCTTCGACCAGACCTTCGGCTCGATCTGCGTCATCCGCACGGGCGGCCACGTGCTGGACCGCGCGGTCCTCGGCTCGATCGAGTACGTCGTGGACGTGCTGGGCGTACCACTGGTGATGGTGCTCGGGCACGAACGCTGCGGCGCGGTGGCCGCGACGGTCGACACGCTGCGTACCGGTCGACGCCCGGCCGGGGCCCTGGCCCACCTGATCGACCGGATCGCGCCCGCGGTGACCGAGGTGGGGCTGGACGACCCGCAGGTGCAGCCCCTGGCCGTACGCCGTCACGTCCGGCGCACCGTCACCACCCTGCGCGCCGACCCGCTCCTGGCACCCGCGGTCGCCTCCGGCCGGGTCGCGGTGACCGGCGCGCTCTACACCCTCACCACCGGCGAGGTCTCCCTCCTGCCTCCCACGCCTTGACTGCGGGTGCCCTGGCCCCGCTGTCGGGCCTGTCGCGCGCGATCATGGAGTTGTGGAACGCGTTTAGGTGCGATATGAGGGTCTTTGTCGCCGCCACAACTCCATGATCGGCGGGGTGGGGCGGGTGGAGACGCGCGAACGCCCGCCGGGTGAGCCCGGCGGGCGTTCGTGGTGGTGCGGGTGGGGCGGTGCTCAGCCCTCGAAGACGCCGGCCTCGACCAGGCGCTTCTCGGTGGCGTCCCAGCCGTCGCCCGGGTGGGCGGCGTTGAGACCGTTGATCTCCGCCCGGATCTTGGTGGCGTGCCCGGCGGCGGCCAGCACCCGGATCTCCTCGACGAAGGCCTCGGAGTCGGTACGCAGGTGCGCGGTCTTGCCGTTGGTGAGGTTCCGCACGTAGGCGTGCTTGCCGCCGTTGAGCGGGATCAGGTACTTGAACTCGCCCAGCACGCTGAGTGCGCCACCCTGGCCAGCCTGGCCGGCCCGGACTGACGCGCGCGCGGTCTTAGAGGTGTTGCTCGCCACGGAGGTACTCCTTGCAAGACGTACGGAGGACGGGGAAACGTCCGGGGGCTGATGCGGGCGGTACCGAATGGGTGACCCGCAGAGGCTGTACGCGGCACAGGCCGCCGATGGAACTGTACACGAGCCACGATCCCGGCTGGTCACCGCGGCGTCACGAGGTGGAACCGCAGTCACCTGTCCGGGTATTCCGACCGGCGGATTTCCCGATTCGCTGGCGCACCATCCGTCACAGGAGTCATCATGTGTTCCAGCAACGTACCCGGTCCGGGTCGAGGTCGTAGGGGAAGACGCACCTCGCTCTCCGGGAGGTCACCGTGCCAACGCGTGGCGTCGTATACGTCCATTCGACCCCGCTCGCCGTGTGTTCACACGTCGAGTGGGCGATCGCGCGCGTCCTTGTCGCGCCGGTCAACCTGCAATGGACGGCTCAACCCGTCGATCCCGGCGCCCGCCGGGCCGAGTGCGGGTGGTCCGGTCGCCCGGGGACGGGCGCCGAACTGGCTGCTGCCCTCCGGCAGTGGCCCATGATCCGTTTCGAGGTGACCGAGGAACCCAGTCCGGGCGCCGACGGCGAGCGTTTCATGTACGTGCCGGGACGCGGGCTGTTCCGGGCCACGGTCGGTGCCGCCGGTGACATCCAGCTCGGCGAGGACCGGCTGCGCAGCATCATGGCCGCCGCGCGGGGACCGGAGGCGCTCGCGCACGCGCTGGACAAGGCGCTCGGCACCGCCTGGGACGCCGAGCTGGAGCCGTACCGCTACGCCGGTGACGGCGCGCCGGTGACCCTGCTCACCCGGGTCGGCTGAGCGGCCGGACCCGAGGCCCGCCACCTCCGGGGGCGTACCGGCACGCCCGTCCACTGGTTGACGGTCGAGTTGCCCCGATACGCGGTGAGCTGGTGGACTGGGCCGCGTGTCGACTACCCCTCGGCGCGTCGTCGCCGCGTTCGTCGCCGTGACCGCGTTACTCGTCACCGGCTGTTCGGGAGCCGGGCAGCGACCGGGGGCCGCCCCGTCGTCGGCCCCGGCGACAGAACCGGCGCCCCCGTCGAGCGCACCGCCGGACGACCCGGCCACCCGGGCCGCCGCGCTGGTCGCCGAACTCGCCGACGAGGACCTGGTCGGCCAGGTGCTGATGCCGTACGCCTACGGCGACCAGGCCACCAAGGTCTCGGCCGGCTCAGCCGCCGGCAACCGGAACCTCGGCGGCGTGGACACCCCGGCCGAGATGATCGAGAAGTACCGGCTCGGTGGCCTGATCCTGGTCGGTTTCAGCGCCGACGACCCCACCCAGGGCAACCAGCCGACCACCAACGTCGACAACCCGAAGCAGGTCCGCCAGCTCACCACCGGCCTGCGGGAGGCCGCCGACAAGCTGCCCGCCGGCACGGCGCCGTTCCTGATCGGCACCGACCAGGAGTACGGCGTGGTCACCCGGATCACCGACGGGGTGACCATGCTGCCCAGCGCGCTCGCCGCCGGTGCCGCCGACGATCCGGCGTTGACCGAGGCCGCCTGGCGGGCCGCCGGCACCGAGCTGGCCGCGATGGGGATCAACCTCGACTTCGCGCCGGTCGCCGACGTGCTGGTCAAGCGCAGCACGGTGATCGGGTCCCGGTCGTTCGGCGCGGACCCGACCCGCGCTGCCGGACAGGTCGGCGGTGCGGTCCGGGGGCTTCAGGCGTCCGGTGTCGCGGCCACCGTCAAGCACTTCCCCGGGCACGGGCACAGCGCCGTCGACTCGCACGAGGACCTGCCGGTGCTCACGCAGTCGCGCAAGAAGCTCGCCGCCGAGGCATGGCCCCCGTTCAGCGCCGGCATCGAGGCGGGCGCCCTGGCCGTGATGTCCGCCCACCTCGACGTGGCGGAGATCGATCCGGGAGTGGCCGCCACCTTCTCCCGCAAACTGCTCACCGACGTGCTGCGCGGCGAACTCGGATTCCAGGGCGTGGTCATCACCGACGGGATGAACATGCCGCCGGCCCGCCGCTGGGGGCCGGGTGAGGCGGCGGTACGCGCCCTCAAGGCCGGTAACGACCTGATCCTCATGCCGCCGCACGTCGGTCAGGCGTACGACGGGCTGCTGACGGCGCTGCGGGACGGCTCGCTGCCCCGGGCCCGACTGGTGGAGGCGGCCACCCGCGTACTGACCATGAAACTGACTCTGGCCGACAAGCCGGTGCTGGAGATGTCCACGTTGCGGGCTCCGGCGCATCTCGAGGCCGCCGGTGACCTGGCCGCCGCCGCGGTGACCGTGTTGAAGGGCCGGTGCGACACCAGCGGGGTCAAGGGCCCGGTCACCGTCACCTCCTCCGGCGGGCGGGCGCACACCCGGACCGCGCTGACCGAGGCACTCACCGCCGCCGGGGTCGAGGTGGTGCCCAGCGGCGGCACGGTCGTGCACCTCGTCGGGTACGGCGACGGGGCCGGCGACCTGCGCTCCGGAGCCGCCGTCACCGTCGCCATGGACACCCCGTACGTGCTGGCGCAGGCGAACTCGCCGACGCTGCTGGCCACGTACTCGTCGAGCCGGGCCTCGATGACGGCGCTCGCCGACGTACTCGCCGGCAAGGCCGCCCCGCGCGGACGGTCCCCGGTGAAGGTCTCCGGACTGCCCGCCACCACCTGCGGCTGACCCGCCGACGACCGGCCGGAACACGCCTCGGCCCCGCCGACGCGTGGTGCGTCGGCGGGGCCGGGGCGGTGCTGCCGGGGTGGCTCAGGCCCGGGTGAAGACGAGCGCCACGTTGTGACCGCCGAAGCCGAACGAGTTGTTCAGCGCGGCGGGGATGTCCATGTGGCGGGCCTTGCCGGCGGCGACATCGAGGTCGAGGCCGTCGTCCGGGTCGTCCAGGTTGATCGTCGGCGGCACCACGCTGTCGCGGATCGCCAGGATCGTGGCGATCGACTCCAGCGCACCGGCCGCGCCGAGCAGGTGCCCGGACATCGACTTGGTGGCGGTCAGCACCGGGTGGTCGCCGAGTGCCGCGTGCAGTGCCTTGATTTCGGCGATGTCGCCCACCGGGGTGGACGTGGCGTGGGCGTTGACGTGGCTGATGTCGGCCCGCTCCACGTCCGCGTCGGCGATCGCCTTCGCGATGGCCCGGATCGCGCCGGCGCCCTCCGGGTGCGGCTGGACGATGTCGTAGCCGTCGGAGGTGATACCGGTACCGGCCAGCCGCGCGTACACCCGGGCGCCCCGGGCGGCGGCGTGCTCGGCGCGCTCCAGCACCACGATGCCGGCGCCCTCGCCGAGGACGAAGCCGTCCCGGCCCTTGTCCCACGGCCGGGAGGCCCGCTCGGGCTCGTCGTTGCGGGTCGACATGGCCCGCATCGAGGCGAAACCGGCGATCGGCAGCGCGTGGATCACCGCTTCGGTGCCACCGGCCACCACCACGTCGGCCCGACCGGCCCGGATCATGTCCAGACCCAGCGCGATCGCCTCCGCGCCGGTCGCGCAGGCACTGGCCACCGAGTGCACACCGGCCTGGGCGCCGAGTTCCAGACCCACCCACGCGGCGGGACCGTTGGGCATCAGCATGGGCACGGTGTGCGGGGAGACCCGCCGGGGACCGGACGCCTCCAGGATGTCGTCCTGGTTGAGCAGGGTGACCGCGCCACCGATACCGGAGCCGATGCTGACCCCGATCCGTTCCGGGTCCGCTCCGGCGTCGACCAGGCCGGCGTCGGCCCAAGCCTGGTGGGCGGCGATCAACGCGATCGCCTCGGAGCGGTCCAGCCGGCGCAGCTTCACCCGGTCCAGGACGGTGGAGGGATCGACCGCCAGTTGGGCGGCGATCCGGACCGGCAACTGACCGGCCCACTCCTGGGTGAGCGCACTCACCCCGGAGCGGCCGGCGAGCATGGCGTCCCAGGTCGACGCGACGTCCCCGCCCAGCGGGGTGGTCGCGCCGAGCCCGGTGACGACGACGTCAGGACGACTCATGATCAGGACTGCGCCTCGATGTAGCTCACGGCGTCCCCGACCGTCTTGAGGTTCTGGACCTCGTTGTCCGGGATCTTGACGCCGAACTTCTCCTCGGCCGCCACCACGACCTCCACCATGGAGAGCGAGTCGACGTCCAGGTCGTCGGTGAAGGACTTCCCCTCGGCCACGTCGTCCGGGTTCACCCCGGCAACCTCTTCGAGGATCTCGGCGAGGCCGGTGGTGATCTCGTCACGGGTCATTGCGGTGGGTTCCTCTCATCGGAATTTCTCGACGGGCGGCGACGCCGTCCGTCACACCTCTGCGCCTGCGCGCCGAGGGGGTCTCAGGGGCAGCGGACGACCTGACCGGCGTAGGTCAGGCCACCGCCGAAACCGAACAGCAGCACCGGCGCGCCGGAGGGCACCTCGCGGCGCTCCACCAGCTTCGACAGGGCCAGCGGGATGCTGGCCGCCGAGGTGTTGCCGGACTCGATCAGGTCCTTCGCGATGATCGCCTGCGGGATCTTCAGCCGCTTCGCGATGCCGTCGATGATCCGCGTGTTGGCCTGGTGCGGAACGAACGCGGCCAGCTCCGACGGGTCGACCCCGGCCCGCTCGCAAGCCTGTAGGGCCAGCGGCGCCAGGGCGGTGGTGGCCCAGCGGAACACCGTCTGACCCTCCTGCGCGACGTACGGGCGCCAGCCCTCGATGCGTACCGCGTCGCCGCGTTCCGGCACCGAGCCCCAGACCACCGGGCCGATACCGGCCGGCTCGCCCTCGGGTGCGGCGGTGACCACCGCGGCGCCCGCCCCGTCGCCGAAGATGATGCAGGTGGAACGGTCGTTCCAGTCGATGAAGTCGGACAGCTTCTCCGCGCCGATCACGATGGCGTTGCGGCTGGCACCGGCGCGGACCGCGTGGTCCACGGTGCCCAGCGCGTACGCGAACCCGGAGCAGGCCGTGTTCAGGTCGAACGCCCCCGGGGCGTCGATGCCCAGCTTGGCCGCGACCCGGCAGGCCACGTTCGGGCTGCGGTCGATCGAGGTGCAGGTCGCCACCACGACCAGGTCGATGTCGGAGGCGGTCAGCCCCGAGTTGGCCAGCGCCTTGTCCGCGGCGGCGGCGGCCATGTCGGCGACCGTCTCGTCACCGGCGATCCGCCGGCTGGCGATGCCGACCCGGTCCCGGATCCACGCGTCGTTGGTCTCCACCAACTGGGCGATCTCGTCGTTGGTCACCACCCGGGACGGCTGGTAGTGCCCCAGGGACAGGATGCGACTGCCGCTCATGACGAGCCCTTCCTACGGTCGATCTCGGCACGGGAGTCGGACGGACTGAGGCGGACGGCGCTCACGCCTGCCCTCCGGCGACGCGGGCGATCAGGTCGCGGGCGGCGGGCAGCTTGTCCGGGGTGTTCAGGGTCACGATCTCCGGCAGGCCGGGGCCCTTGAGCTCGCGCTTGACCAGGCCGGAGAGCGTACCGGCGGGCGGCAGCTCGATCACGCCGGTCACCCCGAGGTCGGCGAGGGTGGCCATGCACAGGTCCCAGCGGACCGGGGCGGTGACCTGCCGGACCAGCCGCTGGAGCATCTCCGCGCCCTGTCCGACGGCGGTGCCGTCGAGGTTGGAGAGCAGGATCCGCGTCGGGTCGGCGGTGGTGACGTCGGCCGCCACCGTGGCCAGCGCCGCCTCCGCAGGAGCCATGTACGGGGTGTGGAAGGCACCCGCCACCTGGAGCCGGATGACCCGCGCCTGGGCCGGCGGCTCGGCGGCCAGCTTCTCCAGGTCGTCGACCGCACCGGCGGCGACGACCTGCCCGGCGCCGTTGCGGTTCGCGGCGTGCAGCCCGTGCCCCTCGATCGCGGCGAGCACCTCGTCCGGATCGCCGCCGAGGACCGCAGCCATGCCGGTCGGTTTCAGCGCGCAGGCGGCGGCCATCTCCCGGCCGCGTACCCCAGCGAGGGAGATCGCGGCGTCCGCCGGCAGCGCGCCGGCCAGCGCCGCCGCACCGAGCTCGCCGACGCTGTGCCCGGCGGTCAGCGCCACGTCCTGCATCGGCAGGTGTTCGGCGGCGAGCAGGGCCGCGGCCACCAGCAGCGGCTGGGTGCGGGCGGTGTCCCGGATCTCGTCGGCGTCGGCCTCGGTGCCCAGGTGCACCAGGTCGACGCCGGCCAGCGCGGACCAGTGACGCAACCGCGCCTCGGCGCCGGGCAGGTCGAGCCAGGGAGTCAGGAAGCCGGGTTTCTGAGAACCCTGGCCGGGGCAGAGTACGGCGAGCACGTCTATGACTCTCCCGGATACCCACCGGTTGCGCTGTGCCGACCGGTACCAAACCGCACTAGGACCTTTGGAGAGATCCTACAAAGATTGGTGCTGATCATCGCCGACCTGTGATCTTTTACCGGTCGGTGGGGCCAATGTCGGGGTCGGCACCACCGGATCCAACCGACCCACGGTCAGCGCCACCCGCAACGCGAAGGCGTCCCGGGGCGACAACGGACTGAACCCGGTGACGTCGGAGATCCGCCGTAGCCGGTAACGCACCGTGTTCGGGTGCACGAACAGGGCCCGGGCCGCGCTCTCCAGCGTGCCGCCCGCGGCGAAGAAGGCGTCCAGCGTCTCCAGCAGCTCACCGCCGGCCCGCACCAGCACCGCGTACACGTCGTGCCGCAGCCGCCGCCGGGCCTCCGCGTCGCCGGCCAGGGACCGTTCGGGCAGCAGGTCACCGGCGTAGACCGGCCGGGGCGCGGCCGGCCACGCCGGGGCCGCCCGGTAACCGGCCAACGCGGCCCGGGCCGACTCGGTGGCCTCGTCCAGGCTCGGCACCGAGGGGCCGACGACCACCGGGCCGTCACCGAAGGCGGAGAGCAGCTCGGCGGTGGCCGCCACCGGGTCCGCCGCCCCACCCAGCACGATCACCAGACGGTCACCGTGCACACCGCCGATCACCTCGACCCCGACCCGCCGGGCCTGCCGGTAGACGGTGTGCAGCACGGCGGCGACCTCGCCGCCGGGGGAGGGGCCGACCGCCACCGCGACCGGCGGCGCGTCCGTCCAGCCGAGCGCGGCGGCCCGGCTGGCCAGCACGTCCGGGGAGTCGCCCCGCAGCAACGCGTCGACCAGCAGGGCCTGGAGGCGGGCGTCCCACGAACCGCGCGACTCGGCGGCCCGGGCGTACACCCGGGCCGCGGCAAAGGCGATCTCCCGGGAGTAGCGCAGCACCGCCTCGCGCAACTGCGCCGCCTCGCCCGGGGCGGCCAGGTCGTCGACCTGCTCCTCGACCACGTCGATGGTCACCTTGATCAGGGCGACGGTCTGCTGGAGGGTGATCGACCGGGCCAGCGCCTGCGGCGCGGTGGCGAACACCTCGTCGGAGACCTCCTGGGTGCCCTTGTTGGGGCCGCCGTCGGAGCGCAACCACTGCACCAGGGAGCGCGCGCCGGCCTGCGCCACCAGCATGACCCAGGACCGCTGGTCGGCGGGTAGTTCCCGGAACCAGGGCAGGGTGTCGTCCATCCGGGCCACGCTGTCGGTGGCCAGCGCACCGGCGGCCCGCTCGATCCGGCGCAGCGTTGCCGACAGGTCCGTCCCGCCCGACTCGCTCACCCGCCTAGCCTGACATGTCCTGAGCTGGACCTCGCCGGCAGGCGTCGGCGGGACCGACAGCACCCACCCGGTACGCGCTGCACGGGCCGTCGGGGCCGGCCAGTACGGTAACGAGGCACGTCGGGTGGGCACCGGCGGGTGAGGGCGAGCGTGAGGAGACACCGATGGCGCACGGGGAGGCTGAGCACGGCTGCGCCCAGGGAGAACCTTGCCGACCGGGGTCGCACGAGCAGCCGTTCCCCGCCAAACACCACCGCCGGCTCATCGGTCTGGTCCACCCGGGCGAAGCCGCGCCGGGACGGTCGGCCGAGCGTCTCGAGGAGGACGTCGCTCCGGTACGCCCGCGCCCCGTCGACCCCGTGGTGCCGCGTCAGCGTACGGGCGAGACCGCCGTGCCGGAGCCGGTCACCGGCGGCTGTCGCAGCGACCTGCCCGGCTGGGCCGGCGCCCACCGGCACGGCCCGGTCCGCCCGGCCCTGCGGTCGGTACGCCGGGAACGGCCCCCGCGCCGCTGGTGCTGAGGCGCACCCGGGTCCGGTCGTGCTGGTGCTGAGGCTTCGGTCCGGCGGTGCTGGTGCGGAGGTTCAGCGGGTCCGGCGGCGGACCAGCAGCGCGATCCCGGCCAGCCCGAGGGTGATCACCAGCATCACCGCGACGTTCAGCAGGAGCAGGCGGCGCAGATCGCTGAAGGCCTCGTTGATGTCCTGAGCGGGGTTGAGCGCGTCCTCCGGAATGATCCGTTCGCCGCCACCGACTCCGCCGCTGACCGCCTCGTAGGTCCGCTCCAGCGGCACCCCGACGGTGCGCAGCGTCTCCGACATGGTCATCCGCCCGAGGAACCAGGCCGCGGTGGTCTTGCGGGCGTCCGGCTGCTTGGCCGGCCGATAGACGCGCGGTCCGCCGACGGCCTTCGGATAGAGGTCGTAGGTCTGCTTCGGAGTGTCACCGGCCAGCACCACCACGGTGTACTTCGGACCGAGGTCGGCCTTTTTGGGCGCGCTCGCCCGCGCCAGGGATCGGCTCACCTGGTCGATGACGGCGGTCACCTGCTCCGGGCTGGTGTCGTGGCGCAGGCGCAACGGCTCGGCCAACCCGTCTCCGGTGATGTCGACGCCGGCCGGCGGCGCCTTCGGCGCGGCCTTGGCCGGCTCGACGAAGGCCAGCGACAACAACACCGCGGCGACTCCACCGACCGCTATCGTGGCCAGTCGCCTCATCCGTCGGACCATGCCGCCTCCTCGCCCCGTCGATGGTCGGCTGTGCTGCAGGGGTCACGCGTTGGAGGGCCGACGGCGGTGACCGTGCCCACAGGACGGGTACCCACCACAAAGACTCCGTGGAACGACGATCGGTTGCAGCTGGTGAAACACTAATTGGAACTATCTGCGATCGCGAATCGACCAATGATCAGCCGTGGACACGCGGGGCGGATCTTACCGGTGCGGAGGCCGTGATGGGGGGCAGGGTAGCGCGTACGACGCGGTCCTGGACAGTGGTGTTCGGCGTGGCGCTCGGTGTGTCGTTGCTGCTGCCGGTGACGCCGGCCGCCGCGCACAACCAACTGACCAGCAGCAACCCCCGCGACGGCGCCCGCGTCGCGACCGCGCCCGAGCGGGTCGAGTTGCGTTTCCTCGCTCGGCTCGACGAGGAGAGCACCACACTCACGGTCACCGGACCGGACGACGTGGACGCGCTCGGCGGGCCGGCCAGGGTCTCCGGCAACCGGATCAGCGCGCCGTTCACCCCCGGCCGGGCCGGCCTGTACGTGATCGGGTACGAGATCGTCTCCGGCGACGGCCACCCGATCTCGGGCGAGGTCCGGTTCACGCTGACCACCGGTACGCCCGCCGATCCGACCTCCTCGGCGACGACGGCTGCCCCCGCCGAGGGGGCCACCACCGCGGTACCGACCACCCCGGCACCGACGGAGGTCACGCCCACCCCGAGCAGGTCCGGTCCGCTGGTGGCCACCCCGATGCCCCGGTCCGGCGACTCGTCGGGCGCCGGCTGGTGGGCGGGCATCGTCGCCCTGGTGCTGCTCGTCGTGCTGGTCGCCGTCCGCCTGATCCGCCGGCGTGCCTCTCGCCGTCCACGGATGTAAGGAGGGGTCCCCTGCTATGCACCAGGCGTTAGCAGGGGACCCCTCCTTACATCCGACAGCCTTAGAACAGGCGGGCGCGGGCGGCGCGGAGCCGGGTCAGGGTGCGCTCGGCGCCGAGCAACTCCAGCGACTCGAACAGCGGCAACCCGACCGTCCGGCCGGTGACCGCGACGCGTACCGGCGCCTGCGCCTTGCCGAGCTTGAGACCGCGCGCCGCGCCGACCTCCTCCAGGGTGGTCTTCAGCGTCGCCGCGTCCCACGAGGTCACCGCCGCGTAGGCGGCGATGGCGTCGTCCAGCAGCTCGGCCGCGCCCTCCTTCATCGCCTTGGCCCAGGCCGCCTCGTCGATCAGCGGGGAGGCGAGGAAGAGGAAGTCGACGTTCGCGACGATCTCGCTGAGCACCGCGATGCGGGTCTGGGCCAGCGGCGCCACCGCGGCGAACGTCGCCGGGTCGAACTCGTCGGGCTGCCACGGCGGCGGCGGGATGCTGCCGGTACCGGTCAGCCACGGCCCGCAGACCTCGACGAACTCCTCGACCGACAACGCCCGGATGTACTCGCCGTTGAACGCCCGCAGCTTCTTCTCGTCGAAGAAGGCCGGCGACGGGTTCACCTCGTCCAGCCGGAACTCGTCCTCGATCACCGACCAGGGCACGATCTCCCGGTCGTTGGAGGGCGCCCAACCGAGCAGCATCAGGTAGTTGCGCATCGCGGCGGCGAGGTAACCCTCGTCCCGGTACGCCTCCAGCGCGACCTTGTCCCGTCGCTTGGAGAGCTTCTGTCGCTTCTCGTTGACGACCACGGGAACGTGCGCCCAGATCGGCGGCTTCACCCCGAGGGCGTCCCAGAGCAACTGCTGCTTCGGGGTGTTGGGCAGGTGCTCCTCGGCCCGGATGACGTGGGTGATGCCCATCGTCATGTCGTCGACGACGTTGGCCAGCAGGAAGACCGGGGACCCGTCGCCCCGGGCGATCACGAAGTCCTCGATGAGCTTGTTCTCGAAGGTCGGCTCGCCCCGGATCAGGTCCACGACCACCGTGGTGCCCTCGTCGGGCGTACGGAAGCGCAGCGCGCGACCCTCGCCGGGCGGCAGGCCACGGTCGCGGCAGTGGCCGTCGTAACCGGTGTACTGGTTGCCGGTCCGGGCCTGCACCGCCTCGCGGGTGCAGTCGCAGTAGTACGCGCGACCCGTGTCGTGCAGCCGGCGGGCGGCGGCGCGGTGCTCGTCGGCGTACGAGGACTGGAACCAGGGGCCCTCGTAGCTGCCCCGCTCGATGCCGATCCAGTCCAGCGCCGACAGGATGCCCTCGGTCCACTCCGGCTTGTTGCGTGCGGCGTCGGTGTCCTCGATGCGCAGCACGAACACCCCGCCCTGCTGCTTGGCGAAGATCCAGTTCTGCAGCGCCGAGCGGGCACCGCCGACGTGGAACATACCGGTCGGGGAGGGGGCGAATCGCACACGTACCGTCACGGCCCCCAGCGTACAGATGTTAGGAGGGGTCCCCTGCTATCGGCTGGTGTTGTACAGGGGTCCCCTCCTTACATCACAGCGGGTCAGGGGACGGAGCGGATCTTCAGCACCAGGACGCTGCCGAGGACGGTCACCACGGCGGTGGTGGCGTACAGGGCGGGGTAGCCGCCCAGGTAGACCACGATCGGGGCGGAGATGGCCGGTCCGAGCACCTGCGGCGCGGAGTTGGCGATGTTGATCACGCCGAGGTCCTTGGCCCGGTCGGTGGCCCTCGGCAGCACCTGGGTGATCAGGGCGGCGTCCACCGACAGGTACACCCCGTAACCGGCACCGAGCAGCAGCGCGGCGACGATCGCCATCGGCCAGGTGGGGGCGACGGCCAGCAGCAGGGCCGCGACCGCGATCACCATCCCGGCGACGATCACGAAGATCTTGCGTTTGCCCGAGCGGTCCGACAGCCGCCCGGCGACCACCGTGGTGGCCATCAGCCCGGCGGTGTAGAGCAGGATCAGCACCAGCAGGCCGCCCTCGGGGTCGGCCACCCGGACCTCGTCGGTGAGGAAGTACAGCAGGTAGAGGGTGCCGAAGGCGTTGCCGAGCTGGACCAGGAACCGGGTGATCCAGGCCCAGCCGAAGTCGGGGTGCCGGCGCGGCGACACCCACATGCCGGCCAGCAGTCCCCGCAGCGCCGGTCGGTGCGTACGCGGCAGCGGGTCGTCCGTGGTGCGCAGGGCGAACGGCAGCGCGAACAGCAGCACCGCGGCGGCGATCGCCAGGTACCCGGCGGCGTTGCCGGTGACCACGGCGGTGACCAGCACGACGCCGAGCACCAGCCCGAGCGCCTGCGGGATGCCGACCCAGCCGGAGACGCCGCCGCGTTGGGCGACCGGGACCCGGTCCGGTACGGCGGCGGTCAGGCTGGCCAGCATCGCGTTGAAGCAGGTCTGTGCCGCGATCCAGCCGACGACCACGCCGAGCACGGTCTGCGCCTGGGCGAGCAGCGCCAGCGACAGCGCGCCGAGCACCGCGCCGCCGAGGGTCCAGACGTGCCGGCGACCGAACTCCCGGCCGCCGATCCGCAGGCAGGTCCGGTCCGACAGCGCCCCGACCACCGGGTTGACGATCACCGCAGCCAACGCGCCGAGGCCGGTGACCACTGCCAGCATGGTCTCCTTGTTGGTCGGGGCGATCTGCCCGAGCTGCTGCGGCAGCAGCACCTGGATCGGCGTGAAGAACGCCATCCAGACGCCGAGGTTCGCGGCGAAGAGCAGCGCGATCCAGCCGCGCCGCACCGGGACCGTCGGCTCCGCCAGCGCCGCCGGCAGCGAGGTCGGCGTCGGGTCGATGGTGGTCACCGGGGAGGTTCCCGGCGGGCCGCCGCGATGACCTCGCGCAGCCAGGAGTACGACGACTTGGGCGTACGCGCTCCGGTGGCGAAGTCGACGTGCACCAGCCCGAAGCGTTTGGTGAAGCCCTCGGCCCACTCCCAGTTGTCCAGCAGGGACCAGACGAAGTACCCGGTCACGTCGACCCCGTCGGCCATCGCCGCGTGCACCGCGCGCAGGTGACCGTCCAGATAGGCGATCCGGTCCGGGTCCGGCACCCGGCCCTCGGCGTCCGGGGTGTCGTCGTACGCGCAGCCGCTCTCGGTGATCTGGATCGGGGGCAGGTGCGACCCGTACTGCCGGTGCAGCCAGCCGAGCAGGTCCCGGAGCCCGTCCGGCGCCACCGGCCAGTCGAAGGCGGTACGCGGGTACCCGGTGAGCGGCACCAGCTCGAACGGCAGCGGCGAGCCCTCCTCGGGGGCGCGTACGCCGGTCGGGTTGTAGTAGTTGACGCCCAGCACGTCCAGCGGGGCAGCGATGACGTCGAGGTCGCCGTCGCGGACCACGCTGGTGTCGAAGCCCAGCTCGGTCGGGTAGCCGCGGCCGAGCAGCGGATCGGTGAAGAGCCGGTTGTGCAGCGCGTCGTAGGCGTACCCGGCGGCGGCGTCGGCCGGGTCGTCGCCGAGCACGCGTACCGGCGAGTAGTTGTTGGCGATGGCGACCGGGCTGTTGCTGCGGGCGCGCAGCGCGGCGACCGCGAGACCGTGGCCGAGCAGTTGGTGGTGGGCGACCGGGAAGGCGTCGAAGAGCAGCGCCTTGCCGGGTGCGTGCTCACCGGTGCCGTGACCGAGGCTCATGTGGATGAACGGTTCGTTGAGGGTGATCCAGAGCTTGACCCGGTCGCCGAGGCGGGCGGCCAGCACGTCGGCGTACTCGGCGAAGCGGTGCGCGGTGTCGCGGTGCAGCCAGCCGCCGGCGTCCTGGAGCGGCTGCGGCAGGTCCCAGTGGAACAGCGTGGCGACCGGGTCGATGCCGTGGTCGAGCAACTCGTCCACCAGCCGCTCATAGAAGTCCAGCCCGGCGGCGTTGACCGGACCGGTGCCGGTGGGCAGCACGCGGGGCCAGGACACCGAGAAGCGGTACGCGGTCACCCCGAGCCCGGCCATCAGCGCGACGTCCTCGGCGTAGCGGTGGTAGTGGTCGCAGGCCACGTCGCCGGTGCTGCCGTCGAGGATGCGTCCGGGGGAGTGGGCGAAGGTGTCCCAGATGGAGGGTCCGCGACCGTCCGCGTCGGCGGCGCCCTCGATCTGGTAGGCGGAGGTGGAGACGCCCCAGCGGAATCCGGTGGGGAAGTCGGGCATCGGAGCGGTCTGCATGCGCCCTCCCGGCGAAACGCGAAACGTGTTCGGAACTCTAGGGGTCGTGGGAGCGCTGCGCCATAGGGTGCCGAGGCGTCGATGGCAATACCTTTCGGCGTGTCTTCGTCAAACCCGTCCACATACGTCCGTTTTTGCGCATACAGTTCCGAATATTGTGGGATGTCCTCACTGGAGGAAGACGGAAATGATCCTCGTGGAACGCAGCGCGCACGTGTCGGCACCGGTGAACGCGGTCTGGGACGTGGTTCAGCGCGCTGAACAGTTGCCGGCCTGGCTGGCCGGCGTCCGTGCGGCCGAGGTCCTCTCAGGAGAGGGCTTCGGCAGACGGCAACTGGTCCAGGCCGGGCGCGGTGCCGCACATGAGGCCGAAGTGATCGCCTACCAGGAGCCGACCCTGATCGGCTGGCGGGAACGCGCCAAGGGCGCCGGTGCCCGAGCGGAGGCGCGCACCGAGATATACGTCCAGCTCACCCCGGACGAGGACGAGGGTGGGACGGTCGTGCGGCTCATCGTCGTACGCTGGCCGGCCGGCCCGGTCAAGGCCGCGCTGCTCCGGCTCGGCCTGCGGAGGGTCGGCGCCGATCTGGAGGACTCGCTGGCTCGGCTGACCGACCTGGCCGCCGTCGGCTGACCGACCACCTCCTGGCGTCACCCACGATGCGGTGGCGGCCCCGGTGTCCCGACCAGGTGCACCCGGGCCGCCACCGTTTTCGACGCCCCCTACACGAACACGGTGAAGGCCGCCACGCGTACCTGGTCGAGGTGCCGGAACTCGAAGAACAATCGGTAGGTGCCCGTCGACGGCACGGTGATGCCGAACGCCACCACCGAACTGGCCTGGCTCGCCGCCGCCGGATGGACGTGCAGGTACGCCACGTCGCCCTGACGCAACGCGACCAGGTGCCCGTACGCGCCCAGATGTGGTTGCAGGTCGTTCACCGGTTGCCCGAGGCGACCGAGCCAGACCAGCACCTGGTGGGATTCGCCGGCACGCAGGCCGCCGTCCAGCGTGACCGTGTAGTCGTCGACCAGGACCGTCTCCTCGGGCGGATCGAGCGGCCGGACCGCGTACCGGCCGGGAACCGGCACGTCGGTCCCGAGGGTGACCCCCGCCTGGGCGCCGAGCGGCCAGAAGTCGGCGATCACCCGCAACGGGCCGGGTGCCGACGGTGTCACCCGCACCCGCCAGGTGCCGTCGGGCGACATCTCCGGGTGCAGGTGCTGATATCCGGAGAGGTCACGCCCGACGAGGATCAGGTGCATCCGGCGCTCGTGGTTCTCCTGGAACGCGGTCAGCGCGACACCGGTCTGGTCGGTGATCTGGAAGGCCAGTTCGGTCGGCTCGCCGACGGTCAGGGCCGGCGTGTGCAGCGTCAGCGTCCAGCCGTCCCGCGAGACCTCCAGCCCACCCGGACCGTGGCCCGCGTGCCCGCCCGCCATGGCGGCGGTCGGCCGGGCCGGACCGCCGCTCGGACCACCGGCCCGGCCGGCGAAGAAGCCGACCGTCAGGGACAGCGCGAGCACCAGCGCGATCGCCGCGTAACGGGTCCCCGGGCCGGCCGTCGGCACCGGGACGCCGGGACCGGCCGCGTACTCCGGATCGGGCGGCACGTCGACGGGGCCGACGGCGTTCGCCGTCGGCCCCTGGCTGGTCGTCGTCACGGCAGCCGGGGCTGCAACACGAACAGCCCCTGTTCGATGCCGCTGACCACGACGACACCGCTCGGGAAGTACGGGTAGGTGCTCCAGGCCCCGTTCATCGAGGAGCTGTTGCTGGACGGGTAGACGTCGAAGAAGCCGGCCTCGGTGGCCCGACCGGCGGCCACATCGGTGAGGTCCAGGATGCGCAACCCGGCCCGGTAGTTGGCCTGGTAGCTGTACCTCCCCTTGACGTACTGGTTGTGGTCGGTGGCGGCGACACCGGAGGGCGCGCTGTAGGTGCCGATGTGCCGGGGTGCGTCCAGGTCGGCCAGGTCCCAGATGTAGGTCTGGGTGTTGACCCCGCGCCGGGACTCGTCCAGCTCGTCGTCGAGCAGGAAGTACCGCTGGTCCTCGGTGAACCAGCCCTGGTGGGTGTACGCCCGGCCGGTGTACCCGATGCGGGCCAACTGCCGCGGAGCGGACTTGCTGGTCACGTCCACCACGGTGACGGTGTCCTCGTTGGAGCTGACACAGATCTCCCGGCCGGTGTGGGCGGTGTCGGGACCCCGGTACACCACGCACTGGGTGTCGTGGGTGTATCCGTCGTTGCTGACGCAGCCGGCGTATGTCGGGGACTTCGGGGTCCGGATGTCGACCATGTGCAGGCCGCCGCTGCAGGTGTTGGTGCCGACCGCGTACGCGAAGCCGGTCTGCTCGTTGATGGCGATGTTGTGCGAGTTGCCGAACTGGTTGTACTGCGCGTTGGTCGTCCAGGTCTGCGGCGTGGTGACGCCGCGCAACCGGGTCAGGTCGAACACCTGCATGCCGTGCCCGGACACGTCCGCCACCACGTACGCGTGGTCGCGGTAGACCTTGATGTCCCGCCAGACCGCCGTGCGGTTCTGGTATGCGGGCAGGTTGCCGAGATAGATCGGCGCGGTCGGGTTCGAGATGTCCACGAAGGAGGTGCCGTTGCGACGACCGACGATCGCGTACTCCTTGCGGGTCTGGGGGTCGGTCCAGCCCCAGATGTCGTTCGCCTGGCTGCCGCCGATGCTCGTCAGCGGCAGGAACGACAGCAGGTCGACGTTGCGGCACGGGTAACCCGCCGCCTGGCCGTTCGTGCAGGCCGTCGCGGCGGCGGCGACCAACTGCTGGGTCGGTTCACGCTGTGCCATGAACTCCTGGGCCGAGGCCCGCCCGGCGGGGGTGGCGGGGTCGTGTGCCACCGAGGGCGAGCCCGGCCCCAGCGTCGACACCACCAGGGCGCCGACGGCCAGGGCCAGGCCGATCCGGACGATTCGCATCTGTGCTCCCTCTCGTCGCGCGGGGGCGGACGGCGTCCGAGCCGGCGGAGGACGGCGCGACAGGGGAGTCCACCGGGCCGGCGTGGTGCCCGTGCGGAAGCCGGATGCCTATCGACGATTGTGGATTGGTGATGTTGCGGGGGGAAGTCGCCTCCCGATATCGCCTGTGTCATACCGACACGCCAGAGGGCCCGGCGCGATGCGCCAGGCCCTCTCTCAGTGCGTGCGGTACTAGCTGTCGCCGCCGGTCTCGCCGACCGGGGCGGCGTTCACGTCGTCGATGGCGTACTTCTTGGCCGCCTCGGCCGGTACGTGCGCCGGTACGACGCCACGCAGCGCGAGCTGCCGCAGCGTGGCGACCGCGATCGACTCGGCGTCGACGCGGAAGTGCCGGCGCAGCGCGTGCCGGGTGTCCGACAGGCCGAAGCCGTCGGTGCCCAGCGAGGTCCAGTCGCCCGGCACCCAGCGGGAGATCAGGTCCGGCACCGCGCGCATCCAGTCGCTGACCGCGACCTTCGGCCCGTCGGCGTCGGCCAGCTTCTGCTGGATGTACGGCACCCGCTGCTCCGCGCCCGGGTGCAGGAGGTTGTACGCCTCGCACTCGACCGCGTCCCGCCGCAGCTCGGTCCAGGAGGTCACCGACCAGACGTCGGCGGCCACCCCCCAGTCCTGGGCGAGCAGCTCCTGCGCCTTGAGCGCCCACTGCATGCCGGTGCCGGAGGCGAGCACGTTGGCCCGGGGGGCGTCACCCTCCACCGTCGGGGCCGCCGCGTAGCGGTAGATGCCCTTGACGATGCCCTCGGCGTCCACACCCTCCGGCTCGGCCGGCTGGTGGATCGGCTCGTTGTAGATGGTGAGGTAGTAGAAGACGTTCTCCTGCTCCTCGCCGTACATCCGGTGCAGGCCGTTCTCCACGATGTGCGCGATCTCGAACGCGAACGCCGGGTCGTACGCGACGACGGCCGGGTTCGTGGCCGCGAGCAGCAGCGAGTGGCCGTCCTCGTGCTGGAGGCCCTCACCGTTGAGCGTGGTGCGACCGGCGGTGGCGCCGAGCACGAAGCCGCGGGCCATCTGGTCGGCCGCCGCCCAGAAACCGTCGCCGGTGCGCTGGAACCCGAACATCGAGTAGAAGATGTACATCGGGATCATCGGCTCGTCGTGCGTGGCGTACGACGAGCCGGCGGCGGTGAACGAGGCGACCGAACCGGCCTCGTTGATGCCCTCGTGCAGGATCTGACCGGTGGTGGACTCCTTGTACGACAGGAACAGCTCCCGGTCGACCGAGGTGTACCGCTGGCCGTGCGGCGAGTAGATCTTGGCGGTCGGGAAGATGGAGTCCAGGCCGAAGGTGCGCGCCTCGTCCGGGATGATCGGCACCCAGCGCTTGCCGAACTGCTTGTCCTTCATCAGGTCCTTGAGCAGCCGGACGAAGGCCATCGTGGTGGCCACCTTCTGCTTGCCCGAACCCCGCTTGACGTCGGCGAAGCGCTCGCTGCCGGGAATGGCCAGGGTCTTGGCCTTGGTCCGCCGGCTCGGCAGGTAGCCGCCGAGCTGCTTGCGCCGCTCGTGCAGGTACTGCATCTCGTCGGACTTCTCGTCCGGCCGGTAGTACGGCGGCAGGTACGGGTTGTCCTCCAGCGCCGAGTCCGGGATGTCCAGGTAGAGCCGGTCGCGGAACATCTTGAGGTCGTCCAGCGTCAGCTTCTTCATCTGGTGCGTGGCGTTGCGGCCCTCGAAGTGCTGACCGAGCGTCCAGCCCTTGATCGTCTTGGCCAGGATCACCGTCGGTTGCCCGGTGTGCTCCGTCGCCGCCTTGTAGGCCGCGTAGAGCTTGCGGTAGTCGTGCCCGCCCCGCTTGAGGTTCCAGATCTCGTCGTCGCTCAGGCCGTCGACCATCTTGCGGGTCCGCGCGTCCCGACCGAAGAAGTGCTCCCGGACGTACGCGCCGGACTCTGCCTTGTAGGTCTGGTAGTCGCCGTCCGGCGTGGTGTTCATCAGGTTGACCAGCGCGCCGTCGGTGTCGGCGGCGAGCAGCGGGTCCCACTCCCGGCCCCAGACCACCTTGATGACGTTCCAGCCGGCGCCCCGGAAGAACGCCTCCAGCTCCTGCATCACCTTGCCGTTGCCGCGGACCGGACCGTCCAGGCGCTGGAGGTTGCAGTTGATCACGAAGGTGAGGTTGTCCAGCTCCTCCCGGGCGGCCACGCCGATCGCGCCCAGGGTCTCCGGCTCGTCCATCTCGCCGTCGCCGAGGAAGGCCCAGACGTGCTGGTCGGAGGTGTCCTTGATGCCCCGGTGCTGGAGGTAGCGGTTGAACCGGGCCTGGTAGATGGCGTTCAGTCCGCCGAGCCCCATCGAGACGGTGGGGAACTCCCAGAAGTCCGGCATCAGCCGGGGGTGCGGGTACGACGGCAGACCGCCGCCGGGGTGCGACAGCTCCTGCCGGAAGCCGTCGAGCTGGTTCTCGCTCAGTCGGCCCTCAAGGAACGCGCGAGCGTACATACCGGGGGAGGCGTGCCCCTGGTAGAAGAGCTGATCGCCGCCACCCGGGTGGTTCTTGCCCCGGAAGAAGTGGTTGAAGCCCACCTCGTACAGCGAGGCCGAGCTGGCGAAGGTGGAGATGTGCCCACCGACGCCGATCTCGGGACGCTGCGCCCGGTGCACCAGCATCGCCGCGTTCCACCGCACGTACGCCCGGATCCGGCGCTCGATGTGCTCGTCACCCGGGAACCAGGGTTCGCGCTCCGGCGGGATCGTGTTGAGGTAGTCGGTGGTGGTCAGCGACGGTACGCCGACCTGGCGCTCACGGGCGCGCTCCAACAGGCGCAGCATCACGTAACGCGCCCGCTTGGTGCCACGATCATCGATGACACCGTCGAGCGACTCGACCCATTCGCTGGTCTCTTCAGGGTCGATGTCCGGAAGCTGGCTCGGCAGTCCGGCCGTGATCACCGGGCGCTTGCGTTCCGTAGCCACAGGCGTTCCCTCGGTTGTGTGTGGGATAGGTCTCTAGCGCCATCCTGCCCCGTCGCGGCACTCGCCGTCACGTCCACCCGGCCCAAGGGCGACGCGCGACACACGTACCGACCAGTAACTTCAGGTCGTCGCGCAGGCTGCGACGGGTCGTAGACGATCTTGCCAGGAAACGCCACCGAGCGCGCCGGTACAAGATCTCGTAACCGGGCAGAATGAGGGGTATGCGTAGTGAGGTGATCAGCATCCGGACCGGTTCCCGGCCGACCGTCCGGGACATCACCGCCGAGGCCGAGCAGTTCCTCGCCGGGCAGGGCGACGGACTGCTGCACGTGTTCGTGCCGCACGCCACCGCCGGGGTGGCCATCATCGAGACCGGTGCAGGCTCCGACGACGACCTGCTCACCGCGCTGGACGCCCTGCTGCCCACCGACGACCGGTGGCAGCACCGGCACGGGTCGCCCGGGCACGGCCGCGACCACGTGCTGCCCGCCTTCGTCGCCCCGTACGCGACGCTGCCCGTGCTCGGCGGCCGGCTCGCCCTCGGCACCTGGCAGTCGGTCTGCCTGGTCGACACCAACGGCGACAACACCAGCCGGCAGGTCCGCTTCTCCTTCCTGCCCGGCTGACCACCACACCGGCGTAACGGCGGAGCTGCCCGAATCCGGCCGGAACGTAGAATCCGAGCATGCTGCGACCACCCGTCACCCTGGTCGGCCCGGGTCGGGCCGACCGGTCCCGGGTGGCCGGCGACACGGTCCGGCGGATCATGCACGTGGCCGGCGCCCTGCGGCACCACCAGGACACCGAGATCGCCGCACTGGGGCTGACCCCGGCGGTCGCCCGCGCGCTCTACGAGCTGGACCCGGATCGCCCGCTGCCCGCCCGCGAGCTGGCCGAGCAGTTGCGCTGCGACCGGTCCAACGTGACCGCGCTGGTCGACAAGCTGGAGCGGGCCGGGCTGGTGGAGCGCCGCGCCGACCCGGCCGACCGGCGGCAGCGGACGCTGGTGGTGACCGAGGCGGGTCGGCGGATGCGGGACCGCGTCCACGAGGTGCTGTCCGACTCACGACTGCTGGCCGGGCTCAGCACGGAGGAGTTGGTGGTCCTCGGCAAGCTGGTCTGGAAGGTCTCCGACGGCGGCTGCCCTGAGCAGTTCGGCGTCTGAGGCCGGTCACTCGGGCCAACGGTGGGCCGGGCATCCTCCACCCGACGGACGGCCCACCCCTGGTGGGTGCCACCACCTGGGCCGTACGGTCCGATGCGCCGCGCCGTCCCAGGTGCGTGAAACGTGCTCAGGTGGGCGAGGCGTGCCTCGGTCGGTAATGCTGTCGGACGTGACCACCCCGCAGGATCTCGACGACCGGTTCCGGGAGGCCCTGGCCGCCCTCGCCGCGCCGGGGCGCCGCGCCGACCCGGCACAGCCGGTGGCCGACGGTGCCACGCTGACCGGCGCAGAGCTGTTGGACCTCTTCGACGCCCAGGTCACCAGCCGCCAACTCGACCTCGCCGGGCGCTGGCTCCGCAGCTTCGGTGAGGGCTACTACACGATCGGCTCGGCCGGGCACGAAGGCAACGCCGGGGTCGCCGCAGCGCTGCGCCCCACCGACCCGGCCCTGCTGCACTACCGCTCCGGCGCGTTCTACTGCGTACGGGCCGCTCAGGCCGCCCGCAACGCGGAGCCCGACACCGGCCGGGAGTCCGACGCGGACCCGCCCGGAGGCGACGGCGAACCCTCGAACGCGTTCGCCACACCGCCTCCGTCGATCGTCGGGATGACGGGGGAGTCCGAACGCGCCGAGAACACCACACCCGTGGGCGGCGATCCGGGTCCGGCCGAGGACGCCGAACCGACCCAGGACGATGTCGAACCGGCTGAGGAGGGCGAAGCGCCCGCGGATGATGTCGAACCGGCCGACGGTGCCGAACCCGCCGAGGGCGCTGCGGTGCCGGGGACGGCGGGTGGCGGGTCGGTTGGCGCGCGGGCGGTGGACCCGGGGTACGCGGACGCGGCCCGGGACGTGCTGCGCGGGATGGTGGCCTCGCGGGAGGAGCCGATCGCCGGAGGCCGGCACAAGGTCTTCGGCCGGGCCGACCTCGCCGTGGTGCCGACCACCTCGACGGTCGCCTCGCACCTGCCCCGGGCGGTCGGCATGGGTCTCGCGGTGGAGCGGCTGCGTCGGCTGGAGACGCGGCAGGAGCCGACCCGGCCGGGAGAGACACCGGCGGCGACGTGGGCACCCGACGCGATCGTGGTCTGCTCGTTCGGGGACGCCTCGATCAACCACGCCAGCGCCACCGCCGCCTTCAACACCGCCGGCTGGTACGACCACACCGGCCTGCGCATCCCGGTGCTGTTCGTGTGCGAGGACAACGGCCTGGGACTGAGCCTGCGATCCCCGCAGGGCTGGGTGGCGACGGCGCTGCGGTCGAAGCCGGGGGTGCGGTACTTCGCTGCCGACGGCACGGACCTGGTCGAGACGTACGAGGTGGCGGTCGAGGCGGCGGCCTGGGTACGTCGGCACCGGCGTCCGGCCGTCCTGCACCTGACCACGGTGCGGTTGATGGGGCACGCAGGCGCGGACGCCGAGAGCGCGTACCGGTCGGCCGGGGAGATCCGTGCCGACCTGGACCGGGATCCGCTGGTGGCCACCGCCCGGCGGTTGGTCGAGGCGGGCCTGGCCAGCGGCGCGGAGCTGCTGGACCGCTACGACGAGGTCGGCTGGCGGATCCGTCGGCTGGCCGAGGGGGTGCTCGACGAGCCGAAGCTGGCCAGCCCGGCCGAGGTGGTCGCCCCGCTGGCGCCCCGCCGACCGCTGCGGGTGGCCCGTGCGGTGGCCGAGGCGGGCGACCGGGCGGCCGGTCCGGGCGCGGGCGCGCGGGTCGAGGCGTTCGGCGGCAAGCCGCCGGAGCTGGTCGGCCCGCTGACGCTGGCGCAGAGCATCAACGCCGCGCTCACCGACGGGCTGCTCGACCATCCGCAGATGGCCGTCTTCGGCGAGGACGTCGCCGCCAAGGGCGGGGTGTACGGGGTGACGAAGGGCCTGCGGGACCGGTTCGGTGTCGCCCGGGTCTTCGATACGTTGCTCGACGAGACCTCGATCCTCGGCCTGGGGCTCGGTGCCGGGCTGGCCGGGATGCTGCCGGTGCCTGAGATCCAATATCTGGCGTACCTGCACAACGCCGAGGACCAGTTGCGTGGCGAGGCGGCCACCATGAGGTTCTTCTCGCAGGGCGCGTTGCGTAACCCGATGGTGGTGCGGGTGGCCGGGCTGGCGTACCAGGAGGGTTTCGGCGGGCACTTCCACAACGAGAACTCGGTGGCGGTGCTGCGGGACGTGCCCGGGCTGGTGGTCGCCGTACCCGCGCGACCGGACGACGCGGCGGCGATGCTGCGGACCTGCCTGGCGAGCGCGGCGGTGGACGGCAGTGTCTGTGTGTTCCTGGAGCCGATCGGGCTCTACCACACCCGCGACCTCTACACCGACGGCGACGGGGAGTGGCTGGCCGGGTACGCCGAGCCGGGCGCCTGGGCGGGCGCGCACGTGCCGGTCGGGCGGGCCCGGGTGTACGGCGTCGGCTCGGCCGAGGACGTCACCATCATCACGTTCGGTAACGGCGTACGCATGTCGTTGCGGGCCGCGTCGGCGCTGGCCGACGAGGGCGTCGGCACCCGGGTGGTGGACCTGCGGTGGCTGGCTCCGCTGCCGGTGGCCGATCTCATCCGGGAGGCCACCGCGACCGGCCGGGTGCTGGTGGTGGACGAGACCCGGCGCTCCGGCGGGGTGGGTGAGGGAGTGCTGGCTGCCCTGGTCGATGCCGGTTATGTCGGTGCGGCACGACGGGTGGCAGCAGTTGACTCATTTGTACCATTAGGTCCGGCTGCCCGTCAGGTCCTAGTGTCCGAGGAGGCCATCACCCAGGGTGCCCGTACGCTGCTGGCACGGTAAATTTCGTTCCACCCGGTGCGCCACTTGCGCCGGAGGGCACAACTGTGTGGACTTTGCCTGACGGCGTTCGGAGGGGACGCCGCGAACTCGCCACGAGATGAGGAGGCACGCGACAGTGAGCGCGACCGCTGGTCAGGCTGCCGACGGGGTACGCAGCCTGGCGGACCGGTTCGGCATCGAGCCGGGGATGGTCGTCATGGAGATGGGTTACGACGACGACGTCGACTCCGATCTCCGAGACGCCCTGACGGACCGTTGTGGTGATCTGGTCGACGAGGACACCGACGAGGTGGTCGACGCGGTGCTGGTGTGGTACCGCGACGGCGACGGTGATCTCTTCGAACTCCTCGTCGACGCCCTCGGCCCCCTGGCCGACAACGGGGTCGTGTGGCTGTTGACGCCCAAGGCCGGCCGTGACGGGCACGTGGAGCCGAGCGAGGTCGCCGAGTCGGCACCCACCGCCGGCCTGCAACAGACCTCCACCATCAACGCCGGCAAGGACTGGAGCGGGGCCCGTCTCGTGCTGCGCCGGGGCGCCAAGGGCAAGAAGTGACCCTGCTCAGCGGTGTGACAGGCTGAGGCCGACCCGACCTGACTCCCGAAGGAGCTCGCATGCCGATCGAGGTTGGTGCCGAGGCGCCGGACTTCGTGCTGAAGGACCAGAACAACCAGGAGGTACGGCTCGCCGACTTCCGTGACCGGCGTACCGTCCTGCTGGTCTTCTACCCGCTGGCCTTCACCGGCATCTGCCAGGGCGAGCTGTGCGAGGTGCGGGACAACCTCGACGAGTACGTCAGCGACGACGTCCAGGTGCTCACCGTCAGCGTCGACTCGGTGTACGCCCACAAGATCTGGGCGGACCGCGAGGGATACCAGTTCCCGCTGCTGTCGGACTTCTGGCCGCACGGTGCCGTCGCTCAGGCGTACGGCGTCTTCAACGAGGTCGCCGGCATCGCCAACCGGGGCACCTTCGTCATCGACAAGAACGGCGTGGTCCGGTTCGCCGAGATGAACATGCCGGGCGAACCGCGCGACCAGCACGGGTGGCGCAAGGCCCTGGCCGAGGCCAGCGCCTGACCCGTCCCGAACGGTGGTAACCGTCCGGTTGGGCCGGTGGGCGGCAGGGTAGGCTTGCCAACCGCCGGCTCGGCCGGACGGTGTCCCGGGCGCGTAGCTCAGCGGGAGAGCACTCGCCTTACAAGCGAGGGGTCGCAGGTTCGAAACCTGCCGCGCCCACCAGATCCAACGACGGCCCGGAGACCACTTCTCCGGGCCGAGTCCGTATCGCGCGTCGTCTACGGCGAACCCGGCGCTTCGACTACAGACCGGCAGAGCGCTGGGGTGGTTAGGCAGACGTCGAGGTCGCCGACGTGCGGTTCGGGTACGAAAATGCACGTCGGCGGCGACCTCCTTGGTTCCTAGTTCGGCGCCTGTCGAGCTGAACCGTCGGCGCTGTCGCACCTCCGGGCACGGGGCGCCGCAGGCCGGGACCATCCCACGCGATCCGTCAACGCTCTCAGCTCGACAGGCGCCCACCGTGCTGTCGGCCAGGTCCCGAGCGCCAATCGGGCACGGGCCGGGCCACCCTCATCGACCGCGTGATGACAGGGGTGCGGTCTCGGGCAATCGGAGCCGAGTCGGACGGGTGCCGCGTACCGTCGTCGTCGGGTCGATGCCGACGCGGACGGGGAGGTGCGCGAGTGGGCTACGCCGAGGTCGCCGACGTGCGGTTCTGGTACGAGACACACGGCACCGGGCGGCCGTTGGTGCTGCTGCACGGCGGGTTCGGCGCGGTGGAGACCTTCGCCGCGATCCGGCCCGCGCTGGCGCAGCGCCGCCGGGTGATCAGCGTCGACCTGCCGGGTCACGGACGCACCGCCGACGTCGACCGTCCGATGCGGTACGAGTCGATGGCCGACGACGTGGCCGCGTTCATCGACCACCTGGGTCTGGGGCCGGTCGACGTGCTGGGCTTCTCCCTCGGTGGCGGGGTCGGCCTGCGGCTGGCGGTCCAGCACCGGCACCTGCTCCGCCGGCTGGTGGTGGTCTCCGCGCCGTGCCGACGTCAGGGCTGGTTCCCCGAGGTACTCGCCGGGATGCCGGAGCCCGACGAGGCGGCCGGCGAGCGGATGCGGGGCATCCCCGCGTACGAGCTCTATCGGCAGGTCGCGCCCCGCCCCGACGACTGGCCCAAGCTCTGGGCCCGGACCGGTGAGCTGTTGCGCCGCGAGTACGACTGGTCCGC
This sequence comes from Micromonospora sp. NPDC023869, assembly GCF_055559695.1. NCBI lineage: Bacteria > Bacillati > Actinomycetota > Actinomycetes > Micromonosporales > Micromonosporaceae > Micromonospora > Micromonospora sp. NPDC023869. Next base: position 133,125 of record NZ_JBVHKD010000007.1, read on the forward strand.
GGAGGTGGCCGCGCTGACCACCCCCACCCTGCTGGTCTTCGCCGACGCCGACTCGATCCGTCCCGCGCACATGGTGGAGTTCTTCGGCCTGCTCGGCGGCGGCCACCGGGACGCCGGTTGGGACGGTGCGGACCGGCCGGACGCCCGTCTGGCCGTCCTGCCCGGGCTCACCCACTACGACATCGTGGACTCGCCCGCCCTGCCGACGGTGGTGCTCCCGTTCCTCACCCACACCCTGAACACCCCCGACTGACCGCGCCGCCGACACCTCGCCGACTTGCCCGGCGAGCCCTGTCTATCGGGTGTAGTGCAGCATGACCACGCCCGCGCCGATGGGGGTGGCGTCGGCCAGGGCGAAGTGCTGTAGGTCGAACGAGCGGTCGGCGAGCGGGATGCCGCTGCCCGCGACGATCGGGTTGACCTTGACCATCAGTTCGTCCACCTCGGGCAGCAGTTGGCCGGCGAGCTGGCCGCCGCCGCAGAGCCAGATGTCGCCGCCGGACTGTTGCTTGAGGTCGCGGACGAAGGCGACCGCGTCGTCGGAGACGATCTCCACCGCCGGATCCTCCGACGGCGGCAGCGAGCGGGCGAAGACGTACTGCTTCAGGTGGGCGTACGGGCTGGCGATACCGAGTTTCAGGGCGGGTTCGTAGGTGGCCCGGCCCATCAGGACGGCGTCGAACCGGCCCTGCGGGCGGTCGATGCCGAGCTGTGCGTGGGCGAAGGTCGGGAAGGTCTGCGGCCAGTGCGTGGCGAGGTGTTGCGCCACCTCGGGGTCGGGGCCGAAGAAGTCGAACGCCCCGTCGGGGGCGGCGATGAAGCCGTCGATCGTGCTGGCGACGTAGTAGACGAGGGATCGCAAGCGGTACTCCAATCACTACGGATGTTGTGGTTGACCTTAAACTACAACACCTGTCGTGGTTGTTGCTAGGGTGCTCCCCATGGCACGCAACCCCGAGCGACGAGCGGCCCTGGCAGACGCCGGGCTGCGGGTACTGGCGGCGCAGGGCGCGCGGGGGCTCACCCACCGGGCCGTCGACACCGAGGCGGGCGTACCGGTCGGCACCGCCTCCAACTACTTCCGCTCCCGGGACGCCCTGCTCGGCGCGCTCGGCGAGCGGATCTTCGAGCGGTTCGCCCCCGACGAGACGGTGCTGGCCGGACTGGCCGCCCGGGAACCCTCCACGGCCCTGCTGACCGACTACGTCCGGTACATCGTCGAGCGGACCACCCGGCAGCCGGAACTCACCCGCGCCCTGATCGAGTTGCGCCTGGAGGCGACCCGCCGTCCCGACCTGGCCCGGATCCTCGGCGCCACCCTGCGGCAGGGCTACCGCGACGACGTCGCGCACCAATTGGCCGCCGGCCTGCCCGGTGGCGCGTTCGAGGTGACCCTGCTGCGGTACGCCGTGGACGGGCTGCTGCTCGACCTGCTCACCCCCTCGATCGACGCCGGGTTCGACCCCGACGACGTGGTCGTCGCCCTGGTGTCCCGGTTGTCCGCCGAGCCCTCCTGAACCCCGATCGCCGCTCGGGCGGTGCCCCCGGCGCGGCGAGGACTGTTCGCCGGTGCAGCGGGAAGACGTCGATGCGGACGCACCTGGGGAGGAGCGACGGATGACGCGTGCCGGACTGACCATCGGCGTGCTCGGCTCGTACGGCGGGCGCAACCTCGGTGACGAGGCCATCCTCACCGGCCTGCTGGCCGACCTGCGGGAACAGGAGCCGAACGCCCGGATCATCGTCTTCTCACGGAACCCGGCGCACACTGCGGCGGCGCACCCGGACGTCGAGGCGGTGCCGTGGGAGGGGGTCAGCCGTACCGACTCCGCCCTGGTGTTGTCGCAGCTCGACCTGCTCATCCTCGGCGGCGGCGGCATCCTCTACGACAAGGAGGCCCGCCGCTACCTACGCGTGGTGCGGGTCGCCCAGGAACGCGGCCTGCCACTGCTGACGTACGCGGTGGGGGTGGGGCCGCTCAGCGAGATGGTCGACACCGGGATGGTGCGGGAGACGCTGGCCGGCGCCACCCAGGTGACCGTCCGCGACCAGGAGTCGCGGATGGTGCTGGAGGAGGCCGGACTGCTCAACCCGATCACCGTCACCGCCGACCCGGCGTTCCTGCTGGAACCGGAGGACTTCCCGGCGGAACTGCTGCGCGAGGAGGGCGTCCCGGCGGGCAAGCGGCTGGTCGGCATGAGCGTACGGGAACCCGGCCGGGCCGCCGAACGGCTCGACGTCGACGGCTACCACCGGCTGCTGGCCCAGATCGGCGACTTCCTGGTGCACCGGATCGACGCGCACGTGCTGTTCGTTCCGATGGAGCGCGACGACATCCGGCACTCGCACGGGGTGCTCTCGCACATGATCGCTGCCGAGCGCGGCCGCATCCTGCACGGCACCTACTCGCCGCAACAGGTACTCGGGCTGATGCGCCACTTCGACCTGGCCGTCGGCATGCGGCTGCACTTCCTGATCTTCGCCGCGATGATGGGTACGCCGTTCCTGCCCCTGCCGTACGCCGGAAAGGTCTTCGACCTGGCCCAGCGACTCGGGGTGCCGGCGCTGCGCGGCGTGGAGCGGGAGGTGGAGGGGCCGCTGCTGGCCGAGGTCGACCAACTGTGGGACGAGCGTGACCAGCGGCGGGAGACCACCGCCCAGCGGGTCGCCCAGGTCTGCGAGGAGGCCCGGGGCACCTCGCAGGTCACCCGGTCGGTGCTGGAGAACCTGCGCACCCGGTCCCTGGTCGAGGTCGGCGCCTGACCTGTGTGCTCGGTCGGTGGGCCGCGTCGCGCGTCGGGCGGATCAGACGGCCGGGCCGCGCCAGCAGTAGCGCCACTGCTGGCTCTGGGCGTCGACCGACTCCAGCTCGTAGATGTCTGCCCCGGCCAGGCCGCCCGAGCCCAGATGGTGGTGGGTCAGTGGGGGACGGCCGTTGGGGTCCAGCTCGACGGTGACCTGCTGTCCGTCCGCCTCGCCACCTACCAGCGGGATCTCAACCGAGGATGCCATGCGCCCATCCTGCCCCGCCCGCCGCCGCCGTGCAGTGGATAGCCGGGGCACGGGGGACAGCCGATGGGTCGGAAAGGGGCTAATCTCCGGTCATGGCGGAGATCGCGATAGACCCGACGCTCGGCCCGGTCGTCAACCGGGTGGCCGGCGAACGGGAGATCCTCGAATCGTTCCTCGATTTCCACCGGGCGGTGCTGCTGCGCAAGCTGCGCGGCCTCTCCGACGCCGACGCGGCCCGTCGGCTGCTGCCCTCGGCGACCACGGTCGCCGGGCTGGTCAAACACCTCACCGAGATCGAACGCAACTGGTTCCACTTCCTGCTCGATCCGGCACCGGGCGAGGTGTTCCCCACCTCGGAGGAGGCGGCGCTGGCCAGCTTCACCCTGGACGAGGCGGACACGGTGGAGAGCCTGGCCGTCGACTACGAGCGGACGTGTGATCGGTCGCGGGAGATCGCGGCCCGCTTCGACCTGGACCACGTGGTGCCGCAACCGCAGCTCGGTGAGGTGTCGCTGCGCTGGATCCTGGTGCACATGATCGAGGAGACCGCACGGCACGTCGGGCACGCCGACATCCTTCGGGAACTGACCGACGGCACCACCGGCGCCCTCTGACCGTCGCCCGCGGTCGGACGACGCGCGCGGCATCGACGGCCGGGCGGCCGTCAGGGCAGGGGGAGCAGCCCCGGCGGGTACTCCATGCCGTCGTGGGTGCAGGCGGCGGCGGCCACCCCGGCCGCGTACCCGGCAGCCTCTGCCCAGGTCGCGCCGCGTGATCGGGCCGCGACGACCCCGGCGGCGAAGGCGTCCCCGGCGCCGTTGCTGTCGACCACCGGGCCGGGCGGCACGGCGGCCGGCACCCGGTGGACGCGGCCGCCGAGGTGCAGCTCCGCGCCGTCCGCGCCCCGCGTCACCAGAACCGGGCCCGGTGCGAACGTGGCGGCTGTCGCCGCCGCCCGGTCGCCCAGCGCCGCGCCACTGACCAGGACCAGCTCGGCGATCTCGGCGAAGGGCCGGTGATAGGGGTTGCGCCCGTCCCAGTCGTGCAGGTCGGTGGAGCTGCTCACCCTCTCGGCGAGTATGCCGGCGAGGGCGGGCAGCAGGTCCCGGACCCAACTCATGATCGACAGGTGGACGTGGGTGGCGTCCTCGACCAGCGCCGCCAGCCGCTCGATGCGGAACGGCGCGGGACCGTCCGAGGCCCGGGGGTCGTACAGCGCCATCCGGCGTCCGGTGGGATCGACCAGGTTCACCGAGCGGCGGGTACCGGCCGGGTCCTCGGCCAGCTCGGCGTGGACGCCGGCCCGGGCCAGCGCGGCGCGCACCACGTCCCCGGCCGGGTCGGCACCGATCGTGTCGATCACTGCCACCCGCAGCCCGAGCGCGTGCGCGGCGAGCAGCACCCCGGCACCCGTGTTGCCGATCCGCAGGTCGATCGGGTCGACGGTGACCGAGTCGAGAACCGGCAGCGGCAATCCGGGCACCCGCACCCGTACGTCGACACCGAGTCCACCGATCACCAGAAGGTCGTACATGGCGTCGACGGTAGCCGTGCGGTGCCGCCTAAGCTGACCCGGTTGTTAGCAGGGGACCCCTCCTCTACCGGAGGCGTTAGCAGGGGTCCCTCCTTACTCGACGAGGGGGCGTGGCGTGCTGGTCGTGCACGGGGTGTGGCTGCCTGGTCGCGGTCTCGCCGTCTGGGCCGAGGACAGCACCCGGGACCCGGAGACGCCGCGCCGACCGGGGCGGGCACCCCGGGAACGGCCACACCCGTTCGCCGCCGACCACGCCGCGCTGACCGCCGTGGCGGGCGAGGCCGCCGAACCGGCCGACCTCGGCACCGTGTTGCTGAGCCTGCCCACCCGGGGCGGCGCGCCGGTGGACTCGCCGGAACTGGTCCGGACCAGCGTCGTGGCACCGGCCCGGGGCCGGGTCACCCTGGCCGGTTGGCGGGTGCCCGTGCTGGCGTACGGTCCGGACGCCGCCCTGGTGCTGCTCCGCGGCCTCGACGGCGTGTCCGCCGTGCCGGGTGCCGCCCTGCGACACCTGGCCGAGGTGGCCGCCTTCGCCGTCGACCTGGCCGGCCGGGGCCGCGTCCTGCCCGGCCTCGCCGCCCCGCCGACCCCTCACCCGGCCTCCCCGGCCCACCTGGCCCACCTGGCCCACCAGGCCCACCAGACCCACCAGCCCAAACGACGGTCCAGTGCCCGGACCCGGTCGACGGCGGCCGGCACCGGGCGACCGGGAGACGGCGTGCCCGCGCGTGCGGTGTGGCGTCCACTGCTCACCGGCACCGACGCGGCCTGGGCGCGGTCGTTGGCGCTGGCCCTGCCGCCGGTCGCCCGCGCGGTGGTCGAGACGGACCTGCCCGCCCTGCCGACGCCCGGCAGTGTCGTCGGTTCCCCGGCGCGCCGGACGAGCGGCTCGGCGCGCACCGCCCGGCGTGAAAGTGAACAGGGGTCCCCTGCTCTACCTGAGGCGTTAACAGGGGGCCCTTCCTTACGTCCGGGTGGGGTGGTGGGGGATGCGCTGGATGTGGTGACCGACGCGGCGGTGCGGGCGGCGCTGCCGGAGACCGCGCTGGCCAAGGGCGTACGCCCGGGCACGGCGGTGGCGTCCTGGCTCGGCGCGCTGACCGGGCCGCACCGTGAGTTCACGGCCGAGCCGGCGGCGCTGGACCTGCTCCGGTCCGAGCTGGACGCCTGGCAGCGGGACGCCGCGGGCGGGACGGTACGGGCGAGCTTCCGGCTGGTGGAACCGCCGACCGAGGAGGTGCCCGGCCCGGTGACGGTGGTGCCGCTCGACCTGGACGCGGCGGTGGCGGACCCGGGCGGGTGGCGGGTGGAGTTCGGGTTGCGCGCGGCCGACGAGTCGGGTCTGCACGTCGACGCCGGTCAGGTGTGGCGTGGCGAGGGCGGCGCCGTCGCGGGTGCCCAGCCGCAGGAGACGTTGCTGGCTGAGCTGGGCCGGGCCAGCCGCCTCTGGCCGGAGCTGGACACGGCGCTGCGGACCGCCACCCCGGAGGCGCTGGAGCTGGACGCCGACGGGGCACACCGGTTCCTGCGCGAGGGCGCGCCGATGCTGCACGCCGCCGGGTTCACGGTGCTGCTGCCGTCGTGGTGGCAGCGGCCCGCGTCGCGGTTGGGCGCGCGGCTGCGCGCGGGCTCGCGGGCCGCGCCCGGCACGGTCAGCGGACCGACCGACCGGGTCGGGTTGGACGCCCTGGTCGACTACCGGTGGGAGGTGGCGCTCGGCGACCATCCGTTGACCGAGGAGGAGTTGGCCCGGCTGGTCGAGGTGAAGACGCCGCTGGTGCGGCTGCGTGGACAGTGGGTCGAGCTGGACCCGAAGCGGCTCGCCGCCGGTCTGCGCCTGTTGCGGTCCACCGGCGAGCTGACCGTCGCCGACCTGCTGCGGCTCGGGCTCGCCGACGGTACGCAACCGGACGCCCTGCCGGTGCTGGAGGTGACCGCCGACGGGGCGTTGGGTGACCTGCTCGCCGGGTCGGTGGAGCGTCGGCTCACGCCGCTGGACCCGCCGCCGTCGTTCCACGGCACGCTGCGGCCGTACCAGCGGCGGGGGCTGGCCTGGCTGGCGTTCCTCCAGTCGCTGGGGCTCGGCGGGGTGCTCGCCGACGACATGGGGCTGGGCAAGACGGTGCAGTTGCTGGCCCTGCTGGCCGGTGACCCGGCCGAGGCCGGGCCGACCCTGCTGGTCTGCCCGATGTCGCTGGTCGGCAACTGGCAGCGGGAGGCGGCCCGGTTCGCCCCGGAGCTGCGTGTGCACGTGCACCACGGCGCGCAGCGGGCGCGGGGTGACGACGTCGGTGCCGCCGCGCAGGAGGTGGACCTGGTGCTCACCACGTACTCGGTGGCGGCGCGAGACGCGGTGGACCTGGCCGGGGTGGACTGGCACCGGGTCGTGCTGGACGAGGCGCAGGCGATCAAGAACGCCGCCACCCGGCAGGCCGAGGCGGTGCGGTTGCTGCCCGCCCGGCACCGGCTGGCGGTGACCGGTACGCCGGTGGAGAACCGGCTCGCCGACCTCTGGTCCATCATGCAGTTCGCCAATCCGGGGCTGCTCGGTCCGGCCGCGACCTTCCGTAAGCGGTTCGCCGAGCCGATCGAGCGGCACGGCGACGCCGACACCGCCGAGCGGCTGCGCCGGATCACCGGCCCGTTCGTGCTGCGTCGGCTCAAGACGGACGCGTCGATCATCTCGGACCTGCCGGAGAAGCTGGAGATGGAGGTCGTCTGCAACCTCACCGCCGAGCAGGCGGCGCTCTACCGGGTGGTGGTCGACGACATGCTGGCCCGGATCGAGTCCTCCGAGGGCATCGAGCGGCGGGGTCTGGTGCTGGCCACGATGACCCGGCTCAAGCAGGTCTGCAACCATCCGGCGCAGTTGCTGCGCGACGGTTCCCCGTTGGACGGACGCTCCGGCAAGCTGGCCCGGTTGGCGGAGATTCTCGACGAGGTCCTGGCGGCGGGGGAGAAGGCGCTGCTGTTCACCCAGTACGCCGAGTTCGGCGGGATGCTGCGCGGTCACCTTGCGGCCCGGTTCGGCCGGGAGGTGCTGTTCCTGCACGGCGGGGTCGGCAAGGCCGAGCGGGACGAGATGGTGGCCCGCTTCCAGTCCGACGACGGACCCGCCCTGTTCGTGCTCTCCCTCAAGGCCGGCGGGACGGGCCTGACGCTGACCGCCGCCAACCACGTGGTGCACGTCGACCGGTGGTGGAATCCGGCGGTGGAGGACCAGGCCACCGACCGGGCGTTCCGGATCGGGCAGCGTCGCCGGGTCCAGGTCCGCAAGTTCGTCTGCGCTGGCACGGTGGAGGAGAAGGTCGCCGCGCTGATCGCCGAGAAGCGCGGCCTGGCCGCCTCGGTCGTCGGCACCGGTGAGCAGTGGATCACCGAGTTGTCCACCACCCAGTTGCGGGAGCTGTTCGCGTTGGAGGCCGGGGCGGTGGCCGAGTGACCGAGGGCAGGTTCGCCGACTACGGTCCGCCGCGTCGGGTCGACGGCGGGCTGCGCGCCCGCAGCACCCGGGGCGCCATCGGGGTGTCCTGGTGGTCGCGGCGGTTCCTGGAGGTGCTGGAGTCGTTCGCGCTCGGCACCCGGCTGACCCGGGGCCGGGCGTACGCACGGGCCGGCCAGGTGGTACGCCTCGACGTCCACCCCGGACGCGTGGACGCGGTGGTGCAGGGTTCACGACCCCGGCCGTACCAGGTCCGGGTGGCGTTGCCGCCGTTCCCGGCCGACCTCTGGACCCGGATCGAGACGGAGTTGGCCGCCCAGGCGTTCTTCAGCGCCCGGCTGCTCGCCGGTGACCTGCCGGCCGAGCTGGAGGAGCTGCTCGCCACGCTCGGCGCACCGCTGTTCCCCGCTGCGGTGAGCGACCTGGAACAGCACTGCTCCTGCCCGGACGCGGCGGTGCCCTGCAAACACCTCGCGGCCACGTTCTATCTGCTGGCCGAGGCGTTCGACGCGGACCCGTTCGCCCTGCTGCACTGGCGGGGCCGCAGCCGGGACGACCTGCTCGCCCGACTGCGCGAGCTGCGCGGCACCCCGACCGGGTCCGTCCACGTCGGCCCACCATCCGTGGCCACCGACGCCGCCCCACAAGCAGACGGCCCGACAGCAGGCGCACAGCCGGCAGGCGGCCCGGCAGCGAACGGTGCTGCCGACCGGTCGTCCGGCGGCGACGTGGGTCTCCCGGCGGCCGGTGCGGCACGGGTCCTCACCGATCTGCCGGCCCCGCCGCTCGCCGAGACGGTCGACCGGTTCTGGTTGCCGCCGGTGCCGCTGCCGGACCGCCCGCCGAGCCTGGCGAGCCGGCCGGACCTGTTGTTGCGGCAACTCGGCGCACCCGCACCGGCGATCGGCGGGCCGGGTCTGGCCGAGCGTCTGCGCCAGGCGTACCGGCAGCTCGGCGAGTGAACGGACCGCCGGTCAGACCCAGCGGTGCCGGTACCGCCACATCAGGGCGGTGTTGACGACCAGCAGGACGGCGTACACCGCCCCGGCCAGTCGGCCGGCGAGTACGGTCGTGGCCGGCAGGGCCGCCCACAACACGATGGTCATCAACAGCAGCATCCGGCCGCGTCGCATCCGGGAGCGGTTGTCGAGCCGGGCGAAGAACGCCGGATCGCTCTCCCGGAGATTGCGGGTGATCTGCTCGAAACGGCGCTGGTCCTCTTTGCTGAGCATGTGCCTTCCCCTCACGCGTTCAGCAACGGCGCGGCGGAATACCCACTGCGGAGACGGCTCACGCTCTCCTGCTGGTCCTACTTTGGCCGGTCCGGTCGCCCGCACCGGCGGGAGCGCGGCGCAAGCGCGAAACAACGGCGGCGGTAGCGCGTCCGGACGCCTGAGCGCCGCCTTAGTCCTGCCTTAAATCTGCCTGTGGGGTCGAACCGGTCCGACCTCGACCGGGCAGGTGGGATTGTCACCTGCGGTCGGTGGCTCGGGTCGTCCGTGCTGCTCGCGAGGTGCGTACCCGGGTGACTGGTGCGGTAGGCGATCTCCGTTCGCGTTGAGCGTTGCCTTAAGTCGCCCCGGGCGGGCGGGACGGCCTGTCTTGTCGGGTCACATGCCGCTGACTACCTTGCCGGGGCAACCCCCTCCGGCAGCAGTCGTCGCACCTCACCACCCCCGCTCGGCCGTGAGCGCGACGCTGGGTAGAAACGGGAACGGTATGGCAGACCAGCATGTGCCACCCCGCCGCGACGAACGCGGACACGACCCCCGCCCGTACCCCCGATCCCGCCAGCCCCACCCGCACCCCGCACCCCGGCCGCACCAGGTCGACCCGTACCCCCGGCCCGGGCCGCACCCGGCCGACCCCTACGCCGCACCCCGGCAGCAGTACCAGGTGGACCCGTACGGCCATGACGGTCGCCCGCAGTGGATCGGGCCGGACGGGCACGGGGTGCCGCCGATGCCGGTGGGCGGACCGCCCGATGCGGACGGTGACGACGACGATGGTCGCCGGGTCGGCCGGCGTCGGGCGCTGGCCGCGCTGGGCGGTACCGCCGCCGTGGTCGCCGGTGGCGCGGCCCTGGCGATGACGCCGCAGGTGCGCGGCCTCTTCGGCGACGGCGCGGCGGTCGCCGGCGACGCCACCGGGACCACCACGACCGACGGTACGCCGGCCCGTCCCAGCGGGCAGCGGCCGAGTACGGTCCGCACCTACACCGAGCAGAACGAGAGCTACATGGGCTCCCGCGCCGGTGAGGTGCTGAAGAAGAACGCCCCCACCGGCGGTCGCGTCTACTCCGGTCCGGCGCAGGCTGCGGCGGAGACCAAGGTGACCGTCAAGACGGTGCTCAGCAAGGACCCGGCGACGCACCTGGCCCGCCGGTTGACCTTCGGGCCGACCGCCGCCGTGCTCGCCGAGATCAAACAGCGCGGCATCGACGGCTGGGTGCGCTGGCAACTGGAGCCGGAGAAGATCGCCCCGACCCGGGCGGAACTCAAGCTCGCCGAACTGCCCACCCTGAAGCTCTCCGTCGAGGAACTGCGCGAGCAGCGGGACCAGCTCAACGAGCGGGGCGCCCAACCGGAGCGGGAGATGGTGGACGCCACCGTCGCCCGGCAGATCTGGTCGGACCGCCAGCTCCTCGAGGTGATGGTCGACTTCTGGAACGACTTCCTGCACGTGGCCGCCGAGTTCGACGGCGGCGAGGTGTACCGCAACTCGTTCGACCGGGACGTGGTGCGCAAACACGCGCTGGGCAGCTACCCGCAGATGCTGCTGGCCGCCAACCGGCACCCGGCCCTGCTGCTCTATCTCAACCAGGTGGACTCCCGGGCGGACGCGGTCAACGAGAACCTGGCCCGGGAGAACCTGGAGCTGTACTCGGTCGGGGTCGACGGCGGCTACACCGAGGCCGACGTCCGCCAGGCCGCGCTGCTCCAGACCGGCCGGGGCGTCCAGGACGGCGCGTACGTCTTCCGCCCCGAGCGCCACTACGTCGGCAAGGTCAAGATCCTCGGCTTCCGCCACGCCAACGACTCGGCGGACCCGAAGCGGGCCGAGGCGGCGATCGACGCGTACCTCACCCACATCGCGTTGCACCCGTCCACCGCGAAGTACGTGGCACAGAACCTGGCCGTCCGGTTCGTCTCGGACACCCCACCGAAGTCCCTGGTGGACCGGCTGGCCAAGACCTACGCCGCGAACCACGGCCAGATCAAGCCGGTGCTGATGACGCTGTTCAGCTCCTCGGAGTTCTGGGCGGCGGTGGGGCAGAAGGTGCGCCGCCCACTGGAGTACCTGGTCGCCACGTACCGCACCCTCGGCGTCTCCCCGGACGCGGCACCGGGCCACGCCAACGGCGACAACCGCCGCACCCCGTACGCGCGCGGCCTGCGGCAGGTCTCCGACAAGCTGCGCGAGCTGGGCCACCACCCGATGGGTCAGCCCACCCCGGACGGCTACCCGGACGTCTACGTGGCCTGGACGTCGGCGGGCACGATGGTCAACGGCTGGAACGAGGCGAACGAACTGCTCGCCGCCAACCGCACCGTGTTCACCCACACCCGGCCGGAGAAGCTGGTGGCCGACCCGCCCGCCACCGCCGGGGCGTACGTGGACGCGCTGGCCCGACGGCTGGTCCGGCAGAAGCTGTCCGACCGGGAACGGGCGCTGATCCTCGACGTGGCCGGGGTCTCCGCCGGCACGAGGGTCGACGCGAACTTCGACGGGGCGATCACCGCCGTCGCGCGGGCGATCCTCGCCTCCCCCCAGCACCACCTCCGCTGAGGCACCCGATGGAGGAGCCCGTGTACTCGTACCCCCTGCACCCGGAATGCCCCGACGTACGGCGACTGGCCGACAACCCGGCCGAGGCCCTGCTACGGGCCGAGGCCGACGTGGTGGCCGCCGAGAACGCCGCCGAGGCGGACCGCTACCGGCGGCTGGAGGAGCTGGAGGAGGCCCAGCAGGACGGACGCGGGGTGACCCGGCGGACCTTCGTCGCCGGTGCCGCCGCCACCGCCACCGCGCTGGCCACCGCCCAGTTCGTCACCACCTCGGCGTCGTTCGCGGCCACCAAGACCGGCACGCTCGTGCACGTCTTCCTCTACGGCGGCCTGGACGGGCTCAGCCTGGTCGCGCCGAACGACGACCCGGTGCTCGACCGGGCCCGCCCGGACCTGCTGCTGCCCGACGACTCGCTGGCGCTCGGCCGGGGCTTCAAGCTGACCAGCGCGTTCCGGCCGCTGGAGCGGTGGCTGCGCGCCGGGCAGCTCGGTTTCGTCCCGGGCGTCTCCGACGAGCGGCTGTCCCGCAGCCACTTCCAGGCCGCCGACGCCTGCAACCTCGGCGGGCTGCCCGGCGAGACCGGCGGGCGGGGCTGGTTGGACAGCCTGGTCGACGCGCTCGGCAAGGGCACCGCGTTCCGCAGCGTCGGTGTCGGCAGCACGCTGCCCCGCTCGCTGGTCGGCAACAACGGGGCCATCTCGCTGAACAGTGTCGGCTCGTTGCGCCTCGCCGGTGACGAGCGGTACCGGGAGGCCACCGAGAAGGCGATCCGGGGCCTGTTCACCGGCATCAACCACCCGGTCGAGGAGGCGGTGCGCTCCGGGCTCGGTGCGCTGGCCACCGCGCGCCGGCTCTCCGCCGAGCCGTACCGGCCGGCCGAAGGCGTGGAGTACCGGGGCGTCGGCTTCGCCTTCCAGCAGCTCGCGCAGCTCATCAAGGGCGGCGCGAACGTCCGGGTGGCCACCGTCGGCATGGGTGGGTACGACACCCACGAGAACCAGGGCACCCGTGACGGCGGGCAGCTCTATCGACGGCTCAACGAACTGGCCGCCGCGCTGGCCGCGTTCTTCACCGACCTCGGTGACGCCGCCGACGACGTGACCGTCATGGTGTCCAGCGAGTTCGGGCGGCGGGTCGCCTCCAACAGCGGCGGCACCGACCACGGGCACGGCGGGGTGGTGACCATCCTGTCCGGCCGCAAGCTCGCCGGTCCGCTGCTCGGCACCTGGAACGGATTGAACGCACTCGACTCCGGAGACGTCCCCGAGTACAACAACATGTTCAACGTCTACGGCTCGGTGGCCCAGGGCCGGTTCGGGCTCACCAACGCGGAGGTGGACAAGATCTTCCCCCGGATGAAGTACGCCCCGATGAAGCTGTACGCGTGACCCGTCACGCGTACGCCGACCGCCGGTCCGAGCGCCCGCGCGCCGACGGTCGTCCGCCCGCGCCGTCGCCGCCCGTGGTGGCCCGGCGCGGGCCCGCCGGCCGGCGGTTGCTGACCGGGTTGTTCCTGGTCGGCCTGGTCGCCAGCGTGTTGCCCTGGTGGCTCGACACCCCGGCCGGTTCGCTCACCGACGCCACCGCGATGACCACCGCCGCCGGTCAGATCACCGGCCTGCTCGCCGGCTACCTGCTGCTGGTGCAGGTGCTGATGATGAGCCGGTTGCCGGTGCTGGAACGGGTGGCCGGCGGCGAGCGGATCGCGGCGTGGCACCGGGACCTCGGGGTCACCCTGCTGGTCGCGGTGCTCGCGCACACCGCCTTCGTCCTGGTCGGCTACGGCGGCCTGACCGGCCGCTCGCCGTGGGACCAGGCCGGGGTGATGCTGCGCGAGTACCAGGACATGGTCTCCGCGTTCGCCGCCGCCGGTCTGCTGGTGCTGGTCGGGCTGACCAGCGTCCGGGCGGTACGCCGGGCGTTGCCCTACGAGCTGTGGCACGCCACCCACCTGGCCGGGTACGCGGTCCTGCTGCTCGGGTTCGCGCACCAGTTCAGCAACGGCACCCAGTTGTTCCGCCCCGGCCCGGTCCGCACCGGCTGGATCGCCTGCTACGGGCTGGTGGTCGCCGCCCTGGTGTGGGGGCGGCTGGTCGGGCCGATGGTGTTCAACCTGCGGCACCGGCTGCGGGTCGCCGAGGTGGTGGCGGAGAGCCCGGACACCGTCTCGATCTATCTGACCGGCACCCGGCTGGACCGGCTGGACCTGCTCGGCGGACAGTTCTTCCGCTGGCGTTTCCTGACCCGGGGCTGCTGGTGGCAGTCGCACCCGTTCTCGGTCTCCGCCGCCGCCAACGGCCGCTGGCTGCGGCTGACCGTCAAGGTGGTCGGTGCGTACACCCGGGACCTGCGTGACCTCGACCCCGGCGTACGGGTCTGGGCGGCGGGGCCGTCGGGCACCTTCACCGCCGCGCACCGGGTCCGCGATCAGGCGCTGCTGATCGCCGGTGGCAGCGGCATCACCCCGCTGCGGGCGATGCTGGAGGAGTTGCCGCCCGGCGCGGCGCTGATCTACCGGGCCCGCACCCCGGCCGACGTGCTGCTGCACCGGGAACTGGACTGGCTGGCCCAGGCCCGGGGCGTCCGGATCTGGTACGTCGTCGGTTCCCGCAACGACCCCGGCCCGCGTCAGGTGATGTCGCCGGACGGGTTGCGCCGGCTCGTGCCGGACGTGGCCCGCCGCGACGTCTACCTCTGCGGCCCGCCGGGCCTGGTCGCGCAGAGCCGTCGGCTGCTGCGCCGGGTCGGCGTGCCCCGCCGCCAGATCCACGCCGGCACCTTCGAGCTCTAGGCAGAGGAGTACCGCCCCGATGCGTCGCGCGTTGTTCGCGATCACCGGCCTGGCCGCCAGCACCACCGCGATGGTGGTGCTCAAGGCCGCCCCGGGCACCGGTCAGGTCGCCCAGGAGCCACCGCCCGGCACGGCACCGACCACGGACGGGCCGACGCCCCCGGTGGACGCCGAGGAGTCGGCGGCACCGAGCCGTGAACCCCGCGCCTCCCGGTCACCGAAGCCCGCGCGCAGCCCCGAGGCCCCGGCGCGCCGCACGGACTCGTCCGAGGCACCCCGGACCCCTTCGGCCCCCCGCACCACCACCGCCGCCCCAAGGCCCACCACCCGGACCGTCACCGGGCCGGTGGTCGGCAACGAGTTCGGCAACGTGCAGGTGCGCATCACGCTCACCGGCAGCCGTATCACCGACGCGGTCGCGCTGGAACTGCCGGAACGGACCGCCCAGTCCGAGCACCGCAGCGACCTGGTCGACAGCCGGTACAGCGGTGTCGCGGGACTGGTGGTCGCGCGGCAGAGCGCCGACCTGGACACTGTCTCCGGGGCGACCGCGACGAGCCAGTCCTACCGGCAGTCCCTACAGGCCGCGATCGACCGGGCCCGCTGATGGCCGCCGGCACCGCGACCCGCCCCGGCCTGCGCCGGGTCGAGCACGTCATGGGTACGCCGATCAGCCTGGACATCGCCGACGACCTGCCCGCCGCCGAGCTGACCCGCCTCGCCGACGAGGTGTTCGGCTGGCTGCGCGAGGTGGACGCGCGATTCAGCACGTACCTCCCGGACAGCGAGGTGTGCCGCTTCGACCGGGGTGAGCTGCTGCTCTCCGAGGCGTCGGCGGACCTGCGGCGGGTGCTGGAACGCTGCGCCGACCTGTGGGGCGACACCGACGGCTTCTTCGACGCGTACGCCACCGGCGGGCTCGACCCGTCCGGGTACGTCAAGGGCTGGGCCGCCCAGGTGGCCTCCGACCGGCTGCTCGCCGCCGGTGCCGTCAACCACTGCGTGAACGCCGGTGGGGACGTGCGGGTACGCGGCCACTCGTCGACCGGGCGACCGTGGCGGATCGGGGTGCGGCACCCGTGGGACCCGTCGGCGGTCTGCCTGGTGCTGGCCGGCACCGACCTGGCGGTGGCCACCTCCGGCGTCTACGAACGCGGTCACCACGTGCGCGACCCCCGGCGGGGCGCACCGGCGAAGGGGCTGCGGTCGGTGACCGTGGTCGGACACGACCTGGGGCTGGCCGACGCGTACTCGACCGCCGCCCTGGCCATGGGGGTGACCGGCATCGGCTGGGTGGACCGTTTGCCGGGGCACCGGCACGCGGTGGTCACCGAGGACGCCCGCTGCCTGCGCTCCACCGACCTGCCGCTGGCCGACTGACCGGTGGGACGGGCGATCAGGGCCAGCGGGCCGGTCGGTGCAGGATCGCGGGCCGGGAGCCGAGCGGCCGGGGACGCCCGGGACGCGAGCCCGGTGGTCGGGTGGCCGCCCAGCGGCGTCCGGGCCGGTGCCGGCGAGGCGGTTCGGCCCCGCCCTGGTGCTGCTCCGTGTGGTCGGTGGACATCGGATCCCCGCTCCCGGCGCGGGCGCGCCGTCGTGGTGCTCAACGAGCAATTCCCGTCGGGCGTCGCTGTCGGGTACCCCACCGAGTCGTCAGGTGGCTCAGCGGCCGCGTCGGGGCAGCGGCAGGTGGCCCGGGACCAGCGCGGAGGTCAGCGTGACGCCGCTGGCCCGCAACTCGTCGACGAGCGTGTTCTGCACCAGGTACGAGTCGGGGAGCTGCCAGCGGGCCTGCTCCGGCGCGACCGCCCAGCGGACCGGCCCCTCGGGCAGCCGGGTGGGTGGTGCCGGCACCCACGATCCGGGCCCGTGCCGCACCACGTGGAAACAGTGCTCCAGCTCGGGGCGCAGCGGGTCACCGGGGCGCACCAGGAACATCCAGCGTCCGATCGGGGTGACCAGCACCGGTCCGCGTACGCCGGGACCGACCGGGTGCGACCGGACCGCGTCGAGCACCCGGCGGCCCAGGTGGGCGGCGACCTCCAGCACGTCGAACGCGCGGCCGGTGGGCAGCAGGATGCCGTGCGGGCGGGACCGCCACCAGGTGGCCACCCGGGCCGGGTCGGCGCTGGCCGCGTGCTCCCAGTCCTCCAACGCCGGGTGGCAGCCGACCGTCGGGCAACCGGCCCGGCCGCAGACGAAGCGACTGCGCGCCAGGCAGGCGCCGGGGGTCACCTCCCAGCCGTGCAGCGCGTACCGCACCGCGACGCGGCGCAGCCGGACCCGCTCCAACGGCGACAGTCGTGCCACGCTCGGTGCGACATTCCCCCACATTGGTGCCATCTCCCCTCGCCGGGCCGACCGGCACCAGCACATACGTCGAACAGCGTCACTGCCGTGGTCTGCGATCGTTTATTTGACAAAGTGGCCGATGCAACTTGCACGAAAAGTACGAGGATCGGCCGTACGGCTGACGCACAAGCAGTGCGACCAGCGAAAACCTGACGTACGGATGGATGGCCGCACCCGCGGATCAGCCCCCGGCTCCTGGCCAGGGCTCCAGCAGCAAGGGGAGGACTGGCGACATGGACGAACTGCCCATCGGGCGGCGGGTGGCCTACTGGCGTGGGCGGCGCAAGATGTCGCAACAGGTCTTCGCCGACCGACTGGGCAAGTCCAAGAGCTGGGTCGACAAGATCGAGCGCGGCGTGCGGCGGCTGGACAAGTTCTCCGTGCTCTACGAGATCGCCGACATCCTCCAGATCGACGTGCAACTGCTGCTCGGCAAGGACCCGGAGCGGCGTACCGACACGATGAACTGCATCGACCAGGTCGAGGTCGAGGAGATCCGGGCCGCCCTGGAGCGGTACGACTCGATCAGCGCCTACTTCGACGCGAAGCCGGACCCGCCGCCGCTCGCCGACATGGGCAAGGCCGTCACCCACGCCTGGCTCACCTACCAGTACGGCCGCTACGGCATGCTGACCCGGGCGCTGCCGAAGCTGCTGCGCGACGCCCAGGCGGCTGACGCCGCGTACGGCGGTGAACAGGCCCGACGCGCCGCGAACCTGCTCGGGCAGGTCTATCAGATCGCCTCCTCGGTGCTGCGCAAGCTGGGGGAGTGCGACCTGTCCTGGCTGGCCGCCGACCGCTCCATCGCGGTCGCCCAACGCGCCGACGACCAACTGCTCGCCGGGATCGCCACCACCCGGGTCTGCAACGCCCTGCTCGCCATGGGGCGTCCCCGCTCCGCGCTGGAACTCAACGTCCGCATCGCCGACCGGATCGCGCCGGGCGGCGGCAACGACAGCAAGGCCGACCGAGTCTCGGTCTACGGGATGTTGCTGTTGCAGGGCGCGATGGCCGCGGCGCGTACCGGCGACACCTCCACCTGCGCGGACCTGCTCGCCGGCGCCCGCGAGGCCGCCCTCGAACTCGGCAGCGACCAGAACCACTACTGGACGTCGTTCGGGCCGACCAACGTCGAGCTGCACCGGGCGGCGGCCGCCGTCGAGCTGGGCGACGGCGGGCGGGCCGTCGAGATCCACCGCACCAGGATCGTCAACCTGCCGTTCGACGCCATGCTGCCCGAACGCCGCGCCCATCACCTGCTCGACCAGGCCCGCGCCTACAACCAGATGGGCGACATGGCCAACGCCGGGGAGATGCTGCTGCGCGGTGACCGGCTGGCGGCGTCGGAGATCCGCTGCCGGCCGATCGCCCACGAGGTCATGTCCGAGGTCCTGCGTCGCACACGGGGTGCGCCGCCTTCTCCGATCGCGGAGTTGGCTGAGCACATGGGAGTAGGAGTATGAACTCGGAGCCGGCATGACCGGTTCGCACCGCCACGACGGGCACCAAGAGGTGCTGTACATCATCGCCTGCGGTTCGCCGTTGGCCCGAGACGTGGGCCGGCTCGTGGAGCTGGCCCAACAGGACGGCTGGGACGTCTGCGTGATCACCACGCCGGACGGCGCCAAGTTCGTCGACCGCACCTCGCTGGCCCGCCAGACCGGCCACCCGGTGCGTACGCACTACAAGAACCCGGGGGACCCGGACGTCCTGCCGTCGGCCGACGCCATCATCGTCTGCCCGGCCACCGTCAACACGGTCAACAAGTGGGTGGCCGGCATCGCCGACACCCTCGCCCTCGGGTTGCTGGTGGAGGCACAGGGACGGGGTGTGCCACTGGTCGCCGTGCCGTACACCAACGCGGCGATGGCCGCCCACCCGGCCTTCCGCACCGGGATCGCCCGACTGGCGGAGTGGGGGGTGACCGTGCTCTTCGGTGACGACGTCTTCCCCCTGCACCCGCCCGGGACCGGAGAACGCCACCAGCACGCCTTCCCCTGGGCCCTGCCGCTGACCGCCCTGCGCGACCAGCTCTGCCGGACCGGGTGAACCTCGGGCGGCACGCCGGGTGGGCCTGGTGAAAGGAAGGGCACCTTATTAACGCCTCCGGTAGTACAGGGGTCCCCTGCAATCACCCCACCACCCCGGATGCCGCAACCTGCAACCCCGCAGCCCGGGCCGTGGCCACCGCCACGGCCCGGGCGCGTCCCCGACGACACCCCGCCGGGAACGCGCCCGCCGAGACGCCGACGCCGGTAGTGCCTGCGGAGGCGGGTGAGATGTCCGGGGTCGGCCGGGTGACGTCCCGGAGCGCCGCCGACGCCGGTAAGCTGGCGCGCCGTGAGCACAACCGCAGCCGTGCCGACCGTCGCCGACGTCGTGGCCGAGCTGGAGCGGCGCTATCCGACCACCTGGGCCGAGGAGTGGGACAAGGTCGGGCTGGTGCTCGGCGAGCCCGACGCCCCGGTCCGCCGGATCCTCTGCGTCGTCGACGTGGTCCCGGAGACCGTCGCCGAGGCCCTCGCCGCCCGCGCCGACATGATCATCGCGCACCACCCGCTGTTGCTACGCGGCGTCTCGTCGGTGGCGCCGACCACGTACAAGGGTCGGATCATCCACCAACTGATCAAGGCCGACGTCGCGCTCTACGTCGCCCACACCAACGCCGACGTCGCCGTACCCGGAGTCTCCGACGCCCTCGCCGACCGGCTCGGCCTGACCGACCTGCGCCCGCTGCAACCGTCCCGGCCGGGCAGCCCCGCCGCCGGTGAGGGCCGAGGCGCCGGGCGCATCGGCGAGCTGCCGCAGCCGCTGACCCTGGCCGAGCTGGCCCGGCACGCCGCCGCCGTGCTGCCGGCCACCGCCATCGGCGTACGCGCCGCAGGCGACCCGGACCGCACGGTGCGTACGCTGGCAGTCTGCGGCGGTGCGGGGGACAGTTTCCTGGCCGACGCGACCGCCGCCGGGGTGGACGCGTACCTCACCGCAGACCTGCGTCACCACCCGACCGGCGAACACCTCGCCACCGGTGGACCGGCGCTGCTCGACGCCACCCACTGGGCCACCGAACGGCCCTGGCTCGACGACCTGGCCACCGGGTTGCGCGCCACGCTGCCGGGCGTCGAGACCCTGGTGTCCGACCTGGACACCGACCCGTGGACCGTACACGCCGCCTCACCCGCCGCCCCGGAGCGATCCGCAGCGGACGACAAGGAGCCCCGACCGTGAAGGCTGACCCCCAGGTCCAGCGCCGCCTGCTCGACCTCCAGGCGATCGACACCGCCCTCGCCCAGCTCGCCCACCGCCGCCGGGCGCTGCCCGAGCGCGCCGAACTGGAGGCCCTCGCCCGGGAGCTGTCGTCGCTGGAGGACGAGCGGGTCCGCGCCCAGGTGGCCGTGGACGACCTGGACCGTGACATCGCCCGGTTGGAGAAGGACGTCGACCAGGTCCGCGCGCGCAAGAAGAAGAACGAGGACCGCCTCGCCGCCGGTGGCGGTCCGGCCCGCGAGCTGGAGGCGCTCCAGCACGAGCTGGTCTCGTTGAACCGCCGGCAGAGCGACCTGGAGGACGCCGAGCTGGAGCTGATGGAGCAGCGGGAGACCGCCCAGTCGACGCTCGACGGGGTGGAGCAGCGGCTGGCCGAGGTGCGCGAGCGGCGGGCCGCCACCGAGCAGCGCCGCGACGAGGCCCTGGCCGAGATCGGCCGCGAGGAGGAGTTCAAGCGCTCCGCCCGGCAGCCGCTCGCCGGTGATCTCCCCGCCGATCTGGTGCAGCTCTACGACAAGATCCGCACCGACACCGGGCTGGGTGCCGCGCTGTTGACCGCCGGCCGCTGCGGCGGGTGCCGCCTGGACCTCTCCGGCGCCGACCTGGCCCGGATCCGCAAGACCGACCCCGACGAGGTGGTCCGCTGCGAGGACTGCCGCCGGATCATGGTCCGCACCAACGAGTCCGGGCTGTAGCCGGTGGCACCGCGTACCGTGCTGGTCGAGGCCGACGGCGGCTCCCGGGGCAACCCCGGCCCGGCCGGCTACGGCGCGGTCGTCCGTGACCAGGCGACCGGCGAGGTGCTGGCCGAGTGCAGCGAGTCGATCGGCACCGCCACCAACAACGTCGCCGAGTACCAGGGCATGATCGCCGGTCTGACCGCCGCCGCCGAACTGGGCGCCCGCGAGGTCGAGATCCGGATGGACTCCAAGCTGGTCGTCGAGCAGATGTCCGGCCGCTGGCAGATCAAGCACCCCGGGCTGCGTCCGCTCGCCGCCCAGGCCGCCCAGATCGTCAGCCGGTTCGACGCGGTCCGCTTCACCTGGATCCCCCGGGACCGCAACACCCACGCCGACCGGCTGGCCAACGCCGCCATGGACGCCGCCGCCACGTCGGGCACCGCCACACCGAGCGTCACGCCACCGCGTACCGTCGAGTCACCGCGCCGCCTCGGCGGTCCGGAACCGGCCGGCGGCGGCGCGAGGCAGGTCGCCGCCCGCGCCGAGTCGCCCGGCACCGACCCGAGCAGCGCCCCGGTCTCCTGGGAGCCGCGTCCCAGCTTCACCGCAACCCGGCTGATCCTGGTCCGGCACGGCGAGACCGAGTACACCGAACAGGGCCGCTACTCCGGACGCGGCGACATCCCGCTCTCCGCGAAGGGCAAGGACCAGGTGCGGGCCACCGCCGCCCGGGTCGCCGCGCTCGCCCCCGACACCGCCGCCGTGGTCAGCTCACCGCTGTCCCGCTGCACGGCGACCGCCGAGGCCATCGCCGCCGCGATCGGCGACATCCCGGTACGCCGCGACGACGAGCTGATCGAGTGCGACTTCGGCGCCTGGGAGGGCCGGACCTTCGCCGAGGTACGCGAACAGTGGGGCGGTGAACTCGACGCCTGGCTGGCCTCGCCCCGGATCGCCCCACCCGACGGCGAGTCCTTCGACGAGGTCGCCCAACGCTGCACGCGGGTGGTGGAGCGACTGCTCGCCGCGTACCCCGGTGAGACCGTGGTCGTGGTCTCGCACGTCTCGCCGATCAAGCTGATGCTGCGCGACGCGCTCGCCGCTACCGACGCCTTCCTGCACCGCCTCTACCTCGACGCCGCCGGCATCTCCATCCTCGACCGCTGGCCCGACGGCGGCATAGCCGTCCGCTCCGTCAACGAAACCCCCTACCTCCCCTAACCAGCCGGGGTCGGCCTGCGCGGTTGATCAAGAGCTTTGGGTCACCGTTCGCCGGTGAATCACCACCAAACCTCTTGATCAACCCCAGGGGGTACGGGGGGTGGGAGTGTTACTCGCCGAGGGGGCCGTTGGCTAGTTCGGTGACGATGTCCAGGTGGCCTAGGTGGCGGGCGTACTCCTGGACCAAATGGAACAGCACCCGCTCCAGGGAGGCCGGGTCTGCGCCGTTCCAGCGGGGGCCGGGGGCGCCGACGGCGGTCAGGTCGGCGCTCTGCACCACCGTGCGGGTGTGGGTGCCCTGCGCGCGCAACTCGTCCGCCAGCTCCGCCAGACCCGTCTCCGGCGGTACGTGCCAGCGCTCGTTCCGCCAGTCGCCCCACGGCTCCGGCACCGGTTGCCCCTGGAAGCCCCACTCGATCCAGCGCAGCTCGACGAAGCGCAGATGCCGCAGCAGCTCCAGCGGAGTCCAGCCCGACGGCAACCGGCTCGCCCGCACCTCCGCCTCGGGCAGCGCCGACACCTTCGTCAGCACGCTCTCCCGGAAATAGTCGAGGTAGCGCAGGAACACCTCAGCCCGTCCGTCGGCCGGGACCGTAGGCTCGGGAAACGGCGGCAGCGTCGTCATCGGCCCATTATGCGTACCCCCGGACGACCGGCCTGCGGTCCTGCCGGCGCAATAGGCGGCGACCCGGTGTCGTTAGGATGAGCGTGCGACGGACGAGTCGACCGGGCGGTCGCGTCGGCGGGCTGCGGCCCGCCGCCGAGGAACGTCCGGACTCCACAGGGCAGGGTGGTTGTTAACGGCAACCCGGGGCGACCCGCGGGACAGTGCCACAGAAAACAGACCGCCGACCCCCAACGGGGACGGTAAGGGTGAAACGGTGGGGTAAGAGCCCACCAGCACCCCGGGTGACCGGGGTGGCTCGGTAAACCCCACCCGGAGCAAGGCCAAGTAGGGCCGTCACCGCAAGATGACGACCTGCGCAGACGCTTGAGGGCTGCCCGCCCGATGTCTGCGGGTAGGCCGCACGAGCCTGTCGGCGACGGCAGGCCGAGATGGATGGCCGCCGCCGGTGCGAACCCCCGCAAGAGGGGTACGTGCCGCGCACAGAATCCGGCGTACAGGTCGACTCGTCCGTCGCCCACCAGTTCAGAGCCCCGATCAAGGCTCTGAGCTGGTCGTTTATCTGGTGCCGTTGATTGACCTTGGTCATCGTTGGCGACGTCTGATGGCCCAGAGACGGCCCGGAAAACGCTGACTCTCCGATCCTTGGCGGTGGCCTTGGTGGGGCTCTGCGGCGGCCTAGTCTTCATCAACGGCGGGCGACGTGGGGGAAGGAGCCGGGTACCTCTTGGCGCGGCAGGCGGAAGCCCCAACTACTCGGTCAGGCCGACCCGCCGGCTTCCGTCATGGCCTCGCTGGGGCTGGTTCCTCCTGTGCGGTGGGGCGGTGTCCCGGCGGCCGTCGGTGGCTCATCGCCGACGCCCCGCACCGCACGGAGCGCGACGCCTTGATCAAATAGAAGGATTCGGCAGTGACGCGGCAAGGCGAGTGTCAGCGTCAGGCAAGACTCGGCAAGCCTCCGGGCCCGGTGGGCAGCAACTGAAAATCTGTCGTGTCAAACTTGCTTCAACGGCGTACAAAATGCACGATCGATTGCCTGTGCACGTGGGGATTCTGGGGTAGCAGATGGGGTGGATGGATTGAGCATTACGCCAAGAGGCATGAGTGTTCAAGAAGCTTACCGGCTTTTCCGAGATGACGTTCTTCTTGTCGACCGTCGCTATCAGCGCAAGCTCGTATGGACAGTGTCTGAGAAGGAACTCCTCATTCAGAGCATCCTTGAAGGTTACCCGATCCCACTGATCCTGTTTGCTGAGCGCCCCGAGAGTCACGGCAAAGGGAAGTATGCGATTATCGACGGCATGCAGCGCCTCGATGCGATCTTCTCGTTTATAGAACAAAGGTTCGCGTTCAGGGGGCGATACTTCGATGTTGAGCAGAACGCCAGGGCGAAGCAGACGGCGGAAGAGGGGGGATTTTCGCCTCAATTATTAGCTCATACGCTGAGTCCGAAAGAGTGTGCCGACATCCTGGATTATCAGCTTGCTGTTACTGTTTATCCGGCTTCTATCGAGCAGCAGATCACCCAAGTCTTTAGTCGAATCAACGCTAGCGGGCGTCAGCTTAGCGCGCAAGAAAAGCGTCAAGCGGGAGTGATCAACCCATTTACGGAGCTCGTCAGGGGCATTGCGAGTAGTCTGCGCGGTGACGTCTCAGCAGACCTTCTCTTGCTGCGCCAGATGCCTTCTGTGTCAATTGACTCCGTGCGAGAGCGGCAGCAGTACGGCGTCAAGGCGGATGAAACGCTTTGGTGTCAGCAGGGCGTATTGGCGGTGAAGCAGCTTCGGGAGGGCGAAGACGAGCAGATGATCGCAGATATTGCTGCATCTGTGCTCTTTGGTGAACCGCTGGCGGTTAGCAAGGAACTTTTGGATGACCTGTATAATCCGGAATCTGCGGAGTATGAGCGACTTCTGACGCGCCTTGCTGCGCATGGGCCGGAGAAGCTGTCGGGTGAGCTTGAGGCCGTATTTTCGGTTCTAAGTGACGTCCTTGAGACCGCTCTTCCTGGGCAGAACGGCCTGCGAAATCTTGTTCGGGGGTCGGGCTCGAACCCAATCAAGACGCCTTTCTATGCCATATTTATGGCATTCTATAAACTGATTGTTGAGCAGGAAAAGGCTCCGGCTGATTACTCGGGCATCGTTAACGCGCTCTCGAACGTAAGTGGACGCCTTACCACCGGCAGGCACTACGTCTCCGTTGACGACAGGAAGAAGAACATCAAGCTTGTGGTGGGCTTGATTGAAGAGTTCTTTGCCCACAAGGTTCCACCGGTGTTCGGTCATGGGCCTGGCCTTGCGATGGATTTCGAAAATGCTCTTCGTCGGTCAAAGATCGAGACCGCGAAGTATGAGTTCAAGCAAGGCGTTCTCGGGCTTGATCATGCCCGTGATTGGGAGGAGTCATTGCCTGACCGGCTGGCAGAGACGGTCTGCGCGATTGCGAATACCAATCCTCATTCTGATGGGTACCTCTTAATCGGAGTGGCTGACACTGAAAAGGACGCGCGGCGAATCGAAAGCCTAGATAAGGTGGCGACCAAGGTGGTCGGCAGCTATCACGTTGTAGGCATCGACCGGGAAGCTAGGGCTAAAGGAATATCTGTCGAGGCATATGTCGAAAAAATCGTGAGCTGGTTCCGTAATTCCGGACTTAGCGAACCGCTGAGCACTGGACTGCTAGCCAGTATTGATACGATTGACTATCGCGGGCTGTCGGTCATCCGCGTGCGTGTTCCGGCTCAAAAGGAAATCTCATTCGTGCGGGACCAGGCTTTTGTTCGTTCGGGCTCATCGAAGATGGCGGTGGAAGGAAGACAGTTGGCAGCCTTGGTGAAGTCCTTCCATTAAGTAGTCTTTGTTCGGCTTGGCCCCAGGTCAGTGGGCGTTTCACCGTCATAATCCGGCATACAGGTCGACTCGTCCGTCGCCTACCAGCTCTAGTTGAGGCTCTGAGCTGGCTCCGAGAGCCGTTCTCAACCGATGTGACGAGTGGCTTCGATGCGATGCAGGATGGGACGTCCGCTAACCGCCGTCCCTGCTGATCACTGCGACCGGAACTCGTGGACGATCTCGATCGCACCGACGATGTGCATGTTGAACTCGTCCAGTTCCTCGGCGGGTACCCACAACTCCAAGATGGTGTCGCCACCGACCTGGCGGATGGGGTAGCGGCTCAGGAAGTCCGTCTCGACGTGGAAGCGGGTCACGTACCCCGAACCGGACGCGGGCACGTTCCAGTCCCGGGCGATTTTGATCGCGTAGTCCTCGTTCAACACCGGGTAGAAGATCGGCTGATCTGGCAGGCGCGGCGGCCACTGCCGCCACCCCGAGGCGCGGACAAGCTCCAGCTCCTGCGGCCCGGTCGGGCGCCACAACACCGTCGTACCCACGCCACTGCTCATCTCGACCCCGCCGCTCCCGTCGATCGTGAGCCCGGACAGTACCGAGCCGCCCGCGACCGACACCACCGCATTCACCGCTGGCCACGGTGAGCCGATATGGCCAAAGCGCTGCCCCTCGCCTCGAACCATGGAGGGCGGCTCGCGCTGGCGGTCGGCGAGCATTCTCGTTCGTGGCGGTAGGTGCCGGTGAAATACTCCGCCGGCATCCAGCAGCGACCTAACCCAGGTCGATTCGATAGTCCAGGCTGACCCTGTCGGCGGGGATGGTGATGTCCGCGACCTCAAGCACCCGCTCTCCGGCGTAGGTCTGCCGGGTGACGACGACCACCGGCACGCCGCCGGGAATCCGCAGGGTGTCGACCTCGTCGGGTGCGGGCATCCTCGCCCGGACCTGCTCCCGCACCGAGGTGATCGTGTGGCCCAGGCTGTGAAGTTGCGCGGTGTTGCCACCAGGCCACGGCTCGTTGGCGGGGTCGGCCACAGGCGTACCGGCCACCATCTCCAACAACAGGTATGAGATCGACATCTGCTGCGGCGTGCCGTGTGTCCGGAAGACGAAGCGGCGTTCGAGCAGCATCGTGCCCGGCTCGACGCCGAAGAGGTCAGCGATCGTCTCGCTCGCGGGCGTCTCCTGGAAGGTCTTGTCCAGGGTGTACGCCGACCACGGGATCTGCTGGTCCGCCGTGAACGACGTACCCAGTTCGCCAGAGCGGACCTGGTCGAGTTCTTTGCGATAGCGGTCGGAGCCGAGACGCCGTACGGGCAGAGTGGGCCGCGCGTACGTCCCGCGTCCCATCTCGGTGACCACCAGGCCTTCGGCGCGCAGCAGGGCGAGCGCCTCCCTGGCCGTTCCGCGCGCCACGGAGAACTCGGCCATCAGGGTCGATTCGCTCGGCAGGAGCGCCCCGGGCGGAATCGCGCCGGACATGATCCGGCGGCGCAGTTCTTCCGCCATCAACCGGTATCGGGGTGGCTCTGGGTGCGGGGTAGGCACGTCCGCCACCGTACCGCCGATCTTCCGGAGTCTCTTCTGCGCCGCACCCCTCGGCGAGCCTGTCTAGACAGGCTGACTGGACGGGTTTAGTGTTGCGATGCAACCGGCACGGAGAGTGACCTAGGGGTAGGTGTCCGTGTCGGTTGCCCCCTACGACTTCCGGAGGCAGCCCGTGACACGGTCGAAGTGGTTCCATAGGCCGGACGAGCCCATCGACGTCGTCTGGCAGGTGACCTCGGTCGATCAAGAGCGCGTCCGAGCTGGACTGGCGCGCAGCGGGCCGACGAGCCAGCGTCCCTACCACCGTCCAGGTTCTGGCGAGAGGCCGGACGGCTCTGCCGATGACCCGGCCTGAGGTCCCGTTCCGTGTCGAACTCGCGTGGTCGGTCATCGACGCCCACCACAAGGGCGTCTGTACGCGCTGTCAGCCGCACACCGCCTGCCCGAGGCTCGAAGACGCCGCAGCGACCGTCAACGCCTGGCGTACCTCGGTCGGGAGAACTGCTCTACCTCACCCGGGCGGCCAGTCCGCAGTTCCACAGACCGATCCACTTCCGACTGATCAAGGTTCTCGACTGGACGACGTTCGACGGCTGGATCTGGCTTGAGGGCTACCAGCTCGACAAACGAGGCGTGGCCGTCGAGCGGCGGTCGGTGTTTGTCCTCGTCGCCGGTCTGAGAATGGCCACCGACGTGACGTGACGCGAGTCCGACGCATGAAACTACGCCTGCTCCGCGTGCTGAGGGCGGCGGCTGCTGGCGTTCGTGCGGTAGACAGTTCGACGGACGCGAGTGGGCTTTCCGTGCCGAGGTGCGGGACTGGTGGAGGGTTGGCGGGATGGGCGAGAGAGGCGACCTCACCCGGTACGCGTACTGGTCGGAGCGGCGGGTGCGGTCCATCGCCGAGGACGGTGGGATCGACCTCAGGCCACGGTGGTGGTCGAAGGTGGCCCTCTCGGTGTCGCTACTCAGCTCCACTGCCGAGTTCGGGCGGGAGCCTCGTGCGCTCTTTCGGAACGAGATCGCGGACCGGATCGAGCGCGGGATCGGGGATCTGGCGGTGGAGGACTTCGTGACACCGCCGACGGTCCGCTTCGCCAAGGGGCGGGGCCAGGTCGAGTTCACGCGTCTGGTCGGCTGCAAGCCGCCGCGCGTCGTCGTCGGCGTCCGGTCGGTGGCGTCCGACGGTAGCCGCGTCGCCGTCTGCCTCTTCGGCAGTACGGACAACCTCGCCGGCTTCGTGAGCGCGGGTGAGCAGCACGCCGGCCACCGTGGAGGGGGCAGTTCGTCGGAGTCGTCGATCAGCGGTTGGCTGGTGAGCGGGTTCCCGAAGGACTGGTCCGGGCCGGTCGACTCGCAGTCGGTCTCGCGCGAAGCCGTGGCCGTCGCGTTCGGCAACGGTGCGGGCGGCGGCAGGCCGTCGCGGCGTGACCGGGAGCAGCCAGAGTTCAGCTTCGACCAGGTGACCGACTCGGAGTGGTTCGCTGAGATCTACAGCGACGTGGTGCTCGTCCCGGATTGGTGGACCGAACGGGCGTCGGTCGACCGGGTGCTGATCGGCGCTCCGCTGTGGGTGCGGACTCCGCGCGGGCGGGACGATCGTCGTCGGGCGATGAACGCGACGGGTGGCTAGGGTGGTGGGCTCACCGCCATCGTGTGGCGAGGAATCACGCGCGGCGCGTGGCGCACACGATGGCGGTGAGCCCGGCTTGCGGCAGAACGTCAGACCTGGGCGGGCAACCGGGGTCAGACCTGCGCGAGCAGGGCGGCGAGGCGTTCCGCCACGGGTGGGGCGTGCAGGTGGAGGCGGGCTACGTTGATCGCGTCGGCGCCGACCACGGAGAGCAGGGCCTGCGGGCCGACGGCGTACACGGAGAAGTAGCCGCCCTGGTTGCGGACGGTGGACTGCTGGAACTCGCCCTGGCCGAGTCGGAGGCTGACCTGCCGGCCGAGGCCGAAGGTCGCCGCCGCCATCGCGGCCAGGTCGTCGGGGTCCAGCCCTGGTGGTACGTCGTGGGTGATGAGCAGGCCGTCCACGCCGCCGAGGACGCTTCCCTGTACGCCGGGGATCTGGAGGCGCAGCTCGGCGAGTTCGGTGCCGATGGCCGGGTACGGCAGTTTCGGGTTGCCGGCCAGCGACGGGGGGAGCCGGGGCGGTGGTGGGGCGGCCGGGCGTTGCGCGGTGCGGCGCGGTAAGAAGGTCTCGCTCACAGTTCGAGGCGCTCCTCGATGCTGCGCAACTGGTGCCGGGCCAGAGCCAGGTTCGAGCGGGTCTTGCTCAGCATCAGATAGAGGAACAGGCCCTTGCCGTTGGCGCCGTTCAGCGGCCGGATGATGTGGTACTGACCGCCGAGGGTGATCAGCATGTCCTCGATCTCGTCGTTGAGCTTGAGCATCTCGATGGTCCGCATCTTGGCGCGTACCACGTCGGTGTTGCCGGCGGCGGCGACGGTCAGGTCGATCTCCGGTGTGCCGCCCGCGACGCCGAGTGTCATCCCGCTGGTGTAGTCGACGAGCGCGACGCCGATCGCGCCGTCGATCGTCATGGCGTCCTTGAGGGCGGTGTCGAGGTTGGCCATGGTGCCTCCAGGTTCGACTGGCGTCCGAGTCCGCGCCAGCTCGTGGTCGTCACCGGGGGCCGGGCCCCGGGTGAGGAAATCTCGGACGAGGGTGGCACACGCGACACGTGCTGTGCACCCGGGGCAGCGCGATCGGACTGAGCGGGCCACGCTCGGTGACCGGCGGGCCGGACGAGTTCGTCGCTGCGGCTGATGTCTCGGTCCCGATGTCGTCTGCTACTCAGTCCGCGACCTGGGCATCCCTGGCCGGTCGACCTCATTCCGGGGCGGTGGCGGGTATCCGGGCGCGAGCATGGAGTACCACCGCTCACCACCCGACCGCACCGGGCACAGCATGTCGGGTGCCGGGTGCCGTCGCGCCCATAGTTTGGGTGGCGCAAAGGAAGGAGGCACCGGGTGCTGGAGCGACTCAACCAGGCCATGGAGCACATCGAGCGGCATCTCGACCGGCCGGTGGACGCCGGTGAGCTGGCGCGGATCGCGGTCACGTCGGAGTACCACTTCCGGCGGCTGTTCTCCGCGTTGGCCGGCGTTCCGCTCTCCGAGTACGTGCGGCGTCGCCGGCTCACCGTGGCGGGCGCGGAGGTGGTCGCGGGGGAGCGGACGCTGCTCGACATCGCGGTCCGCTGGGGGTACGGCTCGGCCGAGGCGTTCGCCCGCGCGTTCAAGGCGGTGCACGGGGTCGGGCCCGGCGAGGCCCGGCGTACCGGCGCGCTGTTGCAGGCCCAGCCCCGGATGTCCTTCCGACTGATCGTCGAAGGGAGCAGCAGCATGCGATACCGCATCGTGCAGAAGGAGCCGTTCCGGCTCGTCGGTCGGAAGGCCCGGGTGCCGCTGGTGCACGAGGGCATGAACCCGGCCATCGTGGCGTTCGTCAAGAGCATCGAACCGGCGACCCGGGACCGGATCGAGGCGTTGTCCGACCAGGAGCCGGCGGGTGTGGTCAACGTCGGCGACGGCCTCGCCGACAGCCGCGCCGAGGGCACCGAACTGGACTACTGGTACGGCGTGGTCACCGGCGCCGACGCGCCCGACGACCTGGACGCCATGCCGGTGCCGGCGGGCACCTGGGCGGTCTTCGAGAGCTCCGGGACCGTTCCGGAGGCGGTGCAGGACCTGTGGCGGGACGTGTTCACGCAGTGGTTCCCGTCCAACCCGTACCGGTCCCGGCCCGGGCCGGAGATCTCCCGTACCCGGATCTCGGCCGACGGCAGCCGTGCCGACGCGGAGCTGTGGATCCCGGTGGAGCCGGTCGCGGCCTGACGGCTCAGGTCGGCGTACCGGTGAGGTCGGCCAACACCCTGCGCTGGAAGGCGCGGGCCTGCGGGCCGGACGGGGGTGGGCCGCCGTCGCGGGCGGCGATTGACCGGGTCACCAGGTCGGTGGTCGCGGCGTCGACGAGCGGTCCGGCCCCGTCCAGCAGCCGCCGGCCGGCGGCCACCTTGGGCAGCCACACCCCGTGGTGCAGGCGTACCCAGGACCGGCACGCGCCGAGCACGGCGTCCTCCGCTCCGGGTGCGGGCACGTCGCCGGCCGGTAGCGGCAGCGCCAGCCACCAGCGCAGCGCCTCCGCCACGAGCCGCCGCAGGTCGTCGGGGGACAGGTCGGCGAAGACGTCGGCGGCGGGCGGGCCGAGAAGGGCCCGCCCGCTCTGGTGCAGGATGCTGCGGTCCAGGCCGTACCAGAACAGGCCGTCGGCGGGCGGCCGGTCCGCCGGGCCGTACGACACCCGGAAGTCCATTGCCGCGCCGGTGTTCAGCTCCACCTCGAACCCCGGCTCGGGCGTGCCCGATCGGGCCACCTCCCACCGGTACACCACCAGTTCCAGCCCGCGCGCCGGGCAGGGCAGCGCCTCGTGCCGCAGCCGCGCCACCAGCTCACCGGCCACCGCGCGGTCCAGCGGGCCGCCGCAGACCAGCGCCACGTCCACGTCACTGCGCCCCGGCTGGTACGCGCCCAACCCCACCGAGCCCGCCGCGTACGCCCCGCCCAGGTCCTCGCCGAGCACCTCGCGGGCGGCGGCGACCAGATCGGTCAGGTAGCGCAGCGGCGCGTCAGGCATGTTCGAGTTCGCCCGGCGCTCCCCAGCGCATCCCGGCGGGCAGGAAGTACGCCGAGACCTCGGTGCCCAGCGCGTGCCGGATCACCATTCGGGCGTGCTCGTCGAGGTCGGGCAGTTGCCCCGGGGCGAACCACCGCACGTCCGGCGACCCGTCGTCGTCGACCCGCAGGTCGCCGCCGAGCAGACGGCAGCGGAAGCCGAGGTTGAGGTACTCGCAGCGGTCCCCGTTCGGGTACGTGCGCGGGTGCGTCACCGCGCTGCTCAGGCGCAGCGGCTCGACCTCCAGGCCGGTCTCCTCCAGCACCGCGCGCACCACCGCGCTCGCCGGCTGCTCCTCCGGCTCGACGAAGCCACTCACCACCGACCATCGCCCGTCGTAGGCGAGTCGGGAGAGCAACAGCTCGCCCGCGTCGTTTCGGACCACCGCGCTGACGCTGGGTAGCCAAATCAGCTCGTGTCCGACGTGTTCACGCATCCGCAGGATGTATTCCGGTACGCCCATCCGGCGACCTTAGCCGGGTGCCGATCGGCCCTTGCATCCGGTCAGGACGAAGTGACGAGTGACCCGATTCCCCTGGCAGAGTTGGATTTCGACTACTCGGACGCGCTCGGTGCGCGCACCGTCGCGGCGCGCCGACATTCGCGCGGCAGGCGTCCGCGTCCGTCGTCGCAGTGACATTCATTCGTGTACGGAGAGTGATAGGCCTGCTGCGACATTTTGTGTCTTTCGCTGTTTTCGCACGTAAAGCCACATGCAGGTCTACTGTGGAAAAGCCTGGTGACTTGCAGTGTTCCGGTGGCGGGCGGTCGCATCCCGATGCACAGTGATCCCATGAACGACATCGGACATGGGCGCTACTTCTGGTGTACGCGGCACCACCGGGTCGAGCACGAAGCCGACGTGTGCCCTGCCCGGCACGTCCTCGGCCCGTACGCCTCGGCAGCCGACGCGGAGAACGCCCTGCAGAAGGTGCGGGAGCGCAACGAAGCATGGGAGGCCGAGGACGCCCGTAGGGCCGAGGAGGACGGGGAGGAGAAGTAGCCGACGCGGGACGACCTCGCGTCGCGACACCACGTGCGCCGCGAGGGCGGTGGCACGTCCCCAAGGAGGAACCGAGATGGCCGAAGCACAACAGGCCACCCGACCGGCCGCGACGCGTACACCTGCCCGGCAGACTGCCGCCACGGATCGCACCGCCGGCCTCACCCGTACGCCGACCACACGTCGCGCGAACGGCACCGCCCCGGCCACCCGTACCGCGTCCGGTGGTGCCGGCCGGGCCCCGGCCTCCAAGCGCACCACCGCCACGACCCCGGCCACCAGGAGCACCACCACGGCGACCCCGGCCCCGCAGGCGACCGCGTCAGATGGCATGACCGCCCCGGCGCGCAAGCGCGCCGCCGTGAAGGCCCCCGCCAGCCAGATCACCGCAGCGACCCCTGCGGCTGCCGGTCGGAAGACCGCGCCCGGGTCCGCTGCGGCTGCCGTCGGCACAAAGTCCACACCTGCCGCCGGTGTGAAGTCTGCGCCTGCCGGTGCGAAGTCTGCGCGTGCCGTTGGTGCGAAGTCCACCGCCGCCGCCACCGCCACCACCGCTGCGGCGAGGAAGACCACTGCTGCTGCCGACCGGAAGGCCGCCACCGCTGCGGCGAAGACGACGGCTGCCGCTGCCGGTGCGGCGAGGAAGACCACCTCGGCGCGGGCCGGATCGAGCGAGGGTCGGACGGTTCCGGCGCGCACGACGACGGCGGCCAAGCGGGCACCGGCCAAGGCCACGACAGCGACGGCGACAGCAGCCCGGACCACGGCGGCGCGCAGCACGGGTACCCGGAGCACGACCACTCGGAGTGCGGCGGCCGGCAGTGCAGCGGCCCGAAGCACGGCGGCGCGCACCACGGCCGCCAAGGCGTCCAGGAGCGCGGCGACCCCGACGCGCAAGACCGCTCCCGCGCGCAAGGCTGCTTCTGCTGCGTCTAAGACTGCGCCGGCCCGTAAGGCTGCTTCTGCTGCCTCCAAGACTGCGCCGGCGCGGAAGGCTGCTTCTGCTGCGGGCAAGACCGCTCCTGCGCGCAAGGCCGCTTCCGCCGCGCGTAAGACCGCTCCCGCGCGGAAGACGACGACGGCGCGGGCCACCGCCGCGCGCAAGGCCCCGGCCACGAAGACCACCGCAGCGGCCGGCAAGGCCCCCGCGCGCAAGACCACCACGGCGTCGACCCGCACCCCCGCGCGCAAGACCACCACGGCGTCGACCCGGACCCCCGCCCGTACGACGGCGGCGAAGGCACCCGCGAAGAAGGCCCCGGCGAAGAAGGCGTCCACGGGTCGCGCCGCCCCGGCGAAGAAGACGACGGCTGCTCGGACCGTCTCCGCCCGCAAGGCCGCTCCCGCCAAGAAGACGGCAACGGGTCGGGCCGCTCCGGCCCGTAAGACCGCTCCCGCCAAGAAGGCCTCGACTGGTCGGGGCGCTCCGGCGCGCAAGGCCGCTCCGGCGAAGAAGACGACGGCCGGTCGGACCGTTTCCGCCCGCAAGGCCAATCCGGCGAAGAAGGCGGCGACTGGTCGCGTCGCTCCCGCGCGGAAGACCGCTCCGGCGAAGAAGGCGACCGCGACCCGGCCGGCCGCGACACGCAAGACGGCGACCGCAGCGAAGAAGACGACGACCCGGGCCACAGCGGCGCGCAAGTCCGCACCGGCCAAGAAGTCCGCGGCGAAGGCCACGAGCAGCGGTACGGCGGCCCGGAAGTCCACCGCCCCGGCGAAGAAGTCCACCGCCCCGGCCCGGAAGTCCACGGCGAGCGCGACGACCAGGGCGAGCGCGACGACCAGGGCGGCGGCCCGCAAGTCCACGGCCCCGGCGAAGAAGGCCACGACGAGCGCCGCGAGTCGTGCCCGCAAGTCCACTGGTCCGGTGGCCAAGTCCACCGCAAAGCGGACGACGACCTCGGCGACCTCGGCCCGCAAGGCCACCCCCGCCAAGTAGCCGACCTCGACCCAGCCTCCAGCGTCCTCCGCTGAGCAGGTCTCCCTGCCCGCCCACCCCGGCCGGTCACCGACGCACGATCATGGAGTTGTGGCCCCCGCGAAAGCCATGAAAGTGGACAGAGCGACAGCCACAACTCCATGATCGGCGTGTGCGGGCTACGGCGTGTGCGGGCTACGGCGTGTGCGGGCTACGGCGTGTGCGGGCTACGGCGTGTGCGGGCTACGGCGTGTGCGGGCTACGGCGTGTGTGGGCTACGGCGTGTGGGGGCCACGGCGTCGGCGGGTCGTCTTCACGGGGTGCGCTCGGAGGAGGCTTGTCCTGGGCTGTGAGTTGGTCCCTTCGGGTGCCGTCGGAGGGCTGTGGCCACGTGCGAGGCAGCAATATCCCTGATACTGCTGCCTCGCGGCCCAGTTGAGGCAGCAGTATCAAGGATGTTGTGCGGATCTTCGCGGCCCGAGCTGCACAGGTGAGCAGGGTCGGGCAGGTGCGGGCGGCCGGTCGGGCGGACACCGCGGGGCATGGAGGGCTGCCCGCCCACCCCTGGTCGGCGTCTGCGCCAGGCGGCTCGCCGGACCCGCCGCGGACGTGTAGTGGCGGGGGGTCGGTCGGGGGAGGGCGGGGTGTGCGGGAGGCTGTCAGGATTGGCCCATGGTCATCCGACGGGTTGTCGCACCTCGCATCGACTTCGGTGGGCTACGTCGTGAGTTGGGGCTGCCTGAGGCGTACCCCGAGCAGGCGCAGCGGGAGGCCGACGAGGCGGTTGCCGCGCCGCCCCGACCGGCGGTGGACCGGACGGACGTTCCGCTGGTCACGGTGGACCCGCCGGGGTCGCGGGATCTGGACCAGGCGATGCACCTCAGCCGCCGTACGGGTGGCGGGTTCCGGGTGCGGTACGCGATCGCGGACGTGGCCTCGCACGTACGCCCGGGTGGTGCGCTGGAGGAGGAGACCTGGCGGCGGGGGCAGACGGTCTACCTGCCCGACGGCAACGTGCCGTTGCATCCGCACAGTCTCGGCGAGGGGGCGGCGAGCCTGCTGCCGGACGTGGACCGGGCGGCGGTGCTGTGGACCATCGACCTGGACGCGGACGGCGCGACCACGGCTGTCTCGCTGGAGCGGGCGCTGGTGCGCAGCCGGGCCCAGTTGGATTATCCGAGTGTGCAGGCCGACGCGGATGCGGGTCGGTTGCCGGAGCCGATCGCGTTGTTGCCGGAGATCGGTGCGCTGTTGACCGCCCGGGGTCTGCGTCGGGGTGCGATCAACCTGCCGATCCCGGAGCAGGACGTGGAGGCCGACGGCGACGGGTGGCGGTTGGTGCTGCGGGCGCCGGTGCCGATGGAGGAGCACAACGCGCAGATCTCGCTGCTCACCGGGATGGCGGCGGCGGACCTGATGCTGGCCGGCGGGATCGGCCTGTTGCGGACGATGCCGGCGCCGAAGCCGGAGGCGGTACAGCGGCTGCGGGCGGCGGCGGGGCCGCTGGGCGTGGACTGGCCGGAGGGGATGAGTGTCGGGGAGTTGCTGCTGGGGCTGGACCCGGCGCAACCGAGGGCCGCCGCCTTCGTCGACCAGGCGGCGGAGCTGATGCGGTCGGCGGCGTACACGGCGTTCGACGGCGAGGTCCCGGAGCAGCCGGCGCACGGTGGGGTGGCGGCCGCGTACGCGCATGTGACGGCGCCGCTGCGTCGGCTGGCCGACCGGTACGCCACGGAGGTCTGTCTGGCCCTGCACGACGGCCGCGCGGTGCCGGACTGGGCTCGGGAGGCGTTGCCCCGGTTGCCGGCGGTGATGTCGACGACGGACCGGGCCGCGTCGGCGGCCAGCCGAGGTGCGATCGACCTGGCCGAGGCGGTGTTGTTGGCGCATCGGGTGGGGGAGACGTTCGACGCGGCGGTGCTCGACGTCGACGCGCCGCCGAACGGCAAGGGGCGCGCGAACCGTCCACCCGGTGGTGCGGTGGCCCTCGACGATCCGCCGGTACGGGCCCGGTGCACCGGTGAGTTGACGCCCGGCACCCGGGTCCGGGTCCGGCTGGTCACGGCCGACCCGACCACCCGCACGGTCACGTTCGACCTCGCCTGACCGACCCGCCACGAGAACCGGCCCGGCGCGGAGCCGACCCGCCACGAGAACCGGCCCGGCGCGGAGCCGACCCGCTACGGGAGCGGCTCCCCGCCACCCTGGACCACCTGTACCCGACCCGGCCGTCGAAGGTGCGGCGGTGCGTGGTCGAGTCGCTGCGCGCGGTCGCCGACGGACCCACCCAAGGGGGTTTGTCACAGCTCAGGGCGCTGCTGCGCGGCCGCTGGATTTGCGAGGATGGCGACCATGGCATATGACGCGAGCGACCTGCCCGACGTTTCCGGGCTCACCGTCGGCATCATCGGTGGCACCGGTGACCAGGGCCGGGGGCTCGCCTACCGGTTCGCCCGGGCCGGTCAGACGGTGCTCATCGGATCCCGTTCCGCGCAGCGCGCGGCCGAGTCGGCGGCGGAGATCGCCGCCCTGCCGGGGGTACCGGCCGAGGGCAGCGTGACCGGGGCGGACAACGAGGAGGTGGCCCGCCGCAGCGACGTGGTCATCATCGCGGTGCCGTGGGACGGGCACGCCGCCATCGTCGCCGCGCTCGCCGCACCGCTCGCCGGCAAGATCGTGGTCGACTGCGTGAATCCGCTCGGCTTCGACAAGCAGGGCCCGTACGCGCTGCCGGTGGCGGAGGGCAGCGCCGTCCAGCAGGCCGCCGCGCTGCTGCCCGACTCCCGGGTCTGCGCGGCGTTCAACCACGTCAGCGCGCCGCTGCTGGCCGACCCGGAGATCGACCGGATCGAGCTGGACGTGCTGATCTGCACCGAGGAACGGGAGCTGGTCGGGATCGTCGGCGCGCTCGCCGCCCGCATCCCCGGCATGCGGGGCATCTACGCCGGTCGGCTGCGCAACGCGCACCAGATCGAGGCGTTCACCGCCAACCTGATCGCGATCAACAAGCGCTACAAGGCGCACGCGGGCGTCCGCGTCACCGACGTCTGAGCGACCGCACGAAGCAGCGGCCCGCCGGAGTTCCGGCGGGCCGCTGGCGTACGCAGAGGTCAGAAGGTGACGCTGACGCCGGCCGTCTTGCAGGCGGCGGTCAGGTCGACGCCGGCCTTGGCGAAGGTCGGGTTGTCGGCGGCGGCGGCCGGATCCTTGGCGGCTGCCGCCCGCCCCGCCTCGGTGCTGAACTTCCCGAGCGCGGCGGCCACCTTGCTGTCGCCGCCGCCCTGCGACGCCAGCTCGGTCATCTTCTCCTCAAGCCCGCCCAGGATCTTCTTCATCGTGGCCGCCGAGGTGTCGCCGGACTGGACGGCCTTCACGAAGGCCACCCGCATCTCGTCGCTGGCCACCTGCGCCGACTGGCACAGCTTCTTGTCGCCGACCACGTCGGCGGCGCTGGCCGTGGACGGCGCGGAGGCGTCGGGTGCGGCGGAGGTGGCCGAGGAGGGCGGTACGGCGGACGGGGCGGTGTCGGCGGCGGTGTCGGCCGAGTCCCCGCCGCAGGCGGAAAGCGCCAGCAGGCAGGCGCACGCCAGGGTCAGGACGGAGGTGTGCATTCGCTTCACGGGCCGGTACGTTAGCCGCCTTCCCGGGATCCCGCTGCCCGGTTCCGAGGAGGTGCCGCCGCAGGGCCGGTGCGCGTCACAGGCCGTGACGCGCACCGGCGTCCTGCTCAGAAGGTGTGTTCGGCACCGGGGAACTCGCCGCCGCGTACCTCGTCGGCGAAGCGCCGGGTGGCCTCGCCGAGCACGCCCGCGAGGTCGGCGTAGCGCTTGACGAACCGGGGCGTCCGGCCGGTACGCAGCCCCGCCATGTCCTGCCAGACCAGCACCTGGGCGTCGGTCTCCGGACCGGCGCCGATGCCCACGGTCGGGATGCTCAGCTCGGCGGTGATCCGCTTGGCGACCTCACCGGGCACCATCTCCAGCACCACCGCGAAGGCGCCCGCCTCGGCCACCGCCCGCGCGTCGGCGAGCACGTCCTCGGCGGTGTCGCCCCGGCCCTGCACCCGGTAGCCGCCGATGGTGTGCTCGCTCTGCGGCGTGAACCCGATGTGCGCCATCACCGGGATGCCGGCGCCGACGATGGCGGCGATCTGGTCGGCGCAGCGCCGGCCGCCCTCCAACTTCACCGCGTGGCAGCCGCCCTCCTTCATGAACCGGACGGCGGTGCGCAGGGCCTGGGTGGGCCCCTCCTCGTACGAGCCGAACGGCAGGTCGCCGACGACCAGTGCCTGCCGGGTGGCCCGGACGACCGCCCGGACCAGCGGCAGCAACTCCTCGGCGGTCACCGGCAGGGTGGTCTCGTAGCCGAACACGTTGTTGGCGGCCGAGTCGCCGACCAGCAGCACCGGGATGCCGGCGGCGTCGAAGATCGAGGCGCTGTACTGGTCGTACGAGGTGAGCATGGGCCACTTCTCGCCGCGCTCCTTGGCGGCGATCAGGTCGCGGGTGCGGACCCGCCGGGTGACCGGGCCGCCGTAGAGGGCGGTCACCTCGGCCGGGGTGGACTCCACCATGACTGTCTCCTTCCTCGAGGCCGCGTACGCGGTCCCCGGGCTCTGCCGCGATCGTCGCACCGGCGGCCCCGGTCGCGGCAGGGCGCAGTGGAGGATGTCACTCGCCGGTGGTCAGCCGTCCTCGCGCCATCGGTTGGTGATCGGCAGCCGGCGGTCCCGCCCGAACGCCTTCATCGAGATCTTCGCCCCGGGAGCGGACTGGCGGCGCTTGAACTCGGCGGTATCCACCAGCCGGAGCACCTTGTCCACCACCGCAGGGTCGTGCCCGGAGGCGACCAGGCCGTCGCGGCCCAGGTCGCCGTCGATGTAGCCGATCAGGATCGGGTCGAGTACGTCGTAGTCGGGCAGCGCGTCGCTGTCGAGCTGGCCGGGGCTCAGCTCGGCGCTGGGCGGCTTGCCGATCGAGTTCTCCGGGATCGGCGGCGTGCCGCCCCGCCGGGTCGCCTCGGCGTTGCGCCAGGTGGCCAGCCGCCAGACCAGCGTCTTCCAGACGTCCTTGATCGGGTTGAAGCCGCCGACCGAGTCGCCGTAGAGGGTGGAGTAGCCGACCGCCAG
Organism: Micromonospora sp. NPDC023869; assembly: GCF_055559695.1. Lineage (NCBI taxonomy): Bacteria > Bacillati > Actinomycetota > Actinomycetes > Micromonosporales > Micromonosporaceae > Micromonospora > Micromonospora sp. NPDC023869. Next base: position 172,967 of record NZ_JBVHKD010000007.1, read on the forward strand.
TTCGCTCTTGTTGCCGGTGGTGAGCACCAGGTGGCCCTCCTGGTTGGACAGGGCCATCAGGATGACGGCGCGTACCCGGGCCTGGAGGTTCTCCACCGCCACCCCGGACAGCGACATGTTCGCCAGGAAGGTGTCGACCATCGGTTGGATGGGCTCGATCCGGTAGTCCAGACCGGTGCGCTTGGCCAGGTCGGCGGCGTCGTCGCGGCTGTGCTCGGAGGAGTGCTGGCTGGGCATGGAGAGGGCGACCACCCGGTCGGGACCGAGCGCGTCCACCGCGATGGCGGCCACCACCGCCGAGTCGATGCCGCCGGAGAGCCCGAGCACCACCGAGGGGAAGCCGTTCTTGTCGACGTAGTCGCGCAGCCCCAGCACCAGGGCCTGCCAGACCTCGGCCTCGTCGGCGACCGGCTCGATGATCCCGCCGTGCGCCGGCGGGCCGTCCGGTGCCGGGGGCAGGCCGTCGATCGCGCGCCGCACCATCCGCAGCCCGCCGGTGAGTTCCGCGCCGTCGCGGGCGCCCCCGAGGGTGGCGCCCGGACCGCTGCCCGTCTCCGGCAACTCCACGTCGTGCACGAGCAGGTGCTCCACGAACTGCGGTGCGCGGGCCAGCAGCGTGCCGTCCGCCGCGACGATCAAGGAGTCGCCCTCGAAGACCAGTTCGTCCTGGCCGCCGACCATGTTGACGTACGCGATGGTCGCCTCGGCCTCGGCGGCGCGGCGGCGGACCACCGGCAGCCGCAGGTCGTCCTTGTTCAGCTCGTACGGCGAGCCGTTGATGCTGACCACCAGCCCGACCCCGGCGTCGCGGGCGGCGGCGAACGGGCCGCCGGCCTGCCACAGGTCCTCGCAGATGGTCAGCGCCACGTCCACCCCGCCGAGCCGGACGACGGTCAGCGTGTCGCCGGGCACGAAGTAGCGGTCCTCGTCGAAGACGCCGTAGTTGGGCAGGTGGTGCTTGAAGTAGGTGACCACCACCTCGCCCCGGTGCAGCAGCGCGGCGGCGTTGCGGGCGCCCCGGCCGGGCTCGGCGTCCGGGCTGACCTGGGGCGGACCGTCGGCGTCGAGGTAGCCGACCACGACCGGCAGGTCGCCCAGCCCGTCGGCGGCCAGGTCGGCGGCGAGGCGGTGCAGCGCCGCCTGCGACGCCGCGACGAAGGACCGCCGGAACACCAGGTCCTCGACCGGGTAGCCGGTCAGCGCTAGCTCCGGGAAGATCACGAGTCGGGCATCGGCGTCGGCGGATCTCCGGGTCCACGAGCGGATCATCTCCGCGTTGCCGGCGATGTCGCCGACCCGGGGGTTGACCTGGCACAGGGCGAGACGCAGGGTGGGCATGTCCTCATCTTGCCCACGGCGGGCGGCCTCGACACGTGGTGTCCGCGCAGACCACGCCACCCGGCGACCGTGGGTCGGGACTGGGCGGGACGCAGTGGCCGTGGGTCGGTTAACGTCTGCGTAATCGGGTCGGTGGAGACTGGTCGGTCAGGTCGGGTAATCACCGTCCGAAGCCGGACATAGCGTGTCGCGGAAGGTTGGGGCAGTGGACCGTCAGCAGGAGTTCGTCCTCCGCACGCTCGAAGAGCGGGACATCCGTTTCGTCCGGCTGTGGTTCACCGACGTGCTCGGCACGCTCAAGAGCGTGTCCGTCGCCCCTGCCGAGCTGGAGGCCGCCTTCGAGGAGGGCATCGGGTTCGACGGCTCGGCGATCGAGGGCTTCGCCCGGGTCTTCGAGTCGGACATGGTCGCCATGCCCGACCCGACCACCTTCCAGGTCTTCCCGTTCGAGGGCGGGGTCAGCGGCGAGAGCGCCCGGATGTTCTGCGACATCCTGCTCCCCGACGGCGGGCCCTCCTGGGCCGACCCTCGGCACGTGCTGCGCCGGGCGCTGTCCCGGGCGGCGGAGAAGGGCTTCACCTTCTACACCCACCCGGAGATCGAGTTCTTTCTGCTGGAGAACGGCCCGATGGACGGCAGCGTGCCGGTGCCGGTGGACAGCGGCGGCTACTTCGAGCACACCACGCACGCGGTGGCCCGTGACTTCCGCCGCCAGGCGGTGCTGTCGCTGGAGCGGATCGGCATCTCGGTCGAGTTCAGCCACCACGAGGTCGCCCCCGGCCAGCAGGAGATCGACCTGCGCTACGCCGACGCCCTGACCACCGCCGACAACATCATGACCTTCCGGCACGTCGTCAAGGAGGTGGCGCTCTCCACCGGCGTGCAGGCCACCTTCATGCCCAAGCCCTTCACCGACCAGCCCGGCAGCGGCATGCACACCCACCTGTCGCTGTTCGAGGGGGAGCGCAACGCGTTCCACGACGCGGGCGACCCGATGAAGCTCTCCAAGGTGGCCCGGGCCTTCATCGCCGGGCTGCTGGTGCACGCCCGCGAGTACACGGCGGTCACCAACCAGTGGGTCAACTCCTACAAGCGGCTCTTCCCGCAGGCGCTGCCGGACCGGGTCACCGAGAGCCCGGCGTACGTGTGCTGGGGGCACCTGAACCGCTCCGCGCTGGTCCGCGTCCCGGCGTACGGCAAGCCGAACTCGGCCCGGGTGGAGGTCCGCTCGCCCGACTCGGCCGCCAACCCGTACCTCGCCTTCGCGGTGCTGCTCGGCGCGGGTATGAAGGGCATCGAGGAGGGGTACGAGCTGCCGCCGGGCGCCGAGGACGACGTCTGGTCGCTGACCAGCGCCGAACGCCGCGCCATGGGGTACGAGCCGCTGCCGGAGAACCTCGCCGAGGCGATCGACGTGATGGCCGGCTCCGAGCTGGTCGCCGAGGTGCTCGGCGAGCACGTCTTCGACTTCTTCCTGCGCAACAAGCGCGCCGAGTGGGAGCAGTACCGCCGCGAGGTCACCCCGTACGAGCGCCAGCGGTACCTGTCGCTGTAGGGCCGTCACCACCGCCTCCGGCGGGCGTTGCGCGGTGCCGCTATCGTCTCGATCACCGTGCCGGCGCCCGCCGGCCGCAGACGGTGGGGAGGCAGTCGGTGCTGGAGGATCTGCTCAGCGGAGCCTGGCAGAGCGTGGTGTTCGGGGTGGTCGGCGTCGGGCTGATGGCCGCCGGTTTCGTCCTGGTCGACCTGCTGACCCCGGGCAAGCTGCGGGACCTGATCTGGATACGCCGCAACGCCAACGCCGGCCTGCTGCTCGCCGCCAACCAGCTCGGCGTCGCCGGGATCGTCTTCACCGCGATCCTGACCAGCTACAGCGACTTCGCCAAGGGGCTGGCCTCGACCGTCCTGTTCGGAGTGATCGGCCTGGGCATCATGGCGCTGGCCTTCTTCGTGCTGGACCTGCTCACCCCCGGCAAGCTGGGTGAGGTGATCTGCTCCGACGAGCCGCACCCGGTCGCCAAGGTCAGCGCCGCCACCCACTTCGGCGCCGCGCTGATCGTCTGCGCCTGTATCGCCTGAGCCGACCCGTACGACCGCGGGGCGGCATCCGGATGGATGCCGCCCCGCGCGGTGTCACTTCCCGGGGGTCCCTGCGGGGCCGCCCCGGCCGGCCCAGCCGCCCGGCCCGCCGAACACGCCGGCCTCCACGGCCGTGGTGATCGCGTCGGCCTGCTCCTGGGTGAGCTTGCCGTCCTCGACCGCCTTGGCCAACCGCTCGGCCAGCGCCTCCTTGCGGTCCTCGGCGGAACCCTTCGGGCCACGGTCCCCGTCGGGACGCTCGCGACCCTCGCCGTCCGGGCGATCCTGCTTGCGCTGCTCGCGGAGCTTCTCCAGCGCCTCGGTCACCTGCTCGGTGGGTACGCCCAGCTCCTCGGCCAGGGCCTCGGCGAACTGCGTCCGGTGCGCGCCCAGCTCCGGCCGCTTCTCGTCCTGCTGCTCGGCGCTCGCGCTGGCGCTCGGAGTGGCCTTGTCGTCGGCGAGCGCCACCGTGGGGGCGGCGATCCCCACGCCGAGGACACCTGCGGCGGCCAGTCCGGCCAGCAGGTGCTTCTTCGAGATCGTGCGGGACATCGGTCCTCCAACTGGTCGGTGATGCGATGACGTCACCGACAGTGACCAGCCTGGCTGAGGTCGAGCCGTGGCGAACCTGTCAGCGAGCTGGCAATGTCAGCCCGAATTCCGGCCAAACCGGGTATCCGGGCGGGTCAGTGGACGGCAGGGTCGACGGTCAACGTGCCGGCGTCGGCATCGAGGACGGCCCGGGTGCCCACCGGCACGCTGAGCTGACCGGGCCCGTGCCCGATCGGCAGCCCGCCCAGCACCGGTACGCCCAGATCGCCGAGGCGTTCGGTGAGCACGTCGGCGACCCCCACCGGCCAGCCGTCCGCGCAGTCGGTGAACTGACCCACCGCCACCCCGGCCAGCCCGTCCAACGCGCCCGCCCGACGCAACTGGGTCAACATCCGGTCGACCTTGTACGGCGGCTCCTGCACGTCCTCCAGCAACAGCACCGCCCCGGTCAGGTCCGGCATGTCCGGGGTGCCCACCGAGGCCACCACCAGGCAGAGGTTGCCGCCCAGCAGTCGGCCGACGGCCCGGCCCGACGTGCGTACCGGGAAGGTGTCCTCGCTCTCGACCGCGCGCACGGTGACCGGTGCGGTGGTGGTCAGCGCCGCGTGCAGGGACTCGGCCGAGGCCAACGGCGTGCGTTCGTCCCGCCAGGCCGCCCCCGGCCCGTGCACCCCGGCCAGTCGGGCACCTCGCCACAGCGCCAGTTGCAGCGCGGTGATGTCGGAGAACCCGGCCACCACCTTGGGATCGCGACGTACCGCCGCCATGTCGATCGCGTCCACCACCCGCTGCGCGCCGTACCCGCCCCGGGTGCAGATCACCCCGCGTACCGTCGGGTCGCCGAAGGCGGTGTTCAGGTCGGCGGCCCGCAGCGCGTCGGTGCCGGCCAGATAGCCCTGCCGCGCATAGACGTGCGGGGCGAGCACCGGCCGCAGGCCCCAGCCGGTGAGCAGCTCGATGCCCCGGGCCACCCGTTCCGGACGGGTCGGCCCGGACGGCGAGACCAGCATCACGGTGTCGCCGGGACGCAGCGCCGGCGGGCGTACGACGTGATCGGGTGCGGTGTGGTGGGACACAGCGGCAGAGCCTAGTCCCGCGCGCCGGGTCCGTCGGCGGGACCGGATAGCCTCGACGGCGTGGCAACCGCGTTGGTGATCGAGAACGACCCGACCGACGATGCGCGACGGCTCGGCGAGTGGCTGACCGAGGCCGGTCTGGAGCTGTCGGTGACCCGCCCGCACGCGGGCGACCCGCTCCCCGCCGACCTCGACGGGTACGCCGCGCTGGTGGTGCTCGGCGGCGACCAGCAGGCCTACCCGTACCCGGACGGCAAGCCCGGCGCGCCCTGGCTGCCGGCGGTGGAGGGGCTGCTCCGCAAGGCCGTCCGGCACCGCGTCCCGACACTCGGGGTCTGCCTCGGTGCGCAACTGCTCGCCACCGCGCACGCCGGCACCGTCGAGCGCAGCACATCCGGGCCGGAGGTGGGCCCCGCCGTGGTCGGCCGGCGCGACGCCGCCGAGAACGACCCGTTGTTCCGGTACGTCCCGCTGATCCCCGACGTGCTCCAGTGGCACACCGACGAGATCACCGAACTACCGGCCGGCGCGACGCTGCTGGCCGCCTCCACCCGCTTCCCGCACCAGGCGTTCCGCCTCGGCGACCGGGCCTGGGGCCTGCAGTTCCACATCGAGTGCGACGCCGACATGATCGCCGAGTGGGCGACCGACTCGGCGGTGCTGGCCGAGCTCGACTACGACCCGGAGCTGGTCGTCGCCGCCTGCGCCGCGGTGCTGGCCGACATCGAGGACGTCTGGCAGCCCTTCGCCGCCAGGTTCGCCGCCCTGGCCCTGGGTGAACTGGACGACAGCGGGTCGCGCCGCAGCCTGCCGCTGCTCGGGCACTGATGGGCCGCCCGAGCAACGCCACCGGCCGGCTCGCCCGGTACGGCTTCGGCATCACCGACGACGACGCCGGTGCCCGCGCCGCAGACCTGCTCGGCCCGGACGGGCTCGACCTGTGGCGCCCGCAGAACCAGGAACCCGCCGGCGACCAGGCCCGGGAGCTGCTCACCGCGCTGTCCCGGGCCGCCGACCCGGACCTGGCGCTGCGCCAACTGCACCGGATGGTGGAGGCCGAGCGCCGTGCCGTGGCCGACCCGAACGGCGGCACCGGTGCGGCGGTACGCCAACGCGGCGCCGGACCGGGACGAGCCACCGCCACCAGCGATGGTGGCCCGGCCGTCGCCGCACCGACCGGTGGCATCGGCGTCGGGTCGCAGCTGCTGGGCGCGCTGCACGACGACCCGGGGCTGCGCCGTCGACTGATCGCCGTGCTGGGCGCCTCCTCGGCGCTGGGCGACCACCTCGTCGCCAACCCGGACCAGTGGTCGGTGCTGCGTACCGAGGCGGACGGGCTCGCCCCGACCGCCGACGGGCGGCTGGACCTGACCGGCGAGGGCAACCCGGTGGCGGTGCTGCGCCGTGCGTACCGGCTGGCGTTGCTGCGGGTCGCGGCGGCCGACCTGACCGGCGGACGCGGCCTGGAGCAGACCATGGCGGCGCTCTCCACGCTGGCCGACGCCACCCTCTCCGCCGCCTACGCGACCGCCGTGGCCGAGCTGCCCGAAGGCACCCGCAAGCCCCGCCTGGGCGTGGTGGCGATGGGCAAGTGCGGCGGCGGCGAGCTGAACTACGTCTCGGACGTCGACGTGATCTTCGTGGCCGCCGAGGACGACGACCTGGCGGCGGCCACCACCGTCGCCACCCGGCTGATCCACATCTGCGGGCTGGTCGCCTGGCCGGTCGACGCCGCGCTGCGTCCCGAGGGCAACCGGGGGCCGCTGGTGCGTACCCTCGCCAGCCACCTGGCGTACTACCGGCGCTGGGCCCGCACCTGGGAGTTCCAGGCGCTGCTCAAGGCCCGTCCGGCCGCCGGTGACCTGGCGCTCGGCCGGGAGTGGATCGACGAGCTGGCGCCGCTGCTCTGGCACGCCGCCGAGCGGCCCGAGGCGGTCGAGGACGTCCGGGCCATGCGTCGGAAGATCATCGACAACATCCCGCCCAAGGAGCAGGAACGCGAGATCAAGCGCGGCCCCGGCGGCCTGCGCGACATCGAGTTCGCGGTGCAGTTGCTGCAACTGGTGCACGGCCGGGGCGACGAGTCCCTGCGCGCACCCGGCACCATCCCCACCCTGCGGGCGTTGGTCACCGGCGGCTACGTCGGCCGGGCCGACGGGGAGGCGCTGCTGCGCGGCTACCGCTTCCTGCGCGGCGTCGAGCACCGCCTGCAACTCCAGGGCCTGCGGCGCACCCACACCGTGCCGACCGAGCCGGGCGCGCTGCGCTGGCTCGCCACCGCGCTCGGCTACACCGCCACGCCGGGACGCAGCGCCGTCGAGGAGTTCCGCGCCGAGTGGGTCACCCACGCCACCGAGGTACGCCGACTGCACGCCAAACTGCTCTACCGGCCGCTGCTGGAGTCGGTGGCCCGGGTACCCGCCGACGGCCTGCGGCTGACCCCGGAGGCGGCCCGCAACCGGCTGGAGATCCTCGGATTCGCCGACCCGGCCGGGGCCCTGCGTCACCTCCAGGCCCTCACCGGCGGGGTGAGCCGCACCGCCGCCATCCAGCGCACCCTGCTGCCGGTGCTGCTCAGCGAGTTCGCCGACGCCCCGGAACCGGACCGTGGCCTGCTCAACTACCGCCAGGTCTCCGACTCCCTCGGCAGCACCCCCTGGTATCTGCGCCTGCTGCGCGACTCCGGCCCGGTGGCCCGCCGGCTGGCCCGGGTGCTCTCCTCCTCGCGGTACGTCGCCGACCTGCTGAGCCGGGAACCCGAGTCGCTGCGTCTGCTGGCCGAGGAGAGCGAGCTGACCCCCCGGCCCCGCGAGGTGCTCGGCGACGGGTTCGCCGCCGCGGCCGCCCGCCACACCGACCCGGTCGAGGCGATCCGGGCGGTCCGCGCGCTGCGCCGCCGGGAACTGCTCCGGCTCGCCTGCGCCGACGTGCTCAGCCACGCCGGTTCGCTGACCCCCACCCGCCCCGACACGGATCGCTCGACGCTCGGCGACATCATCACCGTCGGCACCGCACTGGCCGCCGTCACCGACGCCACGCTAGCCGCCGCGCTGCGGACCGCCCGCGCCGCACAGCCGACCATGCCCGACCTGAAGTTCGCGGTGATCGGCATGGGCCGCCTCGGCGGGTACGAGTCGAACTACCTCTCCGACGCCGACGTCCTCTTCGTCTACGAGGCCCCCGAGGGCGTCGCCGAGAGCGCGGCGAGCGCCGCTGCCCACGCCATCGCCGAGGAACTGCGCCGCCTGCTCGGCATGCCGGCACCCGACCCGGCCCTCGGCGTCGACGCCGACCTGCGCCCCGAGGGCCGGCAGGGGCCGCTGGTCCGCAGTCTCGCCGCCTACCAGCAGTACTACGCCCGCTGGTCGCGGGTGTGGGAGGCACAGGCGCTGCTGCGGGCCCGCTGCGTCTGCGGCGACGCCGACCTGGGCACCCGGTTCGAGCAACTCGTCGACCCGGTCCGGTACCCGGCCGACGGCCTCACCCGGGAACAAATCATCGAGATCCGTCGGATCAAGGCCCGGGTGGAGACCGAACGACTGCCCCGGGGCGCCGACCCGGCCACCCACACCAAACTGGGCCGGGGCGGCCTCGCCGACGTCGAGTGGGCGGTGCAGCTGCTCCAGTTGCAGCACGCTGGTGCCCACGAGTCGCTGCGCGGCACCCGTACCCTCGACGCCCTCTCCGCCGCCCGCGACGCCGGCCTGATCGACCCGGCGGACGCCGAGGCGATGACGGCCGGCTGGACCCTGGCCGCCCAGGTCCGCAACGCCCTCATGCTGGTCCGGGGCCGGGCCGGCGACCAACTGCCCCGACACGGCGTGGAACTGGCCGGCGTGGTCCGGCTGCTCGGCCGCGACGACCCGGGCGAGTTCCTCGACGAGTACCTCCGCACCGGCCGCCGCTCCCGCACCGCCATGGAACGCGTCCTGGAGATGTAAGGAAGGGCACCTTATTAACGCCTCCGGTAGAGCAAGGGCCCCTTATTAACACCCGACGACCGCAGCGCCCGATCAACTACCAGGGTGTACGTGCCGGCGCCGGTGAGCAGGTCGTTGCGTCGGCGTACCGGGCGATGCAGGCCGGCTCAGCGGCCAGGGGGCACCTACGGGCGCTGTCGAGCTGACGGCGGAAACGCATCGGAAGGTGGCGCGTGGTCCGGCCGAGCGCGTGACCCGTCTTCGCTCTCAGCTCGACAGGCTCCTCGGCTAGACCCCTGCCTTCGACGGCACCCGGAACCACTGCCGGTCCACCAGCGTGGTACGACTGCTCGGTGCCGACATCCCGCCGTACCCTAGCCTCGGACCAGTGTGGTGCCGCGGAACCCTCAGCCGACGGTCGGTGTGGCTGGACCCGGCCGGTGCTCGGCGCGCTGGTGGCGTCGCTGTTGCTGGCCGTAGCGTTCCTGCTGGCTCCGCCGATGGGAACCGATCTTTCCGCACAGGTGGCCCGCGCGGCCTTCGCCGAGCGCAACGGGTTCGCCCCGCTCGACTTCTCCTGGTACGGCGGGGTCAACCAATTTGGTTACAGCCTCTACACGCAGTGGCTCGGCGCCCTCGTCGGAGTACGGCCGACAGGTGCCCTGGCAGCGGTCGTCTCGGCTGCGGCGTTCGCATGGCTCCTCGTGGTCACCGGTGCTCGTCGGCCGTTGCTCGGCGCTCTGCTGGGCGCGATCGTGCTCGTCGGCAACCTGGCCAGCGGCCGTATCACCTTCGCCGTCGGGCTGATGTGGGGACTGTTGGCGCTCTGCGCGGTGGCCGTTCCTCGCGGGCCGCGCTGGGTGTGGCTCTCGGCGGCAGGCGCGGCTGCGGTGCTCGCGACCGCCGCCAGTCCGGTCGCGGGGCTCTTCACCGGCCTCGCCGGAGGCGCACTTCTGGTCCTCGACCTCTGGCGGGACCGGCGGCCCGGCGCTGCCGCCCTCGTCCTGTGTCTGGCGCCGCTGGTGACGGTGGCGCCGATGGCGGTGCTCTTCGGTAACGGTGGCCGACAGCCGTTCAGCGCGGAGTCAATGCGGATCAACCTCGCTCTCGCCGTGATGGTGCTCGTACTCGTCCCGTTCCGGGCACTGCGGATCGGTGCGGCACTCGCTGGCGTCCTCCTGGTCGTGGCCTATCACGTGCCCAGTCCGATCGGTTCGAACGCGCTGCGCCTACCGATGCTCTTCGCCCTTCCGATCGTCGCCGCGTACGTTGTGCTGTCCCGGCGTTGGCTCGCTGGGCTGCTGGTAGCGCTGTTCTGGTGGCAGTCCCCGGTGATGACCAACGACATCGCCCGTCGCGGCTCGGCACCCGCGTACGCCGCCTTCTATCGACCGCTGCTGGACGAACTCGACCGGCGGGCACCGGTGGGCAGGGTTGAGGTGGTGCCGCTGCGCGACCACTGGGAGAGCGTGTACGTGGCGGCTGCCGTACCGCTGGCCCGTGGTTGGGAGCGTCAGACCGACGTGGGACGCAACGACCTGTTCTACCGCGACCGTCTCGACGCCGAGAGGTACGGCGACTGGTTACGCCAGAACGCGGTCGACTACGTCGCGGTGGCCCCTGACGCCGCGCTCGATCGCTACGGCAGGGACGAGGCGACGCTGGTGCTGGCCGGTCAGCCGTACCTGCGGGAGATCGGCAGCCCCGGACAGTGGCGGCTCTACGAGGTGCGCGACCCCGAGCCCCTGGTCTCCGCGCCGGCACGGCTGGACGCGTCCGACACCGGGGGGGTCCGCTTCACGGCCGATACTCCGGCCGACGTGCTCGTCCGGGTTCGCTGGTCCCGCTGGCTGTCGTTGGCGGAAGGGGACGGATGCCTACGCCGTGGTGCAGACGACTGGGCCATGGTCCAGGTGCGCACGCCGGGCACGTTCAGGGTCACCAGCAGCCTGACACCGTCCGACCACTGTTAGTCCGGTGATCGTCCGACAAACCTGCCCACCTCCGTACCGCGCTCACGGTACTGGCAGCATGTCGGACGTGCCCCATCACCTCGTGCGCTGGACCGGACTGGCCGGATCGATCATGCTCGCCGTGGCGGCGTTCCTCGGCGGCGCCCTGCCCGACGGCGATCTGCGGCCCACTCCGCTGCGCATCTGGCAGGGGCCGTACGGGCCGCTGATCATCGCGTTGTGGCTGTTCGGCACGGCCGCCATGGCCGTCGCGTGGTGGACGTTGCGGGACCGGGTGCCGTCGGCGCGCTGGGCGCTGGTCACCGCCGGGCTCTGGCTCGTGCCGTTCCTGTTCACGCCGCCGCTGGGCAGCCGGGACGCCTACGCGTACGCCTGTCAGGGGGCGAGCTTCGCCAACGGCATCAGCCCCTACGAGTACGGCGTCTCCACGTTGCCGTGTCCGTGGCTGGACACCATGTCCTTCATCTGGCGGGACACCCCGGCGCCGTACGGGCCGCTGTTCGTGGTGCTCTCCGGCGCGATCGTCGCCGCGACCGGATCGCTGATCGCCAGCATCGCGTTGTTCCGCGTACTCGCGGTCGCCGGTGTGCTGCTGACGGCGGTGAGCCTGCCGGTGCTGGCCCGCCACTGCGGGGTACCGGTCGGCCGGGCACTCTGGCTGGCGCTGGCCGGCCCGCTGGTGGGCGTACACCTGATCTCCGGGGTGCACAACGACGCGCTGATGGTCGGGTTCATGGTGGCCGGCCTGGCCATCGTGGTCAGCCGACCGGCCCGGCCGTGGCCGCTGCTGGCCGGTGGGATCGTGCTCGGCATGGCCGCCGGGATCAAGGTGACCGCGCTGGTGGTGGTCCCGTTCGCGGCGCTGCTCGCGATCGGTGGCGGGTTCTCCCTGCGCGGGCTGCTGCGGCATGGCACCCCCGTGGTCGGCGGGGCGGTGGCGACGCTGATCGCGGTGACCCTCGGCGCCGGGCTGAACCTCGGCTGGATCACCGGGCTGTCGCACGGCAACGAGGTGATCGCCTGGACCTCGCCGCCGACCGCCGTCGGGCAGACCGTCGGGTACGTGCTGCTGCCGTTCGGCCTGCATGTCGACGCGCTGCCGGTGACCCGGGCGATCGGCATGGCCGTGCTGGCGGCGCTGCTGGTGTGGCTGTGGTTCCGGGCGCGTCACCGCGAGCCGCTCTGGCACGCCGCGCTGGCGTTGACCGCCACGGTCGCGTTGGCGCCGCTGTTCCACCCCTGGTACTGGTTCTGGCCGCTGGCGCTGCTCGCCGCCACCGCCCACCGCACCTGGTGGTTCAGCGCGGTGACGGTGTTCGCCGCGTTCCAGGTGCTGGCCGACGGCACCGGCCTGCCCCGGTACACCAAGACGGTGGGGGCGCCGCTGATGACGCTGTTCGTGATCTGGGTGGCGGTCCGCTTGGTACGGTCGGCTCGGGCGGCCCGCCGCCCGGTACCCGTCGACTGAGGAGAGGCACGCCGGTGACCGAGACCGGCGTCCGACCCGCCTCCACCCGTGACCGTCGCGTCCGGTACGTCGGCCTGCTGGGGGCGGTGGCCCTCACCGTCTCCGCGTACGCCGGCGGCGCCCTGCCCGACGCCACCGCCCGGCTCTGGCACCCCGTGCCGACCGTGCTGCTCTGGCTGCTCGGCACCACCGCCATGGTGGGCGCCTGGTGGACGCTGCGTGGTGGCGCCCCGTCGACCGGGTGGGCGGTGCGCACCGCCGCCCTGTGGACCGTGCCGCTGCTGTTCAGCGTGCCGCTGGGCAGCCGGGACGTCTACTCGTACGCCTGTCAGGGCTGGGTGTACGCCGAGGGCGGTGACCCGTACGCCACCGGTGTGGCCGAGGCGGGCTGTCCATGGCTGGACGCGGTCGCCCCGGTGTGGCGGGACACCGCCGCACCGTACGGCCCGTTCTTCGTCCTCCTCGCCGCGCTCGCGGTGGTCCTCGGCGGCAGCATGGCCGGCACGCTGGTGCTGTTGCGGGTGCTGGCGGTGTCCGCGCTGCTGCTGGCCGCGCTCTGCCTGCCCGGCCTGGCGCGGGCGGCCGGGGTACCACCCGCCCGGGCGACCTGGCTGGTGCTCGCCTGCCCACTGGTCGGCGTGCACCTGGTCTCCGGCGCCCACAACGACGCGGTGATGCTCGGCCTGCTCCTGCTCGGCCTCCTGCTGCTCGTCCGCCGCCCGACGTCGGCCGCTGGCGTATCACCGCGCGTCGCTGGGTCGTCGGGGGTCGCTGGGACGTCGGGGGTCGCTGCTCTGCCCGGCGGTGCTGGGCCGTCGACCGGCGAGGTGACGTCCGGCGCGCATCGGCCGTCGACCGGCGGGGGGACGTCCGGCGTGGGTCAGCCGTCGACCGGCAGGGTGTCGCCGGGCGTCGCTGGGTCGCCGGGCGGCGGGCTTTCGGCGGGCGTCGCGGGGTGGCCTGCGGTCGGAGCTCTGCTGGTCGCCGGGGTGCTGCTCGGCCTGGCGGTCTCGGTGAAGGCGACCGCCGTGGTGGTGCTGCCGTTCGCGGCGCTGGCGGCGGTCCGTGGCCGGTACACGGTCGCGGCCCTGCTGCGCGACGGCGGTCTGCTCGCCGCCGGTGTGCTGGGCGCGCTGCTGGTGTCCTCGTTGGTGTCCGGTCTCGGGCTGGGCTGGATCGGTGGACTGGGCAGCAGCGGCGACACCGTGCAGTGGACGTCGCCGCCGACTGCCGTCGGCATGCTCGTGGACTACCTCGGCGAAGCGGTCGGGCTGCCGCCCGTCGGTGTGCCGGTGGCCCGGATCGTGGCGCTGATCCTGCTGGCGGTGCTGCTGGTGCTGCTCTGGTGGCGTACCTGGTCGACGCTGCACGGCTCCCGCGTCACCGCGCCGCCGGAGACGCTGGGCGGCTTCCGTGACGCCGCGCCGGCGGGGACGCTGGGTGGCTCCCGCGACGCCGCTTCATCCGGCCCGCCTGCTGCCAGTGCGACCGGCAACGGCCCGCCTGCTGCGGTCGGTGTCGGCCCGTCGACGGTGAGCGCGGGGGTGAGCCGTCACCGTTCGGTGCTGCTCGGCGCGGGGTTGGCGCTGGCCCTCACCGTCGTCCTCGCGCCGGTGTTCCATCCCTGGTACGCGACCTGGCCGCTGGCGCTGCTCGCGCTGGCGGCGACTCGGACCACCTGGTTCCTGGTGCCCGTCGCGGCGGCGTCCTTCCTCGCCCTGCCGGACGGCACCAACGTGGCCCGGCTGGTGAAGGCGCCCGGCGCGGTGGCGATGACCCTGTTGGTGGTCGTCCTGGCGGTCCGGTTCCTGTCCCGGATGCACCGGAACCGCGAGTCGCGCTGAGCCCAGTTGCCGCGAACCCGAGCCGCACGCCACTCGGCGGCCGCAGGTGGGTAGATCTGTTGTCGCTCCAGCGACAACAGATCTACCCACCTGCCCCTGCGGACAACGTCAGCCCCACCGGCCGCGCCGCAATCTCTGACGACGGCACGGCGCGGCCCCCGCACGGCGCGGCCCCCGCACGGCGCGGCCCCCGCACGGCGCGGCCCCCGCACGGCGCGGCCCCCGCACGGCGCGGCGCGGCCACGGCCCAGGCTCGGCCCAGACCGGCCACCATCGGGCCACCATCTCTACCCAGGCCGGCAAACCAGCCCGCGCACCAACGCCGCCCTGCGTGGCACGCACGGGCGCAGAGGCGGAGGGCGCAGGGGGCGGAGGGTGCGGACAGAGAAGGCGGGCAGGGGTCAGCCGTGTGCGCCGCAGGTCGGGCAGGACGCCGCAAGCGCGGGGGTGCGATGGCGGCGCAGGGCGACCATGATCGGCAGCAGGGCCGGTCCGAGGAGGCCGACGACCAGGGCCGTGGCGACCATGGTCGGGTGGGTCGGGCGCGGCGCACCGCCGAGACCGTCCACCATGCCGGCCAGGATGTGCACGTTGAGCAGGCCAATCGGGGTGAACAGGGCCACCACCGCCCACTGGCCTCGCCGGTCCTGGCGCATGGTCAGCCCGACGGCGAGCAGCACGGCGACCGCCAGCAGCACGCCGCCGGTGGCCGGCAGGAGTTGCTCGGCCGTCCAGCCGTACCAGCCCCAGTAGGACTGTCCGACCATGACGGAGGCGGTGGCGGCACCGCCGAGCGCCGCCACGGTCGGCAGCGCCCGCGCCGGCAGCGGCGACCGGGTGTCCGCCGCGAGTGCCAGTGCCCCGAGGGCGAGCTGCGGCACCAGCACGTACAACGGGGGCCGACCGACGTCGGCGACCAGGCTCGCCACCGGCACCGCCGTGGTCGCCAGCACCGCCACGGTGATCCCGAGCCGGGCGGGTCGGCCCGGAGCGACGAGCAGCAGCGAGGCGGCGGCGACCAGCCAGGCGAGCCACGCGACGATGCCGACCGAGACGAACGGCCCGAAGCTCGGGACACCCCACGCGGCCGGTGGTGGTTGCACCTCGGCGAGCGTCCAGAAGGCGGCGAGGAAGGCGGCGGTGGCCAGGGCGAGCAGGGCGGCGAGACGTACGCCGGGGACCACCTCGCCGGCCCCGGCGGCCCGGAGGCGCTGGCGGAGGCCACCCCGCACGAGGTCAGCGGCGTCCGCGACGGACGGCCAGCGCCGTCCCGGATCGGCGAGGTCGAGGTACGTGCCGACGATTTCCGTGAATATATCGGACGCGAAGGTATGCCGTTGCCCGCAACACGGTCGGGCCGGCTCCGCGGTAGCGGAGCCGGCCCGACCGGCGTTGGCCGGTATCAGCAGTCGAAGTACATGGCGAATTCGTGTGGGGTCGGGCGTAGGCGTACCGGGTCGACCTCGTTGGCGCGCTTCCAGTCGATCCAGGTGGAGATGAGGTCGGGGGTGAAGACGCCGCCTTCGAGGAGGTAGTCGTGGTCGGCCTCAAGCGAGTCGAGGACGGCGGGCAGCGAGCCGGGGACCTGCTTGACGTCGCCCCACTCCTCGGGCGGGAGGTCGTAGAGGTCCTTGTCGATCGGCGCCGGCGGTTCCATCTTGCTCTTGATGCCGTCGAGGCCGGCCATCATCATGGCGGAGAAGGCGAGGTAGACGTTCGCCGACGGGTCCGGCACCCGGAACTCCACCCGCTTGGCCTTCGGGTTGCTGCCGGTGACGGGGATGCGGGTGCAGGCGGAGCGGTTGCGCTGGGAGTAGACCAGGTTCACCGGCGCCTCGTAGCCGGGCACCAGCCGGCGGTAGGAGTTGACCGTCGGGTTGGTGAACGCCAGCAGCGACGGGGCGTGGTGCAGGAGGCCGCCGATGTACCAGCGGGCGGTGTCGGACAGGCCGGCGTAGCCGGTCTCGTCGTAGAACAGGGGTTCGCCGCCGAGCCAGAGGCTTTGGTGGGTGTGCATGCCGGAGCCGTTGTCGCCGAACAGCGGCTTGGGCATGAACGTGGCGGTTTTGCCGTTGGCCCAGGCCTCGTTCTTCACGATGTACTTGAAGAGTTGGAGTTGGTCGCCGGCGTGCAGCAGGGTGGAGAACTTGTAGTTGATCTCGGCTTGGCCGGCGGTGCCGACCTCGTGGTGGGAGCGTTCCACGGTGAAGCCGGTGTCGATGAGCCGGCGGACGATGCTGTCGCGTAGGTCGGCGTAGTGGTCGACCGGGGGGACGGGGAAGTAGCCGCCCTTGTAGGGGGTCTTGTAACCCCGGTTGCCGCCCTCTTCCTCACGGCCGGTGTTCCAGGCGCCCTCGATCGAGTCGATGTAGTAGAACGACTGGTGCGCGGACGTCTCGTGACGGATGGAGTCGAAGATGTAGAACTCGGCCTCGGCGCCGAAGTAGGCGGTGTCGGCGATGCCGGACGCGGCGAGGTAGGCCTCGGCCTTCTTGGCGACGTTGCGGGGGTCGCGGGAGTAGGCCTCGCGGGTGAACGGGTCGTGGATGAAGAAGTTCAACGCGAGGGTCTTCTGGGCCCGGAACGGGTCGATGAAGGCGGTGGCGACGTCCGGGAGCAGGAGCATGTCCGACTCGTGGATCGCCTGGAAGCCCCGGATCGACGACCCGTCGAACGCGAGACCATCAGTGAAGAAGTTGTCGTCGACAGACTCCACCGGCAGATTGAAGTGCTGCATCACACCGGGCAGGTCACAGAAACGTACGTCGACGAACTTCACGTCCTCGTTCTTGAGGTAACGCAGGAGTTCCTCGGGATTGGCGAACACTCGTCCTCCTGGCACGTCCACGGGGTAGCTAGGCTCCTGGCGACGCTATGGCCGTGCGGTTGCCCGGCCATGTCTCCAGTGTTTCTGCCGTGTTACGTCCCTCGCGTTGTGTCATGTTCCCTGGTGGGACGGACCCGATACGCGACGGACTGGTCCGGCGGTGCCAGTGTAGTGAAGATTGCTGCTATTGACCCTTTTCGGTATCACGTGCCGGACCTGCGCCGGGCCCGCACCAGCGTGCTGGCTAGTCTTGTCCGCTGTGACGACCGAGCCACACCACGCGCCGCCGCCCGCCACCGACCCCACCTTCGTCCCGGCCGACCTGGGCCGCCGGTTCGGGGCACTGGTCATCGACTGGGTGCTCTGCCTACTCGCGTCGGGCCTGTTCGCCAGCCCCACCGGCGACCCGTGGGCACCTGTCGTCGTGCTGATCGTGATGTACGGCTTCTTCCTCGGCCTGTTCGCGCAGACGCCCGGCATGTTCATCACCAGGATCCGCTGCGTCGCCTGGGCCGACGGCGGACGGATCGGCCTGGTCCGGGCGCTGCTGCGCGGCGTACTGCTGGCGTTTGTCGTCCCGGCGCTGGTGATGGACCAGCACCGTCGGGGCCTGCACGACCGCCTGAGTGGTGCGGTCGTCGTCCCTGCCGTACGCGCTGGGCGCTGACCGCCCGACCCGACCTCAGCGGCCCCGGCTCTGCCGGAAGGCACCGCGCGGCGGGCGCAGGTTCTTCGGGATGGCGCCCTTGGGCATCTGCGGCTTGGCGGAAGTGAGCGCCTTGAGCCGCTTGTCCAGCGAGTTGACGTCCTTGCCGCTGAGGTTGCGCGGCAGCCGCATCAGCGTCATCCGCAGCTTGCGGATCGGCAGCTCGCCCTCGTCCTGGCCGATGACGTAGTCGTAGAGCGGTGCGTTGCCGATCACCTTGGCGAGCCGGCGCTTCTCCTGGCCGAGCAGCCCGCGTACCCGCTGCGGGTTGCCCTCGGCCAGCAGGATCACGCCCGGCTTGCCGATCACCAGGTGGACCATGTCCATCTGGGTGGTCGAGCTGACCGCGGGGGAGACCCGCCAGTCGCCCCGCATGTTCTCCATGATCTGCGCGGCGGCGCCCGGCTGCCCCTCGGCGGCGTTCATCATCGCCCGGTTCGACCGCAGGTTGAGCACGATCAGCAGGGCGAGCAGGGCGAAGAGGATGCCCAGCGGCAACCAGAGCCAGCCCCAGATCATGACCGCGACCACGGTCAGCGCGAGCGGGATCAGCACCGCGCCGGCCGCCAGTGGCGCGAACCACTTGTCCTGCTTGGCGGTGAACCGGAACACCAACCCGATCTGCTTCAGCCGCTGGCCGAACGAGACCTTCTCCTGGGGCTTTGCCATGCGGGCAAGTCTAGTGGTCGCCCGCCGTGCGGTTGATCCCCGTCCGGTCCTGCCCGTCGAGCGCTGCTCGCCGACCCGTCCTGACCTCGGTCCGTGCGGTCGCCCGCCGGCAAGCCGGCGACTTCCTGGGACCGGCCGCAGGCCCAACCGGCGATTCCCTGGGACCGGCCGCAGGCGCAGCCGGCGACTTCCTGGGACCGGCCGCAGGCGCAGCCGGCGATTCCCTGGGACCGGCCGCAGGCTCGGCCGGCGACCCGGCTGAGGTCAAGCTCAGCTCGCGACGGCGACGCTTTCCCGGGCGGCCAGGGCCTGCTGGTAGAGGCGGCCGGCGCGGTAGGACGAGCGCACCAGCGGCCCGCTCATCACGCCGGCGAAGCCGATCTCCTCGGCCTCCTCGCGCAGCTCGACGAACTCCTCCGGCTTGACCCAGCGCTCCACCGGGTGGTGTCGGGGGGAGGGGCGAAGGTACTGCGTGATGGTGATCAGCTCACAGCCGGCGGAGTGCAGGTCGCGCAGCGCCTGGGAGACCTCGGCGCGCTCCTCGCCCATCCCCAGGATCAGGTTGCTCTTGGTGACCAGGCCGGCGGCGCGAGCCTGGCTGATGACGTCCAGCGAGCGCTCGTAGCGGAACGCCGGCCGGATCCGCTTGAAGATCCGTGGCACCGTCTCGACGTTGTGCGCCAGCACCTCGGGCCGAGCACCGAACACCTCGGCGAGCTGCTCGGGGACCGCGTTGAAGTCGGGGATCAACAGCTCGACGCCGCAGCCCGGTTGCAGGGCGTGGATCTGCCGGACGGTCTCCGCGTACAGCCAGGCACCACCGTCGGGCAGGTCGTCCCGGGCGACGCCGGTGATGGTCGCGTACCGCAGACCCATCGAGACCACCGACTCGGCGACCCGGCGCGGCTCGTCGGCGTCGAACTCGGCCGGCTTGCCGGTGTCGATCTGGCAGAAGTCACAGCGGCGGGTGCACTGGTCGCCGCCGATGAGGAAGGTGGCCTCCCGGTCCTCCCAACACTCGTAGATGTTGGGGCACCCGGCCTCCTGGCACACGGTGTGCAGCCCCTCGCGCGAGACCAGCCCGCGCAACTGGGTGTACTCCGGGCCCATCTTGGCCTTGACCTTGATCCACGGGGGTTTGCGCTCGATCGGCGTCTCGGCGTTGCGGGCCTCGATACGCAGCAGTCGCCGCCCCTCGGGGGCGGGCGTCGCGGTACGCGCGGCCTGGCCGGTCGTCGGCGCGGAGTGCTCGATCGTCACAAAACGAGCCTACGCCGGATGGTGGCCGTCGATGAACTGCGGGCGACCGCCGTCACCTGGGAAATCCTGTGACGCCGGACACCGAGGGCGGAAATTACGCGTCACAGGACGGCCTCGTCGAGTGCTAGCGTTGCCGTTCGAGAGCGACGACGGAGCCGAGTAGCGCCCCGATCCGCCAGTTGAAGAGAGCCGCCGGTTGCTGCGAGGCGGTCTGGCGTCGGGCCGTGAAGACCCTCCCGAGCTGCGGGAAGAACGGCGTGCGATGTGTAAGGAAGGGCCCCCTGTTAACGCCTGCGGTAGAGCAGGGGACCCCGCCTAACATCCGCGCCTAGTAGAGCCCGCCCGGCTGGCCCCGGTGAAAAGGCGACGAATGAGGCCCCCGTCTCGACGGGGGCGAAGGTGTGGTGGCACCGCGAGGTTCCCGCTCGCCCACACCTCCCGGGGATCGCGTTGCGATTGACGAGGAGGTAACCGTGCAACGCATCCTGTCCGACCGACTCACCCCGCACACCGGCCGTACCGTCCGGATCGCCGGCTGGGTCCACCGCCGCCGACTGCTCAAGTCGGTGGCCTTCCTGATCGTCCGGGACGCCGCCGGTCTCACCCAGGTGGTGGTCACCGACCCGGCGGTCCGCGCCGAGATCGAGGCGCTGCCCGAAGAGAGCGTCGTCTCCGTCGACGGCACGGTGGTCGCCAACGCCACCGCGCCCGCCGGGGTCGAGCTGACCGACCCGGTGGTACGCCCGCTCGGGCCGCCCGCCGTGCCGCCGCCCTTCGACCTGTACCGGCCGACGCTCACCGCCAGCCTGCCCACCCAGCTCGACCACGCACCCGTCGCGCTGCGCCACCCGAGCCGTTCGGCGGCACTGCGCATCTCGGCGGCGGCGGTGGCCGGTTTCCGGGCCACGCTGGACGCCCAGCGGTTCGTCGAGATCCATACCCCGAAGGTCGTCGGCTCCTCCACCGAGAGCGGGGCGAACGTCTTCGCGCTCGACTGGTTCGGCCGCCCGGCGTACCTGGCCCAGTCGCCGCAGTTCTACAAGCAGCTCATGGTCGGTGTCTTCGAGCGGGTCTACGAGGTCGGGCCGGTGTTCCGCGCCGAGCCGCACGACACCGTACGGCACCTGGCGCAGTACACCTCTCTCGACGCCGAACTGGGCTTCGTCACCGACCACCGGGACGTGATGGCGGTGCTGCGGGACACCCTGGCCGGCATGATGGCGACGGTCGACGACCGGGCCGGGGCGGCGCTGGCCACCCTCGGCGTACGACCGCCGGACGTGCCGACGCAGATCCCGGACGTGCACTTCACCGAGGCGCTGCGGATCGCCGGGGCGCCCGCCGACGAACCGGACCTGGCGCCCGCGCACGAACGGGCGCTGGGCGAGTGGGCACGCCGGGAGCACGGGTCGGACTTCGTCTTCGTCACCGGGTACCCGATGGCGAAGCGGCCCTTCTACACCCACCCCGACCCGGACCGGCCGGACTACTCGAACGGCTTCGACCTGCTCTTTCGCGGCCTGGAACTGGTGACCGGCGGGCAGCGGCTGCACCGGCACGCCGACTACCTGGCCGCACTCGCCGACCGGGGCGAGCCGGTCGAGCCGTACGCCGGATACGTCGACGCCTTCCGGCACGGCATGCCGCCGCACGGTGGCTTCGCCATCGGTCTGGAACGCTTCGTCGCCCGGCTGACCGGAGCCGCCAACGTCCGCGAGGTCACCGCCTTCCCCCGCGACCTCCACCGCCTCACTCCCTGACCGCCCCACCCTCCTGACCCGCCCGCCGCCCGATCGCGTCGATCATGGAGTTGTGGCACTGGAATCGCGGATGTAATTCCGTTTTGCTCCGACCACAACTCCATGATCGCGGGGGAGGGGCAGCGGCCCAGCCGGGAGACGGACCAGGCGGCGGGCGAGCGGCGGGTTGGTCAGGTGAGGTGGCGGAGTTTGGCGCGGGCGGCGCGGCGGGCGAGAGGGCCGAGGTCGTCGATCACCTCGACCAGTACGGCGAGCCGTTCCAGGGCGTCGAAGGCGGCGCTGGCGCCCTCCGGGTCGACGCCGTCATAGAGTTCCAGGCCGATGAAGGCGGCGCTGACGGCCCGGGCCAGCCCGGCGGGGTCGACGACCGGGGCGATCGGCGAGCCGTCGAGCAGCCGGTGCAGCACCGACTCGATCTCCACCGTCCAGATCCGCAGGGCCGCTGCGGTGGACTCGGCGAGCGTGGGGTCGTTCTGTGCGCCGGCCAGCAGTTGGGCCAGCACCGCCAGGTTGCCCTCGGCCTGTTCCTGGCGGTGCAGGGTGCGCCCGACGTCGAGCAGCTCGCGCAGGGACGACACGTCGGCGAGGCGGGCCCGGTACACGGCCACCCGGGCGGCGGTGACGCTCCGGCACGCCTCGGCCAGCAGGTCGTCCACGCTGCCGAAGTGATAGAAGACCAGGGCCTGGTTGACTCCGGCCGTGGCCGCGATCGTACGCGCCGACACGCCGGCGATGCCGTGCTCACGGATCGCGGCGATGGCACCGTCGATCAGTTTGTCCCGGGTGGCCATGATGTCCTCTCGTCTACTCCCGGGGATTCTCGCGCAGCGGCCGTACGGCGGCGGGCACCGGTGCCCGGTGCGACGGGACGTGGTCGACGGTGAAGCTGCCCTCGTAGCCGAAGAGCGGACCGAACCGGCGGTTGGTGACCCTGACCTCGATGCGGAACCGGTCGGCCCGGTCGTCGTACCACTCGCGTACGCGTGCCTCGCCGGTCAGCGCGGCGGGGCAGGTCAGCCCGTTCGGGAACCGTTGGAGCCCGCTGCGGATGGTCAGCCCACCGGCGGCGTCGACGGAGAGGTGCAGGTCGACGGCGAGGTGTTGGTGCGTACCGAGATAGTCGACCAGGACCCCGCGACGGGCGCTCCAGACCATCGTGGCGTCGAAGCGTCGCCGCCGGTGCGGGGTGACCTGGAAGGTACGGACGAAGGTCAGCGTGGGGCGGCCGTACGTGTCGGTGTAGGCGTAGTTCTCGATGGTGAACGGGATCTGCCGGCCGGTCTCCGGGAACAGGATGTGACGCAGGCTGCCGAGGCGCAGGAACGGCCACGTGAAGGCGCCGCCGCGCCACACGCGGTCCATCGTCCCGGTGCCGACGCAGCCGAGGTCGGTGTCGCCGTCGACCGCGAAGCGGCGGCGCAGGTGCGGGTGCAGACGGTCGAAGTCGGCACCGAGGGCATGCTGGAAGACGGAGGTCACAGGTGCTCCAGGAGGCGGGGTGGCCGGGCGGCGAGGCGGTCCGGTGGGCGACGCCGGCAGCGTCGGGCCGCCGGAGTGTGCGGATGCGGGGGTACCAGGCAGGCGACCGCTGCGGCGACGACCAACGCCAGCGCGGCCGGTGTCCGGCCTGCGGCCCCGGCCGCCACGGTGACCGCGACCACCGCGAGCAGCCGGAGGGCGACGTCGCGCATCGCGTTGGCCCGGGCCCGTTCCGGTGGTACGCCGGCCGTCAGCCAGAGCCGCAGCCGGTCGAAGGACCACGCGGTGGCCCAGCCGAACAGCGGCCGGAAGGCGAGGTCGGCGAGCCGACCGAGGAGACCCCACCGAGGGGTGTACGAGTAGCCGGTCAGGAACCGGACGCCGTGCGGCCCGGGCAGGTAGCGCCAGTGGCCGGAGCCGGCGGCGACCAGTGACCGGGGGTCGTCGGAGCCGAACCGCAGTGCCGAGGTGCGGGTGCCGTCGGGACGCTGCCGCTCACCGGCGTGGACACCCCATCCGCGCACGGTGAGCCCGGGCAGGAGGGTGGTGGCGTACCGGAATCGGGCGGGTCGGGTGCCCGGCACCGGGTCGATCCGGCTGAAGCGCAGGTCCCACCGGCGATGCTCCGCAGGATCCTGGGTCACCCGCCAGACCTGCTCGATCGGCGCGTCGACCAGCGTCTCGACATAGACGGACCGCATGCCTACCCCCGTTTTGAGCGACTGCTTAAAGGTAGCCGAGTTTAAGCAGTCGCTCAAGAGGGGGTGTGGGGAAGTCCGCCGGTGTGCGACGGCTCCGGCGGTCAGGTGGTGACGATGGTCGGCAGGTGGCGCTCGACGACGGGGAGCACCTCGGCCACGGTGACCGGGCGGCCCAACTCGGCCGAGAGCGAGGTGACTCCGGCGTCCCGGATGCCGCACGGCACGATCCGGTCGAAGTACGTCAGGTCACAGTCGCAGTTGATCGAGAATCCGTGCAGGGTGACGCCCCGGGCGACCCGGATGCCGATGGCGGCCACCTTGCGGTCCGGCCCCCGCCCGTCGGCCGGCACCCAGACGCCGCTGCGACCGTCGACACGGGAGGCGGTCAGGCCGAGCTCGGCGCACACGTCGATCAGCAACTGCTCGACCCGCCGGACGTACGCGACCACGTCGACCGGGTCGGGCAGGCGCAGGATCGGGTAGCCGACCAGTTGCCCCGGACCGTGCCAAGTGATCTTGCCGCCACGATCCACGTCCACCACCGGAGTGCCGTCCATTGGCCGGTCCCACGGCTCGGTGCGCTTGCCGGCGGTATAGACGCTGGGGTGCTCCAGCAGCAGCACCGTGTCGCCCTGCTCCCCGGCGACCACGGTCTCGTGCAGGCGGCGCTGCTCGTCCCAGGCGGCGGTGTAGTCGAGGACGCCGGCACGTACGGCCGTCAGGCCGGAGGTCGTCGCGGTCACGCTCACCAGCCTAGACCCGTACTCGCTGGTCACCTCCGGTGAGCCGGCTCACGGGCCGGGCGGCTCACCGCTGCCCGACCCGCCACAGCCAGACGTCCTCGACCCGTTCCGGCTCGCCGAAGAGAAGCGTCAACGTCCGGCGTACCGCCTCCTCGTCGACCGGCCACTTGGCGCCGTGCACCTCGTCGGGGAGCACCACCGTCTCGATCCGCCAGTGCTCCAGGTCGGCGCGTACCTCCTCGCGGGTGCCCTCGGTGACGATCGGCGGCAGGCCGCTGCGCGCCGCCTGGTCGAGCAGCGCGCCGAACGGACGCGGCACCGGCCCGATCCGGCCACGGCCGTCGGGCCCGCCGGGGCCGAGGAAGAAGCCGGACGGGATGGCGAACTCACCCTGCCGGTTCGCCAGCGCGTACGCCTGCCAGCGCTGGCCGTCCGGATAGACGTCGAGGGCCAGCGGCGCCGGGGTCAGCACCCCGCCCGGGGAGACGTAGTCCCGCCACGCGCCGGAGGTGATGAAGCGCGGGATCGGCTCCCGTTCGATGGTGAGCAGCGGCGTCGGGACCAGCGGCACCAGCGCGATCGCGAAGGCGGCCGTCCAGGCCACCGCCGCCGCCCGACCCGGGCGGTGCTGGCGGAGCCGGTCCACCGCGAACGCCAGCAGCAGCCCGATCACCGGCGTCACCACCAGCGCGAGTCGGGCCGGCAGCGCGGCGTTCACGACGGGCAGATGCCCGAGCAGGTCGAACGGCATGGGCAAATCGGTGCGGTGGCCGTTGACCTTCGCCACCGGCCCGAAGGAGAGGGCGGCGAAGACCACCGCGAGGACGCCCAGCCCCCACAGCGTGGCCCGGCGTCGTGGCGTGGCCGACCGCCACAGCAGGACGAAGCAGGCGACGGTGAGCAGCAGCAGGGGCAGCCCGAAGAAGGAGTTCTCCTCGGTCGGGTTCGGCGCCAGCGAGGTGCCCAGCCCGGCCTCGCCGGCCAGCGAGCGGCGCGGGTAGGCGGCGTACGCGGCGATGTCCTCGGAGTGGATCACCGAGTCGAATCCGGTGCCGTGGAAGCGTTGCGGTCCGGCGAAGTGCAGCCAGAGCGGGTACGCCAGCAGCACCCCGGCGACCACGGTGGTCACCGCGAGACCGCGCAGGAACGACGGCAGCACGGATCGGGCCTCGACCCGGTTGGCCGGGTGCAGTGCCCAGACGGCGACGAAGAGGCCGAGCCCCAACGCGGTGAAGAACAGCCCCTCGGCGGCGATGGAGAAGGCGATCGCCACGAGTACGCCGAGGATCGCGCCGTCACGCAGCGGGTGCGCCGACCGACGCAGCACGAACAGCCGCCACACCAGCAGCGGCACCAGCCAGCCGGCGGTCCAGTTCAGGTGGGCGTTGGCGTGCGAGACCATGCCGGGGGAGAAGCCGATGAACAGTCCGCCGACGGCGGCGGCGAGTCGGCTGCCGACGAGGTGCCGGGAGAGCAGCCAGTACCAGGCGACGGCGGTGGCGGCCAGGTTCAGCGTGAGGATCACCAGGAACGTGGCCGGCGGCCCGATCAGGTACGTCAGCGGGGCGAAGACCACCGCGTACACGGTGATCGAGGTGTTGACCGCGAGGTTGACGCCGTCCGGCACGTTGATCAGGTACGTGAAGAACGGGTTCTCCCCGTGGCTGACCGTGTGCCCGCCGAAGGCCAGCAGCCACTCGAACAGCGCCTGGTCGCTGGAGTTGACCGTGATCGCGCGGCCGTTCGGGTCCCGCCACAGCCCGCTGGTCACCCAGACGGCGAGCGCCAGCGCGATCAACGCCACGATCAGGTCGGCGCGGCGGTCACGGGTGACGCGCGGCGGCGAGGTGGTCACGGACGCCGAGGACGGGGAGCTGGGCACCTAGCGGACGTTACCAACCTCACCGGACACCTCAGGTCAGACCCGTCGTTTGTAAGGAAGGGTCCCCTGCTAACGCCTGGTGCATGTAAAGGGACCCTTCCTAACACCTCAGCAAGGCACGACGGCCGGACGGGGTGGCGGCGGGGAAGCGAGAATCAGTCGTGCAGGGCGGCGTGCAGAGCGGTGGGCAGGTCCGGGTGACGGAAGGTGAAGGCAGCCCGGTTGAGTACGCCGGGCAGGACCCGCGTACTGGTCAGCGCCTCCTGGGCGAAGCCGCCGAGGACCGCCTTCAGGGCCAACGCCGGGATCGGAATGATCGCCGGACGGCGCAACTGGCGGGCCAGTTCCCGGGTGAACTCGGCGTTGGTGACCGGTGCCGGGCCGACCACGTTCACCGGGCCGCTCAGGTCGTCGTGGGCCAGCAGGAACGTGACCGCGTGCAGCCAGTCGGTCATCGAGATCCACGGGATCCACTGGCGTCCGCTGCCGAGTCGACCGGCGATGCCCAGCTTGAACGGCAGCAGTTGAGGCTTGAGCAGTCCACCGTCGCGGTGCAGTGGCAGCCCGGTGCGCAGCCGCACCACCCGTACCCCGGCGTCCTCGGCCGGGCGCGTGGCCGCCTCCCAGACCCGGGCCACGTCGGCCAGGAAGCCCTCACCGGCCGGCGCGTCCTCCTCGACCACGCGGTCTCCGGTGTTGCCGTACCAGCCGATCGCCGAGCCGTTCAGCAGCACCTTGGGCCGGTCGGCCCCGGGCAGGCCGGCGATGGTGATGGCCAGGGTGCTGGTGGTGTCCACCCGGCTGGAGCGGATGAGCTGCTTGTACTGGTCGTTCCAGCGGCGGTCGCCCACCCCGGCGCCGGCCAGGTTGACCACCGCGTCGGCCTCCGCGACCAGCGCCGGGTCGAGCTGCGCCGCCGAGGGCGTCCACTGCCGCTCGTCCGGCCGGCGCGGTGGTCGCCGGACCAGCCGGGTGACCTGGTGCCCGTCGGCCACGAGCAGGTCGACCAGCCGGGTGCCGAGGAAGCCGGACGCGCCGGCCATCAGGATCCGCATACAGACATCTTCGGGTACGCGCACCCGTCCGGCTGGGTCGAGTCGGTCACGCCGATGTCTCGGGTGACCCGACAGGGGCCTTCGGAGGGCGAGGTCAGGGGCGGCGCACGTGCCGGACGTCGACCAGTTCCGTCAGACCGGCGAAGTCGTTCGGGTTGGTCGTGTAGAGCGGTAGGCGGTTGGCATGGGCCACCGAGGCGATCATGAGATCCGCGAGCCGACGGCGGGTGGTGCGGCCGGTGGCGAGGACGGCGCTGGAGATCATCCCGAACGCTCGGGCCGCCTCGGCGTCGAACGGTAGCGGGTCGAAGGTGGCCTCGGTGTGTTGGAGCACGCTGGTCCGGCGGGCTCGTTCGGCGTGATCGTCGGCGTGGTGCGGGCCGGCGGACAGTTCCGCGAGCGTCACGGCGCTGATCACCATCTCCTCCGGCAGTTCGTCCGGGTCCAGCGCGCCGAGGAGGATCACGATGTTCGTGTCGATCAGGCCCCGGGCCGTGGTTTCACCACTCACGATCGAATGGGTCCTGATCGACGGCGGAGTCGAGATCTCGGCGGAATCGCTCCGCGTCGAGCGGGGGCGCGGTGGCGAATGCGGCCATCACTTCGGCGCGCGGAACGAAGGTGCGCCGCCGAAGCGGGATCAGCTTGCCGATGGGGGTGCCGTTGCGGGTGATGACGTAGGAGTCTCCGCGCTCCACCCCCCGCATGATCGCGCCGGAGTCGTTGCGCAACTCTCGCTGTGTGATCTCCCGATGGGCGTGCTCAGCCACCCACCCATTCTAGCCATGGGTGCTACAAAGTGCTACGCATGTCACGGGTGTGGGTCGGGTGGGTTGTCGTGCCAGCGGGCACGGTAGGCGGCCTCGGCCGCCTCGTGGGCGGTGCGCTCCTCGAAGACCACCGCGCGCAACGCGTGCCGTCCCTCGGACATCACCACCACCTCGACGACGATCATGCCGACCAGGATCACGGCGAGCACGCCGAGCGCGAGCAGTCCGGGCAGCGGTATGGCGATCGGGATGCCGAGCGCGAGCAGGACCACGGTGCCCAGCCGCAGCCAGGACAGCGTGCGCAGGGTGCGCCACTGGAACAGCATGTTCCCGGCCAGATAGCAGAGCACCCCGGAGAACAGCAGCGGTACGTCCGGCCCCCGTGCCGGCTGGCTGATCGGGACACCGGGCTCGGCGATGTCGTGCACGATGCCCTCGGCGCCGAGGGCGAACAGCAGGATGCCGACGATCATCGGCAGGTAGAGGTAGGCGTAGGCGTCCCGGGCCATCAGCACCCGGGGGCGGCCCTGGCTGGCGTGCAGCGCGATCCGCGCGGCCGGGCCGATCACGTCGTAGTGGATCCACCACATGGCGGCGCTGAAGACGATCCCGAGCACGGCGGCGGTCACCCCCGGCAGGGTGGGCGGTTGGCCGAGCAGGTTGCTGCCCAGGCCGATGGAGATCACCGACTCGCCGAGCGCGATGATCAGGATCAGGTCGTACCGTTCGGTCCAGTGCTCGGCCGAGGTGACCCCCCAGCCCCAGGTACGGGCCAGCAGTCCGGTGCCGTACTGGAGCAGCACGACGCTGATCCACAGGCCGTCGCGGACCAGCGCCGCCATGTCGTCGTCGGGTAGGTGGCCGGGCAGCAGGGCGGCGACGAGCAGCAGGGCGGTGCTCAGGGTCAGTTCGGGGGCGTACCGGACCAACTGGCGGCGTTCCACCGGGTCGTCGCGGACGGCGTGCAGGAACAGCGCCAGGTGTACGGCTCGGATGACCACGTAGCTGACCGCCACCACGATCGGCCCGGCCTCGGTGCCGCCGGAGTCCATGAACGCCTGGGGCAGCGCGAGCGCGAAGCAGAACAGCGCGGCCATCCCGGCGATCATCAGGACGGGTACGAAGCCCTCGCCGATGCGGACCCGGGTGGCCACCACCGTGTGCACCACCCAGCACCACCACAGCACGGCGAGGACCAGCAGGGCGTGCAGCAGTTGCCGGTCGCTGATGTTGGCGGCGGTGGCCCGGGCGATGTTGAAGAAGGAGAAGACGAAGACCAGGTCGAAGAAGATCTCGAACTTGTCGACCCGGGCGCCCGGTGCGATCCCGACCGCCGGTCCCAGCCGTTGCCGCCGGCGCCTGTCGTCCACGGCCTGAGTTTCGCAGTGGCGCAGGTCGCGAGGGGCGCGTTTCGGATCAGCCCGCCGGGCGGTACCGCAATCCGTCCATCAGCAGGTCCAGCAGCCGTCGTGACTGGTCACGCTGGTCTCGGCCGCCAGAGGCGAGACTGACGCCGCTGAGTCCGACCAGTACGTCGGTGGGGTCGACGTCGGTATGTACGGCGCCAGCCGCCGCGCCGGCCTCCAGCAGCAGGCCGATCGCGCCGACGACGGTCGCAGCTCTGGGCGTACGGGTTGGCGCCGCAGGCGATCACCAGCCGGAGGGCGTCGGCCATCTCCCGCTTGGTGGTCAGGTAGTCGATTGAGCCGACGTCACGCTGGCCGTACGCCGAGTCGACCAGGGCCATCGTGCGGCCGAGGAGATCACCCGTACCACCGGCAACGACCGGATCGCGGTGGCCGCCCTCGACCTGGCCGACCCGGCCTCGGTCGCCGCCTTCGTGGCGAACTGGGACGGACCCCGGCACATCCTGGTCAACAACGCCGGCATGATGGCCTCGCCCGAGATGCGGACACGTCGTCTCGGCGGCGCACCTGCGCTCACCCGTCGACTTCGACGACATCCACTTCGCGCGGCGCGGGTACGAGCCGTGGACCGCGTACGGGCAGTCCACGACCGCGAACGTGCTCTTCGCCGTGGAGGCCAGCCGCCGCTGGGCCGACGACGGCATCCTGCGCGCCTCCAGCGGCCCGGCCGCCCCCTGGAAGACGCCCGAGCAGGGCGCCGCCACGTCGGTGCTGGTGGCCACCTCGCCGCTGCTCGACGGTGTCGGCGGGCGCTACTTCGAGGACTACCAGCAGGCCGGGCCGCACGAGCCCGGTACCCGCACCGGCGTCGCCGCGTACGCCGTCGACCCGGCGGCCGCCCAGCGGCTCTGGCAGGTCAGCGAGCAGACCCTGGCGGGCTGAAACCCGTAGGCCCGACGAGCGAGGGCGCCCCGGTCGTCGACCGGGGCGCCCTCTCGTGCTGCTGACTGGGGTTACAGGCCCAGCTCGGCCTCGAAGTTGCCACCCTCCAGCCGCTCCTTGACCGCGACCAGGAAGCGGGCCGCGTCGGCACCGTCGATCAGTCGGTGGTCGTAGGAGAGGGCGAGGTAGATCATCGACCGGACCGCGACGACCTCGCCCAGCTCCGCGTCGTTGACCACGACCGGACGCTTGACCACGGCACCCGTGCCGAGCATCGCCGACTGCGGCGACGGCACGATCGGGGTGTCGAACAGCGCGCCCCGGCTGCCGGTGTTGGTCAGCGTGAACGTCGCACCGGCGATCTCGTCCGGGCTGATCTTGTTGGTCCGGGTGCGCTCGGCCAGGTCGGCCACCCGCTTGGCGATACCGCCCAGGTTGAGGTCACCGGCGTTGTGGATGACCGGCACCAGCAGGCCGCGCTCGGTGTCCACGGCGATGCCGAGGTTCTCGGCGTCCGGGTACGTGATCGTCCCGCCGTCGAGGTCCATCCGGGCGTTGACGATCGGGTACGTCTGGAGCGCCTCGATCGCGGCGAGGGCGAAGAACGGCAGGAACGACAGCTTGACGCCGTGCCGGGCCAGGAACGAGTCCTTGGCCTGCGCCCGCAGCTTGGCGATCTTGGTGACGTCCACCTCGATCACGGTGGTGAGCTGCGCCATCTCGTGCAGCGACTGCTGCATCCGCTTGGCGATCGCCGAACGGATCCGGGGCAGCTTCTCGGTGGTGCCGCGCTTGGCGCTCGGCTGCGGCTTGGCGGCCGGCTTGGCCGGGGCCGTGGCGGCGGCCGGCTGCGCCGCGGCGGGCGCGGCCTGGGCGGCCTTGGCCTTCTCGGCCGCGTCCAGCACGTCCTGCTTGCGAATCCGCCCGCCGACACCGGTGCCGTTCACCGAGGCGAGGTCGACGCCGTGCTCACCGGCCAGCTTGCGGACCAGCGGCGTCACGTAGCCGGCCGCCTGCTCGCCGCCGTTCGACGGGGCCGCCGCGCGCTGCGGAGCGGCAGTGGCCGGCTGGGCGGCCTGCTCGGCCTTTGCCGGCTCCGGGGCCTGCTCGGCCTCCGGCGCGGGCTCGTTGTACGAGGCACCCGGCGTCGGCTCGGAGACCTCCTGCTTCGGCTCGGGCTTGGCCTCGGCCTTCGGCTCCGCCTTGGGCTCGGGCTTCGGCTCCGGCTTGGCCTCGGCCGGGGCGGCACCGGCCGCACCGACGACGGCCAGCGTGGCGCCGACCTCGGCGGTCTCGTCCTCGGGGACCTTGATCTCCAGGACGGTGCCGGCGACCGGAGAGGGGATCTCGGTGTCGACCTTGTCGGTGGAGACCTCCAGCAGCGGCTCGTCCACCTCGACGCTGTCGCCGACCTGCTTGAGCCAGCGGGTGACCGTACCCTCGGTGACGCTCTCACCCAGGGCCGGCATCTGCACCGGAGTGCCCTCGCCCGACGGCGCGGAGGCCTGGGCCGGCTGCTCGGCCGGCTCCTCGACGGCCGACTGCTCCGCCTCGGCCTGCGGCTCCTCGGCCGCCTCGGCGGCCTGCTGGGCGGGGGCCTCCTGCTGCTGCGGGGCGGCCTCGCCGCCGGCCGACTCGCCCTCGCCGGAGATCACCGCCAGCTCGCTGCCGACCTCGGCCGTCTCGTCCTCGCCCACCACGATCCGGGTCAGCACGCCGGCCGCGGGCGACGGGATCTCGGTGTCGACCTTGTCGGTGGAAACCTCGAGCAGGGGCTCGTCGACCTCGACGGTCTCACCCTCCTGCTTGAGCCAGCGCGTGACGGTGCCCTCGGTGACGCTCTCGCCGAGCCGGGGCATGGTGACCGATACCGGCATGTTCTCCAGACTCCTTCATTTCCCTGGTGGGGGGATCATCGCCCGTCGCCGGACGCCGCGGGTTGTCGTGGTCAGGCGTGCGCGTGCAGCGGCTTGCCGGCGAGGGCCAGGTGCGCCTCGCCCAGGGCTTCGTTCTGCGTCGGGTGGGCGTGCACGAGCTGCGCGACCTCGCCCGGGTACGCCTCCCAGTTGTAGATCAGCTGCGCCTCGCCGACCAGCTCACCGACCCGAGCGCCGACCATGTGCACGCCGACCACCGGGCCGTCGTCGACCCGGACGAGCTTCACGAAGCCGGCCGTCTTGAGGATCTGGCTCTTGCCGTTGCCGCCGAGGTTGTAGTTGTAGGTCTTGATCTTGTCGGCGCCGTACTGTTCCTTGGCCTTGGCCTCGGTGAGGCCGACCGAGGCCAGCTCCGGCTCGGAGTAGGTGACCCGGGGGATGCCCGCCTCGTCGATCACGGCCGGGTTCTGGCCGGCGATCTCCTCGGCGACGAAGATGCCCTGCTGGAAGCCGCGGTGGGCGAGCTGGAGGCCGGGCACGATGTCGCCGACCGCGTACACGTTCGGCACGCTGGTGCGCAGCCGCTCGTCGGTCAGCACGTACCCACGGTCGGTCTTGACGCCCTGCTCCTCGTAGCCGAGGTCGGCGGTGTTCGGGCCCCGGCCGACGGCGACCAGCAGCAGCTCGGCCTCGACCGTGTCGCCGCCGGCGATGGTCACCTTGACGCCGTTGTCGGTCTTCTCGACCTTCTCGAACGGCTTGCCGACCTTGAAGTTGATCTTCCGCTTGCGGAACGCCCGCTCCAGCGCCTTCGACGACTCCTCGTCCTCGGCGGCGACCAGGCGGGGCAGCGCCTCGATGATGGTCACGTCCACCCCGAAGGACTTCCAGACGCTGGCGAACTCGACGCCGATCACACCGCCGCCGAGCACGATCGCCGAACTCGGGACCCGGTCCAGGGTCAGGGCGTGGTCGCTGGTGATGACCCGCTCGCCGTCGACCTCCAGGCCCGGCAGGCTCTTGGCGTACGAGCCGGAGGCCAGCACCACGTTGCGGCCGGTGTACCGCTTGCCGTCCACCTCGACCGCGTTCGGGGCGACCAGCTTGCCGGCCCCGGCCACGAAGGTGATGTTCTTGGAGCCGCCGACCAGGCCCTGCAGGCCCTTGTAGAGGCGGGAGATCACGCCGTCCTTGTACGCGTTCACCCCGGCCATGTCGATGCCGACCAGCTCGGCCTTGATGCCGAACTGCTCCGACTCGCGGGTCTGGTCGGCGATCTCGGCCGCGTGCAGCAGCGCCTTGGTCGGGATGCAGCCGTTGTGCAGGCAGGTGCCGCCCAGCTTGCCCTTCTCGACCAGCGCGACGTTCAGGCCCAGCTGGGCGGCGCGCAGGGCGGTCGCGTAGCCGCCACTGCCACCTCCGAGGATGACGATGTCGAAGGTTGCGTCGTTCGGCTCGCTCACGTCCAACTCCCAGGTCGCGTCGCTGCATCGGGGGTCACGGCGGGGTAACAGGGACACACCCCACCTCGGCCATCTTGTCACCACCGTGCGGAAGCCGCGTACCGAGGTGCCCAACGACACGTTGCCGCCACGTACCCTTGGCACTGCCTTCGACGACGGACGCGTGGGGAGACGGCTCGGTGGGACTGTTCCGGCGACGCAAGCAGGCACGCGCGGTTGACTCCGACCGTACGGCCAATCGCGCCGATCTGGAGCACTTGGAGAACTTTGTCCGGACCCGCAAGGGTGTCGAGGCGTTCATCGAACCCCGCACCACGGTGACCGAGACCACCGTCATCCTGATCGCCGACGACGGCGAGTGGACCCGGCGCCGCATCGACGGGCCGGACGGGGCGCGCCGCTTCGCGTACCGGGTCAGCATCCCCGTCTACGACATCGCCCTGATGGGCTACCCGCAGCGGATGCGCGACTACAACGAGCGCCGCAAGCGCCGCCCCGAGCAGTACTGACCCGTCCCACCGCGCCGCGCCCGCACACGCCGCGCTGCTCGGATGTTAGGAGGGGGCCCCTGCTATGCACCAGGCGTTAGCAGGGGACCCCTCCTTGCACGAATCCCTACCCGATCAGCCGTTCGCGGTGACGTCGTCGATCAGGTGCAGCAGGGTGCGGACCGGGACCCCGGTGCCGCCCTTGGTCCAGTAACCGGTCGCCTCGCCCGCGTGGTACGACGGACCGGCGATGTCGATGTGCGCCCAGGCGACGTCGTCGGTGACGAACTCGCGCAGGAACACACCGCCCTGGAGCATGTGACCGGCCCGGTCCATGCCGGCGTTGACCTGCGAGATGTCGGCCACGTCCGAGTCCATGCCCTTGCGCACGTCGTCCGGCAGCGGCATCGGCCAGGCCGGCTCGCCGACCGCGTCACCGGCGTCGCGAACCCGCTCGCACAGCTCGGCGGTGCCCATCAGACCGGAGATCCGCTTGCCCAGCGCCACCACCTGCCCGCCGGTGAGGGTGGAGGTCTCGAAGAGGTAGTCGCAGCCGTCCGCGCAGGCCCGGGCCATCGCGTCACCGAGGATCATCCGGCCCTCGGCGTCGGTGTTGAGCACCTCGACCCGCTTGCCGTTGAACATGGTGATCACGTCACCCGGCCGGTACGACGTCCCGGACGGCATGTTCTCCGCCATCGGCACGTACGCGGTCACCGTCACCGCCGGCTTCAGCTCCGCGACGGCCAGCATGGTGGCGGCCACCGCCGCCGCCCCGGCCATGTCCGACTTCATCTCCCACATGCCCTGCGCCGGCTTGATCGAGATGCCGCCGGTGTCGAAGGTGATGCCCTTGCCGACCAGCGCCACCCGCTTGCCGGTGCCGCCGCCCTCCGGCGTCCAGGTCAGCTTGACCAGGCGCGGCGGGGCCTCCGAGCCCTGACCGACCGCGATGATGCCGCCGTAGCCGCCCTCGCGCAGGGCGACCTCGTCGAGCACCTCGACCTCCAGGCCCGCCGCCCGGCCGGCCTCGGCGACCGCGTCGGCGAAGACCGGCGGGCGCAGCTCGTTCGGCGCCACGTTGACCCAGTCGCGGGTCTGCCGGACCGCGGCGGCCACCGTCCGGGCCCGGGTCACCTCGGCCTGCGCTCCGGCGTCCGCGGCGTCCGGGACGGCGACCAGCACCTCGGCCACCGGCTCGCGCCGGGTCGGCTGCGGGCGGGTCTTGTAGCCGGCGAACCGGTACCCGCCGAGCAGCGCTCCCTCGCCGACCGCGCGCAGCGCGGCGGGGCCGTCGGCGTCGTCCGGCAGCGGCAGCGCGAGCGCCACCCGGGACGCACCGGCCAGCGCCCGTACGGCGGCCCCCGCCGCCCGCCGCAGGGTCTCCGGGGCGGGTGCCGCGCCGGTGGGCTCCGGGCCGAGGCCGACGGCGGCGACCAGCGGGGCGGTGACGGTGCCCAGGGTGGCCAGTTTGATCACCTCGCCGGGGCCGCCGGTCGCGCCGAGCAGTGCCAGCGTCTCGGTCAGCTTGCCGTCGAAGGCGGCGGCGATGCTCTCGGCGCCGCTGGCGAGCAGCAGGGTGCCGGCGAGGCCGCTGGTGGCGTCCTGTTCACCGGTCGTGCTGTGCACGCCGATCACGATGGCGTCGACGGCGAGTTCGGCGGGGTCGGTGTCGACCAGGCTCAGGGTGGTGCTGGGCGATGTCACGGAAGCTGCTCCCGGGCGGGCCGGGCCGGCCGCGTGTGGCGTACCGGCGGTTCGGTTGGTGCCGGCGGATGAGGTACCCGTCGGACGTCGGTGCTGCCCCGCCGGTTCCTCCGGTGGGTCCCGCCGATGCTAACCAGACCGGTCCGCCCCGGTAAGTTCCCACCCATGACCGACGTGACCACCGACGCCGCCGAGACCCGGCTGCGTCGTTCTCCGCTGGCCGAGCGACACTCCGCACTCGGTGCCAAGTTCGCCCCGTTCGGCGGCTGGGAGATGCCGCTGGAGTACGCCGGTGGCGGGGTGCTGCGGGAACACACCGCGGTGCGTACCGACGTCGGCGTGTTCGACGTCTCGCACCTGGGCAAGGTGCGGGTGACCGGGCCGGGCGCGGCGGAGTTCGTGAACTCCTGCCTCAGCAACGACCTGGGGCGGATCGGGCCCGGCCGGGCGCAGTACACGCTCTGCTGCGACGAGGCCACCGGCGGCGTGGTGGACGACATCATCGCCTACCTGTACGCCGACGACCACGTCTTCCTGATCCCGAACGCCGCGAACACCGCCGAGGTGGTGCGCCGGCTGCGCGCCGCCGCGCCGGAGCAGGTCACGGTCACCGACGAGCACGAGGCGTACGCGGTGCTGGCGGTCCAGGGACCGCGTTCGGCGGCGCTGCTGGCCGGGCTGGGCCTGCCCACCGACCACGGCTACATGAGCTTCTCGCCGGCCACCCTCGACGGCGTCGCGCTGACGGTGTGCCGCACCGGCTACACCGGTGAGCTGGGCTTCGAGTTGGTGGTCCCGGCGGCCGACGCGGTGACCGTCTGGGACGCGCTGTTCGCCGCCGAGCCCGCGCCGCGCGCCTGCGGGCTGGCCGCCCGGGACACCCTGCGCACCGAGATGGGGTACCCGCTGCACGGGCAGGACCTGTCGCTGGACATCAGCCCGGTGCAGGCCCGTTCGGGCTGGGCGGTGGGCTGGGACAAGCCGGCCTTCTGGGGCCGGGACGCGCTGCTCGCGGAGAAGGCCGCCGGTCCGGCGCGTACGCTGCGCGGCCTGGAGGCCGTCGACCGGGCCATCCCGCGCCCCGGCATGGCGGTGTACGACGGTGACACCCGGGTCGGCACGGTCACCAGCGGCACGTTCAGCCCGACCCGGAAGCAGGGCATCGCCCTGGCGCTGGTCGACACCGCCCCGGCCCTGACCGACGGCACCGAACTCCAGGTGGACGTGCGCGGTCGTCGCCTGCCGGTCCGGCTGGCCCGGCCGCCGTTCGTCGACCCCTCGGTGAAGTGACCGGCGACCGCGTGCGGTGACCTCAGGGGCGGGGCGGCTCCCCGGCGTCCAGGACCGCCTGGGTCCAGCCGCCCTCGATGACGCCGGAGGTGTCCAGGACGGCCCAGTCGACGACGTCGGCGGTCTCGACCTGCACCGGCGAGCCGATCCGGATCGAGGGGTCGGTGTTGGCGTCGCTGGCGCTGGTGCCGACGATCCGTTCCGGCGTGTCCCAGGCGGACACCCCGGCCCAGACGTACTCCGGGCCGTCGTCGCCGGGCAGCCCGTACTTGACCACGAGCTGCGTCTCCGACGGGAGCGCTCCGGCGCGGAACCGGGCCCGGACGTCGCCCAGTCCGGCGCGGGCGGTGGCCACCGCCCGGCTCATCGCGTCGCCGGAGCGCGCGTACCGCACGTCGGGCTGGATACCGGCGAACAGGGTGCCGCAGGCGGCGGCGAAGTAGCGCCCGTCCGGGCCGGGGTGCCCGGCCGGGGGCCGCAGGCTCAGGAACGAGTCGGCGTCCGGGTCGGTGGCCGGGTCCAGCTCCAGCCGCAGCAGCACCGGCGCGGTCGCGCCGTGCTGCTCCGGATTGCCGTACGCGACCGCGATGTCGTGCCCGGTGACCGTGGCCAGCACCGGCAGCGGCACGAACGCCGGCACCTCCTCGCCGGCCAGCCCGTCGGTCCAGTCCCGCAGCAGTCGGCGGGCGGCGCCGGTCATCACCGCGCCCCAGGCCCGGGTGAGGTGGTCCGGCACGCCCTGGGTCTGCAACTCCAGTAGACCGAAGCGGCGCAGCCCCTTGGTGGTGAACCAGAGCCCCTCGGCGTCCGAGGAGTACGGCACCAGCACCCAGTCGACCAGCCGGACCCGGCCCTCGGCGTCGGGCAGCGAGCGCAGGGCCGCCGCCGGGTCCAGGAACTGCAACCCGAACACGTCGACCACGTCGCCGCCGACCTCCTCGGCCACGGCGGCGGCCACCGCCCGGGCCGCCCACTCGTGGGCCGGCGGCCAGCCCGGCCGGTACTCGGCCTGCACCACCACCAGGTGACTCGCGGCGGCCAGCCGGCCGAGCTGTTCCTCGGTGGCGCCGAACGCGGTGAGCAGGTCCGGCGGCAGCTCGGGGAACTCGCCGATCGGGCGGATGTCGACGCTCATCAGCGGGCTGTCCAGCATCTGCACGGCCAGCCCGTGCACCGGCTCGGCCAGTCGACCGGCCAGCCCACGGACCGCCGTGCGGGCGGTCACCGACGGCAGCCCCACCGTCGGCACCAGATAGGTCGCGGTGAGCGACTCCGGGACCGGTACGGGCAGGAAGTCGTCGGTGATGAGCATGTCGTCCCCAGGGTGGCCGCGCCGGTGCTGTCGACAAGGAACGCTACCCGCCGGTGGTCGCACGGCTCAGCCGGACAGCACCAGACCCAGGTAGACCAGCGTGGTGACCAGCTCCACGGTGGCGCCGAGCACGTCGCCGGTGATGCCGCCGAGGCGGCGTACCACGTGTCGCAGCAGCCCGGCCGCGACGGCCAGCGCGGCGAGCACGACGAGCGGTCCCTGCCAGGGGCGATCCGGCACGGCCGGGACCGCCGCCAGCGCCACGGCGACCGTCGCCACGGCCAGCGTGACCGGCCCGACGGTGCCGGCGACCAGTGCGCCGAGCCCGTCCGGACGGGCCGCCGGGACACCCCGCCGGCAGGCCAGCGAGACCCCGAGCCGACCGGCCGCCACGGCCGCCAGCACCGCCGCGAACGTTGTCGGCCGGGACCGGCCGGCCAGCTCCGCCAGCGCCGCGGCCTGCACCAGCAGGACGAGCACCAGGGCGACCACGCCGAACGGCCCGACGTCCGGCTTCTTCATGATCTCCAGCGCGGCCGGCCCCCGCCGGTACGACCCGAGCGCGTCCACCGTGTCAGCCAGCCCGTCCAGGTGCAGACCCCGGGTGAGCAGGGCGCCTGCTGCGACGGTCACCCCGGCGGCGACCAGCGGCGCGGTGACCGCGTCGAGCAGCAGCAGGAGAGCGCCGAGCGGCACGGCCAGCAGGGCGCCGACCAGCGGGGCGAGCGCCATCGCCGTACCGGCCGTGGTCCGGTCGATCCGGCCGGCGCGTACCGGCAGGATGGTGAACGTGGTCAGGGCCAGCCGCGCCCCGTCGCCGAGCCGGGGCTCAGCCGGCACGCGTGCCCTGCTCCGCCGGTTCGGTGCTGGTCGGTCCCGGGCCCGCCGGCTCGGGCTCGCGGAAGTCCGGCTCGTCCTCCTCGACCGGCTCCGGCTCATCGGTCGGGTCCCCGTCGCCGGCTTCGTCCACGTCGTCGGCCGTGTCGTGCGACGGGCGGGGCGGCAGCGCGGCGGCCAGCGCCAGCACCGAGCGCAGCAGCGGCAGCACGGTCAACGCGTTGGCACCCTCGCCGAGGTCCAGCCGTAGCTGCGCGAGCGGGCTCAGGCCGAGCACGTCGGAGGCCAGCTTGACGGCCGGGTGCCCGCCGTGGTCGGCCAGCATGCACCAGTGCCGCGCCTGCCCGGCCAGGTCCCGGCTGACCAGGCCGGCGGCCACGCCGACCGGTCCGTCCAGCAGCACCGGCGTGCGGCGCGCGGTCGCCCCCAGCAGGAGGCCGGTGGCCACGGCGATGTCGCCGCCGCCGAGCTGGGCCAGCACGTCCTTGGCGTCCCGGGAGGCCCGCCGGGTGCGGTGCAGGGCGTCCCGGACGGCTGCGCACCGGGCCATCCAGGCCACGTCGTCGATCTCGCCGTCGGAGGTGACCACCCGGCCGAGCACGGCGGGCGCCTCGGCACCGGCGGTCGCGGCCAGCACCGCCGCCGCCGCGGCCTCGGTACCGGCGCCGCACGCCGCCACCACCAGCAGTTGTACGCCGGAGTCCACGGCCTCCTCGGCCAGCCGCCAGCCGTACCGCAGCGCGGCGTCGACCTGCTCGGCGGTGAGCGCCGGGCCGTGCTCGATGGCGGCGGCGGTGGGCGCCTCCACCACCTGCAGGCTCGCCCCGCTCTCGGCGGCCAGCCGGGCGAGCACACCCTGACCGGCGCGGGTCGCCTCGGCACGCCGGGCCGACTCCCCGGGCCGGGTGCCGGCGGAGCTTCCGCCGTCGTGGTCGCCGTGCAGCAGCAGCACCCGGACCGACTGCCAGGGTGCCGGGGTCGGGGTGCCCTGGGTGGCGGCGGCGAACGAGACCACCTGTTCCAAGACGCCGAGCCCAGTGCCGGGTACGTCGAGCGTGGCCAGCCGGTCCACCGCCTGCGGACCGGCGTAGTCGTCGGGCATCGGAAGGTCCATGCCCGGCTGGATGACCAGGCCGGTGTCGGCCACCGGCAGCGTCATGGTGGGCGCGGTCCACCCGGTGTCGTCGGCGGCCGGGACCGGCGCCGGTGCGGCTGGTACCTCCGGGGTGGTCACCGGAGGCGACGCGGGCAGCGCCACGGCACCGTCGGCCGGCCGCGAGCCGATCGGGCCCGCCTGTGCGGGCACCGCCGTGCCGTTGACGGCGGCGGACGGGCTCGGCGAGGTCTCGACGGTCGGCGCCGGCTCGGGCGTGGCCGGCTTCAGCCGGACCGGCTGGCCGGCGACCACCAGCACCACGGTGTCGCAGGCGTCGGCGACGGCCCGGTTGACCGCGCCCAGCGCGTCGGTGAAGGCCCGACCCAGCGGCGTGGTCGGCACCAGGGAGAGCCCGACCTCGGGGCTGACCAGCACCAGCCGTGCCGGGCAGTCCCGGACGGCGGCGGCCAGCTCGGCGACGGTCGCGGTGTCGTCGGCCGGCTGGTGGGCCGGGTCGAGCAGCACCGTGACCCAGCCGCCGAGGTCGTCGACGAGCAACGTCTCGTCCGGCCGGGCGCTGGCGATCACGTCGGCCAGTCGGCGCGGGTCGTCCGCCGTCTCCTCGGTGCTCCAGGTCGCCGGCCGGCGCTCCCGGTGCGTGGCGATCCGAGCCGCCCACTCCGCGTCGTCGTCGCCTCCGCCGGCGGCGGTGGCCACGTACCGGACCGTGACCGCGTCGGCCACCAGGGCCTCGGCGAACTCCGACTTGCCGGAGCGGATGCCGCCGAGCACCAGGAGCGTGTTCCACCCGTCTAGGGACATGGCTCGTACCTTAACGGCCGTCCGGGCGGGAGCGGCACCGCAGGGCCACGCTCCCGCGCCAGCTCACCGAGGCTCGGGGGACTGGTACATGTAGTCGTTGGGGTTGACGTCCGCCGGCTTCGGGTCCTCCTGCCAGGCACCTTCGCCGGGGCGGGCGACCAGGGCGTCGACCAGTTCCTCCCGGTCCATCTCCCGTGCGCCCTGGATACCGCCGCGTACCGCCATGTCGCGAAGCTGTGCCGTGTCCATCTCCGGGATGGGTGTCGTCATCGTCGCCTCCGTGAAGATCCGGTTCCCCCGGAGATACCCGGCCCGGCGACGGTCAACCACCGACCGCGCACCGGTCCGCCCTCGATCGACGCCCGTGGCCGGGCGGTCGGCGGTGCGGTGCGACTACGCTGGCGGGGGTCCCGTCCCAGCGGGACATCAGCGGCGAGGGGAGACGCGCACATGGCGTGGAGCTGGCGGTACGAGGGCGCGAACGGCGAGTCGGTCGACGGGCCGGGGGAGTCGTTCGGCAGCCAGGCCGACGCCGAGTCCTGGATCGGCCAGACCTGGCGGGAGCTCGCGGCGTCCGGCGTCACCTCGGTCACGTTGCTGGAGGACGACCGGGTGGACTACCGGATGAGCCTCCAACCTCCGGCCCAGTGATGCCACCCCGGGACCCCGAGCCGCTGGTGCTGGGGGTACCCCGGGCCGCGTTCCGGCCCAGCCCGGTGTTCCTCGCCCTGGTCGCGTTGCTGGTCACCAGCGCGCTGCTGACCTGGCACGGGGTGGGCAACGTCCGACTCGCCGTGTTCGGCTTCGTGGTCACCGGCTGGCTGGTCTCGCTCTGCCTGCACGAGTACGCCCACGCCGTGGTCGCGTACCGGTTCGGTGACCGGGGGGTGGCCCACCGCGGCTACCTGACGCTCAATCCGCTCAAGTACAGCCACCCGCTGCTCTCCATCGCGTTGCCGGTGGCGGTGGTGCTGCTCGGCGGCATCGGACTGCCCGGCGGTGCGGTCTGGGTGGACCGGCACGTGATCGCCGGACGACTGCGACACACCCTGGTCAGCCTCGCCGGCCCGGCCACCAACGTGGTGTTCGCGCTGGTGCTGGTGGCGGTGCTGCGTCTCGGCTCGTCGGGCGGCGGGCCGGTGGAGTTCTGGGCCGCCGTCGCCCTGCTCGCCTTCCTCCAGGTCACCGCCAGCCTGCTCAACCTGCTCCCGGTGCCGGGGCTCGACGGCGGCAACATGATGCAGCCGTGGCTGAGCCCGCCGTACCGGAAGATGTACGACCTCTTCGCGCCGTACGGCTTCATCCTGCTGTTCGCGCTGCTGTGGAACCCGACGATCGGCGGCTGGTTCTTCGGCGCGGTCTTCGCCATCGGTGACGTCCTGGGCCTGCCGCCCTGGCTCTACGCCACCGGCCTGGACCTGGTCCGTTTCTGGCAGAGCTGAACCGCCGTCCCCGGCCGGGGCACGTGCCTGCCTCGGCCGGGGACGGGCCGGGTCAGGGCCGCTCGGCCGGCGACTCGGTACGCGCCGGGTCCCGCTCGGTGACCGGCTCGACGATCTCGTCGATCGCCTTGAGCAGACCGGCGTCGAGCTTGACCCCGGCCGCCTTGACGGTGTCGTGCACCTGCTCGGGGCGGGACGCGCCGATGATCGCCGAGGAGACGTTCGGGTTCTGCAGCACCCAGGCGACGGCGAGCTGGGCCATGGTCAGCCCGGCCTGGTCGGCCAGCGGCCGCAGCTGCTGCACCCGGGTCAGCACGTCGTCGGTGAGCCACTTGGCGATGAAGCCGGCGCCGGACTTCTCGTCGGTGGCCCGGGACCCGGCGGGCGGCGGCTGGCCGGGAAGGTACTTGCCGGTGAGGACGCCCTGTGCCATCGGGGACCAGACGATCTGACCGATGCCCAGTTCCTCACTGGTCGGTACGACCTCGCTCTCGATGACCCGCCAGAGCATCGAGTACTGCGGCTGGCTGGAGACCAGCGGGATACGCAGCTCCCGGGCGAGGGCGTGGGCCTCGCGGATCTGCGACGCCTTCCACTCGGAGACCCCGATGTAGTGCGCCTTGCCGGAGTGCACGACGTCGGCGAACGCCTCCATCGTCTCTTCCAGCGGCGTGCTGTAGTCGTACCGGTGGGCCTGGTACAGGTCGACGTAGTCGGTCCGCAGCCGGCGCAGCGACCCGTTGATCGACTCCATGATGTGCTTGCGGGACAGGCCCCGGTCGTTGCGGCCCGGACCGGTGGGCCAGTACACCTTGGTGAAGATCTCCAGGCCCTCGCGCCGCTCCTGCTCCAGCGCCCGGCCGAGGACGTCCTCGGCGCGGGTGCCGGCGTACACGTCGGCGGTGTCGAAGGTGGTGATGCCGGCGTCCAGGGCGGCTCGGACGCAGGCGAACGCGGCGTCCTCCTCGACCTGCGAGCCATGGGTGATCCAGTTGCCGTACGAGATCTCGCTGACCATCAGGCCGGAGCGGCCCAGGTGTCGGAATTCCATGCCACGACCCTAGCCCCACCGGGGGTACGAACGGCCAGGGCGATTCTCGACGCACCGGCCGACGTGGCCACCGTCGTCGGTGGCGTGCCGGTTGCGGACGACCACCGCACCTCGGTCGCGACGAGCGGTCCGTCCAGGTCAGAGCATCGGGCTGGTGTCGCTGAGCAGTCCCTCGATCTCGGCGACG
This sequence comes from Micromonospora sp. NPDC023869, assembly GCF_055559695.1. Classification (NCBI taxonomy): domain Bacteria; kingdom Bacillati; phylum Actinomycetota; class Actinomycetes; order Micromonosporales; family Micromonosporaceae; genus Micromonospora; species Micromonospora sp. NPDC023869. Next base: position 216,950 of record NZ_JBVHKD010000007.1, read on the forward strand.
ACCTCGTCCGGGTTGCGGAACACCGGGGCGATCAGAGACCCGCCGCGCCGGTCCAGCGCGCCCCACTGTCCGACGCCGTTGGTGGCCAGGAACGCCACCGGATGGATCAGCAGCACCGGGTGGGCCGGGGCGACCAGCACCTGACCGGTCCGGTCCACCACACCCTTGCGTCCGGCCAGGTCGACCACGGCCAGCCCCTCGTCGGTGAACCCGTCGACGTACCGGCCGTCGGCGAGGGTGGTGTGGAAACCGTGGTAGCGGGTCGGCACCACGATCTGCCCGGTGCGGTCGACGGCACCCCACCCGTCCCGCCGGACCGCCGCCACGCCCCGGCGGAACGGCCGCACCTCGGCGAAGCCGGGCGGCACCACCACCGCACCGGCGGTGTCCACCGCCAGCCAGCCGCTGTCGTCGCGCACCACCCAGGCCAGCCCGTCGGAGAAGGGCCGGGCCGCGAGGTAGGTCGACTCGACCACTGTCTCGCCGGTCAGGTCGATCAACGACCACCGGTCGCTCTGCGTGCCGCGTACCCAGGCCAGACCCTCCCGGAACGGCTGGGCCTCGGCGTACCGGGCCGGCACGACCAGGTCACCCTCGCCGTCCGCGTACCCCCACAGGCCCTCGTCGCCGTCGCGGGCCGGCACCGGCGGCCGCTCCCGCTCCAACACCTCGTCCCAACTTCGCGGGTACGGCCCGAAGCCGCCCTCCTCGGCGCGCGCCGCGATCGCGTCCAGGCCGACGCGTACCCGGGCCAGCAACTCGGCGTCCCCCTCGCCGCGCAGGTCGAGGGCGCGCTCGAAGTGGTGGCACGCCTCCATCAGGCGGCCCTGGTCATAGCAGGAGCGCGCGGCGTGTTCGTGCAACGCGGCGCGCAACCGGTCGGGCAGCTCCACCGAGTTGGCCTCCGCGAACAACCGGTCGGCCTCGGCGAACTCGCCCCGCCAGCGCAGCACGTGCGCCAACCGGGCCTGCGCCAGCGCGGACCGCCGCAGCTCGCCGGTCGCCTCCGCGTAGGTCAGCGCCATCCGGCCGTCGTCCACCGCGTCGTCGAGATCTCCGAGTACGCGCGACGCCACCGCCCGCAGGCTCAGCAACCGGGCGCGGGAACGGTTGTCCAGGGCGGAGGCGAGCTTGTCGGTGAGCCCCTGCCGAAGCTCCCGCAGTTCCTCGGGATCGTCGACCAGTTCGCGCAGCGTCGTCGGGTCGAGCCGCCAGGGGTAGTGCGCCAGCACCTGCTCCGGGTCGGCCGGTGCCTCGGGCTCGTCCTCCGGCTCTGGTGCCTCGTCGGGCTCCGGCTCGTCGTCCGATGCGGCCGAGCCGGCGTCCGTGGCCGGGCGGTCGGTCCCGGAGAGCATGTCGTCGGTGTCCGCCGGTGGCATCCCGGTGTCCGACGGCGCGGTACCGGCGCTGGACGGCGTGGTGCCGGTGGTCGGTGCTGCCGCGTCGTCCGACAGCGCTGAGGTGTCCGACGGCGCTGAGGTATCCGACGGCGCTGAGGTGTCCGACGGTGTGGTCGGGTCGTGCGGCGGTGCGGACACCGGCGCGGCGGGCGTCGACGAGTCGTCGAGGTCCGGGAACCTCTCCGTCTCCGGCGAGGTGCCCGTGACGCTCGTCCGAACCGACGGGGCGGCGGGCACGGCGGAGACCGGGGCGACGGGCGGTGCGGAGACCGGTGCCGGCAAGTCCCGCTCCGCCGGGCGCGGTCCGGGTGGTGCGGAGACCGGCGTCGAGGTGTCGAGGACCGGCGGCGCGGAGACCGGGATGGCGAGCTGCGGTACCGGGTCCGTCGAGTAAGGATCGGACGGCCCGGCGGCGGACACCACGGACGTCTCCGGGAACACGGGCGCGGACACCGGTCGGGCCGGCGGTCCCGAGACCGGCCGGTCCGGGATTCCTGAGACGGGTCGGTCCGGCGGTCCGGAGATCGGCCGTGCGGGTGGTCCGGAGACCGGTGTCGCGGGTGGCCCGGAGGCCGGGCGTGCCGACATGTCGACATCGGCGCGGAACGACGGCGTCGAGAGGGACGGCGTCGGCGGTGCCGAGATCGGCCGGTCCGTCGTCTCGGCCGGCCCGGCGCTGAACCACGACGGCTCAGGTGCCTCGGGGGAACCGTGACGGGCGGGCCGGTCGGGGGTGACCGCCGGACCGGGATCGGCTGCCCCGAACCATCCGGCTCCGCTCTCCGTCGGTGCCGGGGACGGCGAGTGTGCGGCCGGCTCGGCCGGCGGCGGGAGGAAACGGGTCGGCTTCCGGGTGGCGGGCCGTGGCTCCGACCTCTCCGACCCGGACCGTTCGACCGGTGGCCGCTCGACCGGCGTGTGGTCGAGTGGTGGGCGGTCGGCTGGTGGCCGTTCGATCGGCCTGCGGTCGAGTGGCGGGCGTGCCGGCCCGGCGGTCGTCGGCGCGTGCGTGGGCGGTGCGGAGACCGGGCGGTGACTCGGCGATGCCGAGGCTGCTGGCGGTGCGCTGACTGGACGCTGACTCGGTGGCGCGGAGAACGGTGGCGCGGAGACCGGCGGCGGGACAACGGCGGGTCGGTGGCTCGGTGGTCCGCTGACCGGTCGGTGGCTGGGTGGTGCGGAGGTCGGTGGCGGTGTCGCGACCGGTCGGTGGCTCGGCGGCGCGCTGACCGGTCGGTGGCTCGGGGGTGCGGAGACCGGCGGCGTGGCGGGGGCCGGTGGCGGCGGAACGGCGCGCTGCGTCGGCGGCGCGGAGACCGGACGCACCGGTGACGGACCGGCGGCGGGTGGTGCCGCCGCGACCGAGGGTGCCGGGGTCGGCGGCGGGGTGGCGACGACCGGCTGGTCGTGCAGGGGTGCGGGACGAACCTGGTGCTCGTGCAGCGGAGCCGGGCGTACCTCGTGCTGGTGCAGTGGTGCCGGCCGGACGGTGTCCCCGGCCGGCGTGCGGTTCCCGGCGGCTGCGGCGGGCCGGTCCCGGTTCGGGTCCGGACGGTCGGGACGTTCCCGATCTGGGCGACCGCCGGTGGTCCGATCGCGGTCGGTGTCGTCGGGCCGGTCCGGGACCACGGTGAGCGGCCGGTCCCGGTGCGTGACGTCGGGCCGACCACGCTCCGGTGCGGGAGAGACGGGCCGGGCGCGACCGGCGGCGGGCGACACCGGGCGGTCCGAGTCCGGCGCGGGGCTGACCGGTCGGTCGGGGACCACCGACAGATGGGGGCGGCCAGTCCGGAGGACGTCGTCGTCGGGAGCCGCGGAGACGGGTCGGTCGAGGTCGGGCCGTCGGGCGGCCGGGCGGTCCGAGTCGAACCGCTCGGGCCCCGCCGGGTCCGGGAATTCGTCGGCGCGGCGACGCTCGTCCGGTCGGTGCCGGTCGGTACCGGGCTCGGGAGCCGCCGGTCGCTGGTACTCGCGGTGGTCCCGTCCGGTGCTCGGGCGCAGCGGCCCGGGGGCGGGCCATGGCAGGTCCCCGCTCGTGGGTGCCGCATCCCGTTCCGGTGGTTCGGGACGCTCCCACTCGTCGCGGGTGCGGATCGGCTCCTCGTCGACGTAGCCGTCCGGGTACGGGGCGCTGTCCGGGTCGCCCACGCTGAAGTCCTCGCGGTAGTCGTACCGCTCCACCGACGGCCGGTCGTCGACCGACGGCTCGCCAGGGTGGCTGCTCCACTGGTAGCGGGGCCGTGAGGAGGATTCACCGGTCGGCCGCCGGTCGGCGTCCTCGGCCGGTCGACGCGCGGCGGAGGGCCGACGCCGGTCGTCGTCCGGCTCTGCGGCCCAACCGGGCTCCGCGCGTCCGGCCGGGGAGATCGGCGCATCCCGGTCCCAGCGGCCGTCGCGCCCGACGGGTTCGGACCGACGTGGGCGCTGGGGGTGGCGGTCGGGGTCGCGCTCGTCCCACCGGTCCGGGCCACGCCGGGCATAGCGCTCCTGATCCCGGTCGTCGCGTCGGTCCGGATCGCGTCGGGCATAGCGGTCCGGGTCACGGTCGTCGCGTCGGTCCGGATCGCGTCGGGCGAAGCGGTCCGGGTCGCGTGGGTCAGTCCCACGGCGGGCGTACCGGTCGGGGTCTCGGTCGTCGCGTCGGTCCGGATCACGGCGAGCGTACCGGTCCGGGTCACGGCCGTCCGGGTCGCGCCGGTCCGGGTCGCGCCGGTCCGGAGCGCGCCTGTCTGCGTCGCGCCGGTCCGGGGCAGGCCGGTCTGCGTCGCGCCTGTCTGGGTCGCGCCTGTCTGCGTCGCGTCGGTTGGCGTCGCGTCGGTCCGGATCGCGGTCATACCAGTCGGCGTCACCGCGCTCGGGGGCGTCCCAGCCGAAACGGTCCCGGTCCCGTCGGTCCGGGTCCCGTCGGTCGGGGTCGCGTCGGTCCGGGTCACGGCGGGCGTAGCGGTCGGCGTCGCGGCGGTCGGCGTCGCGTCGGGCGTACCGGTCGGGTTCCCGTGGGTCGCGGCGGTCCGGGTCGCGTCGGGCGTAGCGGTCGGGTTCCCGTGGGTCGCGGCGGTCCGGGTCGGGCGGGGCGTACCGGTCGCGGCGGTCCGGGTCCCTCGGCGGGTACCGGTCGGGGTCGCGCTGGTCGTGACGAGTCGGTGTACCGGCGGCACCCTGGGCGCCCATCTCGGACCAGGTGATCCCGTCCCGTTCGCGCTCGGACCATCGGCCCTCGGGGCCGGGTCGCTCCGGACGCGCACCGGCGAGCGACCGGTCGTACGGTGGCGCGCTGGTGGGCCCGTCGTGGCGTCGGGGCTCCGGGATCTCCTGCCGTCCCGGCCGACCGTCCGGCTCGTCGTCCCAGGACCGGCCCACGTACGTGCCGTCCGGCCGGGTCGGAGCGAGTGGCGGCACCTCGGCGCGGCCGACCGCGCTGGACCGGCTGCGGCCGGGTGGCGGCTGGTGGTCGAGGCCGATGTCACCCGGGTATCGCTGGCCCGGGAACTGGGGTTGCCACTCGGCCGTCGGTTCGACGACCCAGGACGGATCGGCGGGGCCCGGCCACCGGTCGGCGTAGCCGCGACTCATCCGCAGGGCCCGTCGCTGCGGCCGGGACGTCGCCGGGTGGCGGCGCCGGCTGCGGCATGGCGGTCTCGGGCCGGCCCGACGGACGGCGCGACACCGGAAGGCAAGGTCACGGCAGACCACGGGACCGACGTCCGCCCGTGCACGGGCGCGCCCCGGTGGTCGGCTCGCGTCCGCTCGCTCACGCCGATGTCACCTCGTCGGAAATGGTCGCGCTGGGCACCCCTGCGGGCCGGTGAAGTCGCTCGTCCCGGCACCGAATGGCTGCGCATGGAGGGTAGCGGCGTGGGCTCGTTCACCGCCACTGCGGCACCCTCGTCGAACTCAAACGTTATCCTATTGATCAGGACATTTAGGGCTTTGATCGGGTCGGACTTCCCGCGATCCGCAACCCTTGGTCAACTCGCCGTCGCGGCACCCGTCGCGAGTCAGGGATGCTCCATCACCAGCACCGCGAACGTACCCGGTGCGAGGGCCTCGTAGCGGTGCGGGGCGTCGCCCGGGAAGGTCGCGTAGTCTCCCGGGCCGAGTTCCACCTGGTCCTGTTCGGGGCCGCAGCGCAGTCGACCGGCGCCCACCACCACGTGCTCCACGCTGCGCGGGGTGTGTGGGTCGGCGGTACGTACCCGGCCCGGCTCCAGCTCGATCAGGTACACGTCCCGGCGGGCGTGCGCGGCTCCGGCGGTCAGCAGCGTGCCGACGAAGTCGGCGTGCTCGGAACGGATGCGGGGGCCGTCCCCGGCCCGGACCACCCGGACCGTGGTGGCCGGCGGCTCGACCAGCCGGCTGAACGGCACGTCGAGCGCCACTCCGAGCGCCCACAGTGTCTCCACACTCGGGTTGCCGACACCGGACTCCAGTTGCGACAGCGTCGACTTGGCGATGCCGGCCCGCCGGGCGAGCTCGGTGAGGGAGATGCCCACCCGTTGCCGTTCGTAGCGGAGGGCGGCGGCGATGGTGGCCAACGGGGGAGTGGGTTCGGGGGCCATGGTTCGCTCCGTCGGTCATGCTGTTCTATTTGACGAACATCAGCGGCGTGTTCATCATGATGAACCATGCGTACGCCAGAACGAACACCGGGGGCCGGCGTACTCCGGGACGTCGCCGCCATCGCGGCGGCGATGGTCGCCGTGGGCGCCTCGTTCGGCGCGGTCGCCGTGGCGGCCGGAGTTCCCGGCTGGGCCGCCGTGACGATGTCGGTCCTGGTGTACGCCGGCGGCGCGCAGTTCATGGCGGTCGGGTTGCTGGCCGCCGGCAACCCGGTCGCCGCCGTCCTCGCCGGGCTGCTGCTCAACGCCCGGCATCTGCCGTTCGGGTTGACCCTCGGTGACACGATCGGCCGCCGACTGCGGCACCGTCTGCTCGGCAGTCACCTGATGACCGACGAGGCGACCGCGTTCACCCTGGCCCGGCCGCCCGGTGCCGACCGCCGCCGGGCGTTCTGGCTCGCCGGGGTGCTGCTCTTCCTGGCCTGGAACGCCGGCACCGTGCTCGGCGTGCTGGCCGGCGGGGTGGCCGGTGACCCGGCCGCACTCGGCCTGGACGCGGCCTTCCCGGCCGGCCTGATCGCCCTGCTGCTGCCCAGCCTGCGTGATCCCGAGACCCGGCGGATGGCGCTGGCCGGTGCCGTGGTGGCGGTACTCACCACGCCGCTGCTCCCCGCCGGCCTGCCGGTGCTGCTCGCCCTGGCCGGCCCGGGCCTGCTGGCCGTCCAACGGATCCGGACCGGCCGGACGCGGGTCGACGCAGCGCAGACCGCCGCGCCGGGCGGTACGCCGCAGAACTCCATGCCGGGCGACGCGCTGGAGGCACCCGAGTCGGGCAATCGGCCGCAGATCGCTACGCAGCCGGTCGACACACCGACGGTCGACGTGCCGGGGGCCGATCCGGTGCCGGCCGGGCGAGGGGAGAAGGAGCCGTGCTGATCGCGGCGATCGTGGCGCTGGCCGTCGGGACGTACGCCTTCCGGGTCGCCGGGGTGCTGCTGCGGGACCGGCTCGACCTGCCGGCGTGGGCGCGGCAGTTGCTGCCGGTCGGCGCGGCGGCCCTGCTGGCGGCGCTGGCGGCCACCGCGGCGCTGACCGAGGCGGGCGGCTTCGCCGGCTGGGCTCGACCGGCGGGGGTGCTGGTCGGGGTGGCGCTGGCCTGGCGACGCGCGCCGTTCGTGGTGGTGGTTCTCGCCGCCGCCGGCACCGCTGCGGTGCTGCGCCTGCTCGGCGTGCCGTGACCGGTGCCGGTCGCGGGCCGGAGAGGGTCGCCGCCGCGCGGCGGCGACCGGCGGGTCAGACCGGGTCGCCGAGGGCGACCCGCGGCTCCGGGGTACGCAGCTTGCGGAAGGTGATCGACCGCATGATCGCGTAGAAGTAGAGCGAGCCCATCCGCTGGTCGGTGCGGGGGAAGCGTTCCCGGACCAGCTTCTTGATCTTGCGCGAGATGAGCACGGAGTCGATCACCACGCCCAGCGCCAGCGCGCCCCAGAGCAGGTTCGAGGCGAGCCGGATCTCCGGGGGCATCGCCTGGTTGGAGCCGATCAGCACGACCAGCGCGCCGCCGAAGAACCAGGTGCCGACGGTCCGTCGGGAGTCCACCACGTTGCGGGCGAGCAGCCGCTCCGGCCCGCGGTCGCGCGGACCGCCCTCGCGCCGGAACTCCGCCGACGCCTCGGCGCGCCGCTGGCGACGCAGCGCCTTGGCCTCGTCCTTGCTCAGCGGCTTGGTCGCGCCGGCCGGCCGACGGCCGGTGACGGGCCGCTTGGGCGTCTCCCGTCCCTTGCCCGGCGTGTAACCACGCGCACGAGTGGACTCCGACTCCTCCTCGGCCGGGGTCTCCGGCTCGGTGACGGGATCGGCGAGGTCGGCGGACTTACGACGAAACAGCGACGGCACGCGGCAAGGGTAGCCAACGCCACGAGGCCGGTGCACATCGGTGCACCGGACCCGTGCGGGAGGGGCCGGAGTCCCCGGTCGAGGTCAGGGTCGCTCGACGTGCGCGCCGAGGTCGGCGAGCTTCGCCTCGAAGTCCTCATAGCCCCGGTTGATCAGGTCGACGCCGTACACCCGGGAGGTGCCCTCGGCGGCCAGCGCGGCGATCAGGTGGCTGAAACCGGCCCGCAGGTCGGGGATGACCAGGTCGGCCGCGTGCAGTTTGCTCGGCCCGGCGATCACCGCCGAGTGCTTGAAGTTGCGCCGGCCGAAGCGGCACGGGGTGCCGCCCAGGCAGTCCCGGTAGACCTGGATGTTCGCGCCCATCGTGTTGAGCGCCTCGGTGTAGCCCAGCCGCTGCTCGTAGACCGTCTCGTGGACGATCGACAGGCCCCGCGCCTGGGTCAGCGCCACCACCAGGGGCTGCTGCCAGTCGGTCATGAAGCCCGGGTGCACGTCGGTCTCCAGGGCCACCGCGTTCAGCTCGCCGCCCGGGTGCCAGAACCGGATGCCGCCCTCCTGGCCCGGGTGCCCCAGCTTCGGCGGGCGGGCGTCGGTCACCTCGTACTCGCCGCCGACCGAGCGGAAGACGTTCAGGAAGGTCATCATGTCGGCCTGCTCGGCACCGAGCACCTCGACGTGACCGCGGGTGGCCAGGGCCGCCGCGGCCCAACTCGCCGCCTCGATCCGGTCCGGGATCGGCCGGTGCGTGTAGCCGTGCAGTCGGGGCACGCCCTGGATCTCGATGACCCGGTCGGTGTGCACCTTGATGATCGCGCCCATCTTCTGCAGGATGCAGATCAGGTCGATGATCTCCGGCTCCACGGCGGCGTTGCGCAGCTCGGTGACGCCCTCGGCCATCACGGCGGTGAGCAGCACCTGCTCGGTCGCGCCCACACTCGGGTAGGGCAGCGAGAACTTGGTGCCGTGCAGCCCGTTCGGGGCGGACAGGTGCAGCCCCTCGGGGGTCTTCTCGACCGTGGCACCGAACTCCCGCAACGCCTGGAGGTGGAAGTCGATCGGCCGGGGGCCGATGTGGCAGCCGCCCAGGTCCGGGATGAAGGCGTGCCCGAGGCGGTGCAGCAGCGGTCCGCAGAACAGGATCGGGATGCGGCTGGAACCGGCGTGCACGTTGATCTGGTCGGTGCTGGCGCTCTCCACGTTGGCGGGGTCGAAGACCAGCTCGCCGTCCTCGAGGCCGTCGGTCACCTTGACGCCGTGCAGCCCGAGCAGGCCCCGGACCACCTCCACGTCGCGAATCTTGGGTACGTCGAACAACCGGCTCGGGCTGTCGCCCAGCAGGGCGGCGACCATCGCCTTGGAAACCAGGTTCTTCGCACCGCGCACGCGGATCCGCCCTTGAAGCGGGGTGCCTCCGTGTACGACCAGGACGTCGTCGGTCAACGCAACCTCCAGCGCGTGCGTGCTGCCGTATCGATCTGGGTCACCGCAGGTGGCTACCCACGGCGCGGTCGCGGCCAAACGCACACGCCCGCGGTGTCTCGTCCGCCCGGCAGCATAGCCCTCTGTGATGAGAATGGATCCGGTCACACTACCCCTGGGGGCATTTATCGGTGATCCGGCACTTTTGTGTACGGCAATGGTTGCCGAGAGTGATCAGGCGCCGGGTAGCGCGAGCATCTGGTCCAGCGCCACCCGCGCGTGGTGCGCGGTGTCCGCGTCGACGGTGATCCGGTTGACCACCCGACCCGCGACCAGCTCTTCCAGCGCCCACACCAGGTGCGGCAGATCGATGCGGTTCATCGTCGAGCAATAGCAGACGGCCTTGTCCAAGAACATGATCTGCTTGTCCGGGTGCGCCAGCGCGAGTCGGCGGACCAGATTCAGCTCGGTGCCGACCGCCCATGCCGAACCGGACGGAGCCGCCTCGATCGTACGGATGATGTACTCCGTCGAACCGACCAGATCGGCGGCGTTGACCACCTCGTGCCGGCACTCGGGGTGCACCAGCACGTTCACGCCCGGCACCCGCTCGCGTACGTCGTTGACGCTGTCGAGGGTGAACCGGCCGTGCACCGAACAGTGCCCCCGCCACAGGATCATCCGTGCGTCGCGAAGCTGCTCGGGCGTCAGCCCACCGCCCGGCTTGTGCGGGTCGTAGAGCACACAGTCGTCCAGCGAGAAGCCCATTTCCAGCACGGCCGTGTTGCGGCCCAGGTGCTGGTCGGGCAGGAAGAGCACCTTCTCGCCCTGCTCGTAGGCCCACTCCAGGGCCCGCTTGGCGTTCGACGAGGTGCAGACCACCCCGCCGTTGCGACCGACGAAGCCCTTGATGTCGGCCGACGAGTTCATGTAGGTCACCGGCACCGTCTGTGCCGCGATACCCAGCTCCGTCAGGACGTCCCACGCGCTCTCGACCTGCGGCAGCGCGGCCATGTCCGCCATCGAGCAGCCCGCCGCCAGGTCCGGCAGGATCACCTGCTGCGCGTCCGAGGTGAGGATGTCGGCGCTCTCGGCCATGAAGTGCACACCGCAGAAGACGATGTACTCCGCGTCCGGCCGGGCGGCCGCCTCGCGGGCCAGTTTGAACGAGTCACCGGTCACGTCGGCGAACTGGATCACCTCGTCGCGCTGGTAGTGGTGCCCCAGCACGAAGACCCGGTCGCCGAGCGCGGCCTTGGCCGCCGCCGCCCGGGACACCAGATCGGGGTCGCTCGGTGCCGGCAGGTCACCCGGACACTCCACGCCACGTTCGGTGGCGGGGTCGCTGCCACGGCCGAGAAGCAGCAGCGCAGTCGCGGTGTTGGAGGGCTCAACCCAGGTCGACGTCACGCTGACCATGGTCCCACAGCATGACCAGCGTGCCGCCCGAGCCGGTGTGGGCTGCCACACTGCCAGGCATGCGCGTACTGCTCTGTCCGGACAAGTTCGCCGGCACGCTGCCGGCCCCCGAGGTCGCCGCTGCGGTGGCCGACGGCTGGCGGGAGATCGCGCCCGGCGACGATCTGCTGGTCAGGCCGCTGGCCGACGGCGGGCCGGGCTTCCTCGACGTGCTCGCCGGCGCGCTGTCCGGCCGGCGGGTGCCGGTGCCGACGACCGATCCCCTGGGCCGTGCCGTCACCGGTGAGATCCTGCTCACCGACGACGGCGCGACCGCCTGGCTGGAGAGCGCCCAGGCGTGCGGACTGCACCTGCTCGACCCCGCCGAACGGAACCCCAGGGCCACCACGTCGTACGGGCTGGGCCAGTTGATCGCCGCCGCGGTCGAGGCGGGCGCCCGGACGGTGGTCGTCGGGCTGGGAGGCTCCGGCACCAACGACGGCGGCGCCGGGATGATCACCGCCTTGGGTGCCGTCCCGCTGGACGACACCGGCGCCGCTCTGCCGTACGGCGGTGCCGCGCTGGCCGCCGCCGCCACGCTCGATGGGGCGCCCCGGCTGCGCGACGCCCGCCTGATCGCCGCCACCGACGTCGACAACCCGCTGCTCGGGCTGCACGGCGCGAGCAACGTCTTCGGGCCGCAGAAGGGCGCCGACCGCGCTGACGTGCTGCTGCTCGACGCCGCGCTCGGGCGCTGGGCCGAGGTGCTCGAACGCGACCTGCCGGGCTGCCCCAGCGGGCTCGGCGCGCTGCCCGGGGGCGGCGCTGCCGGCGGTGTCGGTGCCGCACTGCTCGCCCTCGGCGGTCGGTGCGAATCCGGCATCGGACTGGTCAGCCGCGCGATCGGGCTGGAGACCGTGCTCGACGAGGTCGATCTGGTGGTCACCGGCGAGGGCAAGTTCGACCACCAGTCGCTGCGCGGCAAGGTGGTGGCCGGTGTGGCGGGCGCGGCCCGGGACCGGGGCGTACCCTGCGTCGTGCTCGCCGGCCAGGTCAGCACCGGTCGGCGCGAGGCGGCGTCGGTCGGCGTGACCGACGCGTACAGCCTGGTGGAGCACTTCGGCGGCGAGGAGCGCGGCGGGCTGGCGGCGGCGATGGAGCGTCCGGCCGAGGGGTTGCGGGAGCTTGGCTCCCGACTGGCCCGGCAGTGGAGCCGCTGACCGCAGGTCGTCCCCGGACCGCCCTGCTGTCCGGCGTGCGTCGGAGGGGCCGGTCACGCTGCCGGGTCACCCGGCGCTCGGCGGCCTACAATCAGAAGCTGGACCGCTGTGGGAATCGCTGACCGGCGAACGACGTTGGCCAGGGGAAGACCACTTCTTCGAACGCGCGCAGGGAGAATTCCACGTGACCACGCCAGCGCAGACCGAGTCGACCGAGGCTAAGGCCCCCACGTCCGTCGTCCTCACCGACGTCGCGGCGCAGAAGGTCAAGGCCCTGATCGAGCAGGAGGGCCGCGACGACCTGCGGCTCCGCGTCGCCGTGCAGCCGGGTGGCTGCTCCGGCCTGCGGTATCAGCTCTTCTTCGACGAGCGTTCGCTCGACGGTGACGTCGTCACCGACTACGACGGTGTCGAGGTGGTCGTCGACCGGATGAGCGCCCCCTACCTGACCGGCGCCACCATCGACTTCGCCGACCGGATCGACGCCCAGGGCTTCACCATCGACAACCCCAACGCAGGCAACTCCTGCGCCTGCGGCGACTCCTTCAGCTGAGTCTCCGACCTCCGACGGCGGAACGGCCCCCCGGCCGTTCCGCCGTCGCGCGTTCCCACCCCGCCCTACCCCCACCCCGCCCTACCCCCACCCCACCCCACCCCACCCGCGCTCCGCGCTCCCGCCCGCCCCCGCCTGCCGGCGGTGATCAAGAGGTTTTGGTCACGTGAGGCGGCCGGGAGGGCGAAAACTCCTTGATCAACCTCGCCGGCCGGGGTGGGTACGGGGGTGTGGTTGGTGGGTTGGCCGGGGGCAGGATGGTTTGGGGTGGTGGGTGGGTAAGTGGGCGGTGGGCGAGGTTGAGCGGGCTGGTCGCTGGGCAGGCGTGCTGCCGGTAGGCTGACCGCGCCCTGATCCCGACCCCGAGGGTTGCCATGAAGATCGCCGTGACCGGCTCGATCGCCACCGACCACCTGATGAGCTTCCCGGGCCGGTTCGCCGACCAGCTCATCGCCGACCAGTTGCACAAGGTCTCGCTCTCCTTCCTGGTGGACGATCTGGTGCTGCGCCGGGGCGGAGTGGCGGCGAACATCGCGTTCGGCATGGGACAACTCGGCCTGCGTCCGGTGCTGCTCGGGGCCGTCGGCGCCGACTTCGCCGACTACCGCTCCTGGCTGGAACGGCACGGGGTGGACTGCGACTCGGTGCACATCAGCGAGGTGGCGCACACCGCCCGCTTCGTCTGCACCACCGACACCGACATGTGCCAGATCGCCTCGTTCTACGCCGGCGCGATGAGCGAGGCGCGCAACATCGAGCTGCACCCCGTCGCGCAGCGGCTCGGCGGGCTGGACCTGGTCCTGGTCGGCGCCAACGACCCGGAGGCGATGCTGCGCCACTCCGCCGAGTGCCGCGAGCGCGGTTACCGGTTCGCCGCCGACCCGTCCCAGCAGCTCGCCCGGATGGACGGCGAGGACGTGGTGTCGCTGATCGACGGCGCCGAGTACCTGATGACCAACGACTACGAGAAGTCGCTGCTGCAGAGCAAGGCCGGGCTGAGCGACGCGCAGTTGCTGGACCGGGTCCGGATCCGGGTCACCACGCTGGGCAAGCACGGAGTGGAGATCGCCGGGCGGGACTTCGCCCCGATCCACGTGCCGATCGCCCGCGAGGCCCAGGCGATCGACCCCACCGGCGTCGGTGACGGCTTCCGTGCCGGTTTCTTCACCGCGCTCTCCTGGGGCGTCGGGCTGGAGCGCGCCGCGCAGGTCGGCTCGCTGCTGGCCGCCCTGGTGCTGGAGACGGTCGGCACCCAGGAGTACCAGGTGCGCCGCGACCTGTTCGTCAAGCGCCTCGCCGAGTCGTACGGCGACGAGGCCGCCGACGAGGTCCGCCCGCACCTGCTGCCCTGACCACTGCACCGTCACGGTGTCTCGGCTCTCGATCCCGAGCGGTTCCGCTACGGCGGACGGGATCGAGAGCCGATCGTCGTGACGGTTACCCGAGATCGGTCGGCCGGCGCCGCGTGCTGAGGTCGGTGACGAAGACCGACCATTGTCTGAACGAGAAGACGAGCACCGGGCCGGAGCGATCCTTGCTGTCCCGTACCGCCATCGCATCGGGCAGGATCGCGCACTCGACGCAGTCGCCGTTGTTGGCGCTGCGGCTGCTGGTGAACCAACGGGCGGCGGAGAGGTCGGGGGTGGACACGGTTGGCCTCCGGGGCTAGGCCGCGCCGGCCAACTCCCTGATCAATGCGCGCGACTCGGCGGGCGAGAGGGCGACCTGGCGCAGGTTGTCGGCCACCATTTTATAAGTCCGTACGCCGTCCGGGTCCTGCACGTACATCGCCCCATCGAGGACCTCGGTGTAGGCGATCGGCCGAACGTGGGCGAAGTCCAGCAGAACGAACTTGCCCAACGGAGTTGCGGCATGCGGGCCGTCCTCGGGGCGCAGCACCTGCACCGTCACGTTCGGCAGCTCCGACATGGCCGCCAGGTGGACGAGCTGGGCCTGCCGCGTCTCGTCCCCGTTGACCCGCAGGCGTAGCGCGGCCTCGCCGACCACCGCGTGCAGGGTCAGCGGATCGTCGTCGGTCAACCGCTGCGCCCGCGTCTGCCGGAACGACACGAAACGCTCGGCATGATCGGGACGGACGAAGCCGGTGCCGAGAGTCAGGGCCTGGGCGTAACTCTCTGTCTGGAGCAGGCCGGGGATCACCATCGACTCGAAGACGAACGCGCCGTCGGCGAGACCTTCCAGGCCGACGTACGTCTTGAACCAGTCCGGCATCACATTGGCCCACGGTGCCCACCAGGTCTTCGCGTCCGACCGGGTGGCGAGCGCGGTGAGCCGGTCGATCGCAGGCTGGTCCCCGCCGCAGGCGCTCAACACGGCCGCGATGTCGTCGGGGAACTGCTGGTAGCGCCCGGTCTCCATGTGGCCGAGCTTCGGCTTGCCGATGCCGGTGCGGTCGGCCAGCTCGGTGAGTGTCATCGCCGCCTCCCGCCGGTATCGGCCCAACTCCGCGCCAATCAACCACCGCAGCGCGGAGGGGTCGTTACGTGCTGCCATCGCCTGCCTCTCTTCGTGCGACACGAACATCATGGCGTAGGCGCTTCCATTGGGCAAGGCAAAGAGCTATACGTATAGCAACGCCTGTCGAAGGAGGTCCAGTGGGCGACTCACCATCCCTCGGCTCGCCCGAGGAGTTTCACCTGATGCTGGTCGAGCTGGTCGACGAGTGCGCGCCACGACGGTTTGCGATCTGCGAGGAGTACGGCGACCGCGCCGACGGCGGCATCTTCGCCTGGGGCCTGGCGTTCCCTGACGGCCGTGCCCTGGTCTGTGGCGAGGACAGTGCCTTCACCGGGCGCTTCCGGAGCCCGGAGACCGCCGTACGCATCTTCTCCTGCACCGGTCGTCGGCTGCGACTGCTCTGGGTCGACGCGCCGTCGCGGTGTTAGGTGCGGTGTTAGCAGGGGGCCCTTCCTATGCACGAGGCGTTAATAAGGTGCCCTTCCTTTCACCGCGTCCGGCGGATGTTGCCCTTCACGCCGAGCGGCGGACGTCATAGCCGGGGCCGGGTGCGGCGCCGAGGAACTCCTGCTGGCGCATCCGGCACCAGGCCGGGATGTCCACCGCTGCCGCCGGGTCGTCGGCGAGGACGCGGATCACCGCGCCGACCGGCAGGGACGGCAGTCGGCGGGCCAGCGCGATCACCGGCAGCGGGCACCGCTGGCCGAGACAGTCGAGCACCTCGTCGGGGGTCGTCACAGCCCCACCACCCCCGCCTCGGCCCGCAGGTCGGCCACGATCTGCGGCAACTCGGCGAGGAACCGGTCCACGTCCGCCTCGGTGGTGCCCCGGTGCAATGAGACCCGGACGTTGCCGTGGGACAGCACCCCCATCGCCTCCAACACGTGTGACGGGCGCAACGTCGACGAGGTGCAGGAGGAGCCCGACGACACCGCGAAGCCCCGCCGGTCCAACGCGTGCAGCAGCGCCTCGCCGTCGACATAGAGACAGGAGAAGGTGACCAGGTGCGGCAGCCGCCGCTCGGGATCGCCCACCACCTCGACGTCCGGCACGTCGGCCGCCACCCGGGCCCGGATCCGGTCCACCAGCGGCGCCAGCCGGGCCGCCTCGGCGTCGGCGTCGGCCGCCGCCGCGCGCAGGCTTGCCGCCGCCGCGACCACCGCCGGCAGGTTGACCGTGCCGGGCGTACGCCCCGACTCGTGCTCGTCCGACGGCCACGGCGACTCCCAGCGGGTGCCCTTGCGGACCACCAGCAGCCCGACGCCCGGGGGACCGCCCCACTTGCGGGCGCTCGCGGTCAACACCGACCAGCCGGCCGGCACCGGTACCCGCCCCACGACCTGGGCGGCGTCGACGTGCAGCGGCACCCCCGCCTCGGCGCAGGCCGCCGCCGCGTCCTCGATCGGCTGCACGGTGCCCACCTCGTGGCTGGCGGCGATCAGCGCGGCCAGCGCCACCCCGGGCCCCGCCACCGCCGCCGACCAGGCGTCCAGGTCCAGCCGGCCGGACCGGTCGACCGGCACCTCGGTCGTGGTGCCGCCCCGCGCCACGTGCTGCTCGGCGGCGTGCAACACCGCCGAGTGCTCGATCGCCGAGTGCACCAGCCCCGCCCCGACACGCCGCCGGCCGACCAGGCCACCCAGCACGGCCGCGTGCGCCGCGCTCGTACCGCTGGGGGTGAAGGAGAGCTCGTCGGGGCGTACGCCGAGGGTGTCCGCCGCCGCCTCGCGGGCGGCGTCGAGCAACTGGCGGGCGCGGCGCGCCTGGGTGTAGAGCCGATCCGGATCGGCCCAACCGTCGTCGAGGGCGACCAGCAGCGCCTGCCGAGCGACCGGATGCAGCGGCGCGGCGGTGGCCGCGTCCAGGTAGACCGGGGAAGGAATCACGTCTGCCCACGCTATCGCCTCGGTCCGCGCAAGATCCCCCGTCCAGGGCGGAGACTGACCCCAACCGGGTCGAGCCCGTCATGGTCGAGTAATCTGCGACCGTCGGTGACGCCTTTGCCGCTGGTGTGGTGGTTCCGCTCGGCGGAGCCGGCCGGACCGAGGAAGCACCGCGGCGCGCTAGGGAGGCAGGACCAGGTGGTCGCAAGGAGTTCGGAGGTACGGCCGACGGCCGTGCGGAGCAGCGCATCCCCAGGAGCCGTCGGGCGTCGGGGGCGTCGCGCCGGGCGTCTTGCCGGGCTCGGCTTCGGCGGGGCGGCGCTGCTGGTCCTGCTCACGGGCTGTGACGTCGGCGCGGCGTTCGGCGGCTTCGGCTGGCCCCAGGGCGGCATCACGCCGGAATCCCGGCGGATGTACGACCTGTGGATCGCCTCGTGCATCGCCGCGCTGGTGGTCGGCGTCTTCGTCTGGGGCCTGATCTTCTGGTGCGTGGTGCGTTACCGCAAGCGCGGCAACGAGCTGCCGGTGCAGACCCGATACAACCTGCCGATGGAGTTCCTCTACACCATCGCGCCGGTGCTGGTCGTGGCCGTGCTCTTCTACTACACCGCGGTCGTGCAGACCGACGTGGTGAAGACCACCAACAACCCCGACGTGACCGTCGAGGTGGTCGCCTTCAAGTGGAACTGGCAGTTCAACTACCGCGACGGCCAGGGCGTGGACGCCAACACCACCGCCTCCGTGCTGGGCACCAGCGAGGTCATCCCGATCCTGGTGCTGCCGAGCAACCGGTCCATCCGGTTCGAGGAGACCAGCCGCGACGTCATCCACTCCTTCTGGGTGCCGGAGATGCTGTTCAAGCGGGACGTGATGCCGGGCAGCATCCGCAACGTCTTCGAGGTCTCCTCGCTGGAGTCCGAGGGCGCGTACGTGGGCCGCTGCGCCGAGCTGTGCGGCAGCTACCACGCCTTCATGAACTTCGAGCTGCGGGTCGTCTCGCCGGAGAACTTCGACCGGTTCCTCGCGGCCAAGCAGGACGGGGCGTCGACCCAGGACGCGCTGACCGCGATCGGCGAGGAGCCGTACGCGATCACCACCAAGCCGTTCGAGACGCGCCGTACCCAGGACAACTTCAACCAGGCCAGCACCACGGCCGGCGCGGGAAACTGAGGTAACCCCGGATGAAGACCGAGTGGCGCATCTTCCTCATCATCGCCGCGTTCCTGCTGTTCGCCACCGCCCTCTACGGCGGGTGGACCTTCGCCGACTCGGGCGGTCGGGTCGAGTGGATCGGCACCGTGGCCCTGCTGCTGTCGTTCCTGCTCTGCTCCATGTGCGGCGGCTTCTTCTGGTTCGTCTCCCGCCGGATCGACCTGCGTCCCGAGGACCGTCCCGACGGTGAGATCGCCGACGGCGCGGGCGAGATCGGCTTCTTCAGCCCCGGCAGCTACTGGCCGTTCGGTCTGGCCCTGGCCGCCGCCATCGCCGGCCTCGGCCTGGTGTTCTGGCAGCTCTGGCTGCTCGTCGCCGGCATGGTGGCAGTGGTCTTCGCCACCTGCGGCCTGCTGTTCGAGTACTACAGCGGCACCCGGCGCACCGCCGAGCACTGATCGGCGCACCGACCTGGTGAAAGCCCGCCTCCCTCAGGGA
The DNA here is from genome assembly GCF_055559695.1 of Micromonospora sp. NPDC023869. Classification (NCBI taxonomy): domain Bacteria; kingdom Bacillati; phylum Actinomycetota; class Actinomycetes; order Micromonosporales; family Micromonosporaceae; genus Micromonospora; species Micromonospora sp. NPDC023869. The sequence continues at coordinate 235,406 of NZ_JBVHKD010000007.1, forward strand.
GGCGGGCTTTCCCGTGTCCGTGTCCGTGCGTGCGGTCGCCGCGGCGGATGAGGTGTGTCGCGTGCCTGCGGACGGGGGATGCGGGGAGATGTCGCGTGCCTGCGGATCCGGGAATGTGGGCAGGTGTCGCGTGCCTGAGGGACACGGGGAGGTGCGGCGTGCCTGCGGATGCGGGGATGCGGGTAGGTGTCGCGTGCTGCGGGACCGGAGCGATGTGTACGTCGAGTATTGCGGGCCGGGGAGACGAGCAGGCCGGCCGGCAGCGTCTGCGTCTGCGGTGGCGGAGATCAGCCGGGCCTCGCCGTTGCTCGGCCGGTCCAGCGTCGCGTCCGCCGTCGAGTGGCGGGTGAGGGGTGTCGCGTGCCTCTGGACCGGAGCGGCGAGGGTGAGGAGGACGCCCTTGTCTCCCTGGGGTCGGGCCGGGACGTGGTTGTAGCGTGTGGTGCCGCACCCCCGGACGGCTTCGATCGCCGTCACCCTCATGATCCGCGCAACTTCTTGGATATTGCTGTCTCAGGTCGGGTCTAAGGCAGCAATATCCAAGAAGTTGCTGCCTCCCCGCCCGCCACGGCCGGTGCGCAGGGATACCTCGGGCACAGTAGTGCCACGGTGCCGACGGCTCCGGGTACGGGGAGGTCGTTTCGCGGAGCGCTGCGGCCGTCGCCAGGGATTCCGCCGGGTAGCTCGGCGGAGACTCCGGGCCGCAGTGCGTGGCGTGGGCGGTGTGCCGGGCCGCAGGGCGTGGCGTGGATGCTGCACTGGGCCAGAGTGCCTGCTGGTCAACGCCGCCGCGGCCGTGGCTACCCAGGGCCCGCTGAACGGCGACCTGGCACGTGGGTGCGGCGTCGGGCGGGGTGACGTGGGTGCAGCGTCAGGCGGCGTGGCGTGGGTGCAGCGCCCGACGGGCGGGCGGGGTGGCCCGCGAGAGCGAGGCGTAGGGGGCGACGAAGATCGCCATGCCGCATCCGGTGCAGAGGAGCTCGGGGCAGTCCGGACCGTGGCCGTCGGGGCAGGGCGGCATCTCGAAGGCGCGAATGCCGTCGCAGGTCTCACAGTGCAGCTCACGTACCAACATGGGCGTCTCCTCCCGCGCGTGCCGGCCGGCGGCCGTGTGGGGAACTACTCACCTGTAGTTTCCCACGGCCGTCCGACACATCCGCGAGCGGCGACCGACCTCCGACGGGCTGTCCGACACATCCGCGAGCGGCGACGGACCTTCGACGGGGGGCGGGCCGACACGTCTGAGCGCCACCGCCACGACCTCCGACGGCCGGGTCAGGCGGTGGCGACCTCGATCCAGCGGTGGAGCGTACGGGCGGCGGAGCCGGAGTCGATCGACTCGGCGGCCCGGGCCAGGCCGGCGCGCAGGGCGTCGGTCAGGTCACCGTCCAGCGGGCCCTGAGTGGCCAGGGCGGCGGCAGCGTTGACCAGCACGGCGTCGCGTACCGGGCCGGGTTCGCCGGCGAGCAGCCGACGGGCCACGTCGGCGTTGTAGGCGGCGTCACCGCCGCGCAGGTCACTGAGGGTGGCCCGGGGCACCCCGAGGTCCGTGGCGTCCACCACGGTCTCCCTGACGGTGCCGTCCTGCGCGATCCAGAAGCGGGTGGGCGCGGCGGTGGTGAACTCGTCGAGGCCGTCCTCGCCACGCATCACGATCACCGAGTCACCCCGGGCGGCGAAGACGGCGGCCATCACCGGTGCCATGGTCGAGTCGAAGCAGCCGACCGCACCGGCGCGGGGACGGGCCGGGTTGGTGAGCGGGCCGAGGAAGTTGAAGGCGGTGGGTACGCCCAACTCACGCCGGACCGGACCGGCGTGCCGCATGCCGGGGTGGAAGCGGGCGGCGAAACAGAAGCCGATGCCGGCCTGCTCGACGCAGCGGGCCACCCCCTCCGGACCGAGGTCCAGCGGGATGCCGAGGAACTCCAGCAGGTCGGCGGTGCCGCAGGAGGACGAGGCGGCCCGGTTGCCGTGCTTGACGACGCGTACCCCGGTTCCGGCGACCACCAGGGCAGTCATCGTCGAGATGTTCACCGTGTGCGCCAGGTCGCCACCGGTGCCGACCACGTCCAGGGCGGTGGCGCGTACCTCCTCGGGCAGCTCGACCGGGACGGCCTGGCCGAGCATCGCCTCCACCAGCCCGCTCACCTCGGCCGGTGTCTCGCCCTTGGCGCGCAGCGCCACGGCGAAGCCGGCGATCTGGGCCGGTGCGGCCGAGCCGGACATGATCTCGCCCATCGCCCAGGCGGTGTCGGCGGCGGAGAGTTCCTCGCCGCGCAGCAGCGCGGTGAGCAGGTGTGGCCAGGTCCGATCGCCCATGACGGGCCTCCCGAGCAGACGAGTGCGGGTGGGACGGGACCGGCGCCGGCTCGCCCGGCGCCGTGGCGGTGCCGGAGTCGGGCGTGCGTCAGGCGGGGGCGTGCGTGCGCAGGACCTCGGCCACCGTGGCGGCGGTGGTCACCGGGTCGAGCGGGTGGACCAGGGTGGCGTCGACCTCGGCGTACGCGGCCAGCCAGCGGTCGGCGGCACGGGCGATCACCACGCAGGTCGGCGGGGAGTTCTCGTAGTCGTCCTTGATCTGCCGGGCGATGCCGAGACCGCCACCGGGGCTGGCCTCACCGTCGAGCAGCATCAGGTCGATCTCGAAGTCGTCGACCACGCGGACGCACTCGGCGTAGGTGGACGCCTCGACGAACTCGACGCGCAGGTCGGACGCCGGGCGGGTGCCCACGGCGAGCCGCATCCTGTCCCGCACCTGCGGGTCGTCGCTGTAGAGCAGGACGGTGCACAGACGCTCACTCATGCCGACACTCCGCTTCGCTCCGTGCCGTCCGCTGGCACCACCGCACCGAGTCCGATGACTCGCTCGCGCTCGCTCATGGTCAGACTTGCTCCCACCTCGTAGCTGCGCCGCCGATCGTACCGGTCGTGCCGACGCCCGGGACACGCCGCCCCGCGCGCCCCGCCGACCGGCTCAGGTGGCCGAGCCGGTGGTGGTCTCCGCAGCGCGTTGCCGGGCCTCCTGGCGGTCCAGCTCGCGGTCGACCCGGCGGGCCTCCCGCTCGGCCGCGCGCATCCACTGCACCACCAGGACGCCGAGCATCGTCACGCTGACGAACTCGCCGCCGGCCCAGAGGATGCCGCCGGCGAGGACCTGGTCGTCCCACGGGTCGGCCCAGGTCAGCCCGAGGGAGGGGTACCAGTCGCCGCCGAACAGGGTGCTGCTCTGCATGACGGTCAGCCCGAGCACGGTGTGGAACGGCACCGACAGCAGCATCAGCAGGGCCCGGCCCGGGTACGGCCAGCGTCCGGGCAGTGGGTCCAGGCCGACCAGCGGCCAGAAGAACAGGCAGCCGGTCATGATGAAGTGCGCGTGCACCACCTCGTGCGCCCAGACGTTCTCCAGCGTGTAGCGGTACAGGTCGGTGAAGTACAGCGCGAACGGGTTCACCACGAAGATGGCGAACGCCACCAGCGGGAACGTCCAGATCCGCACGACCCTGCTGTGCAGCACCGCCAGCAGTCGCTTGCGGGGGCGGGTCGGCAGCGTACGCAGGGCCAGCGTCACCGGTGCGCCCAGCGCCAGGAAGATCGGCGCGATCATGGAGAGCACCATGTGCTGCACCATGTGCACCGACAACAGCGTGGTGTCGTACGCGTGCAGCCCGCTGACCGTGACCGAGGCGATGCCGCCCAGGCCGGGCCCGAGGAAGAAGACCGTCCGGGCGATCGGCCAGCGGTCCCCGCGCAGCCGCAGCCGGTGCACTCCGTAGAGGTAGAGGGCGGCGGCGACCACCAGGACGACGGCGAGCCAGTTGTCCAGCTTGGCCTCGGTGACCACGGCAGTGATCTGGAAGGGCGGCGGGCCGGCGTCGGCCGCGAGCCACCCGGCGCCGCCGGTCACCGGGGCCGTCGCCGGGCTGATCGCGCCCGCCGTCAGCGGCGGCGCGGCCGTCACGGCCAGCGTGATCGGGTCGGTTTCCAGCACGCCAATCAGCCTAGGTCAGGCGAACCGGACGGTACCGATCGGGCCACTTGGACCACGGGTTTCACCCCCCGCTGATCGCCGGCCGTGGTCAACGGCAATAATGACCGCGTGACTGCGGCCCCAGCCATTGACAAGAGCCGGATCCACTCTCTGACGCGGCCCAACATGGTCAGCGTCGGGACGATCGTCTGGCTCTCCAGCGAGCTCATGTTCTTCGCGGCGCTCTTCGCCATGTACTTCTCCATCCGCGCGGCGGCGCCGGAGCAGTGGGCGATGCACACCGAGGTCTTGAACATCCCGTACGCGACGACGTTCACGACGATCCTGGTGCTGTCCTCGGTGACCTGCCAGATCGGCGTCTTCGCCGCCGAGCGGGGTGACGTGCACGCGCTGCGGCGCTGGTTCACGATCACCTTCGTGATGGGCCTGATCTTCCTGCTCGGTCAGCTCAACGAGTACCGCGAGCTGGTCCACCACGGCATCAAGATCAACGCGGATGGTTACGGGTCGATGTTCTACCTGACCACCGGCTTCCACGGCCTGCACGTGGCGGGAGGCCTGGTCGCCTTCGTGATCTTTATGATCCGCACCACCATGGGCCGGTTCACGCCGGCCCAGGCCACCTCGGCGATCGTCGTGTCGTACTACTGGCACTTCGTCGACGTGGTCTGGATCGGGCTCTACGCCATGATCTACTGGCTTCAGTGATCTTGGCGCGTCTCGCGCCGTGCCGCTGCTTTACCCCCGCAGACAAGGTCCAACCGGTTAAGGACACAGGTCATGACTTCTGACAACGACCGCCGACGCGGCCTGCTCGCGCGGCTGCGCGGGCGGCCCGCGGCGCCCAGCAGGGGCCGCCGCCGGCTGGGTGCCGCGGTCCGGCTGGTCGCCGCGCTGATGCTGGCCGGCGGTGCCTACACCGTCCTCGCCCCGAGCGCGTCGGCGCAGGAAAACCCGCCGCTGAGCAGCGCAGCCGCAGACGGCAAGGCGCTGTTCGACGTGAGCTGTGTGACCTGTCACGGTCGCAACGCGCAGGGGGTCGAGGGGCGTGGGCCGAGCCTCATCGGCGTCGGCGCGGCGTCGGTCGAGTTCCAGGTCAGCTCGGGCCGGATGCCGATGGCCCGACAGGAGGCCCAGGCGGCCCGCAAGCCCGCGGTGTTCAGCCCGGACGAGATCGACCAGCTCGCCGCGTACGTCCAGGAGCTCGGTGGCGGCCCGGTCGTGCCGGCCGGCGACAACCTGCACGAAGACGGCAACATCGCGGTCGGCGGCGAGCTGTACCGGATCAACTGCTCGCAGTGCCACGCCTTCAGCGGCGGTGGCGGCGCCCTCTCCTCCGGCAAGTACGCGCCGAGCCTCGCGCCGGCTACCGACCGGCAGATCTACGCCGCGATGCTCAGTGGCCCGCAGAACATGCCGGTCTTCGGTGACAACCAGATCACGCCGGAGCAGAAGGCCGACATCATCGCCTACATCCAGCAGACGCTGAAGTCGGACGGCGACCCGGGCGGGTTCAACCTGGGCCGGTACGGACCCTCCACCGAGGGTGTGGCGATCTTCCTGATCGGCATCGTCGCGCTCGTCTTCGCCAGCCTGTGGATTGCGGGCAAGTCGTGACCGAGCGAATGAGCACCCACACCGAGCAGCCGGCCCACCCGGGCCACGAAACGGTGGACGTGAACGACCCGGCGCTGAGCCGGTTCGACATCGTCCGCGAGGGCGCCCGTCGGGACGACATCGAGATCGTCCACTACGAGGAGCAGGTGGCCCCGGGCAGCAAGGCCGAGCGCCGGCTGGTCCGTACGGTGGCGGCGATGTTCCTGGTCACCGGCCTGGCCGCGACGGCCTTCCTGGCGGTCTACATCTGGTGGCCCTGGGAGTACCAGCCGGGCCGTGGCGGGGACAAGTACTTCACCCCGCTACTCGGCACGACCCTCGGCATCGCCCTGCTGGGCATCGGCTTCGGCATCCTGACCTGGGGCAAGAAGCTGCTGCCCAAGGAGGTGTCGATCCAGGACCGGCACGAGGGCGTGGTGGCCAGCGAGGACCGGACGATCACCGGGCAGACCATGCTCTACATGGCCGACGAGCTCGGCGTGAAGCGCCGCCCGCTGCTCGGCATGTCGCTGCTGGCCGGTCTGGTGCCGGTCGGTGCGGTCGCCGCAGCGCCGCTGGTCGGTGGCCTGATCTCCGACCCGCACGCGAACGACCAGATGATGACCACCGGCTTCGCCCCGCAGGACGGCCAGAAGATCCGGCTGGTCCGCGAGGACGGTCGGCCGATCCGCCCCGCCGACATCAGCGCTGGTGGCCAGATCACCGTCTTCCCGGGCATCGAGCACGGGGTCAGCAACCGGTACGCCGACTCGCCGACCCTGCTGATCCACCTGCGTGACGCCGACGCCGAGACCTCGCGCCGCAACAACGAGCGCGAGGGTCACGGCGACTACATGTGGGGCAACTACGCCGCCTACTCGAAGATCTGCACGCACGCCGGCTGCCCGGCGAGCCTCTACGAGCAGCAGACCAACCGTTTGCTCTGCCCGTGTCACCAGTCGCAGTTCCTGATCACCGACAACGCCAAGCCCATCTTCGGTCCGGCCAGCCGGCGGCTGCCGCAGCTGCCGATCGAGGTGGACTCCGAGGGCTACTTCGTGGCGACGTCCGACTACACCGAACCCGTCGGGCCCGACTTCTGGGAGCGGCCGTGAAGCGGCGCAAGTTTGACGTAGCAGCGGTTCCGGGCAACACCGCCCGGGCGGTCGACGACCGCTTCCAGGTGGCCACCCCCCTGCGCAAGCTGCTCAACAAGGTCTTCCCCGACCACTGGTCGTTCCTGCTGGGCGAGATCGCGCTGTTCTCGTTCATCGTGCTGCTGCTGACCGGTGTCTTCCTGACCTTCTTCTTCGAGCCGACGATGACCGAGGTCATCTACAACGGCAGCTACGCCCCGCTGCGGGGTACGCCGATGTCGGCCGCGTACGCCTCGACGTTGGACATCTCGTTCGACGTCCGTGGCGGCCTGATCATGCGGCAGATGCACCACTGGGCCGCACTGCTGTTCATGGCGGCGATCGTGGTGCACATGCTCCGGATCTTCTTCACCGGCGCGTTCCGCAAGCCGCGTGAGACCAACTGGATCATCGGTTCGCTGCTGTTCTGGGTGGGCTTCCTGGCCGGCTTCACCGGTTACTCGCTGCCGGACGACGGCCTCTCCGGCACCGGTCTGCGGATCGCCTCGGCGATCATGCTGTCCATCCCGGTGATCGGCACCTGGGTCACCGCCGCGGTCTTCGACGGCGAGTTCCCCGGCACGATCATCATCAGCCGGTTCTTCATCGCCCACGTGCTGCTCATCCCGGGTCTGCTGGTCGCGTTGATCAGCGTCCACCTGGGGCTGGTCTTCAAGCAGAAGCACACCCAGTGGCCGGGGCCGGGCCGGACGAACAACAACGTCGTGGGCGAGCGGATGTTCCCCCGGTACGCGATCAAGCAGGGCGGCTTCTTCATGGTCGTCTTCGGCGTGATCGCGCTGATGGGTGGCCTGATCCAGATCAACCCGCTCTGGCTGTTCGGCCCGTACGAGGCGTGGGTGGTCTCGGCGGCCAGCCAGCCCGACTGGTACGTGATGTTCCTGGACGGCTCGACGCGGTTGATGCCGGACTGGGAGATCAACATACCCATCGGCGACGGATACGTGATTCCGCCGCTGTTCTGGCCGACGGTGGTGCTACCGGGCATCCTGGTCGGGCTCTCCACGCTCTATCCGTTCATGGAGGCCCGCTACCTGAAGGACTACCGGAGCCACAACCTGCTCCAGCGTCCCCGCGACGTGCCGTTCCGCACCGGCCTGGGCGCCATGGCCATCACGTTCTACGTGATCCTGACGCTCTCCGGCGCGAACGACGTCATCGCCGACAAGTTCCACATCAGCCTGAACGCGATGACCTGGGGTGGCCGGATCGGTCTGCTGCTCCTGCCGCCGCTGGCGTACTACGTGACCTACCGGATCTGCCTCGGTCTGCAGCAGCACGACCGGGAGGTGTTGGCACACGGCGTGGAGACCGGCATCATCCGGCGCCTGCCGGACGGTCGGTTCGTCGAGGTGCACCAGCCGCTGACCACGCCGGACGAGCACGGACACACCGAACTGGAGTACGCGGGCTGGGTGGTGCCGAAGAAGATGAACCGGCTCGGTGCCCTCGGCCCGGCGATCCGGGGCTTCTTCTACCCGATCGAGAAGCCGGCCGAGGCGCCGGTGTCGCCGGGTCACCCGCCCGTCGAGCCGCGCGCCGAGCGCGAGGAGATCGGCAGCGGGGAGTCCCGCCGCTGAGGTCCGTCACCACGTGACGTGGCGCCCGCCGGAGTCCTCCGGCGGGCGCCACGCCCGTTCTGGGCCTTCCGGACCGCCGCCGGGGCTTCCCGCCCGTCGTCGGATCGCAGGAATAACCCCGGCCAGCCGGGTATCCGTGCGGTCCAACGTCTCAACGGGGAGGAAGCATGTTGGGTATCAAACGCCTCGGCCTGCTGGCCGCACTGGTGCTGGTGGGTGTCGCGCCCGCTGCGGCAGCGCAGGCGGCGGCGCAGCCTTCGGAACAGGACACGCAGTACCTGCAGGCGGTGCACCAGGTCAACCTGTACGAGATCGCCGCCGGTGAGCTGGCCCAGCAGAAGGGTCAGAACCAGCAGGTCAAGGACCTGGCGCAGCAGTTCGTCACGGACCACACCGAGCTGGACCAGTCGGTGCAGGACGTGGCCGGGCAGCTCAACGTCCAGTTGCCGAACGAGCCCACCCCTGATCAGCGGACGGCTCTCGACCAGCTGAACAACGCCAGTGGTGAGGAGTTCGACCGGCTCTGGGTGACCCAGGGTCTGGCCGGCCACCTGCAGGCCATCCAGGCGACCCAGACGGAGATCTCGCAGGGTACCGAGCCGCAGGTGGTCCAGCTCGCGCAGACCGCGCTGCCGGTGCTGCAGGCGCACTACGACGCTCTGGTGACGCTGGCCGAGGAACTGGGCATCCCGGTCCCGGAGACCAGCGCCAGCGGTACGCCTGGCCCGGGTGGCACGGTGCCGGCCCCGGGTGGCACCACCCCGGCTCCGGGCGTCACCGAGGAGACCCCGGGTGGCCCCACCGAGTCGCCGGTGCCGGGTGGCACCGAGGTCCCGGTGCCGCAGCAGAGCTGATCCGGCGGTGAACGCGGCGAGTCGGTCCGTCCTACGGGATGGACCGGCTCGCCCCGTCGTGGCAGGAAGCAGACCGCGTCCTCGGTACCGGGCACGGGTGTGCCCTCGCCCCACCGAGCCCTGGTCGAAGTCCCGGGGCGACCGGTCGTCGCCCCTCGACTTCGCCTGGACTTCGCCTGGACTTCGCCTCGACTTCGCCTCGGCTGAGGACTCCAGCTAGTTCTCTGTGCGGCCTTTGCTCTGCTTCAACCGACGCACTGCTTTTCGGCGCGAGTCGTTGCGTGGGTTGAAGCAGAGCAAAGGGGCCGCGAAGGACCTCGGGCTCCCCAGAGCGAAGGGGCCGCGAAGGACCTCGGCGTCGGGGCCGGGACCGGCGTGGTGACGCCTCAGTCGGTGGCGCCCAGACCGATCGCGAACGCCTCCTCCAGGTCGTGCCGGGAGTACGCGCGGAACGCGATGTGCGACTCGGTGTTGAGCACCCCGGGCACCTTAGAGATGCTGCCGGCGATGATCTGCGCGATCTCCTCGAACTCGCGGACCCGGACCATGGCGATCAGGTCGACGTGCCCGGCCACCGAGTAGACCTCGCTGACCCCGGGCAGGTCGGCCAGCGCCTCGGCCACCTCGGGGATCGAGTCGGTGGCGCAGTCGATCAGGACGATCGCGGTGATCACGGCAGGTCTCTCCGTTCGTCGGCGTCGTTGCCCATGCTATGGCCTGCCCACCGGACCTGCGCCGGAGTGCCGGACCCGCCCCCGAGTACCGGAGCCTCGCCGGGTGTCGGCGTACCGGCCCGAGTGCGCGGGTAGGTACGTCGGAGCGTACAGAGATCGACGTACCAGAAGGATTTAACGACGTCTGTCGAGCAGGCCTCCATGTCGCGCGGCAGGCCGCCTCGGTGACTACACTCCGTTACTGCCAGGGTCTGCCGCGCTCGCACCGGATCGCGGCATGAGAGTGAAGACCTCGGGCGTGAGGTCGACTATTTCGGCTTTCGCCGCCGGGCTGCCATGCGGTTCACGGAGGACGGGGCCGTGGTGGAGTTGCCTGGTTCGTTGATGATGTGTGGGTGTATCTGCGCCGTCCAGTCGGCTCTCGCGTGTTCGCGGTGGTTGTCGCGGCGTTGCTGGTGGGATTCGGCGCTTATCTGGTGAGTTTGCAGTTCACTGTCGGCGGCTCGGTGTCCGGGCGGCTCTGCGTCGGCGGGATCTCGCTGATCGTGCTGCTCGTGGTGGTCAGCTTTCTTCGGTACGCGTTGCAGCGCTTTCAGGTTGATGTTGACCGGGACGGCTGGGCGGTGCGGATCGGCCGGTACCGACGTGATCTGCGGTGGGCCGAGATCTCAGCGGTGGTGATCGAGAACCGGGAGATCGAGGGGCGGGGTCACCGCCGGTCGGTTCCCGCGCTCTACCTGGTGCCAGACCGGGGCGTTAGCCTGGACGCGCCGCGTGACCTGCGGGCCACCGTGGACGGGCGACCGGCGGTGCTGCTGTTCGACCTGACCGACCCGAAGATCGAGGAGAGGCAGTTCGTCCGCGACCTGGCTGGTCTGGCCGGTGACCGCCTCGAGGTTCGGGTTCACCGCCTCAAGGCGATGCTGCTGAGCGAGGACGCTCGACAACGGCGCAACGGCGGGAAAACGCTCCCCGCTTTCCCACCTGGCACGCGGGGCGCGCGAACGCGGCGCTGGCTGAACCGGCGGCGCTTCCTGCTCTTCGTCGGCTGGTACCTGTTCGCCGTCGTCCCCGCGCTGCTGCTCACCGGCGTCACGGCCCAACTGCACGAACTGCTCGGTGCCGCGGTCGCGGTCCTGGGCCTGCTCGCGGTCCTCGCCGCGTACGCCCAGTTCGTCACGCTGTTCAGCCATGCCACCGCCCTCGTCGACACTGAGGTGACGATCGCCGGCACGGAACTCGTACGGGTGATCGGCGACCGCATTGACCGCGCCGACATGCACGGCGGCACAGTCGTGGTGCTGCCACCGGGGGCGAAACGCGGGTACGGCAAGGCATGGCTGCTCGGGTTCCCGCACGCCGTGGCGCTACTTGGCGATCCACGGACCGGACAGCTTCGCCACCACGACGACCTGCACGCCCTTTCCGCCGTCCTGCGCGGGTCGCCACACGCCACCGACCGGGCCGCCGCCCGGGACATCGACAGCCTCGCCACGCAGTCCCAGGTCGGCGACCCGACGGAGCCAGACGGCGCCGACAACGCCCGTCTGTGGATGTCGCTGACCAAAGCCGGCCGCATCCTGGCCTGGGCCGTCGTCGTGGGCTCCGTCCTGCTCACCGGTGGCTGGATGCTGGAAAGCACCCACTACCTGGGCGGCGCGGTCATCCTCATCGGTCTGCCGCTGGCCACCTGGTGGGCGCTGTACGCGCTGTACCGGATACTCGCGCTACTCGGCGCAGCGTGGCAAACGGCCCGGAACAACCACTAACCAGGTTCGTGCACCTGATCACGCTGGCAGGCATTCTGCCCGCAACCACCCGCCAGCTCCCCACGCCAGGAACGGCAGCCCACGAAGGCCCCCAGCGCTGCACCTTCTCGGCGGCAGATGAGCGTGGCGAAGTGGATGGCCGCGATTCATGAGCAGTCAGGTGACGGGATTGCTATCTTGCCGCCGGTGGCGAGGCGAAGGTACGTGGCGAGGGGCGTCGGTGGCGGATACCGGATCTGGGATAACCGGGCTCGTCGATGGTGGGGCGACCTGTATGAGCTCTGCCCAGACGAGTTGCTCGATGAGCTGAACGGTGCCCATGACTACGCCAAGATCACGGCGCTGCTCCGGACGTACCGAGCACAGAAGCGGTAACGCAGCACATCAGGCCGCCGCTTTCGGTGCGGCATGAGCTGTATCGCCACCGCTTCGATTACTGGTTGGTCTCGGACATTCGTTGGTCCTCGTCACCGGCGGCTGTAGGCACGGCTACGAGTGCAGGATCCATGCTCGGGCGCGTTTCGGGAAACGAGGGGCGCAGCGTTAGCTCGCTTTGATGACTGCTTCGAGGTGGGGCTCGACGAGGGCCAGTACTGCGTGGTGTGTGGCCGCGTCGGCCGAGACTATGAGGCCACGTCCGGTGTGCAGCGGGTTCCCCGCCAGATCGCTGATCGTGCAACCTCCCGCCTCGGCGATGGCGATTCCGGCCGCGAAGTGGAGGTTCTCGCGGAAGGTGCCGTCGGAAACGTATGCCGCTCTTCGGCCGGCTGCTACCCAGGCCACGCCCAACGTAGAGGAGATGACGCGGGGTCCGTAAGCACCGCGCACCTGAGGATCATGAACGAGTTGTCCGCCGACGAACGGCCGATCGAGGGGGCCGTCGCAGTTGATCTCGATGAGGCCGGAGACCGCAGACGGAGCCAAAGGCCGGTCCATGCCGTCGGCGCGCAGATAGGCAGCCGACCCGTCGGTCCAGAAGACCTCGCCGGCGATCGGGTCGGCGCAGGCGGCGGCGGAGACTGTCCCGTCTTGCAGTAGCGCGACGTTGACCGCGAACAGAGGTGTGGTGGCAGCGAAGTTCACCGTGCCGCAGAGCGGGTCGATGAGCCAGCGTCGCCTCCCTGCCCCAGTGCCAGAACCCCCGGTCTCCTCGCCGGTGCATGAGTCGGCGGGACGATGACGCGCCAGGACCCCAAGGATCGCGGCCTCCGCCTCCAGATCCGTGCCGGTCGCGAAGTCAGTCGCAGACCTCGCGAAGCGAACATGGTCCGCACCGTAGTCCCGAACAACCACCTCGGCCCCCGCGAGAACTGCCTCAACAGCAACCTCAGCATCCGTCAGGATCATGAGGCGACCCTAGCCATACGACCTACGCACCCGCACCGACCCACGAACATGGCCCGACTCGCGGCATGAGCCTGCAGTGGATCATCGTAGCGGACCGCGACGCCTTTGCCTTCTTCATCGCCGTCTGCGGGTGCGTGGCGTCGCAGACCAGCGGGATGCACGATGCAGTCATGCCAGGTCAGGTCGAGACGGCTATTCGAGCTCGGGTTGGGGCGGGTACGCGCCTCCCTACGCCGACCGGTCGCGCCATCTTCGAGGTCGACGACGTTTCCGTAGCCGGGTTGGTCTTGCTCTTCGGGACGAAACAGACTCGAACGGCCTTCAGCTGGTCCTGCCTTGAGGGCATACCGGGGTACCTGCACGGACGCGGCTGGGTTCGGGTTGGGGCGAACCGAGATGTTCACAGCAACCAAGGCACATTGGACGGGTATCTCAAGACATTCGTCAAACGGCAGACAGCGGACTATGTGGCCGTCGTCCTGGAGCGCGCTGGAGTCGTCGATCTGGATCGAGAACGTCCCGCGCGGGTGCGGCTCCGCAGGACGTGACCACCGTCGGGCGGTGGTCGCCGTTCAGGGCATTCCGTACAGATGGGGACGAGTAATCGGGTAAGCGCCGCGCGTTGTCGGCGACATATGGGTGACTGCTCGCCGCAGGAAATCGCTGATCACTATGCGAAAGCTCCGCAAATGTCCGTTGATGTTCCTGGTAACATCACGCCGTGGAGGGAATCGGTAAAATTCGGGCTATCGTCTTCGATGCGAATGTCTTCGGAGCGAACGTTGAGCCAAGTGTCGCCACGATCAATAACTGGTTTGCGGCGTGTGAAAGGCACGAAGCCGAGTTGTGGATTCCTGAGGTCGTTGCATGGGAATTGGCTCAGCGGGTAGTGCAGGAATGCGAGCGGATCGAGCGCGAGGTTCGAACACACAACACTAGGCGGCGTAAATGGGGCTTTCCGGCGACTACCGAGCCGCCGCCTATAGACGATGCCGAAGTGATTAGTCGCCTCGAGCGGGCTGGTGCCACCATAGTGCCCCTTGATGGCGAGGCGGCGGTTCTCGCCATTCGAGATCAAGTGTTGCTTCGAGGGCCCGCGTCTCGAAAGAAGGAGATCAAGACAGGTGCTGCAGACAGCGCTTGGATCCGGTCGATCATTGATTACAACGATGGAGATTGCGACGGCTTGGTCTTTGTTACTGGCGACAGTGGCGCTGTAGCTGCGACCTGTGACTCTTTGGGCATCGACCTCCCCAGGATCGCTAAAAATCTTGGCGAGATTCGAAACCTCCTTGAGGAAACCGCAGAGGCGAACGACGCGCAGAGCGTCAGATTTGCTACTATGGTTAACAAATTGTTTGCGGGGCCCGACATGTCGGATGCCGAACTAGTCAACCTTGCCGACCTCAGCTACCGCCATAACTGGTGGGAGATTGACCTTGGCATAGGTCCGGACGCTCAGTGGGAATTGCAGAACACCCTCGTCCGACCAGGCCCGGCTCAAGTAATTGGCGCTGTTCAGCATGACGCATGGTCAAGATCTTTATCCGGGACAATCCGTATCGATGTTGAGGTTGAGGAGCAGTACGCACGACAGGATAAATGGGGAGATGCTCCAGAGTATCGAAGCTTTTTCTACGCCGCATGGATTCAAGGTGAAGTCACACTTTTCGAAGACCAGGAGCCAACCTTAGATGCAATTGAGTTGACAGATATGGAACTCGGCGTCGAACCCGCTTCGATCTATTCGGAGGCTATCTGAGTCGCCGGGTGCATTTGCTTGACATGACGCTCCGCAACGCGCGGATCGCGGCGTGTGCGGATATCCCTGTGTGGGCACTCGGCGTTCTAGGCTTGGACGATCGGCCTGCTCAACGCGGCGCCGGTACTGCACGTCACTGATCCAAGGGATGGCAGCACCGTTCGCGTCGGGCCAGGCTGGCTCCAGGTCGTTCAACCCCGCAATCCATGCCTGTGATGACCTGTGACAAATGTGGGCGTCTCCGTGGCACGCAAGCCGAGAGGTGCCCTCACCTATTTCCCAGGAATGTAGTGGTGTCAACCACCGCGGACACGAGCCCCACCAGCGTGCCAGCAATCGCGAGCCAAAAGGTGATAGTGTTCTGACGCGGCTCCGCAATTCGCACTTGGACCAAACTTGAGCCCGTCGTCGCCGTCCCGTCCGCTGGCGATTCGCTCGGTTCGAGGCTCGGCTGAGTACGCCAACCAAATCGTGCGAAGAATTTCGCCCATGTGTGATTAGCTCGACCGCAACCAAATAGCAAGCCCTGAGTCATATTCATGCATGCATTGCCGCGTACGGTCTTAACGCCGCAGACCGTAGGCACGTAGAAAGCTAGAAGCCAAGCCGGAATAGCCACCGCCAGCGCCATTGACCAAACCAGCATGCTCCAGTCTGCTTGAGTTATTGCCGCGACCGCCATGCTCAACATGACGGCTTCGATGGACAGCCAAAGTATGGCGATGTCACGGCGAACCCTTTGCCTTGCCTGCGTGCGGGGTTCCCCGCGAGATTGGCTCTTCGGTCGCGTTGAAAGGGCAACGTATATCGCTGACACCAGTCCCAGGATGGCGGTCCCGATCGCGGCCAAAAACGAAAGGCGATCCAGATTCTCAAACATTTGGCACCCTGCTCCTGCATGAGAGAATGACGACGCATAGCCCCCAAAGCAGAGAGATACCTACGAGAAATAGCGAGGAACTCATCACGAACTCTGCCGAAGACTTACCCGATTTTGCATATCCGTACATAATGGCCACGAGGACGCCAAAGATGATCGTGAGGAAGGTAGTGCTGATGTGCCAAGCGGCTGCCGCTTCCATTCGCGTGCGATCATAAAGAAGCTCTCCGCTGGCGCTTAGCAGCATTCCGATGCTCACCATGTACAGTTCTCCCTTGCCAAGAACTTGTACGCCGGAGAGTCGTTCCCCGTTCATCAATGTGGCGATAACGTCGGAACCTACGCCTACCCCTGCCAGGAAGACGCTGAACACCATCCACTTTTGTACCTTGACGGAGATAGGATGTGAGGGATCTGCGCGGCTCGGCGAAGATATGTCTGGCGAGCTTGTGCGGGAGTCTAGGCTCACCGGAGGTTGGCCACCTTCGTTCTTCAGCTTCCTGCAGCGTGCCGAGTCCTATCCTTCAATGCATGCATCCTTCCACGTTGGGTGTCTGTGTTCCAGAGTGGTGAGCACTCGATAGAAGCTCCATGCTGCCCCTGCAGCAGCCTGCGCCAGCATCGGCTTCCTACCTTGGCACGCCATGAAGGTCACTTGCCTGCCTGATGAAGCGGGATGTGCCTGCCCGGACTTACTCACATCGGCAGATCCGTATGTCGAGGGAACGGCTGGGCTCAGGAACACCCCGTCACGCGACGTCACCGACTTGGATCGCCGCCAGGCCGAGGGGCCAAGTCGCCGGACGCAGGCCAAGCTCGGCGCGGTGTGCACTTGCAGCCGTGCCTACCTCTGCACTCGGACCTGTACGCCGATACCGGGTGTCAGGCGGCCGGGACGGTGAGGCCGGTGGCGGTGCGGATCACCTCGTGTAGCCGTTCGCCGGTCTCGACCGTGGCACCCGGCCAGACGACGCTCCGGGTCACCTCACCGGCCACGGTGGCGCCCGCGCCGACCACGCTGCGGTGGCAGCCGCCGGTGACGGTGGCGGTCGGGTCGACCAGGCTGCCGTCGCCCGCCGCGTGCAGGTTGGCGGCGAGGTAGTCGGCCGGGGTGCCGGTGTCGACGAAGGTCCCCCGGTAGGGGACCACGGTCAGCCGGCCGTCGGCCTCGGCCGGCCGCCAGACCGCCCGGACCAGGTCGCCGAAGACCGGCGGCAGGTCGCGGACCAGCCGCCAGGGGAGCAGCGAGAAGCCGGTGAAGACGTGGCCGTCGAAGGTGCCCGGTGCGGTGGGGTCCGGCGCGGGTTGGCCGAGCAGGCGTACGGAGTCGCCGTCCCAGTCCCGCAGCAGCGCGGCGATGTCCGGCCCGGGTGGTGCGGCCGGGTCGGCCAGGTACGCGTCGGCGTTGCCGACCAGGACGCCCCGTCCGGCGATCCAGTCCCGCAGCGTGCCCACCCCACCGGCGGTGCCGAGCGGACCGTCTGGTTCGACGGAGAGGTGGGCGCGCGTACCGACCCGTTCGACGACCTGCTCGCCGAGGTAGCTGGCGTTGACGGCGACCGTCTCCGGCCCGGTCAGGCCGAGCCCGGCGAGTCGGGCCAGGGCCCGGTCCAGCAGCGGCACGTTGCCCACCGGGCAGAGCGCCTTGGGCACCTGCTCGGTCAGCGGGCGCAGCCGGGTGCCCTCCCCGGCGGCGAGCACCACCGCGCAGATCCCGCCGGCCGGTGTGCCGGTGTCTGGGCCGGCGTTCGGGCCGCTCACGGCGCCGTGTCGGGCAGCGGCGGCGGGAACCGGTCGGTCAGCGGACCGATGCCGTAGTAGGCGAGCAGCCGGGCGGTGGGCCAGGTCAGCTTCGGCAGGTCGTCCAGCGGGTGCCAGACGGCCTCGAAGACCTCCGCGCCGTCCACCTTCAGCTCGGTGGTCGACGCCGGCACCTCGGCGGTGAAGACCATGTCGACCCAGCCCTTGGCGTGCACGATGGCGTTCGGCGTGGCCGGGGTCAGCCGGGCCGGGGCGAGCCGGACGCCGGTCTCCTCGTGCAGTTCGCGGGCCGCGCCGACCGCCGGGTTCTCGCCGCGTTGCAGCAGCCCGGCGGGAAGCGTCCATCCGCGACCCGGCGGCTGGCGCAGCAGCAGCAGCCGACCGGCACCCTCGGCCTCGCTGTCGCGCAGCAGTGTGACGGCGCCGACGATGTACTTGGGTACCGCCATCCGGACCAGTTGACGACGTACCGGCAGTGGCAGCCGGTAGAAGACCTGGTACGCGACGGCGCGTGCGGCGCGGCGCGAGCGGGGGATCATGGTTCCAGGCTAGTGGCCGTACGCCGGGCGCGCGCCGCGGGACGGCGGGCCGGTCACTGCCGGTGGTCGACCAGGTCGATGAGCTGGCGCACCACGGTGTCCGGCTCGATCACCCGATCGAAGACCGCGACCAGCAGGGTCTCCAGGTCCGGGTAGCCGAGTTCCTCGGAGAGCCGCAGCAGCGGCAGGTCGCTGGCCAGGCCCCGATTGTGCTGGCGCAGGGCCAGCCCGATGGTGGCCCGGCCGAGGCGCACCTTGTCGCTGATCGAGATGCCGGGCTCGCTGTGGTCGGCGAACCACCGGTTGATCTGCATCTGCGCGTGCGGCGACTTGACGAAGCCGAGCCACTCCCGGCGAGGGCCGCGCGGAGCCACCTCGGCGTCCAGGCCGCTCTCCGCATCGGTCTCGGTGAAGATCTCGACCACGTCGCCCTCCTCCAACTCGGAGGAGAGCGGCACCAGTCGGCCGTTGATCCGGGCGGCCAGGCACCGGTCACCCCGGTCGGTGCCGAGCTCGTACGCCAGGTCGACCGGGGTGGCCCCGCCGGGCAGCACGATCTGCCGGCCGTCGGCGACCACCTGGATCTGCGCCTCGGACAGGTCGCAGCGCAGCGACTGGAGGAACTGCGCCGGGTCGGCGGCGTCCTGCTCCCAGTCGAGCACCCGGCGCAGCCAGTCGAGCTGCTCGGCGCGGGCGGTGCCCGAGCGCGGGAAGCGGAAGTCGGCGACCACGCCGTACTCGGCGGAGCGGTGCATCTCCTCGGTGCGGATCAGCACCTCGACCGTACGGTTCTTGGGGCCGCAGACGGTGGTGTGCAGCGAGCGGTAGAGGTTGTTCTTCGGCGAGGCGATGAAGTCCTTGAACCGGCCCGGCACCGGCCGCCACAGCCCGTGGATCGCGCCGAGGGCGGCGTAACAGTCGGTGGGCGGGCCGTCCACCACGACGGTGATCCGGGGCAGGTCGTACGGGACGGTGTGCCCGCCGGCGACGGTGTCCTTCCAGATCGAGTAGAGGTGGCGGGGGCGTGGGGCCACCGTGGCGTCCACCCGACCCCGGCGCAACGCCACCCGGGACTGGGCCACCACCTCGGCGAGGTAGCCGTCCCATCCGGGGCGGTCGTGCACGTGCCGGGCGATGCGGGAGTGCTCGTCCGGCTCCAGGTGCAGCAGCACCACGTCGTCCAGCTCGCGCTTCAGGGTCTGGACGCCGAGCCGGTCGCAGAGGGGCACCAGCACCTCCTGCGTCTTGCGGGCGATCCGCTCCCGTGAGGCCGCCGAGCGCACGCCCAGCGTACGCATGTTGTGCAGGCGGTCGGCGAGCTTGATGACCAGCACCCGGACGTCCTTGCCGGCCGCGATGATCATCTTGCGGATGGTCTCCGCCTCGGCGGCCTTGCCGTAGAACGCCTTGTCGAACTTGGTCACGCCGTCGACCAGGTGCGCCACCTCGTGGCCGAAGTCCTCGGCCAGCGCCTGCAACGTGTAGCGGGTGTCCTCCACCGTGTCGTGCAGCAGCGCCGCGACCAGGGTGGTGGTGTCCATGCCGAGGTCGGCACAGATCTCGGCGACCGCGAGCGGGTGCGTGATGAACGGCTCCCCGCTCTTGCGGAACTGCCCCCGGTGCATGTTCTCGGCGATGGTGTACGCCCGGCGCAGCACCGCCGGGTCGGCACCGGTGTGGATGGCCCGGTGGGTGCGGACCAGATGACCGACCGGTTCGGTCTCGGCGGTGGGCCAGGTCAGCAGGGAGCGGAGCCTGCGGGCCAGGGGCAGCTCGCCCGGCTGTGTCGGGAGCGCACCGCCCAGGGCGCCGCCATGTCCGGCGTCGACGTCCACCTGGGACACCCCCTCACGCCCACCCCGCAGACGCCGGGAGACCGGCAACCGGGAGCAGACCCTCGAAACGGGCAGGACTGCACTTCCTTAACAGAGTAAGTGAGCCGACGTAGTCCGATCGGACAGTTGCTCATGAGCGTTCGGACCAGAGTTGGTGAGAAGCGCCGCTCTCGGCCTTGTCCAGCAGGTCGCGGAACCGGCCCGCGCCGGCCACCGGAGAGGCCCAACCGTCCGACATCTCGACCAGCCGGGTCTCCGGCCGTTCCAACCAGGACAGGATCCGTTCCGACTCCTCCGGGCTGGCCGCCGGGACCGGACCGTGACCGGGCGACACCGTCTCGGCGGTGGCCCGGATCACGCTCAGGGTCGGTCGAGGGTGGACCCCGGCCGGGGAGACTCCGGCACCGGCCAGCCGGCCGTGCCGCACCAGCGCCAACTCCCAGCCGCCCCCGGCGGCCGGGTGGGCGGCGGCCAGCTCGGCGATCCCGCTCAGCGCGGCGAGCCGCTGCATGCGGACGGTGGCCCGCAGCACCGCGGCCAGCCGGGACCGCAGCGTCGCGGCCTCCTCGTAGCGCTGGGCGGCGGCGAGCGTCTCGATCCGGGCGAGCAGGGCGTCCACCACCGGCTGTGGGTCACCGGTGGTGGCGGTGGCGAACGGCTGCACCGCGCGTTCGTCGTACTCCTCGGGGGTGATCCGGTGCTCGCAGGGCGCCGGGCAGCGACCCAGCTCGGCCAGCGCGCAGGCGGGGGTGATCGTGCGCAGTGACAGGCGGTGGGTGCACTGGCGCAGCGGCACCGCGTCGTGGAAGCCGGCGGCGGCCAGCTCCGCCGTGCGCCGCGAGGTGAACGGGCCGAGGTAGGCGCGGTCGTCGGGGGAGATCTGCCGGACCACCGACAACCGGGGGTACGGGCCGTCGGTCAGCTTCAGCCAGACCATCCGCTCCGGGAACTTCGACCGTCGGTTGTACGGCGGCGCGTGTGCCCCGATCAGCCGCAGCTCGCGGACCTCGGCCTCCAGCGAGTGCGCGCACTCGACCGCCTCGACGCGTTCGGCCGCGGCCAGCATCTCCGACATCCGGGCGCGTTTCTCGGCGGCGGTGAAGTAGCTGCGGACCCGGGTGGCGATGTCCCGGGAGGTCCCCACGTAGAGGGGCCGGTCGTCGGCGGCCCGGAAGATGTAGACACCGGGGGACCGGGGCAGACCCTCGGCGAGGTGACGTTTGCGGCGCTGGGTTGGGGTGACCGCGCGGGAGAACTCGATGGCGTCGCCGATGGTGTCGACCCGGTGACCGCCGAGCCGACCGATGAGCCCGTGCAGGACGTCCACGGTGGCCCTGGCGTCGTCCAGCGCCCGGTGGGTCGGCTGGGTGCCGGCCCGGAAGTACGCGGCCAGCGTGGCGAGCTTGCGGTTGGGCACCTCGTCGCGCAGCAGCACCCGACGCGCCAGCGCGGCGGTGTCCAGCACCCGGGGGTTCGGCCAGCGGTAGCCGTGCCGGCCACAGGCGGCCTTGAGGAAACCGACGTCGTACGGCGCGTTGTGCGCCACCAGCACGGCGTCCGAGACGAACTCCAGGAAGCTCGGCAGCACCTGCTCGATCGGTGGCGCCGGCAGCAGCATCGCCTGGGTGATCCCGGTCAGCACGGTGATGAACGGCGGGATCGGAACCCCGGGATTGACCAGCGTGCCCAGCACGCCCAGCTCCTCGCCGCCGCGCACCTTCACCGCGCCGATCTCGGTGATCCCGCCGCCGTCCGGGGCGCCGCCGGTGGTCTCCAGGTCGACCACCACGAACGTCGTCGCGTACAGGGGCAGCGCCGGGTCGATGCCGTCGACGGTCGGGTCGAGCCCGGCCAGCGCCGGCTGGAGGTACTCCTGTTGTGCCATCGCGGGCACGCTAACCGGCCGGTGCGACACTCCGGTCCCAGCCGTCCCACCGGCCCCGCGCGTCAGCACCGGTCTAGGATGAGAGATCGGCTCACTCACCAGGCGGTGGGCCCGGTCGCGGTGGGAGACTTGCCACATGCCCCTCACCGAGCCGTCCGACGACAATCTCCCGCAGGAGGAGCAGGTCGTCGCGGTGCCGGCTGCTGGTGAGGCGGGTTCTGCCGACGGGGCGGCGACCGCTGGAGAGCCGGCGGAGCCGGAGCCGAGCCTGCCGGAGCCGGTCCGCCAACGGATCGTCTCGCTCACCGCTGCCGTGCTGCCCTCCCTGCCCTCCGACGAGGTGCCCGTGCCGCTGCGCCGGGTCGCCAAGTTCGCCCCCAACCGCCGGGCCCGACTCGGCGCGCCCGTGATCGCCACCCAGCTCGCGGCCGATCCGCTGTTCCGGCAGCGGGTCACCGCCCGGGTCCTGGCCGACGCCGGTGACCTCGGCACCGCCGTGGTGGAGGGGACCGCACCCGCCGCCGCCGACCCGGTCGAGGTGGCGGCCCTGGCCTACCTGGCCCGGCCCCGGGGCTGGCGTGAGTTGATCGACGCCAGCGGCGCGGCGGTCCGGGCCGAGGCGGACAGCGCGGTGGTCGCCGAACTGGTCCGCCTGGCCGAGCAACGGGCCACCCGTGCCGAGCACGACCGGGCGGTGGCCCGGGTCGAGGCCGACAAGCTGCGCGACGAGGTGGCCCGGGTCCGCGAGGAGATGGGCCAGCTCCGGGAGGAGGCCCGCCAACTGGCCCGTACGCTCCGGGAGACCCAGGCCCGCGAGCGCCGGGCGGCCGAACTGCTCGCCACCGAGCGGGGGCGGGCCGCCCGCGCGGCGGCCGACGCCGACGCCGAGCTGCGCCGGGCCCGGGCCCGACTGGCCGAGGCCGAGGCGGCGGCCGGGGTGGCCCGGTCCAGCGCCAAGGAGGCCCGTTCGGTCGACGACGCGCGGCTGTGGCTGCTGCTGGAGACCATCGGCCAGGCCGCCCTCGGGTTGCGCCGCGAGCTGGCCCTGGATCCGGTCGACAAGCTGCCGGCCGACTTCGTCGCGGACGCCTACGCCGACTCGTCGGCGGCCACCCCGGCCGGTGCCGCCGCCCGCGCCCAGGACACCGACGACCCGGGCCGGTTGGACCAACTGCTCGCGCTGCCCCGGGCCCACCTGGTGGTCGACGGCTACAACGTGACCAAGCGCGGTTTCGGCGAGATGTCCCTGGAACAGCAGCGCAAGCGCCTGATCACCGGGCTCGGCGGCATCGCCGCGCAGACCGGTGACGAGGTCACCGTCGTCTTCGACGGGGCCGAACGCATGCACGGCCTGCCGCCCACCCCGCGCGGGGTCCGGGTGCTGTTCTCCCGCAAGGGGGAGACCGCCGACGAACTGATCCGCAGGCTGGTACGCGCCGAGCCGCCCGGCCGGGCGGTGGTGGTGGTCTCCTCGGACCGAGAGGTCGCCGACGGGGTACGCCGCCACGGCGCGTACCCGCTGGGGGCCGACTCGCTGCTGCGGCGGCTGTCCCGCTCCTGACCGGGCCGGGGTGATCGCCGCCGGCCCGGCGTGGCGCGGACCCGGCGGCCTCGGTGCGGTCGGCGGGGGCGCGGTCCCGGTCGTGGCGGGCAATAGGATGAGCGCCCATGGCGACAGGAGCGGCGAGATGAGGCGCACGGCGGGCGTCGGACCCGGTGCCGGCCGTGGCGACGGCGGGGTGACGCGGTGAGTCCGCGCGGCTGGGCGCTGCTCACCCTGGTCTTCCTCGGCGTCGCCGTGGTGCTGGCCGCGCTGGTGCTGATCCCCTGGCAGCGCCCGCCGGCACCCCGGGCCGACCAGCTCGCGGCGCTGCGGGACCTGCCCGCCGAACAGGTCGAGCGGGCCCGGGAGTTCCGGTCGGCACTGCGCCCCGGCGGCTGGGCCGCGCTGGGCATCGGCCTGCTGGTGGCGCTGGCGCTCGGGCTGACCCCGCTGGGCAGCCGCCTGGTCGAGCTGGGCGGGCGCCCGTTCGGCGGGCACTGGATCGCCCAGGCGATCGTCGGCGGGCTGGCCGTGGTGCTCGTCGCTGACCTGCTGACGCTGCCCTTCTCCGCCTGGCGGCACAGCGTGCTCACCCGCTACGGGCTGGCCACCAACGGGTGGGGTGGCTGGACCGTGGACCTGCTCAAGTCGTACGCGGTCAGCGCGGTGATCGGCGCGGTGGCCCTGCTCGGCTTCTACACCGTGATCCGGCTGGCGCCCCGCTGGTGGTGGGCGTTCGGCGCGGCCGGTGCGGCGACCCTGGTGGTGCTGCTCTCCTTCGTGCTGCCGGTGCTCGTCGAGCCGGTGTTCAACCGGTTCAGCCCGATGGAACCGGGTCCGTTGCGGACCGAGCTGATGGAACTGGCCGCCCGCGACGGCGTACCCGTGCGCGACGTGCTGGTGGCCGACGCGTCCCGCCGCACCCGCGCGGTCAACGCGTACGTCTCGGGGATCGGACCGACCCGGCGGGTGGTGGTCTACGACACCCTGCTGCGCGAGGCGACCCCGGCCGAGGTGAAGGCCGTGGTGGCGCACGAACTGGGCCACGCCCGCGACCGGGACGTACCCATCTTCACGCTCACCGGCGCGTTGGGCGCGGCGGCGGCCGTGGTGGCGCTCTATCTGATCGGCTCCTGGCCGCCGCTGCTGCGCATGGCCGGGGTCGACTCGGTCGCCCAGCCCCGCGCCTTCCCGCTGCTGCTCGCCCTGGTCACGGTGGCCGGACTGGTGTTCACGCCGATGCAGGCGCTGATGTCACGGCGACTGGAGGCGCGTGCCGACGCGCACGCGCTGGCGCTGACCGGCGACCCGGCCGCGTTCGAGGCCATGCAACGCCGCATCTCCTCGATCAACCTCGGCGACCCGGACCCGCCCCGCTGGGAGTACCTCTACTCCGCCACGCACCCGTCCACCGTGGAGCGGATCGCCGCCGCCCGCGCCTACGCCCGAGAGGCCGGCCGATGAGCCGCACGTTGTTGATCACGAACGACTTCCCGCCCCGGCCGGGTGGGATCCAGTCCTTCGTGCACAACCTCGCGGTGCACCAGCCCGCCGGCTCGGTGGTGGTCTACGCGTCGAGTTGGCCCGACGCCGAGAAGTTCGACGCCGACCAGCCGTACGAGGTGGTGCGCGAACGCACCAAGGTGCTGCTGCCCACCCCGCTGATCGCCCGACGGGCGGCCCGGCTGGCCCGCGCGTACGACTGCGACACGATCTGGTTCGGCGCGGCGGCACCGCTCGGCCTGCTCGCCAACGGGCTGCGGCGGCGGGCCGGGGTACGGCGGGTGGTCGCTCTCACCCACGGGCACGAGGTGGGCTGGGCGGCGCTGCCGGTGGCCCGGACCGCGCTGCGGCGCATCGGTCGGGGCGCCGACGTGGTGACGTACCTCGGCGAGTACACCCGCACCCGGTTGGCGCGGGCGCTGGACGGTCTGACCGACCTGCGCCGGCTCGCACCCGGGGTGGACGTGGACTTCTATCACCCGGCGGTCGACGGCAGCGGGGTGCGGCACCGCTTGGGGCTCTCCGACCGGCCGGTGGTGGTCTGCGTGTCCCGGCTGGTGCCGCGCAAGGGGCAGGACATGCTGATCCGGGCGCTGCCGCTGATCCGCCGCCGGGTGCCCGACGCGGCGCTGCTGGTGGTCGGTGGCGGCCCGTACCGGGCGACGCTGGCCCGGCTGGCCCGGCAGGCCGGGGTGGAGCGGGACGTGGTCTTCACCGGTTCGGTCCCGGCGGCCGAGCTGCCGGCGCACTACGCGGCCGGTGACGTCTACGCGATGCCCTGCCGTACCCGTAACCGGGGACTGGACGTCGAGGGGCTCGGCATCGTCTATCTGGAGGCGTCGGCGGCCGGCCTGCCGGTGGTGGCCGGCGACTCCGGCGGCGCGCCCGACGCGGTCCGCGAGGGGGAGACCGGGTACGTGGTGGACGGTCGCGACGTCGCCGAGCTGACCGACCGGCTGGTCACCCTGCTCACCGACCGGGACCTGGCCCGCCAGTTCGGGGCGGCCGGTCGTGCCTGGGTGGAACAGGAGTGGCGTTGGGAGACCCAGGCCCGCCGCCTGACCGACCTGCTCACCGCCCCGATGTAAGGAAGGGTCCCCGGCTAACGCCTGGTGTATAGCAGGGGACCCCTCCTAACACTTGAGCGCACGCGGCGCGACACCGAGCGCACGCGGCGCGGTGCCTCGGCGGACCAGGCGTGGCGCGTCAGCGGATGCGGGCGAGGATGTTCTCGGCGGGGGCGGGACGGCCGAAGTGCCAGCCCTGCCCGGCGTCGCAGCCGATCGCGCGCAGCCGCTCGGCCTGCCCGACGGTCTCCACCCCCTCGGCGGTCACCGTCAGGTCCAGAGCGTGCGCCAACGAGACCAGTGAGGCGAGGATGCGTTCGTTGGCCCGGTCGTCCGGTGAGCGCAGCCCCCGGACGAACTCACCGGCCACCTTCAACTCCGTCACCGGCAGGTCACGCAGGTACGCCAGGTTGCTGTAGCCGGTGCCGAAGTCGTCGATGGCGATGCGTACGCCCAGGTCGGCCAGGGCGCGCAGGGCGCGTACCGGCTCCTCGGCGCTGCTCATCATGGTGCTCTCGGTGATCTCCAGTTGCAGCCGGTGCGGCGGCAGTCCGGTCCGTCGCAGCAGGGCGCGTACCTCCTCCAACAGGCCGGGCCGGCGGACCTGGCGTACCGCGAGGTTGACGCTGACGTACGGCGGTTCGCCGGTGGCGGCCGTCCAGCCGACCGCCTCCCGGCACGCCTCGGCGAGGACCCAGGCGCCCAGCGGCACGATCAGCCCGGTCTCCTCGGCCAGCCCGATGAAGCTGTCCGGCCGCAGCACGCCCAGGTCCGGGTGACGCCAGCGCACCAGCGCCTCCACGCCGAGCACCGAGCCGTCGTGCAGCGACGTCAGCGGCTGGTAGTCGAGGTAGAACTCGCCGCGCTCCAGGCCGGCGGGGATCGCCGCGCTCAACGCCTGACGGGCCTGCTCGCGGCTGTCGCGTTCGGCGTCGTACAGCGCCCAGCCGCCGCCACCGGCCATCTTGGCCCAGTGCAACGTGCTGCCGGCGGCGCGCAGCAGGTCGTCGGGGGAGGTGTCGGCGGCCCGCCGTTCCACGATCCCGACGCTGGCGGTGACCGTCACGTCGTGCCCGCCGACCACCACCGGCTCGGAGAGCGCGGCGAGGGCCGCCTCGGCCACCGCGACCACGTCACCGGTGCCGGTGGAGCGCTCCACCAGCACCACGAACGCGTCCCCGCCGAGCCGGGCCACCAGGTGCGGCTCCACCGCCCGGGACAGCCGCCGGGCCGCCGCCACCAGCGCCCGGTCGCCGATCGATTGGCCGTACGAGTCGTTGACCCGCTTGAAGCGGTCCAGGTCGAGGAAGCACAGCCCGACCCGCCGTCCGGCGCCGCCCGTGCCGTCCAGCGCGGCGACCAGCCGTTCGGCGAACAGCGTGCGGTTGGGCAGACCGGTGAGCGGATCGTGGGTGGCCTGGTGGCGGAACCGGGCCTCGCTGGCCCGCAACGCCCGTTCCGCGTCGACCCGGGCGGTCAGCGCGGCCCGGCGGATCGACTCCTGCTCGTCCAGCGTCCGGTCGTGCAGCGCGCGGGCGTAACCGGTGGCGATCGCGGCCAGCAGCCGGGCCATCCGGTCCTCGATGTCGTCGGCGACCAGGTCGAGGTCGCGGACCAGCCGGAGCTGGATCACCTCCACGGTCCGGCCGAGCGCCTCGGCGGAGGCGACGTGCGCGGCGACCAACTCGTTGGCGACCCGGTGGCCCACCCGCAGGTCGAGCGGCTCCGCCCGCAGCGCCTCGGCGAGTTGGTCGGTGAGCCGCTGCAACAGCATCTCCAGCTGGGCGTGCGGCATCGGCAGGTAGCTGGTCCCGGAGACCGCCTTGGCCCAGGCGCGGGCGAACGTGCCGGCGCAGGACCGGCCGTCCGGTGGCTCAACCACCGAGCCGCCCGACCCCGCCCAGGAAGACCGCCTGCTCGGCGTTCTCGGCGCTCTCCGGAGTCTCCGGACGCCACTGCGGCACCCACACCACCCCGGGCTCGACCAGCTCGAAACCGTCGAAGAACGCGGTCAGCTCGGCCCGGCTGCGCACCCAGAGCGGGCTGTCGGTGCGCTGGTAGACCTCCTCGGCCTCGGCCCGCTGGGCCTCGTCCCGGCCGTCGTCGCTGGCCTGCGAGAGCACCAGGTGGCTGCCGGGCGCCAGCGCCTCGCGCAGCGTCCGCAGCACGTCGGCCGGGCGGTCGTCGTCCGGCACGAAGTGCAGCACGGCGACCACCAGTACGGCGACCGGTCGGGAGAAGTCCAGCAGGGCGTTGACGTCGGGATGCGCGAGGATCCGCTCGGGATGACGGAAGTCCTCCTGCACAACGGTGGCCCGCTCGGTGTCGGCCAGGATCTCCCGGCTGTGCGCCACCGCCACCGGGTCGACGTCGACGTAGACCACCCGGGAGTCGGGAGCGTGCCGTTGGGCGATCTCGTGCACGTTGCCGACGGTCGGGATGCCCGACCCGATGTCCAGGAACTGCCGGACTCCGGCGGCGGTGAGATATTGCACGGCCCGGCGCAGGAACGCGCGGTTGGCCTGGGCCATCAGCGGGGCCTCCGGCACCAGCGCCATCATCGCCCGGGCCGCTGCCCGGTCGGCGGCGAAGTTGTGCGAGCCGCCGAGATAGTAGTCGTACATGCGGGCGACGCTGGGTCGTTCGACGTCGATCGTCTCGGGTGACCAGTCCGGCCGCTGCATGCCACACCCCTTCGCGCCAGCCGGGGCGACACCGCCCCGGCCGGTATTCTGCCCCGCCTGGGCGCGGGAGGCCATAGCGCGATCACCGGGATGGCGATTGACGTGCGGAGATGCGTTTTCCCGTCGCGGGTACCCGGGCGCCCCGGCGGCGAGGACGTGCCTCGACGCCGGGTGCCGCGACGGATGGGTCAGAACTTCGGGGCGTCCGGCGCTTCGAGCAGGCCGAGCCGCAGCGCGGTCATCAGCGCCTGGGCCCGGTTGGCCGCGCCCAGCTTCTCGTACAGCTTGGAGATGTGGGTCTTGGCGGTGGACTCGCTGACGAAGAGCTGCTTGGCGATGCCGGCGACGCTCATCCCGTCGGCGAGCAGGCGCAGCACCTGACCCTCGCGGGGGGAGAGCTGCGGGCCGGACGGGGCGAGCCGCCGCTTCATCGCCTCGGCCAGGTCGGCGGCGGTGAAGGCGCTGGGGGAGGAGGCGGCGTGCCGGGCGGCGGCGACCACCTCGTCGGCGGGCGCGGTCTTCGGCACGAACGCGCTGGCCCCGGCCTCCAGGGCGCCGAAGAGCTGGTCGTCGCCCGCGTACATGGTGAGCACCACGATGCCCATGGTGGCGCTGGACTTGCGCAGCGCGCGGGTGGCCTCCAGACCACTGCCGTCGGGGAGCCGCAGATCCATGATCACCACGTCCGGCTGCAACGCGCCGGCCTGCCGCACACCCTCGGCCGCCGTCGCCGCCTCGCCGACGACCTCGAACTGCCGGTCACGCTCGAAGGCGTGGCGCAGGCCCTTGCGGATCAAGTCGTGATCGTCGACAAGGAGGACCTTGGTACGGGTGGCCGGTGTCGGGCTTGTGGTCATCCTCGGGTTACTCCCCTTCTGCTGCTGCGGCGGCGCTACCGCGAACGTTATCGCGCCGGGGTGACGAACCGACCACCACCGCTACGGTCGTCCCGCTCGGCTGTCGCGGCCTGATCTCCAACCGGCCTCGGATACGTTCCGCTCTCTCGGCCATGATCGCAAGACCATAGTGCCCGTCCGAGCGCTGGTCACCTATGCCGTGACCGTCATCCGACACTTCGATCTGTGCGTACGGGGGATCCACCTCACAGGTGACCCAGAGATTGGACGCTCCGGCGTGCTTACGCGCGTTGGTGACCGCCTCCTGGGCGATGCGCAACAGCTCCGCCTCGGTGGCGGCGGGCAGCCGCGCGGTGGACTCGTCCAGCGACAGGTGCACCCGCAGCCCGCCGGAGGCGCCCACGGTCCGCGCGTACTCGGCGATCGCGGCGGCCAGGCCGCCGTGCCGATCCACCTCGCTGCGCAGCTCGAACAGGCTCAGCCGCAGCTCGGTGATCACCCGGGTGACCTCCTGGCGCAGCGTGCGCAGCGAGTCGGCGGTCTCCTCGGCGTCGTCGTGCACGGTGGCCAGCGCGTTGTCGATGCCGTAGCCGACCATCACGAGTTCCTGGGCCACCCCGTCGTGGATCTCCCGGGCCAGCCGCTGCCGTTCCTCGTTCGTGGCCAGCGAACGCACCTCGTCGAAGAGCAGCGCCGCCTCCAGCCGCAGCGCCGCCGGGCCGGTCAGCGCGGTCACCTGGGAGACCACCGAGGGCGGGTACGCCTGCCCGGCGTCGGCCTCCAGCACCACCAGCCCGACCGTCCGCAGCCCGGCGACCAGCGGCACGATCAGCGCGGAGACGTCGTTGCCCCGGTGCGTGCGGGACTGCGAGCGGGCCGCGGTCTGCGGCTGCTGGCTGGCCCAGGCGTCGGCGATGGCCGAGTCGGCGTCGAGCGTGGTCTCCCAGTCGACCCGGTCGGCGCCGATCTGCGCGAGCACCACCAGCCGACCGCCGCCGCTGGCGGAGAGCACCGCACCCCGGTCGGTGCGGGCCACCGTGCGCAACTCCTCCAGCAGGTGCTCGGAGATGCCGCCCGGGTCGAGGGTCGCCCCGGGCAACTGCCGGGCCACCGTCCGGAGCTGGGTGAGCAGGCGGGTCGCCTCGGCGTACGGCTGCGGTTTGCCCTCCTGCCGGACCTGCATCACCCGGTGCAGGGTGCTGGCCGCGTACAGGCCGAGCGCGGCCAGGATCAGCCACTGGGCACAGACCGCCAGGTAACCGGGCTGGCTGAGCTGGCGTACCCCGCCGACCTCGGTCAGCGCCCCGGCGACCAGCAGGGTCCCGGCGACGACCGCGATCAGCGTGGCGCCCTCGCGGAAGCGCCGCCGCAGCGCGGTCACGGTGACCGGCACGGCGAGGTAGGGCAGCACCGCGGAGGCGCCCAGCCCGCCGACGTGGCCGCCGACGGTGGCGACCGCCGCGACCTGGCTCGCGGCCAGGCCGAGCACCATCACCTCGGCCACCCGGCTCAGCGGCCCGACCAGGCGGTGCTGGGGCGCCAGCAGCGCGGGCAGTCCGGCGACCGCCAGCAGGGCGATCCACCACAGCTGCGCCACGTCGCGGGTGGCCAGCAGGGTGAGGACGGCGACCAGCGCGAGGACGACCACCCGCGCCGCCGCGGCGAGCGGGTGGGAGCGGGCGAGAGCCGATGTCGAGGCGGGCACGTGACGGATCGTAGTCAGGCGCCGTAGATGTCGGCGATCTCCGCCGCGTACGTCTTGTGGACGACCTGACGCTTGACCTTCATCGACGGGGTCAGCTCACCGGTGGCCTCGGTAAAGTCGCGGGGCAGGATCCGGAACACCTTGATCGCCTCGGCCTTCGAGACCGACTGGTTGGCCTTGTCCACCGCGGCCTGGATCTCCGCCCGCAGCGCCTCGTTCTCGCGCAGCGCCTCGACGTCGGTCCCGGCCGGCAGCCCGGCCGACTCCAGCCAGGCCGGCAGCGCCTCCTCGTCGAGGGTGACCAGCGCGGCGATGAACGGCTGCCGGTCGCCGACCACCAGGCACTGGCTGACCAGGCGGTGCGCCCGGACCTGGTCCTCCAGCACGGCCGGGGCGACGTTCTTGCCGCCGGCCGTCACGATGATCTCCTTCTTCCGGCCGGTGATGGTCAGGTAGCCGTCACCGTCCAGCGAGCCGAGGTCACCGGTGTGGAACCAGCCGTCCGCGGTGATCGCCTCGGCGGTGGCCGCGTCGTTGTGCCAGTACCCCTGGAAGATCAGGTCACCGGCGATGAGGACCTCGCCGTCGTCGGCGATCCGGATGGTCACGCCGGGCAGCGGGCGACCGACGGTGCCGATCCGGGTGAAGTCCGGCAGGTTCGCCGAGGCGGCGGGGGAGGTCTCGGTCAGGCCGTACCCCTCGCAGACGGTGACGCCGACGCCCCGGAAGAAGTGCCCCAGCCGCGCGCCGAGCGGGGCGCCGCCGGAGATCGCGTCCCGGCACCGGCCGCCCAGCGCGGCCCGCAGCTTGCCGTAGACCAGCCGGTCGAAGAGCGCGTGCTGCACGCGCAGGCCCAGGCCCGGACCCGTCGAGGTCTCCAGCGCTTCGCTGTACGCGATGGCGACCGCCTCGGCCCGAGCGAAGATCTTGCCCTTGCCGGCGGCCTCGGCCTTCTGCTTCGCGCCGTTGTAGACCTTCTCGAAGACCCGGGGCACGGAGAGCACGAAGGTCGGCTTGACCTCCTGCAACTCGGCGACCAGGTGCTTCGGGTCGGCGCAGTGCGCCATGGTGACCCGGGCGTGCACCACGCCGATCTGGATGAGCCGGGCGAAGGAGTGCGCCAGCGGCAGGAACAGCAGCGTCGACGCGTTCGGGCGGAACAGGTTCGGCAGCACCGGGACCGCGTTGGCGATGTCGGCGTACATGTTGCGGTGGGTCAGCACGCAGCCCTTGGGTCGGCCGGTGGTGCCACTGGTGTAGATGATCGTGGCGACGTCCGAGGAGCGCAGGTCCGCGCGTCGGCGGTCGATCTCGGTCGGTTCCACCGCCTGGCCGGCGGCGACCAGCTCGTCCACCCCGCCGAGGTCGATCTGCCAGAGGTGCGCCAGGTCGGGCAGGTCGTCGCGGACGCCGGCCACCAGGGTGGCGTGCGCGGTGGTCTCCACCACGACGCCGACCGCACCGGAGTCGGCCAGGATCCAGGCGGCCTGCTCGGCGCTGGAGGTCTCGTAGATCGGCACGGTGACCGCGCCGGCGGCCCAGATGGCGTAGTCGACCAGGGTCCACTCGTACCGCGTGCGGCTCATCAGCGCGACCCGGTCACCGGGGCGGACCCCGGCCGCGACCAGGCCCCGGGCCACCGCCACCACCTCGTCGCGGAACTGCCGGCAGGTCACGTCGACCCACCCGCCGGAGCTGTCGCGCCGAACGAACTGGACCGAGTCGGGGGCGGCTTCGGCGTTGTCCCAGACCGGATCAGTGAGGTTGGCGGAATCGCCGACCGTGACGATCGGCGGGACGGAGAACTCGCGCACCTGCACTCCCTCGTGCTCGCTGGCCGGATCTGCCGCCCGGGCGGCTGGAGTGAAACCTACCGTCTGACCCGCGTACGAGCACATTGCAGGTGGGGCGGCGCGGCGCGGGGCCCGCCTCGGGACGGGTAGCCTCCCCCCATGGCGGACTCCTCCACCCAGTCGATCACCATCGGCGCGCCACCGGACCGGGTGGTGGCGGTGATCTGTGACTTTCCGAGCTATCCCGAGTGGGCCGACGCGGTCCGGCAGGCCGAGGTCGTCGAGGAGTACGAGGACGGCTATGCCAGCCAGGTCCGGTTCGTCCTCGACGCCGGGGTGATGGCCGACGAGTACGTGCTCGAGTACGGCTACTCCGAGGACCTGTCCCACATCGAGTGGCACCTGGTGGCCCCCTCGAAGATGCAGCGGTCCCAGCGTGGCTCGTACGACCTGGTGGCCGACGCCGACGGGGGCACCACCGTGACGTACACGCTGGAGGTGGACCTCGCGGTCGGAATGCTCGGGATGTTCCGCCGCAAGGCCGAGAAGATGATCATGGACGCCGCGTTGAAGCAGCTCAAGCGCCGGGTAGAAGCACTCGGTGCGGCGCAGTGACGCGTCCGGCGACCCGGTCGCCACGGTAGAGGAGCCCAGCATGGGTGCGACAGATCCGGGTACGGCCCGGGAAGAGGCGGAGCGGCTGGTCGCCACTCTGCTGGCCGGTGTCAGGCTGGCCGCCGCCAATCCCGGCGCCGGGCCGTTCGGCCCGCTCGGTGGGATGGTGACCAGTGTCCTCGGTCACAAGGACGCCCCCGGCGGCCGGGCTGGTCACGCCGAACCGACCAGCGTCGGTTTCGCCACCGGTGCCGCAGAATGCTGTGTCTGTCCGGTCTGTCGAGGTATCGCCGCGTTGCGTGACCCGAGTCCGGAGTTCGCCGAGCGGCTGGCCACCGGCGCCGGGGACCTCGCCGCCGGTCTGGCCAGCTTCCTGCGGGCCTTCACCCCGACCGACCCGCCCTCCGACCCCAGCGCACCGCCCTCCGCCCCGCCCCGGCCCGACCCCGGCCACGCCGGGTCCCCGTCCGACCCCCCGGCGTCCACCGCCGGCCCGTCCACGCCCGCCGGGCGCAGCCCGGACAGCGATCACGTGTGGCGCGAGGCCACCCGTACCGGGCATGATTCTCAGCCGGCACCGGAGCGGGACGTCTGGTCCGCCGCCACCCGGGCGGAGGACCCCGCCGCGCCGGTCGCCACGCCCGTCGACGCCGCCGGGCCGGTCGGGCCGACCGCACGCCGCACGCCGGGCGACCGCCCGGTGGTGCCCGCCTCGCGGGTGCCCGACGGCGCGCCCGCGTCGGGTGACGAGCCCGCAGCGGAGGCGGAGGCCGTGCCCGGCAGGCCGCAGGGCGAGCCAGGCGACGGGGCCTGACCAGGGAGGACCCGTACCACCGGCGAGGGCAGGTGCGCGGGGCGGCACAGCAGAGGGGAGTGGCGGCGGTGACGCTGACCATCGGAGTCGACGTCGGTGGCACGAAGGTGGCCGGCGGTGTCGTCGACGACACCGGCAGGGTTCTCGTGCAGACCCGACGGGACACCCCCGCCGACGACGTCGGCAAGACGCGGGACGTCATCATCGAACTGGTCACCGAGCTCGCCTCCGGACACCAGATCCAGGCGGTCGGCATCGGCGCGGCGGGCTGGATCGACGCCGGCCGCTCGACCGTCCTGTTCGCCCCCAACCTGGCCTGGCGCGACGAGCCGCTGCGCGCGTACGTCAGCGCGGCCGTCGGGCTGCCGGTGATCGTGGAGAACGACGGGAACGTGGCCGCCTGGGCCGAGTTCCGCTACGGCGCCGCCCGGCAGGCCGACGACTCGATGGTCATGTTCACCATCGGCACCGGTGTCGGCGGCGGCATCGTGCTCGGCGGTGAACTGGTCCGGGGCGCCAACGGCATCGCCGCCGAACTCGGACACATGCTCACCGTGCCCGACGGCCACCAGTGCGGCTGCGGACGGCTGGGCTGCATCGAGCAGTACGCCAGCGGCAGCGCCCTGGTCCGTTTCGCCCGCGCCGCCGCCCGGCAGGAGCCGCATCGCGCCACCGCGCTGCTGGAGCTCGCCGACGGTGAGGCCGAGGCGATCACCGGCCCGATGGTGACGGCCGCGGCCAAGGGCGGTGACCCGGTGTCCGCCGAGGCGTTCGCCCAGGTAGGCCGCTGGCTCGGCACCAGCCTGGCGGACATGGCGCAGATCCTCGACCCGCAGGTCCTGGTCGTCGGCGGTGGCGTCATCGACGCCGGTGACCTGCTGATGGGCCCGACCCGGCGCTCGTTCACCGATGCGCTGGCGCAGCGCAGCCGGTTGCCGGTGGCCGACATCCGCCCCGCCGAGCTGGGCAACTCCGCCGGCGTCATCGGCGCGGCCGACCTCGCCCGACGGATCTGAGATGAGCGCTCCCGGCGTGCCGCTGCGCGTCGTGTCGTACAACGTGCACGGCCAGCGCGACGACACCGCCGCGCTGGCCGAGGTGGTCCGCACCACGGCGCCGGACGTGGTGGTGGTCCAGGAGGGCCCGCGTCGCTTCCGGTGGCGGGAGAAGTCGGCCGCGCTGGCCGAGTCGTTCGGCCTGGTGGTCGCCGCTGGTGGGCTGCCCGCTCTGGGCAACCTGGTCCTGACCGACCTGCGGGTACGGGTGACCGGCGAGCGCTGCCAACGGTTCCCGCTCACCCCGGGGCGGCACCTGCGCGGCGCCGCGTACGCCGACTGCGTGGTGGGCCGGTCCGCCCGGTTCACCGTGGCCGGCTCGCACCTGTCCACCGATCCGACCGAGCGGCCCGGTCAGGCGGAGCTGTTCCGGCGGGACCTGGCCGCCGCGCCGTACCCGGTGATCGCCGCCGCCGACCTGAACGAGGAGCCGGGCGACCCGGCCTGGCGGACCGTGGCGGAGGGGCTGACCGACACGGCGGTGGCCGCGGACCGCGCCGACCTGCTCACCTACTCCTGCGCGAACCCCCGGCGACGCATCGACGCCCTCTTCGTCGACCCCCGGATCACCGTGGTCGACTACGACGTGCTGGACACCCCGCTGACCCGCCGTGCCAGCGATCATTTTCCAATCATGGTCGACCTGCTGATTCCCGCCGTCGACTGACCTTCGGCGCTCCGGCGGACTGGACATCCCGCTCCGTTGTGGAGAGGATTTCGCGCGACCCGGCACCCGTGCCGAGACGAAGGAGACCCCGGTGCCCACCCCCACCGCGCACCACGGTCGGTCCGAACCGGAGACGACCCCCCTCGCCCGCAGCAGTGACGGCCGCCCGGTCTCCGACCGCGGCGACACCGTCTGCGTCATCGGCGCCGGCGCCAGCGGCCTGACCGCCGTCAAGAACCTCGCCGAGCACGGCTTCGGCGTCGACTGTTACGAGCGCGAGACGGGCATCGGCGGCGCCTGGAATTGGCGGCACGACCGCAGCCCGGTGTACGCCAGCACGCACCTGATCTCGTCGCGGCCGTTCACCCAGTTCCCCGACTTCCCGATGCCCGACGACTGGCCCGACTACCCGCACCACAGCCAGTTGCTGTCCTACTTCGAGCGGTACGCCGACCACTTCGACCTGCGCCGGCACATCTGGTTCGGCACCGAGGTGGTGCGGGTCGAGCCGGTCGCCGACGACCGCTGGGACGTCACCACCCGCAGCACCGGCGGGTACGGCCCGGAGCGCACCTCCCGGTACGCGGCCGTGGTGATCGCCAACGGACACAACTGGTCGCCGAAGCTGCCCCGCTACGAGGGACTGGAACAGTTCCGGGGCGAGGTGATGCACGCGTCGTCCTACAAGGACCCGGCCCAGTTGCGGGGCAAGCGGGTGCTGGTGGTGGGCGCCGGCAACACCGGGTGCGACATCGCGGTGGAGGCCGCGCAGCAGGCGGCACGCTGCTGGCACTCCACCCGCCGGGGCTACTGGTACGCCCCGAAGTACGTCTTCGGCCGTCCCGCCGACCAGGTCAACGACACCCTGTTGGCGTTGCGGGTGCCGCTGCGGGTCCGGCAGTGGCTCTATCACCGCACGCTGCGGCTGACCGTCGGCGACCTGACCCGTTTCGGCCTGCCCCGGCCCGACCACCGGGTGTACGAGACGCACCCGATCGCCAACAGCCAGCTCGTCTACTACGTCGGCCACGGCGCGATCACGCCGGTGCCGGACGTGACCCGGTTCCACCCGCACTCGGTGGAGCTGACCGACGGCCGGCAGATCGACCCGGAGGTGGTCGTCTGCGCCACCGGCTACCTGCCGCGCTTCGAGTTCCTGGACGCGAAGATCCTCGGCGACGACGAGGGCGTGGGCCGGCCCCGGTTGTGGCTCAACGCCTTCGTGCCGGAGCACCCCACCCTGGCGGTGACCGGGCTGCTCCAACCGGACTCCGGTGTGTTCACCCTGTCGCACTGGCAGGCGGTGCTCTTCGCCCGGCTGCTGCGGCTGCGGACCACCCGGCCGGAGCGGGCGACGGCGTTCGCCGCGCGGGTTCGTGCCGGCGCGGGGGAGCGCTACTCGGGTCAGGTCAAGGACTCGACCCGGCACTGGTTCGAGGTCGGCCACGCCGACTACCTGCGGGTGCTGGAACGCGCGCTGCGCGACCTGGAGGCCAAGTGAGCGAGCGAAGCGAGGCGGCGGCGTGAGCGAGCGGAGCGAGCGAACCATCGGGTGCGGTGCGGGTGTGTCTCGCGCTGCCGGGGAGCGAAGCGAGGCGGCGGCGTGAGCGACCGGGTGCGGGTGATGCGGGCCTGGGAGTGGGCGCGGCCGGTTCGTCCGGTACGCCGCGAGGTGCTCAGCGCCACGCCCGAGCTGGAGGAGGGGCGGCCACCCCTGCTGTTCGTGCCCGGCTTCGGGCACGGGGCCTGGGTGTACGCCGAGCACTGGCTCGGGCACGCCGCCGCGCGCGGTTTCCCCGCGTACGCGGTGAGCCTGCGGGGGCACGGCGACAGCGGTCCGGCGCCGGACGCGACGCTGCGCGCGTACGCCCACGACGTGGTGCAGGTGGCGGCGGGCCTGCCGCGCCAGGCGGTGCTGGTGGGGCACGGCGCCGGGGCCCTGGTGGTCGCGCACGCCCTGGCCCGGTATCCGGCCCGGGCGGCGGTGCTGGTGGCACCGGTCCTCGGCGGGTGGGCGACGTTCGGTGCCGCGGTACGGCGCAACCCGCTCGGCACTCTCCCGGCGGTCTTCGGCGGCGGGCTGCGCCTGCACCGCCGCCAGTTGTTCAGCCGCGAGTTGCCCGAGGCCGACGCCCGGCGCTACACCGGCCGGCTGGGTCGGGCGGCCCGGCGGGCGCAGTGGCGGCTGCTGACCGGGGCCGAGCCGGAGCCGCCGGTGGGTCGTCCGCCGGTGTTGGTGCTGGGCAGTCCGGACGACCGGGTGGTGCCGCCGTCGGCGCTGACCGGTGCGGCCCGCCGGTACGACTCGGCACCGCTGCTCTTTCCCGGCATGGGGCACGACCTGATGCTCGACGCGCGGTGGCAGGAGCCGATTGACGCGATCCTGGACTGGCTGGACAAGGGCCCGGCCCGCGACGACCGGCCCTGAGTCCGCGACGACCGCGCCTGAGTCCGCGACGACCGGCCCGGAACGCGCGACCTTCCGGCCCGGTCCGCGTGGTGCGGGCCCGGGCCGGGCCCACCCACCTCAGCCGCTGGTGAGGTGGGTGACCAGGTCGCCGCTTTGGTCCAGGGTGGACAGGTAGGACCGGGCCCAGGCCCGGATGTCGTGCTGGTGCAGGTGCTCGCGCATGGCCCGCATCCGGGCATGGACGTCCGCCGGGTCGGCCCGCAGCGCCGCGAGCAGGCCCTGCTTGAGCCCCTCCAGGTCGTGCGGGTTGACCAGGTACGCCTGCGGCAGCTCGGCCGCCGCTCCGGCGAACTCGCTGAGTAGCAGCGCGCCCGCGTCGTCCACCCGGGCGGCGACGTACTCCTTGGCGACCAGGTTCATCCCGTCCCGCAGCGGGGTCACCGCCATCACGTCGGCGACCCGATAGAGCGCGGCCAGTTCGGCCCGGTCGAACGGCTGGGTCAGGTAGTGGATGGCCGGCTCGCCGACCCGGCCGAACTCGCCGTTGATCCGTCCGACCTCGCGTTCGACCCGGTCGCGGAGGATTTGGTACTGGCCGACCCGCTCCCGGCTGGGCACCGCCACCTGCACCAACACGGTGTCTCGGACCTTGACGTGCCCACCGGCCAGCAACTCGCTGTACGCCTTGAGTCGCTGCTCGATGCCCTTGGTGTAGTCCATCCGGTCGACGCTGAGGATCACGTGGTCCGGGCTGCCGAGGTCGTGCCGCAGCCGTCGGGCCCGGTCCGCCACCGCCGGGCGGCCGGCCAGCGCGGCCATCTCGGCGGTGTCGATGGAGACCGGGAACGCGCCGATGCGGACCACCCGGTCCTCGACCGCGATCCGCCGGTCGGTGGCCGGCAGGCCCAACACCTTGGAGACCAGTTGGGCGAAGTTGTGCGCGGCCTGCGCCCGCTGGAAGCCGACCAGGTCCGCGCCGAGCATGCCGTGCAGCAGTTCGGCGCGGCGGGGGAGTTGCATGAACAGCTCCGGCGGCGGGAACGGCACGTGCAGGAAGAAGCCGATGCGCAGGTCGGGTCGGAGCGTACGGAGCAGACCCGGCACCAGTTGCAGGTGGTAGTCCTGCACCCAGACCACCGCACCGGGCTCCGCGACCTCGGCGGTGGCCTCCGCGAACCGCTGGTTGACCCGTTGGTATGCGTCCCACCAGCGCCGGTGGTGCTCCGGCTGCTCGACCGCGTCGTGATAGATCGGCCAGAGGGTCGCGTTGGCGAACCCCTCGTAGTGGTCGCGCAGTTCCTCGCCGCTCAGCGGCACGGCGTGCATCCGCACCCCGTCGACGTCCGGCAGGCTGGGTGCGGGGCCTGTGCCGCCCGCCCAACCGACCCATGTCGCCGGGGTGTGTCGTAACAGCGGGTGTAGCGCACTCACCAGCCCGCCGGGGCTGCGGCGCCACTCACAGGCGCCGTCGAGCGCCACGTTGTCGTCGATGGGGAGGCGGTTGGCCACCACCACGAGAGAACTCTGTCGCATCTCGGGCATTCCGATCAGCAGGGGGAGTGACCGCCCACGAGGAAAGGAACAACCGGGCAGTCGGCGGGTGACGTGACGTACTGCGGTATTCCTACTGACAGTAAGTTACACCACTGTCACGTCCCCTGGCGTGGGCGGTGCGCGTCCCGGTATCCGGGCGGCTACGGTGCGCGGTGGACGCAGACGCCGGTCGGCTCAGACGACCGCGCCGTCGTCCGGCCCCCGGTCCTCGGCGTCGCCGGGACGCAGCCGCCAGACCAGCGTGACGAATCCGGCCAGGATGCCGGTGAAGCCGAGCAGCGTCACGATGCTCGGGTCGGCGGGGAGCAGGTCCGGGAAGAGGAACAACACGAAGCCGAGCACCACGGCGAGGACGCCCGCCACGGCGTACTTCGACACCCGGGGCAGGGGCGGGGGCGGGGGCGGGACGTAGCGCTCGTCGTCGTCGGGGTCGTCCGTCAGGTCGGCACCGAAGGTGTCCAGGCCCTCCAGCAGCGACGGTCCGTCGCCGTCACGCGGCCCGCGTCCCACCGACACGCCGGAGACGTCGGCGGCGTAGGGCAGCCGGCGTACGTCGGTGGCGGTGGGGCCGGTCGGCTCCTCGGGCGTCGGCCGAGGGGTGGTGATCGTGCTGCTGCCGCCGTCGGCCTGGTCGTCCACGTTCTCCGCGGCGGGCCACGGCTGGTCCCCGCTGCCCGGCGAGTTGTGGAAACCGGCGACGATCCGTTCCCACTCGGCGTCGATGTCCGGTTCCTCGGGGCGGGCCGTGCCGGACTCGTCGGCGAGCTGGCTGAGGTAGTCCCGAGCGGTGCTCAGGTGTGAGCGGTCCACGTAGAGCCGGTCGACCGGCCGGGCCGGGACCGTGGTGGTGCGGGTGACCGGGTTCAGGTCGGCCGAGGGTTGCAGATAGGCGGCGATGCCGCCGGCGGCCAGCACGTCGAGCAGGTGCTCACCGACGCGCGGGTCGACGTCGCCGGCGATGGCGTACTCGCTGGCGTCGAGCCCGTTGTCCCGCCGTCCCCGGCGGGCCCCACCCGCTGACACCGGACCATCCTCCTCATCGCGCCGCCGGCGCGCCCCGCGTCCAGCTCCTCGGCGCACCCCCGCACGCCGTGCTCTGAATCGTGACACGTCCGGGGTCGGTTCGGGGAGTGCCTTGTGGCGTGGGGTACGAAGTCGGTGTCCGTGCCGCTGGTCGCGGCCGTACCCCTATGTCCGTTCTTGCTCGGAGCGTGCCAGGGGACACGGTCGGCGACACGCTCCGCCCGGCGGGTCGGTCGGTCCGCTCGGGCGTTGTGGCGGGCGGTGGAGCTTCGTAGGCTTCCTGCCACGCGGCCGTGCCGTCGCGACGACGACCGCCTCGCCGAAAGGACGCCGGTGCTGTACTGGCTCTTGAAGTACGTGTTCCTCGGCCCGCTGCTGAGAGTGATCTTCCGGCCGCAGGTGGAGGGCCTGCACCACGTACCGGCGACCGGCCCGGTGATCCTGGCCAGCAACCACCTCTCCTTCTCCGACTCGATCTTCACCCCGCTGATCGTGCCGCGGAAGGTCACCTTCGTGGCGAAGGCCGAGTACTTCACCGGCAAGGGCCTCAAGGGCTGGCTGACGAAGATGTTCTTCGTCGGCACCGGCACCATCCCGGTGGACCGCTCCGGCGGGCAGGCCGCCCGCGCCGCGCTGGACACCCAACTCAGCGTGCTGCGCGCCGGTGGCATCGCGGGCATCTACCCGGAGGGCACCCGGTCACCCGACGGGCGGCTCTACCGGGGCAAGACCGGCGTGGCCCGGCTGGCGTTGGAGAGCGGCGCGCCGGTGGTGCCGGCGGTGATGCTCAACCTGGACGAGATCCAGCCGCCGGGCACGATCGTCCCGAAGCTCGCGCGGGTCCGGATCCGCTTCGGCCCGCCGCTGGACTTCTCGCGGTACGCCGGGATGTCCGGTGACCGCTTCGTCGAGCGCGCCGTCACCGACGAGATCATGTACGAGCTGATGGAGCTCTCCGGCCGCGAGTACGTCGACGTGTACGCGCAGAAGCTCAAGACCATGCCCACCCCGGCACCGGCCGCCTCGGTCGCCGCCTGAGCCGACCCGGGCGGTGGTCAGGAGGCCAGTGTCCGGGTGCCAGCCTCCGACGGGTGGGCCAGGCGGAGCAGACCGGGTGCGCCGTTGCGGTGCGCGAACGCGCGTACCTCGGTCAGCGGCCCGCTGGTCGCCGCCGGGTCGTCCGCCGACGCCAGCTCGCGTACCGCGAACGTCAGCGCCAGCATCCGGTCGGTCACGTCGGGGATCCCGGCGTAGATCTCGGCGGCGGCCAGGTGCAGCTCGGCCGCGCGTCGGTGGTCGCCGTCGGCACCGGCCAGCGCACCGGTCACGGTCCGCAGGGCCGCCTCCGACCAGGGCGTACGGTGCCCCACCTGGTCCAGCATGCCGCGGACCCGGGCCGCCGGCTTGCGTCCGGACAGGGTGGCCGCCCAGCCGGCGGCGGCGATCCACTCGCCGCTGGCCAGCGCGGGCACCGACGTCCACGCCTCCGCCAACTCGTCGACGAGCGCCGCGGCCTCCTCGGTGCGCTCCTGCAACGCCCGGCACAGCGCGCCCATCGCCACCATCGTCCAGTGCAGCCGGTGGAAGCCGCTGCGTCGGGCGGTGTCCAGCGCGGCGGCCACGTCGTCGCCGGGTGCCTCGGCGCCCTCACCCGGCTGCCCGGGCGGTCCGGCGGCGGGCGGTACCGGTTGGCCCCGCAGCACCAGCAGGCACGACCGCAGCCCGCGCACCTGCATGTCCCAACTTCCGGTGGGCGTGTCGACGAACGCCTCGGCGGCGGCGAGCAGGCGCGGGAAGTCCCCCTCGAACCAGGCGCGCATCGCCTCGCCCGAGTAGCTGGTGGTCAGCGTCTGCCCGCTGGCGGTGCGGGCTGGCGCCGCCGAGAGCAGTGCGTCGGAGCGCAGCCAGTCGCCCTCCTCGCGGACCGCGTACGCGAGGTTCTGGGTGGCCCGGGGCAGCGCCAGGAGTTGGCCGGCGCGACTGAACTCGGCCAGCGCGTGCAGCTCGTCCAGGCCGGCCCGGTCACCGGCCTGGTACCGGGCGGTGGCCGCGGTGATCCGCGCGTTGGTGCGGGTCTCGGTCAGCCCGAGCCGCTCGCCGATCTCGGCGGCGGTGGCCGCCGCCGCCACCGCCGGATCGCGCTCGTAGTTGAGCATGTGCAGCCGGCCCAGCTCGGCGAAGGCGTCGGCCTTCTGGGGACTGTCCGGCAGCGGCTCGAACAACCGCACCGCCCGGTCCAGGCAGACCAGTGCGGCCTGCCGGTCGGCCCGCAGCCAGGCCGCCTGGCCGAGCAGCGTCCAGGCCCGGGCCGCGCACGCCTCGTCGCCGCAGGCCAGCAACCGGTCGGCCAGCGTCTGCACCTGCTCCGGCCCGCCGCCGGAGAGGAACGCGTTGCCGTCCCGGTAGAACGAGATCTCGGTGCTGAGCAGCTCCAGTTGCAGCCGGCCGACCGGGTCGGAGTCGTCGGCCAGACCGAGCGCGCGGGCCGCGTGGCTGGCGGCCGCGTCCAACCCGTGCAGCGCGTACGCCCGGCGGGCGGCCCGGTGCAGCGCGGCCCGGGCCGGACCGGCGTAGCGACGGGTCTCCAGGTCCAGTGACCGGGCGATCTCGTGCGCCGCCCAGCGGTGGTGGGCCAGCACCTCGGCCAGGTCGGTGTCCCGGCTCTGCGACAGGGTGTCCAGCCAGTCGGCCGTCCGGTCGTGCCGGGCCACCCGCTCGGTACGCGGCAGCCGCTGGTAGCACACGTCGCGGACCAGGACGTGTCGGAAGCGGTACTCCGGCTGGCCGGCCATCGTGGACGCGGCCTGCTCGTGCACGAAGTCGCGCTGCTCCAGCCGACGCAGGGCGCGCTCGACGGCCTCCACCGGCTGCCCGACGGCGGCGGCCACCGCGCCGGGCCAGAACTGCACACCGACCACGGCCGCGGCCAGCAGCACCGCCCGGTCCTTCGGGTCGAGCAGGTCGACCCGGTTGGCGATGACCGCGTGCACGCTCTCCGGCATCGGCAGGTCCAGGTGCTTCTCCAGCGACCAGCCCCGCCCCGACTGCCGCAACGCGCCCTGCTCGATGAGCATCCGGACGTACTCGTGCGCGTAGAGCGGGTTGCCGCCGGCCACCTCGATCAGCGGGGTCAACAGGTCGGCCGAGAAGGCGGCCTGCCCGAACATGTGCGCGTACAACGCGGCGATGCCGGTGTCCCGCAGCGGCGGCAGGGTGATGGTCACCGAGCCGGTGATCGTCCCCGCCCAGCTCGGATCGCGGTCGACCAGCTCGGGGCGGGCGGTGCAGAGCAGCAGCAGCGGCACGTCCCGGGCCGCCGCGCCGAGCAGCTCCACGAAGCGCAGCATGGCGTCGTCGGCCCAGTGCAGGTCCTCGAAGACCAGCACGGTCGGTCGACGCGCGGCCAGCGCCAGCAGGAAACGCCGCCAGGCCGACTCGGCCTCCTCGGCCGGCAGCGGCGTACCGGCCAGACCGACC
Source organism: Micromonospora sp. NPDC023869 (assembly GCF_055559695.1). Classification (NCBI taxonomy): domain Bacteria; kingdom Bacillati; phylum Actinomycetota; class Actinomycetes; order Micromonosporales; family Micromonosporaceae; genus Micromonospora; species Micromonospora sp. NPDC023869. Next base: position 279,800 of record NZ_JBVHKD010000007.1, read on the forward strand.
AGCGGACGCAGCGCGTCGGCGACCCGGTCGCGCTCGCCGGGCCCGACCAGCTCGGCCACCGCCCCGGCGAGCCGCTGCGCGGCGCTGGTGGCCGGATCGGTGTCCAGGATGCCCGCCTCGGCCTTGACGATGTCGGCCAGCGCGGCGAACGTGACATTCTCCCCGAACGGCGGGCAGCGCCCGATCCGCCAGGTCAGCGGCTCGTCCACCAGCCGGCCGGTGTGCCGGTGCAGTTCGCGTACCAGCCGGCTCTTGCCGATGCCGGCCCGGCCGAAGACGGTGACCACCTGCGGGCGGCGGTCGCGCAGGCTGCGGTGCAGCGCGTTTACCAGCATGCCCAGCTCGTGCTCACGGTCGATCAGCGGCGTGGTGTCCGGTTCGCGGTCGGTGGCCTGCTGGCGTACCGCGGACAGCGCCAGCCACACCTCCGTCGGCGCGGACCGGCCGCGCAGCGTGACCGGGGGCTGCTCGTCGTAGCGGATGGTGTCCCGGGTGAGCGAATGCGTGGTCCCGTCCACCAGCACCCCACCGGGCGGTGCCACCGACTGCAACCGGGAGGCGGTGTTCACCACGTCGCCGGCGACGATCGCCTGCCCGCCGTCGCGGGCCGCGGCCACGTCCACGAGCGCCTCGCCGGTCGCCACGCCGACCCGGAAGCGCAGTCCGTCGGTGCCGGTGGGAGTGAACCGGGTCAGCACCCGTTGCAGCTCCAGACCGGCGCGGACGCAGCGCAACGCGTCGGTCTCGGTGGCCACCGGCGCGCCGAACAACGCCATCACCGCGTCGCCGATGTACTTCTCCACCACCCCGCCGTACTGCCCGACCACCCGGCGGGCGGCGGAGAAGAAGCCGGTCTGCATGCCCCGGACCAGCTCCGGGTCGGCCCGCTCGACGTACGGCGTGAAGTCGATCAGGTCGACGAAGAGGACGCTGACCCGGCGCCGGTCCTCCTGGCCGATGGTGGCGGGACGGTCGCTGCCGGCCCGGGGTGTGCCGCAGGAGGTGCAGAAGGCCACGTCGGCAGCGAGCGGGTTCAGGCAGTGCGGGCAGACGGCGCCGAGCTCCGCACCGCAGCCACCGCAGAAGCGGTCGCCGTCGGCGGCGGTGCGTCCACAGCGATCACACTGTGCGGCGATGACACCCTCCACTGGCGAGCCCCGACGCCCGGGGGCGCAGGTCCGAGTATCGCTGCCCGGTGGACTGTCGGGTACCGGGCTGTTGGCTTGTGGACACTCCTCCGGGCGGTCCGCCGCGTGCCGAACGGCTAGATTCAGGCAGCCGATCTAGTGGACAACGCTGAGCAGGGGGACAGCCTCATGGTGTACGTCATGTTGAAGAGTGACTGGACCGACGGTAACGGAGTCACCCACCCCGCCGGTGACTCGGTGGACGTGGACGCCGCCACCCTCGCGCTCCTGCAGGCGCAGGGCATCGTCGGCGAGGTGCCGGGGTCGGGCAAGGACGGCACCGACTGGGCCGGTCCGGGCGGTACGGACTGGGCCGGTCCGGGCAGCACCAAGCCCTGACCTGGACGGGTGCAACGGGCGGGGCCGGGGACGATCGTCCCCGGCCCCGCCCGTTTGTCGTGCCCGCGTCGTCGCGCTGGGTCAGCGGTCGCTCATGCCCGCCCGGCGGCGCAACGCCGGCACGTCGGTGACGACGATCCGCCGACCCTCGGTACGCAGCCAGCCCCGGTTGGCGAACGAACCGATCGCCTGGTTGACGCTCTGTCGCGAGCCACCGGCCATCTCGGCGAGCTGGCTCTGGTTCAGCTCGATGGTGATCATCGGAGCCTGACTCTCTCCGGCGAGCCGGACCAGCGTCTTGGCGACCCGACCGGGCAGGTCGAGGAAGACGTGGTCGGCGTTCTGCTCGGTGAGCCGGCGGATGAGCGCGCCCAACGAGCGCATCACCGCGTCCAGGATCCGCGGGTTGGAGTGCACCAGCTCCATGAAGGCGCCCCGGGACAGGGCGAGGGCGGTGCAGTCCTCGATCGCCTCCGCCGAGGCGGACCGGGTGGAGGCGTCGAGCAACGACACCTCACCGAGGACGTCCGGCGGTCGGATCACCGACAGCACGGCCCGTTCGCCGGTCGGCGCGGTGCGGAACACGGCCACGGCACCCCGTCGCAGCACGATCAGTGACTCGCCGGGGTCGTTCTCCACGAACAGCAACTGACCCTTGCGGTACGTCCGGGGCACCGCAGCGGCGATGACCCGCTGACGCACCTCCGGCTCCAGCCCGGCGAACATCTCCACACCCGTGAGCGCGTCGCCCGGCTCCGGCAGGCGCATCTCCACGGCCCCACCCCTCCCCGGTAAAGGACCCAACTCGCTCACCGGGTGAGCCTGGCGGCCCCTGACGAGGTGGTCTGACACCCGTGCGGCGTCCGGCAGCGGTACACATCAGATCATGACGGTCCGGTCGCTTGCTGTACACCCCTCAAATCACTTCCGTGACAGCTTCGAGCTGCGGATGTCTCCCAATCGGGACGATTGGAAACGCTCCCGGCGTGGGAGACCCGGCGTGACGGCCCCGTCGGGCGTCGGCGAGGATGGCGAGGATGGCCTACCGCTACTTCTACGACTGCGAATTCATCGAGGACGGCCGGACCGTCGAGCTGGTCTCGATCGGCGTCGTCGACGAGTACGACCGCGAGTTCTATGCGGTCTCGACCGAGTTCGACGCCAGCCGCGCCGTGCCCTGGGTACGCCGCAACGTGCTGGACAAGCTGCCGTCCCCGGCGGACCGGGCGTGGCGTTCGCGGGAGCGCATCCGCGACGAGCTGTACGACTTCCTGGTCGAGCCGATCCGGGACCGGCCCGGCGAGGAGCTGGAGCTCTGGGCCTGGTACGCCGCGTACGACCACGTGGCGCTGGCGCAGCTCTGGGGCGCCATGCCGGCCCTGCCCCGGGAGATCCCGCGCTACACCAAGGAGCTGCGGCAGCTCTGGGAGGAGCGGGGGCGGCCACGGCTGCCGAACGCCGACGCGGCCCGCCACGACGCCCTGGTCGACGCCCGGCACAACCTGGCCCGGTGGCGGGCGATCACCGGTTCCTAGCGCCGGTGTCCCCGCGCTGCGGTCGATCGGTGGTTTGACCCGTTCTGCCCCGGGCATCGGTGTGGCCAACGGTGCCGAGGCGAGGGAGCGTGACGAGGTGTTGACCGTCCGGGACGCCCGGCACCGGATCACCGAGTTGATCAGGGCAGTCGGTGTCGGCACGCTCACCACGACCTCCCTCGACGGCCGGTTGGTCGGCCGCCCGATGGTCCTGCAACGCGCGGACTTCGACGGCGAGCTGTGGTTCTTCGCGTACGCCGGGTCGTCGACCGTCCGCCAGTTGCGGGTCAACGCGGAGGTCGAGGTGGGCCTCCACGACCCGGACGGGCAGGTCTGGGCGTCGATGTCGGGTACCGCCCGGGACGACTACGACCGGGCGCGGGCCGAGCGGCTGTGGCACCCGGGGTTGGCCGGGTGGTTCCCGGATGGCGTGACGACGAGCGGATTGACGCTGGTCGCGGTGCACGTCACCGCGGCCCGGTGCTGGGCCGCCGGGGACGGCCGCCCGGTGGCCCTGCTGGGGCGGGGCGGCTCGGCCCCGGGCGGTGGCCCGGCGTCCACCGGCGACGACGGCTACTGACTGGTAACCGGGGCGCGGTGTGAGGTGGGCCGGTACGGCGACTACAGTTCGGAGGGACGGCCCGCCCCGGGCCGGCAACGGTGCCGAGGTCTGACCTGACACTTATCCTGGGGCTTGATCGGGCTTGACCGAATTGCTCCCAGGAGGATGAGCGGATCATGCGTATCGGCGTGCTCACCGGCGGCGGCGACTGCCCGGGTCTCAACGCGGTCATCCGGGCGGTGGTCCGTAAGGGCGTCGCCAGCTACGGCCATGAGTTCGTAGGGTTCCGGGACGGCTGGAAGGGCCCGCTGGAGGGTCTGTCCCGTCCGCTGGGCATCGCGGAGGTCCGGGGGATCCTGCCGCGCGGCGGCACCATCCTCGGCTCCTCGCGGACCAACCCCTTCAAGATCGAGAACGGCGTCGAGCGGATCAAGGAGAACCTGGCCGCACAGGGCGTCGACGCGCTGATCGCCATCGGCGGCGAGGACACCCTCGGTGTCGCCACCAAGCTGCACGAGCTGGACGTCAAGGTCATCGGCGTGCCGAAGACCATCGACAACGACCTCGGCGCCACCGACTACACCTTCGGCTTCGACACCGCGGTGAACATCGCGATGGAGGCGATCGACCGGCTGCACACCACCGCCGAGAGCCACCACCGCACCCTGGTCGTCGAGGTGATGGGCCGGCACGCCGGCTGGATCGCCCTGCACGCCGGGCTGGCCGGTGGCGCCAACGTGATCCTGCTGCCGGAGCGGCAGTTCGACGTCGAGCAGGTCGCCGGCTACGTCGAGAAGCGCTTCCAGCACCAGTACGCCCCGATCGTCGTGGTCGCCGAGGGCGCCCAGCCGCTGGAGGGCCAGATGGTCCTGCAGAACCAGGAGCTGGACTCGTTCGGTCACGTCCGGCTCGGCGGCATCGGCCAGTGGCTGGCCGAGCAGCTGGAGGCCAAGACCGGCAAGGAGGCCCGCACCGTCGTGCTCGGGCACATCCAGCGCGGCGGCACCCCGACCGCGTTCGACCGGGTGCTCGCCACCCGGCTCGGCCTGCAGGCGATCGACGCCGTGCACGAGGGCGACTGGGGCAAGATGGTCGCGATGCAGAGCACGGACATCGTCCGCGTCCCGCTCGCCGACGCCACCCGCGAGCTGAAGACCGTGCCGCTGGAGCGGTACGCCGAGGCCGAGGTCTTCTTCGGCAGCTGATCGTCGTCCCGACGTCGCGGGGGGGCGGCCGGCCCCCCGCCCCCCCGCGTGCCCCAGGGGGGGCGGGGGGGGTGCGGCCGGGGGGACCCCCGGGCCGGGGTCGGGGCCGGGCACAACGGGGCGCGGTG
>NZ_JBVHKD010000007.1:284765-307119 GCF_055559695.1 Micromonospora sp. NPDC023869
CGCGCCGCCCCCCCCCCCCCCCCCCCGCCGGTCTCCTCCGTGGGGGCGGTGGGCGGGCCCCCGCCGGGGTTTTGGTGGGGGGGGGGGGGGGGGCGCGCCGGGGGGGGGGGGGGGGCCCCCCCCCCCCCCCCCCACGCCGGTACCCGAAGGGGGTACGTCAGGTGTCAGCCGGGGTGCACACCGTCGCGGTGATCGGCGCGGGCAAGATCGGCGAGCTGATGCTCTCCGGCCTGCTGCGGTCCGGCTGGCCGGTGGACCGGCTGCTGGCCACCGCCCGCCGACCGGCACGCGCCGAGGAGATCGCCGCCCGTTACGGCGTCCGGGTGGTGGACAACCTCACCGCCGTCGACGAGGCGGACGTGCTCGCCGTCTCGGTCAAGCCGCAGGACGCCGCCGCCCTGCTGGACGAGATCGGGCCCAAGGTGCCCGCCGACAAGCTGGTCATCTCGCTCTGCGCGGGCCTGCCCAGCAGCTTCTTCAGCCGCCGACTGCCCGAGGGCACCCCGGTGGTCCGGGTGATGACCAACACCCCCGCCCTGGTGGACCAGGCGATGACCGCCATCTCCGCCGGGGCGCATGCCACCGGCACGCACCTGGCGCTGGCCGAGGAGATGTTCAAGCCGCTCGGCGCGACGATCCGGGTCCCCGAGACCCAGCAGGACGCCGTCACCGCGCTCTCCGGCTCCGGCCCGGCGTACTTCTATCTGCTGGTCGAGGCGATGACCGACGCCGGCATCCTGCTCGGCCTGCCCCGGCAGGTGGCGCACGACCTGATCGTGCAGACCGCGATCGGCTCGGCGGTGATGCTGCGCGACTCCGGCGAGCACCCGGTGAAGCTGCGCGAGGCGGTCACCTCGCCCGCCGGCACCACCATCTCCGCCGTCCGCGAGCTGGAGAACCACGGCGTACGCGCGGCGCTGCTGGCCGCTCTGGAGGCGGCCCGGGACCGGGCCCGCGAGCTGGCCGCCCAGGCCGAGTGAGCGGCGACGCCGGTACGCGCTGACGACGACCCGGCGACGCGGGTCCCCGCGGGCTCCTGCCGCTGCCAGGCGTGCCGCATACTGTCGCGGTGTTCACACTCGCCCAGGCCCGGCACCTGGTGGCCACCCTGCACCCCCGTATCGACGAGCTGATCCGGGTCCGGGCCGACCTGGCCGAGTTGCAGACCGACCTGGCCACCCACGGGCTGAGCGCGCTCGGCGGTCGACCCGAGGTGAAGGCGCTGGAGGCCCGCCTGCACGCCATCCTCGACGAGCTGCGGCAACCCGGCATCGAGGTTAAGAGCCTGGCACCGATCCTGCTCGACTTCCCCGGCGAACGCGACGGCCGCCAGGTGCTCTGGTGCTGGCTGGAAGGCGACAGCGACGTGCGCTGGTACCACCGCGCCGACTGCGGCTTCGCCGGCCGCCGCCCGCTCTGAGGAGCCGGTGCAGCCGGAGCGACCGATGACGGGAGTTCGCTGATGTTCGCCATTGACCTGACGGAGGACGCGCAGTTGCGTCCGCTCGATCCGTGGCATGCCGAGGAGTTCCTGGCCAACCTGGACCGGGCCCGGGAGCACATCTCACCCTGGGTGGGGCCGTCCTTCGTGGCGACCGACCTGGACGGGGCGCGGCACGTGTTGCAGCGGTACGCGGACCGGTGGGCCCGTGACGGCGGCGGGATCTGGGGCATCTGGTTGGGGGACCGGCTGGTCGGTGGGGTGCTGCTGGTGTCGTTCGACGCGGCGACCGGGGTCTGTGAGGCGGGTTGCTGGTTGGAACCGGCGGCCGAGGGGCGTGGCCTGGTGACCCGCGCGGTCGGACGGATCATCGACTGGGCGCTGGTCGAGCGCGGACTGCACCGGGTCGAGTGGCGCACCAACGCCGGCAACGTCCGCAGCATCGCGGTGGCGCGCCGACTGGGCATGCGGCGCGACGGCGTACTGCGGGAGGTGTTGTCCCGCCCGGGCGGGCGGGTCGACCTGGAGGTCTGGTCGGTGCTGGCACCGGAGTGGCGGGCCCGCCGCACGGGCACGGCGGCGGTCGACGGATGAACCTGGAGCCGGGACCGTCACCCGTGCTGGCGGCCGGCGAGAGCTGACGGGTCAGCCGGCCTCGGCCAGTGCCGCGCGTACCTTGTCGGCGTCGCCGGGGGCCTCCTGCTGCCAGTTCGCCGGGTCGGCGGAATAGACCGTGCCGTAGGCCGGGGTGTCCGGCTGGAACCGCCAGCTCTCGGCGAGGCTGCCGGCGTCCACCGCGTCGTAGCCGATGCGGTCGAGGAACGCGGTGACCACGGCCTTGGCCTCGGCGTCGTCACCGGCGATCGGCAGCGCGCTACGGTCGGCTGCGCCGCTCGGTCGGGCCAGGGAGGACAGGTGCCTGAAGTGGATGTTGTTGAACGCCTTCACCACGCGCGCCTCGGGCAGATGACGTTGCAGCAGCTCGCTGCTGGTGGCGGTGCCCTCGTCCAGCTCGGGGAACCGGCCGTCCCGCTGCGGGTAGTAGTTGTTGGTGTCGATGACGACCTTGCCGGCCAGCGGCGCGACCGGCACCGACCGGTACGCCTTGAGTGGGATGGTGACCACCACCAGGTCACCGGCCTCGGCGGCGGCGTCGGCGGTGCCCGCGCTGGCGTGCGGCCCCAACTCGTCGACCAGGTCGGCGAGCGTCTCCGGCCCGCGCGAGTTGCTCACCACCACCTCGTACCCGGCGGCCACCGCCAGCCGTGCCACGGTGCTCCCGATGTGCCCGCTCCCGATCAGCCCTACGACCGACACGCCAGATCCTCCCGCCACACGCCGACCCGTCACGTCCGAACCTACCCCCGCCTTCGGCCACCGGCCCCGGGTTCTCGCCGGATCCGGTCCACCCCGCCGATCATGGACTTGCTTCGCGGCTCATCATGATCCGCGCAACTTCACGGATACTGCTGCCTCAGGCGTGCCCGGAGACAGCAATATCGCTGAAGTTGCGCGGATCTTGCCCCGCCCAGACGCCGACCCTCGGGGTGATCAAGGAGTTTGGTCACGGAAGGGGCAGGTCTGAGGGTGCAAACTCCTTGGTCAACTCCGGTGACGCACACCGTCGGGGGTGGGGAAGGGGGTTCAGGGGGTGGGGAGGGTCTTCTCGACGGTGGTGCGCAGGGTGGGGTCGTCGGGGGTGACGGTGGGGGCGAACCGGGCGGCGACGGTGCCGTCCGGGGCGACCAGGAACTTCTCGAAGTTCCAGCGGACGTCGCCGGTGTGGCCGTCGGCGTCGGGGGTCTGCACCAGAGCGGCGTAGAGCGGGTGGCGGTCCGGGCCGTTGACGTCGACCTTCTCCGTCAGCGGGAAGCTCACCCCGTAGTTGACCTGGCAGAACTCGCTGATCTCGGCGGCGCTGCCCGGTTCCTGGCCGGCGAACTGGTTGCACGGCACGCCGAGCACCACCAGGCCCCGGTCGGCGTACTCGTCCTGGAGTTCCTGCAGGCCGGCGTACTGCGGGGTGAGGCCGCAGCGGGATGCCACGTTGACCACCAGCAGCGCCTGGCCACGGTACTGGGAGAGGTCGGCCGGGCCGCCGGTGAGCGCGCCGATCGGGATGTCGAAGACGGTCATGACCGCGAGGCTACCGCTGGCCGGCCTGGTTGCCCGCAGCGCCGCGCGGCGATCTACCGCTCGGTAACCACCGGCGACGGGTGCGGTGTGGCATCCGGGAGACGGATCCGCCGCCGGTGACGGGGCCACGTGGGCCCCACCACCGACGGCGGATCGTTAAGTGCCGAGTCGTCAGGAGGCGGCGGGTTCGAGCGTGCCGGCGTAGTCCGGGTTGGCCTTCAGCCACTCCTCGACGGCCTTCGGCTCGTCGTCCTGGTGCACGTTGAACATCAGGTCTTCCAGCGAGCCGAGCTGCTGGGTGTCCATCTTGAACTTCTTCAGCATCTCGGCGGCCTCGGGGAAGTCCGCGCTGAAGCCCTCACGGGCCAGGGTGTTGATCTCCTCGGTCCCGCCGAGCGTGCCCTTCGGGTCCGAGAGGTCCTTGAGCTGGTAGTTCGCGTAGGCCCAGTGCGGGTGCCACAGGGTCACCACGATCGGCTTCTGGTCCTTGATCGCGCCGTCCAACGCGGCCAGCATGGCCGGGGTCGACGAGGTCTTCAGGCTCAGCTTGCCGGTCAGGCCGTACTCCGGGATGACCTTGTCCTGGGTGGCGGCGGTCAGGCCGGCGCCAGGCTCGATGCCGATGATCTCGCCGTTGAAGGTGTCGGCCTTGTCGGCCAGGTCCTCCAGCGAGTTGACGTCGCTGACGTACTCGGGCACGGCGATGCTCAGGCGGGCGTCGTCGTACCAGACGCCGAGGTTCTCGAGCTTGTCGCCGTACTCCTTCATGTAGTCGGCGTGCGTCTGCGGCAGCCAGCTGTCGAGGAAGAGGTCGATGTCGCCGGTCGACAGACCCTGGTAGACGATCCCCGCCTCGACGTTCTTGAGCTCGACCTCGTAGCCCTTCTCCTCCAGCAGGTTCTTCCAGAGGTACGAGGCGGCGATGGCTTCGTCCCAGGACATGTAGCCGATGGTGATCTTCTTGTTGTCACCGCCGGCAGAATCGTCGGAGTTGCCGCAGGCAGCGGCACCGGTCAGCGCCAAGGCGGCGGTGGCCGCCAGCGCGACCCGGCGCACCAATTTACTGCTCCACATGTGGAGTTTCCTTCCCTCGTTGCTGTGCACCGGCGGAACTCGCGGTAGCGAGGCAGGGCACCGGCAACGGGACTTCCCTGCGTGGGTCAGGTCGGGGGATCAGGCTCGTTGCATGGCGCGTTGCGCCTTCGCGGACGCGGTACGCGCGCCGATCGAGTCGGTGAGGCGGTCGAGCACCACCGCCAGGATCACCACGGCGATGCCGCCCTCGAAGCCCGCGCCGACCTGGACCCGGGCGAGTGCCGTCATGATCACCTCGCCGAGACCACCGGCGCCGACCATCCCGGCGATGACGACCATCGACAGCGCCAGCATGATGACCTGGTTGACGCCGGTCATGATGGTGGGCAGGGCCAGTGGCAGTTTGGTGCGCAGCAGGATCTTCCACGGCGAAGCGCCGAACGCCTCGCCGGCCTCGATGACCTCGCGGTCGACCTGGCGAAGGCCCAACTCGGTCAGGCGTACCCCGGGCGGCATGCTGAACACCACGGTGGCCAGCACGCCGGGCACGGCGCCGACGCCGAAGTAGAAGATGGCTGGGATCAGATAGACGAATGCGGGCATCGTCTGCATCAGGTCGAGCACCGGTCGGACGATTGCCGAGGCGCGGCGGTTCTCCGCGATGAAGATGCCCGTCGGTACGGCGAGCAGCAGGGCGAGTCCGCTGGCCACCAGGACCAGCGCCAGCGTGCTCATGGTCTGGTCCCAGATCGGCATCCCGGCCACCATGCCGAGTCCGAGCAAGGTGCCCAGGCCGAACTTCCAGCTTCGCAGCCACCAGCCGAGGCCGGCGAAGATCAATACCATGACGATCGCCGGGGGCGCGGTCAGCAGGTCCACCAGCGGCTCGACCAGTGCGTCGACGGTGGCGGCGATGCCGTCGAAGACGGCGGACAGATGCTCTCTCGACCAGTCGACGCCGGTCTTGAACGCGTCGCCGATCCGGATGTACGGGAGCATGTCGTCGAGACTGTCGGCGCGGTTCATGCGGGCTCTCCCGTGAGGCGGACCGACGGCTCGGCAACCACCTGCACCGGTACCTGCGGTGCGGTGCCGTCTCCGGTCGGCGTGTCGGCCGTTTCACCGGTCTGCACCGCGTCGGCGGTCGGCGTCGTGCCGGCGGGCTCCGGCGTGGCGGTGGCAGCGCTGGCCTCAGCGCTGATGCTGCCCAGGGCGCTCAGCAGCGTGACCCGCGGAATCACGCCGGCGAGCCGCCCGGTCGCGTCGACCACGGCCACCGGTGCCGGGCTCTGGGCGCAGGGCGCGAAGATGTCGGCCACCGGCGTCGTGTCGTCGACCATTCGGGCGTGCTCGGTCGACACGACCTCCTGAAGGTTCGTCAGTCCGTTCCGGACTGCCCGGGCGGCGTCGTCGGCGGTCACGGTGCCCAGGTACCGCTTGTCGCGGCCGGTGATGTAGACCGCTGACGTCTGGGTCTCACGCAGCACGCGAGCGGCCACCCGGGGGCCGGAGTTCACGTCCACGACGCCGAGCGGCCGTTCCATGACCGCCGCCGCGGTGAGGATCCTGGTCCGGTCGACATCGGCGACGAACTGGGCGACGTAGTCGTTGGACGGGTCGGTGAGGATCTCCTCGGCGGTGCCGATCTGGACGATCCGGCCGGCACGCATGACCGCGATGCGGTCACCGAGGCGCATCGCCTCGTTGAGGTCGTGCGTGATGAACACGATCGTCTTGCCGAGCTCGGCCTGTAGTTCGAGGAGTTGGTCCTGCACCTCGCGGCGGATGAGCGGATCGAGCGCGGAGAAGGCCTCGTCCATGAGCATGATGTCGGTGCCGGCGGCGAGCGCGCGGGCCAGGCCGACCCGTTGGCGCATGCCGCCGGACAGTTCCTGCGGCAGCTTGTCCGCCCATTTGTCCAGGTCGACCATCCGGAGCGCCTGCAGTGCCTTCTCCCGGCGCTCGGCGCGGGGCATGCCCGCGACCTCCAGCGCGTAGCCGGCGTTGTCCAACACCGACCGGTGCGGCTGGAGCGCGAAGTGCTGGAAGACCATGCTGATCTTCTCGCGGCGTAGCTTGCGCAGCGCGGCGGGCTTGAGCTTGGTGATGTCGACCCCGTCGACCTCCACCGTGCCGTGCGTGGCGGGTAGCAGTCCGTTCAGCATCCGGATCAGGGTGGACTTCCCCGAGCCGGACAGGCCCATGACCACGAAGATCTCGCCGCGTTTGACCTCGAAGTTCGCGTCGACGACCGCAGCCGTGACCGGTAGCCCCGCCAGCTCCTCGTCCCGGCCTGCGCCGTTCCTCAGGATTGCCATCGCCTTGTCGGCGCGGTTCCCGTAGACCTTGTACAGGGAGTTCACTCTGAGTGCGGACACGGTCTCCATTCCAAGGGCTTATGGTACGACGTCATTCTCGGGCGACGTACGCGCATCTATCGATAATCTGTCGTTCCGTGGGCCGGCCGGAGGCAGGACAGTCCCGGGTGAGCGAGACAAGACCCTACCCGAAGAGTTTCCGTTGACGAAAACCTCGTTGCGATCCCGGGCCGGAAGCGGAGCGATTGGAATACGTTGCGGCGTCGGCCATTGCGGACAGTATGGGTGGCAGAAGTGCAGTTCCGGGATGGAGGATCGGGTAACTGGCGGGTACCTCCAATGGTGGATATTATCGGGCAAAACGGCTTATATCGAGCGTGGTTGCGCTCACGGTTCGTAGCCGTAGTGTCCCGATGACTTCTGCTTGTCCGCATGGTTCCACGCGCCCTGTGGATCCGGCCGTACCACATTCTCCGTCGATCGGGTTCGCTGCGTCATTGCGTACGGTGAATTCGACCGATGCGGATATTCATGGATTCGACATGGAACCTTCGTGAAACCGAGACAGAATCTCCATGGGATCTATACGGTTCCGGCAGGCTCCGAATTCCTGCGGTTGGCCGCAGGGGCGGCGATCGACAGATGTCGACCGGCGTTGGTTGAGGTTCCGGCGGTGGGGCTCGATGCCGTCGTCGATCCGACGCCAGGCACGGGGACGCCGGGCGCGGCGCTCGCGTGAGGTGATGTGCCTGATTGCGCCCCCACGGGTGGGCGGTCCGGCCGGGCCTGCGGGTGTGCCGCCGGGCGGTGGGGTGCCGGTTCCGCTGCTCGGGGGCGGTGTGCTCCCGGGGTGGAGCGGGTCCCGATCGCGCCGGGATCGATACATGGACATCTTGACGAAGTGGTGTCGTGTGAGTAGCGTCTCCTCATCCTTTTGGAAAGTTTCCTAACTGTTTGGAGACGCCACATGAAGAGATCGCTCCGCCGGGCCCTCTGGGTCGGCGCCGTGGTCGCGGTGACCGTCGCCACGGTCCCGATGGCCTCGGCGTTCGGCGCCGGAAGCGTGACCACCTCGTTCAGCCGGGTGTCGGACTGGGGGACCGGTCACGAGACGCGGGTCACCGTCACCAACGGCTCGACCGCCACCGTCAGCACCTGGCGCATCGAGTTCGAGCTGCCCTCGGGCACCAGCATCAGCAGCTCCTGGGACGCCGACGTCACGCGCGACGGCAACCGCTACGTGGCCGTCAAGAAGAGCTGGGCCGGTGGGCTGGCCCCGGGCGCCTCCTTCAGCTGGGGCTACAACGGCACCGGTGCGTACCGCGCGCCGTTGAACTGCACGGTCAACGGCGTGGCCTGCGGCGGCGGCACCCCGCCGCCCACCACGACGCCGCCCACCACCACCCCGCCGACCACCGCTCCGCCCACGACTCCGCCGCCCACCACCCCGCCCCCGACCACGCCGCCGCCGAGCGGCCAGAAGGTGGTCGGTTACTTCACCCAGTGGGGCGTCTACGGACGCAACTACCACGTCAAGAACATCCACACCAGCGGCTCGGCGTCGAAGCTGACCCACATCCTGTACGCGTTCGCCAACACCACCGGCGGCCGGTGCACGATCGGTGACAGCTACGCCGACTACGAGAAGGCCTACACCGCGGCGGAGAGCGTCGACGGCGTCGCCGACACCTGGGACCAGCCGCTGCGGGGCAACTTCAACCAGCTGCGCAAGCTCAAGAAGATGTACCCGCACATCAGGGTGATCTTCTCGGTCGGCGGCTGGACCTGGTCCGGCGGCTTCACCCAGGCCGCGCAGAACCCGACCGCCTTCGCGGAGAGCTGCTACAACATGGTCGAGGACCCGCGCTGGGCGGACGTCTTCGATGGCATCGACATCGACTGGGAGTACCCCAACGCCTGCGGCCTGACCTGTGACGCCAGCGGCCCGAACGCGTTCAAGAACGTGGTCAGCGCGCTGCGTACCCGGTTCGGCTCGTCGGCGCTGGTGACCGCCGCGATCACCGCGGACGGCAGCAACGGCGGCAAGATCGACGCGACCGACTACGCCGGCGCCGCGACCCACCTCAACTGGATCATGCCGATGACGTACGACTACTTCGGCGCCTTCGCCCCGCAGGGCCCCACCGCCCCGCACTCGCCGCTCAACTCGTACACCGGTATCCCGCAGCAGGGCTTCTGGTCGGACGCCGCCATCCAGAAGCTCAAGAGCAAGGGCATCCCCGCCAACAAGCTGCTGCTCGGCATCGGCTTCTATGGCCGGGGCTGGACCGGCGTGACCCAGACGACGCCCGGCGGCACGGCGACCGGGCCCGCCCCCGGCACCTACGAGCAGGGCATCGAGGACTACAAGGTGCTCAAGAACACCTGCCCGGCCACCGGCACCGTCGGCGGCACCGCGTACGCCAAGTGCGGCAGCAACTGGTGGAGCTACGACACCCCGTCCACCATCGGCGGCAAGATGACGTACGCGAAGAACCAGGGCCTCGGTGGCGCGTTCTTCTGGGAGCTCTCCGGAGACACCAGCAACGGTGAGCTGATCGGCGCCATCAAGGGCGGTCTCGGCTGAGCCGAAGGCCGACGCATCACCCACACGACGGGGAGGGGCCGCACCGGCCCCTCCCCGTCCGCCTGCCCACCGCACGCCGCGCGGGTCTGCGTGGGCTGCGTGGGGTGCGTGGGCGCGGGGGTGCGGGGGTGCGTGTAAGGAAGGGACCCTTCCTATACAAAAAGCGATAGGAAGGGTCCCTTCCTTACACCAGGGGCGGGTGTGACAGACTCGCGCCGATCGAGCGGGCGGGAGGTCACGACAGCGATGCCAACGAGATTCCGGCGAACCGTCGTCACCGCCGTGCTGCTCGCGATCATGCCGTCCGCGCTGGTCGGGTGCGGCCTGCTGGGCGGGGAGGACGAGGCGGAGCAGCCCGGTCGGGCCCCCGCCGAGGAAGCCATGACCAAGGCGCGCGAGCGGGTGCAGGCGTACCTCGACGCGATGGCGGCCAAGGACGTGGCGGCCGGGCGCAGCCAGCTCTGCGCCGCGCTGCACGAGGCGTTCGACGGGGCCGCCACCGGCCCCAACGGTGACTTCGCCGACCACTTCGAGGTGCCCCGCTCCGAGATCGTCGACATCCGGCCCGGAGAGGCCGGACAGGAGGTCAGCGTCTCGGTCACAGTGACCGCCGGTCGCCGCGAAGCCACCCGCGCGTTGCTGTTCACGGTCACCCGGGACGGGCTCGACTGGTGCATCTCCGCCGAACGGCCGGGCGGGAACAGCCCCGCGCCGGTGGCGCCGGACGGCAGCGCCCCGGCGTCGACTCCGTGATCTGCGCGCTCGCCTGACGCGTCCATCTGCCGGAACCCGGCCCCTCGCCGGTCGCCCACCCGGCCGGTCGCCGTACGCTGGGATTCATGCGCCATGAGTGGCATCAGTTGAGCCATCCGTCGGTGGGCAGCCCGGTGTTGCAGACCAGCCGTCCGACCGTGAACTCCGCCGAGGACGAGGCCCTCGGCCTGGACCGCTGGCGGGAGCTGCCACGGGCCCAGACCCCACCCTGGCCGGACCCCGCCCAGGTGGCGGAGGTCTGCAAGGTCCTGGACAGGGTCCCGTCGGTGGTCGCGCCGTACGAGGTCGACCAGCTCCGCCAGCGTCTCGCCCTGGTCTGCGAGGGCAAGGCGTTCCTGCTCCAGGGCGGTGACTGCGCGGAGACCTTCGCCGACAACACCGAGAGTCACCTGCTGGCCAACGCCCGCACGCTGCTGCAGATGGCGATCGTGCTCACCTACGGCGCCTCGCTGCCGGTGGTCAAGGTGGCCCGGGTGGCCGGGCAGTACACCAAGCCCCGGTCGCTGCCGACCGACGCCCGGGGGCTGCCGGCCTATCGCGGCGACATGATCAACTCGCTGGAGGCCACGCCGGAGGCGCGCGTCGCCGACCCGCAGCGCATGATCCGGGCGTACGCGAACTCGGCCGCCGCGATGAACATGCTCCGCGCGTACCTCGCCGGTGGGCTCGCCGACCTGCACGCCGTGCACGACTGGAACAAGGGCTTCGTGCGCAACTCCCCGGCCGGCGAGCGGTACGAGGCGATCGCCCGGGAGATCGACCGGGCGATGGCCTTCATCCGGGCCTGCGGGATGACCGACGACGAGGCGCTGCGCACGGTCACCCTCTACTGCTCCCACGAGGCCCTGGCGCTGGAGTACGACCGCGCGCTGACCCGGGTCTCCGACAACCGGCCGTACGGGCTGTCCGGGCACTTCCTGTGGATCGGCGAGCGGACCCGGCAGCTCGACGGGGCGCACATCGACTTCATCTCCCGCATCGCCAACCCGATCGGCGTCAAGCTCGGCCCGACCACCACCCCGGACGACGCCATCGAGCTGTGCGAGAAGCTCAACCCGGACAACATCCCCGGCCGGCTCACGCTGATCAGCCGGATGGGCAACCACAAGGTCCGGGACGCGCTGCCGCCGATCGTGGCGAAGGTGACCGCCGCCGGGGCCAAGGTGGTGTGGCAGTGCGATCCGATGCACGGCAACACCCACGAGTCGTCCAACGGCTACAAGACCCGGCACTTCGACCGGATCGTCGACGAGGTGCTGGGCTACTTCGAGGTGCACCGGGGGCTGGACACCCATCCGGGTGGCCTGCACGTCGAGCTGACCGGCGAGGACGTCACCGAGTGCCTGGGCGGCGCGCAGGGCATCGCCGACCTGGACCTGCCCGGCCGGTACGAGACCGCCTGTGACCCCCGCCTGAACACCCAGCAGTCGCTGGAGTTGGCGTTCCTCGTAGCGGAGATGCTCCGTGGCTGACGCGAGGAGTGAGCTTGCGAGCCCCGCAGTCGGCGGCCCAAGAGTGATGGTGGCTGACGCGAGGAGTGAGCTTGCGAGCCCCGCAGTCGGCGGCCGAAGGGACAATTGTGGCTGATTTCATCGATCTGAGGTCGGACACGGTGACCCGGACGACCGCCGGAATGCGGGAGGCGATGGCCACCGCCGAGGTCGGCGACGACGTCTACGGCGAGGACCCGACGGTCAACGCGCTGGAGGCCGAGGTCGCCGCGCTGTTCGGGCACGAGGCGGCGCTGTTCTGCCCGAGCGGGTCGATGGCCAACCAGATCGCCCTGCAACTGGTGGTGCCGCCCGGCGCGGAGTTGCTTTGCGACGCCGACGCGCACGTCATCACGTACGAGATGGGCGCGGCTGCCGCGTACGGCGGGATCACCTCGCGGACCTGGCCGGCGGTGGGCGCGCAGATCGACCCCGACGTGGTCGCCGGCATGGTCCGGCCGGACGGCTACTGGGCGGTGCCCACCCGGGCGATCGCCGTGGAGCAGACCCACAACCGGGGCGGCGGCGGGGTGATCCCGCTGGACACGCTCCGCGCGTTGCGGGAGGTGGCCGACTCCGCGCAGGCGGCGCTGCACTGCGACGGTGCCCGGATCTGGCACGCGCACGTGGCCGACGGGGTGCCGCTGGCCGGGTACGGTGCGCTCTTCGACACGCTGTCGGTCTGCCTGTCCAAGGGGCTGGGCGCACCGGTCGGCTCGCTGGTGATCGGCAGTGCCGAGCGGATCGACCGGGCCCGGTTGATCCGGAAGCGAATGGGGGGCGGGATGCGCCAGGCCGGCTTCCTGGCTGCCGCCGGACGGTACGCGCTGGCCCACCACGTCGACCGGCTCGCCGAGGACCACGCGAAGGCGGCCCGGCTGGCCGAGGCGATCGCGCCGTTCGGGGTGCTGGCGAATGCCGCGCGGACGAACCTGGTCCCGTTGGACCTGACCAAGGCGTCCCTGGACGCGCCGGCGCTGGCCGCCGCAGCCCGTGCCGACGGTGTCCTGGTCTCGGTCCTCGGCCCGCGTACCGCCCGGCTGGTGACCCACCTGGACGTCACCGACGACGAGGTGGACCGGGCCGCCACCGTGCTCACCCGCATCCTGCGCCGCTGACCCACCCGCCGCCGCGCCCGCGCGTGGCGGCGGGCCGGCAGGCCAGTGGGTACGGCCGGCGGACGCCGGAGACCCGGGGAGCCCGGTCCGGCTCGGCCAGAGGGTCAGGCGGGGGCGAGGCGGCGCAGCGTGGCGATGTCGGCGGCGTGGCCTTCGTGCCCCTCGGTGGGCGTCTCCACCAGGATCGGCACGCCCGCAGTGGCCGGGTGCCGCATCAGCTCGGCGAAGGCCGGTTCGCCGATCAGGCCCTTGCCGATGGTCTCGTGCCGGTCGCGGGTGGAACCGCACAGGTCCTTCGAGTCGTTCGCGTGCACCAGCCGCAGCCGGTCCGCGCCGACGGTGGCCACCAGGATGTCCAGCGTCTCGGTCATTCCGCCCTCGGCGGCCAGGTCGTGCCCGGCGGCCCAGGCGTGGCAGGTGTCGAAGCAGACGCCGAGCCAGGGGTGGCGGTCCACCGCGTCGAGGTAGGGCCCGAGATGCTCCACCCGGCTGGCCAGGGACCGGCCGCCACCGGCGCTCGGCTCCACCAGCAGCATCGGCCCGTCACTGGCGGCGGCCGAGTCCAGCAGCGGCAGCAGCGACTCGCGTACCTGCCGCATGGCCGCTTCGGCGTGCCCGGCGTCGACCGCGCTGCCGGCGTGGAACACCACGGCACGCGCGCCGATCGCGGCACCCCGGCGCAGCGCGTGGGCCAGGCTCTGCACCGAACGCTCGACCGTGGCCTCCGTCGGCGACCCCAGGTTGACCAGCAACGACGCGTGAATGTACGCGCTCACGCCGCGTTCGGCGCAGCCGTCGCGGAACAGCGTGTCCTGCACCGGGTCACCGGCCGGCGTCGCCCAGCCCCGGGAGTTGCCGACGTAGACCTGGGCCACCTCGGACCCGGCCCCGTCGACGTACGGCAGTGCCGCCTTCGCCAGCCCTCCGGAGGTGGGCGTGTGCGAGCCGAGCGGCCGGTGGCCGGGGTGCGCCGCGGTCATCAGAAGCACCCGATGGTGATCTGGCTGCCGGGCGGCACCTGGGCGTTCTCGCTCGGGTTCTGGAAGCGGGCGACGGCGTTCGGGTTGAACTGCACGGAGACCTGGAAGCCCTGGCTCTCCAACACCTGCTTGGCCTGCTGGCAGGGCAGGTCGACGACGCGGGGCACGGTCACCTGCGGCGGCCCCTCGCTGACCTCCAGCCGGACCTGGGCGCCCTTCTCCACTCCGCTGCCGTCGGCCGGGCTCTGCCCGAGCACCTCGTCGCGGGGCTTGTCGGACTCCTTGTAGGTCGGTTCGACCAGCACCAGGCCGAGCTGGCCGATGATCCCGCGCGCCTCGTTGAGGCTCTTGCCGACCAGGTTCGGCACGGTGATCGGGGCCCGTCCCTTGCTGAGGAAGACGGTGATCTCCTGCCCCGGCTTGACCTCCTCGCCCGCCTCCGGCTTGGTGGCCACCACCATGCCCTCGGGCAGGCCGTCGTCGAACCGGGCCGGGCCCTTGACGACCTCGAGCTGTGCGTTGGCCAGATCCGCTTCGGCCAGGTCGAAGTCCTTGCCGACCACGTCCGGCATCGGGAATCGGTCCGGTCCCAGCGACAGGGTCAGGGTGATGGTGCCGCCCTTGAGGACCCGGGCGGCGGAAGCCGGCTCCTGCGCCAGCACGCCGTCGCGCGGCACCTGATCGTCATGCCGGGGCTCGGCGTAGCGGATCGTGAAGCCGCCCTGGGACGCCTGGGACTCCGCCTCGGCTTTGCTCATGCTCACCAGCTCCGGCGCGGTGGTGTACCGGCCGACCCCGAACCACCAGCCACCGAGCGCGGCGACCAGCCCGAGCACCACCACGACGGCGGCGATGGCCAGGCGCCCGCCGGAGTCCCCGCCGAACAGACGGGCCCGCAGCGCGGCCAACTGGGCGGGCAGTCCGTCGCCGCCACTCGGGGCGGCCCGGCGTCGGCCCCGGGGCGGGGGACCGGCGCTGTCCTCGGGCAGTCGGGCCCAGGGCGGCCGCTCGGGCGGGCGAACCGTCGAGACCACCATCGTCGGCTGGGAGACCACCGGCGTGTCGGCGAGCGACGGCAGCATGGTGGTGTGACTGTTCGCGGTGCCGAGGCCGTCCCGGGCCACCTGCACCTCGGCCAGCAGGGCACCGGCGTCGGCGGGACGGGCCGCCGGGTCACGTCGGGTGGCCCGGGCAACCAGGTCGTCGAGCACCCTGGGCAGGCCGGGGACCAGCGACGACGGTGCGGGGACGTCCCGGTCGACGTGCTGCCAGGCGATGTCGATCGGCCGGTCACCCTCGTACGGCACCCGGCCGGTGAGCATCTCGAACAGCATGATGCCCGTCGAGTAGACATCGGTGCGGGCATCCGCCCGGCCGTCGGTGACCAGCTCCGGCGCGACGTACGCCACGGTGGCCATCAGTTGGTTGCCGTTGTCGTGGTCGGTGCTGGCCTCGACCGCCCGGGCCAGCCCGAAGTCGGTGACCTTGACCACCCCGTCGACGAGGTTGGCCGGGCCGCCGCTGGGCGCCTCGGCGACCAGCACGTTCTCCGGCTTGATGTCGCGGTGCACCAACCCGGTCCGGTGGGCGGCGGCGATGGCCGCCAGCACCTGCTCGGTGATCGCCAGTGCCTCGTCCGGGTTGAGCCGGCGTCGCTCGGCCAGCACCTCGCGCAGCGTACGACCGCGCACGTACTCCATCACGAGGTAGGGCATCCCGTCGTGGGTGCCCTGGTCGTAGACGGCCACCACGTTGGGGTGGGTGAGCCGGGCGATGGTCTTGGCCTCGTCGGTGAAGCGGTCGACGAAGCCGGCCAGCCCGGGGCGTCCCGGGGCACCGGCGGTGGCGTGAATGGTCTTCAGTGCGACGGTGCGTTCGAGCCGCTCGTCGGTGGCGGTGTACACGGTCGCCATGCCGCCACGAGCCACGCGACCGCGGATGCGGTAGCGCCCGTCGATCAGCGAGCCCAGCAACGTGTCGGCGACCTGTGTGTCCATCGGCAGGGAGTCTATGTGTCCGGGGGTGGTAGGTAGAATTTTAGTTTCCGGATGGAGGTGGATCCGGGCGTGAGGTGGAGCAGAACAGGATGCTACCGCCGCAGCCGCCTCCGTGGGGCCACCCTGCGTACTCCGGGTTCCGCCGTCCCTGCTCAGCGCGCTGACGGGAGGTCGTTGACCCGGGGGGAGGGTGGCATGGCAGGGTGGTCCGGTGACCGACTCCGTACCCGCCGAGGGTGCCGCGCCCGAGGCCGGCCCCGCCGACTGGCTGACCCTGCCGGACGTCGCCGAACGGCTCGACCTGACGATCAGCAAGGTCCACCAGCTGATCCGGGATCGTGAGCTGATCGCGGTACGCCGCGACGGCGTCCGGCGGATCCCCGCCGACCTGGTGGCCAACCGCACCGTGCTCAAGCACCTGCCCGGCGTGCTCAACCTGCTGGCCGACGCCGGCTACGACGACGAGGCCGCGCTGCGCTGGCTCTACGAGCCCGACGCCTCCCTGCCCGGTGGCACCCCCGCCGCCGCCCTGGCCGGCGACCAGGCCCGCGAGATCAAGCGCCGCGCGCAGGCCCTCGGCTTCTGACCCGACCGCCCCCGACCCGCCGGCCCGGTCGCGCAGTGCACCGGTCAGTCGGCCCGGCGGGTGGCGGCGATGGCCAGGTCCACCAGGGCCTGCCGGGCCTCGGTGTCCAGGTCCACCGCGGTCAGCGCGGCGAGCGCCGCGTCGGTGAGCGTGACGATGCGCTGCTCGGTGCGGGCCAGCGCCCCGGTCGAGGAGATCAGCTCACGCAGCCGGGCCACGCCCTCGGTGTCCAGGTCGGCGTCGCCGAGCCCGGCGAGCAGCAGCGCGCGCCCGGCCTCGTCGGCGGCCTCCATCGCCGCCGCGACCAGGTACGTCCGCTTGCCCTCGCGCAGGTCGTCACCGGCCGGCTTGCCGGTCTGCGCGGGGTCGCCGAAGACGCCCAGCACGTCGTCGCGCAACTGGAACGCCTCGCCCAGCGGCAGCCCGTACGCCGAGTAGGCGATGCGGACGTCGGCGGGCGCGTCGGCCAGCGCCGCGCCGAGCAGCAGCGGCCGCTCCACCGTGTACTTCGCCGACTTGTACCGCGCGACCTTGCCGGCCCGCTCCAGCGAGGTGTCGCCGGTCGCCTGGGTCACCACGTCCAGGTACTGCCCGACGGTGACCTCGGTCCGCATCTCGTCGAAGTCCGGCCGGGCACGCGCCACCGTCCGCGGGTCGAGCCCGGCGGAGTGCAGCAGCTCGTCGGACCAGACCAGGCAGAGGTCACCCAGCAGGATGGCCGCCGCGTCGCCGAACCCGTCGGGGTCGCCGCCCCAGCCGGCCGACCGGTGCCGGGTGGCGAACCGACGGTGCACCGCCGGCTCACCCCGTCGGGTGTCCGACCGGTCCATCAGGTCGTCGTGGATGAGGGCGCTGGCCTGGACGAACTCCAGCGCGGCCAGGGCGGTCACCACCGGATCGGTGTCCACCCCACCGGCGCCCCGGTACCCCCAGTAGGCGAAGGCGGGCCGCAGCCGCTTGCCGCCGCCGAGCACGAACGCCTCGATCGCCTCGGCCACCGGCACCAGCGCGTCGTCGACGCCGGTCATCCAGGTCCGGCGGGCGGCGAGGAAGTCGGCCAGTGCCTTGTCGACGCGTTGGCGCAGGCCGGCACGGTCGACGGGGGAGACAGGAGCAGCGTGGGTCACGTCCCGACGCTAATGGGTCGGGGCCGGACACGGCGACCCACCCACCGTCCGGCGCGCCGTGGCTGGGTCGCCCCGCCTTCCGGCGGGCGTCGGCCACGTCCCCACCCCTGGGAAGGTGCTGGGGGTACGCGGGACCGGCCGCTAGAGTCGGTGCGTGGCGCTCGGACTTCCCTCGATCCTCCCGAACTCGCAACCGGCGATCGGGGAGTTGGTCCGCGACTGCCAGCCGACCTTCTCCTTCGAGTTCATGCCGCCCAAGACCGAGCAGGGTGAGCGGCAGCTCTGGCAGGCGATCCGCGAGTTGGAGCCGTTGCGCCCCTCGTTCGTCTCGATCACCTACGGTGCCGGCGGTACGACCCGGGACACCACGGTCGCGGTCACCGAGCGGGTGGCCACCGAGACCACTCTGCTGCCGATGGCCCACCTGACCGCGGTCAACCACTCGGTGGCCGAGCTGCGGCACGTGATCGGTCGGCTGGCCAGTGTCGGGGTGCGCAACGTGCTGGCGGTGCGGGGCGACCCGCCCGGCGACCCCAACGGCGAGTGGGTGCCGCACCCGGACGGCGTGAACTACGCCGAGGACCTGGTCCGGCTGGTCCGCCGCTCCGGCGACTTCAGTGTCGGCGTCGCCGCCTTCCCGTACCGTCACCCGCGCTCGCCGGACGTCGACACCGACACCGACTACTTCGTTCGCAAGTGCCGGGCCGGCGCCGAGTTCGCGATCACCCAGATGTTCTTCGACGCCGACGAGTACCTGCGCCTGCGTGACCGGGTGGCCGCCGCCGGGTGCGACACGCCGATCCTGGCCGGCGTGATGCCGGTGACCAAGATCGGCACGATCGAACGTTCCGAGCAGCTTTCCGGGGCGCCGTTCCCGCCGGCCCTGGCCGCGCGGTTCGAGCGGGTCGCCGACGATCCGGAGGCGGTCCGCCGGCTCGGTATCGAGCAGACCAGCGAGATGTGCCGGCGACTGCTCGACGAGGGCGTCCCCGGGATCCACTTCATCACCTTCAACCGTTCCACCGCGACCCGTGAGATCTGGCAGAACCTGCGGGTGGGCGCCGCGACGTGACGCGGCGGGCGCGACACCTCAGCGCCGTCGGGTCGGTTGAACCGTGGTGGGCAGACAGCTGAACTGGAACGAGTACGCCACGGCGTGGGCCCGGCTGCACGGTGGGTTCGACCCCCGGGCGGCCACCCCCGTGGTCCGCGGCTGGCTCCGTTTCGCCTACCACGTCGGGTTCCTGCTCGGCCGGCTCCGGGTCGGCCCGACCGCGGTCACCGTCTTCGGCGTGTTGCTCTGCCTCTGCGTACCGCTGTTCGCCGGGCGGCCGGGCGACGGGCCGTTCCTGGCCGCGCTGTTCGTGCTGCTCGCCTCGGTAGCGGACAGCGTCGACGGCGCGGTGGCGGTGGCCACCGGCCGCACCACCCGGCTCGGCTACGTCTACGACTCGCTTGCCGACCGGCTCGGCGAGGCCGCCTGGCTGGTGGCGTTCTGGCTGGTCGGTGCGCCGGGCGGGCTGGTCGCCGCAGCCGGCGCGCTGTCCTGGCTGCACGAGTACGTCCGGGCCCGGGCGGTCGCCGCCGGGATGCGCGAGATCGGCGCGGTGACCGTGGGGGAGCGGCCCACCCGGGTCTGCGTGGCCGTCGCCGGGTTGTTGCTGGCCGGTCTGACCGGGCTGATCGAGCTGGACCTGGCGGCCGGCACGATCACCATGGCGACGGCGGTGTGGGTGCTGCTGGCCGCCTTCGGCCTGGGCCAACTGCTCTCCGCCGTCCGCCGGGCCCTGATCGACGCCGACTGACCCGCCGCCGACCCGCTGGTGCGTCGGCCGCCAGGGCGTCGGGGTGCGCCGGTCCGCCGGTGTTAACAGGGGGCCCTTTCTCTACCGCAGGCGTTAAGAAGGTGCCCTTCCTTACACCCCACCCGCACCTACCAGGCGGGCCCGATCTCGTCGGCGACGATCTGCGCGGACAGGGTCACCATCGGCAGGCCACCACCCGGATGGCTGGAGCCGCCGACCAGCCACAGTCCGTGCGCCGCTCCCCGGTTGGCCGGGCGGAGCAGACCACCGGCCGTACCGTAGATGGCTCCACCCGGCGCGCCGGTGGAGTCGGCCAGGTCGGCCGGGGTACGGATCTCACGGAACACCAACCGGTCCCGGACGTCCATGCCCCGCTCGGCCAGCACGTCGAGGATCCGGTCCGCGTACGCCGCCGCCAGCCCCGGCCGCCGCCAGTTCACCGCACCGGGCGCGGTGCCGTGGCGGGCGGCGTTGACCAGCACGAACCACGACTCGTGTCCGGCCGGGCGGACCGCCGGGTCGTCCGCCACCGTGACGAAGACCGTCGGGTCGGTGGCCGGCCGGGCGCGTACGCCGCGTCCCGGGGCACCGAAGATCGCGTCGAACTCGGCGTCGTAGTCGTGCGGGAAGAAGACGGTGTGGTGGGCCAGCCCGGAGTCGCCGCGTACGCCGAGCAGCAGCACGAAACCGGCCAGGCTGCGGTCGGTGAGCCCGGCCAGCCGGCGCGGATCGGGCAGCAGGTCCCGATAGACGGTGAGCGCGTCGACGTTGGCCACCACCACGTCGGCCGGCACCGGGGCGGTCTGCCCGTCGACGCGTACGCCGTGCACCCGCCCGCCCGCCGCGTCGATCCGGGTGACCGTGGCGCCGGTGCGGACGACCACGCCGAGGTCCAGGCAGCGCGACAGCAGCGCGTCGGCGAGGCTGCCCAGCCCGCCGCGCAGATACCAGCCGCCGAACGCCAGCTCCGCGTAGGGGACCGCGACCAGCGCGGCGGGCGCGCGGCGCGGATCGGCGCCGGTGTAGGTGGCGTACCGGTCCAGCAGCATTCGCAGCCGAGGGTCGGACAGGTGGGCGCGACCCAGCCCGCGCAGGCTCTGTCCGGGCCGGATGGCGGCCAGGTCGCCGAGCCGCCAGGCCAGCCGGGTCAGGTCCCGGGGCGAGTCGACGCGGCGGCGCAGGATGTCGTGCTCGGAGGCCCGCCACACCCGGCCGGCGCGCCGCCACAGCCGCTGCCAGTCGGCCGCCGCCCGGTCGCCGAGGGTGGCGCCGATACGGGCGGCGAACTCCGTCGGGTCGGCGCAGGAGTCGAGCACCGGCCCACCGTCGGGGAAGACGTGCCGCACGATCGGGTCCAGTTCGACCAGGTCGACGTACTCGTCGAGCTTGGCCCCGGTCGCCTCGAACAGCTCGTGGAGGATCCCGGGCAGGGTGAGCAGGCTGGGACCGGTGTCGAAGTGGAACGACCCGGAGGCGGTGTCGTGCGTGTACCGCCCGAGTTTGCCGCCGACCGTGTCGGCCCGTTCGAGGACGGTCACCTGGTGCCCGGTGACGGCCAGCCGGGCGGCGACCGCCAGTCCACCCACTCCGGCGCCGACGACCACGATCCGCGCCATGCGATGTCCTCCCAGAGTGGGCCTACCAGGGCCTAGCCGACCGGTCGGCCGCGCCAGGACAGGCGCCGCCGCTTGCGCAGATGGTACGACCGTACGGTCAACCAACCGAGGACCGCGACCGACACGGGGTGGCCCAGCGCGTCGGGCCAGGCCCGGCCGCCGGTGGCGCGTGCGCTGACCACCCGACCGACCACCCCCAGCAGGTACGCCGACAGCGCGAGCCCGGCCACCACCGGCGCGCCGGCCAGCAGCGCGCCGACGGCGACCAGCGGCGGCGCGGTGTAGAGCAGGAGCAGCAGGGACATCACCACGGCGGCGGCGAGCGGATGCCCGAACGTGGCCCAGAGCGACTTGGTGTAGCCGTCGCGCAGTTGCGGCCAGTCGTCGTACATCCGGCAGGCGGCCAGCCGGGAACCGTCGGCGAGGGCGATCCGGCCGCCGGACCGCTTCACCGCCCGGGCCAGCTCGATGTCCTCCAGCACCCGGTCGGCCACCGCCGCGTGCCCACCGGCCCGCAGGTAACCGGCGCGGTCCACGACCAGGAACTGACCGCCCGCCGCAGCCAGCGACGGCCGGGGCGAACGCTCCATCGCGCGTAGCGGCAGGAAGTTCAGCCACAACCACTGCAACAGCGGCTGCACCAGCCGGTCCGCCGCCGTCCGCACCACGATCCGCGGGTACGGCGACAGCAGCGCCGCCCCGGCGGCGCGCAGCTCGGTCACCGCCGCCGCCACCGCGTACCGGTCGAGCACCACGTCGGCGTCCACGAAGACCAGCGCGGTCGTCGACGGGTCGGCGCGGTCGGCCAGTTGCCAGCAGGCGTGCGGCTTGCCCAGCCAGCCCGGCGGCGGCGCGATCCCGGTGACCAGGGTGACCCGCGCGTCGTCGCCGACCACCGCGCGGACCACGTCGGCGGTACCGTCGGTGGACCCGTCGTCGAGCACCACGACCCGCAGCCCGGGTACGCCCCGCTGAGCGAGCAGGGACCGCAGGCACGGGGTCACCCGGGCGGCCTCGTCGCGCAGCGGCAGCAGCACCGTCACCGCCTCGGTGACCTCGACCGGCCCCGACGCGGGACGGCGCAACCAGCGGCCGGCATTGACCAGGGAGTGCCCGGTCAGCACGACGAGCACGCCGAACACGGCGAGCGACAGCTCGCTCACTGGGGCTCGCTCATGCCGGCGCTTCGCTTCGCTGCGCGCCGTCATGAGGCACTTCCGCACTGCGTTGACGATTCGCTCGCTGACGCTCGCTCATGCCGGCGCTTCGCTTCGCTGCGCGCCGTCATGAGGCACTTCCGCACTGCGTTGACGATTCGCTCGCTGACGCTCGCTCATGCCGGCG
>NZ_JBVHKD010000007.1:307217-390082 GCF_055559695.1 Micromonospora sp. NPDC023869
CGCTTCGCTTCGCTGCGCGCCGTCATGAGGCACTTCCGCACTGCGTCGATGATTCGCTCGCTGACGCTCGCTCATGCCGGGACGTCGGCCCGGAGCCGGGGTTCGCTGTCGGTGTGCCCCGTTCGACGCTGCCGCAGCAGGCTGATCGCCAGCGGCACCGCGACGACCGACATGCCGGCCGCACCCCACAGCGCCGAGGCGGGCAGGTCCAGGAAGACCGCGTGAGCCAACACGCTGGAGCCGTACGTCCACAGGTAGAGCGCGTACAACGGATGGTCGGTGTGGTCGGTGGTGCCCACGGCCGGTCCGGCGAGCGGACGCAGCGCGGTCATCATGAGCACCGCGAACAGCAGCCAGCCGAGGTAGTTGCTGATCGGGATGCCGGGCAGGCCGGGCAGCGCCGGGGTCGGGTCCCGCCACACCCAGTGCCCCTCGGCCACCATCTGCGGGTCGAGGAAGAGGTCCCAGGTGGCCAGGCCGACGGTGGCCAGCGCGATCCGGGTCGGCCACCGCCAGCGGCCCGCCGCCACCGCGATCCGCGCGGTGAGCCGGGTCGCCACCAGCCACGCCGGCCAGGCCATCCAGGTCCAGGCCAGCGGGATGATCAGCGGTACGCCGGCCAGCTTCGGGCCGAGCTGTCCCGAGTAGTCGTAGCTGCCGAACGGGAAGCCGGTGGCGACGCCGAGCGCCTCGATGGCGAACCCGCCCCCGGTCGCGGTGGCGATCAGCGCCGCGGCCGTACGCGGCCCCCGGGACAACAACGCGTGGCCGACCGAGAGCAGGTAGCCCAGCACGACGGTGGCCACGGTCAGTCGGGCCCGGGTCGTCCCGTCGGTCAACGGATAGCCGATCTGGGCCAGCACCAGCAGGGCGAGCATCGCCCAGGCGTAGACCCGGGCACGGCGGGCGGACGGCGTCATGGCTGTCCGGGACGGGCCGGTGGCGTCGGCCCCGGCAGGGGCAGGTCCCGACCGAGTACGCCGAACGGGCGCTCGTCGCCGGGGAACCGGAAGTCGCGCAGCACGTCGACGAAGCCGAACCGGCGGTACAGCCGCCAGGCGCGCGAGGTGCTCTCGTCGGCCTCCGGGGTGGACAGCAGCGTGGTGGCGCCCTCGGCCATGGTGAGCAGGGCACGCAGTTGACCGGCGCCCAGGCCGTGCCCCTGCGCCGGTGGCCGGACGTGCAGCTCGACCACCTCGAAGCAGTCGGTCAGCCAGCGCTTGCGGTCGCCCTGCTCCAGCGCCCGCCAGACCTGGTCGTGCCACCACTGGCCGGGCCCGCCGACGTAGCCGTAGCCGAAGCCGGCCAGGTGCCCCTCGCTGGTCAGGCTGGCCACGGCGCGGAAACCGGGCCGGCGTACGTGGGTGGCGATATAGCCACGGCGAGCCTCCAACAGGTCGGCGCGGTATCCCATCGCCTCGCCGTAGACGGCGACCACGTCGTCCAGCCGCCGGAGGAGATCGTCCGGCGTCCACCGCACCAACCTCATGCCCGCTCACCCTTCGCCGGGTCGTCCGCGTCGCCGACCCACCCCAGTACCGTCCGGTCACCGACCACGTCACGTACCTCGAATCGCGCGAAGAGTTCCTCCGCGTACCACCGCTCGGTCGGGGTGCGGGTGATCGCGGCCCGGTGCTCCGGGTGACGGTACGCGAACGCCACCAGATCCGCCGGATCCCGCCACACGCTCACCGTGCCCTGCCAGCCCAGGGGCGCCTCGCCGACGCCGAAACGGGCCAGCAGGCCGGGCGCGGCGTGCAGGGCGGCGGCCACCGGTGGGACGGCCCGCCAGAAGGTGAGCGCCCGCGCCGGCCGCAGCCGGGCCCGGGTCAGCGCCAGCACCGGCCCGTGGACCGGCCCACCGGCGGGCTCGCCGAACGGTCGCCGACCGGACCACTCGCCCCGGCTGGTCAGTGGGCGCAGGTCGACGCGTACCCCGGACCGGGCGATGCCGGACCAGGCCCGCTCCACCCGCGAGCCGGTGAACCCGGCCGCTGCGGCGGGGGAGTCCCACACCGTCAGCGCCGCCCAGCGGGTGAGGTCGGCGTCGCCCGGCCCGAAGCCGGTGCCGGTCCCGGTGCCGAGCAGCTTGCCGAACCGTACGCCGGGCAGGGCGCGCAGCCGGCGCGGATCGAGCGCCATCCGGCTCAACGCCCGGCCCAGGGCGGCCCGGGGAATCCGCCACACGTGCAGGGTGACCAGCTCGGGGACGGTCTCGGTGGTATTCACGCCACGTCGGTCGGGGTCCCGTAGGTGACCCGCAGCAGTTCGGCGTACGTGGTGGGGAAGACCGCCTGCGGCACGCCACCGGCGGCCCAGACCTCGTCGTACTTCTCCAGCGCGGTGTCGACGAGCGTACGCAGCGGGCGCGGGTGACCGACCGGGGCGACCCCGCCGATCACCTGGCCGGTGTGCTCCTTGACGAACTGCGGGGTGGCCCGGCGCAGCCGGGCGACCCCGAGCCGGGCGGCCAGGACGTCGGTGTCCACCCGGTGCGCGCCGGAGGTGAGCACCAGCAGCGGTTCACCGTCGGCGTCGAAGACGAGCGAGTTGGCGATCGCGCCCACGTCGACACCGAGCGCCTCGGCGGCGGCCGCTGCGGTGTGCACCGCGTCGGGCAGCAGCCGGACCAGGGCCCGCTTGCCGGAGCCGTTGCGGGTGTACGGGCCGTCGAGCGCGTCCTGCACCGCCTGGACGTTCGGGTGTGACTGCATCCCGCCATTCTTCCCGGTACGCCGACGGCCGGAGCACCCGGCCACAGCATGCGGAACCGGTCGCCCTGACCAGGCGGGTGACGTGGCTGGCCCGGCGCGTCACACGTTGCGTTTTCGTCAGGGGGAGGGTGTACTGTCAGCAGTAGTTAGAACGAGTGTTCGATTGCTGGCATCGCCGGCTAAATCGAACGTTCGTTCCAACCCCTCGGGGGCGGGTGTTTCGCGGCACCGGC
Organism: Micromonospora sp. NPDC023869; assembly: GCF_055559695.1. Taxonomy (NCBI): domain Bacteria; kingdom Bacillati; phylum Actinomycetota; class Actinomycetes; order Micromonosporales; family Micromonosporaceae; genus Micromonospora; species Micromonospora sp. NPDC023869. The sequence continues at coordinate 310,165 of NZ_JBVHKD010000007.1, forward strand.
TCCCGACAGGTGCGGTGCCGCGGATCGCACCTGGGCTCCGGGCAGTCGCGAGTCCGGACCCGTCAGGCAGGCCGTCGGCCGCCGCCCACGACCCCCGGGCGGCGGCCGACGGACCCGCCGGTAACGCCGGCCGGGTGGGGTGTGGGGAAGCTCCGCACCCGGCCGGCCACCCACCTGGTGCGTCTTCCTCCGCACCGCCCGCCGCGGGCGCGTACCGCGCCGACGGGTTCCACCCCGTCGCGCGACCGCCCCGCTCCGGCCCACGTGGAGGAGACCATGCCGACCAGTCCGGCCCAGGTGCCGACGGTGCCCGCGCACGTGCTGCCGCACCGCACTCCCGCCCAACTGCTCACCGTGGCCCGGCAGGGCCTCGCCGAGGCCGCCCGGACCGGCCCCGACGGCCTCCGGTACGCCGCCGCCCACCTCGCGGCGCTGCGCGCCGCCGCCGCGGTGCTCGCCGCCCGTGCCCGTCCCGCACCCACCCGACGCAACCGGATCACCAGCGTCTGGGTGCTGCTCGCGGTCGTCGCCCCCGAACTCGACGAGTGGGCCGCCTACTTCGCCCTCGGCGCCGGCAAGCGCGCCGCCGCCGAGGCCGGCATACCCCGGGTGGTCACCGCCCGGGAGGCCGACGACCTGCTCCGCGCCGCCGAGGAGTTCGTGACGGTGGTGGAGGCCGCGCTCGGCCTGGCACATCAGCCGGCGATCGACGGTCTCGTCGCCTGACCAGCACCACCCACCGGCGGGCACCCGGTGGCGACACGACGGGGGGTAGGTCCGATGGCGGGCCGCATGGTGGTCGGTTCCGCCGCGCTGGCCGGGTTGGTGCGTCCGGCCAGCGCACCCGACCCGGCAGGCGGCCACCGGATACTCCCCGTCCGTCCCGAACTGACCGGGTTGCTGCCCGGTCGTGGACTGCGACGGGGCAGCACCATCGCGGTCGGCGTCGGGCAGCCCCGGCACAGCGGCACCACCTCGCTGCTGCTCGCCCTGCTCGCCGAGGCGTCCCGGGCCGGTTCCTGGTGTGCCGTGGTCGGGATGCCGACCTTCGGTGCCGGTGCGGCGGCCGAGGCCGGGATCGCCCTGGACCGGCTCGCCCTGGTGCCGCAGCCCGGCCCCGAGTGGCCCACCGTCGTCGCCGCGCTCATCGACGGGGTCGACGTGGTGGTGACCGCGGTACCCGCCACCGTCTCCACCTCGGTCACCGCCCGGTTGGCCGCCCGGGCCCGTCAACGCGGCAGCGTGCTCGTGCCGTACGGCCGGTGGGACGGGGCGGACCTGACACTCCAGGTGGTCCGGGGCGCCTGGGAGGGACTCGGGGCGGGGCGGGGACGGCTGCGCCGCCGGGAGGTGACCATCTCGGCACACGGGCGGGGCGCGGCCGCCCGCGCCAAGGAGCTCACGGTGTGGTTGCCCGGCGACGAGCTGACCCGCGTCATCCCCCGCCCCACCACCGCCGCCCGGTCACACCCCGCCCGGTTCCGCGTGCTGACCTCCCCACACATCGCGGAGCGCGCGACATGAGCGAGCGTCAGCGAGCGAGTCGTCAGCTCTGTGGTGCCTCATGTCGGCGCGGAGCGTCGGTATGAGCGAGCGTCAGCGAGTGAGTCATCGGCTCCGTGGTGGCTCATGGCGGCGCGGAGCGTCGACATGAGCACGTCGGCTCGGACGCTGCTGCTCTGGTGCCCGGACTGGCCGGTGCTCGCCGCCGAGGTCGTCGACGGGGTGCCCGCCACCGGGCCGGTCGCGGTGCTGCACGCCAACCGGGTGGTCGCCTGCTCCGAGCAGGCCCGTGCCGAGGGGGTGCGTCGGGGGCTGCGCCGACGGGAGGCGCAGGGGCGCTGTCCGGGGCTCACCGTCATCGACCACGATCCGGGTCGGGACGCCCGGGCGTTCGAGCCGGTGGTGGCCGCGGTCGAGGAGGTGGCGGTCGGGGTCGAGGTGGTCCGTCCGGGGGCCTGTGCGCTGGCTGCCCGGGGACCGGTCCGGTACTTCGGCGGTGAGGAGGCGGCGGCCGAGCGGATCGTCGAGCACGTTGCGCAGAGTTGCGCGGTGGAGAGCCAGGTCGGCATCGCCGACGGGGTGTTCGCCGCCGGGCTGGCCGCGCGGGAGGGGCGGATCGTGTCGCCCGGTGCGACGCCGGCGTTCCTGGCCGTCCAGCCGGTCGAGGCACTCGGGCGACCCGCCCTGGCCGACCTGTTGCGCCGACTCGGGGTGCGTACGCTCGGCGACTTCGCCGCGCTGGCCGCCGGTGACGTACTGGCCCGGTTCGGGTTCGACGGGGCGCTGGCCCACCGGTTGGCCATCGGTGGCGACGACCGGCCGCTGGCGGTCCGACGTCCGCCTGTGGACCTGACGGTCACCGCCGACCTGGACGAGCCGATCGAGCGTGTCGACGTGGCGGCGTTCGCGGCGCGGACGCTGGCCGAGCGGCTGCACGAGCGGCTCGCCGGGCACGGGCTGGCCTGCACCCGGCTCGGCATCGAGGCGGTGACCGCGCACGGCCAGGAGTTGCACCGGGTCTGGCGGCACGACGGTCTGCTCAGCGCGGCGGCGATCGCCGACCGGGTCCGCTGGCAACTGGACGGTTGGCTCTCCGGTGGTGGCCGACGGGGCGGTGACCGGCCGCCCCGGCCCACCGCAGGGATCGTCCGGCTGCGGCTGGTGCCGGACGGGGTGCTGGCCCAGGCCGGTCTGCAACCGGGGCTGTGGGGCGAGACCGGTGCGGAACGCGAGCGGGCACACCGGGCGCTGAGCCGGGTGCAGGGCCTGCTCGGCCCGGAGGCGGTGGTCACCGCCGTGCTCGGTGGGGGCCGGTCGCCGACCGACCAGACGCGGCTGGTGCCCTGGGGCGACGAGCGGTTACCGGCCCGTCCCGGCGCCGGTTCGGCCGTACCGTCCTGGCCAGGACGGCTGCCGCCGCCTTCGCCGGCCGTGGTGCTGCCCACCCCGCTCACCGCGAGCGTGCTGGACGCCACCGGCGCACCGGTCGTGGTGAGCGCGCGATTGACGGTGAGCGCCCCACCGGCCCAGTTGATCATCGCGGTGGAGGTCGGTGCCCAGGTCACCCGGAGCAGCGCCCCGGCGGGGACTGCCGGTGCGGGTGGTCCGGCGGACGGAGCCTTCGGCCGGGGTGGTGTGCCGGTCGAGATCGTCGGCTGGGCCGGTCCGTGGCCGGTCGACGAGCGGTGGTGGGACCCGGTCGAGGCGTGTCGGCGGGCCCGTTTCCAGGTCAGCCTGGCCGACGGCAGCGCCCTGCTGCTCGCCGTCGAAGCCGGCCGGTGGCTCCTGGAGGCGGTCTATGACTGAGGCAGAAGTGAATCTTGGTGTGTTCCGTCCCCTGGGAGGGCCGGAACGTACCAAGATCTCGGTGGGTGGGGTGGGACGGTGAGTTTCCACAATCCTCGGCTGCCCTGGTCGGAGCTGGAGCGGGTGCTCTCCGGGCGTACCGGGGAGGGTGAACGGCACCTGCGGGTGGTGGATCCTCTCGCGGTCGACGCCGACGGCGGCGACTCGCCGGCCTGGAGCCGGAGCCGGGAGCAGTACCGTCCGCCCGAGCTGGCCCGCCCGGACGGTGCGGTGCCGTACGCCGAACTGCACGCGCACACCAACTTCAGCTTCCTCGACGGGGCCAGCCATCCCGAGGAACTGGCCGAGGAGGCGGTCCGGCTGGGGTTGACCGCGCTCGCCGTCACCGATCACGACGGCTTCTACGGCGTGGTGCGTTTCGCCGAGGCGGCCCGTGCGCTGGACCTGCCGACGATCTTCGGGGCGGAGCTTTCCCTCGGCCTGCCCGGTCCGCAGCAGGGCGTACCCGACCCGCACGGCAACCACCTCCTGGTGCTGGCGCACGGCCACGAGGGGTACGCGCGGCTGGCCACGACCATCGCCCGGGCCCAGTTGCGCGGCGGGGAGAAGGGCCGTCCGGTCTACGGGGAGTTGGAGGAAGTGGCAGCCGACCTGCGCGACCACGTGCTGGTGTTGACCGGCTGCCGCAAGGGGCACGTGCCGTCCGCCCTGCTCACCGAGGGGGTGGACGCGGCGGCCCGGGAGCTGGACCGGCTCACCGAGCTGTTCGGCGCGGAGACGGTGGCGGTGGAGCTGACCGACCACGGGCACCCGGTCGACGGCGACCGCAACGACGCGCTGGCCGAGCTGGCCGCCGCCGCCGGGCTGCCCACGGTCGCCACGAACAACGTGCACTACGCCACCCCCGGCCGGCGTCGGCTGGCCACCACCGTTGCCGCGGTGCGGGCCCGGCGCAGCCTGGACGAGATCGACGGTTGGCTGCCCGCTGCGGGCACCGCCCACCTGCGCAGTGGTGCCGAGATGGCGGCGCGGTTCGCCGCGTACCCGGGGGCGGTGGCCCGGGCCGCCGAGTTCGGCGCGGAACTCGCCTTCGACCTCCAGCTCGTCGCGCCCCGGCTGCCGGCGTACCCGGTGCCGCCGGGGCACACCGAGATGAGCTGGCTGCGGCACCTCACCGACGAGGGGGCGCGGGAACGCTACGGCCCGCGCGAGGCGCACCCGCAGGCGTACGCGCAGCTCGACCACGAGCTGAACATGATCGAGGAGCTGGGCTTCCCCGGCTACTTCCTGGTGGTCTACGACATCGTCGACTTCTGCCGGCGGGCGGACATCTACTGCCAGGGCCGGGGCTCGGCGGCGAACTCGGCGGTCTGCTACGCGTTGCGGATCACCAACGTGGACGCGGTCCGGCACCGGCTGCTGTTCGAGCGCTTCCTGGCCCCGGAGCGCGACGGCCCGCCCGACATTGACGTGGACATCGAGTCCGACCGCCGGGAGGAGGTCATCCAGCACGTCTACGCCCGGTACGGGCGGGAGCACACCGCTCAGGTGGCCAACGTGATCTCCTATCGGCCCCGGTCGGCGGTGCGGGACGTGGCCAAGGCGTTCGGTTTCTCGCCAGGTCAGCAGGACGCGTGGAGCAAGCAGATCGACCGGTGGGGCGACGTGGCCACGGTGGACGTGCCGGAGATCCCCGAGCAGGTGATCGCGTACGCCAACGAGCTCCAGACCTTCCCCCGGCACCTGGGCATCCACTCCGGCGGCATGGTGATCTGCGACCGGCCGGTGATCGAGGTCTGTCCGGTGGAGTGGGGCCGGATGCCCGGCCGCAGCGTGCTCCAGTGGGACAAGGACGACTGCGCCGCCGTCGGCCTGGTCAAGTTCGACCTGCTCGGCCTGGGCATGCTCTCCGCGCTGCACTACGGGTACGACATGATCGGGATGAGCCTGGACCTCGGCGACATGTCGCTGGAGGACCCGGAGGTCTACGACATGCTCTGCCGGGCCGACTCGGTCGGGGTGTTCCAGGTGGAGAGCCGTGCCCAGATGGCCACCCTGCCCCGGCTGCGCCCCCGGACGTTCTACGACCTGGTGGTCGAGGTGGCGCTGATCCGGCCCGGCCCGATCCAGGGCGGCTCGGTGCACCCGTACATCCGGCGCAAGAGCGGGCAGGAGGAGGTGACCTTCCCGCACCCGCTGATGCGCAACGCGTTGGAGAAGACGCTGGGCGTACCGCTGTTCCAGGAGCAGTTGATGCAGCTCGCCATCGACCTGGCCGGGTTCGACGCGGCCGGGGCCGACGAGTTGCGCCGGGCGATGGGGGCCAAACGGTCGGTGGAGCGGATGGCGAAGATCGCCGACCGGCTCTATCGGGGCATGGCCGAGCGCGGCATCACCGGCGAGCTGGCCGACGACGTCTACCGCAAGCTCACCGCGTTCGCCAGCTACGGCTTCCCGGAGAGCCACGCGATGAGCTTCGCCTACCTGGTCTACGCCAGTTCCTGGCTCAAGCGCTACCACCCGGGCCCGTTCCTGGCCGCGCTGCTCAGCGCCCAGCCGATGGGCTTCTACTCGCCGCAGACCCTGGTCGACGACGCCCGCCGGCACGGCGTGGAGGTACGCCGTCCGGACGTCAACGCCAGCGGCGCGAAGCCGGTGCTGGAGTCCACCCCGCAGACCCGCTGGGGCAGCCGGCCCGGTGAGCCGCCGCACGCCTGGGGGCTGGGCGGTCCGGCCGTGCGGCTGGGGCTGTCCAGCGTGCGTACCCTCGGCGATCCGGTGGCCGAGCGGATCGAGGCGGAACGGACGGCGAACGGGCCGTACCGCGACATGTCGGATCTGGCCCGGCGGGTGGGACTGACCGCGGCCCACCTGGAGGCGCTGGCCACCGCGGACGCCTTCGCCTGTTTCGGGCTGAGCCGGCGGCAGGCGCTCTGGGCGGCCGGCGCGGCGGCGCAGGACCGGCCGGATCGCCTGCCCGGTACGGTGACCGGCGCGACGGCACCCACCCTGCCCGGCATGGAGGAGGTGGACCGGCTGGTCGCCGACGTGTGGGCGACCGGATTGTCCCCGGAGCACCACCCGGCCCGGTTCATCCGCCCCCGGCTGGACGCCCTGGGTGCGGTGCCGATCGACCGGCTGGGGCGGGTGGAGCCGGGCCGACGGATCCGGGTCGGCGGGATCGTCACCCACCGGCAGCGCCCGGCGACCGCAGGCGGGGTCACCTTCCTCAACCTGGAGGACGAGACCGGCATGCTCAACGTCACCTGCTCACCCGGGCTGTGGCAGCGGCACCGGCGGGTGGCCCGGACCAGCGCCGCGCTTGTGGTGCGCGGGCTGTTGCAGCGACACGAGGGAGTGGTCAACCTGGTCGCCGACCGGCTGGACGCCATCGAGCCACCGGTCAGCCCCGCGTCCCGCGACTTCCGCTGACCGGCCCGTCGTCGCCTCGACCCGGCCGCTGACCGGCCTGTCGCCGGCGGTGTGGTTCGCCGTGCGCCCGCCTGATGTCCCGACGGCGTGCCTTGCCGTGGCCCGCCTGCTGGCCCGGACGGCGTGCCTCGCCGCACATGATCGGCCGGGCAGGCCCTAGGCTCGACCGGGTGGAACAGACCCCGAATCCGGCCGGGCCGCCGCTCACCCCCCGTACCGCCGTGGTCTGGTCGGTGCTCCGCGCCGAGTTGGACCGTCGGCCCGCCGCCGAGCTGACCGTGCTCGACGTCGGCGGCGGCACCGGTGGCTTCGCCGTGCCGCTGGCCCGGGCCGGGCATCGGGTCACCGTGGTCGACGCCAGCCCCGACGCGCTGGCCGCGCTCAGCCGCCGGGCCGCCGAGGCCGGGGTGGCGCAGCGGGTACGCGCGGTGCAGGGCGACGGCGACGCCCTCGCCGGGCTGGTCGAGCCGGCCAGCGTGGACCTGGTGCTCTGCCACGCCGTCCTGGAGGTCGTCGACGACCCGGCGCCGGTGGTGGCCGCGCTGGCCGGGGCGCTGCGGCCGGGCGGTGCGGCCAGCGTGCTGGTCGCCGGGCGGGCGGCGGCGGTGCTCGGCCGGGCGATGAACGGCCACCTGGACGTGGCGACGGCGCTCGCCGCCGACCCCGACGGCAGCGCCGGCCCCCGGGACACGCTGCGTCGACGCTTCGACGCCGACGGCGCCACCGCGCTGCTGGCCGCCGCCGGGCTCGCCGTCGAGGAGATCCACGGCGTACGCGTGCTCGCCGACCTGCTGCCCGCGGCCGTGGCGGACGGCCAGCCGGGCGCCCTGCTGGAGCTGGAACGGGCGTTGGCGGCCCGGCCGCCCTGGCGGGATCTGGCGGCGCAACTGCACCTGTTCGCCCGCCGTCCGGCATGACCGGCCCGGGCGGGTCGGCGTGGGAGCCCTCGGTGTTAGGAGGGGTCCCCTCCTATGCACCAGGCGTTAACAAGGTGCCCTTCCTTACACCCGTCGCGCCGGAGTACGGCGGGGGGAGCCTCGCCGACGTGCTGCCCAGCGCGCTTGCGGTGCTCGGCGTGCCCGGTGCCGCCGACCTGCTCGGCCTCGGCGTCGACCTGTCCGGCGTACGCCGGATCGCGGTGCTTCTGGTCGACGGGCTCGGCTGGTACCAGATCCCGACCGCCGCGCCGTACGCGCCGACCCTTGCCGGGCTGACCGCGGCGGCCGGTCGGCCACTCACCTGCGGCTTTCCCTCCACCACCCCGGTCAGCCTGGTCACCCTGGGCACCGGGGCGACACCCGGCGCGCACGGGGTGCTCGGCTTCACGCTGCGGGTGCCCGGCACCGAGCGGGTGCTCAACCACATCGAGTGGTCCGGTGACCCGTCGCCGCTGCGCTGGCAGCCGGTCGCCACCCAGTTGCAGCGGGCCCGGGCCGCCGGGGTGGCGGTGACCGTGGTCAGCCGGCCGGAGTTCGGTGGCAGCGGGCTGACCCTGGCCGCGAACCGGGGCGGGGACTACCGGGGAGCGGCCGGGGTCGACGCGGTGGCCGCCACGATGCTGACCGCGCTGACCTCCGGGCGCGGCCCAACCCTGGTCTCCGGCTACCACCCGGACGTGGACCGCGACGGGCACCTCAGCGGCGTCGACTCGGCGCCCTGGCGGGCCTCGGTGGCCGAGGTGGACGGGATGCTGGCCCGGTTGGTGGACGGGTTGCCGCCGGACGGGGCGTTGCTGGTCACCGCCGACCACGGCCAGCTCGACGTGCCCGCGGAGCACCGGTTCGACCTGGACACCGACCCCCGGCTGACCGACGGGGTGCAGGTGGTCGCGGGTGAGCCCCGGGTGCGGTACCTGCACACCGCGCCGGGTGCCACCGCCGACGTGGTGGCGGCCTGGTCGGCCGTGCTCGGCGACGCCGCCCGGGTGATGGTGCGGGACGAGGCGGTGGCCACCGGCTGGTTCGGGCCGGTGCCCGAGGCGCACCTGGAGCGGGTCGGCGACGTGGTGGTGGTCTGCAACGACACGTACGCCGTGCTGGCCAGCCGGTCGGAGAGCCCGATGGTGTCCCGGCTGGTGGCCTTCCACGGGGCGGACACTGCGGCCGAGATGACGATTCCGCTGCTGGTGCTGCGGGGCTGACCGGACGTCTGCGTCCCACCCCGGGGTTAACCTGCCGGGGTGGGACGTAGCCAGTCGTTGCCCCGGGGTGGCGATCCCCGGTTCGGGCCGGACTCCGACGACGCCGGCTGCTCGATCCTGCACGTCGACATGGACGCCTTCTTCGCCTCGGTGGAGGTGCGGCACCGGCCGGAGTTGCGCGGAAAGGCCGTCGTGGTCGGCGGGGTCGGTCCGCGCGGAGTGGTCAGTTCGGCCAGCTACGAGGCCCGGCGGTACGGCGTCCGCAGCGCGATGCCGACGATGCGGGCCAGAGGGCTCTGCCCCCACGCGGTGTTCCTGCCACCGGACTTCAGCCGCTACTCGGCCGCCTCGCGGGCGGTCATGCAGATCTTCCGGGACGTCACGCCGCTGGTCGAGCCGCTCTCCCTGGACGAGGCGTTCCTGGACGTCGCGGGGGCCCGGCGACTGTTCGGCCCGCCGGCCGCGATCGCCCGCCGGATCCGCGAGCGGGTCGCCGCCGAGCAGGAGCTGACCTGTTCGGTGGGGGTGGCGTCGAGCAAGTTCGTGGCCAAGCTCGGGTCGACCCGGGCCAAGCCGGACGGCCTGCTCGTGGTCCCGGCCGCGCAGGTCCTCGACTTCCTCCATCCGTTGCCGGTGGCCGCCCTCTGGGGAGTGGGGGAGCGGGCCGAGCAGAGCCTGCTGCGACTCGGGCTGCGGACGGTGGGCGACCTGGCCCAGGCCCCGCCGGGGATGCTGCGGACCGCGGTCGGCGCGGCGGCGGCCGCGCACCTGCAGGAGTTGGCGTGGGGACGCGATCCGCGTCGGGTCAGCCCGGAGCATGTGGAGAAGTCGATCGGCGCGGAGGTCACCTTCGACGTCGATGTCCAAGATCCGACCGAGATCCGGCGTACGCTGCTGGGGCTCGCCGAGAAGGTCGGTGGCCGGCTGCGCGCTGCCGGGCAGGTGGGACGCACCGTGTCACTCAAGGTGCGGATGGCCGATTTCCGCACGGTGAGCCGGTCGCGCACCCTCGACGTGCCCACCGACGTGGCCCGGGAGATGTTCGACACGGTCTGGTCGCTCTACACCGCTCTGGCACCGGGTGAGCGGATTCGCCTCGTCGGCGTACGTGCGGAGGGCCTGACGTCGGCGGACGAGACACCCCGGCAGCTCGCGCTCGGTGCGCCCGAGCGGGGTTGGCGCGAGGCGGAGGTCGCGGCGGACGCCGCGGCTGCCCGATTCGGGCGGTCCGTCATAGGACCGGCCAGTCTTCTCGGTGGGCGTGATCCCCGACGAAATGAAAATCCGACGCGGCCGTAGGTCGTCCCGCTTTCCGACGCGCGAGGGCCCTCGTAGACTTGCGGGTAAGCAGCCGGTTGGCTGCCACGGTCTGTCGGTCCGACCGGACCGACCAACGTGACCGGGGAGGAGTGCCGTGCCGCTCTCGGAGCACGAGCAGCGGCTGTTCGAGCAGATCGAGCGGTCGCTTGCCGAGGACCCCAAGTTCGCCTCGGCCGTGCGCGCCAGCGACCCGCGTTTCCACGCGCGGCGTCGCCTGCTCGTCGCTGCCGGCGTGATCGTCGCTGGCCTGGCGTTGTTGGTCTATGGCGCGGTGATCAAGACTCCGCCGTTGGCAGTGGCGGGATTCGTTGTCATGCTGGCCTCGGCCGCGTTCGCGGTGCAGTCGCACCGTCGGGCGCAGTCACCGGACCTGCACGTCGTCGGAGGCACGGCGAGTCGTCGCCGGTCCCGGGGACGGTCCGGCCGCCGGTCGGGGGGTTTCCTCGACCGGATGGAGGACCGGTGGCGTCAGCGCCCGGAGGGGCACCGCTGACCCGCTGTTCCTGACGGCGGGACATCCGTCCCGGGCCTGACCGGTCCGGGGCGTTCCGGCGTGCGACGGACGTGTGTCGTCCGGGTCCCCTTCGGGGTGCCCAGGGCGAGGGCTACGACGTGGCGCGCTGAGCGCTGCCCAGCCGGCCACGCGTCGTGGAAAGACTGGCGGCGACAAAGGGCCACGCGGCGATGTAAGGCCATGTCCGCGAGGGAAGCACCACGACGGGCCGGGTACCGGTGGATGTCCACCGGTACCCGGCCCGTGTCGTCGTGCCCCGGTCCGGGCGGCGGTCAGCGACTCGCGCGGTTCGCGATCAGCCGACGCGGACTGAACCGCAGCAGCCGGTGGCGTACCTGACCGCCGGAGTTCACCAGCCGCGACGAGGTGTCCGCGACGGTGGTGCGCCAGCGTTGCAGCACCGACGGCGGCAACACGGTCGCCATCAGTCGGGTACGCCGGTCGGCCCGCTCGGAAAGCGCACCGCGTACCGTCCGCAGGGCCGTGGGCAGCGGCTCGCCGGTCAGCGGGTCGCGCGCGTACCGGGCCCGCTCCTCGGCGCGGCCGAGCAGACGGGCCGCCGTGCCGGCCCCGGTGTCCGGTGCGAGGGCCTCCCGGACCAACCGGTCGGCGGTCGCCCGGGGGGTCTCCGTCCGGTCCACCCGGATCCGGTAGTCGACCAGGGTGTCGAGCAGTTCGTCCCAGGCGGCGTGTGCGTCCGCCCGTGCCCGGTCCGGGTCGGCGCCGACCGTCATCGCCGGTCGGTGCTCCCCGGTGGCGGTCGCCTCCGACGCGTCGACCGTCCGGATCACCGGCGCGGGCCGACCTCGCCGGTGACGCAGCGCGAGTCGGCGCAGCGCCGGCACGGCGAGCAGGGCCAGCAGGGCGAGCACGCCCACGGCGAGCAGCCAGGGCCAGCGCGGCGCCTGCTGGGTGGGCGCGCCCGGGGCGGCGCCGAGGGCCGGGTCGTCGCCCTCCTCGAACTGGTCCGGTCCGGCGTCCGGTCCGGCCGACGGGTCGTCCGCGTCGGGCGCGTCCGTGGGGTCGGTCTGCGGGGTGTTCTCCTCCGGGGCGTCGACGTCCGGCGCCCAGGCGGAGCGGGCCGAGCCCGGCACGCCGTAGGTCGGGGTGGCGTCGAAGGGCACCCACCCGATCTGGTCGAAGTACACCTCGGTCCAGGCGTGCAGGTTCCGGTTGGTCAGGGTGAGCGTGTCAGCGGTACGCCGGCTGCCGTTGGTGAACCCGAAGGCCACCCGGGCGGGGATGCCGGCGTCGCGGACCATCCAGGCCAGCGCCGCCGCGTACTGCTGGCAGTAGCCGGCCTTGTTCTCCAGGAAGTCGAGGATCTCCTGGCCGCTGGTGCCCTGCTCGGTGCTGAGCTGGTAGGTGAAGCCGTTGTCCTCGGAGAAGTAGTCGTAGATCGCGCGCACCTTGTCGTACTCGGTGCGCTGGCCCCGGATCAGGTCGGCCACCAGGGCCCGCACCTCGGGCACGTCGGGGGTGACGGTCTGCTGGACCCGCCGGGGATCATCGGCGGACAGCGCCCGGGCCGAGCGCAGGGCCTGCGGCGTGTACGTCGAGCGGACGTAGTCGAACGAGTACGACTTCTCCCGGGAGTTCTCCCGGTTCGAGAAGACCACCTGCAGGTCCTGGTCGTAGAACCAGTTCCGGTCCAGGTCGGTGAAGTCGACCGGCTCGGCGTACACCGGCAGCAGCGGCATGGCCAGGGCCCGGGTCACCTCCACGGTGGCCCGGTGCCGGGTCCGCTCGACCCCTCGTACCTGCTGGTCCGACGGGTCGGGCAGCTCACCGGTGACCCGGCCGCCGTTCGGACCGCGTACCCGGAAGCCGTCGCCGCGCAGCTCGTCGGCGACGCCGAAGCGCAGGTAGAACGGATCCTCCTCGGTGGTGGTCACCGTCACCAGGTCGGTGGTCTCGGACTGGTTGAGCGTGCCGCTGAGCGCGGCGAACAGGTCGACGCGGCCGGGGGAGCCGCCGAAACCCTGCCCGCCCAGACCGTTGCCGACACCGGAGTTCAGATTGCCCATCAGACCGGAGGTCATGCCCGGTATGGCCAGCGGCACCAGGACGGCCAGCGCCAGGCCCACCACCGCCAGCCGTCGTCCGGCGGCGGCCAGTGGGGACGCCTCCCAGACGTCGACGTCGCGGCCGTCGCCGGTGAACCGTCGGCCGAACCGCCGGACCCGGTCGACGTTATCGGTGACCAGCAGCCAGAGGAAGCCGGCGGCTCCGATGGCGAACGGCAGCGGCGGGACGCTGTCCACGTAGACCGCCACCGGCACCGAGTAGATGGCCAGCATCGGCAGACCGGCCAGGGCGGGCCGGCGCAGCCCGACACAGAGCACGTCCACCAGCACCGCGACCCCGCCGACGCCGAGCACCGTGATGAACAGCAGCGGGTCGGTGTCGGGCACCTTCACGCCGTGCGAGCGCATGTCGTCGACCGAGGTGCTGAGTAACTCGGCGAAGTGCCCGAAGGTGGCCGGCGTGGGCAGCACCGCGAGCAGTTCCTCGCCGCTGGGGAACAGCCAGGTCAGGGCCAGGGTGAGGCCGGCGACCATGGCCAGGATCTGGGCCCACAGCGGGGTCCGGCCGAGCCGGGCCAGGGCCGCCGCGGCGGCCACCGCGGCCACCGCGATGACGGCCTGCACCAGCCAGGTCCACCGTTCGAAGATGGCCGACAGGGGCGCGGCGGCGAGCAGGGTCGCGGCGGCGGCCACCAGACCCAGGTTCCGATGGGCGATCATGAGGGGGACCTTCCGTTCATCGCACGCCGCCGGCCACCGTCTCGGCCATCGCGGCCCGCAGGGCGAACCCCTGTGAGCCCCGGCCGGCCTGCGGCCAGAGCGCCGGCAACCGGCCGCCGTGGTCGACGCCGATCACCCGCCAGCCGGACTGCATCAGCGCCAGCGCGGCGGTGTCGTGTGCCTGGTCGGCCTCGGCCCGGGCCGGCGCCGGCAGGTTCAGCCAGGCGGAGCTGTCCAGCAGGAAGCAGACGCAGGTGGCGCCGTTGGCCCGCAGCCCGGACAACACCTCCGCCTCCGCGGTGCTCAACGAACCGAAGACGCCGATGATCAGGCCGCCGTCGGAGCGCTGCCGGACGTGTTGCACCAGGGTGGTGATCTCGACGCGCTGGTCCAGCCGGACCTCCGCGAGTTGGTCGAGCAGCAGGCCGTCACCGGCACCCTCGGTCGCGTTCACGTCCGCGCCGGAGCCGGTGACCAGGCGCAGCTTGTAGCCGGCCTGACGCAGGTGCACGGCGATGCTGGCGGCAGCCGAGACGGCCCACTCGAAACTGGCCGTCGGGCCGTCGCCCTGGTGGCCGTACGCGCGGGTGTCCAGCAGGACGGTCGCGCGGCTCTCCCAGGGCTGTTCCTCCCGGCGCACCATCAGCTCCCCGGTGCGCGCGGTCGACTTCCAGTGCACCCGGCGCAGGTCGTCGCCGCGCCGGTACTCGCGGGTCGCCGCGTCGTCCTCGCCGTGCACCGCCACCGAGCGGGCCCGGCTCTCGCCGCTGCCGGCGTACTCACCGGGCAGCCGCACCGCCGGCAGCGGCACCACCTGCGGCACCACGGTCAGCGAGTCGGTGCCCGGGAAGGCCCGGCTCAGTTCGCACAGCCCGAACGGGTCGGTCATCCGGACCACCAGCGGCCCCACCTCGTACCGGCCGCGCACGTCGGCCCGCACGGTGTATGCCACCGAGCTGGCCTGGTGCGCGCCGAGGCGTTCCAGCACCACCCGGGGGCGGCTGCCGAGCGCGTACGGCAGTCGGTCCTCCAGCAGCAGGGTGCCGGTGGGCAACCGGGACAGGTTCTGCAACCGCAGCACCATCCGGGCGGTGGCGCCGACCGGCACCCGGTGCGGGTCCAGCGAGCGGTGACAGGCCAGCTTGTAGCGGCTGCGGCCGACGTAGAGCGCGGCGAGCAGCGGGAGGACGGCCAGCAGCACCGCCACCCGCAGCAGGTCCTTCTCGCCGAGGATGCCGGCGGAGACGGCGGCCGCCAGCGCGGCGGCCAGGAAGGATCGACCGCGGGTGGTCAGGCCGCGGAGGCCGTCACGCACGTCACGGCCTCCGGGGTTCGAACGGAGCCCGACCGTTGCCGTTGCCGGCCGGCGGCCGGGTGTCGTACGGCGAGCGCTGGCGGTCGTGCGGCAACGGCAGCCGGTGCACCAGGTCCGCCACGATCGCGTCGGTGGTACGCCGGGCGAGTTGGGCGTCGGCGGTGGGGATGAGCCGGTGCGCCAGGACCGGTACGGCGAGTACCTGGAGATCGTCGGGCAGGACGTAGTCGCGTCCGTCGAGGGCGGCCACCGCGCGGGCGGTGCGCAGCAGTTGCAGGGTGCACCGCGGGGACGCGCCGAGCCGCAGGTCGGGTGCCTCCCGGGTGGCGGTGACCAGGTCGATCGCGTACTGCTTGACCGCGTCGGCGACGTGCACCTGCCGGACGTGACCGATCAGCCGGCGCACGGTGTCGGCGTCGGAGACCGGGCGCAGTGCCGGCAGCGGGTCCACCGCGCCGTGGCCGTCGAGCATGGCCAGCTCGGCGTTCGGGTCGGGGTAACCCATCGCGATCCGGGCGGTGAAGCGGTCCCGCTGCGCCTCCGGCAGCGGGTACGTGCCCTCCATCTCGATCGGGTTCTGGGTGGCGATCACCATGAACGGGGTCTGCAACTGGTATGTCACCCCGTCGACGGTGACCTGCCGCTCCTCCATGCACTCCAGCAGCGCGGACTGGGTCTTCGGCGAGGCTCGGTTGATCTCGTCGCCGACGACCAGGTTGGCGAAGACGGCACCCGGCCGGAACTCGAAGTCGTGCGTCTCCTGGTTGTAGACGCTGACGCCGGTCACGTCGCTGGGCAGCAGGTCGGGGGTGAACTGGATGCGGCGCACGGAGCAGTCGATGGAGCGGGCGAGGGCCTTGGCCAGCTTGGTCTTGCCGACGCCGGGCACATCCTCGATGAGCAGATGCCCCTCGGCGAGCAGGACGGCCAGAGCGAGCCGCACGGTGGCGGTCTTGCCCTCGATGACCTGTTCGATGTTGGCCACGATGGCGTCGCTCGCTGCGCGGAACTCGTCGTGCGGCAGCAGTCCGCCAACTTCGTCCCAGGTCTGTTGTGTCACGGGCCTCCTCCTCGTCGCTGTCACGGCAGCTCTGTACAGAGCACCTGGACCCGCCGTTGGGTTCGCGACGTGCGAGCCTCGTCTGCCGCAGCAATCTCACTGGCCTCTCAGGCTAACCATGTTTCTCGCCAACGCCGACCGGCGCAGGTGTTTGGGTGCTTAGAGGGCTATTTGTCGTTCACACAGCGCATGTCGTCGGTTCTGCCGGGTAAGCGGCGGCGGACGTCCCGATCCCGTGTGGGGGAGGGACGTACGCGACCAGACGCGGACCGCTGTGACGGTCGCGGTACACTGCCGGTCATGGCCGGAGTCTTCCTGCTTCTTACCGAGCCGTGCTGACGCGCTGACGGCGCGACAGCACGGCGGCCCCTCCTGTGCGAGGGGCTTTTTCGTGCCCGCCGGGGCTCGGGGCGGGCCGCCGAGCACGGACACGAGACCAGCCAGCACGGAGAAGACCCCGCCGGTCGACGCGAGGAGAAGGCCATGACCGAGGCAGCTACCAACGACACCCCACCGTTCCGGTACACCGCCGTGCTGGCCGACGAGATCGAACGCCGCTGGCAGGATCACTGGGAACGCGAGGGCAGCTTCCACGCGCCGAACCCGTCCGGCCCGCTGGCCGACCCGGCCCACCCGCGCTCCGGCGCGGAGAAGCTGTACGTGCTGGACATGTTTCCGTACCCGTCCGGCGCGGGGCTGCACGTCGGGCACCCGCTGGGCTACATCGGCACCGACTGTTACGCCCGCTACCAGCGGATGGCCGGGCGCAACGTGCTGCACGCGATGGGCTTCGACGCGTTCGGCCTGCCCGCCGAGCAGTACGCGGTGCAGACCGGCACGCACCCCCGGACGACCACCGAGGCGAACATCGAGCGGTACCGGGAGCAGCTGCGGCGGCTGGGGCTGGCCCACGACCAGCGGCGCTCGGTGGCCACCATCGACACCGACTTCTACCGCTGGACGCAGTGGATCTTCCTGCAGATCTTCAACTCCTGGTACGACCGCGAGGCCGGTCGGGCCCGCCCGATCAGCGAGCTGATCGCCGAGTTCGCCGGAGGTACCCGGCGTACCCCGGACGGTCGGCCGTGGGCCGAGCTGTCCTCCGCCGAGCGTCGCGCCATCGTCGACGACCACCGCCTGGCGTACGTGTCGCAGGCGCCGGTGAACTGGTGCCCCGGGCTGGGCACGGTGCTGGCCAACGAGGAGGTCACCGCCGACGGCCGCTCCGAGCGCGGCAACTTCCCGGTCTTCAAGCGCAACCTGAAGCAGTGGATGATGCGGATCACCGCGTACGGTGACCGGCTGCTGGACGACCTGGACAAGCTGGACTGGCCCGAGCCGATCAAGCTGATGCAGCGCAACTGGATCGGCCGGTCCACCGGTGCGCACATCGACTTCCCGACCCCCACCGCGCCGATCCGGGTGTTCACGACCCGGCCGGACACCGTCTTCGGGGCCACCTACATGGTGCTGGCGCCCGAGCACGAGCTGGTCGACGCGCTGGTGCCGGCGGCCTGGCCGGAGGGGACCCGGGACGCGTGGACCGGCGGGCACACCGGTCCCCGGGCGGCCGTCGAGGCGTACCGCAAGGCGGCCGCGGCCAAGACCGACGTCGAGCGGCAGGCCGACACCAAGGAGAAGACCGGCGTCTTCATCGGCGCGTACGCCACCAACCCGGTCACCGGCGGGCAGGTCCCGATCTTCATCGCGGACTACGTGCTGGCCGGCTACGGCACCGGCGCGATCATGGCGGTACCCGCACAGGACGAGCGGGACTGGGAGTTCGCCGAGGTATTCGAGCTGCCGATCGTGCGTACCGTGCAGCCGCCGGAGAGCTTCGACGGCAAGGCGTACACCGGGGAGGGGCCGGCGATCAACAGCGCCGCGCCCGACCGCGACCTGGACCTGAACGGACTGGGGGTGGCCGACGCCAAGGCCCGCATCATCGCCTGGCTGGAGTCCACCGGCGCCGGTCAGGGTGCGGTGACCTACCGGCTGCGGGACTGGCTGTTCAGCCGGCAGCGGTACTGGGGCGAGCCGTTCCCGATCGTCTACGACACCGACGGTGCCGCGATCGCGCTGCCGGAGGAGATGCTGCCGGTCGAACTGCCCGAGGTGGACGACTTCTCGCCGCGCACCTTCGACGCGAACGACGCCGACAGCGACCCGGAGACGCCGTTGTCGCGCCGCCGCGACTGGGTCGAGGTCGAGCTGGACCTGGGTGACGGGCCGAAGCGGTACACCCGGGAGACCAACGTGATGCCGCAGTGGGCCGGCTCCTGCTGGTACGAGCTGCGCTACCTGGACCCGACCAACGACGGGCGGTTCGTCGACGCGGACAACGAGCGGTACTGGATGGGACCGCGCGGCGAGGGCGACTGCGGTGGCGTCGACCTGTACGTCGGCGGCGCCGAGCACGCGGTGCTGCACCTGCTGTACGCCCGGTTCTGGCACAAGGTGCTGTTCGACCTGGGGCACGTGTCGTCGTTCGAGCCGTTCCGCAAGCTGTTCAACCAGGGCTACATCCAGGCGTACGCGTACACCGACGACCGGGGCGCGTACGTGCCGGCCGAGGAGGTCGTCGAGCGCGACGGCGGCTGGTTCCTGGGCGACGTCCAGGTCAACCGCGAGTACGGCAAGATGGGCAAGTCCCTGAAGAACATCGTCACCCCGGACGAGATGTGCGCCGCGTACGGCGCCGACACGTTCCGGGTCTACGAGATGTCGATGGGGCCGCTGGAGGTGTCCCGCCCGTGGGAGACCCGGGCGGTGGTCGGCTCGTACCGGTTCCTGCAGCGGGTCTGGCGGGCGGTCGTCGACGAGCAGACCGGCGAGTCGCGGGTCACCGACGCACCGGCCGACGAACAGACCCGCCAACTGCTGCACCGGGTGATCGACGGCGTCCGGGGCGACATGGAGGGCATCCGGTTCAACACCGCGATCGCCAAGCTGATCGAGCTGACCAACGCGGTGACCAAGCTGGCGAGCACCCCGCGCGAGGTGGCCGAACCGCTGGTGCTGATGGTGGCGCCGCTGGCCCCGCACATCGCCGAGGAACTGTGGCAGCGGCTGGGCCACCAGTCCTCCCTGACGTACGCCGACTTCCCGGTCGCCGACCCGGCGCTGCTGGTCGCCGAGACCGTCACCTATCCGGTGCAGGTCAACGGCAAGGTCCGGGGCCGGGTCGAGGTGCCGGCCGACGCCGCCGAGGACGACGTCCGGTCCGCCGCGCTGGCAGCGGTGGCGGGTGCGCTGGCCGGCAAGGAGCCGCGCAAGGTGATCGTGATCCCCGGCCGGATGGTGTCCGTCGTCGCCTGACGTGTTGTTAGGAAGGGTCCCCTGCTAACGCCTCGTGCATAGCAGGGGACCCTTCCTAACATTCGAGCGCCGTGCTCGGCTCGGCGGCCGAACCCACCGGTGCAAGGTATGCCGGCGCGTGTGCGGTGCGATCCCGTGCTGCGGCGGGCACCCGTGCGGCCACGTTGGCGGGAAGACGACGTGCCGCACACTCCGGTGGTACGAAGGCGGCGTCTTCGAGTTCCTGAGCAGAAACACGGATCTCACCGAGCACGGCGAGGATGCCGCGGCGCGCTGGTCGGCCTCACCCGATGACCCGGGGTGCGGCGACTCCTCGCAAGGTCGTGCTCGATCCGGGATCGAGTGGTCTCGTGGTGGCACCGAGGCCACTCGATCCAGGATCAAGCGTGATCATGCAGCGCGATGCGACGCGACGGGGCGAGGGCGGGGGCGCGGCACGACCGCGCTTGCTGGTTTGTTAGGAGGGGTCCCCTGCTATGCATGAGGCGATAGCAGGGGACCCCTCCTTACATCTGGGCGGTGCGGGGTCGGCGTTCGGCGCGCCACCAGCGGACGAGGAGCACCGCGCTGGCGATGAAGCCGAGCGCGGCGGGGGTGGCGGCGAGCCAGTTGACCTCGCCAGGGCTGGTGACGGCGGCGCCGACCGCGGCGTAGCCGAACGCCGTCGGCGCGGAGGCGATCACGCTGCCGACGAGGAACGGCAGGATCCGCGCGCCGGTGGTGCCGTAGCCGTAGCTGACCAGGCCGAAGCCGGAGATCGGCAGCAGCCGTACGGTGATCACCCCGAGCACGCTCTGCCGGGTGAACCAGCGGTCCAGCCGGGCCAGCCGGCCCCGGACGCGTTCGGCGACGAACTCCCGCCCGAGCACCCGACCGACGGTGAAGCCGATCGCCGCCGCCAGCAGGGCGGCGCCCAGCGCGTACGCGGCACCCTCCAGAGCGCCGAAGACCGCGCCCGCCGCGAGCGTGATGAACGTGCGGGGGACCAGGGCCACCAGCAGCAGCGCGCCGCCGAGGACCCCGGCGATCGGGGCGAGGCCGCCCAGCCGGTCGCCGAACTGCGGCAGTGCCGTCGGGTCGGGGTGGGGCACCAGCACCAGGGTCACCCCGAACCCGGCGATCAGGAGCAGCAGCAGGCCGAACCGGACGACTGACGGTGTGGTGGCGACCGGTCGTACCGATCGCCAGTACCGCGCGAGCCGCCGGTCGGCCGGGGTCATGCCCGGGCGGCGGCCACCGCGGCCCGGCGTTCGGCCCGCAGCCGGTCGGCCCAGGTGTCGTCGAGCGGCGGGAGTTGCTGCGCGCCGGTGGCCCAGCGCAGCAGCAGGTCGGCCAGGGCCGGGTTGCGGGCCAGCGCGGGACCGTGCGAGTACGTGCCGAGCAGCTTGCCGCGCCACGCCCCCTCGGTGGCGCCGTCGTTGCCGATCCCGGCGGTGACCCGGGCCAGCGGGGAGACCTCGGCGCCGAGACGGGTACGACCGCCGTGGTTCTCGAAGCCGGTCAGCGGGGGCAGGCCCAGCCGGGCGTCGATGTCACCGGCCAGCTCGCCGACGGCGCGCGTCTCGCCCCGGTCGGAGGAGAGGTCGAGCAGTTCGAGGCCACGGTACTGGGTGCCCTTGGCGAAGAACGAGGTGCCGAGCAGTTGGTATCCGGCACAGACGCCGAACACCACCGAACCCTGGGCGACGGCTCGGTGCAGGCCGCCGTCGGCGAGCAGCCGCTGGGCACCGAGCGCCTGCGGTCCGTCCTCGCCGCCGCCGATGAGATAGATGTCGGCGGTGGTGGGCATCTGCTGGTCGGAGCGGACCTCCAGCACCTCGATCGGGAAGCCGCGCTGCTGCGCCCGGCGGGCCAGGATCAGCATGTTGCCCCGGTCGCCGTAGGTGGACAGCAGGTCGGGATAGATCCAGACGATGCGCAGGGTCTCAGTTGACACGGTCCAACTCCGCTCGGATGTCCTGGAAGGCGGTGTAGTTCGCGATGACCTCCAGCCGCCCCGGCGGCACCGCCCGGAGGGCGTCGTCGAACGTGCGTACGTGCTGGAACGGCACGCCGTTGACGTCCAGCCGGACCGCCAGGTCGTATGCCCGGTCGCCGGTGATCAGCACCTGACGTCCGCGTAGCGGGGCGAAGTCGACGTCGAAGAGCCAGGAGGTGTCCATCCCGTCGGGGTCGCGGGCGTTGATGGACAGCAGTGTCGGGGCGTGCTCGGCCATGTCGAACGCCTCCAGCCAACTGGCCGGGTTCTTCGCCAGCAGCAGTCGGACCAGCCGACCGTCCCGCTCGACCTGGGCGTACCGCCCGGCGA
This sequence comes from Micromonospora sp. NPDC023869, assembly GCF_055559695.1. Classification (NCBI taxonomy): domain Bacteria; kingdom Bacillati; phylum Actinomycetota; class Actinomycetes; order Micromonosporales; family Micromonosporaceae; genus Micromonospora; species Micromonospora sp. NPDC023869. The sequence continues at coordinate 331,628 of NZ_JBVHKD010000007.1, forward strand.
CCGAGGTGACGTCGCCGAGGCGGGGGACCGCGTCGAACGGGCGTACGCCGAACTCGGCGGCCAGGGCCAGGGCGGTGGCTGCGTTGCCGATGTTGACCTTGCCGGGGAGCTGGAGCTTCACCTTGTACCAGGCGCCGGTGGGGTCCAGGACCCCTTCGTCGTCGACCGTCCACTGCGGCTGCGGCCGGCGCAGCGGGCAGCCGCTGCACCACCACTGCTCGCCCGAGCGCTGGATGGTCGAGCCGCACTCGGGGCAGACCCACGAGTCGTCGTGCCAGCGCTGACCGGCGGAGAACCAGGTGACGTGCGGCGGAGTGATCCGATGGTCGTGGGCGGCCGGCGGGGTGGCCGCCCAGACCACCATCGGGTCGTCGGCGTTGGCCACGATCCGGATGTCCGGGTGCCGGACCAGGGCCGCGCGCCAGAGCTGCGCCATCATGGCGACCTCCTTGGCCCGGTCGAGCTGGTCGCGGGAGAGGTTGAGCAGCGCCACCACGTGCGGCTCGGTCGCCTCGATCACCTGCGCGAGGTAGTGCTCGTCGACCTCCAGTACCGCGTACGGTGTGCTGCCCGCCTTGGCCAGGGCGGAGGTGTGCCCGGTGGGCATGTTGGCGCCGAAGGAGTTGGTGGCGACCCGGCCGAGCACGCCGACGGCCGCGGCGGCCAGCCGGGTGGTGGTGGTCTTGCCGTTGGTGCCGGAGACCAGCGCGATGGCCCGTCCGGCGGAGAGGTGCGCCAGCAGGTCCGGGTCGATCTTGAGGCCGATCCAGCCACCGATCACCGAGCCGTCGCCACGGCCCGCAGCCCGCGACAGGGCTGCGGCGGTCCGTGACACGGAGCTGGCCACCTTCGCCCGTAGGGGCATCTTCGCGTCCGTCACGCGAGCGAGGTTACCGGACCAGACCACCCCTCAGATCGCCGCCGACGGTGTTCCGTTCTGTCCACTTCGTCGGTGAGTGCGACCGCAGGCGTCCGGCCCGGCCCGAGTCGATCTATGTCGGATAGCGGACCCCCTCCGGCGCCCCGCCGCCCTCCACTCCGCTCCACCCCGGCTGACGTGCGGTTTTGTGGCGCGCAACGGCGCGCCGCGCGGTCGATTCTGGTTGCGGGTGGAGGGAAGTGGAGTAGAGTGGGGCACATTGGTGGGGCCGGGAGGGGCCCACCGGCCCGGGGGGTCAACGGCGCGCGAACGCCGTTAAGGGCGAGGGGGTTGGGCCGATGTTTCTCGGCACCCACACTCCGCGCCTGGATGACAAGGGCCGGTTGATCCTTCCGGCGAAGTTCCGGGATGAGCTGGCGGGGGGTGTCGTGATCACAAAAGGGCAGGAGCGCTGCCTCTATGTCTTTCCGACACCTGAGTTCCAGCGCATCGCGGATCAGTTGCGCGCGCAGCCGATGACGCACAAGGCGGCCCGGGCCTACAGCCGTGTCTTCTTCGCCAGCGCGCACGACGAGATACCCGACAAGCAGGGCCGGGTGACCATCCCGGCACACCTGCGCAGCTACGCGGGGCTCGACCGGGACCTGGTGGTCATCGGCGCGAGCACCCGGGTGGAGATCTGGGACAAGGTCGCCTGGGAGACCTACCTCGCCGAGAGCGAAGACGACTTCGCCGACATCGAGGAGGGGGTGCTGCCAGGCGGTCTGTAGGGCGTGGCGACGCCCGGCGTACTGCGAGATCTCCAGCCGCTTTCGAGCTCCTGGCATCCCTTCCCCGGTGCCAGGCACACGATCTGCACGCAGGACCACGGTCCGGCGGACGGATCGAGAGCGGATGGGGATCTGGCGGTACGACGGCACGGCGTCGTCCGACGAACAGAACGCGTACACGAAACCGGTTCAACCAGTGGGGGTCGACATGGGGGAGCTACGCGGCACGCACGTGCCGGTGCTGCTCGAGCGGTGTCTCGAGCTGCTCGCCCCCGCGCTGGGTCGAGGCGGGCGTACGGTCCACGTCGACGCGACGCTCGGCCTGGCCGGGCACGCCGAGGCGGTGTTGCAGGCGCATCCGGAGACGATCCTGGTGGGCCTGGACCGGGACACCGAGGCGCTCGCACACGCTCGGGTGCGCCTGGCCCGGTTCGCCGATCGCGTCCATCTGGAACACGCGGTCTACGACGAGCTGCCCGAGGTGCTGGACCGGTTGGGTTACTCGTCCGTGGACGGTGTGCTGTTCGACCTCGGTGTCTCCTCGCTGCAACTCGACGCGCCCGACCGCGGGTTCGCGTACGCACAGGACGCGCCACTGGACATGCGGATGGACCAGACCCGGGGGGTGACCGCCGAAGAGGTGGTCAACACCTACCTGCATCCGGATCTGGCCCGGGTGCTGCGGGTGTACGGCGAGGAGAAGTTCGCCGGGCGGATCGCCTCGGCGATCATCCGGGAACGGGAACGGGCCCGGATCACCTCGTCGGCGCGACTGGCCGAGCTGGTGCGGGAGTCGATCCCGGCACCGGCCCGGCGAACCGGGGGACACCCGGCAAAGAGAACGTTTCAGGCTTTACGGATCGAGGTAAACAGAGAACTGGCAGCGCTGGAGACGGCGCTGCCGGCCGCTCTGGACAAGCTTTCCGTCGGCGGTCGCATGGTGGTCCTGTCCTACCACTCGTTGGAGGACAGGCTCACCAAGCAGGCGCTCGCCGGCCGGGTCCGCAGCACGGGCCCGGTCGACCTCCCGGTCGAACTGCCCGGGTCGGAGCCGACGTTCCGGCTGCTCAGCCGGGGCGCGGAGCTGCCCGGGGAGAGGGAGGTCGCCGCCAACCCGCGAGCCGCATCGGTGCGGCTACGGGCGGCGGAACGGATCGACCCGCAGGCCCGGCACCAGGGGCGTACCGACCGCGAACGGTACCGGCGCCGGGTCAAGGCGATGCACCAACCGGGGACGGGGTCGACCGCGGAAACCGGAGGGGGACCGCGGCGGACGCCGGGGGACACGGACGAAGAGGGGGAGGGAATATGAATGTGAGCAAGCGCCGGGACGTCGCCGGCGTCGGGCAGCGCACACCGCGGTCGGGGGGCCGGATCGCGGCGGAGCGGACCCGAGCGGCCGGGACCGACACCCGGCGGCAGGACCGGGTGAGCCGGCTGGACGACACTCGCGCCCGGGGGGCGCGCGAGTTTCCCGTCCACGGCAGCGCCGCACTGCGACCGGTGGAGCGGGCCACTGCCGGCAAGCCGGAGCGGGCCGAGTCGCCACGGCTGCGGGTCGCCCCGCCGCCGCCGGTGCGGGTGCCCCGGGCGCCGTTCGCGGCGCTCGTGGTGGTGCTCGTCGTCGGTGGGGTGCTCGGCATCCTGGCCGTCAACACGAAGATCAACGAGAACGCCTTCCGGCTCGACGAGCTCCAGCAGCAGCAGGCCAAGCTCGACGTGGAGCAGCAGCAGCTGAAGAAGCAGATCGCCGAGTCGGAGTCGCCGGGCAACCTGGCCGCCCAGGCCCGCCGCCTGGGACTGGTCGAGTCGGGCGAGCTGGCGTACATCCGGCTGCCGGACGGCAAGATGATCGGCGTGCCGCAGCCGGCCGGCGGGCAGGTGTCGATCACCAGCCAGCAGGGCTCGGAGGGGTAGGCCGTGCCCTCGAGATCAGACGAACCGCGCCGGGACGCCACAGGCTCCCGGCGCGGTTCTTCCCGTAACGGGGGCGTGTCGGGCGAGCGCGGTGGTGAGCCGGGTGTCGGCGGCATCTCCGACGCCCGCGCGTACACCCCCCGGGGCCGTACCGTCCGGGACGGCGGCGGTCGCACCGAGCAGCGGCGCAACCCGCGCACCAGCCGGACCCAGGACCCGTTCCGGCCGGCGTTGCAGGTGCTCGACGGTGGACGGTCCGCCGCGACCCGTGGTGGTGCCCGGGCGGGTGCCGCACCCCGGCGGGAGTCCACCGCCGGCCGGACCACCGTGGTCCGTACGGTCACCGACCGCACCCCACGGGGTGAGGCGCCGGCCGGCACGCCCCGGCGTCGCGTCGGCGGCCGGGAGCCGCGCCGGGGCGACCGTCCGGCCGGGCGCCGACCGGCCCGCAAGGCGCCGCGTCCGCCCCGGCTCGCCGACCCCGGCCGTCGGCTGCGGCTGGGCACCGCGCTGGCGCTGGCCCTCTTCGTCGCCATCGGCGTGCGGCTCGTCGTGCTCCAGGCCGTCGACACTCCGGCGTACGCCGACGGCGGCATGGCCGAGCGGCTGCGGACCGTGCCGTTGCCCGCACCGCGCGGCGCGATCCTGGACCGCGACGGCGCCGCCCTGGCGCACAGCGTCGAGGCCCGGTACGTCTACGCCGACCCGACCAAGATCGAGGACATCGCCGCGACCGCGCAGACGCTCTCCCCGCTGCTCGGCATGCCCGCCTCGGAGCTGGCCGAGAGGATGAAGCCGCGCAAGCGGATCAGCGGTGTCGACTCGCAGTTCGAGTATCTGGCCCGAGGAGTGGACGTCGGCCGCGCCCGGGAGATCATGGCGCTGAAACTGCCGGGAATCGCCGCCCATCGGGACGAGCGTCGTGAGGTCCCCGGCGGCGACCTGGCCGCCAACCTGATCGGTTTCACCAGCCTGGACATGGTCGGGTTGGAGGGTCTGGAGGCGCGCTACGACGACCTGCTGCACGGCGAGGACGGTCAGCGTGTCTTCGAGATCGGCCTGGGTGCGTTGGCCGCGCCCATCCCCGGTGGATACAGCCGCACCACCAAGGCCAAGCCGGGCAGCTCGATCGTGCTCACCATCGACCGGGACCTGCAGTACACGGTGCAGCGGATCCTCAGCGAGCAGATGGCGGCGGTGCAGGGCAGCACGGGTGCCGCGGTGGTGCTCGACGCGCGGACCGGTGAGGTGCTGGCCCAGGCCAGCCATCCCACCTACAACGCGGCGAAGCCGCAGGCGAGTGACCCCACCGACCGGGAGGACGCGGCCACCAGCTTCGTCGTCGACCCGGGTTCGGTGCACAAGGCGATCACGTTCGGGGCGGCGTTGCAGGAAGGTGTGATCACCCCGGACACCGTCTTCCCGGTCGCCAACGGAATCCGCAAGGGCGACACCTGGTTCCGGGACACGTTCCCGGCGGATGGGAAGCGGATGAGCGTGGCCGGAATGATGGCCCACTCCTCCAACGTCGGCACCATCCAGATCGCCGACCAGCTCGGCCCGGAGCGGCTGCTCGACTACCAGCAGCGGTTCGGGCTCGGCAAGCCGACCGGCGTGGGGATGCCCGGTGAGGCGGGCGGGCGACTGCTGCCGGTGCAGGAGTGGAGCGAGTCGTCGCACGGCTCGGTGCCGATCGGGCACAGCGTGGACGCCACGCCGTTGCAGATGGCCGCCGCGTACGCCGCCATCGCCAACGACGGCACGTACGTGCAGCCGAGGCTGGTCAAGGAGACGATCGGTCCGGACGGGACGACGACGCCGGCCGAGGAGCCGGTGACCCGCCAGGTGCTCAGCCCGAAGAATGCCGCCGAGTTGCGCACGATCCTGGAGGCGGTCACCACCGTGGACAACGCCACCGGACTCGCGGCGGCGGTACCCGGCTACCGGGTGGCGGGCAAGACCGGCACCGGGTGGCGGTTGGTCGAGGGGAAGAAACAGCCCGGCGAGGTCGCCTCGTTCATCGGGATGGCGCCGGCGGACAACCCGAAGTACGTGATCGCGGTGTTCGTGCACAGCCCGAGTGGCGGCGGTGGCCGGGTCGCCGCACCGGCGTTCAAGGAAATGATGACCTTCGCGCTGCGGCATTTCCGGGTGCCGCCGTCGGGCGACCCGGCTCCGAAGTTCACCGTATTCCCGTAACTGTCGTCATTGTCAATTCCTCGGGTCGCCGGGTGCCGCCACCGGTGACCCGAGGAATTGACGTACGCACATTCGTGGGTGCGTTTTCGGTCTTTTCGCGGTGACCGTACCCGGGTGCGTCGTCTCTCCGTATCGCCCCGGCGTGAATGGTCGTCGGTGGCGGAAGCCACCCGGAATCACCTTCCCTGCGGAGGCGGACGGTCGCCGAGGCACCCGGGGTGTCGGGTGCCCGTCCGTGCCGCCGGGCGTACGCCTGCCGCGTGCACCGGCCGCGACCTGCGGTTCGACTTCGTGCGGCGGAGATTCAGGCGCGCCGTGCGGCCGGACCCGGGCGACCGGGTAGGGTCTGACGCCGTGCGCGGCAATCCTCGTCCCCGTACCGTGACCGGAATCCGGCTCGGTGACCTAGCCGCCCTGCTCACCGTGGCGCCCTCCACCAGCGCCGATCCGTTGGTGACCGGGGTGACCCACGCCAGTCAGGAGATCCGACCCGGCGACCTGTACGCGGCCCTGCCCGGCGCGCGCCGACACGGCGCGGAGTTCGCCGCCGGTGCGGCGCAGGCCGGCGCGGTCGCCGTGCTGACCGACCCGGCCGGTGCCGAGTCGGCCGCCGGCACCGGGCTGCCGGTGCTGGTGGTCGACGACCCGCGCGCGGTGTTGGGCCCGGTCGCCTCGACGATCTACGGCGACCCGACCGCGCACCTGCTGACGATCGGGGTGACCGGCACCGCCGGGAAGACCTCCACCGCCTACCTCGTGGGGTCCGGGCTGCGCGCCGCCGGCCACACCACCGGCCTGATCGGCACCGTGGAGACGCGCCTGGGTGACCTGGTGGTGGAGAGCGTACGGACCACGCCGGAGGCCACCGACCTGCACGCGATGCTCGCCGCCGCCCGCGAGCGCGGCGTCACCGCGGTGGTCATGGAGGTCTCCAGCCACGCCCTGGCGATGGGGCGGGTCGGCGGGGTGCGGTTCAGCGTGGGTGGCTGGACCAACTTCGGCTCCGACCACCTGGACTTCCACGCCGACGCCGAGGACTACTTCGCGGCCAAGGCGCGCCTGTTCGACGGCCGCTGCGCGGTGGAGGTGCTGAACCGCGACGACCCGGCGCTGGAACCCCTCTTCCGGCCGGCCACGGTCAGCTACTCGGCGGCCGGCGACCCGGCTGCCACCTGGTGGGCCGACACGATCGACGGCGACGGGTACGCCCAGCGCTTCACCGCGCACGGCCCGGACGGGCTGACGCTGCCCGCCGGGGTGGCGCTGCCCGGCCGACACAACGTGGCGAACGCCCTGCTGGCCATCGCCACCCTGGTCGCCGCCGGAGTCGACCCGGTGACGGCCGCCGAGGGGGTGGCCGCCTGCGGTGGCGTACCCGGGCGTCTGGAGTCGGTGGGCGTGGCCGGCGGGGTACGCGGGGTGGTCGACTACGCGCACAAGACCGACGCCGTGGTGGCCGCGCTGGCCGCACTGCGCGAACTCAGCGCCGGCCGGCTGATCTGTGTGATCGGTGCGGGCGGCGACCGGGATCGGGGCAAGCGCCCCCTGATGGGTGCCGCTGCCGCGGAGGGAGCCGACGTGGTCGTGGTGACCGACGACAACCCGCGTACCGAGGAGCCGTCGGCGATCCGCGCCGAGGTGCTCGCCGGTGCCTACCAGGCCGGTACGGCGGCCCGGATCATCGAGGTGGCCGGGCGGCGCGCGGCGATCGACGAGGCGGTCCGGATGGCCGAACCGCAGGACGTGGTGGCGCTGTTGGGCAAGGGCCACGAACGCGGCCAGGAGATCGCCGGCGAGACGTACCCGTTCGACGACCGGACGGAGCTCGCCGACGCGCTGCGGGCCCGCTTCGGGGACCTGGCGGGTCAGCGGTGATCGCGCTCAGCCTGGCCGAGGTCGCCTCGGCCGTCGACGGGCGGCTGGTCGACGCCGACCCCGCCGCACAGGTGACCGGCAGCGTCGAGTTCGACTCGCGCAAGGTCCGCGCCGGTGGGATCTTCGTCGCGTTCGACGGCGAGAAGGTCGACGGACACGACTACGCGGTGACGGCCGTGGCCGACGGTGCGGTGGCGGTGCTGGGCACCCGCGAGGTGCCCGGAGTGCCGATGATCGTGGTCACCGACGCGCTGACCGCGATGGGCCGGCTGGCCCGGGCGGTGGTGGACCGGCTGCCCGAGCTGACCGTGATCGGGCTGACCGGTTCCTCCGGCAAGACCACCACCAAGGACCTGATCGCCCAGCTCACCGCCCGCCTCGGCGAGACGGTGGCACCACCCGGCTCGTTCAACAACGAGCTGGGCCACCCGTACACGGCGTTGCAGGCCGGGCCGACGACGCGCTACCTGGTGATGGAGAAGGGCGCGCGGGGCATCGGGCACGTGCGCTACCTCTGCGAGGTGGCGCCGCCGGGCATCTCCGTGGTGCTCAACGTCGGGGTGTCGCACATCGGGGAGTTCGGCTCCCAGGAGAACATCGCCGTCGCCAAGGGCGAGCTGGTGGAGGCGCTGCCGGCCGACGGCCTGGCGGTGCTCAACGCCGACGACCCGCTGGTCGACGCGATGGCGACCCGTACGGTGGCCCGCGTGGTCCGCTACGGCGAGGCGGCGCACGCCGACATCCGGGCCGAGGACGTGACGCTGGACGAGCGCGGTCGGCCGGCGTACACCCTGGTGACGCCGGAGGGCACCGCGCCGGTGCGGCTCGGGCTCACCGGGCGGCACCAGGTCTCCAACAGCCTGGCCGCCGCGGCGGTGGCCCGGGAACTGGGCATGCCGCTGACCGAGCTGGCCATCGCGCTGGGCGCGCTCGGACTGGTCTCCACCCGTCGGATGGACGTCTTCGAACGCACCGACGGGGTGACCGTGATCGACGACTCGTACAACGCCAACCCGGCGTCGATGGCGGTGGCGCTGCGTGCGCTCGCCGGCATCGGCAGCGGGAGGCGTACCGTCGCGGTGCTCGGCTACATGGCCGAGCTGGGTGACTTCGAGACGCAGGGGCACGCCGACATGGGCCGTCTCGTGGCCGAGCTGGGCGTCGCCCGGCTGCTGGTGGTCGGTGAGGCCGCGGCGCCGATTCACCACGGGGCGACATCGGTAGGTGACTGGGGAGGAGAGTCGGTGTTGCTCACCGATCAGGCGGCGGCCGTCGAGGTGCTGCGTAGCGAGCTACGACCGGGCGATGTCGTCCTGGTGAAGGGCTCCCGGTACCGGACCTGGGAGGTGGCCGACGCGCTGCGCGTCGACGCGGCCGCAGACGGCGAGGGTGACGCTTCGTGAGAGCGGTCATCGTGGCCATCGGGGTGGCCTTCCTCGTCTCGCTGTTCTGCACCCCGATCGCGATCAAGGTGTTCACCCGGCTGAAGGCGGGTCAGCCGATCCGGGCCGAGGGCCCGCAGATGCACCAGGGCAAGAAGGGCACCCCGACCATGGGCGGGGTGGTGTTCATCCTCGCCACCGTGATCGCGTACGTGGCCGGTCACCTGGCCCTGACCACGCTGCCGGACGCGCAGATCGCCCAGGTCGAGCCGACCATCACCGCGCTGGTGCTGCTGGGCCTGATGGTCTTCTCCGGCGCGGTCGGCTTCGTCGACGACTTCCTCAAGGTGCGTAAGCGGCACAGCGGCGGGTTGAGCGCCCGGGGCAAGCTGCTCGGCCAGATCCTGGTCGGTGCGCTGTTCGGGGTCGTGGCGCTCTACTTCCCGTCCACCATGACCGACGCCAGCGGGGAGGTGACCAACACCGAGACCGTCGGCAGCACGACGCTCAGCTTCATCCGGGACATCCCGGCGCTGGATGTCACCAAGATCGGTGCGGTGGTCATCTTCATCTTCGTGGTGATGGCGGCGACCAACGGCGTCAACCTCACCGACGGCCTCGACGGCCTGGCCACCGGTGCCTCGGTGATGGTGCTCGGCGCGTACGCGGTGATCGCGTTCTGGCAGTACCGGCACTGGTGCGCCGACCCGTCGTACACCGCCAACCCGAACAACTACTGCTACGCGGTCCGGGACCCGCTGGAGATCGCGTTGATCGCCGGCGCCGCCGCCGGTGCCTGTGTCGGCTTCCTCTGGTGGAACACCTCACCGGCCCGGATCTTCATGGGCGACACCGGCGCACTCGGTCTGGGCGGCCTGATCGCCGGCATGGCGATGTCCACCCGCACGGTGCTGCTGCTCCCGATCATCGGTGGCCTGTTCGTGATCATCACGATGTCCGTGGTGATCCAGATCATCTCCTTCAAGACCACCGGCAAGCGGGTGTTCCGGATGTCGCCGCTCCAGCACCACTTCGAGCTCGCCGGCTGGAGCGAGGTCAACATCGTGGTCCGCTTCTGGATCATCGCCGGCATCGGTGTCGCCATCGCCCTGGGCCTGTTCTACAGCGACTTCCTGGCCAACATGGGCTGACCCCCCAACCCACCCCTCACCTCTCGCCGCCCTCACCCCCGACGCCCCGCGCTCACACTCGCGATCATGGAGTTGTGGCATGGACAAATGCGGACATGCCAGACGAAAAGTCGACCACATCTTCATGGTCGCGCGGGGCGGGACGCGTGGGGGCGGGCGGGGCGTGGGGTGGGCTGGGCGGGTGGGGCGGGTGGCGGAGAGTGGTCGGCCTGTGGCGGAATGTTGCTGAACGCAAGTTCGACACGCCGACCGGCCGGTACCGCCGGTGTCAGGTCCCCGGAGCAGCGATGATGGCGCTGTGGGGGAGGTGCGAGAAGACGACGGCGCGCGGCCGACCCGGCGGTCGTCCCGGACCGGGCCCGCCGAGGGATCGTCCGTGGCGGTCGGGACCGAGGACACGGCGCGACCCGGCGGCACGCGCGGGGCCGGGGGCGCAAAAGCCGGGGCCGCGACAACCGCAGCGGGTACGGGTCGTACCGGCGGGTCGGGTGCGGCCGGCGCGGTACCGGGCGGTGGGCCGTGGCGAGGTCTGGACGCGGTGGGCGGGTTGGCCGCGCTGCGTGGTCTGTTGTCCCGGCCGCTGGCCTCCTACCACCTGCTGCTCGCCAGCGCCGGACTGCTGCTGCTGATCGGCCTGACCATGGTCTTCTCGGCCACCAGCGTGCGCGACTACGCGCAGGGCGGGAGCGCCTCGACGTCGCTGACCAGGCAGGCGATCTTCGCGGTGATCGGCATCGTGGTGTTCTGGGCCTGCCAGCGGCTGCCCGCCAGCACCTACCGGTCGCTGGGTCGCCCGGCGCTGGCCGTCTCGGTGGGACTGCTGGTGCTGCTGAACCTGCTGGAGGCGTACGGGCGGCTGACCGACGGTGAGCCCCGGATCGGCCCGCTGGAGGCCGACCTGCTCTGGCTGTACGTGTTCGGGTTCGGCCTGCAACCCTCCGAGCTGGCGAAGTTCGCCCTGGTGCTGTGGGGGGCGTACGTGCTGGCCCGCAAGGGCGCGGCGCTGGGCTGGTGGCGGGAGTTGGCCACCCCGCTGTTCCCGGTGGTGGCCCTGATGTTCGTCCTGGTCGGCTACAACGACCTGGGCAGCATGCTGTGTCTGCTGGCCCTGGTGGTCGGCCTGCTCTGGGCGGCCGGGGTGCGATTGCGGATCTTCGCCGCGCTCAGCGCGATCGGTCTGGCCGGCATCGGCCTGCTGGTCGCGGTGGCCTCGCTCGGCGCCGGGTCCGGCGTACGCGGTGAGGAGAACTACCGGCTGGCCCGGCTCACCGTCTTCTTCAACCCGCCGCCGCTGGACGACTGCCGCAACGAGCTCTGCTACCAGATGGTCCAGGCCCGCTACGCCATCGTCAACGGCGGCTGGTTCGGCACCGGGCTGGGCCAGGGGCGTACCAAGTGGGCCTGGCTGCCGGCGGCCGAGAACGACTTCATCTTCGCGGTCATCGCCGAGGAACTCGGCGTGGTCGGCTGCGCGGTGGTGGTGGTGCTGTTCGCCGTGCTCGCCTACACCGGCCTGCGGATCGCCCGCCGGGTGGACGACCCGTTCCGCCGCCTGGCCGCCGCCGGGGCCACCGCGTGGCTGGTCGGCCAGGCGTTCATCAACATGGGCGGCGTGATCGGCCTGCTGCCGCTGACCGGCGTGCCGCTGCCGTTCATCTCCGACGGGGGCAGCGCACTGGTCGTCACGCTCGCGGCGGTCGGCATGCTGGCCTCTTTCGCCCGGGCGGAACCCGATGCGGCCCGGGCACTGCATGCCCGTCCGCCGGCCCGGTGGGTCCGACTAGTGTGGGCTCCGTTGCCGCCGCTTCCCGGCCGGCGCCGCCGCGCGGCGCCGCCGACGGCTGCCCGTGGGTCCGTACCCCAGGCACGCAAGCGGCGCAGGGACGACCAGGCCGCACCGCGTGGCACCCGGGAGGGCCGGGGCCGTGGCGGGTCGGCGGACGAGAGGAGACGTTGATGGGTCCGCTGCGTTCGGTGGTGCTCGCAGGAGGTGGCACCGGGGGGCACATCTACCCGCTGCTCGCCTTCGCCGACTGCCTTCGCCGACACGACCCCGGCGTCCGGATCACCTGCCTCGGCACACCCAAGGGCCTGGAGAACGAGCTGATCCCGCCGGCCGGCTACGACCTGCGCAACATCCCGGCCTACCAGTTGCCCCGGTCGGTCAACCTGAACCTGGTCCGCACCCCGGGCCGGATGTGGACCGCGGCCCGCGCCGCCGGCAAGGTGATCGACGAGGTGCGCGCCGACGCGGTGGTCGGCTTCGGCGGGTACGTGTCGGTGCCGGCGTATCTGGCCGCGTGGCGGCGAGAACTGCCCATCGTGATCCACGAGGTGAACGTGCCGCCGGGGGTGGCCAACCGACTGGGCATGAAGTTCACCAAGCACGTCGCGGTCGGCTTCCCGCACCAGCCGGCCCAGGCCGAGTCGCTGCGCGACGCCCGGGTGGTCGGGGTGCCGCTGCGCCGGGCCATCGCCGGCCTGGACCGGGCGGCCGTGCGCAACGCCGCCCGCGCCCACTTCGGGCTCCGGCCCGACCTGCCGGTGCTCTTCGTCGCCGGTGGTTCCCAGGGCGCCCGGTCGATCAACCTCGCGGTGGCCGGGGCGGCCAAGGAGTTGGCCCGCAACGGCATCCAGGTGCTGCACGTGATGGGGGCCCGCAACGAGCCGGTGCCGGTCCCGACCGACCTGCCGGTGCCGTACGTGACCCTGCCGTACCTGTCCGACATGGACGCAGGGTACGCCGCCGCGGACCTGATGCTGGGCCGGGGCGGGGCGATGACCTGTGCCGAGGTGGCCGCGATCGGCCTGCCGACCATCTACGTGCCCTACCCGCACAGCAACCAGGAGCAGAAGCGCAACGCGCTGCCGGTGGTGGAGGCCGGTGGCGGGCTGCTGGTCGACGACGCCGAGCTGACCCCGGACTGGCTGGAGCGGACGGTGATCCCGCTGGTGCGCGACCCGCAGCGGCTGCACGCCATGGGTAACGCCGCCGCCGCGTACGGTCGGCGCGACGGCGACGAGGCGCTGCTGAACTTCGTCTACGAGGCGGTGAACCGGTGAAGCGACCGGATTCCGGAGCCGCGCAGTCGCGAACGAAAGGTTGGCTCCGATGACCACGTTCAGCCCGGCCGGCACGCTGACCGCCGAGGACCTGGGCCACATTCACCTGATCGGGGTGGGTGGCGTCGGGATGAGCGGTCTGGCCCGGCTCTTCCTCACCCGGGGGTTGCCGGTCTCCGGCAGCGAGTTGCGGGAGTGGCCGTCCCTGGCCGGTCTGCGGGCGCTCGGCGGGACGATCCACATGACCCACGAGGCGACCAACCTGGACGGTGTGGACACCGTCGTCTACTCCTCGGCCATTCCCGCCGACCACCTGGAGATGGTCGAGGCACGGGAGCGCGGCCTGCGGGTGCTGCACCGGTCGGAGGCGCTCGCGGCGGCGATGACCGGCCGGCGCACGGTGGCGGTGGCCGGTACGCACGGCAAGACCACCACCACCTCCATGGTGACCATGGTGCTCCAGCGGGCCGGCACCGATCCGTCCTTCGTGATCGGCGGGGAGATCTCCGAGGGCGGCTCCGGCGCGCACCACGGCACCGGTGAGCACTTCGTGGTCGAGGCGGACGAGAGCGACCGCTCGTTCCTCATCTACCGGCCGTTCGTCTCGATCATCACGAACGTCGAGGCCGACCACCTGAACACCTACGGCGACCTGGCCACCCTGGAGGCGGCCTTCGCCGAGTTCGCCCGGCTCACCGACCCGGCGGGCTACGTCATCACCTGCGCCGACGACCCGGGCGGTCGGCGGCTGGCGGCCACGTTGCGCGCCGAGGGGCGTCGGGTCTACACCTACGGCGAGGCCGACGACGCCGACCTGCGGCTGAGCGACATCGTGTCGTCGGCCCAGGGGGTGCGCTACCGGGCCCACATCGACGGTCGGTCGCTGGGTGAGTTCCGGCTGCCGGTGCCGGGCCGGCACATGGGGCTGAACAGCGCCTCGGCGGTGCTGGCGACGTACCTGCTGGAGCTGCCGCTGACGGCGGCCGAGGCCGCGCTGGCGGCCTTCCCCGGCGTCCGCCGACGGTTCGAGCGCAAGGGCGTGGTGGACGGGGTGCTCGTCTACGACGAGTACGCCTACCACCCCACCTCGATGACGCTGGCCCTGCGGACGCTGCGGGAGGTGGCCGGGGAGGGGCGGGTGATCGTCGTCTTCCAGCCCTACCGGCTCTACCGCACCCGCGACCTGCAGGCGGAGATCGCCGAGGCGCTCGCGATCGCCGACGAGCTGGTGCTGCTGGAGGTCTTCGGCCCGGGTGAGCTGCGCGGCCCGGGCGAGGGGTCGGCGGCGCTGATCGCGGCGGTGGAGCTGCCGTCGGAGCAGAAGGTCTTCGTCGACTCGTGGGAGGACGCGCCGGTGGAGGTGGCCCGTCGGGCCCGCCCCGGCGACGTGGTGGTGACCATGGGCGCCCCGCCGATCTCGCTGATGGGTGACGAGCTGCTGGTCGCGCTGACCGCGCGGGCCGCCGGTACGCAGGTGGCGGCCGGTGGCGGCACGGCGCTCGGCGTGGACCGTACGGCGGAATGAGTCCCGGCCCGGCGCGCGGGCGCAGCACCGGTGTGGACGGCGGTGGAGGTCGCCGTCCCACCCGGCGGTGGCAACTGGTCCGGGCCGGCCGGGACGCGGTGCCCGCCTCCACCCGGCGGTTCATGGCCCGGGCCCGGCGTCGGCGGATGCGCGCCGCGCTGCCCTGGGCGGTGGCCGGTGGCGTGCTCGCCCTCGCCGGTCTGGTCGCGTGGACGCTGCTCGGCACCGGCCTGTTCGGGGTACGCGAGATGCGGGTGGAGGGCGCCGAGCTGGTCACGGCCGTGCAGGTGCGGGAGGCGGCCGGGGTGTCCGACGGCGCGCCGCTGGCCCGGGTCGACCTGGCCGAGCTGGCCGCCCGGATCGGCACCCTGCCGCCGGTGGAGCGGGCCACCGTGCACCGGGACTGGCCGGACGGGCTGGTGGTGCGGCTGACGGAGCGGACCGGTGTGGCGGTGGTGCCGCGCGAGCAGCAGTTCGACGTGATCGACGCGGCCGGGGTGGCGTTCCGGACGCTGCCGCAGCGGCCGGACGGGCTGCCGCTGCTGCGCCTGGCCGCCGCCGGGCCGGACGATCCGGACACCCGGGCGGGGCTGACGGTGCTCGGCGAGCTCACTCCGCAGTTGCGCGGTGAGCTGGCGGAGGTCCGGGTCGAGGGGCTGGCCCGGATCAGCGTGCTGCTGCGCGACGACCGCACGGTCTTCTGGGGTGACGCGACACGCGGGGCGGACAAGGCCCGGGTCGCCACCGCGTTGCTCGGCGAGGAAGCCGACCGGATCGACGTCAGCGCGCCGGACGTGGTGACCTTCCGGTGAGTGGCCGATCAGGCTGTGAAGCGTCCCGCTCCACCGGCGACACGCCGGAAAGGTCCTTGGCACATCGCTCGGCTGCGCTTACGTTGCCCGGAAGAGGATCAGTGGTTGACATAACTGTAACCCTCTAGTAGAGGGTGAGGGTTTGCCTCGCACCCTCGCTGGGTGACAGCTGAGTCGACCGCAGGTCTGGCCACGCCGAAGCCGGTCGGGGAGCAGCCAATCTCGAAGGGAAAGGACCGGAGATGACACCTCCGCACAACTACCTGGCGGTCATCAAGGTCGTCGGCATCGGGGGCGGCGGCGTCAACGCCGTCAACCGGATGATCGAGGTTGGGCTCAAGGGCGTCGAGTTCATCGCGATCAACACGGACGCGCAGGCGTTGCTGATGAGCGACGCCGACGTGAAGCTCGACGTCGGTCGCGAACTGACCCGGGGCCTCGGCGCCGGGGCCAACCCGGACGTCGGCAAGAACGCCGCCGAGGACCACCGCGACGAGATCGAGGAGGTACTCAAGGGCGCCGACATGGTCTTCGTTACCTGCGGCGAGGGCGGTGGCACCGGCACCGGTGGCGCTCCGGTGGTGGCGAACATCGCCCGCAAGCTGGGCGCGCTGACCATCGGTGTGGTGACCCGTCCGTTCTCCTTCGAGGGCAAGCGTCGTCAGGTGCAGGCCGAGGCCGGCATCGACGAGCTGCGCAACCAGTGCGACACCCTGATCGTCATTCCCAACGACCGGCTGCTGGCCCTCGGCGACCGCAACATCAGCATGATGGACGCGTTCCGCACCGCCGACCAGGTGCTGCTCTCCGGTGTCCAGGGCATCACCGACCTGATCACCACGCCGGGTCTGATCAACCTGGACTTCGCGGACGTCAAGAGCGTGATGAGCGGTGCCGGCAGCGCGCTGATGGGCATCGGCAGCGCGCGCGGCGAGAACCGCGCC
Source organism: Micromonospora sp. NPDC023869 (assembly GCF_055559695.1). NCBI lineage: Bacteria > Bacillati > Actinomycetota > Actinomycetes > Micromonosporales > Micromonosporaceae > Micromonospora > Micromonospora sp. NPDC023869. The sequence continues at coordinate 348,146 of NZ_JBVHKD010000007.1, forward strand.
GTGGAGGCCGCCGAGGCGGCCATCTCCAGCCCGCTGCTGGAGCAGAGCATGGACGGCGCGCGCGGTGTGCTGCTCTCCATCGCGGGCGGCTCCGACCTGGGGCTGTTCGAGATCAACGACGCCGCTCAGCTGGTCACCGACGCGGCGCACCCGGACGCCAACATCATCTTCGGTGCGGTGATCGACGACGCCCTCGGTGACGAGGTGCGGGTGACCGTGATCGCCGCCGGCTTCGACGGTGGCACTCCGGCGTACAAGGCGGCCGAGCCGACGCGCAAGACCAACCAGAACCAGCCGGCGCAGCCGAGCACTCCGGTCGTGTCGTCGCCCGCCGTGCCGGCGCCGACGCAGTCGCCGCGTCGGGTGCTGTTCGACGACGTCGACGTGCCCGACTTCCTCAAGAACGGGTCCTGAGCGGCGCCGATGACCGACAGCCCCGCACTGGTGCGACCCGACCGGCGTGCCGAACTGGCCGCCGGGCTGGCCCGGGTGCGCGCCCGCATCGCCGACGCCTGTGCCGCCGCGGGCCGGGACCGCGCCGACGTGACGATGATCGCGGTGACCAAGACCTACCCGGCCGCGGACGTGGTCGCGCTGGCCGGGCTCGGCGTGACCGACGTGGGGGAGAACCGCGACCAGGAGGCGGCTCCGAAAGCCGCCGAGGTCGCTGCGGCCGGGGTGGCGCCCCGCTGGCACTTCGTCGGCCGGCTGCAACGTAACAAGGTGAAGTCGGTGCTCCGGTACGCCGACATGGTCCAGTCCGTCGACAGCGTCCGGCTGGCGTCCACGGTGGCCGCCGCGGCCGGCGGACGGGACCGCCCGTTGGAAGTGTTGGTGCAGGTCAGCATCGACGGCGACCCGTCCCGGGGCGGGGCGGTGCCGTCCTGCGCCGATCCGGATGTGGGGCTCGGTCCGGTCACCGAGGCGGTGGCCGCCGCCCAGAGCCTGCGGCTGGCCGGTCTGATGGCGGTGGCGCCGCTCGGCTGGGAGCCGGAGCGGGCGTTCGCCCGACTGGCCGACCTCGCCGCGCAGGTGCGCGCCGCGCATCCGGGTGCCACGGTGCTCTCGGCGGGCATGAGCGGCGACCTGGAGGCGGCGATCGCCCACGGCGCGACACATGTCCGCGTCGGTAGCGCGTTGCTCGGAATGCGTCCCACGCTGCGGTAGCCTGGCCGCGAGAGAAGCAAATTACATCAGTGTTGTTTGCGGGAACGGTCTTCCCCGCCACGGGGGGCGTGACGTGCAACGCGAATTGCGCGTCGGAGGATTGCCGTTCCGGTCCAGTGGGCAGGAACGGCCCACTCGCGACAGGCGACACGGCGGGGGCGTGTGCCGCACGGCGGACGGGAAGGGCGCGGGGATGGGTGCACTGCGCAAGGCGGGGGTCTGGCTCGGACTGGTCGAAGAGGACGAGGAGCGGGCCTACGACGACGGTGGCTACGACAAGGGTGGCTACCGCGAGTCGCGTTACCGGCAGAGTCGGTACGCCGAGGAGTTCGCCGACGATGACGACGACGAGGTGGAGGAGGCGCCCGCGCCCCGGCCGCGGCTCGGAGACCGGGGGCGGCTGAGCGAGCGTGCCGGAAGTCGCCTCGGCGACTCCGAGCGGCTGGAGTCGGAGCGGCCGGAGCGGGCCGAGCGGTCCAGCGTGCGGTCGATCACCCGGGCGTCCGCCGAGTCGTCCGGTGCGAACAGCTACCACACCCGGGACAACCTGGCCCTGGCGCCGCAGGTGCAGCCACGCGAGCGGGTGATGCCCGAGGAGGAGCAGCGCTACCAGATCACCACGCTGCACCCGACCACCTACCGGGAGGCGCGGACCATCGGCGAGCACTTCCGGGACGGCGTACCCGTGATCATCAACCTCACCGAGATGGACGAGGCGGATGCCCGCCGTCTGGTGGACTTCGCCGCCGGGTTGGCGTTCGGACTGCGCGGTACGATCGAGCGCGTGACCAACCGGGTGTTCCTACTCTCGCCGGCCAACGTCCAGGTCACCGCGGAGGACAAGGCCAAGATCGCTGAGGGTGGGTTCTTCAGCCTGAGTTGACCCGCCCGACCCGAGGGACGCCACAAGCCGTGTTGTCGATCTTGCTACAGGTTCTCTACCTGATCACGTATGTCTTTCTGATCGTTCTTTTGGCCCGATTCGTGTTGAGCGCCGTCCTGCAGTACGGGCGGCGTTGGCAACCTGGTCGCGGAGCATCGGCCGGACTGGAATCCGTGTGGAGCGTCACTGATCCCCCGCTCTGGGCGTTGAGGCGTGTGATCCCTCCGCTGCGAATTGGTACCGTGAGCATCGACCTGGCCTCCCTTGTGCTCCTGGTTATCCTGTTCGTGCTGATGAGGTTTGTGTTAGAGCCGGCGATCATCAGGACCGCCTGATGACCGACGCGCTATCGCGGCCGCAACTGACCCGAGGAGTTTCGATGCCGCTGACCCCGGCCGACGTCCATAACGTCGCCTTCAAGAAGCCGCCGATCGGCAAGCGGGGCTACGACGAGGAGGAGGTCGACGCCTTCCTGGACGAGGTCGAGCGCGAACTCGCCCGTCTGATCGAGGAGAACAACGAGCTGCGCGCCCAGGTGGAGCGCGGCGGTCGGGGCGGCGCCCCGGCCGGTCCCGGTGGCGACGCCCGCCTCGCCGCCGAGCTCAACGACGTCAAGGCTCAGCTCGACCGCGTGCAGCGGGACAAGGCCGCCGCCGAGCAGGCCGCCCGCGCGATGCAGGCCGAGCTGGAGCAGACCCGCTCCGCCAGTGGTGCGGTGCCGGGCGGTGACGGCGAGCAGCAGGCTCTGCGGGTGCTGATGATGGCCCAGCGCACGGCGGACGACCACGTCTCCGACGCGCGCCGCGAGGCCGACCAGCTGCTCTCCGAGGCCCGTTCCAAGGCCGAGGAGGTCACCCGTGAGGCGCGGGCCAAGGCCGACGCGCTGGAGCGGGACGCCCGCCAGCGGCACCAGGAGGCCATGGGCGGCCTGGACGCCAAGCGCACCGCGCTGCAGAAGCACATCGAGGAGCTCAAGCAGTTCGAGCGCGAGTACCGCACCCGGCTCAAGGCGTACCTGGAGAGCCAGCTGCGGGACCTCGACGGTCGCGGTCAGGGCCTGGAGGCCGAGATGACCCGCGGGGACGGCACCCGGGCCGCCGGCAACGGCCTGGCCGCCGCCGGGCTCGCCGGTTCCTACGGCGGCGGTCGCTCCGGCGCTCTCGAGGCCGGTCGCTGATTCGGGCCGGTGGCCGTCGTCGACACGGCGGTCGCCCGCCCTGCCTCATCGGTACGACGCGGCGGGGGTGAGCGGTGATAGTCGTCAGTCTCGCGCTCATCCTCGTCGCCGTGGTGCTGCTGGTGCTCGGTCTGGCCGGCGGCTCCAGCCCGCTGTTGGTCGTCTCGATCGGTGCCAGCCTGCTGGCCGCCGTCGCCCTGGTCACCGGCGCCCGTCAGGCCGCCACCGGTCGCGCGGCGGCCCGTGGTGACCAGGCACCGGACGACGCCACCGGACCGGGCGTCCAGGAAAGTCCGTCGGGCATCCCGACGCAGCACGTCCCGCCGACCGTCGACACCGGCGACTCCGGGTGGCGGCAACCACCCGGTTCGCCGGTGACGGTCGAGGCGGAGGCCCCGGTCGAGGGCGCGGTGGTCGACGGGTACGACGACGAGCCGGCCGCCCAGCAGATCACGCCGGAGCAGGCCGCACGGCTGGCCCGGCTGCCGGACGAGGTCCGGGTGGTCGACGGGCGACCCCGCTATCACCTGGCCGAGTGTGTGCATCTGGTCGGGCGCGACCACGAGCCGCTGCCCGCCGCCGAGGCGGCGGAACTCGGCTTCACGCCGTGTGGGCTCTGCACCCCCGGCACCGTCCTGCTCTCCGAGTCCGGCCGCCGCTGAGCCGTGGCCGAGGTGCTCACCGTCGCCGTACGGGTGAAGCCCGGGGCGTCCCGTGCCCGGGTGGGTGGCCGGTTCGACGGTCCGCACGGTCCCGCCCTGGTGATCGCCGTCAACGCCCGGGCGGTGGACGGACGCGCCACCGAGGCGGCGCGCCGTGCGTTGGCCGAGGCGCTCGGTGTGCGGCCGGCGGCCGTGTCGCTGCGGGCGGGCGCGGCCAGCCGCGACAAACTCTTCCTGGTCGCCGACGCCGGGCCGGATCCGGTGTCGCGGTTGTCGCGGCTGCGCGACGGCGCGGACCCGCCCGGTTGACCGGCATCCGCCACCGAACCTCCCGCTGACAGCCTCCATCGTCGACGGTGGACCGGGGGACGAGGACGGCGAACCGACCGGCGATGTGGTCGCGATCTGCTAGCGTTCCCCCTGCCCCGGTAATGGCATGAATCGGGGCGGATAGGGCGTTTCGGTGCGGCAGATTGTCGGACGCCTGTACGTTCCGTATCCTTGCCAACCTCCGGAGTGCGCGGCCAGTTCGCCGCGCGCCCGTTTTGTACCTGGGGCAGCCGATGCCGGCGGCCCCTGTCCAGGCGCCGCGGATTTCCCGCGGCTCCGTGGCCGAGGGAGCGACTATGGCCAAGCCAGCCGACACCAGGACCGCAGGCCGTAAGCCGGCGCCGAAGTCCACCCGCAGTGCCGCGGAGACCGAGAAGATCCGTGCCGCGCTGGCGGCCCGCCATGACGAGTTGCGCGCCGAGTACGATCAGACGCTGAGCGAGATCACCGAGCTGCAGCGCGACCGCCTGACCGACTCGGCCGGGGACGACCAGGCCGACACCGGGACCAAGACGCTCGAGCGGGAGCAGGAGATCTCCCTCGCCAACAGCATCCTGGAACGGATCACGCAGGTCGAGCGCGCGCTGGAGCGGCTCGACGAAGGTGGTTACGGCTGGTGCGCGCGGTGCGGCAACCCCATCCCGGTGGAGCGCCTGGCCGCGTTCCCGTCGGCCACGCTCTGTGTGACCTGCAAGCAGCTGGAGGAGCGGCGCTGACGGCTGTCTCCCCGGCACTGGTGCGCGGCGGTGCGACTGCACCGCCGCGATCGTCGATGGGGAGCGAATGAGCGCAGCACCGCCCGCGGGGCCCGGCACCGCCGAGCCGGGCGCCGCCACGAAGTCGCGGCGCCGGCCGGTCACGATCCTGCTCAGCCTCGCGCTGTTCGCGGTGGCGGTCGACCTGTTCACCAAGCACCTGGCCTTGCAGGAACTGAGCGACCGGGAGCCGGTACGCCTGCTCGGCGGCGCGCTGTACTTCTCGCTGACCCGCAACAGCGGGGCCGCGTGGAGCATGGGTTCGGACTACACCTTCATCTTCCCGGTGATCGGGCTCGCCGTCCTGGGCTGGATCGCCTGGATGGCGCGGACGCTGCGCTCGGTGCCGTGGGCGATCTCGCTCGGCCTGGTGGTCGGCGGTGTGACCGGCAACCTGATCGACCGGATCTTCCGGGCACCCGGCTGGTTCGTCGGGCACGTGGTCGACATGATCAGCGTCTTCGACCCGTACGGCCGGGTCTTCCCGATCTTCAACATCGCGGACAGCGCCCTCGTCTGCGGTGTCGTGCTCGCCGTCGGCCTGGAGTTCACCGGCCGGCAGCGCGACGGCACCCGGGCCGTCGGGGAGGAGCCGCCCGCACCGGCGGCCGGGACCGACGACGCGACGCCGCCCGGCGACGACGCCGGTCCGGGGCCCCGGGCCGAGCGACCGACGACCGACGACGGACGGCGGGAGCGGGCATGACGGCCACCTTCGCCGCCGGCGGCGACCACCGCAGCCTGCCCGTCCCCGACGGTCTCGACGGGATGCGGCTGGACCAGGCCGTCGCCCGACTGTTCGGCCTCTCCCGTACCGCCGCCGCCGCGCTCGTCGACGACGGCGCGGCGCTGGTCGACGGCGCGGCACGGCCCAACTCGCACAAGGTCCGGGCGGGCTCCTGGCTGGAGGTGACGCTGCCGCCGCCGGCCACCGCGCCGGTGGTGGTGCCGCAGGCGGTGCCGGGACTGCGGGTGGTCCACGCCGACGACGACATCGTGGTGGTGGACAAGCCGGTCGGCGTGGCGGCGCACCCGAGCCCCGGGTGGAACGGCCCAACGGTGATCGGCGGCCTGGCCGCGATCGGGCACACCATCGCCACCAGCGGCGCGGCCGAGCGTCAGGGCGTGGTGCACCGGCTCGACGTCGGCACCACCGGCGTGATGGTGGTGGCCAAGAGCGAGCAGGCGTACAGCGTGCTGAAGCGGGCCTTCAAGTACCGCGAGGTGGAGAAGCGGTACCACGCGGTGGTGCAGGGCCACCTGGACCCGCTGCGCGGCACCGTGGACGCCCCGATCGACCGGCACCCGCACCACGACTACCGCTGGGCGGTGGTCTCCGGCGGCAAGCCCAGCATCACCCACTACGACACCATCGAGGCGTTCCCGTCGGCCAGTCTGGTCGACGTCCGGTTGGAGACCGGTCGCACCCACCAGATCCGGGTGCACTTCTCCACCCTGCGGCACCCCTGCGTCGGTGACCTGACGTACGGCGCGGACCCGACGCTCGCCGCCCGGCTCAAACTGGATCGGCAGTGGTTGCACGCCAGAGAGTTGAGCTTCCAGCACCCCCGTACGGGGGACGAGGTCCGCTTCGTCAGCGACTACCCTGACGACCTGGGACGTGCGCTGGAACTCCTCCGCGACTGACGCGCCCCACCCGTGGAGACCGACCCGACGAGGGGGCTGCCCGTGCGTGCCGGCGACCTGCTGCGGCAGTTGGACCAGCGGCTGCTGCCCCGTCTCGCCGCCGCGTTGACCCGGCTCGGCCACGGGCCGACCCGGGTCCCGCTGCTCGGCTGGGTGGCGGTGCTGTCCTGCGCCGCCGTGCTGACCACCGCCGTGCTCGCCACCAACGGCCCACCGGTGCCGGACCGCACCGTCGGTGAGGTGACCCGGGTGGGGGTCTCCGATGGTGACTCCATCCCCGGCTACGAGCGCACCGCCGCGGCGGACCTGGCCGCGCTGGGCGGCGCGTCCCGCACCGACGGCACGTACGCGCTGGTCTCGTTGACCGAGTACCGCACGCCGCAGTCGCTCGCGGCGGTCGTCGGCGACGTCGGCGTGGCGGTGGTCTTCGGCCGGGTGCCGCTGCCGGACCGACAGACCGAGATCGTCCGGATCCCCGCCCAGCGGCTGCCGGAGGACGTGACCGCCGGGATGACCCGGCTGGCCGAGCGCAAGGAGCAGGAGGCGACCGACTACCGGGCCCGAGCCGCCGCGCTCGGCGGCGGTGGACCGCAGCAGCGCGAACTGCGCGAGCTCTACGAGAGCGGCGCGCAGGTGGCGGCGGCGGAGGCCACCGCGTACCGGTCCGGTTGTGCCTGCCTCTATGCGCTGGTGGTCCGGGCCGCACCGGCGCAGTTGCGCGGCGTGGCCGCCCGGGCGGGGGTGCGGGTGGTCGACCCCGCCCCGGAGGTACGGCGGTTGGAGCGCACCGTCTTCACCCCGCCGCTGCCCGAGCAGCAGGACGTCGTCCGGCCGCCGATCGACCACGGTCACACCGCGTCCCCGATGCCGACCGCCGCGACGGGTTCGCCGGCGCCGACGTCGACTCCGGAGCGCGACGCGTCGGCTTCGCCGGAGGTGACGGATTCGTCACCATCACCGGCGGTTCCCTCGTCGGTACCCCCCGTCATCCCGCGCGAGACGGCCTCCACCTCGGTGGACAGCGCCGAGGAGAGCGAAGCGAGCCCGACACCGTGACGGTTGCGGACACATCGGTACGTCGCCCGGTGTGGCCTGAATAGGGTTTCGTTCGTAGCCTGTCAGACGGAAACCAAAGCGCTGGGAGGGCGAGCCGTGGACGGCAGCGAGACCGGTTGGGGACGGCCCGCCGAACCGGCACCGCGTTGGCGGGCGCTGCTGGATCGAGCCCGCCTGGGCGGTCGCGGCGGCGACCAGCCCGCCGAGCGGCAGGCCGACGAGGATCAGCCGCCACCGTTGCCCGATCCGCTGCCGCGCCGAGGGCCGGGTCCCGGCTACTCCGGGCGGGTGGCGCCGGTCGGACCGCCTCCGGTCGGGCAGTCACCGATGGGACCTCCGCCGATGGGACCCCCGCCGGTCGGACCTCCGCCGATGGGACCTCCGCCGCCCAACCGACAGCCGTACGGTGTGGAGCCCGGTTACCGGGCCGAGGCGAGCTACCGGGTCGAGCCGCCGCGTCCCGCCCCGACGTACCCCGGGCCGCCCGGGAGCCACCCGCCGGAGCCCGGCTATCCGGGCGATCCGGGATATCCGCCGGTGCCCGAGCAACGTCGTCCCGAGCGCCGCCCTGAGCCGCGCCGCCCCGACCAGCGGGGTGCCGACCCGAGCGAGTCGCGGTACACGTTGCTGGACAACGGCTACCGGCACGCCGCCCCGCCGGTGGAGTCGCGGTACGCGTTACTGGACAACGGCGGTTACCAGCCGCCCGCCCCGCCGGCACCCGCGCCGCCGACGGCACCGCCCGGGCCGCCGGCCCAGGCGTCCCCGGCGGCGCCACCGGGCGCGGTCGGCGGTCGCCCGGGACGCTTCGAGTGGCGGGCGCAGAACTCCGGTGGCGACCTGGAACGGGCCGCCGCCGTGCTGCGGCGGGACCTGGGCACCCCTCGGGTGGTCGCCTTCGCCAACCCCAAGGGCGGCGTGCACAAGACCACCGCGACCGTGCTGGCCGCGGCGACCGTCGGCAGCGTACGCGGGCGGGGCGTGCTGGCCTGGGACGACAACGAGTTGCGGGGCACCCTCGGGCTGCGCGCCGGCAGCGCCCGGCACGCCCGGACGATCCGGCACCTCGTCTCCGACCTGGTGCAGATCGAGATCCGCGAGGGGCCGGAGCTGCTGGAGATCCTCGACGACTACCTGCGGCACGCCTCCGACGGCTCGTACGACGTGCTGGCCGGTGAGGAGAGCCCCCGGTTCGCCCAACGGCTGGACCAGTTCACCGTCAAGCGGGTGCTCGAACTGCTGCGCCGCACCCATGACGTGATCTGCGTGGACACCGGCAACAACGTGGAGAGCCCGAACTGGCGTACCGTCATGCAGGCCGCCGACCAGCTCGTGGTCACCACCGTGCCGCGCGAGGACGCCGCGTTCAGCGCCGACTGGATGCTCGACCTGCTGCACGAGGAGGGGATGGGGGAGCTGGCCGACAACGCGGTCACGCTGATCTCCTGCCCGACGCCGGGCCGGCTGCCGTTGCAGGGTGACCTGGAGCGGCACTTCGCGACCCGGACCCGGGCGGTGACCGTGGTGCCGTACGACCCGGCGCTGGAGACCGGTTCCTCGATCGAGTACCACCAACTCCAGGGCGAGACCCGGCAGGCGTGGCTGCGGGCGGCGGCGGCGATGCTGGAGCCCTTCGGCCGGTGACGCGTCCGGGCAGCTCACCACCGACCGTGGTGACGGAGTGGCGACACCGTGCACGGTGTCCGACGGCAACTGCGAGGATCAACGGGTGAGCCCGGAGACCCCCGCCGCCGAACCGCCCGCACCGGTACCGCCGGCCGTCCCGCAGCCGCCGACCGGACCGCCGCGCCGTCCCGCCCGTACGCTGCGGGTCGGTGCTCTGACCGCGCTCGTGATGGGTCTGCTGGGTGTCCCGCTGGGGCTGCTCTGGGCGGTGCTCGCCCCGGCCACCCCGGTGGTCAAGAGTGCTCCCGGTCGGGCCGTCTACGGTCAGGCGCAGCCGGAGCAGCCGATCGCCGCCGACGGTTGGTTCAGCCTGCTCGGTCTCGGTTTCGGGGTGCTCGCCGCGCTCGTCGTCTGGCTGGTGCTGCGGCGCTACCGGGGGCCGGTCGGCCTGGTCGTCGTGGCGACCGGTGGCCTTGCCGCCGCCCTGGTCGCCTGGCAGGTGGGGCGGCGCATCGGGTTGGGCGGCTACGAGCGGTTGCTGGAGAGCGCGCCGGACGGCGCCCGGCTGGCCAAACCCGCCGACCTGCGGGCCGGCGGCATCGAGATGGTGCTCGGCGTGCTGCCGGTGCCGCACGGCAACCTGCTGCTGCCGGCGTTCGGGGCCGCGGTGGCGTACACCCTGCTGGCCGGCTGGTCCCGGTGGCCGTCGCTGCGTCCCGAGCCGGAGCCCGACCCGGCCTGGTTCGTCCCGCCGGCCGGTCACCCGGACGGGACCGAGCCACCGCCGCTCGGCTACCCGGGCGGGACCGTGCCACCGCCGGTCGGCTACCCGGGCGGGCCGGTGCCGCCGCCGGTCAGTTCGGAGCCGGCGGCGTCGTGGCCAGCTCCGCCAGCGGCACCGGCACCGCGCGCACCTGGCGCAGCAGAGCCGCCTCGCGGTTGAGCAGCGTCAGCTCGGCGCGCAGCCGGGCGGCGGTGTCGTCGATCGCCAGCAGCCGCTGCCGGTCGGCCAGGGTCAACGCGGCGGTCGCGGCCACCAGGTGGGAGAGCACCGTCGGGTCCTCGGGCAGCTGCTCGCTGAGCTGCTCGGGCTCGGCCCGCATCAGCCCGAGGTACTGCCGGAACACGGCGGTGACCCGGGCCGCGAGCAACGAGGCGGCCTCGTCCGGGCCACTCGGCTCGGGCAGCCACTGCACCTCGGCCGTCAGGTACGGCGCGGAGGCGGGGTCGATCTCGGTGACCCGGAACCGTCGCTTGCCCACCGTGACGATGTCGAACCCGCCGTCGGGCAACTCGGCGACCTCTCGCAGCTCGGCGGTACAGCCCACCTCGTGCAGCGTCACCTCGCCGGTGCCCGGGGTGACCCGGCCGGGGCCGGGGGCCACCTCCCAGCCGCTGCGGATGGCCACCACACCGAACTCGCGGGGCGTCCCCGGTGGCAGGTCGACCAGGTGGCGGACCAGCGCGCGGTAACGCTCCTCGAAGATGTGCAGCGGCAGCACCAAACCGGGGAAGAGCACCGTGGTGAGCGGGAACACCGGCAGCCGTGCGGTCACGTGATCGAGCGTAGCCCCACTCGGCGCCACCGGAGTGTCCCGGCTCACCGTCCCGGACAGCGGGCGGCGTCGGTCGGCCCGTCGGCGGGCCGCCTAGACTCGCAGGGGTGTTGAACCGGATCGACCTGCGCGGTGGCGAGCCCGACCCACGCCACCTGCTGCCCCGTGCCCAACTCGACGTGTCGGTGGCCGTCGAGCGCATCCGCCCGATCGTGGAGGCGGTCCGTGAGCATGGTTACCCGGCGGTCCGCGAGGCCAGTGAGCGGTTCGACGGAATCTCCCCGGACGTGCTGCGGGTGCCGGTCGAGGCGATCGCCGCGGCGGAGGACACCCTCGATCCACAGGTCCGCGCCGCGCTGCTGGAGTCGATCAGCCGGACCCGCAAGGTGCACGACGACCAGCGGCGCACCGACCACACCACCCAGGTCGTGCCGGGCGGCACGGTCACCGAGCGCTGGGTGCCGGTCGACCGGGTCGGTCTCTACGTTCCCGGCGGCCTGGCGATGTACCCGTCGACCGTGGTGATGAACGTGGTGCCCGCCCAGGCGGCCGGAGTCCGGTCGCTGGTGGTGGCCTCGCCGCCGCAGAAGGAGAACGGCGGGCTGCCGGACGCCCGGGTGCTGGCGGCCTGCGCGTTGCTCGGCGTCGACGAGGTCTACGCCGTCGGCGGGGCGCAGGCGGTGGCCATGTTGGCGTACGGCTGCGCGGTGGACGCCGCCGGCAGCGCGCACTGCGCTCCGGTCGACATGATCACCGGGCCGGGCAACATCTGGGTCACCGCCGCCAAGCGGCTGCTGCGGGGCGTGGTGGGCATCGACGCCGAGGCCGGTCCGACCGAGATCGCCATCCTCGCCGACGACACCGCCGACCCGGCGCACGTCGCCGCCGACCTGATCAGCCAGGCCGAGCACGACCCGCTGGCGGCGAGTGTGCTGGTCACCCCCTCGGTGGCGCTGGCCGACGCGGTGGACCGCGAACTGGCCCGGCAGGTGCCGGCCACCAAGCACGCCGACCGGGTCGCCACCGCGCTGGGCGGGGAGCAGAGCGGCGTCGTGCTCGTCGACGACCTGGCCGCCGGGCTGCGGGTGGTCGACGCGTACGCGGCGGAGCACCTGGAGATCCAGACCGTCGACGCCCGGGAGTGGGCGATGCGGGTACGCAACGCCGGGGCGATTTTCGTGGGCGCGTACTCGCCGGTGTCGCTCGGCGACTACTGCGCCGGTTCCAACCACGTGCTGCCCACCGGCGGCTGTGCCCGGCACTCCTCCGGGCTCTCGGTGCAGTCCTTCCTGCGCGGCGTCCACCTGGTGGAGTACACCGAGGAGGCGCTGCGGGAGGTGGCCCCGCACGTGGTGGCGCTGGCCACCGCGGAGGACCTGCCCGCGCACGGCCAGGCGGTGTCGGCCCGATTCCCTCAGGACCCCTCATGACCGAGCTGTCCGACCTGCCGATCCGGGACGATCTGCGCGGGCTGTCGCCGTACGGCGCGCCGCAGCTCGACGTGCCGGTGCGGCTGAACACCAACGAGAACTCCTACCCGGTGCCGGAGTCGGTGGTGGAGGCGATTGGCAAGGCCGTCGCCGCCGAGCTGCGGGACCTCAACCGGTACCCGGACCGCGACGCGGTGGCGCTCCGCGCCGACCTGGCCGAGTACGTCGGCCACGGGCTCACCGCCGACGGGGTGTGGGCGGCCAACGGCTCCAACGAGATCCAGCAGCAGCTCCTCCAGGCGTTCGGGGGGCCGGGGCGGTCCGCGCTCGGCTTCACCCCGGCGTACTCGATGCATCCGCTGCTGGCGTTGGGGACCGGCACTCGGTGGGTGCCGGCCCGGCGCGGCGTCGACTTCGGGTTGACCGCCGACGAGGCGGTGGCCCAGATCCGCGAGCACCGGCCCGACGTGGTCTTCCTCTGCTCGCCGAACAATCCCACCGGCACCGCGCTCGACCCGGCGGTGGTCACCGCCGTGCTGGACGAGACGCCGGGCATGGTGGTGGTCGACGAGGCGTACGCGGAGTTCGCCCGGCCGGGGACGGTCAGCGCCCTGGCGGTGCTGCCCGGGCACCCACGGCTGGTGGTGACCCGCACGATGAGCAAGGCGTTCGGGTTCGCCGGCGGGCGGCTGGGCTACCTGGCGGCCGACCCGGCCGTGGTGGCGGCGGTGCAGCTCGTACGCCTGCCGTATCACCTCTCGGCGCTCACCCAGGCCGCCGCGCGGGCGGCGCTGGCGCACCGCGAGACCCTGCTCGGCACCGTGGCGGAGATCATGCGGCAGCGCGACCGGATCGTCACCGCGCTGCGGGAGCGTGGCCTGCGGGTGGCCGACAGCGACGCCAACTTCGTGCTCTACGAGGTGGGCGGCGACCAGGGCGTGGCCTGGCGCGCGATGCTGGCGCAGGGGGTGCTGGTCCGCGACGTCGGCCTGCCGGGCTGGCTGCGGGTCACCGCCGGCACCCCGGCCGAGACCGACGCCTTCCTTGCCGCCGTGGACGAGACCCAGCGCGAGGGCCAGGCCGCCCCGCCGCGACCGAAAGGCACCACATCATGAGCCGGACCGCCCGGGTGGAGCGGATCACCAAGGAGACCAAGGTCCTGGTGGAGATCGACCTCGACGGCACCGGAGCGGTCGAGATCAGCACCGGGGTCGGCTTCTACGACCACATGCTGCACCAGATCGCCCGGCACGGCGGTTTCGACCTGACCGTGCAGACCGTGGGTGACCTGGAGATCGACGCCCACCACACGATGGAGGACACCGCGTTGGCGCTGGGCGCCGCGTTCGACCAGGCGCTGGGCGACAAGGCCGGCATCCGGCGGTACGGCTCGGCCGTCGTCCCGATGGACGAGGTACTGGTCCGGGCCGCCGTCGACCTGTCCGGTCGGCCGTACGTGGTGCACGACGAGCCGGCGCTGGCGCCGTACATCGGGCCGGTCTACCCGACCAGCATGACCCGGCACATCTGGGAGTCGTTCGGTCAGGCGGCCCGGATCACGCTGCACGTGGACGTGCTGCGGGCGGCTCGCCCCGGCGGGCACCCGGACGCCCACCACGTGGTGGAGGCGCAGTTCAAGGCGGTCTCCCGGGCGCTGCGCGAGGCGACCGCGCTGGACCCGCGCTCCGCCGGCGCGATCCCGAGCACCAAGGGCGCGCTGTGACCGGCCGGGGCGTGACCGGGCGGGGGTGCCGCTGATGGGCGGAGTGCTGCCGACGCTGTTGCTGATCTTCGCCGGGGTGCTGGTGGGCGGGACACTCTCGCTGCACCGGCAGGGCGCGCCCCGGGGTGCGGTGGTGGTCTGCGGTCTGCTGGCGCTGCTGGCCAGCGTCGCCGGTGTGCTGTGGCTGCTGCCGGGGGAGGGATAGTGGCCGACGTGACCAGTCGCCCGGCCGGTGCCGAGGACGCGCGTCGCCGGGTCGTGGTGCTCGACTACGGGTCGGGCAATCTGCGCTCGGCGGAACGGGCGCTGGCCGCCGCCGGTGCCGACGTGGTGGTCACCGGAGACCTGGCCGCCGCCGCGCAGTCCGACGGTCTGGTGGTGCCCGGGGTGGGTGCCTTCGCCGCGTGCATGGCCGGCATCGAGGAGATCGGCGCGGGTCCGGTGATCGCCGAGCGGGTCGCCGCCGGTCGGCCGGTGCTGGGCATCTGCGTGGGCATGCAGATCCTCTTCGAGTCCGGTGACGAGCACGGGGTGGTCACCAAGGGGCTGGGTCTGCTGCCGGGTGGCGTCAGCCGGCTCCCCGCCGCCCGGTTGCCGCACATGGGCTGGAACACCGTGCAGGCGCCGGTGGGCTCGGTGCTCTTCGCCGGCCTGCCCGCCGACAGCCGCTTCTACTTCGTGCACTCGTATGCGGCCGGTGACGTGGCGGCGCTGACCGAGGCCGGGGCCAAGGTGACCACCGCCCACCACGACCGTGACTTCGTCGCGGCGGTGGAACGGGGTGCGCTGTCGGCCGCCCAGTTCCACCCGGAGAAGTCCGCCGACACCGGTGCCGCCCTGCTGCGCAACTGGCTGGCCACGGTGCCCGTCGGTGGCTGACCGGGGCAGGGCCCGGCGGCCGGGGACGACCGGGCGTACGCGGAGGCGCCGGTGAGCAAGGAACGGGCCCGCCGTCGCGCGGTCCGCGAGGCGGAGGCCGCCCGACGTCAGGTGGTCCGGGAACGGGCGATGGCCCGCCGGGCCCGGCGTCGTGCGCTGGTCCGCCGGCTCGTGCCCACCGTCCGCCGGGGCCGGACCGGTCGGTTGCTCCGGTACTCCCGGGGTGAACGTGCCGCGATCGTGGCGCTGACCCTGGCGGCGGTGGTCCTGATCTGGCTGCTCGTGCCCGACCTGGGGCTGCGGCTGTTGTTGATCGTGTTGTTGTTGCTCGTTCTGCCGGTGATCGTGGTGATCGCCCTGAACCGCCGTTCCTGATCTGAGAGGACCAAGATTCGTGAGCCTCACCCTGTTGCCCGCCGTGGACGTCGCCGACGGCGAGGCCGTCCGACTCGTGCAGGGCGCCGCGGGTAGCGAGACCACCTACGGCGATCCGCTGGAGGCCGCGTTGGCCTGGCAGCAGGACGGCGCCGAGTGGATCCACCTGGTCGACCTCGACGCGGCGTTCGGCCGGGGCTCCAACGCGGCGCTGCTCGCCGAGGTGGTGCGTCGGCTCGACGTACGGGTCGAACTGTCCGGCGGCATCCGGGACGACGCGTCCCTGCGGGCCGCCCTGGCCACCGGCGCCGAGCGGGTGAACATCGGCACCGCGGCGCTGGAGGACCCGGAGTGGTGCGACCGGATCTGCGGCGAGTACGGCGACCGCGTCGCGATCGGGCTGGACGTGCGGGGTCGGACCCTGGCGGCGCGCGGGTGGACCCGCGACGGCGGTGACCTGTACGAGGTGCTGGAGCGGCTGGACAAGGCCGGCGCCTCCCGGTACGTGGTCACCGACATCACCAAGGACGGCACCATGCGCGGGCCGAACCTGGACCTGCTGCGGGCGGTGTGTGGCCGCACCGACGCCCCGGTGATCGCCTCCGGGGGCGTCTCGACCCTGGACGACCTGCGGGCGCTGGCGACGCTGGAGCCGATCGGGGTGGAGGGCGTGATCGCCGGCAAGGCGCTCTACGCGGGCGCGTTCACCGTCGCCCAGGCCCTGGAAACCCTCGCCGAGCGGTAAGGAAGGGCACCTTGTTGCCGCCTGAGGTAGAGGAAGGGTCCCCTGCTAACACATGAGCCGGCCGGGGGCCCGGGTACGGCCGGTCAGCGCACCGGCACCGAGCGATAGGCTTCCGGCATGACGGTGGCGGTGCGCGTGATCCCCTGTCTCGACGTGGACGCCGGTCGGGTGGTCAAGGGGGTCAACTTCCTCGACCTGCGGGACGCCGGTGACCCGGTCGAGCTGGCGGCGGCGTACGACCGGGCGGGCGCGGACGAGCTGACCTTCCTGGACGTGACCGCCTCCTCCAGTGACCGGGGCACCATGCTCGACGTGGTGCGGCGTACCGCCGAGTCGGTCTTCATCCCGCTGACCGTGGGCGGTGGCGTGCGTGCGGTGGGGGACGTGGACACGCTGCTGCGCGCCGGTGCCGACAAGGTCGGGGTGAACACCGCGGCCATCGCCCGGCCAGAGCTGATCGCCGAGATCGCGGACCGGTTCGGCCGTCAGGTGCTGGTGCTCTCGCTGGACGTGCGGCGGGCACCGGCCGGCACCACCGACAGCGGTTTCGAGGTCACCACGCACGGCGGCCGGCGGGGGACCGGGCTGGACGCGGTGTGGTGGGCCGCACGCGGCGCGGAGCTGGGTGCCGGGGAGATCCTGCTGAACTCGATGGACGCCGACGGCACGAAGGCCGGGTTCGACCTCGAACTCATCGCCGCGGTACGCCGGGTGGTCGACGTGCCGGTGGTGGCCAGTGGCGGCGCGGGCGAGGTGGCGCACTTCCCTCCGGCGATCGGCGCGGGTGCCGACGCGGTCCTCGCGGCGAGCGTCTTCCACTTCGGGGAGCTGACCGTCACCGAGGTCAAGGACGCGTTGCGCGGCGCGGGTCACCCCGTCCGCTGACCCGGTCGGCCGGCCTCGGACGCTGCGCGGACGCTTAGCCCCGGTCGCTGTCCGGGCGCTCAGCCCCGGCCGGAATGGCCCTCGGGCGAGCGGCGGGGCATCGGCACGGAACGGACCAGGTATTCCTGGACGGCGGCGGTGTGCTCGGCCTCGTCGAGGTGCCAGTCCGCGTTGCCGGGCGGGTGCCGTCGGCTGAGCACGCCCTGCACGGTGTCGACGGTGGTGGCCAGCCCGGCGCTGGGTCGGGTACGCCAGAGCCGCTCCCCGTCGGCGGTGATCCGGAACCAGCCGTCGGCGACGTCCACCAGGCCGGCGCCGAGCAGCCGGCGGATCGCGCCCTCGATGTCGTGTCGTTCGGGGAGTGTCCGGTCGAGGTGGTCGGCCGTGGAGATCACGTCGGCCAGGCGTACGCCCTCGGGCCTGCGGGTTGTCGGGGAACGCCGATGCCTCCCCGCGCCGCTGGCGATCACCAACGAGACGAAGATCCACGCGTCGGTCCGTCGCCAGGCGTTCTCCCCCATGTGGAGATTCTGCCGTCAGTGCGGCGGGAAGGAAACACCGCCCGACCCACTGCGACTCTGCGTCACGAAACCATCGCCGAGGGTCAATGTCGTGTGTCGGTCGGCGGTGCCGCCGGTACGCGGGGTGGCACGGTGACGCCGTCAGGTGGCGGGCGCGGTCTCGACCGGTGTGGGTCCCGGCTCGGGGGTGTCGAAGACCGGTAGGAAGAACTGGGCGAGCGGGCCGATGGTCAGTGCGTACGCGACGGTGCCGAGGCCGACCGTCCCACCGAGCAGCCAGCCGACGGCCAGCACGCCGATCTCGATGGCGGTGCGGACCAGGCGTAGCGACCAGCCGGGCCGGCGGGCGACGAGGCCGGTCATCAGCCCGTCGCGGGGCCCCGGCCCGAGCCGGGCGCCGAGGTAGAGGGCGGTGGCGACGCCGTTGCCGACGATGCCGGCCACCAGCAGCGCGATCCGCACCGGCAGCGGCCCGCCGGTGGGCAGCAGGGCCAGCGTCGCGTCGACGGCCAGGCCGATCACCACCACGTTGGCCACGGTGCCGATGCCGGGACGTTGCCGCAGCGGGATCCAGGCCAACAGCACCAGGGCGCCCACCAGGATGACCGTGGTGCCCATGGTCAGCCCGGTCAGCCGGGAGAGCCCCTGGTGGAACACGTCCCAGGGGTTCAGGCCCAGCTCGGAACGGATCATCAGCGCCATGCTGAAGCCGTAGAGGACGAGGCCGACGTGGAGTTGGGTCAGTCGCCGGACCGGCCGGTGGCGGAGGTTGCCAATCAGGGTCACGCATGCCACTCTAGGGGCCAATCTGGGCACGCATAGAGCCAATTTTCAGGGAGTGGCCATGGCGAGTCAGGTGCGTGGGGCGCAATTGGCCCGACTACTCGGTCAGTGGCATGCCCTGCCCGGGCGACGGCGCAGTCCCGACTACGCCGCGCTGGCCGGCGCGGTACGCGGCCTGCTCGCCGACGGACGACTGCCGCTGGGCGTACGCCTGCCGGCGGAACGGGACCTGGCCGAGGCGCTGCGGATCAGCCGGACCACCGTCACCGCCGCCTACCGAGAACTGCGCGACAGCGGGCACCTGTCCAGCCGCCGGGGTGCGGGGAGCTGGACCCGGCTGCCCGGCACGCACCGGGTGGCACCCAACGGGCTCTGGATCCCGCTCGACGACCGGGACATGATCGACCTGGGGGTGGCGGCGCTGGCCGCTCCACCGGAGCTGCTGCCGGCGGCCCAGGCCGCGACCGAGGACCTGCCCCGCTACCTCGGCGGGGCCGGCTACCACCCGACCGGCATCATCGAGCTGCGGGAGGCGGTGGCCCAGGGCTACACCGACCGGGGACTGCCCACCTCACCCGACCAGATCATGGTCACCAACGGCACCCAGCACGCCCTTGACCTTGTGCTCCGGCTGGCCCTGGCACCGGGCGGCGGGGTACTGGTCGAGTCACCGAGCTACCCCAACGCGCTGGCCGCGCTGGCCGCCCGGCGGGCCCGGATCACCACTCACGGCCTGGCCGCCGACGCCACCGGCTGGGACGCCGACCTGATGCTCGGCTCGCTCCGACAGGTACGCCCCCGGGTGGCCTACCTGATCCCGGACTTCCAGAACCCGACCGGGCACCTGATGGCGGCGGAGCTGCGCGAGCGGCTGGTGACCACCGCGCACGCCGTCGGCACCGACCTGGTGATCGACGAGTCCTTCGTGGACCTGCCGCTGGACGGCACCACACTGCCGCCGCCGACCGCGAGTTTCGACCGGCACTCCCGCGTGGTCAGCATCGGCGGCATGAGCAAGCCCTTCTGGGGCGGCCTGCGGATCGGTTGGATCAGGGCCTCCGCGCCGCAGGTGCAGCGGCTGGCCGCGGCCCGGGTCGGCGTCGACATGTCCAGTCCGGTGCTGGACCAGCTCGTCGCCGTGCACCTGCTGGCCGCCGCGCCCGGCATCGTCGCCGCCCGGCGTACGCAACTGGCAGTACAACGGGACGCGTTGCTCGGCGCGCTGGCCGACCGGCTGCCGGAGTGGCGGGTCACCGTGCCGCGCGGCGGCGTCACGCTCTGGGCCGAACTGGACGGCCCGATCTCCAGCGCGCTGGCCCGGGCGACCGAGGAGGTCGGCGTACGCCTGGCGCCGGGACCCCGGTTCGGCCTGGACGGCACGCTGGAACGCTTCCTGCGGCTGCCCTTCACCCTGCCCGCCGCGGACCTGGTCGAGGCGGTGGGCCGGATCGCCGCGGTCCGGTACGACCTGGACCGCGCCGGCCTGCCCCGGTGGCGGGAGCCGAGCGTCATCGCCTGAGCGTGGCCCGCCGGTGTCGATCCGGCTGATCGACCCCGCCTGCCGGTCGGCGCCGGGCAGACTGCCGGGGTGGACGGACTCAGGGGTGTGCGCTGGTCGCGCGGGGTGCGACCGGGTGCACCCGGGTCCCGCGCCACCCGCCTGGAACTCTTCTACGACCTGGTCTTCGTCTTCGCCTTCATCCAGGTCACCACGCTCACCGCCGACAACTTCACGCCGCGCGGCCTGCTCCAGTGCGTGGTCGTGCTGGTGCTGCTCTGGTGGGCCTGGACCGGCTTCGCGGTGATCGGCAACCTGGTCCGTACCGACCAGGGGGTGCTGCCCTTCCTCGCGTTCGCCACCATGGGCGGGGCCCTGGTCTTCGCGCTCGCCATGCCGCAGGCCTTCCGCAGCGAGGCCGGCGGGCTGTCCGGGCCGCTGGTCTTCGCGATCTGCTACTTCCTCGTCCGGGCCGTCCAGGTAGGCATCCTGGGCTGGCTGGCCCGGGGCGACCCCGAGCTGCGTCGCCGTTTCCTGGCCGCGACGGGACGGGCGGCGGTGGTCGGCACGCTGGTGCTGGCCGCCGCGCTGTTGCCGCAGCGGCTCGCCGACGAGTCGGGCGAGGTCGGGCTGCGGCTGCTGTTCTGGATCGCGGCGATCGTCGTCGAGTACGGCACGGCGGTGGCCCTGGGCAGCAGCAACTGGACCCTGCTCTCGGCCGGGCACTGGGCCGAGCGGCACGCCCTGATCGTGCTGGTGGCGCTCGGCGAGACGATCATCGCGTTGGGGCTCGGCGCGGGCTTCGTCGTCGAACTGCCGCTGACCTGGCTGGTGATCATCTCGGCGATGCTCGCGGTGGCGGTGGTCGCCGCGCTCTGGTGGGCGTACTTCGACACGCTGGCGCTGGCGCTGGAACAGGTGCTGCACCGCACCCGGGACCCGCGAGCGCGGTCGGCGCTGGCCCGCGACGCCTACACCTACCTGCACCTGCCACTGGTCGCCGGCCCGATCCTGTTCGCGCTCGGGCTCAAACGGGTGCTGAGCGGTGCCGCCGAGCCGGCCACCCCGGCCGGGAGCCTGTTGCCCGGCGGGGACCTGCTGGTGTTGCACGGCGGGGTGGCGCTCTATCTGGTGACGCTGGTGGTGCTGGGCTGGCGGGTCCTGCACACGATGCGGTGGCCGACCCTCGGCGGCGTGTGCCTGCTGGTGCTGCTGGTCCCGGTCGCCGCCCAGGTGCCGGAACTGGTCGCCCTGGCGCTGCTCACCGTGGTCGTGCTGGCGGTGGCGGTGGTGCAGACGCTGACCGACGCGCCGCTGCGCCGCCAGGTCCGGGAGGTGGCGATGGCCGAGCAACTCGCCGCCGAGGCCGAGCAGACCACCTGGCGGGGACGCCACCTGTGAGCGGGTACGCCTCGGCCCCGCGCCCACCGGTGGGCGCGGGGCCGACGACGTGCGTTCCGCTGTCGACGAGGGTCAGATCTCGGCGACCGTGCCCGCGTACATCTTGTCGATCTCAGCGGAGAAGTTGCTCTCCACCCCACGCCGCTTGATCTTGAGCGACGGGGTGATCTCGCCGTCCTCGATGGTCAGGTCGCGCGGCAGGATGGTGACCTTCTTGATGGTCTCCCAGCGGTTCAGCTTGGTGTTGAGCTCGGCCACGTACCCGTCGACCATGGCCTGCGCCTCCGACGAGGAGACGATCTCGGCGTACGGGCGACCCTCCAGCGGGGTGCCCACGGCCCAGCCGGCGATGGCGTCCGGGTCCAGCGTGACCAGCAGGGTGCAGAAGTTGCGGGCCTGGGCGATCACCACCGCCTGGGAGGTGTAGGGGCAGGTGGCCTTGAACATGCCCTCGATGTGCGACGGCGCGATGTACTTGCCGCCGGACGTCTTGACCAGGTCCTTCTTCCGGTCGGTGATGCGCAGGTAGCCGTCGGCGTCGAGGCTGCCGATGTCGCCGGTCCGGAAGAAACCGTCCTCGGTGAAGACGGCAGCCGTCTCCTCCGGCAGGTTGTGGTAGCCGCGCATGACCGGCCGACCCTTGATCAGGATCTCGCCGTCGCTGTCGATGCGGCACTCCAGGTCGCCCATGGCCTTGCCGACGGTGCCGATCCGCAGTTCGCCGGGCGGATTGACGAAGTTGCCGGCGCTGCTCTCGGTCAGTCCGTAGCCCTCGGAGATCGGCAGGTTCGCTGCGGCGAAGAAGGTCGCGATCTCCGGGCTGAGCGGGGCGGCACCGGACACCAGCACCCGGATCCGCCCGCCGAGGCGGGCCTGGAGCTTGCTGAAGACCAGCTTCTCGGCCACCGCGTACTTGAGCTTCAGGCCGCCCGGCACCGGCTTGCCGGCCTGGTCGAGGGCGACCTTCTCCTTGCCGACGCCGACCGCCCAGGCGAAGATCTTCGCCTTCGCGCCGCCGGCGCCCTGCGCGGTCGTCACCGACTTGTTGTAGACCTTCTCGAAGACCCGGGGCGCGCCGCACATCAGCGTCGGACGGACCACCGAGAGCAGCTCGACGAGCTTGTCGACCCGCCCGTCCACGTACGTCGGCATGCCCACGTGGGTGGTGCCGCAGAGCAGCGTCTTGCCGAACGAGTGCGACAGCGGCAACCAGAGGTACTGGAGGTCGTCCTCGCGCAGCAGGCCCACCGCCTCCTGCGCCACACCCTCCCAGCACCAGCCGCCGTGCAGCAGCTCGACGCCCTTGGGTCGTCCGGTGGTGCCGGAGGTGTAGATCAGGGTGGCCAGGTGCTCGGGGCCGATGCCGGCCACGATGCGGTCGACCAGCTCCGGGTCCTCGGCGAGTCGCTGGGCGCCCTGCTCCTCCAGTTGGGCGAGGGTCAGTTGGGGCACCGCCGCCGTCGGGTCGGGCTCGCCGTCGAAGAGGACCACGTGGGTCAGCGCGGGCAGGTCCGCGCCGGCGATCTTGGCCGCCTGGGTCGGGTCCTCGGCGAACAGCACCTTGGAGGCGGAGTCGGCGAGGATGTAGGTGGCGTCCTGCGGTTCGGTCGTCGGGTAGACCGTGGTCGTCGCGCCGCTGGCGCACATGACGCCGAAGTCGGCGATCACCCAGTCGAGCCGGGTGTTCGCCAGGATCGCCACCGGGTCCTCCTGGCCGACGCCCAGGCCGTGCAGGCCGGCGGCGACCGCCTTCGCCCGGGTGGCGACCTGCGTCCAGGTCAGCCAGACCGGCGTATTGTCCGGACCGGGGTGGGCGAAAGCGTGGCGGTCGGGGGTGGCCGCCACACGCTTGAGGAACATGTCAGGAATGGAACGGTACGGTACATCGAGAGCCATCGCTGTAGCCGCCTTCGGGGGTGGAGGCGTGACGGTCGTCACGTCGGTGTTCGTTACCGAAGGGTATTGCCTGCGCCGGGGCATCGGCTAGCCCTGACGATCATCGCCGCCCCCGTGCCGGCCGATGACGCCGTCGTGTCACGCGTACCGCTCGGCGGCCCGGGACCAGTCGTAGGTGGCCCGGATCCAGTTGCGGCGGGCCGCCAGCGCCGGCCGGACCGCGTCGCCGTGACTGGCCAGCAACTCGTGCTCGGCGGTCAGATATGCGCTCAGCCCGTCGTTGAACCGCTCCGCGGCGGCCCGCAGCGCCGTCGACTCGTCGCCGGTCTCCCCGGCCAGCACGGTGACCAGGTTGTGCGCGTCCGGGCCGTCCCGGTGCTCCTTGCCGTAGGAGAAGACGTCGTTGCACCAGCAGACCAGGTCGGCGGCGAGCAGGTCCAACTCGGCCCAGCCGGGGTCGGCCCGCTGGTCGGCCGGTGGGAAACCGTCCAGCGCCAGATCGGTGAGCGTGATGCTGGGATAGACGCCGCCGGTGTGCCGGCGCATCTGGACGTACTCGTCGACCGGCGGCACCCGGCCGTGTTCGCGGTTGGCCGCCTCCCACAGCAGCGCGAGCAGGTAGCCCCGCATGGCCGAGGTGAAGTGCAGCAGCACCGCCGGGCGTTGACGGGCCCGGACGCGCCCGCACAGGTCGGCCAGCGCGAGCCCCAGGGGCCCGGCCGTGCCGACCGCCGACTCCGTCGGCGTGCCCTGGCGGTCCAGTACGTCGAGCAGTGCGGCCACAGTCGGCGCGAGACGGGTCGGGTCGCTGCCCAGACCGTCCTCGTCGCAGGCGTCGTCCATCACGAACAGCCAGGAGATCAGGTCGGCCAGCAGGCGCAGGCCGTCCAGCGACGCTTCCGGGCAGGCCCGTCCGGCCAGCCCGGCCGCATCGGCCCGGCGTAGTCGTTGCCCGTTACTGATCAGACCCAGGTGCTGCGCCCAGTCCGTGCTCTCCCGGGCAACCTGCTCGGTGTCGTGATGCCGGGCGCCGGAGAACGGGGGCTCCCGCAGGGCCGAGACCGCAAAGCTTCGCATCGGGCTCCCTGTCGCGCCGCTTCCCCACGAGGCGGCGCGGCCAGCGTACGGGAGCGGCGCGGAGGGCCGGGAGATCGGACAAATAACGTTTCGGATATCGCTGTGACCGGTTCCGCACAGACGGTTAGAAGCCCAGGTTGGCGCTGCGGAGCCGATCCGCCGACTCGGTACCGCCCTCGACCTGCACCCGCGACGCGCGCTGCCGGCCGCTCAGGAACAGCACCAGCTCGCCCGGGGCCCCGATCAGCCCCAGCGCCTCGCCGCCCCGACCGGCGGTCACCTCGCCGAGCCCCGGTGCCCGGACGGACACCTCGGCCGGGAACCGCCGCAGGGCCATCCGGGCCAGGGTGGCGGCCCGTCGCCACAACACCTCCTCCAGTCCGGTGGGCAGCGCGCGGGGCTGCCACTCGGGCTGGGCCCGCCGGACATCCTCGTGGTGGATGAAGAACTCCATCGTGTTGGCCAGCTCGTCGGTGAGCGGGTTGCTCACCGGGCTCCACACCGGTGGCCGGCGTACCTCGGCGAGCAGGTCGGCCCAGTCCTGCGCGGCGATCTCGCGCCGGACCCGCTCGGCGTGGTCGCGCAGCGGCCCGATCAGGATGCCGGCGGCGGCGTCCGGCCGCCGCTCCCGCACCACCAGGTGCGCGGCCAGATCACGGGTGGTCCAGCCCTCGTTGAGCGTCGGGGCGTCCGGACCCAGGGTCGACATCAGGTCGGTGAGCGCCTCGCGCTCTGACCGGGCGTAGCGCGGCATGTCGTGATCGTAGGCGGAGCACGGTCGGTCCGCCGGGTTCGTGCCGACGTGCGAGGTGACGTCGGACATATCGCCGCGGGTCGGCGGGATGGGCGCGCTGCGGTAAGGATGAGGGAGGATTGTGGCGGCTTACGGCGGGGGAGATACGTGGCGAGCGGGACTAGTCGGGAGGTGCTCGGTCGCGGGCTGGCCGTCCTGTGGCGGGCCATCCGGGAACAACCGAGGATCTTCGCGGTCGCGGTCAGCGGCAGTGTGCTGTTCGGCGTGATGGTGGTGGGCAGCGCGTTCGTGGTCGGCGCGGTGGTCGGCGACGTCGTGGTCCCGGCCATCGAACGCGGGTCGGTCGGCGTGGGCGTACTGGCCCTGGCCGCCGCCGCGCTGCTCGGGATCAGCGTGCTGCGGGTGGTCGGCATCTTCGGCCGGCGACTCGGCGCGGGATACATGCAGTACCGCCTCCAGGCCGACTACCGACGCCGGGTCACCCGCCGCTACCTGGAACTACCGCTGTCCTGGCATCACCGCAACGCCACCGGCACCCTGCTGTCCAACGCGAACTCGGACGTGGAGGCCGCCTGGCACCCGATCGCGCCGCTGCCGTTCGCGGTCGGCACGCTGGTGATGCTGGTCGGCGCGGTCGGATCGCTCTTCGTCACCGACTGGGCCCTGGCCCTGGTCGGGCTGGCCGTGTTCCCGGCGTTGTTCGCGCTCAACGTGGCCTACTCCCGCCGGATGGCCCCGCGTCAGGCCCGCGCGCAGCGGCTGCGTGCCGAGGTCAGTGGCATCGCGCACGAGAGCTTCGACGGCGCGCTGGTGGTCAAGACGATGGGTCGGGAGGCCCAGGAGACCGACCGGTTCGCGGCCCGCGCCGGTCAGTTGCGCGACGCCCTGATCTCGGTCGGGCGGCTGCGCGGCATCTTCGACCCGATGCTGGAGACCCTGCCCAGCCTCGGCACGCTCGCCGTGCTGGTGGTCGGCGCGTACCGGTTGCAGCAGGGTGCCATCTCGGTCGCCGAGCTGGTCAGCGTCGCGTTCCTCTTCACCGTGCTGGCCTTCCCGGTGCGGGCCATCGGCTGGGTCCTGGCCGAACTTCCGCGCAGCGTCGCCGGGTGGGACCGGGTCCGCCGGGTGCTCGACGCCACCGGCGAGATGCCGTACGGCAGCACCCGGCTCGACCCGGACGCCGAGGCGCCCGCCACGCTCTCCTTCACCGACGTCGCCTTCGCCTACGAGCCGGCCGAGGCGCACCTGCCCGGTACCGAGGTGCTCGGCGAGGTCACCTTCACTGTGCCGGCCGGCAAGACCGTGGCCCTGGTCGGACCGACCGGCTCCGGCAAATCCACCGTGGCGTCGCTGGCGGTGCGGTTGATCGACCCCCGCGCCGGGACCGTACGCCTCGACGGCGTGGACGTGCGCGAGCTGGCCGCCGACTCACTCGCCGGTACCGTGGCGTTGGTGGCGCAGGTGCCGTTCGTCTTCGACGACACCGTCCGGGCCAACGTCTCGCTGGACCGGGCGGGCATCGACGACGAGGCCGTGTGGGCCGCGTTGCGGCTGGCCGAGGCCGACGGGTTCGTCGCCGCGCTGCCCGACGGGCTGGACACCAGGGTCGGCGAGCGGGGCACCTCGCTCTCCGGCGGGCAGCGGCAGCGTCTCACCCTGGCCCGGGCGTTGGCCGGGCGTCCCCGCCTGCTGGTGCTCGACGACGCCACCAGCGCGGTCGACCCGCGCGTGGAGGCCGCCATCCTGGCCGCGCTGCGCTCGGCCGAGGCGGGCGGCCCGGGAGCATCGATCCTGGTGGTGGCCTACCGCCGGGCCACCATCGCCCTCGCCGACGAGGTCATCTACCTGGAGCAGGGCCGGGTGATCGCGCGGGGCACCCACACCACGCTGCTGGCCACCGTGCCCGGCTACGCCAACCTGGTCACCGCATACGAGCAGGCCGAGGTGGACCACGAGCGGCAACCGACGTACGACGAGGTCACCCCGCTGGCCTCCTCCCTGGAGGTGGACCGGTGAGCGCGAGGAACGCAGCGCAGCGGAGTACCGCAGTCGTGAACGGAGAGCCGGTCCGGTTGAGCGCGAGGAACGCAGCGCAGCGGAGTACCGCAGTCGTGAACGAAGGATGTCGCCGGTGAGCGCGAGTGTGACGACGGAGGTGCCGGAGCCGGCGGAGTCGACCTGGCGGACGCTGCGCCGGGGGTTGGCGCTGTCGCCGGAGCTGCGGGTCGGCCTGGGGGCCACCCTCGGCCTGGCACTGGTCTACATGGTCGGCCGGGTGGCCGTGCCGGTGGCGGTGCAGCAGGGCATCGACCGGGGCATCGTCGGTGGGCTCGACCTGAACGCGTTGTTCGTCGTCGTGGCGGTCACCGCCGCCGTGCTGGTGGTGACCACCGCCTGCGGCTATCTGATGATGCGGCGGCTGTTCACGGTCAGCGAGACGGCGTTGGCCGGGGTTCGGGTGCGGGCGTTCCGGCACGTGCACGACCTGTCGATGCTGCACCAGCAGTCCGAGCGGCGGGGCTCGCTGGTCTCCCGGGTCACCAGCGACGTCGACCAGATCACCCAGTTCCTCCAGTGGGGCGGTGTGATCCTGCTGGTGAACCTGGGTCAGTTGG
This sequence comes from Micromonospora sp. NPDC023869, assembly GCF_055559695.1. Lineage (NCBI taxonomy): Bacteria > Bacillati > Actinomycetota > Actinomycetes > Micromonosporales > Micromonosporaceae > Micromonospora > Micromonospora sp. NPDC023869. The sequence continues at coordinate 375,587 of NZ_JBVHKD010000007.1, forward strand.
TGGTGACGACGGCGGTGATGCTGGCGTACTCGTGGCAACTGACGCTCGTGGTCTTCGCGGCGTTCGTGCCGGCGGTGCTGGTGATCCGGTTGATCCAGCGTCGGCTCGCCGCCGCGTACGGGGTGGTGCGGCAGCGGACCGGCACGCTGCTGGCGGCGGTCGGCGAGAGTGTGGTCGGCGCGCCGGTGATCCGCGCGTACGGCATCGCCGGCCGGACGTCGCGGCGACTGGACGAGGCGATCGACAGTCAGCAGCAGGCGCAGCGCAAGGCCATCCGGATCAGCATCCTCGGCAGCTCCGTGGGGGAGTTGGCGGCCGGGATGGCGCTGGCCGGTGTGGTGGTGCTCGGCGTGCTCCTCGGCGCCGACCAGACGTTGAGCATCGGCGCGGTCACCGCGTTCCTGTTCCTGGTGACGCTCTTCATCCAGCCGGTGCAGATCGCCACGGAGGTGCTCAACGAGGCGCAGAACGCGATCGCCGGGTGGCGGCGGGTGCTGGACGTGCTGGACGTCTCGCCGGACGTGGCCGACCCGGGTCCGCAGGGGCGGGAGCTGCCCGGTGGGCCGCTGGACATCCGCTTCGCGCAGGTGCGTTTCGCCTACCCGGACGGGCCGACCGTGTTGCACGACGTCAGCCTGGAGATCCCGGCGAAGAGTCGGGTCGCGGTGGTGGGCGAGACGGGCAGCGGCAAGACCACCTTCGCCAAGCTGCTGACCCGGTTGATGGACCCGTCGGCGGGTGCGGTGCTGCTGTCCGGGGTGCCGTTGACCGACGTCCGGTTCGACTCGTTGCGGTCCCGGGTGGTGATGGTGCCGCAGGACGGCTTCCTGTTCGACGCGTCGGTGGCGGACAACGTGCGGTTCGGTCGTCCCGAGTTGACCGACGAGCAGCTCACCGCGGCCTTCAGCGACCTGGGGCTGGCCGACTGGCTGGACGGGCTACCGGCCGGGTTGGCCACCGGGGTGGGTGAGCGTGGTGAGGCGTTGAGCGTGGGGGAGCGGCAATTGGTGGCGCTGGCCCGGGCGTACGTGGCCGACCCGGATCTGCTGGTGCTGGACGAGGCGACCAGCGCGGTCGACCCGGCCACCGAGGTACGCCTGCAACGGACCCTGGACGCGGTGACCCGGGGGCGGACCACGCTGGCGATCGCGCACCGGCTCTCCACCGCGCAGGGCGCCAACGAGGTGATCGTGGTGGACCGGGGTCGGATCGTGCAGCGTGGGCCGCACGAGGAGTTGATCCGGGACCCGGACTCGGTCTACGGCCTGCTCTACGCCTCCTGGCTGGAGCAGACGAGGTGATCGGCGCGGACGTGTCCCGGCGAGGCCGGTGCCTGGATCCGGTGGACGTGATCGGCGCGATGCCCTAGTCTTCGGGTTAGGTAAGCCTAACCTTAGAAGGAGGTCGTGCCATGCGGCCGAGCCCTGCCGAGATCGTTCGTACCCTCGTCGCGGGCCGGCTGGCCGGTCTCGTCCACGTGGCCTGCCGACCCGGTCTGCACCACGTCCGCCACGTCACCGACCGCGACGGCCGGGTGCTGCTGCTGGTGCCGGTGGTCAGTGACCTCACCGCCGCCCTGCGTACCACCGGTCCGGACCGCCCACTCGCCGTGGCGCTGGACGTGCTGGACCTGCCGCCCGCCGCGGGCGCACCGTCGCTGGGCCGCGCGCTGGTCTCCGGCTGGGTACGCCAGTTGAGCGGCCCCGAGGAACGCGCCGCCGCGCTGGACTTCGCCGAGGTGGACGCCACCGGGGACCTGCTCGACGTCGGCACCCGGTTCCGGCTGTGCCGCTTCGAGGTGGAGCAGGCCCAGTGGGACCGCGCCGGCACGCTGCGCCGGGTCGACCCGGCGGCGTACGCCGAGGCGGAGCCGGACCCGCTGCACCCGGTCGAGGCGGTGCTGCTGGCCGACCTGGCCGACCGGTACGCCGGCCGGCTGACCGCCTACCTGCGCCGCCGGCTGGGCCTGACCGACGGCGACGTGACGCCTCGGCTGGAGCGGATCGACAGGTACGGGATGCTGGTCTCGTTCGGGCACGCGGGTGCCCGGCACCGGACCCGGCTCGCCTTCGCGCGCCCGGTGGCCGGACACGACGAGTTGCCCCGGATCTTCGACGAGATGCTGCACCCGGCGGCCGGCGCCTGAGCGCGCCTCAGTCGACCAGTTCGCCGGTGAGGTAGCGCTGCACGGTCGGCCCGACGGTGGCGACCAGGGTCTCCGGCTCGGCGGAGGCGATCGGCTCCAGCCGGATCACGTGCCGCATGACGGCCAGCCCGATCAACTGGGTCGCCACCAGCCCGCCGCGCAACGGAAGCTGGGCCGGGTCGACGTCGAGGTGATCGAGGATCCGGCGCAACACCTGGGTGGTCAGGAACTCCCGGACCAGCCGGGCGGTCCACTCGTTGCCGACCGCCGACCGCAGCAGGGCCACCCCGGCGGCGCCGGCCGGCGAGTCCCACACCGCGACGAACGTACGGACCAGTCGTTCCCCGATCCCGTCGCGGTCGCCCGCGAGCACCGCCGGCAGCAGCTCCCGGGGATCGACCGGCGCCTGCACGGCGGCCAGGAACAACTGCTCCTTGCTGCCGAAGTAGTGGTGCACCAGGGCCGGGTCGACCTCGGCGGCGGCGGCGACGGCCCGGATGGTGGCGGCGTCGAAACCCCGCTCCGCGAAGGCGGTGCGGGCCGCCGCCAGGATCGCGTCCCGGGTCGCCGGGTTGCCGGGCCGCCGTCCGCTGCGCCGTGCCATCGCCCTCTCTTCCCGCTCGGTGGCCCCGTCAGCCGCTGCGCCGTCGCAGCGTGGCCGAGGCGAGCACCAGCGCCAGCACCGCCGCACCGGCGACCACCGCCACGTCCCGCCACATCGTCGCGGTCGGCTCGGCGTGCGCGCCGACCTCCTGAAGGGCCTCGACGGCGTACGACAGGGGGAGCACGTCGCTGATCGCCTGCAACCAGCCGGCCATCTCGTCGCGCGGCACGAAGAGCCCGCAGAGCAGCAGTTGTGGGGCGACCACGACCGGCATGAACTGTACGGCCTGGAACTCGGTGCGGGCGAAGGCACTGCACAGCAGCCCGAGCGCGACGGCGAGCACGGCGTTCAGCGCCGCGACCAGGATCACCAGCGCGCTGCTGCCGGCGGTCTGGAGACCGAAGACCCAGTACGCCACGGCCGAGGCGATGGTGGCCTGCGCCGCGCCGGCCAGCCCGAACGCGATGCCGTACCCGAAGAGCAGGTCGGTGCGGGCCAGCGGGGTGGTGAGCAGCCGTTCCAGCGTCCCGCTGGTCCGTTCACGCAGCATGGCGATGCTGGTCACCAGGAACATGATGAGGAACGGGAAAAAGCCGAGCATCACCAGCGCGATCCGGTCGAAGATGGACGGCTGGCCGGGCGGCGTGGGCTGGTCGGCGTACATGTAGTAGACCAGGGTGAGCAGCACGGTGGGGACGACCACCAGCAGCGCCACCGTACGCCGGTCGTGGCGCAGTTGCCGCAGGATGCGGCCGACGGTGGCGGCCAGGATCCGCGGGTTCATCACGCCTCCCCGCCGGTCTGGTCGTCGGCCTGGCCCGCCCGGATCAGCCGCAGGAACGCCTCGTCGAGGTCGTCGACCCCCGCGGCGGCCCGGATCGCGGCCGGGGTGTCGTCGGCGATCAGCCGTCCCGCGCGGATCAGCAGCAGCCGGTCGCAGCGGGCCGCCTCGTCCATCACGTGACTGGAGACCAGCAGGGTCGTGCCGGCCGCCGCGAGTGCGTGGAACCTCGCCCAGAGCTCGGCGCGCAGCACCGGGTCCTGGCCGACGGTGGGTTCGTCGAGCACGATCAGCTCCGGCTCGCCGACCAGCGCGCAGGCCAGCGACGCCCGGCTGCGTTGCCCGCCGGAGAGGGTGCCGACGATCTGCCCCGCCGCCGCGGCCAGCCCGACGTCGGACACCGCCCGGTCCGCCTCGGCCCGGCCCCGGCCGTGGAGAGCGGCGAAGTAGCGGGCGTTCTCCCGCACCGTCAGGTCCGCGTAGACGCTCGGCGCCTGGGTGACGTAGCCGACCCGGTGGCGCAGCTCGGTCGCGCCCGCCGGGTGTCCGAGCACGGTCACCGTGCCGGCGGTGACCACCTGCACCCCGACGATCGCACGCATCAGTGTGGTCTTGCCGCTGCCGCTGGGGCCGAGCAGCCCGGTGACCGCGCCGCGCGGCACCCCGGCGTCGATCCCGTGCAGTACCCGCCGTGCGCCCCGGTCCACGACCAGGTCCCGGACGGCGATCGCCTCCGCCATCGCCCACCTCCGAAACTCATCATCTGTTGAAATCAACGGTAGTTGAATTCCCTCGGGCGAACTAGAGTGCCATATCGCCATAGCACGGGCTTTAGCCTCCGTATCGGACAGTGTGTCCGTTGTAGGGCATTGCGCCCGGATCGGACCTGCGGCACGATGGCGCAGTGGATCACGCTCCGTCACCGGACAGTGGGTTCTTCGACGACTGGGCCGCGCGGCTGCGGGCGACCGCCGACCGGCCCGTGGTCGGCATCCTGCTGCGCGGAAGCCACGCCCGTCGAGCCGCCACCCCGCACAGCGATGTCGACGTCGACGTGCTGGTCAACGGAGCCCCGTACGCCGTACGTCGGGCGTACCTCACGGAGCACTCCGGGCGCCTGACCCACGTCTCGGTCGCCGCCCGCGACATTCGGTCCTGGGTGACGCGGCTGGGGGAGCCGGCCGACTGGGCGTTCGGGCTGCCGGTGACGGCTCCCGCGCGGCTGCTCTGGGCCGACCCGCACTGGCGGGACCGGATCGACCTGACCGTGCTCTGCCAGCCGGCCGACGAACCCCGGTTGGAGGAGCTGATCGCCACGCTCGGCAAGGTGGCCGCCGCGCGCGACGCCGACGACCCGCTCGGCGTCCGGCTGGCCGCCGCCGACCTGGCCCGGCTCTGCCCCTCGGTGCTGCGGTTGGCGAACCCCTCGGTCCGGGTGGTGTCCCGCCGCTCGGCCTTCGCCGCCGCGCTCGACCTGCCGGTGGCCCCGCCCGGCTACCGGCAGGACATGCTGCGCTGCCTCGGCCTGCTGCCCGGATCGACCGGGCAACTCTGGGCGGCGGCGGTCCGGCTGGTCGCCGGCACCCTGCCGCTGATCCGCCCATACGCCGCCGAGGTGGCCGAGGTGGCCGGCACCGACTTCGCCGACGCCCTGCTCGACGGGCGCCTGGACCGGTACGTCACCCAGTTGCGCCAGCCCGTCGGCCCTGCGCCGTCCGCCAGCCGGGAGCCCACTGGGGTACCGGCGCCGCGTGCGGGACAATGGGTCACTGTGCCCGTACCTGACGCGCCGACGAGCGGCGCCCACCTCTCCCCGCCGGAGCCGCCGGGCGGCCCGGACCGGCCGTCGCGACTCGATCCGGAGATCGCCGCGCGGCTGCGCCGCACCCCCGACGGCCTGGTGGCCGCCGTGGTCCGCCAGCACGACAGCGGTGAGGTGCTGATGGTGGCCTGGATGGACGACGAGGCCCTGCACCGCACCCTGACCACCGGCCGGGCCACCTACTGGTCGCGCAGCCGCCGCGAGTACTGGGTCAAGGGCGCCACCTCCGGCCACCACCAGTACGTGCGGTCCGTGGCGCTGGACTGCGACGGTGACGCGGTGCTGGTCAGCGTCGAGCAGGTCGGCGCGGCCTGCCACACCGGCCGGCGCACCTGCTTCTCCACCGAACTCCCGGTCACCTCCGGCGAGGTGTCCTCGTGAACGGGCACAACGTGCGACTCCTCGGACGCCCAGGAGCGTCGGCATGACCGACGGCACGGTCAGCCCGGATCTGGCCACCTTCACCGACCTGGCCGCCCGCTGGCGGGTGGTGCCGGTCACCCGGCGACTGCTGGCCGACGCGGAGACGCCGGTCGGGGTCTACCGCAAGCTCGCCGGTGGGCCCGGCACGTTCCTGCTGGAGTCCGCCGAGCAGGGCGTCGGCTCGTCGGGGCTGGCCTGGTCCCGGTACTCCTTCGTCGGCGTGCGCAGCAGCGCCACCCTGGTCGAACGGGACGGTTCGGCGGCCTGGCTCGGCGAGCCGCCCGCCGGACTGCCCACCGCAGGCGACCCGGTCGAGGTGCTGCGGGCCACGGTGGCGGCGCTGGCCGGTCCGCCCGGTGAGCCGGACGGGACCATGCCCCCGCTGACCGGTGGCATGGTCGGCTACCTCGGGTACGACCTGATCCGCCGCTTCGAGCGGCTGCCCTCGCTCACCGAGGACGACCTGCGCGTACCCGAGCTGGGCATGATGCTCGCCACCGACCTGGTGGTGCTGGACCACTTCGACGGCTCGGCCATCCTGGTCGCCAACGCGGTCCTGCCCCCGCTCGACGACCCGGACCGCGAGGCGCAGGTGGCCGCCGCCTACCACCACGCGGTGGGCCGGCTGGACGCGATGACCACCGCGCTGTCCCGGCCGATCCCGCCGATGGTCTCCACGGTCCGCCGTCCCAGTGCCGGCGAGGTACGCAGCCGTACCCCCGAGGGCGGCTACCCCAAGGCGGTCGAGGCGGCCAAGGAGGCGATCCGGGCCGGCGAGTGCTTCCAGATCGTGCTCGCCCAACGGTTCGAGCGGGACACCGACGCCGACCCGCTGGACGTCTACCGGGTGCTGCGCACCACCAACCCGAGCCCGTACATGTACCTGCTGCGCTTCGACGACTTCGACATCGTCGGCTCCTCCCCGGAGGCGCACCTGAAGGTGACCGGCGAGGTCGACGGCGAGCGGCGCGCGCTGCTGCACCCGATCGCGGGCACCCGCCCGCGCGGGGCCACCCCGGAGGCCGACGCACGGCTCGCCGCCGAACTGCTCGCCGACCCGAAGGAACGCGCCGAGCACGTGATGCTCGTCGACCTGGGCCGCAACGACCTGGGGCGGGTTTGCCGACCGGGCACCGTCGAGGTGCCGGAGTTCGCCACCATCGAGCGGTACAGCCACGTCATGCACATCGTCTCCACCGTGGTCGGGACGCTGCGCGCCGACCGCACCGCCTTCGACGCGCTGGCCGCGACGTTCCCGGCGGGCACCCTGTCCGGGGCGCCGAAGGTGCGCGCCATGGAGATCATCGAGGAGCTGGAGCCGGTACGCCGGGGCCTGTACGGCGGCACCGTCGGCTACTTCGGCTTCGGCGGCGACCTCGACATGGCCATCGCCATCCGCACCGCGCTGATGCGGGCCGGGCGGGCGTACGTGCAGGCCGGTGCCGGGGTGGTGGCCGACTCCGATCCGGCCGCCGAGGACCAGGAGACCCGTAACAAGGCCGCGGCGGTGCTCGCCGCCATCGCCGCTGCCGAGACACTCAGGCCGGCCCGGTGAGCGCGAGGAACGCAGCGCAGCGGAGTCCCGCAGTCGCGAGCGGAGGGTGGGTTCGGTGAGCGCGAGGAACGCAGCGCAGCGGAGTCCCGCAGTCGCGAGCGAAGGGCAATCCAGTGAGTGAGCAGATCTCGCCCGGGGGCGACGCGCGGTCCGCGTCGGGCCGGCGCGAGTTGGCGTACGCCGTGCTGCTCTGCCTGGCCGGTGCGGGGCTGGCGCTCTGGGCGGTGACCCGCACCTGGGCGGTGGACACCGACGTGGTCGGCGTACCGACACCGCTGGCGGACGAGGGGCGGACCGGGACGCAACTGCTGCCCTGGCTGCCCGCGCTCGCCCTGGTCGGGCTGGCCGGTGGCGGCGCGGTGCTGGCCACCCGTGGCCGGCTGCGGCAGGTGCTCGGCGGGTTGCTGGCGCTGCTCGGCCTGATGATCGTCGGCGGCGGCGGATACGGGCTGGTCGCCGAGATCGGCGACGAGGTCGCCCAGCAGTGGCCGGCGTTCACCCTGCTCGGCGGGTTGCTGGCGGCGGCCGGCGGGCTACTGACGGCGTTGCGCGGGCGGGACTGGCCGGCGATGGGTGCCCGGTACGAGCGCCGGTCCCGGCAGTCGGCGCCGGCGGCGGGCCCGATCCGTGGGGCCGGCACCGTCGAGGCGTGGGACGCGCTCGACCGGGGCGAGGACCCGACCGAGCGCTGAGCGGACCGGACCGGGGGTCAGCCGACCGGCTGGCGGTCCCGGGCGTCGGCCGACCGGCTGGCGGCGAGTTCGGCGACCAGTCGGTCCAGTGCGGCCCGCTGGTCGGCGCGGGCCCGGTCGGCGCAGATGGCCTCCCAGGCGTTGCCGCGGGCGGTCCGGATCCGGGTCGGGCCGACCACGGCGCGCTCCAGCGTGTGGACGACACCGACGGCGAGCGACGCGACGGTACGCGAGATGGTGGTGAGTCCGATGGTCTGCTGCGGCGCGGAGGAATTCATGATCACCCCGGGGAGAGATCGTCGTGGCGATGGGGTAGGCGCGTCATCGAGTGTGCCCGAGTCCGATGCTGCCCGGTTCACGTTTCGTGGTGATGACCACGACATCAACACTGCGGCAGGGGGTCTGAGCAGGCAAAGGGCCGTTCGGCCTTGAGCTTGCTCACGGCATCGACCGGCCTCGACGGAAGCTGACCGGTAAGGTCGGGACTGCCGTCGATATGGGTGGGCGTCGATAAGGGGGTGACGCAGCGTCACGCCCTGTTCGCGCAGGTCGGTCATTATGCCGCAGCCCATTTCGTGAGGCGCGCCATACCCCCACCGGTCGGTGCCAGGTGGCGGCACCTAGCATCGGCCCATGACACCCGGAGAGGGGAGTCCGTTGGTGACTGCTGAGCATCCGCACGCGGAAGGGAACGAGGCCGGCCCGGCAGCGTCCGTCAGCGTGCTCGACGAGATCCTGGCCGGCGTCCGCGAGGACGTGGACCGGCGGCAGGAGCAGGTCCCGATGGAGCGGATCCGCGAACTCGCCGCCGCCGCCCCGCCGCCGCTGGACGCGTACGCCGCGCTGCGTCGGCCCGGCGTCGCGGTCATCGCCGAGGTGAAGCGTTCCTCGCCGTCCAAGGGCAAGATCGCCGACATCGCCGACCCGGCGGACCTGGCCGGTGACTACGCGGCCGGTGGCGCCCGGGCGATCAGCGTGCTCACCGAGGGGCGCTGGTTCGGCGGTTCGCTGGAGGACCTCGCCGCGGTCCGGGCCGCGGTCAGCGTCCCGGTGCTGCGCAAGGACTTCGTGGTCTCCAGCTATCAGGTGCACGAGGCCCGCGCGCACGGCGCCGACCTGGTGCTGCTGATCGTCGCCGCGCTGGAGCAGAACGTGCTGGTCGGCCTGCTGGAGCGGATCGAGTCGCTGGGCATGACCGCGCTGGTCGAGGTGCACGACGAGGAGGAGGCCGACCGGGCCCTGGAGGCCGGCGCGCAGGTGATCGGGGTCAACGCCCGCGATCTGCGTACGCTGGAGGTCGACCGGTCGGTGTTCGAGCGGATCGCGCCCGGTCTGCCGAGCAACGTCGTCAAGATCGCCGAGTCCGGTGTCCGTGGTCCACACGACCTGATCCGGTACGCCTCGGCCGGGGCGGACGCTGTGCTGGTCGGTGAGGGCCTGGTCACCCAGAAGAGCCCGCGGGAGGCGGTGGCCGAGCTGGTCAACGCCGGCAACCACCCGGCCACGCCCCGCCCGGTGCGCTGACGCCGTCGCGGCGAGAGGATCCGACATGAGCGAGTCCTTCGAGCGAATCATCTACGTGGTGACTGATGGCGGCGCGCAGCGGAGCGGAGTGTCGGCATGAGCGAGCCCGGCGAGCGAATCATCGGTGCGGTGGTGCCTCACTGGGGCACGCAGCGGAGCGGAGTGTCAGCGTGAGCGAGCAGGCGTCTTTTCCGGACGCGGCCGGGCATTTCGGCCGGTTCGGTGGCCGGTTCGTGCCGGAGGCGCTGGTCGCCGCCCTGGACGAGCTGGACGCGGCGCACCGCGCGGCGATGGCCGACGAGTCGTTCCGGGCGGAGTTCGCCGCCCTGCTGCGCGACTACGCCGGCACCCCGTCGCTGCTCTACGAGGCCCGCCGGTTCTCCGCGCGGGTCGGCGCCCGGGTGCTGCTCAAGCGGGAGGACCTCAACCACACCGGCGCGCACAAGGTGCGCAACGTGCTCGGTCAGGCGCTGCTGACCCGGCGGATGGGCAAGAAGCGGGTGATCGCCGAGACCGGGGCCGGTCAGCACGGTGTCGCCACCGCCACCGCCGCCGCCCTGTTCGACCTGGACTGCGTGGTCTACATGGGCCAGGTCGACACCGAGCGGCAGGCGCTCAACGTGGCCCGGATGCGGATGCTCGGCGCCGAGGTGGTGCCGGTCACGAACGGCTCGCGCACGCTGAAGGACGCGATGAACGAGGCGATGCGGGACTGGGTCGCCAACGTCGACGACACGCACTACCTGATCGGGACCGCGGCCGGCCCGCACCCGTTCCCGGCTCTGGTGCGCGACTTCGTGCGCGGCATCGGCGACGAGGCGCGGGCCCAGTGCCAGGAGCTCACCGGCGGCCTGCCGGACGCCGTCACCGCCTGCGTCGGCGGCGGCTCCAACGCGCTGGGGATCTTCCACGCCTTCGTCGACGACCCGCAGGTGCGGCTCTACGGCTTCGAGGCCGGCGGCGACGGGGTGGCCACCGGACGGCACGCGGCCAGCATCACCGGCGGCTCCACCGGCGTGCTGCACGGCACGCGGACCTTCGTGCTGCAGGACGAGGACGGCCAGACCGTCGAGTCGCACTCGATCTCGGCCGGCCTGGACTACCCGGGCGTCGGCCCGGAGCACGCCTGGCTGCACGACACCGGCCGGGCCCGCTACCTGCCGGTCACCGACGACGAGGCGATGGCCGCGTTCGAGCTGCTCTGCCGTACCGAGGGGATCATCCCGGCGATCGAGAGCGCGCACGCGCTCGCCGGCACCCTGGTCGTGGCCCCGAAGCTCGCCGCCGAGCTGGGTCGGGAACCCACCATCGTGGTCAACCTCTCCGGTCGCGGCGACAAGGACGTGCACACCGCCGGCGAGTACTTCGGCATCCTCGGTTCGGAGCGAAGCGGAGCGGCGGCATGAGCGAGCGTCAGCGAGCGAATCATCGTTTCAGTGCCCTGGTGTCTCGTGACGGCGCGGAGCGAAGCGGAGCGGCGGCATGAGCGAGCGTCAGCGAGCGAATCATCTCGCCCTGGGGTCTCGTGACGGCGCGGAGCGAAGCGGAGCGGCGGCATGAGCCGGATCGGTGGGGCGTTCGAGAAGGCTCGGGCCGACGGCCGGGCGCTCCTGGTGGGCTGCATGCCGGCCGGCTTCCCGACGGTCGAGGGCAGCATCGCCGCGATGAAGGCGATGGTCTCGGCGGGCGTCGACGTGATCGAGGTGGAGATCCCGTACTCCGATCCGGTGATGGACGGCCCGGTGATCCAGCGGGCCAGCGACATCGCGCTGGCCGGCGGGGTACGCACCCGGGACACGCTGCGCATCGTGGAGGAGGTCGCGGCGACCGGTGCCCCGGTGGTGACGATGACCTACTGGAACCCGATCGAGCGGTACGGCGTGGACGCCTTCGCCCGGGACTACGCGGCGGCCGGCGGCACCGGGCTGGTCACCCCCGACCTGATCCCCGACGAGGCCCAGGAGTGGCTGGCCGCCTCGGACGCGCACGGACTGGACCGCACGTTCCTGGTCGCCCCCTCGTCCACCGACGCCCGGCTGGCGATGACCGTCGAACACTGCCGTGGTTTCGTCTACGCCACCGCGATCATGGGGGTCACCGGGGCCCGGGCGCAGACCTCGGAGGCGGCGCCGGTGCTGGTGTCGCGGGTCCGGGAGATCAGCGAGATCCCGGTCGGCGTCGGGCTGGGCGTGGGCACCGGGGAGCAGGCCGCCACCGTCGCCGGGTACGCCGACGCGGTGATCGTCGGCAGCGCCCTGATCCGCTGCCTGCTCGACGCCCCCGACCAGGAGGCCGGGCTGACCGCTCTGCGGACGCTCAGCGCGGAGCTGGCCGAGGGCGTACGCAACCCGGCCCGCTGACCCGACCGGTACGCCACCTGCGGGTGGGGCCGACGCGCTCGACGTTCCGAGGGACAAAAGCCCCGACGGGCCACGGAACCCGGGCGGCTGAGGCGGACCGGGGTGACGTTCCGGGGGTCCGCAGCGGTAGCGTGTGCACCCGTGAGTCTCGCCTCGCCGATGTCCCTGGCCGCCCTGCCCAGCCCGAGCACCGCCGTATGGCATCTCGGCCCGATCCCGCTGCGGGCGTACGCGCTGTGCATCATCGCCGGCATCGTGGTGGCCTGCTGGGTCACCGAGCGACGGTTGCGCCAGCGCGGCGTGGCCCCCGGCGCGGTGCTCGACATCGCCCTCTGGGCGGTGCCGGCCGGCATCATCGGTGCCCGGATCTACCACGTGATCACCTCTCCGGCGGCGTACTTCGGCACCGGCGGTGACCCGATCAAGGTCTTCTTCATCCACGAGGGCGGCCTGGGCATCTGGGGTGCGGTCGCCGGTGGCGCGGTCGGCGCCTACATCGCCGCCCGGCAGCTCGGCATCCCGTTCGCGGTGGTCGCCGACGCGCTGGCGCCGGGCCTGCCGCTGGCGCAGGCGATCGGCCGGCTGGGCAACTGGTTCAACAACGAGCTGTACGGCGGCCGGACGGACCTGCCCTGGGGGCTGGAGATCCACCGGATGGACGGCGGTCAGGCGCTGCGCGACGAGGCGGGGCGGCCGATCCTGGAGGAGGGGCTCTACCACCCGACCTTCGCCTACGAGGCGCTCTGGAACGTGGGCGTCGCCGCGTTGGTGTTCTTCCTCGACCGCAAGCTGCGTCTCGGCCGGGGCCGGGCGTTCGCCCTCTACGTGATGGGCTACACGGCCGGCCGGTTCTGGATCGAGATGATGCGGACCGACGATGCCACCAGCATCCTCGGCGTACGCCTCAACGTCTGGACGGCGGCCCTGGTCTTCGTCGGCGCGTTGATCTACTTCCTGCGGGTGCGCGGGCCGCGTGAGTACCTGATCCCGGTCGGACTGCCGGCCGCCACCGCGGCACCGGCCGGCTCCGACGTCTCCCAGGTCGACCTGTCGGCGACGCGCGGCGGCCGGACCGAGCCGGCGGTGCCGGAGGGCTACCGGGTGGTCAGCGAGGAGCAGTTCGCGCACTGGCGGCAGACCGGTGAGGCCCCCGGCGAGGTGACCGACCCCGCCCCGGGCACCGACCCTGACTCCGCCCCGGGTGCCGGCGCCTCGACCGACGAGGACAAGGACACCCCGACCGCCGCCGAGGGCGCGGCGGCACGTCCGGCCGATCGCGACAGCTGAGACCATGCGCAGCGCGGTCGTGGTCGGCGGCGGGCTGGGCGGCCTGGCGGTCTCCGGTGCGCTCGCCCGCTCGGGGTGGCAGGTCACCCTGCTGGAACGGGCCGACCGGATCCGGCCCGAGCCGACCGCCGTGGTGCTCTGGCCCAACGGCGTCCGCGCGCTGCGTGCCCTTGATCTCGGTGCCGGCCTGGACGCCATCGCCACCCCGCTGCCGGACGGCGGCGTGCGCCGCCCGGACGGGCACTGGCTGGTGCAGCCCCGGCCGACCCCGGCCGAGCGCCTGCCGGTCGTGGTGCACCGGGAGGACCTGCACGACGCGCTGATCGCGGGCCTGGGCGAGCGGGTCGAGCTGCGGACCGGCGTGACGGTACGCACCGTACGCGCCGCCCCGGGCGCCCGCCCGGCGGTCGGTGACGGCCGACAGACGTTCGAGGCCGACCTGGTGGTCGCGGCCGACGGCGCAGACAGCGTGATCCGCCGCCAGCTCGCCCCGGAGGCGAGCGTGGTCAGCTCCGGCTGTGCCGCCTGGCGCGCGGTGGTCCCCTGGTACCGCGCTCCGAACCTGGCCGACGGCGGGCCCGTCGGCGGGGAGATCCTCGGTGCCGGATACCGCTTCGCCGCTGCCTCGCTGGGCGAGCGCGGCTCCTCCGGCGCGTCCAGCCGGGGCGGCATCTACTGGATGGCCACCGCCGCCGGGGCGCCCCGCCCGGAGCCGCCGGAGACCCAGTTGGCGCTGCTGCGACGCTGGTACGCGGGCTGGCCCGCCCCGGTCGACGAGCTGCTGGCCGCCACCGACCCGGCCGATCTGGTGCAGCAGGAGATCCGCGAGCTGCGTCCGCTGCCCAAGTCGTACGGCTTCCCGGTCGGGCCGGGCGGGGTGGTGCTGCTCGGCGACGCCGCCCACGCCATGCCGCCGCACCTCGGGCAGGGCGCCTGTCTGGCCTTCGAGGACGCCGTCACGCTCGCCGCGCTGCTGCGGGAGTCCACGCTGCCGGACGCGGTGGTGGCGTACGACCGGACGCGCCGCCCCCGCGCGGCCACCGTGGTCCGCCAGACCCGCCGCATGTCGGCGGTGCTGCAGACCCGTGGCCGGCTGGCCCTACGCGCCCGCGACGCCGCCCTCGGCACCATCACCCCCCGCCTCCTGGGCAGCGCCGCCTCCGTGGCCGCCCAGTGGCGCCCCCCAACCTGACCCACCCCACCCCCACCCACCCACCCACCCACCCACCCACCCACCCACCCACCCACCCACCCACCCACCCACCCACCCACCCACCCACCCACCCACCCACCCACCCACCC